>NZ_JAGDEA010000010.1:0-1019 GCF_040148705.1 Alteromonas sp. NFXS44 | reverse complement strand
TGTGTTTCATGACTGGGGTGAAGTCGTAACAAGGTAACCCTAGGGGAACCTGGGGTTGGATCACCTCCTTACCTTAAAAATCGTCTATTGCCTTTTAGCGCAGTGTTCACACAGATTGTTTTGTTATTAATGAAGAACGACCAAGTCTTATGGGGCTATAGCTCAGCTGGGAGAGCGCCTGATTTGCATTCAGGAGGTCAGCAGTTCGATCCTGCTTAGCTCCACCAATAGGCTTGTAGCTCAGCTGGTTAGAGCGCACCCCTGATAAGGGTGAGGTCGGCAGTTCAAGTCTGCCCAAGCCTACCATTTCTACCTGCTATCGTTACTTTGACTGCTGCGATGCTCATGTGCTGGCGCACACTGCGCTTCTCGCAATCAAATTAACTTCATCAGACGAAATGGCTACTGAATAAACTTGGTCAGAAAGATACAAATCCTAATGAATTTTTACTCGGTTGAGTAAGTATTGATTAGGGTTTTTTACTCTAAACCTGTTCTTTAACAATTTGGAAAGCTGATATTAGTAATCAATCAAATTGAGTAACTGAGAATATCGAAAGATGTTCTTTCAAAAGCTACTCTATCTGACAACGGCGCAGCGAAAGCTGCAATGTAATTGATTAGACAGTCATGCATACAACAGTGCTTTGATGCACACCTGACTCCGGATAAAAAGGCGGAGGACAGGCGCAGGAATATCCATCCTTTTGAGTTGTCGCAACTCTTGGATAATCCTGTAATGCTATGGAATCTTATTCCTTACTCATGTGAATAAGAGGAAATAGCGATGATTTGTTTTCTCATCGAGCCGGCTGAGGAGTGAGCGAGGGCGCATACTTTAGTATGTAACCGGGCGAACGACGAACCAAGGCGAAGAGGAGGAGACAAAGCAGAAGCTATTTAGGGTTGTATGGTTAAGTGACTAAGCGTATACGGTGGATGCCTTGGCAGTAAGAGGCGATGAAGGACGTGTAAGTCTGCGAAAAGCGGTGGCGAGCTGACAAAACGCATTTGAGCCA
>NZ_JAGDEA010000015.1:0-2912 GCF_040148705.1 Alteromonas sp. NFXS44 | reverse complement strand
AAAGCTACTTAGGCGTTGTATGGTTAAGCCTCACGGGCAATTAGTACAGGTTAGCTTAATGCCTTGCAACACTTCCACATCCTGCCTATCAACGTTGTAGTCTTCAACAACCCTTCAGAGAGGTTAAACCTCAGGGATGACTCATCTCGGGGCTCGCTTCCCGCTTAGATGCTTTCAGCGGTTATCGATTCCGAACGTAGCTACCGGGCAATGCCTTTGGCAAAACAACCCGAACACCAGCGGTTCGTCCACTCCGGTCCTCTCGTACTAGGAGCAGCTCCCCTCAATCATCCAACGCCCACACCAGATAGGGACCGAACTGTCTCACGACGTTCTAAACCCAGCTCGCGTACCACTTTAAATGGCGAACAGCCATACCCTTGGGACCGACTTCAGCCCCAGGATGTGATGAGCCGACATCGAGGTGCCAAACACCGCCGTCGATATGAACTCTTGGGCGGTATCAGCCTGTTATCCCCGGAGTACCTTTTATCCGTTGAGCGATGGCCCTTCCATACAGAACCACCGGATCACTATGACCTACTTTCGTACCTGCTCGACGTGTCTGTCTCGCAGTTAAGCTAGCTTATGCCATTGCACTAACCTCACGATGTCCGACCGTGATTAGCTAACCTTCGTGCTCCTCCGTTACTATTTGGGAGGAGACCGCCCCAGTCAAACTACCCACCAGACACTGTCCGCAATCCCGATCAGGGACCAACGTTAGAACATCAAACATACCAGGGTGGTATTTCAAGGACGGCTCCGTATGAACTGGCGTCCATACTTCAAAGCCTCCCACCTATCCTACACAAGTAGGTTCAATGTTCAGTGCCAAGCTGTAGTAAAGGTTCACGGGGTCTTTCCGTCTAGGTGCGGGTACACAGCATCTTCACTGCGATTTCAATTTCACTGAGTCTCGGGTGGAGACAGCGTGGCCATGGTTACACCATTCGTGCAGGTCGGAACTTACCCGACAAGGAATTTCGCTACCTTAGGACCGTTATAGTTACGGCCGCCGTTTACCGGGGCTTCGATCAAGAGCTTCGCTTACGCTAACCCCATCAATTAACCTTCCGGCACCGGGCAGGTGTCACACCCTATACGTCATCTTACGATTTAGCAGAGTGCTGTGTTTTTAATAAACAGTCCCAGCCACCTGGTCACTGCGGCCCCCGTGTGCTCAAAGAGCAAGTCTCATCACACGCAGGGGCGTACCTTCTCCCGAAGTTACGGTACAATTTTGCCGAGTTCCTTCACCCGAGTTCTCTCAAGCGCCTTAGTATTCTCTACCTGACCACCTGTGTCGGTTTGGGGTACGGTTCACATAATCATAAGTTTAGAAGCTTTTCCTGGAAGCAGGGCATCAACAACTTCACTCCCTTGGGAGCTCGTCTCGTGTCTCAGAATTATAAAACCGGATTTACCTAATCTTACTTCCTACACACTTTCACCTGGGCAACCAACGCCAGGATTGTCTAGCCTTCTCCGTCCCTCCGTCACTGATTATATAAGTACGGGAATATTAACCCGTTTCCCATCGACTACGCATTTCTGCCTCGCCTTAGGGGCCGACTTACCCTGCCCTGATTAGCATGGGACAGGAAACCTTGGTCTTCCGGCGTGGGGGTTTTTCACCCCCATTATCGTTACTCATGTCAGCATTCGCACTTCTGATACCTCCAGCAAACTTCACAGTTCACCTTCAGCGGCTTACAGAACGCTCCCCTACCCAAAGCACATAAGTGCTTTGCCGCAGCTTCGGTATATTGCTTAGCCCCGTTACATCTTCCGCGCAGGCCGACTCGACTAGTGAGCTATTACGCTTTCTTTAAAGGATGGCTGCTTCTAAGCCAACCTCCTAGCTGTCTTAGCCTTCCCACATCGTTTCCCACTTAGCAATATTTTGGGACCTTAGCTGGCGGTCTGGGTTGTTTCCCTCTTCACGACGGACGTTAGCACCCGCCGTGTGTCTCCCGGATAGTTCTCTTTGGTATTCGGAGTTTGCAAAGGGTTGGTAAGTCGGGATGACCCCCTAGCCTTAACAGTGCTCTACCCCCAAAGGAATTCGTCCGAGGCTCTACCTAAATAGATTTCGGGGAGAACCAGCTATCTCCCGGTTTGATTGGCCTTTCACCCCCAGCCACAAGTCATCCCCGCCTTTTTCAACAGGCGTGGGTTCGGTCCTCCAGTTGATGTTACTCAACCTTCAACCTGCCCATGGCTAGATCACCGGGTTTCGGGTCTATACCTGGCAACTCAACGCGCAGTTAACACTCGCTTTCGCTACGGCTCCCCTAAACGGTTAACCTTGCTACCAAATATAAGTCGCTGACCCATTATACAAAAGGTACGCAGTCACCCCGAAGGGCTCCCACTGCTTGTACGTATACGGTTTCAGGTTCTGTTTCACTCCCCTCACAGGGGTTCTTTTCGCCTTTCCCTCACGGTACTGGTTCACTATCGGTCAGTAAGGAGTATTTAGCCTTGGAGGATGGTCCCCCCATCTTCAGTCAGGATAACACGTGTCCCGACCTACTTAATATGTGCTAACTGCCACTTCGTGTACGGGACTATCACCCTGTTCCGTTAAACTTTCCAGAATATTCCACTATGACAACTAACATCGGCTGGTCCCCTTTCGCTCGCCGCTACTAAGGGAATCTCGGTTGATTTCTTTTCCTCCGGGTACTTAGATGTTTCAGTTCCCCGGGTTTGCCTCGTTAACCTATGAATTCAGTTAACGATACCCGCAAGCGGGTGGGTTTCCCCATTCGGACATCGATGGCTCAAATGCGTTTTGTCAGCTCGCCACCGCTTTTCGCAGACTTACACGTCCTTCATCGCCTCTTACTGCCAAGGCATCCACCGTATACGCTTAGTCACTTAACCATACAACCCTAAATAGCTTC
>NZ_JAGDEA010000004.1:0-4404 GCF_040148705.1 Alteromonas sp. NFXS44 | reverse complement strand
CCGCTACCGATGCAGCCGGTAACACCGGTACTGCTTCTACGTCCGGTACAGTGGATACCACTGCCCCAACGGTCACGCTGGATGCACAAGGCACCGGTAACGACACCACACCGACCATTTCAGGCACTACAGACCTGCCAGCCGGTGAGTCAGTGACGTTAACTGTGACGGATGCGAATGGTGATGCACAAACCGTTACCGCAACCGTTCAGCCAGATGGCACGTTCAGTGCCGATGTCCCTGCAGAAATGGCAGAAGGTAACTTTACTGTTGAAGCTGCGGCAACCGATGCAGCCGGTAACACCGGCACAGCTTCAACTAGTGGCAATATCGACACCACTTCACCGACAGTAACATTAGATGCTCAAGGTACCGGTAACGACACCACACCGACTATTTCCGGCACAACCGATCTGCCAGCGGGCGAATCAGTGACGTTAACAGTCACTGATGCCAACGGCGATGCGCAAACCGTCACAGCAACCGTACAACCAGACGGTACGTTCAGCGCCGATGTCCCTGCAGAAATGGCAGAAGGTAACTTCACGGTTGATGCAGCTGCGACCGATGCGGCCGGCAATACCGGCATGGCTTCAACCAGCGGTAATATCGACACAACTGCGCCAACAGTCACACTGGATGCACAAGGCACCGGTAACGACACCACCCCGACTATTTCAGGCACAACCGATCTGCCAGCGGGCGAATCAGTGACGTTAACAGTCACTGATGCCAATGGTGATGCACAAACAGTAACAGCAACTGTGCAACCAGACGGTACCTTCAGCGCCGATATGCCTGCAGAAATGGCAGAAGGTAACTTCACGGTTGATGCAGCCGCAACCGATGCGGCTGGTAACACCGGTACTGCCTCGACCTCAGGTACGGTGGATACCACCGCACCGACAGTCACACTGGATGCACAAGGTACAGGCAACGACACCACACCGACTATTTCAGGCACGACCGATCTGCCAGCGGGCGAATTTGTCACCCTGACCGTGACGGATGCTAACGGCGATGCGCAAACTGTAACGGCTACCGTGCAACCTGACGGTACATTCAGTGCCGATGTGCCTGCTGAAATGGCAGAAGGTAACTTCACTGTTGATGCAGCGGCTACCGATGCTGCCGGTAACACCGGTACTGCCTCGACCTCAGGTACGGTGGATACCACCGCACCGACAGTCACGCTGGATGCCCAGGGCACAGGTAACGACACCACACCAACTATTTCCGGCACTACAGACCTGCCAGCCGGTGAATCTGTAACGCTGACAGTCACTGATGCCAATGGTGATGCACAAACAGTAACGGCTACCGTGCAACCTGACGGTACATTCAGTGCCGATGTCCCTGCTGAAATGGCAGAAGGTAACTTTACTGTTGATGCAGCGGCTACCGATGCTGCCGGTAACACCGGTACAGCCTCGACCTCAGGTACGGTGGATACCACTGCACCGACGGTAACACTGGATGCCCAGGGCACAGGCAATGACACCACGCCAACCATTTCCGGTACCACGGATCTGCCAGCAGGTGAATCCGTCACCTTGACGGTGACCGATGCTAATGGTGCTGCACAAACTGTAACTGCGACAGTACAGCCAGACGGCACCTTCAGCGCCGATGTCCCTGCAGAAATGGCAGAAGGTAACTTCACCGTTGATGCTGCCGCAACCGATGCGGCCGGTAACACTGGTACTGCTTCTACGACCGGTACAGTGGATACCACTGCACCAACGGTCACTCTTGATGCTCAAGGTACCGGTAACGACACTACCCCGACTATTTCAGGCACGACCGATCTGCCAGCCGGTGAATCTGTTACCCTGACAGTGACCGATGCGAATGGTGATGCGCAGACTGTAACGGCTACCGTGCAACCTGACGGTACATTCAGTGCCGATGTCCCTGCTGAAATGGCAGAAGGTAACTTTACTGTTGATGCAGCCGCAACCGATGCGGCTGGTAACACCGGTACTGCCTCGACCTCAGGTACGGTGGATACCACCGCACCGACAGTCACACTGGATGCACAAGGTACAGGCAACGACACCACACCGACTATTTCAGGCACGACCGATCTGCCAGCGGGCGAATTTGTCACCCTGACCGTGACGGATGCTAACGGCGATGCGCAAACTGTAACGGCTACCGTGCAACCTGACGGTACATTCAGTGCCGATGTGCCTGCTGAAATGGCAGAAGGTAACTTCACTGTTGATGCAGCGGCTACCGATGCTGCCGGTAACACCGGTACTGCCTCGACCTCAGGTACGGTGGATACCACCGCACCGACAGTCACGCTGGATGCCCAGGGCACAGGTAACGACACCACACCAACTATTTCCGGCACTACAGACCTGCCAGCCGGTGAATCTGTAACGCTGACAGTCACTGATGCCAATGGTGATGCACAAACAGTAACGGCTACCGTGCAACCTGACGGTACATTCAGTGCCGATGTCCCTGCTGAAATGGCAGAAGGTAACTTTACTGTTGATGCAGCGGCTACCGATGCAGCCGGCAATACCGGCACGGCTTCAACCAGCGGCAATATTGACACCACTGCACCAGTAGTAACACTGGATGCTGAAGGTCTCGGTAATGATGCTACGCCAACAATCTCCGGCACCACGGATCTGACGCCGGGTGAGGCTGTGACATTAGCCGTCACTGATGCCAACGGTGATGTACAAACGTTCACTGCGACAGTTCAGCCTGATGGTACGTTCAGTGCCGATGTGCCTGCAAACATGGCCGATGGCAACTACACGGTTGATGCATCTGCTACGGATGCCGCGGGGAATACAGGTAGTACTTCGACAAGTGGTGAGGTGGATACCACAGCTCCTACAGGAAACGTTGTTGTTACTACAACCTATGATGATGCAACCCCCATGATCACTGGTACGTTGGATATTCCTGAAGGTGATATCGTTACACTTGTGATCACCGATGCTGCCGGAAATGAGCAAACTCTCACTGTTCCTGTAGCCGCGGATGGTTCATTCAGTGTTGAGGTTCCCACAGATCTGGCTGAAGGTGAGTTCACGGTTCAGGCATCGGCTACAGATGATGCAGGTAATACTGCTACAGCAACGCTCACTGCAACTATTGATATGGCCGCACCGAGCTTAATCATCGATCCTATTGATATCACCAATGACAACTCTCCGACAGTTACAGGCAGTACGGATGTAGGTGTAGGCACCATTGTCCTGTTGACGGTGACCGATTCTGATGGCGTTGAATACAATCTGTCTGCAGTTGTTCAGGCTGATGGAAGCTGGAGCTCAGATCTTCCCATTCTTCCGGACGGCTCTGTCACCGTTGAGGCGCAGGTTCTGGACGATTCAGGCAATATCGTGAACGTGAGTGCTGCGGGCACAATCGATACAACCGATCCGGGCATAACGTTGGACACGTTTGTCAATACAAACGATGTGCAGCCTACGATCTCCGGTACTTCAGATGAGCTGGGCGCCAACGTTGAAATCGTGCTTGTAGACGGCTTAGGTGTTGAACAAACCCTCTCTGCCACGGTTCAGCCTGATGGTACCTGGTCTGTCAATGTACCATCAGATCTCAATGAAGGATTACTGACAATCGACGCATCGGTCATGGATGATGCGGGCAACGTTGCAACTGTCAGCACCTCCGGCCTGATTGATTTAACGTTGCCGGTACTCAACGTTAACCCGGTTACAGACCTTGGTAGTGACACGCCGTTGATTTCCGGTACCTCTGACGAAATCGGCGGTATCGTAACCATCGACATTACCGACGGTAACGGTGATACGCAAAGCTTCAACGCGACAGTTCTCGGCGACGGTACCTGGTCTGCCAACGTACCTGTGGCGATTTCTGAAGGCTTGCTGGATGTCAACGTGTCGGTACTGGATGCAGCGGGTAATGTGGCCACGGTGAACACCTCCGGCCTGATTGATCTGACGCTGCCAGTGCTGAATATCAACCCGATCACCGATCTGGCCAGCGATACACCGCTCATCAGCGGTACGTCTGACGAAATCGGCGGTATCGTAACCATCGATATCACGGACGGTAACGGCGATACGCAAAGCTTCAACGCGACAGTTCTCGGCGACGGTACCTGGTCAGCCAACGTACCCATGGCGATTTCAGAAGGCTTACTGGATGTGAACGTGTCGGTACTGGATGATGCCGGCAATCTGGCCACGGTGAATACTTCCGGCCTCATCGACCTGACACTGCCAGTGCTGAACATCAACCCGATCACCGATCTGGCCAGTGACACGCCGTTGATTTCCGGTACCTCTGATGAAATCGGCGGACTGGTAACCATCGACATTACCGACGGTAACGGCGATACCCAGAGCTTCAACGCAACAGTACTGGGCGATGGTACCTGGTCGGCCA
>NZ_JAGDEA010000014.1:0-7156 GCF_040148705.1 Alteromonas sp. NFXS44 | reverse complement strand
GTTAAGCGTTAGGACTGGCTGGCAAGGATTGCGTAGCGCGGCAAACCGTGAGGGTTTACCGCAGCAAGCGAATCCGCAGACAGCCGCCCCAATCCGCATTAATACTTAATTGCGCATAATGTATATTTACTAGTCTGCCCTTGGGGACACAAAATAAGGACTCTTTTTGCGGATTTCTATGCCGTATTTTGATGCCAGTTCCTTGGCATGTCTGTAGTACGTTTCCCTGCTCATCAGGAAATATGGATCGAATCCAAGCAACCATGTAATGTAAGTGCCCCGCAGTCTACAAGGCATGCGTACCAAAAGTAACTGTTGTTCAGTAGTCAAAGTTACGGGTTTATTAATCATGGAATGAATCTATTTATGGGAAACAAAAAACACATAATATTTGGGCTGATTGGTTTCTTTCTTGGAATAGCTGTCGCAGTGGCAACTCAACTCGTGACCTACCACTATAAGGTCTGGCATTGCACAGTAGTTCATGAAGCGGAACTAAAAAATTATACAGACACAAAAGTCGACCACTATCCTAAGTGCGTAAGAATTGTTAACGGGATACCCACTTACTAGCGATTCTTAGCTAATGAAAACACGACTTTCCTTATAGTTAATGGTCATGCTTTGACCATCGTCTAATTCATTGTATTTACGTTGAATTTCAGAGGTTGTATCTGGCGAATTTAAAGTTCTTATTAAATTATCAATTTGGCTTCCGTGATCTTCATAAATACTTCTGGTGACAACTATAGTTTTACGTTCTCGACTGGTGAAGCTCGCTGCTGAATGCCTATAGCTGGCTTCTAGATCTATTCCATCATTCAGAATACCTTCCAAAAAGGTTTTCAATTGAGATATTACTTCTGATTCCATTAGTTGTCCTTAATGCCGCTTGCGGCATGCAGTGAGCCTTGCGAGCGGTAACCTTGCGAACTGAACAAAGGTACTGTCACACAACGGCCATTCCTAGTCTAAATCGGCCACCAAAGCGAATTGCCGCCCTGCAAAACCAAAAAACGATGTATGAGCGGTCTGTCTGAAATTGGCTGCTGCCAATGTCCGCTACGTGCAAATTAATGTGCGAGGGTGGACATACTATAACAGTCCACTCTTGTGCGGATTTCGCTTAAGACCCCCGTATCTGTAATACGGGGGTCAACCTCACCAAAAACCGTAGCCTGCCGGCTAACTGACCTGAAAAACCGGTGAACATGGTGAAGTGTAAACATGTGTACAGGTATACATTAGTTAAGCTAAGTCAGTCAATTACGGTGCCCGTACGGGCACTTCCAATCCCTGAATATCTCCTGTAAGTTCGATTCCGTAAGTGTCCAGATAGCCACCGGAGAAACACACTATGACAACGGAAAAAGAAGTAAGAAGCGAGCGGATTGCCATCAAAGTTACGCCGCAGGTACATGCAGAATTATCCCGTTTAGCGGCAGAAGTCGGCCAGAGTCCGGCCACACTGGCATCGGTATATCTGGGCGAAGCAATTAACAAAAAGCGCATCGAACGCGAGAATAATCAGCGTATGGCGGACTCTGTGGGCATTGCATTTAAGGAAATGTTCGAACCGTTCATGAATGCTATGGAGAAAGCCGCAGCGGAACAGCTACCGGAAGAAAAGTAGATAGAAAGAAGCCCGACTCGGCAAAGTCAGGCTTCTAGGATGCGTTAAAGGAGTGGCAACTCCTTAAGCGCGTTGTTACAAACCACGGAAATGGAGTAACACGGCAATGTTACTTAGACAGGCTGAGTCTGTCAGTGGATCAGTACGGCCAGAATACAGTTCGCATCAAAATAATTCATGCGAAAAGTTTGCTGGTTTACCGGTTTACGACGGAAAAACACCCCAAAACAACCCTGAAACCGGAGAAGTCCTGCGCACTGCGCCTGGGTTTATCTCTTTATCAACAACTGGAACACACCAACAAATCCACAAAATCGACCGTTTACAGACTCGTCTTAAACGGATGAAACACGGCACATTAACCGCGGCCAGACTCCACGAAGAAGATTTACAGCAGGCAAAAGCCCGATACCGGCGTGCCATGGTCACGCTTACATACCGTAATGTTGAAGACTGGCGTGCTGATGATGTCAGTTACTTTATGCGTCTGGTTCGCCAATGGTGCAAACGCCGCCAAATCTCAGTCCGGTATGTCTGGGTTGCTGAATTGCAGAAGCGGGGGGCCGTGCATTATCACGTGGTGTTCTGGCTACCGGTCGGCGTCACGTTGCCGAAACCTGATAAACAAGGTTGGTGGCCGCATGGCATGACGCGCATTGAATGGGTAAAACGTCCGGTGGCTTATCTGGCCAAATATCTGTCGAAAGACGATGCGGACGCATTCCCGAAAGGCTGCCGGATAATGGGCTGTGGCGGATTATCTGACGGCGCACGCAATGAACGCTGTTGGTGGCTGATGCCAACGTGGGTGAAAGAAATCGCAACCATCGACGACAAACCTCGTCGGGCAACTGGCGGAGGGATCGTGCTGAAAAGCTCAGGCGAAATTGTGCCGAGCCCGTGGCAAATTCACGTCACAAACTTAGGCATATTCATCGTTAAGCGTTAGGACTGGCTGGCAAGGATTGCGTAGCGCGGCAAACCGTGAGGGTTTACCGCAGCAAGCGAATCCGCAGACAGCCGCCCCAATCCGCATTAATACTTAATTGCGCATAATGTATATTATGTTAAATACAATATTGAAATCTTGTTGCTTATCAATCCTTTTGAAGACTGCCACATAAAATGAGATTTTCTGCCAGCACGAGATTTTTAGCGGCTCCCACATTCTGCTTTTGCTCAAGAGATTGAAAGACTTATGTCGGATTGCTAGTTTTAATGAAGCATCTGAGCTTTCCAGCCCGTCCATGGTATGACGGCCTACTAGTTATTTCTATGATAGTCACGTGGATTCATTTAAAGCGAAACAAACATAATGAATGATCCTAACAGTTTCCCCAGTTGTAAGTACTGGCTGAGAACTCAGTGGTCATTAAACCCGTCCATGTATCAGAAAACCAGGCCAATTAGTATGCAACTTAGTTCAATTGCTCGTAGTTTTTCTGGCGTCGGGCTTTTAGAAAGTGATTTGCAAGTATTAGTGGTTTACGAAGCGACGGCATAATGCCGGATTGTTTCATCGAATAGCTTCTTAGAACTTCATTATGTACTTATTCAAAGAGAGCCTGCTTTATCCCCCTACTCGTTCGCAGCAGAAATTCTACCGTCGTTCCCGTCGTCTGTTGGTCAAAAGCGGACATCTTGGTACTGGCATCCCTGTGACTGCTTTGTACGTGAAGTGGTCATTGCAGATTCCTACCTATGAAAACACAGAATCTCTGGACGTAAGATATGTTTCTTTTAATATTTTCCAAATTGCAGCAAGTCGGATTTACGACTTGCCTTTGGAAAATGCTCTCATTATCTCGCTGGCCCCCGGCATTGCGGGACCTTGCTCCTGCGCAAGTAAACCCGTCTCAGAACGACTGAAGAGGGCTTGGAGCACAATTTCTCTGGACTCTTTATCAACATCAGAGCCTTCAGTTAGTGAAAGATATAAATATGTAAGCTGCTCTCTTTCTTCTGCGTCTCTCATCAAGTGGAAAGAGCTGAATGTTAATCTGGATAAGACCTTGATAATGAAAGCATAAACAGCGGCGATAGACCCGAAAAGAACAACCCCCTGCACTGAGGCTAAATTAATTGGTTGCTCGCCCCTCAATAACCAGATCTTGAAAAAATCCGCTAGCCCATAAACGCCAAAGGCGATGGTTAATAAAAGCAGCGTTGTAAACATAATTCCTTGGCTTCTCAACTTCGATGCCGATGCCTTCCAGTATTCAGCAGGTTTTTCAAGCCTCAGTTTTTCTTTGAAGGTTTGCTCAAGCTCATCAATTCTTTGCTGCCAAGCCTCTAATTGGGTGTCGAGCTCTTTACTGAAACGCTGCCCTTTCTTTTGAGCAATCCAACTATTTGCCTTCAATAATCTACTGCACTTATTTTGAGTTTCGTGCTGCCATTCTTTTTGTTGTAATTTTGAGCTGTCGAACCAAGTATTGAAATCCAGCTTAGTTTCTTCAACCTCTGTGATTATTTCATTATTGGTATGCTGAAGTTGATCTCTTAACTGGGTGATAGTTGCTCTTTCTGATTTTCGTCGTTTGACTAAATCAGAATTTTGATAAACGTACTCATACCCTAACAAAGCGCCATCAAAACTGTCTTTGTTTCCAAAGCTAGCTGCTTGATTTCTTGAAACATAGCTTAAAAATGACTCGGCAGCATCTTTTGAAATATCAGAGTGAATTTCAACGAAGCGTGGAACGTAATCATGCCCTGACCATAACCATTGATTGCCAATATTCCTAAATTGGTTGCTTTGAATTTGATTTAAGTGTTGTTGAAATGTTTGGTTATCCAATTCGTCGGCATTGTTCCAATTCTCTATGGTGCTTATGACCGCACTCATGCTGGCATGAAAATTCAAGTAGGGATGTATATTCTGATTCCTATTGCCGCTAAGAGAGTCTTTCTGTTTTGCCCAATAATTCGCTTCTCGTTTGATAAAATCATAATATGCTTTGAAGTCATTAAATGAAAATTGTCTTCCAGTGACATCACTGAACCTGTTGTTTATTGGTCTGTTCTTATGCATTACAAGACTCCTAGTGTCTTATAAACTGTATCAACAGGGCCGCTCAGCTGAAACTCCGGCACGTTAGGCATATCTCTACCTGTTACAATACGTAGTAACACTTTTATTACACCTTCTTCCAAAGTCCCCTTTATTGTAGATGCAAGAACCTGATCCGGATTATCAAAAAGGGCTAACGTCATGCTTCCCAGATCGCTCATTGATTTTTGGCTTGGTTTGTTTAAAAAGATTGAACAAGAAGCTGCTAATAACGTTAAACTAGTGCTATGGCAATTTCCACTATTTTGAAGATTCACGAAAATCATCCTTAATATCAAACAATTCATCCAAAGTTTCCTATAATAATTGCGTGCAATCTCTGAACTAAAAAGTCTCGGTAATTAAATACATAGTTCGTCATTGCTATAACGTGGTCAATACTAAGACAACCACACTTCTTTCGGTTGTTGGCGAAATAATGTTGGGGTTGAAACGAGTCCGCTGCTTGTCTTTTGTGGACGAGAACGTTCTATCAATTGGCTTACAAGAGGCGCTAACAAAGGGTCTTGAAGTAGAGAGTGTTCCACTCCTCATAAAGCCCTTTTAAGATTAATTGTCACCAGCAACATCTATCCCTGGCATACCAGGTTCTTGCGATCTTACTAATTCCAATTGGGCGACAATCTTTTTTAATTGAGTAGGCTTTTCATTATCTGGCAACGCTGAATAAATTGCTATCTGATCAAGAACGCGACGATATCCTGATCTTTGCGTCAAATGAAACTTCCAACGCGGGCCAAAGGTAAGCGCTCGATCTAGTGCAACCCAGAATGTAACTAACCCCGTGAGGATTGGAGGAATCCATTCAGATGTACCATCTCCTACAGATGGTAAATATGTAGCTATGCCGGAGCATAGCAAAACTATGCCTGTACCAGCGTTGTATAAATAGGCATCCAAGGTTCCCCACTTTTTATGCTCTGAGAGACTCGATTTTACACTTTCTGCCAACTCACCTATCATATCCACGTGATTACCCTCCATGATAAATTATAATTTGGTTAAATTTACATCCATAGACATATTGGATACTAACCTATCACAGACCGTCATGACTAAAAAACGAGCATGAAGTCTAAAAATGATGAATTCGGCTCAGGGTTCACAATCGTTGAGGCCTTTAGTAGTCAAGAGTGGAAAATTTGGTAACCGCGTAAGCCTCTCCTAGAATAGTGGCATACCATTTTATAGTCTTAACATTAGGCTAACTTAAAGGATTGTCATGTCCGCTTCTCGCTCTTTTCAGACATTAACTTGTTGCGGACCGTCTGATTTGGTTGAACTCAAAATCCTAAACTGTCAGATCGGGTTTTAGCTAGTACAAATTACAAGCTATTCTTTTTCGCTGTCGCTAACCAGTTCCTTTGAGTCTCAGTAAAAACAGCTAAAATATCTTTGCCATTCCTTACGTTATACTTCGTAAATTGTTGCGCAGCGGCCAATCCAAGTCCAATTTCTTTCATTGCGGCTTCATATTTACCTTTTTCATATAAGAAATTACTGTAATACCAGCAAATTAAGGAATGGTAATATGGGACGTCCCAAAAGTCTGGAAGCATTTTATTCACTAATTTTCGGGCTGATTTAAAACTAACATCTGCAGCGGTGAAGTCATGTGTGGTGATTGCTACCTGCGCTTCATAAAAGCTGGCTAATATTAACTGCTCTTTAGCGCTATGGGTATTGAACTGTGATAGGCGCTCAATATATTTACTTAATTGATTTAACTTGTCTTTTGCAAAATCGGTTTTCTCAGTGGCAATATAACATGCAGCGATAACATTTTTGATACGCACAACATTGACGACTTCGAAACGACTAAGTTGTTTTAACTCCGCATATTTATCAATTTTTTTCTCAATTATTAGCAGTGCATCTAGCTCTTGTTCTGCGGTTTTGGGATTTAACACCACAGAATCGAAAAGCACATGGTTGTTCTGCATTAGTCTTTGCCTATTTTGACAGGTAAAAAACTCGAGTAGATTGAACTGATATAGCGAAAAAGGGTTTTTTAGTTGGCTTACAACTGCCTTAGCCAATTTTCGGCTTTTTATGAATAAGTGTTCAGCTTCTTCAGCCCCCTCTGCTTCTTGCGTTACGGTGGCTAGATGAAAGTTAGCTTTAGCTAATTCCATTCGTGCGCTTGGTGTCTTTAACTCCTCGGCCAGGGCCCGAACCAGTTGCTCATATTTCACAAAGAGCGGTTTGGCGGCCTCCGGCCCATTTGTGTCCCGCATTACTGTGGCGAGATAATAGTTAGCATTGGCTAAGTCTTTCCAAGCGCCCGGTGTTTTCAACTCTTCAGCCAACGCCCGCATTAGTTGCTCATATTTCACGAAGAGCGGTTTGGCGGCCTTCGGCCCGTCTGTGTCCCGCATTACTGTGGCAAGCTGGTAGATAGCGAAAGATAAGTCTTTCCGAGCGCCCGGTGTTTTCAACTCCTCAGCCAA
>NZ_JAGDEA010000013.1:0-8321 GCF_040148705.1 Alteromonas sp. NFXS44 | reverse complement strand
TCGATCAACTGCTTGTAACTCATGGTAATACTCTAATTGTTTGGCGACTTTAGAATACCACCAACAGGCAGTTGATCATCTATCACCCGTTAACCATGAGTGGTGCACTTATTATCTGAATTCGGGTAGGAATTACCGTGGAAAAAGATACAATTGAATTCCGAAATGTCTGAACAAGAATGCATTCACTTAATAAACATCAAGTGAGTTTAATTACAATTTATTTATGAAAACTCTAAGTGTAAAAGATTTTGCAGCTTTGGTCGGAGTATCAGAAAAGACAGTATCAAGAGTCTTGAATGATGACCCAAAGGTTAAGGCTTCAACTAAAGAACACATACTCAGTAAAATGTATGAATATGACTTTTATCCCAATGCGCATTCGAGACGGTTGAGGTCTAAAAAAAATTTCGTCATTGGTGTCGCGTTCGCAGATTATTCAGGTTATTCATATAATGCATTGCTCACAAAAGGAATTATTAGAGCAAGTGACCGCTTATTTTATGACGTCGTTATTCGACCCATTGACCTCGGTACACCTGACTCTACTCAAAAAGAACTTGAATCCTTTCTGCGAAGAACAGCCTTAGATGGATTAATCCTTCCTGCTCCCTTATGTAACGACCCCACTATTCTGAAAATCGTAATCTCCGCCCGTATTCCTTTAGTCGGTGTGGGAAGCGAGTCAGTCAGGCCATCTGTCTACTGTGATGAAGTTGGCGCAGCACGCTCTATCGTTGAGCATTTGATAGAACTGGGTCATTCAGATATCGGCATTATCGTTCCCGAAAGTTCAGACAATGGCTCAGCCCACTGGCGTCTCCAAGGCTATAAACAGGCTCTGGATGCTGCCAGTATACCGATAAACAATGAATGGCTAATCAAATACAACGATTCCGATACTCAAGAAGACACATTTATAAAGAAATTACTTCAACGCGCGGACAGGCCCTCTGCCATTTTTGCATTTAATGACGGCGTTGCTGCAAAGGTTTACAAATATGCACTTCAATTGGGAATAAAGATTCCTCACGAACTTTCTGTTATCGGCTTCGATGATGATCCCATTAGCGAAGTTCTTTGGCCCCCCCTTACAACAGTCTCACAGCCTGTCGTTGAATTAGGACAAGAAGCGGCCAACCTTTTAATTAAGCGATGTATCATGCAAAATGACGACTATATAATCTCCCCATTGAAATGTTCTCTGGTTGAGCGCTCGTCTGTAGCTCCATATTTACGCCATTAAATTGCATCCCTTACAATTCAGGTTGACATTGTTTTGGCAGGACGTGGCCAAAACACCAATAGAGAAAAGGGCGCTAGTTGATTTCTTCATTTAACACCTAATGCGCGATTTTTTCGGGTTTCATTAATGATTGGAATTTGCTTAATTAAATTCTCTATTGTGTTATCGGTATGTAATGAATCCGAAATCTCACTGAGGCTTTTGTCTCCGATAGTGCGTATCGCCCAGGGAGATAACAGTTGTGGCGCATTTTTTTGGAGGAAACTCTGAATCTCCTGGATACCAGAAGCCTCAAACAGCGTGGTGTCTCGCGAAATAGGACTTATATCTGCCGCTTGAAGTGCAAGAGGAACAGAATCATAAGAGAAAGAGTATTTACCTGAACCTACGGTTAGATGAACATCATCACCAATATCTTCAATTTCATAAATTGAAGGAATCCGAGAAATATCAAGCGAGCCATCAGTAATTGTTGCGCCTTTCGCCAATGGCAGTATTACCTTGCCCACTGTATTTGCTGGAACCTCGATTTCGTAAGTGAAATTACTTGCCTGAATACGCCAGTCTGATAACACTTTTCCATACGGAGTCTCTATCGATGCTTTTACATTTGTGAGTTCTCCGCCGGGCTGAGGATTCAGAATGACGACTTTGTAGCCCGGTGCATTCTCATCAATCTGAATTCCTGCAACGGTAGTCATCATCCATTGACCAATTGCACCATACGCGTAGTGATTGAATGATGTCATTTCAGGATTTTGAAACGAACCATCTGGCTTAATGGCATCCCAACGTTCCCAAATTGTGGTAGCACCAAAGGTAACAGGATAGAGCCAGGACGGATAAGTAGTTTGATTCAGAAGATTATATGCCGTTCTTCTCTTGTTGTTATCAGACAAAGCTTTTGTTAATCCGGACGTACCGAGGAACCCGGTTGTTAAATGGTTTCCTCGCTTGGAAATGTCCCGAACTAGTTGACGGGAAGCGTCCAGGCGAGAATGTTCGTCCAGTAAATCAAAGTTCAATGCCAGAACGTAAGCGGTTTGTGTGTTATAAACAATCAGTCCTGAATCTGTTACAAATTCCTGATTAAAAGCCTCTTTTATAGACTCGAACAGTTTTGCATACAGTTTATGGTTTTTTTCATCCCCAATAATACGCGCAGACCTGGACAATATATCAACGGAATGAGCATAAAAAGCTGTAGCAATAAAGTCTGTCCCGGTTTCGGCGCGATAAGGCGTGAGGGAGTCATTTAAGAGCGGGGCAAGCCAGTCACCATATTGAAACCCGGGCCTCCAAATTAAGTCGTCATCAACTTGTGTTGATATGTAGTCAACCCAGGCTTTCATGCTGTTGAATTGTCGCTTGAGAAAGCTCTTGTCTCCATAGGCCAGGTACATTTGCCACGGAATAATAGTGGCAGCATCTCCCCATCCTGCAGTCCCATGATGTTGTTCGTCTAATATGTCAGGTACGACATGAGGAACGCTGCCGGACGCTTTTTGCGATAGCGACAAATCAGTCAGCCATTTTTTAAAAAAGCCTGAAACATCCATATTAATTGCCGCTGTCGCGGCGAATACCTGAGCATCTCCTGTCCAACCTAAACGCTCGTCCCGTTGCGGACAGTCTGTAGGCACTTCCAAAAAGTTACCTTTTTGCCCCCAGATAATATTGCTGTATAACTGATTTAGTAACTCGCTGGAGCTGGTCCATTCCGCTGTATTTGCAAGGTCAGAGTGTATAACTACCCCTTCGATTGACGGATATTCTGCGCCAGATGGTAATCCACTCACTTTTGCATAACGAAAGCCATGAAATGTAAAGGTGGGGGAGTATGTTTCATTCTCTATACCTGAAAATACATATCTGTCTTCCTGTACTGCACTTCTGAGGTTATTTGTGTAAATATCACCAAGTTCATCCAATACCTCGGCATGTTCGATAAGTATTTCTGTGCCTTTTGGAACCGTCGCTGATAGTCTGATTTTTCCTACAAAGTTCTGTCCAAAATCAACAATGAAAGAATCATCGGTTAATCGCGATATATGTTGTGGTGTTAAGATCTCTATCTCACGTACTGGTGGCGACTCTGGTTCAACTAAATTTACAGTTTTATCCAGTATTTGCGCGAATTTCCAAATTGGCGATGGAGCGGTTGCGTCAACAAACTCGCCTTTGTAAATGTCTGCAAATTGAATTACGCCATTCGTGGAATATTTCCACGAGTCGTTTGTTGTAACTATCTGTTCGGTGCCGTCTTCAAAGAGCAGGTGCAACTGAGCAATAAATGCAGTTTTGGTTCCGTAGAGTGCTTTCTGCCCCTCCCAACCCAGAAAGCCGCGATACCAACCGTCTGCCACAATACCCTGCAGCACAATCTTGTCACTTGTGAAAAAATTGCTTACATCATAAGTTTGATATTGAACGCGGTGGTTATAGTCAGTCCACCCTGGCGTAAACAGATCACTACCGACTTTTTCCCCATTTATACTTAGTTCATAGATGCCTAGTGAAGAAACGTAAATGGTAGCTTCTTTGACCTTTCTTGTTACAACTAACTCTTTTTGGAAATAAGTAACGGGGCTGGAACTAACAGAATTTACATCTTGAGAGGTTATCCATTTAGCTTGCCAATCCCTGTCACCAATTAAACCTGTTGACCATTCACTCAATTCACTCCAATCGGTAACGAGGCTATCGCCATCCCATATTCTGACTCTCCACTTTACCTTTTCGCGTGAAGATAGAGACTCCCCTTGATAAGGAATATAGAGTGATGCGGAAGATCGTACTTTGCCGGTATCCCACTTCATCTCTGGCGAATTAAATTCTTTATCAGCCGGAACCACTTGTATTTGATAAGCAGACTGTTGAGCTCCCCTGTAGCTAGCTGATAGTTGCCAGCTCAAATTCAAATCTGTTGGGTTAACTCCTTGGGGATTCTTGAGTCCATTTACTTTCAGATTCACAGCAGCTAGCACAGATTCTCTGGCTTGGACCAAGTTTGCATTAAAACAGAACCACACAAAAAATATAAAGAACCAAAAGTTTCCAAACAGTTTTACTTGTGACAAGTTGCTCATTGTATCTTTGTCCTCGGTTAGTCATTTTTTGTTGCATTTTTAACTCATAATGGACAAATTTCAATAGTTATTAGTCAATACGGTTAACAATAATGTCTTTCATTGGACATTTTGTGTTAAAAAAATGTAGCGTTTTCATTTTTGTTCATATAAAGTCAAATCCAATCAAAAGTGACCTGGGCTTTCTGCCGAAGCTCCATTCTGTTGTGATTGCTAGTAAAAACCTGGAGAAAAACTGTGATAATGCCGAGAAAAAACACACACAAATTTAATAAGATTGCACATTCAATATCAGTTGCTTTAATAGCGACATCAGCACTTAGCCTCGCTAATGCCCAAGAGACAGAGGACAATATTGAGGTCATAGCCGTAAAAGGAATTCGCGGAAGTGCGATGAAGTCGATGGATATAAAAAGGGATTCTGCCGGCGTAGTAGATGCAATTTCCGCAGAAGATATCGGTAAGTTTCCCGATACAAATTTGGCTGAATCGTTACAAAGAATTAGCGGGGTATCGATTGATAGGAAGAATGGTGAAGGCTCTCAAGTCACTGTTCGGGGTTTCGGTCCAAAATATAATCTCATAACCCTGAATGGCAGGACTATGCCATCATCTCAGATTTCTGCTGATGGTGGGTTAATAAATGACCGTTCTTTTGATATGAGCAATATTGCCTCTGAAGGTATATCAGGCGTTGAAGTTTATAAGACAGGAAAAGCGAATATAAATTCTGGTGGTATTGGAGCAACAATAAATTTAAAAACACGTCGTCCGTTCGATAACCCCGGGTTAAATTTTTCAGTAGGAGCAAAAGCTTTACACGATACAACTAATCGTGTGGGTGATGATGTCACTCCGGAAGCTTCAGGATTTTTTAGTTGGACTGACGATGATGAAGTTTGGGGTTTATCTATATCCGCTTCTCATCAGCTCCGGGATAGTGCGCAAACAGGTATGTATACGGGAGGCTGGTCAGATTACTCAGGACCTTGGGGGGGCGCCTCATTTTTTAATGGCATTGACCAAAACTCTCAAGATGCGGTTTAC
This sequence comes from Alteromonas sp. NFXS44, assembly GCF_040148705.1. Taxonomy (NCBI): domain Bacteria; kingdom Pseudomonadati; phylum Pseudomonadota; class Gammaproteobacteria; order Alteromonadales; family Alteromonadaceae; genus Alteromonas; species Alteromonas sp. NFXS44. Next base: position 2,939 of record NZ_JAGDEA010000013.1, on the reverse strand, counting down.
GTTGAGAATGCACCTGACTTGGGTCAACAGACAAACATGACTACAAGTGCAACATATTTTCATGCAGACCATGAACGAGAACGAACTAATGGTCAAATCGTCCTACAATTCAGACCGACTGATAGTGTTACTACAACCATTGATTATTTGGTTGCAGAGCAAAAATCCTTTTTGAATAGAGCTCAGCAGTCTTTCTGGTTTGGTGGGGGCCAGCGACCGGTTACAGATGTTCGGTTTGATGAGAACGCATTAATCAAAACCCCTACCGATTTTTACATTGTAGATCCAACAGGCTTCCCTTCAACAGCAGGTCTTGACATGGCCCTTCAGCAAGGAAATGTCCAAAATAAACTAGAGTCACTTGGCTTCAACGCCGAGTGGGATGTAAATGATGACTTGTCACTAAGCTTGGATTTTCACGATTCCTCAAGTGAAAGCTTACCCGCACCGGGAGCTGTAACAAATTGGTTGGAAACCGCTGTTGGGGCTCGTGGTATGTCTGAATTAGGTTATGCCAACTCTGATGGTCTGTTACTTTTGGTTGGTCAATTCGATGATGATTTTGATCCTACCGGCGAACTGACTGGTGTTATTCGTGATGGTGGTCTGGTTCCCAATGAGCTGGATAAAGGTGATATAAACTCTAATGTCAGAAACATGGATTACGATCGGGTATGGTCAGACATTAGACAGATTAAATTGGATGGTCGCTACATTTTTGAAAACGGCTCCCTATTTAATTTTGGTATTCAAGCAACCTCAATGAAGAATATCGCAAAAAGCTCACAGGATTTTCAGTTGTTTGAAGGCGGGTGGGGACAAGTAAAACCCGGAGACGTACCAGACGAAATGCTATCTGAGCTTGATTATTCGAGGCTCTTTGACGGATATAGCTTCTCACTGTCGCCGGAACAGAGTGCATTTTTTGAATTAGCTTCTTCCGGAACTCCGCAAGTCTTATCAAAAGGCTTTATTGGAGATGCTGCAGAAATCGGAAAAATATTATCTGGTCAAGCCGGACTTAGTTGGGCTCCAAATATGAACGATAGTGTTAACCGCCTGATTAAGGAGGACATCTTTGCAGCTTATGGACAACTAGATATGGAAACGGAACTTGGAAACATGCCTGTTGATATCTTGGTCGGTATCAGATACGAAAAAACCGACGTAAAGTCAGTTACTCAAGTTGCTGAAACAACACTAGTTTGGTTAGGAGACAATGATTACCAAAGCATAACCGGTGATTTAGCATCAGCACCACTAGTCGAAGGTACGGGTAGCTATAGCCACATACTTCCAAGCCTCGATATTTCATTACATATCACAGAAAATCTTATTTCCCGGTTTTCAATAGGCAAATCTATTTCAAGAGCGGATTATAATCAGCTTTCTGAAGGCGTATCGGGGATTGGTGGTCCGAATGGAGGGCCGCTTTCTCTCGGCGGTACACCAGGTTTCGCAACGAACGGCAGTCCAGGCCTAAGGCCGGTAGAATCCAATAACCTGGACTTGTCACTTGAGTGGTACTATGACGATACTAGCTATGTTTCTATTGGCTACTTTGACAAGAGAGTTCCAAACTTTATTGGGCAGGGTGAAGATTTGACTTCAGTTGATGGGGTTAGAGATCCCTCAAACGGTCCAAGAGTCGAAGCGGCAATCGCTGAGCTGGAATCTCGTGGTATAGCGGTCAATCAACAGTCAGTGTTCCAAATGGTTGCATCAATGAATGACACCAACAATGGATGCGTAAATGTCAATGCTGAACTCTGTGGCATGCCTTTCGACAGTGCTCCATACTCAGATTGGGAAAATGGTGTTGATATTGTTGCCACGAGCGATGACCCGGATCTCATGAGTCGGGTCATTATCCCAGTCAACTCTCAAGATGCTAAATTGAGTGGCTGGGAGTTAGCTCTTCAACACTTCTTCGGGGAATCAGGATACGGTGTTCAGGCGAACTATACAATTGTAAATGGCTCAGTAGGTTTTGATGTTGCAGCTGACCCAAGTACAAACCAATTCGCTTTAACAGGACTCAGTGACTCGGCTAACTTTACTATTCTGTATGAAAAATTTGGAATTCAGGCTCGTCTGGCCTACAACTGGCGAGACAAATTTTTAAGCGGTATTAGCTCGAATGAACCAATTTTTGTTGAGGCATACGACCAACTTGATTTTTCAATAGGTTATGAAGTTATGGAAAATATGATTGTTTCATTAGAAGGGATAAATGTTCTGGAAGAAAATCAACGTATACATGGAAGAACTGAAAGTCAGTTAAATGAATTATCCATTCTTGGTGCCAGATACGCCTTGACTGCCAGATACACATTCTGACAGTTTGCCTAATAATTATTATCAATGACTTGAATCTCCCTGGGAAATTATAGAGAAATTTTTCTGGGGGATTTAATATTTGTCATTTCTTGGATTTCAATAATGTTGTTTTAAGGGGTTCTGTAATTTCAAAGGCTTTAGGGCCTCTGTATATGAAATATGTAGTCACAAGTAATTTTTTTCTGCATACTGTTTTAAATCTTGCGTATTAAATCCCTTGTCAGTCCTAAATGCGTGAGTAGGTTCTAAATTGATTTTAGAACCTTTTTTTAAAACGTTACTTTTATTTAACTGTTTGAATGGCCTTACACGCAAGGTGTAGTGGTATAGTATATTTATTGAATGGAAATATACTAGTAAAGCGAGTTTTATAAATTCAATCTTATGGGTTTTATGGGCTTGGATTAAAGCATGATTTTTGGATTTCAACCAAAAGTAAAATTAAGTTGGATAAATCCTTTTTCAAGTAACACGCGAATTCAACTCCGAAGTGCACCACTCGCTAATTTAGGCAGCCCTGCGTAATTCATTGAATACCGCAACAGGTTGCCTGAAGCCGAGGCACTTTCTCGGTCTGGCATTTAATGCCCGTTCTATTT
>NZ_JAGDEA010000003.1:0-13503 GCF_040148705.1 Alteromonas sp. NFXS44 | reverse complement strand
ACGGTACCTGGTCTGCCAACGTACCCGTGGCGATTTCAGAAGGCTTGCTGGATGTGAACGTGTCGGTACTGGATGCAGCGGGCAATGTGGCCACGGTGAATACCTCCGGTCTCATCGACCTGACGCTACCAATTCTGAACGTGAATGCCATTAGTGACCTTGCCAGCGACACGCCACTCATCAGCGGTACGTCTGACGAAATCGGTGCCCTGGTAACCATCGATATTACAGACGGTAACGGTGATACCCAAAGCTTCAATGCGACGGTTCTCGGCGACGGTACCTGGGCTGCCAACGTACCTGTGGCGATTTCTGAAGGCTTGCTGGATGTGAACGTGTCGGTACTGGATGCAGCGGGCAATGTGGCCACGGTGAATACCTCCGGTCTCATCGACCTGACGCTGCCAGTGCTGAATATCAATCCGATTACGGACCTGACCAGCAGTACGCCGTTAATTTCCGGTACCTCTGATGAAATCGGCGCTCTTGTCAGTATTGCTGTGACGGATGGTAACGGTGATACCCAGAGCTTCAACGCAACAGTACTGGGCGATGGTACCTGGTCGGCGACTGTGCCAACCGCCATTTCAGAAGGCTTATTAGATGTGAACGTGTCGATGCTGGATGCCGCGGGCAATGTGGCCACGGTGAATACTTCCGGCCTGATTGACCTGACGCTGCCAGTCCTGAATATCAACCCGATTGCGGATCTGACCAGCGACACGCCGTTGATTTCCGGTACCTCTGATGAAATCGGCGGACTGGTAACCATCGACATTACCGACGGTAACGGCGATACCCAGAGCTTCAACGCAACAGTACTGGGCGATGGTACCTGGTCGGCCAACGTACCCATGGCGATTTCAGAAGGCTTACTGGATGTGAACGTGTCGGTACTGGATGCCGCGGGCAATGTGGCCACGGTGAATACCTCCGGCCTGATTGACCTGACACTGCCAGTGCTGAACATCAACCCGATCACCGATCTGGCCAGCGATACACCGCTCATCAGCGGTACGTCTGACGAAATCGGCGGTATCGTAACCATCGACATTACCGACGGTAACGGTGATACGCAAAGCTTCAACGCGACAGTTCTCGGCGACGGTACCTGGTCCGCCAACGTACCCATGGCAATTTCAGAAGGCTTGCTGGATGTGAACGTGTCGGTACTGGATGATGCCGGCAATCTGGCCACGGTGAATACTTCCGGCCTGATTGACCTGACACTGCCAGTGCTGAACATCAACCCGATCACCGATCTGGCCAGCGACACGCCGCTTATCAGCGGTACGTCTGACGAAATCGGCGGTATCGTAACCATCGATATCACGGACGGTAACGGTGATATCCAGAGCTTCAATGCGACGGTTCTCGGCGACGGTACCTGGGCTGCCAACGTACCTGTGGCGATTTCTGAAGGCTTGCTGGATGTGAACGTGTCGGTACTGGATGCAGCGGGCAATGTGGCCACGGTGAATACCTCCGGTCTCATCGACCTGACGCTGCCAGTGCTGAATATCAATCCGATTACGGACCTGACCAGCAGTACGCCGTTAATTTCCGGTACCTCTGATGAAATCGGCGCTCTTGTCAGTATTGCTGTGACGGATGGTAACGGTGATACCCAGAGCTTCAACGCCACAGTTCTCGGTGACGGCACCTGGTCGGCGACTGTGCCAACCGCCATTTCAGAAGGCTTATTAGATGTGAACGTGTCGGTGCTTGACGATGCCGGAAATCTGGCAACTGTCAGCACGTCAGGGTTGATTGACTTAACCCTGCCAATCCTGACCGTTGATGCAATTGGTTTCACAAACGATTTAACACCAACCATCTCAGGTACATCTGATGAAATCGGTACGACGGTGACCATTGAAACTGAAGATGCACTGGGCGCAACCCAGTCGCTGACAACGACGGTAGCCGGTGACGGCACTTACACGCTGGATATCCCCGTTGATGTGGCGGAAGGTATTCTGAATGTAAATGTGTCAGTACTGGATGTGGCCGGAAACCTCAGTCAGGTAGCTCTGAGTGGCGAAGTCGACGTGACCCCGCCGTCACTGGATGTGACCCACGTACCTACAATCACTGAACCGTTTATCTCCGGTACTGCCGACCCTGAACTGGAAGGACTGGCCGTCAATATAGATTTGACGGCAAATATTCTGGGAATTGAACAAACGGTATCAGTAACTGCGACAGTCGCCGAGGACGGCACCTGGACGTATGGTCCATTCCTGGACCTGGGCGTTGGCCCACTGTCTTTGACCGCATCTATTACTGATGCTGCCGGAAACGCAACGTCGGTAAACGAGAGCGGAAGCTTGTCTGTGCTGGAAGGTTTCCTCAGCAGTCCAAGCAGTGAACCTTCTGGTTCTCCGGAATCAGATCCATTAATATCTGTAGGTCCATTAAGTATTGATATTTAAATATAAAGCTTAAGAACACAGGGTGTGCTTCTCTGCACACCCTTTTTATTTATAGAAAAGTTCGAGCAAACACGATAAATCAAGAAACTTATCTTTGAGTTCGTCTGTCACCGGCATTGTCCGGAATGACATTTCAAGACTCTGCTCTCCGGATAACCACTCGAAAGCTTTAGCCCGCTCCTGAAGAGCTGATTCCATCTGAATCAGCGTATCAGTTTCCACGCCCATCATTATCGAACCGTACAGTTCATCAGAAAAAGGATACAGTACGCCACCAGCAATTTCCGGTAGTAAAAACTTTTTCAGAAAGGTTTTAAATTCCGTTATCTGAGTAATGTCACCATGAAGATTCTTCGGCGCAACGCGAATAGTGGCGATACTCAGATTCAAACGTGCAGCATTCTGTGCCAATAGCCGTGTCTGCTCTATAAAAAACTGTTTTCCTGCGAACCCGAACTCATCGGATAACTGATCATTGGCGACCATGCGTTGCAGAGAATCATTCAACGCTTTGTTCTGATTTAACTCAACGTGCAGTTCATCCAATCGTCTGACCATGTGATCATACTTGATTTGCAGGCCCAGCAATTCCTGCTGCTTTTCCATAACCCTGGTCATATCCAGGTGACATCCCAGCAGTCTTACCGGTTCTCCGTCGCTTGAATAAATAGCAATTCCTCTGCATCTCACCCAAATCACAGAGCCATTCTTATGGCGATAGCGCACCATCTGATCATAGGGGATATCCGGATTCTTCAAATGAAGTGCCAGATTGCGCTGAGCCACTGCCAGATCTTCCCGGAAGATTATGTCCTGCCATTCATGCACTTTGTGCTCTTTGAATTCAGGATCATAGCCAAACAGACGCCAGAACTTTGGGCTCATCCATTCATTGTCCGGCGATGTTAAATCCCAGTACCAAAGACCGTCGACAACTTCTTCCTGAAAAAACTCGAACATGAGTTTGTCATTCTGAAGCAAATCGTAGAGCTCAGTTTCCAGGTAGTGTTGCCCCGGTGAAAAAGAAGCCGGTTCTTTAGCATCGTCACGCATTTTTAACGACGGCACTCAATAATAGAAATGATAACGCCTTTCGCGGTACTACCAATTTTGTACTGGCTGACCGTCACTTCCAGTTCCCGGGTGCTGTCTTCCTCAGAGAAGATTTTAGTTACTGACGATTTTTGACCACGATTTACCTGAGATACCAGCTCATCCAGTTCTGTCAGGGGCTTTTTGAATGATAAATCTCTGAAATCCCGGTTGATGTCAAAATCGATGATATTGACATACTGCTTCATAGCCTGCGTAAACCGGCGTATTTTCAAATCGCTGTTCAAAAACAGTACCGCCAGATGCGTTGCAATCATCAAATTTTCTAAATCATTATTGATGTCAGTGAGCTCTGCAATTTTCTGTTGATACTCGCTGTTTACGGTATAAAGCTCTTCGTTCACCGACTGAAGTTCTTCATTGGTAGACTGAAGTTCTTCGTTAGCAGCCATCAACTCTTCGTTACTCGACTGCAATTCTTCACTGGTTGAATCCAGATCTTCCAGTGCTTCGCGGTAAAGCTTCTGGCAATCAATCAGCGCGTTATCCAGCTCTTCTATACGTTTTTCAGTCTGCTCACCCCGCTCATAGGTCACATCAGACACCGGCGCAGGCTTGATACCGCCCTTGAAGAAACTGAGAGCGAGATAGGCATTGTCAGGCCCGTTTTCGTGAAAAGCAAAACACCGCAGGGACCAGCTTTCCTCTGCATCCACTTTAATATCCTGCATCAACACCGAGGAGTTTTCTCTTAACACCTGATGGGCAGCCGAAATCGCTTGCCCGGACAGTTCATCAATCAAAATATCTGACAAATCATAGGTCACCAGGCCCGGTCGTAATTTGGCAGTAAACAGTGAAGTATCGCCATAGCTGTACACCACCCGCAATTTACTGTCGGTGATCAATGTAGGCGGAATATACTCATCCATCACCGCCTGACGGCCAATGGTCGCGGCTTTCCTTTCCTTATCAATACGCTTGTTCGGCATACTCAAATAGTTGGTCACCGATTTGGGACGATAGTGACGGTTCTGGAAAGATGAGGTACTGCTGATTTGAGAGGATGGCACCTTGATGTCTTTAGTTTTCTGATAGATACGGTTACGCTGATCCGTAAAATCAAAGTAGATACTGAAACTCCCCGGCGATTCAGCCGTACCCAAAACCAGATATCCTCTGACTTTTAATGCAAAATGGAAGAACGCCATTACTTTCTGCTGGGCCGCATTTTGCAGATAGATAAGAGTATTCCGGCAACTTACCAGATTCATATTAGAGAACGGCGGATCCTGAATCAGGTTATGAGTCGCAAATACCACCATATTACGGATACGCTTGCTAATCTGATAATTGCTGTCGTTAAGGTGAGTGAAGTGTTTCGTCAAATATTCTGCCGGCACTTCTGAAGAAATACTGCTGGGGTAAGTACCGTTAGCCGCAAAAGCTATAGCAGACTGATCAATGTCGCTGGCAAATACCGTTACATGACGCTCAACCTGCAATTCATCCATCGCTTCAGCAAACAAAATGGCATACGAATATGCCTCTTCGCCGGTTGAGCAGCCAGGGCACCAGATGCGAATAGTTTCGTCTTTAGGTGTTTCCAGCACCAGTGGTTTCACTACATCTTCAAACAGCTTTTCCCACACCTCGCCATCACGGAAAAATTGCGTGACACCGATTAATAAGTCCTGCTTAACCAGCTCCACCTCGCCGGGCGTTGAGTTCAGGTATTCCCAATACTCATGCAAGGTGTGCTTGCTGTTTATACTCATCCGGTGTTCGATGCGGCGCGATACTGTAGACTCTTTGTAAGCACGGAAATCAAGCTCGGTACGATCATTTATCAGAGCCAGAATATCATCGAGAATTTTTGAATTTTTTGATAGGTGCTCACGGAATTTACTCCGTGTTTCACGGGCCAGAGGATGCTGGATAAAACGCTTAATCTGGTCAGGAATGTCGCGGATAGGTAATACGAAGTCTACTGAGCCGGTATTGATTGCATTTAATGGCATACCGTCAAATTTGGCTTCTTCAGGGTCCTGGGCAATCACCATGGCGCCCATCTCTTTCAGAGACAGCACTCCCCTGCTGCCATCAGAACCAGTACCGGAGAGAATAACTCCGATTGCATGATTCTGCGCATCTTCCGCAAGCGTACGGAATAACTCATTAATTGGCAGGTTAATGCGATTATCCGGAGGTAAATCAGAAAGGTATATTTTTCCTTCTGCAATGCGCATCAATTTGCCGGCCGGGATAAGGTAAACAGTATTGGCCAGTAACTCTTCTCCTTCAACTGCCTGATGGACTGCCATTGATGTATTCTTACTCAGCAATTCATCCATCATGGATTTAAAATCTGGTGACAGATGCTGAACGATTACATATGAGGCACCTAAATCAGTTGGCAGCAGACTGAACAACTCCTGCAATGCTTCCAGACCACCGGCAGAAGCGCCAATTCCCACAATATAGTGTGATGCCTTCTGGTTTTCCGAGTTTTCCATGTTCCCGTTCCAATTCCCAATTGTGTTTTTATGATGCGAGTCGCTATTTTAGCAGCATTTTCTCCAGTGTATCCGAATCTACAGGGCGAGAGAAATGAAATCCCTGAAAAAGATGGACGCCCATTTTTCGGCACATCTGATACTGTTCATCCGTTTCAATACCCTCAGCGAGGATTTGCAAGCCCAGACTGTTCCCGATACCAATCATTGCTTTCAGCGTTTTCCTGAACTTCTCGGTATCGAGCATATTTTCGATGAAATACCGGTCGATTTTCAGTTCATTAAAATTGTAATTCATCAGGCGTTTGAATGAACTGTAGCCAGTACCAAAATCATCCATGGAAATGAGAAAACCACGCCGGACCAGTTGTTCAATTTGCTGTTCTACTCTGGCACTGTTCCGCTCCAGCATATTTTCAGTAACTTCAACGCAGACAGCGGTAAACGGGATATGTCTTTGCAAACATAAATTTGTGATGGTTTTAGAAAAGTTTTCTTCTTCCAGTTGAGAAATATCCACATTAAGATTCAGATACAAACTGTTATGTTGTGCACGAAGTCTGGAAAACCCATCCAGTGCCCTTGTTAACGCCTGGTTGAACAATGCCTCATCCATGTTATTTCGCTTTGCAAAGGTGATGACTTCTTCAATGCCCTTAAAAAATTCGAATGGCTTAGTGAAACGGGCCAGTGACTCCACGGAAACAATTTCACCGCTTAGATTGTAAATAGGCTGAAAATGACTAACTAACTCCCCCTTATCCAACACCTGTTTCAGTTCGTTCTTTTGATTCTTCAACCACTTACGCTGTTCCCTTAAATTCACATCGTAAATTTTGAAATGTTCAGTGACAAAAGCCCCTTTCTTTACTTCGTACATGCCCTGATCAGCAGCATCAACTACAGCCTGAACTTTATCTGTGCGGGACGTAAATTCTTCAAACTGTATAGTCGGCGTCCAGGCAATCCCGATACTGCACTGAATGGACAAATCTTTCCCTTCTATTGTCGTTACCCTGTTCAGCGCGTTGGAAATCTTTTTCGCAATGTTACCCACTACTTTCTCTGTCGTGACGCCCGGCATGCAAATCACGAACTCGTCGCCACCAAAACGGGCGGATAAGTCCTGCTCACGCACTACAGCCTGTATTCGTCTCGCAACAACTTCAAGCACTCTGTCGCCGAATTTGTGGCCCAGGGTATCGTTAATGTCTTTAAACTTGTCCAGGTCAACAAATACAAACAGAGAGCGGCTGAATTTAGCTTCCTCGAGTTCTTCCACTTTACGGATAAACGCGCTGCGATTTAACAGTTCAGTCATTGGATCGTGATCTGCCATATACTGGAGTTTGGTTTCGGCGCGAAACTCTTTAGTGATATCGTTCACTGTAATAGTGGCACTGATAAAATTATCACGGTGGTCAAAATAGGCGGCCAGTTGAACTGAAAAAACGAAAATACTGCCAAGAGGACTGACAAATTCCATACGGGTTTTATACAAAGAACGTTTCAGCTCTTTATCCATAATGTGCCCCTGGAACTCACGGGTCACTTTCGGCGGCATATAATCAGTCCAGCCCCTGCCGTAAAGCTCATCCATAGAGGTTTTCATCATGTCTGCGCAGCGTGCATTCACAAAGACAGCGTTCCAGTGGCGATCTACATTGATTACTCCCACGGGTAAATCGTGTGCAATCTTAGTGATGCTTTTGCTGTCAGAGAATACTGAAAGCGCCCACGGACAAGTCGGGTCACCGGTGGATGAAAGTACACAGTGATACCCGATAAGCTTTTCAACTTCTACCAGTTGGGGAGTCTGACTTGCTTTATCGGTATCCAGTTGATGAAGTGCGGAAGGAAGTAAAGAGGTGTAGGCGAACCGTGAAACATTCGGTGTTGCCCGGCACAACTTCTTATCCTGATCGTAATATGCGGTGAACCCGTCATTGAGTTCGACTAACAGCTCACTGACATTTCCTGATGGGTGAAAAACTGGTTCTTTCGTTACTGTATGACTCACCGTTGAAAACCCTGTGAAAAAGTGACATCCACTCATGTGCAACCACTTTCTTACACATCCGTTATATAGCATAGACGCTATATCAAAAAACGGGAAATCAGGGTAAAAAGTTCAGTATTGCGCGGCCTGAACAGCCGCGCAGGAGGAGATTTGTCGCTATTTCTGATAAGGAGACACACCGCCTTCTTCAATAAACCGGTCGATACGTTGTTCAAGCACAGACAAAGGTACTGAACCCAGTTGCAAAACCGTATCGTGGAAATGGCGGATATCGAATTTTTCACCTAATGCAGATTCAGCACGGGCACGGTTTGATTCCATTGCCATTTGTCCGAGGTAATAAGACAATGCCTGACTCGGCCATGCAATATAACGGTCAACTTCAGTGGTAATTTCATGGACCGACAGCGCCGTGTTGTCTTTCATGAACTGCTGCGCCTGTTCACGGCTCCAGCCTTTTGCATGGATACCGGTATCTACCACCAGCCGTGCTGCACGCCACATCTGATAGCTCAGCATGCCGAAAATTTCATAGGGGGTGTGATAAATTCCCATCTCTTCGCCCAGTTTCTCGGTATACAGCGCCCATCCTTCTCCGTAAGCAGAAATGTAGCTTTCGCGGCGGAAGTCCGGGATCCCGTCATTTTCCAGTGACAACGGCATCTGGAAGGCGTGTCCCGGTGCTGACTCATGCAGAGTCAGGGCTGGCAGCGAATAAAGCGGACGTGACGGTAAATCGTAGGTGTTAACCAGATAAACGCCCGGGCCACCGCGACCGGCGGTGTAGAACGGTGCAATATCATCAGGCACCGGAATAATAGCAAAACGGGCACGGGGCAGATGACCGAAGAAGTCAGAGGCCACGGCATCAAACTCTTTGGCAGTCCAGGCCGCTCTGTCGAGCAGCGCCTGAGGCGTATCGACATAGAACTGCGGATCGGTGCGCAGGAAATGAAGGAATGCCGCCAAATCACCGTCAAAATTCACTTCAGCCATGACATCGTGCATGCGGTCACGGATTTTCGCCACTTCATCCAGACCAATCTGATGAATTTCTTCCGGGGTTAAATCCAGTGTGGTGTATTTCTTTGCCTGAGCACGGTAGTAAGCTTTGCCATCAGGTAAATCGTAAGCGGCAATGGAAGGCTGTGCCCCGGGAATGTACTCTTCAACTAAAAAGGACAGCAGCTTTTTATGCGCAGGAATAACCGCTTCGCTGATCGCTTTTTGTGCCTGTGCACGCAAAGCCTGTTGTCGCTGTGCAGGAATTTTTGCAGGGAATTTAGTAAACGGCTGAAAATACACGTTATCTTCACCAGCTGCGTCGACTACCGACTCCACAGAACGTTCACGGCCAGCCAGAGAAATCGCCGGTAAGGTAAACTTCCGCGCAAGACCCATTTTCATGTTGGCAATCTGTTGATCAAAGTACCTTGGCATATCGTTAAGCCAGGCGATGTAATTCACATAATCCTGTTCGCTGTGAAATGTCTCCCGCGCCAGGTATGTCAGGTCGCTCCAGAATGCGGTATCCCCCAGCAGAGGCTTTTCCCAGCTACGGTATTCCTGATCCATAATGAGGTTTTCAATCTGATTACGGTATACCGCATAGTTGGTCTGATTCTCTTCCGACAATGTGGCGGTATCAATGGTATTCAGCTCTCTCAGCACAGATTGCCAGCGGCTCAGGCGCTTTTCCTGTGTGGCCTGACTCACATCCGGCAAAGCAGATGGCGCTGCGTGTGTATCGCTGTTTTCATCCACACTGTAGTAATTCTTACGCCACAGCCATTCCTGCGAGTATAAGGTTTCAAACTTGTCGTCTGCGGTGTCTGTGGCAAGGGTGCCAGAAGCAGCATACACCGCAGCACTTCCCTGAAAGGCCAGAAAGACGGATAAACTGAGGATGCGTACAGAGCGTGTAAAAGTGGTCACAAATATTCTCCCTGTTTTTATTGTTATGTACCTGAAATGGGTTGTATTGAGTTTTAACACGGCGGGACAACGGATTACCAGATTTAGCCGCCGGTTGTGCAAATTGAGCGGACAAACAGCAAATCGGCAGGCGGACTGAATTTACCGCCGGACGAGGAGATCCTTTGCTTATTTATCCGTATGATAGCAACCACAAGAAGCCGGACAGATAACCGGCAGATTAAGCGAATTTACCGGAGGTAACATGACAGGAAACGGCATAGGCGGGAAAACAAAAGAAGAAGCTTTATCCTCGCTTGAGGATATGACAAAAGATAATGTGGCGATTGGCAAAGAAGAGTTTGAAGCCAGGATCCAAAAAGCGCAGGCATTAATGAAAGCGCAAGGTATTGCGGCGCTTTACCTGAATGCCGGCACCAATATGACTTATTTCACCGGCCTTGAATGGTATGCCAGTGAAAGGCTGGTGGGCGCATTGCTGCCAGCAGAAGGTCCGGTCACTTTTATCGCACCGTTTTTCGAAATAGCCTCCCTGTCTGTACGTCAGATCATCGCCGGTGACATTGCCGGCTGGCAGGAACATGAAAGCCCTTACGCCTTATTCGCGCAATTACTGAAGCACGCCGGGGTAAAGCCCGGCGACAACGTGGGTATTGACGAATCAACGGCCTTTTTTATTACCGACGGTTTTCAAAAAGCCATGCCGGAGCTCCAACTGGTTAACGCCAGTCCGGTGACTGCAGGATGCCGCATGCATAAAACGGCACCGGAACTGGCCCTTATCCAGCGGGCCATGGATATGACGCTGGAGGTGCATAAAGCCGCCGCCAGTATTCTTTACGAAGGGATCACCACCACCGAAGTGGAACAGTTCATTCATGAAGCGCACAAGAAAACCGGCGCGCCGGCAGGTTCGTATTTCTGTATCGTACTGTTCGGTAAAGCCACCTCTTTTCCTCATGGCGTGAAAGATCCACAGGTATTGAAACCCGGCGATCTGGTGCTCATCGACACGGGCTGTAAATTAAAAGGTTATCTGTCTGACATAACCCGTACTTACTGCTTTGGAGAGCCTACAGAAAAACAGGCCCGCTTGTGGCAGGCAGAAAAAGAAGCGCAGATTGCCGCATTTAACGCAGCACAACCCGGTACGCCTTGCGGACAAGTTGATGCCGCAGCCAGAGACTGTCTGGCGGGCTGCGGGCTGGGCCCCGACTATCAGTTGCCCGGCCTGCCCCACCGCACCGGTCACGGTATTGGCATGGACATACACGAATGGCCCTATCTGGTGAAAGATAATCCGCAGCCACTGGCGACCGGAATGTGTTTCAGTAACGAGCCGATGATTGTGGTCCCCGGGGAGTTCGGTATCCGCCTTGAAGACCATTTCTACATGACAGATGAAGGCCCGGCATGGTTTACTGAGCCCGCGAACAGTATTGAGAAACCTTTTAACTAAGATGAGTTACTCCATTCCTGCGCAGCGTTACGAAACCCTGCTGGAAATTAAGAAAAGTAAGTTTTATGCCTGTGCCGGCTTCGCCCAAACCCGCGAAGACGCCATGCTGATGCTGGATGAAGTAAAAGCCCGCTATCCGGATGCCAGGCATCATTGCTGGGCTTATCTTTTAGGCCATCCCGACCAGCCACTCAGCGTGGCGATGTCTGATGACGGAGAACCCTCCGGCACAGCCGGGAAGCCTATACTCAATGTATTGCAGCATAAACCGGTGGGTAACATCATGATGATTGTCACCCGCTATTTTGGCGGTATCAAGCTGGGGGCCGGCGGACTGGTCCGCGCCTATTCTGGCGCAGCACAACAGACCATGGAAACCCTGCCGGTTATTACTCAGGTAAAACTGAATACCTTTACCGTGACCACTGATTTTGATCAGGAACAATTTGTCCGCCACTGGACTGGATCGGTAAGAGGTAAAGTCACAGATTGCACTTACTCGCAGGCTGTAAACCTCAGCATTGCCATACCCGACAGCGCCGTGGAGGCTTTGCGTCAGTATGAAGGAAGCCTCGGTTTGACAGTAAAAGCCGTTAAAGCGTGATAGTCTGATAACAACGATGGCATATGTAAGATTTGATGAATTTTATTATGTTAACGGGTCATATAATAAAAATTAGCATTCATATTTTATTTTCGATCTGCCAGAACGTTCCAAGATACAAAAATAGAAAAGACCAATAATAGCCCTGTTAATTTGTATGTTAATGGAAACCCTAGCGATTTGTACATCGTTGCTGCGACTATTGATAACCCGCTAGTAACTATCTGCATCGTCAATTGGAATGCTACTAAATATAATGTAGCCGATAATCTTCGATCGAAATTGGCGCAAATATATTTAAAAATGGAAATTAACATAAGCGGTAACTCCGCTGCATGTAACAATTTAATTGATGCAACAAATAAAGGTTCTATGTAGAAGCCGGATGTTGCAATTCTGATAGCCATAATGGCTCCAGTAAGCAGCAAGCCATTTTTAGGCCCTATTCTGTCGACGATAGCAGGAGCAAGTAACATTCCTCCAACTTCAAGGGAGACTTGCACCGAATTCAGATAACCATACATTTCATTCCCGACCTCTCTGGAAGGAAAAAGGGAAGAAAAATAAATTGGGAATTGCTGGTCATAGACTGTAGCAATACAAGAAACACATGCTACATATAATGCCAACCACCAGAACTTTTTCATTTTTAATAGATTCATAGCATCTTCAACAACAAGCGAATTACTACTCAAGTCACCAGAATCCAGCATCAATGGCATTTTCCACGGCTTTACTAACAATACAGCTATGAGAAACAAAAATGCGGAGATAGATGCCAGACAAAAGTTAAGATCGGGATTGATATTGAATACAGAGCCAGAAAAAAAAGCGGCGGTACACCATCCGAGGGACCCCCAAAGTCGGACTTGCCCAAACTCAAACCCGGCAAATCTTCCATAGCGTTCAATGTAAGATTCAATTGTTCCTACCCCTGCTAAATAGGCAGTACTGAAAAAGAGTGCACCAAGGCAAATTCCAAGGTAAAAATTCGATTGGAGCAGTGGCCCGTAAATAAATATAAAGAAAGGAGCACTTACAACTAATATCCCCCCGATGACAATGAGCAGATTCCGGCGTAAGCCAAGCTTGTCTTGTATAAAGCCGAAAAACGGCATGAAAAACAAAGCCGAGATTGCATTTAAACTAAATACGAATCCTGTTTTTTCGATAGATATACCAACGACTTGATTGAGCCAAATTGGAAAAAGCGCATACGAAAAAGACCATGATAAGAAAAAAAAGAAAAGTGCCAGACTAAGCAGCCAGTAATTTCTTGATACTGAATAAGACACAACGAATTATCCTATATTTTTAGCCAATGGATGATTTCAATTAGTCTAGATGAATCATGCCCGAATTCAGATAATAAGTGCACCACTCATGGTTAACGGGTGATAGATGATCAACTGCCTGTTGGTGGTATTCTAAAGTCGCCAAACAATTAGAGTATTACCATGAGTTACAAGCAGTTGATCGAG
>NZ_JAGDEA010000012.1:0-1124555 GCF_040148705.1 Alteromonas sp. NFXS44 | reverse complement strand
ACTCTTCAATTAAATATATCGAAAAACTTTTATGAATCGTCGGTTGACACTCTTAACGAGTGCCCACACAGATTGTCTTGTTATAAATTTTTAAAGAACAATTGCTAACCTCGGCTAGCTGCTTCAGTGTTTCTCCCTGAAGCGGGACGCGCATTCTACGCGTTTCGTTTTCAGTGTCAACATCTTTTTGAAATTAATTTCGAAGAGTTGCTTCTGAAAACTGCTTATTGAATTCAGCTCTAAGCCTTATTCTATAAGCACTTCGTGGTGTCTGTCAGTGACGTTCCCCGTCGAAGTGGTGCGCATTATAGGGAGTTCAGTTCGCACGTCAACGGTTATTTTCAAAAAACTGAAACAATTCATCTGAACGCTTATTTCTTATACTTTCACGCCTATAAAGCGAGCGATCACACGGGTATAGTACCGTTATTATTGATTATGAGAGCTTTACTATGCCTGTCAGAAAGTACAATTCTGTTTCCCCTTCTATTGCTGATAACTGTTATATCGATGATTCAAGCGTGCTTGTCGGAGATATCGCTATAGGATCAGATTCAAGTATATGGCCACTGGTTGCAGCCAGAGGCGATGTTAATTATATAAAGATAGGCGACCGCACAAATGTTCAGGACGGTTCAGTGCTTCACGTCACCAGGAAATCTGCCGGTAATCCTGAAGGTAACCCACTAATTATTGGTGATGATGTAACTATAGGACATAAATGCATGCTTCACGGATGCACACTGGGCAACCGTATACTCGTCGGTATGGGTGCCATTGTGATGGATGGTGCTGTTGTAGAAGATGATGTATTTATCGGAGCAGGTACATTAGTCCCGCCAAACAAGCGCCTTGAGAGTGGCTACTTATATGTAGGCAATCCAATGGTGAAAAAGCGACCGCTCAAAGAGAGTGAACAGGCCTTTCTTAAGATATCGGCAGACAACTACGTCCGGCTGAAAGATGAATACCTTGCACAAGGCTGACTCTGAACTACCGCTTAAGGACGAAGTTTCTGAATAACACCGGCAGTCTCCGGTGTTTTACCCGTCCAGATGGTGAATGCTGCAGCTGCCTGTTCCACCAGCATACCAAATCCGTCTTTGGTTCCTGCAGCCCCTTTCTCAGCAGCATACTGCATAAAGCGTGTTGGCTGACTACTGTAAACCATGTCGTAAGCCAACTCGCACTTACCGAACATACTTTCAGACACGACCGGCAGATCGCCCGTCAAACTCGCTGACGTGCAATTAATAATAATATGGGCTTCAACGCTGACGAGCTCGTCAGCCGTTATCGCTTCAAACTTAGGGTTTGCTATATCTGACACAATCGCCTGGGCTTTGGCAAAAGTACGGTTAGCAATAAATAATGATTCCGGATTTTCTCTCAGTAATGGCCCTGCTACACCGCGGGTAGCGCCACCGGCACCAATAAGTAAAATACGCTTACCGCTTAAACTGCCTGTTGTACTGAGTAAGTCCGCAACCAGTCCCATACCGTCAGTCGTATAACCATTCAGGCAGCCGTTTACTTTATGCAGGGTATTAACGGCTTTTGCAGTTGCCGCCTCTTCATTACAATTTGCTTCACTTAATTTAAACGCTCTTTCCTTGAACGGGACTGTAACATTGCATCCCACAGCCCGCTCATCAGCAAAGAAATTCGTAACTGTATCTTCGAAACCTTCAATGGGCGCTTCAATCTTTTCATATTGAATGGTCTCCCCGGTTAAATCAGCAAACATATGATGAATTGCAGGTGATAAACTCTGAGAAATCGGGTTTCCAAATACAGCGAATTTTTTCATGGGTCTCTTTAGCTTATTAAACAAATCAAAGAAAACGTCTTCAGACACAACCCCCTCCACACCCTATGAAGCAATCGGGGGAGAAGAAACGGTAAAACTTATTGCCCACCGATTCTATGACATCATGGAACAAGATCCTATGGCTGAAGAGTTACTTGCAATACATCCGCAACCAATGGACAGAATAAGACATGTCTTTTTTCTTTATCTAACCATGTGGCTTGGTGGTCCCAATGAGTTTGAAAAGCAATTTGGTCATCCCCGCTTGCGTGCCAGACACCTTGGCTTTGCTGTGACACCGGTACTGAAGCGTCAATGGATGTATTGCATGCGAAAGGCGATGTTGCAATCGGTTCACGATATTACTCTTGCAGAGAAGTTACTGGAAGCGCTGGATCAACTCGCAGAACATATGATTAATACGGAACAATAAAAAAGCCCTCCGGATAAGGAGGGCAAAAGGCAAGTGCGAAAAACGCATGGAAACTAAATGTCAGATGATCAGAATGTGTAACCCACAGAGATAGTGTAAACCCAGGGATCAATTTGAATATCATTCACGCTTCCCTGTGCTTCACCCACATTGAAGGTGGCTTCGGTATCAATATCAATCCACCGTACTGACGCATTAATGTGCCAGTCGTTATTCAGCATGTAATCCGCACCGATTTGTGCAGAAACACCAAAAGAGTTATCCAGTTCTAAATCTGTCAGTCCTGCATCCCCGTTAGCTGAAGTAAATTCCTCGTCAAAAATGAATGTATAGTTCAAACCCGCACCGATATAAGGCTGAAACACTGCCGCGGGATCATTGAAGTAGTAATTAACGGTTAATGTAGGGGGCAGGTGTGTAACTTCTCCCAGCTTATCACCAGTCCCAAGAGGGTCAGACACACCAAAACTGACGTCATGGGTGAATGGTGTTGCTGCGAGTAATTCGATATTGATGTTGTCGGTTATAAAATATGCAATATTCAGACCCAGTTGCGTATCGTTATCAACCGACAAATCTACGCCTAAATCTGCACCGCCGGCAATAATGGTGGATGTTTCGTCGTCAGGTGCAACCGTTGTAAGACCGCCACGTACAACCCAGTCGCCTTTTTCATATGCTTGAGCGGCAGGAGCAGCAATGAGGGCTGCGAGGATAACAGTAGCCAGAGTGGTTGTTTTCATTTCGATTCTCTCGTGTGTTTAACGTTGATGTGCGTACTGTACGCCTCAGGAGAATCAAAATGTTGATCTGGAACAACAGAAAAAAATGGTTTTAAAATCAGCTTCCTGACCATTGATCTGAATCAATAGTCAGGAAAGGAAGAACTTACCAGTCTGTGGGTTTCAGCCAGTTAGCCAACTTCGCTTCAGCGCTGCCTGCGGGCGCTTCGAAGCCATATTCCCAGCGGGCAAGGGGCGGCATGGACATCAGAATGGACTCTGTACGGCCACCGGTTTGTAACCCGAACAACGTGCCGCGGTCATACACCAGATTGAACTCGACATAACGCCCGCGACGATAAAGCTGAAACTGCCGTTCACGTTCTGAGTAAGACATGCCTTTACGGCGTTCAACGACCGGAACATATGCGTCCAGATAGCCATTACCTACTGACTGCATAAATTCGAAGCTTTTATCAAATCCCCATTCATTCAGGTCATCAAAAAAGAGACCGCCTACGCCACGGGTTTCGTCACGATGTTTCAGATAAAAATAGTCATCACACCATTTCTTATATCTGGCATAAATGTCATCACCAAAAGGAGCACAGCACTTTTTAGCGGTGTCGTGCCAGTGCTGAACATCTTCTTTAAAGGGATAGAACGGCGTGAGGTCAAAGCCACCACCAAACCACCAGATGGGCGTTTCTCCCGGCTTTTCAGCAATAAAAAAACGCACATTAGCATGAGAGGTGGGCACATAGGGGTTGTGAGGATGAATAACCAGAGACACCCCCATTGCCTGAAAACTTCTGCCGGCCAGCTCAGGTCGTGATGCAGTTGCAGAAGCCGGCATGGCTCCGCCGAACACGTGACTGAAATTCACACCGCCCTGCTCTATCACCGCGCCGTTTTTAAGCACTCTTGAGCGGCCACCGCCACCCAGTTCTCTTTCCCAACTGTCTTCTACGAACTGACCTTTGCCATCAACCAGCTCGAGTGTCTGACAAATGTTATCCTGCAAGGCCAGCAGGAAAGCTTTAACTTTTTCTATTGCCTTGTTTGTGTCATCAATATTCATTGTTTGCATTATTTAATCTCTGATCACACGGCCGGAATCGCAATCACGGATTGTACTGGGCCTTTCCAGTCCCCCCACATCGCCGTCAATATAGATAACACTGTCTGCAAAATAAGCCCTGGCTTCATCCTGAGTTCTTGCAGGTTCTTCACCGGAAGGATTGGCGCTGGTAGAAACCAGAGGCTTGCCCAGCTTTTCACACAACGCTTTCACTACCGGATGTGTTGTCACCCGAACTGCTATTTTTTCGTGAGAACCTGTGATCCAACCGGGCGCTGTTTTGGACTTCGGCAAAAGCCAGGTATTCGGCCCCGGCCATGATGAGAAAATTTGCGCTCTGCGATCAGGCGGAACAGCATTATCACTAACGTAAGGCAGCAAACGGGAATAGGTATCAGCAATCAGGATCATGCCTTT
The DNA here is from genome assembly GCF_040148705.1 of Alteromonas sp. NFXS44. Classification (NCBI taxonomy): domain Bacteria; kingdom Pseudomonadati; phylum Pseudomonadota; class Gammaproteobacteria; order Alteromonadales; family Alteromonadaceae; genus Alteromonas; species Alteromonas sp. NFXS44. The sequence continues at coordinate 1,120,092 of NZ_JAGDEA010000012.1, read as the reverse complement.
TTCAACCGGACGTTGCTTCAGTTGTAATAGTTTGTGAACCGCCAGCTCGTTATCAGGGTCGCACCCTATCCCCATTACCGCTTCGGTGGGATAAACAATTAACGCTCCCTGTTCAAACGCTTCTTTTACAGGGTCAATCTGTTGTTCATTACTCATTTTCGGGCTCTGCCTGATAATCGCATTTAACCTGCGGGCAGCACACTTTGCCTTTTTTGTTGATCAAAAGGCCCCAGCCACAATCTGGACAGCTACCCGGAACGGGCGGGAAATTTACCACATACTTGCATTGAGGATAATGATTACACGCATAAAACCGCTTTCCGTATTTATTTGTGCGCTCAATGATGTGTCCGGTATTACATTGGGGACAAGTGATCTGCGTGTCCTCCTGCTGTTTTACCGGCTCAATATGATGACATTCAGGAAAATTTGTACAGCCGATAAACATACCGTAGCGGCCTTTTTTAATGGCCATTGTACTACCGCAGTCGGGACACACCGTACCGGCGATTTCTTTTAACGTTGTGGTTTGTTGATCGTGTAACGGCTTACTGAAATGACATTCAGGATAAGCGGTACACCCAAGGAAAGGGCCACTCTTGCTATTTCGGATTTGAAGATGACTGCCGCATTCCGGGCAGTCACCGAAGGCGTGCTCAAGCGCATGCTCATGAGCACTGAATAAGGAATGATCTATTTTTGACATGAACCCCTGATACCTTAGAGCACAAATTCAGGAGGCATCCCGGGGACCATGCCGGTACTACTCCTGATTAATGCAGCGTACCATCAGATTCTTCAAACAGAAGATCTTCCATCTGTGCATACGCATTCTCTTTACCGGGCACGTTGAATAACACCATCAACACGACCCATTTTAAATCTTCAAGACAGAACTCAGGAGAGTCTATTTCCATCACTCTGTCGATAACCATTTCACGTGTAGACGCGTCGAGTACACCAACCTGCTCTAAAAACAGCAGGAATCCCTGGCACTCCACATCCAGACGCATTTGCTCTTCCTGGGTATAAATGCGGCTGACGCCAGATGATATACGCTGACAGAAATACGGCTTATTGTCCGTTTCCTGGAGCGCAGCCAGTTTCTCCAGCCATGCTAACGCCTTATAGATTTCATCATGATGAAAGCCAGCGCGTATTAACTCATCCGTCAGTTCGTCCTGATCGACGCGGATTTCCGTTTCGCTATGAATGAAGTTCTCAAACAGATACATGAGGATGTCGAACATGGTTTATTTCCCCCTCAATTTGACGTAACCACCGGAAACGGGGGTTACGAGACCACGCAGTTCATATTCTAATAATGCCGCCATAACCGCTGATACAGGCAGTGCGCTGCGTTCGGCAATGATGTCAACGCCAGTTACATCAAAGTCCACACTATCTAATAATTTATCGGTTGCCAAGTTTTGATCTTCACTTTTTTGTTGTTGCTCAGCTGCGGCAGCAACGGGCGATCTGGCAAGATGGTTAAATTCCTCCAGGATGTGGTCTACAGTTACCACAAGTTTAGCACCTTGCTGAATAAGTGCATGACAACCTTCTGTCTGCACATTTGCGATATTGCCCGGCACAGCGAACACTTCGCGTCCCAGATCTGCGGCCAGATTGGCAGTTATCAAGGTACCACTCTTTATTGTTGCTTCGACCACCAGCGTACCGGCTGAAATGGCAGCGATTAAGCGGTTTCTGCCAGGAAAGTGATGACGCTTCGGTGGTGTACCGGGTGAAAACTCAGACACGAGTAATCCGTTATGACTGACGATTTCTTCTGCCAGATGAATGTTCCGGCGGGGATAGATAACATCCGGCCCGCTTCCCAGAAAGGCTACCGTTCTGCCCTCAATGGCATTAGCAGCCTTATGGGCTGCTGCATCAATTCCGCTGGCAAGCCCGCTGGTCACAGTGACGCCGGCAGCAGCCAGTTGTGATGCAAATAAAGCAGCAGTTGAAAGACCTGCCCGGGTAGCCATTCTGCTGCCGACAACCGCAATTTGCGGATCGCCGAGACGTGAAGTATTCCCTCTGGCAAACAAGAGTAATGGCGGTGATGTCAAACTGCTGAACCCTGATGGCCAGTCCGGCATATCCCGGGTGATGATCTGATTTGCCGGGTCTCTTTCCAGCCAGCGATAAGCCTGATTGAGAAGCTTGTCGTTTGCAGATGTCCGTAACTGGCGAATCTGCGCCAGCTGTTCAGAAGTAAGAGGAAGGTGTGGATTTGTCATCCACTCATCGGAATGGAGAAAGGCGCAGGCTGAAATGCTGTATTTATTGAGTAGCGCATTCCATTTCGCTGTAGTCATGGCCGGCACTGATGCCAGTGTCAGCCATGAATGTATTGAAGTATTTTGATTGTTTTTCCGCATACCGCAGCCCCTCAGCTACGGTATGGGTTATCCCGGTTAAGGATTAGCGACAATAGCACCCGTCTTTACCAGTTCTCTGGCACGGGTAATGATGCCGTAGCTGGCTCTATCAAATGTTTTGAAAATGACGATTTCGCCGATTTTAATGGCCGGCTGATGCACCGTGCTGCCATCGTTAAACACGCTGTACATGGCATTATTTTCGCCAGCGTATTTGGGTAATTCACCGTCAATAATATCTGGCCCCTGAGAATAAAGTCCCATCACAGTACCGGGAGACACTTGCTCAGAACCTAAATCCACAATGACCACATCGTCTTTACCCAGCAACTGATGCTGATGAAGGTTCCCTACCACAAAACCCCGCTGTTCAGGCGTTGCTGCCTGCAGCACGAGATCCTGCCGGTCTGTGAAATCTCCGTCATACAGCCGGTCGCCACGGGCTGCCTCAAAGTTTGATTTGGTGACTTTGACCAGCCACTGGAACGGCACGGTATCGTCAATCATATTGGCATCAGCAACATGATGAACTTGAATCCCGAGGATCTCTCCGTCCAGGTTTTCAATAGTAGATTGTCTGCGGACTACACGATACTGATCTGAAGATCGGCCGTAACTCCTGCTGATCACTAAATCATCGGTGACGAAACGGATATCGCCGGTTTGATTACCGAGAATATGGGGCAGCTTTTCATAGACCTCTTCATCCAGTAATTCATTTTGATTGATGTAAGGAGCAATAACGGACCATGGCAACATACTGATGGGGTCAGGCTTATTTTGTTTACGCAGGGACGGGCCAAGGGTGATGTGTTTTTTATCCCGCTGAACTACCAGTACCGGCTGACCGTCGACAATACGTATTACAAGAACGTCGCCGGGGTAAATCAAATGAGGATTGATAATTTGGGTATTGTTACGCCACAGCTCCGGCCATAACCAGGGCTTGTCCAGAAACAGGCTGGCAATATCCCATAACGTATCATTGCGTTTCACTGTATAGGTTTGCGGGGCATCTTCTTTTAGCGTGACTGCCTGAGCTAACCCGGTAAGGCAGCTTAAGATCACTGTCACTGCGGTCAGGGCAGCGGTAAAGCGCTTTTTTATCGATCCGGTTGTCATGTTTGCTCCAACCACTCCTGTTGAAATTTTCGACATTGACTCTATATCGGCCATGTATCCGCTATTTCCAGCAAAAAACTGCACGGCAGTTACCGTTATACGATAGAATAGTATCAGAAACCAATGTGTAAATAGCGCTGGCTATTGGATCGTATATTAATTCATACACGCAAGCGAAGCAGAACGACAGATGGCAATTTTAGACGTATTAAGTTTTCCTGACGAACGCCTACGCACCGTAGCGAAACCCGTTGAGTCAGTAGATGAAGAAATTAAGCAACTGATCTCGGACATGTTCGAAACCATGCGCGATGAGAAAGGCATCGGCCTTGCCGCCACGCAGGTAGACAGACATGTGCAGGTTGTAGTGATGGATGTATCTGAGAATCAGAATACGCCCAGAGTATTCGTGAACCCTGAAATCACAGCGAAAGACGGTTCCACCATCAGTGAGGAAGGCTGTTTATCGGTACCCGGTAATTACGCCAAAGTAGACCGTGCAGAACGGGTGACTGTTAAAGCACTGGACGGTGAAGGGAATCCTTTTGAGCTTGAAGCTGACGGTCTGCTGGCTATCTGTATTCAGCACGAACTGGATCATCTGAAAGGTAAATTGTTTATTGATTATCTGTCACCGCTGAAACGCCAGCGTATCCGGAAGAAGTTAGAAAAAGAAGCAAGACTGGCAGCTAAAGCCTAGGACTATTTGTGACCACACCACTACGAATCATTTTTGCCGGTACGCCGGATTTTGCTGCCGACCATTTACGCGCCCTGCTCAGTTCTGAGCATGAGATTATTGCTGTTTATACGCAACCTGACCGTCCTGCCGGACGGGGTAAAAAGCTGACGCCCAGCCCTGTAAAAGTATTGGCTGAAGAAAATGGCCTCAATGTTTATCAGCCTGCTTCTTTAAAAGCACAGGAAGCTCAGGAAACGCTGAATGAGTTGAACGCTGATGTGATGGTAGTAGTGGCTTATGGTTTGTTACTGCCGCAGGCTGTTCTGGATATGCCCCGCTCAGGCTGCATTAACGTACATGGTTCTATTTTACCGAAGTGGCGCGGAGCGGCACCTATTCAGCGCTCTTTGTGGGCAGGCGATGAAGAAACCGGCGTGACCATTATGCAAATGGATGTTGGCTTAGATACCGGCGATATGTTGCATATTGCCAGGCTGCCTATTGAACCGGAAGATACCAGTGCCACGCTCTACGATAAGCTTGCGAAGCTGGGACCTGAGGCTCTGGTTAACGTGCTGAACGATTTGGAAAGCTATACTGCAAAAGCAGAAAAGCAGGATGACAATCTGGCCTGCTACGCGAAGAAGCTCAGTAAAGAAGAGGCTCTTATCGACTGGCAGGACAGTGCAGAGCAAATTGAAAGAAACATCCGCGCGTTTAACCCCTGGCCGGTGGCGTGGATGCAAATAGGCAAGGATAACGTGAAAGTATGGTCTGCACATGTGAGCGACAATACTTCAACACAACAACCGGGCACAGTGGTAAGTGCCAGTAAACACGGTATCGTTATTGCCACTGCTACGAAAGATTTAATCATCACGCAACTACAAATTCCCGGCAAAAAAGCCTTGCCGGCAGGCGATGTTGTGAATGCACGGCAACAATGGTTTGTCGCCGGTAAACTGGTTGGCGGAGAAGCATAATGGCTTCAGGTCAGCCGGTTCCCCTTCCAAGACAAAAGAATTTACGCGCCGATACTGCCTGGGTAATTTTTCAGATCCTGGAAAACGGTAAATCCAGCAGAGAATGTCTTGCTAAAGTACAACGCCGGCATCACGGAAAAGATAACGCCTGGATTCAGGAAATGTCGCTGGGTGTCATGCGTCAACTACCAGTTCTGCAATTCTGGTTACGGGGATTACTTGATAAGCCTCTGAAAGGGAATAAGAAGATCCTGGAGCACCTGATGCTGCTTGGTCTCTATCAACTGGCTTTCAGCCGCGTATCATCTCACGCAGCAGTAAGCGAAACTGTGAATGCCGCTTCTTATTTGGGTGGTATGTCTTTAAAGGGACTGGTTAACGCTATCCTGCGCAACTTCGAACGTCAGGAGCTGGCAGATAAGCCGGTAGACGATCCCATTATTGCAAGCGGATTACCCAAGTGGCTATTTAAACGCATTCAGGATGCTTACCCGCAGGCTGCCGGCCGCATTATTGAACAAACCAATGATCAGGCGCCTATCTGGTTAAGGGTGAATACGTGCCAGGTTTCACGTGAAACCTTTTGTGATGCCCTGACTGAAATGAACATCCCGTTTGAAACGGTGGCTTCCCACCCTCAGGCGGTAAGACTTATCTCCCGCAGTGACATTACTGCACTGCCGGGTTACGACAAAGGCTGGTTTGCGGTGCAAGATGGCGCAGCTCAGCTTGCCGCACCTTACCTGGACCCGCAACCCGGTGAAACTATACTGGATTGTTGTGCTGCTCCGGGCGGCAAAACCGGTCATCTGTTTGAAGTTCAGCCTGAACTGGCCCGCTGCATTGCGATCGACAGCGATGCAATTCGCCTTGAGCGGGTAAGAGAGAATATGACGCGGTTAAAGCATCACCCTGAAATTAAAACCGGTGATGCATTGCGTCCTGATCAATGGTGGGACGGAAAATTATTCGATCGCATTCTGCTGGATGCGCCCTGCTCTGCAACCGGCGTTATCCGTCGTCATCCTGACATTCGCTGGCTGAGAAAGCCTGGTGATATTGCAGCACTTGGTGCATTGCAGTCGGAAATTCTCGATGTTATGTGGTCATTGTTGAAGCCGGGTGGCACCTTGCTGTACGCCACCTGTTCCATTCTGCCTGACGAGAACCGTGAACAAATAAAGCAATTCCTGGCGCGTACTACAGATGCGGAATTATCTGAGCTTTGTGAGGGTGAAAGCAGAGATTTCCCAGGCCGGCAGATAGCAACCGGTGAGGAACAAATGGATGGTTTCTATTACGCGAGACTGATAAAGTCTTCTCATTAAACTAGTAAGAGTCTGAATTACATCAATGAAAATCATCATTCTTGGCGCGGGACAGGTTGGCGGTACTCTGGCAGAAAACCTGGTTGGTGAAAAGAACGAGATCACTGTGATTGATTCAGATCCCACTATACTGCGAGCCCTCCAGGACCGCCTTGATCTTCAGGTAGTCGAAGGCGTGGGTTCCCACCCTGATATTCTCAAAAAAGCCGGCGCTGAAGACGCCGATATGCTGATCGCTGTTACAAACAGCGATGAAAGTAACATGCTTGCCTGTCAGGTTGCATACAGTCTGTTTAAAACCCCGACTAAAATTGCCCGCGTTCGCAGTGAGCAATACATCATTTATCAGGAACAGTTGTACCAGGAAAATAACATTCCTGTGGATCACATCATTGCGCCTGAGCAGTTGGTAACCACTGCAATTAAACGTCTTATTGATTATCCCGGTGCGCTTCAGGTTGTGGAATTTGCCGAAGGTAAAGCGAGCCTTGTTGCGGTTAAAGCTTACTATGGCGGTCTGCTGGTTGGACACGCCTTATCAGCCCTGAAAGAACATATGCCCAACGTGGAAACCCGTGTTGCGGCAATTTACCGTCGCGGCCGTCCAATCCGTCCGCTGGGCACGACGGTGATAGAGGCTGATGATGAAGTATTCTTCATTGCTGCCACTAAACATATCCGTGCGGTAATGAGTGAACTGCAGAAACTGGAATCCAGCTACAAGCGCATTATGATTGCCGGCGGCGGTCTTATCGGTGCTGGCCTGGCAAAACGTCTCGAGCACAAACACAACGTGAAGCTGATTGAATTCAGCCCTGAACGCGCTCAGTATCTATCTGCGAATCTGGATAAAACCATCGTATTTTGTGGTGATGCCTCTGATCCTGAATTGCTGAATGAAGAAAGTATTGATCAGGTGGATGCCTTCATTGCCGTCACCAACGATGATGAAGCAAACATCATGTCAGCGATGCTGGCTAAGCGTATGGGTGCACAAAAGGCCATGGTGCTTATCCAGCGCAGTGCTTATGTGGACCTGGTACAGGGAGGTGAAATTGATATTGCATTCTCTCCCCAACAGGCAACGATTTCCGCATTGCTTACCCATATTCGACGCGGTGATATCGTTAACGTATATTCTCTGCGCCGTGGTGCTGCAGAGGCCATAGAAGCCATTGCCCACGGTGACGAAAACACTTCAAAAGTGGTGGGCCGTGAAATTGGCAATATCAAATTACCGCCTGGCACAACTATCGGGGCTGTCGTCAGGGAAGACACTGTTATCATCGCTCACAGTGATACGAAGATAGAAGCCAACGATCACGTGATTCTTTTTCTGGTAGATAAGAAATACATCAATGATGTAGAGAAGCTTTTCCAGCCAAGCGCATTCTTCTTCGGCTGATAACAAGTGATATCTATCGATACCACGTTCCGCGCAGAGTGTTTGCGTCAGCTGCGCCAGAACGTAGGTGAAAACAATACCAGCAGTGAGAATACTTCCAGCCGTCCGAATACCATAGCCAGTACCAGCAGCCATTTACCGCCGTCACTCACCTCTGAATAAGTACCCGCTACGCTGCCCAGTCCGGGGCCCAGGTTATTCAACGATGCAGCGGTCGCCGTAAAAGCAGAAATGTTATCCAGACCCGTAGCAATCATACCAATCATGATCACCACAAACACAATGGCATAAGCAGAAAAGAATCCCCACACGGCCTCTACCACCCTGTCAGGCATCGCTCTTTCGCCCAGCTTTACCGAGTACACGGCTTTAGGATGAATGAGGCGGTCAACTTCACGTTTGCCCTGCAGGAACAGTAACAGTACCCGTACGACTTTCAGACCACCACCCGTTGAGGACGCACAGCCGCCGATAAAGCTGGAGAATATCAGCAAAATAGGCAGGAACGCCGGCCAGGATGAGAAGTCAGTAGTGGCAAAACCGGCAGTAGTACTGATAGACACCGCCTGAATCATAGCCTGATCCAACGCTTCCTCTGCAGAGGTGTAATAGCCGGATAAAGTAAGCACCAGAAAGCAAATCATGATCAGCGTAAACTGAATAAACAGAAATGCCTTAAATTCCGGATCCCGTAGATACCCTTTCAGGGAACGGGAACTTACTGCTGCGTAATGCAAAGAGAAATTCAGTGCCGCAATCAGCAGAAAGACAGAACAAATCACATTCACCATGGGACTGTCGAAATAGCCGAGGCTGGCATCATGGGTAGAGAAACCACCTATCGCGACGGTGGCGAAGGAATGGCATATTGCATCAAACCAGTCCATACCGGCCAGCCAGTAAGCCACCATGCAGGCAATGGTCAGCGATAAATAAATATACCAGAGATGCTTGGCAGTATCGGCAATACGGGGGGTCATCTTGGAGTCCTTCACAGGGCCCGGCGTTTCTGCCCGGTACAGCTGCATGCCCCCGACACCCAGAATTGGCAGGATAGCCACCGCCAGTACAATGATACCCATACCGCCCAGCCACTGTAATTGCTGACGATAGAATTGAATTGAATGGGGTAGAAACTCTATACCTTCTATCACGGTGGCGCCCGTGGTAGTGAGACCGGAAAAAGATTCAAAAAATGCGTCGGTCACGGTCATGCTGGGCTGTTCAAGCAAGATAAACGGAATCGCACCGAAGCTTGCCAGTACCGTCCAGAACAGGACTACGATAAGAAAGCCTTCTTTCGCACGCAGTTCTTTGCGGTGATAGCGGTTCGGATACCACATCATCATGCCCGTGCCCACACAAAGCAGGAATGCAATGATGAAAGGCAGGCCGCTTCCATCTTCGAACATCAGCGATATCAGTGCCGGTGGGATCATTGTCACGCTGAACAATGCAACAAGTAATCCGAGAATCCTTACGATTGCACGATAGTGCATGTGCCGTTGAACCTTATTGTTTTTTTACCCATGCCAGGCATGGTTGTGTGTACTACCCCAATAGCTGACATTATGCGGTGACAAAGGCGAAAGGGAAAGTCCCATTCGCCGATACTCCCCGCCTTGTCGGGAGGTTTTAATTCATTGCCAGTACAGTTTCGACCATTTTGTCGATCCCCGCCTTTGCTTCAAGGATGTCCCCGGCGAGCATATAAGCAGGCGTGGTTACCAATTTGGCGTCGGTATCAATTACAATCTCATCTACTGCACAGTCAACGTGAACAGCACCCAGTGCATTAATACCTGCGGCAGCACCTTCATCATTGCCAATGGTCACCTTACGCTGACTGCCATAAACAGCTGCTGCCAGTGCCGGAGCAATACAAGCGTAACCGGCCGGTTTGCCCGCCTCTGCAAATGCTCTGCATACAGTAAGTACATCTTCATTCACAGAGCAGTCTGCACCATCAACTGCAAATGTACACAGATTCTTGGCCGCACCAAAACCACCTGGCAAGATGATGGCGTCAAAGTTGTCAGGCTGACATTCGGTAACAGGTTTAATTTCCCCTCTGGCGATACGGGCAGATTCAACCAGCACATTACGCTGTTCGTTTTCAGCCACTTCACCGGTAAGATGATTAACCACATGCATTTGCATGACATCCGGTGCGAAACATTGATATTCAGCGCCATTGCTGCGAATCGCTAACAAAGTAATCACTGCTTCATGTAATTCAGTGCCGTCAAATACACCACTTCCACTTAAAATCACTGCTACTTTTTTCACGTTTCACTCTCCTTTGCTCTGCAAACCAGCCACAGCAGGCGTTATGCCATTTGCGATTAAAAAACAAACAAAAACTATACAAAAATTATCAAACTCTGCTGTCACTGTTTGTTATCAGTATGCTACATTAACTGACCAACTTGGTTAAACAACAAATTCTTAATTCACCAAGTTATCCACACTATCAGTGAAGAATTCGTCAAGGTAATGACATCTCTTCGAATTCCTGCAAAACCTTATATACAAAGATCTACGGATCTTTTTGCCGTATCAGATCTGCGTGCCCGATCCAACTTCATTTTAATTTGATCACAAAGTTATCCACAGGCGATCCACTTTTGTAGATCGGATACCTCTGCAGACGGTTATATGGCTTTAACAGGCGGCCTGTGGCATTCTGCTCACTTTATTAATGCCTGCGATTTAAGTTTCCTTATGTCTGAAAACAAAACTCCTCCCTTTATTCTGGTTGACGGATCTTCTTACCTGTTCCGCGCCTTCCATGGTTTACCTCCACTGACAAATTCTAAAGGTCAGGATACCGGTGCAATTTACGGTGTGATCAACATGCTGAGAAGTCTTATCCGCCAGTACAACCCCACTCACATGGCGGTAGTCTTCGATGCCAAAGGAAAAACCTTCCGCGACGACATGTATAAAGAATACAAGGCAAACCGTCCGCCAATGCCGGAAGAATTACGATCTCAGATTGCACCTTTGCATGACATTATCAGGGCAATGGGCTTGCCGATCATCGTGGAAGAAGGTGTAGAAGCCGATGATGTGATAGGGACCCTTTCACGTCAGGCCACCGAAAAAGGGATCGACACACTTATCAGTACAGGTGACAAAGATATGGCTCAGCTGGTCAATGAGCATGTCACGCTGATCAATACCATGAACAACCAGATCATGACGACTGAAGGTGTTAAAGAAAAATTCGGTATTCCTCCGGAGCTGGTTATTGATTTCCTGGCCCTTAAAGGGGACAAAGTTGATAACATTCCGGGCGTGCCGGGAGTGGGCGACAAAAGTGCACAGGCACTGCTGAACGGGATCGGTGGCATTAAAGCCATTTATGAGAATCTGGACGCTATCGCAGGCCTTTCATTCCGTGGCAGCAAAACCATGGCTGATAAGATGCGTGAGTATGAAGAGCAGGCGCGGTTATCTTATGATCTGGCGACAATAAAGCTGGATGTTGAGATGGATTTCCAGCCGGAAACGCTGGTGCCGTCGGAAGCTGATAACACAAAGCTTGCCGCCCTGTTTGCCGAATATGAGTTTAAGCGCTGGTTTTCTGAAGTCTCATCCGAATCAGCCGCAGAGGAATCTGCTACCAGCGCGGAAACTGACGAAAGTAACGGTGAAGACGACTCTCCTGCACTATCAGACATCGACAAAAGCAAATACGAAACCGTTACAGATAAAGCGGCTTTTGAAAACTGGCTGAAGAAGCTGGAACAGGCACCACTTTTTGCATTTGATACTGAGACCACCAGTCTCGATTATATGGAAGCTGAAATTGTTGGTGTATCTTTCAGTACGGCACCGGGAGAAGCCGCTTACGTACCGGTAGCACATGATTATCCTGATGCACCGGAGCAACTTGACCGTGATTACGTGCTTGGTGCATTAAAACCGTTGCTGGAGTCAGATTCGGTCAAAAAGGTTGGCCAGCATCTGAAGTACGACAAAAACGTCCTCGCCAACTACGACATCAATTTGCAGGGCATTGCTTTTGACACCATGCTTGAGTCTTATGTGCTTAACAGCACGGCAACCCGCCATGACATGGACTCACTGGCGATGGCGTACCTGAATCACAAAACAATCCACTTTGAAGAGATTGCCGGTAAGGGAGCGAAGCAACTTACCTTTAATCAGATTGATTTGAACGAAGCCGCGCCCTATGCCGCCGAAGATGCAGACGTTACTTTAAGGTTGCATAAAGAAATCTGGCGCCGGCTGGAACAGCACGAACCACTGAAAAATTTATTACTGGATGTCGAAGTGCCACTGGCCAGCGTACTGTCCAGGATGGAACAGTTGGGCGTGCTGATAGATTCACAAAAGCTGAATCAGCAAAGCCAGGATCTGGCTAAGCGTATAACTGAACTGGAAGCCAGTGTGCATGAAGCCGCGGGTGAAAAATTTAACTTAGGTTCAACTAAACAGCTGCAACAAATTCTGTTTGAGAAATTGTCTTTGCCTGTGATCAAGAAAACGCCCAAAGGCGCCCCGTCTACGTCGGAAGAGGTATTACAGGAATTAGCGCTGGACTACCCTATTCCTAAAATGATCATGGAATACCGTGGTCTGACAAAACTTAAAAATACTTACACAGACAAGCTGCCAAAGATGATCAATCACCGTACAGGCCGTGTGCATACGTCTTATCATCAGGCTGTCACCGCAACGGGACGGTTGTCTTCTACGGATCCTAACCTGCAGAACATCCCTATCCGTACTGAAGAAGGCCGCAGAGTACGGCAAGCGTTCGTGCCACGGGACGGTTATAAGATTGTCGCCGCGGATTACTCACAAATAGAGCTGCGTATTATGGCTCATCTTTCTGAAGATCAGGGTTTGCTTGATGCATTCTCGCAGGGCAAAGACATACATAAGGCCACCGCGTCTGAAGTATTTTCAGTGCCTCTTGAGGAAGTAACTGTAGATCAGCGCCGCAGCGCGAAAGCTATAAACTTCGGACTGATATACGGCATGTCAGCTTTTGGTTTGTCCAGACAACTGAATATTCCCCGCAACGACGCACAAAAATACATGGATTTGTATTTTGAACGTTATCCGGGCGTACTGCGTTATATGGATGAAACCCGTGAGCATGCGAAAGAAACCGGCTATGTTGAAACGGTATTCGGGCGCAGACTGTATCTGCCTGACATTAAAGCAAGTAACGGTGCCCGCCGGAAAGGTGCAGAACGTGCGGCAATCAATGCTCCTATGCAGGGTACAGCGGCTGACATCATCAAACTGGCAATGCTACGTGTTGATGAGTGGATCCAAAAAGAAGCCGCAAGTGATGTATTCATGATGATGCAGGTTCACGATGAACTGGTTTTTGAAATTAAAGAAGAAGTGGTGGAAGAACGCGTTGCCAGCATTGTAGCCCTGATGGAACAGGCTGCTGCCCTGTCTGTACCTTTACAGGTTGAAGCCGGCACGGGAGAAAATTGGGACGAGGCGCACTAAAACAGTAAGTAGATTACAGTATTTAGCGTATTTATCGTGACAATCACCGATATTTGGTAATTTTATTACAATTTCACTTGCCTTTTCAGCATTCTGTTGTACCCTAATGGATGTAGGGTACAGAGGTGAGAAAGCTGTTTTCAAACCTTTGCTTTAACCCCGGTAGTTTTACCGGGGTTTTTTTATGCCCGTAGAAAAGTCATTCCGAAAGCACTCAACCAATTGTTTTTATTGAAAAATAAAATTAATCTCAAAAAAACTTCTATTTTTCTTCAATTAATTTGAACTAACCGGCTTCAGGGACACTCTATATCTTCGGTTTTTATGTGTTTTCTCTCAGTCCTTTTCTCCCCGGCCACTTTGGTCGGGGATTTTTCTTTCAGGCACAAGAAATCCAGAAAACGCCTAAGCGTCCTCCTCCTCTTTCAATTCAAACCACTTATCCAGAACAGCAGCCGCTTCGCTGACACCAATCTTTGATAAAGACGAGAATGCCTGAACAGTAACATCCCCGTTAAAGGCAAGTGCCGCATCTCTGGCAAACATAAATGCTTCTTTTCGTTTACCAGATTTTAACTTATCCGCTTTGGTCAGAAGTGCGAGAACAGGTAACCCTGCATCGACTGCCCAATAAATAAGATCCTGATCGAGATCTTTAAACGGGTGACGGATATCCATCATGACGACCAGTCCCCGCAAGCTTTTCCGCTTTTGCAGATACTCACCCAGCGAGGCCTGCCACTTCTTCTTCATTGCAATAGGAACCTGCGCAAAGCCATAGCCCGGCAAGTCAACCAGCCTGCGGGTTTCATCAAGTTCGAAGATATTGATAAGCTGGGTCCGGCCCGGTGTTTTACTGGTCCTCGCCAGGTTCTTTTGTCTTGTCAGTGTATTTAACGCGCTTGATTTTCCGGCGTTTGAACGGCCGGCAAAGGCGACTTCTATGCCCTCATCCAGCTTTAGATGGCGGATATCAGGCGCGCTCATCAGAAACTTAGCTTTTGTGTAATACGACATGTTGAATATCCGTCTATACTTTGCATTTAATTTTAATTTATTTGACACCTGTCAGAAAACGGTTATAAAACCATAGTTTTATTATGGAATAGGTTTTTCTGGCGTGCTAAATGTGTAAAATACAATGATATCACGTATATCGTCGAAGCCGTTTGGTCCTTTGTAGAGATTAGTTATGAAAAAACTGTGTTTAGTTGTTTGTATGACGTTAGGTTTCACCACAAATGCCATGGCGGCAGGCGACCCTGAAGCCGGTAAAGCGAAATCGGCCGTGTGCGCAGCTTGCCACGGAATGGACGGTAACTCTATGATTCCTATGAATCCGAAGATCGCCGGCCAGCATGCAGGGTACCTTGAAAAACAACTAAAAGAGTTCAAACTGGCTTCTCAGACCGGTGGTCAGGAAGGTCGGAACAACGCAGTCATGAATGGTATGGCAGCACCTCTCTCCGAACAGGACATGGCTGACTTAGCCGCCTATTTTGCCTCTCAGGAAGCAAAAGCCGGCGAAACACCAGAAAATTATGTTGCTGCGGGTCAGGCTTTATATCGCGGCGGTGATGAGAAGCGTGGGATCCCCTCCTGCAGCGCATGTCACGGTCCTGATGGTAATGGCATGGGTCTGGCCGGGTTTCCGGATATCAGTGGTCAACATACCGATTACGTAGCCGCACAGCTGAAAGGTTTCAGAGCGGGTCAGCGCGCCAACGATATGAACGCAATGATGCGGGATATAGCGATGAAACTTACAGATGAAGATATCGAAATACTGTCAAACTACCTGGCAGGCCTGCACTAAGTACTTGTTATACAAAGCTTGTTAATTAATTGTAAAAATTGCCTTGTTTTTTGAAATATGTTCTGTAGTATACAACTTCAAGTTTGGTGCTTTGCCTGAAAGCGCACCAGCTATACAACAATAATAAAAAGCAACAGTATAGGATTTTGGATAAAGTGTCAGGAAGACCTTGAACAATAATTCCAGCTCTGTGAAAAATAAGAATAAGGGGAGCACACCCTTGCACTTAGTGCAAATACGGGAGAGGTGTCATCAGACACTGATAAACGAGGTGATGGTTTAGGCCATCACCTTTTTTTCTTTCCGTCGCCTGTTACACTTCACAGATAGCATTTATCCTTTTTAATCCGATGCCAAAACTTACCTGCCCTCTTTGCCAGCATTCAGACATTCAGTTTTATCACGAAGATAAACGTCGACAGTTTCATCAGTGTCTGCGGTGTGATCTGGTATTTGCTGACGGACGCTTTCTGCCCTCCGCAGAAAGAGAAAAGCAGGAATATGATCTCCATGAAAACAACGCTGAAGATGAGGGCTACCGTCGATTTTTACAGCGAGCGATGGCGCCTGTAACCGCCACGGTTACCCCGCCGGCAAAGGGACTGGATTTCGGATGCGGGCCGGCTCCGGTGCTCGCCGGTATGTTAAGCGAATCGGGTTATCATATGTCGGTATACGACCCTTTTTATGCTGATGACAGCACTGCCCTTGAAACATCCGGGTACTATGATTTTATTACCTGTACGGAAGCCATAGAACATTTCCATACGCCGCACCGTGAGATTTCATTGTTAACCCGGTTATTAGCCGTTAACGGTGTGCTTGTCATTATGACCAAGCGTGTTGAAAGCGCATTGAAATTTGCCAGCTGGCATTACAAAAATGACCTCACCCACGTATCATTTTTCTCTGATCAAACCTTCGCCTTTATTGGTAAACAATATGGGTATGACGTCACTCTTTATAGCAAAGACGTTGTTTTGTTGAAGAAGCATTCACAGATACCTGGTATAATCCGGTAATTAGTTTTTATTAGCAGGAGACACACTATGTCGTCCCGTTCGAAGAAGACCAGAAAAATTGGTCGCATTGGTGTCCGTAAAGATCCGGACTTCCGGAAAAAGAAGCCCGCCGGCTCAGAGAATTCCTCAAAAACAAACAAACATAAAGGTAATCCAGCCGGGAGCCGTAATGTTGTTGAGTCAAAACCGGAGCAAACGAAGGC
The DNA here is from genome assembly GCF_040148705.1 of Alteromonas sp. NFXS44. NCBI lineage: Bacteria > Pseudomonadati > Pseudomonadota > Gammaproteobacteria > Alteromonadales > Alteromonadaceae > Alteromonas > Alteromonas sp. NFXS44. Next base: position 1,103,639 of record NZ_JAGDEA010000012.1, on the reverse strand, counting down.
GGTACGGGTAAACAAAGATCCACGTCATGGCAGTAAAAAACCAGTGCAATTGATTAAAGCACCGGTTGCCCGTGCTGCAGTGAAAAAATATGCAACTCCGGCTGATGAACTGGCAGCACTGGAAGCAGATAACCGTTTATCTGATTTACTGGATAAACTGGATGAAGGACAAACGATTTCAAAAGCTGAACAACAATACGTTGATGACAAAATGGCACGACATCGTATCCTGTGTGATCTGCTGGGTATTGCTGAAAGCGACGATGAAGATGATGACGATCCGATGGACAGTCTCGATGCCATGAGTATGGACGAATTTAAAGACTAAAGGTGTCAGGTTTTATGTGGTTAACCATTGCTATCATTGCCGGTTTAGTCATTATTCTCGGCCTCGGTTTTTACGCAGGCCGTTTGCTTTTCATGCTTAAACAACAAAATGAGCGGCATAAAGCGGCCCGCGACGGACGGATAGAAAACATTACAGAAAGCATTATTGTCATCAGCAAAGCGATGCAGCAACAACAATGTGAGTTATCTGAAGGTGCTATCCGGATCACGAAGCTGTTAAACGCTTTACCACTGGAAACCCCGCCTGATTACCGCTCTGAGTTTCCTCACATTCATGCTTTGTACGTGGAAATCAGTGGCTTTGCTATTTTGGAAGAGCGCAAGCAGCTTCCGTTAAAAGAGCGTAAGAAGCAGGATGATGCACGGGAGCAAATTGAATCTGAATACGAATCCCGCGTTCTCAGGGAACTGGATGCGATAAGAAGCTGGAGTGAAAGCCTCAGCCAACGTACTTCAGCATCGAAATAACTGACAACTCTCAGCGGCCGTATTTAACACGGCCGCAGCCTTGCAACGGCTAACGCCTCGCCTCCTCGCAACAAGCCTGGTAACAATGACAGGTGACCGTATGGTCGTTTACCATTCCCACCGCCTGCATGTAAGCATAGCAAATCGTTTCTCCGACAAATTTAAAACCAGCTTTTTTCAGTGTCTTTGCCATCAGTGCGGACTCTGCTGAACTTACCGGAGCATCTTTATAGTTCTGCCAGCTGTTAATAATGGTTTTATGGTCAGTGAACTGCCAGATGTAATCTCTGAATGACATATTCTCTGTAATGGCCAGATATGCCTTTGCGTTCGCAATGATGCCTTTGATTTTTAGTCTGTTGCGGATGATACCGGGTTCCTGCATCAGACGTTCAACATCCTGCTCCCCCATTTGCGCTATTTTTTCCGGATCAAACTGATGAAACAGTGTTTCGTAATTTTTTTGCTTTTTCAGAATGGTGATCCAGGACAATCCGGCCTGCTGTCCATCAAGACAAAGCTTCGCAAACAGTGAAACATCGTCCATTTCCGGCCGCCCCCAGTGCGTGTCATGATAAAGCTTATACTCCTCATCATCTGATACCCAGCCGCAACGGTTAACATCAAGTGGCACTGTCATGGCGTTTCTCCTTTTAATTACGCGCTTTTTAGTCAGTTTTCGCTGTTTCAGCCTACATTCATCAGCTTACAAATTGTATACTACTCCACCTTTACATTGGTCAGTTATAAGCAGCAAACATGCAGAAATACGATATTAAAACCTTTCAGGGTTTGATCCTCGCACTGCAGGATTACTGGGCACGCCAGGGTTGCGTGATTATCCAGCCTCTGGATATGGAAGTAGGTGCAGGTACATTTCATCCGATGACATTCCTGCGTTCTTTAGGTCCGGAGCCTATCAGCAGTGCTTATGTACAACCTTGCCGCCGTCCTACAGACGGCCGTTATGGCGAAAACCCCAATCGTCTGCAGCACTATTATCAGTTTCAGGTCATGCTGAAGCCGTCTCCTGATAATATTCAGGAGCTATATCTGGGCTCACTAAAAGAGCTGGGCTTTGATCCGCTGGTACATGATATCCGTTTCGTAGAAGATAACTGGGAATCCCCTACCCTGGGTGCATGGGGTCTGGGCTGGGAAGTCTGGTTAAACGGCATGGAAGTGACTCAGTTCACTTACTTCCAGCAAGTGGGTGGTCTGGAGTGCAAACCGGTTACCGGTGAAATCACCTACGGTCTGGAACGTCTCGCGATGTACGTTCAGGGCGTGGACAGTATCTACGATTTAGTCTGGACTGACGGTCCGATGGGCAAAGTAACTTACGGCGATGTATTCCACCAGAACGAAGTGGAACAGTCAGCCTATAACTTCGAATACGCCAACGTAGACTTCCTGTTCAAGACTTTCGATGAATGTGAAGCAGCCAGCCAGTTACTGATTGAAAAAAATCTGCCATTGCCCGCCTACGAGCAGGTAATGAAGGCGTCGCACGCATTTAACTTGCTCGACGCCCGTCACGCCATCTCAGTGACTGAAAGACAGCGTTATATTTTACGTGTCCGGACGCTGGCAAAAGCTTGTGCTGAGAGCTACTACCAGGCCCGCGAGGCCCTCGGCTTCCCATTGTGTAATAAGGAGCAGTAATCGTGCGCACTGAAAATCTTTTGGTAGAAATTGGTACAGAAGAATTGCCACCGAAAGCCCTTAAATCATTGGGTGAGAGTTTTGCTGCTAATCTACAGGCAGCACTGGATAACGCAGAACTGGCCTACTCAGGCATTCACTGGTTTGCATCTCCCCGTCGTCTGGCAGTATCTGTATCTGATCTTGCCGGGTCGCAGGAAGATAAAGTGGTAGAAAAGCGTGGTCCTGCCGTGTCAGCAGCATTCGACGCCGACGGCAATCCGACTAAAGCGGCCATGGGCTGGGCACGGGGCAACGGCATTGAAGTTGCTGATGCAGAGCGTATGGTCACGGATAAAGGCGAGTGGTTGTTGTACCGCGCCAGTGTCGAAGGTCAAGGCATCGGTGAACTCATTGAAGGTCTGGTGAATCAGGCCATCAGTAAGCTACCTATACCTAAAGCGATGCGCTGGGGAAGTTCAACAACTCAGTTTATCCGTCCGGTACACACAGTTACTGCTTTGTACGGCGCCGAACTGTTACCTCTAACTGTATTAGGTAAAGCCAGTAGTCGCGTAGTTCAGGGCCACCGCTTCCATGGTGAAGCTACGTTTGAACTTGACCATGCTGATAGCTACGCTGCAGCCATGAAGTCTCACTACGTTATAGCAGATTTTTCTGAGCGTGCTGAGTACATCCGTAACGAACTGGAAAAGGCCGCTGATACTCTTGGCCTGAAAGCTGATTACGATGAAAGTCTGCTGGAAGAAATCGCCTCCCTCGTTGAATGGCCGGTAGTCATGCAGGCATCTTTTGAAGCGTCTTTCCTGGAAGTGCCTAAAGAAGCACTAATCTACACCATGAAAGACGATCAAAAGTATGTACCTCTGTTATCAGCAGAGGGTGCGCTGGATAACCGTTTCCTGTTTGTCAGTAATATTGAATCTCAGGATCCTGTTCAGGTTATTTCCGGAAACGAAAAGGTTATCCGCCCCCGACTTGCTGACGCGGAATTCTTCTTCAACACTGATAAGAAGTCCTCGCTGGAGAGTCGTCTTGGCAGTCTTGAAACCGTGTTATTCCAGAAACAACTGGGTACGCTTAAAGATAAATCTGACCGCATCTCTGCGTTGTCAGCGTTTATCGCAGAGCAGACAGGTGATGATACTGAAGCTGCTGCGCGTGCCGGTTTACTGGCCAAAACGGATTTAATGACTCAGATGGTCATGGAGTTTCCGGACGTACAGGGCGTCATGGGTAAGTACTACGCTATCAATGATGGTGAAGCCCCTCTTGTAGCTGACGCATTGTATGAACAATATATGCCCCGCTTTGCCGGCGATGAATTACCTGTATCCGGTGTCAGCGCAGCAGTATCTCTTGCAGATAAGCTGGATACACTGGTGGGTATTTTTGGTATCGGTCAGTTACCTAAAGGTGATAAGGACCCCTTCGCACTTCGCCGCGCAGCAATTGGCGTACTACGTATCATCACTGAAAAGGACTTAGCACTGGATCTTGAAACTCTGGTGGCTAAATCTGTTGAAGTGTATGGCGATAAGCTTACCAATGCAGACACCGAAACGCAGGTCGTTGATTTCGTACTTGGACGCTTTGTTGCCCTGTTACAGGACCAGGGTGTGAGTATTGATGTTATTCAGGCCGTTGCAGCCCGTCGCCCTACCCGTCCTGCAGACTACGCAGCACGTGTTCAGGCGGTAGCCGCGTTTAAGGAACGGGAAGAGGCAGAAGCACTTGCAGCAGGCAATAAACGTGTTGCGAACATTCTCGCCAAGCAGGAAGGTAATGTTGCAGGGTCTGTAGATACCGCACTACTTCAGGAAGATGCTGAAAAGGCACTGTACGAAGCGCTGAAAGGTGTTCAGGCTGAAGTGAAAGCTGGTGTTGCTTTACAGGACTATAATGCTGTGCTGAGCGCTCTGGCGACTCTCAGGGAAGCCGTTGATAACTTCTTTGATACTGTCATGGTAATGGCTGAAGATGAATCCGTACGGAACAACCGGCTGGCCTTGTTGTCTGTATTAAGACAGCAGTTCCTTGAAACCGCTGATATTTCGTTACTGACTAAGCAGTAACTGGTATCGCCTTATTAACGATGCCCGGCTACATCAATGTCGGGCATTTTTTTAGTGGAGTCACAGTGAATAAAAAGTTCGCTTTTTTATTAGTGTTTGTCTTCCTTTCCGGGTGTAGCAGCCGGAGCGTAGTCAGTTTACCCGGCATCATGGAACCGCCGGAAATTAAGTTTGAGAACCTTTATCTGCGTGGTGTTTTTAACTGGTGGGAAGCCAATGCCAAATATCAGTTAAAGGAAGGTTCACAAGGCTGGTACGTAGATGTTGATTTGATTGCTGATGGTCAACCCTATGACTTCCGTTTATCTGACGGTTTCTGGACGCCGGATCAGACTTGTGGTGCCCGCTACAAAGGTCAGGTTGTCATGGTGCAGTCTTCGATTTATATGATCTGCGGCACCGAATCTGAAAACCTGCAGTTCACACCCGAGAAAACCGGTGTGTATCGCTTTACCTTTACCCCTGCCAGTGGCGGTGAGGTCATGCTGCTGGTTACACCGAAAGCGTAAACAAGAACGGCTTCATAACGAAGCCGTTTTTTTATCCCTTACTCTTACCCTTAATTACAGCCACTCCGCCACTCTGATTTTCTCCCCGGCGAGTTGCTCTGCCCGACCTTTTAACTTTTCAGAGGGATTGATAAGCGTAATGCTTTTTGTGCATTTATCCATAACAGGCATATCAGACAAGCTGTCTGTATAACCGTGCACCCATTGTTCAAAACATTCTTTTTTCTGTGTTGCCATCGTCAGTTTATTTTTGCCAAAGCAGTATTCTGAAGTAAACAGACCATAGAATGCATATGTGATACGCGAGCCGATGATCCTGTCAAAAGGAATGCGGCATTGCCGTGCGATATATCTTGCCAGCCAGGATGGGGCTCCGGTAATGATAACAATGCTGTAGCCTTCCCTTTGTCTTTTTACTATCTCCTCCAATGCACTATCATAAATCAGTACATCCTGCTTTTCAGATAGTTGCTGATAGTATTCACTCAATCTTAATTTGAGATCCTTACCCGTCACGCCCAACGTAGCCAACCAGCATACGAGGTGCAACGACATCAATCTGGTTTTTCTGAACGCAAATAGAATAAGCAGCAACGGGAATAAAAGAATAAACAGAACAATCTTCCTTTTAGATGCGCATATCAGATACCGGTAAAACAAATATCCGGAATCACCATTGAACAGCGTTTTATCGAAGTCAAAGACGACGGTTTTTCTCTTTGCCTGACTACTATCAAGTAGCTTCAAATTCTGCTCCATCAGTATCTCAGTGCTTCCTGTTCTGGTTATGACTCATTATTACCGGACCGCGTCTAACAGTGTGCATCCACTAACCTTTTTAAATGCACACGGCATTTTATATTCGAAATAAAAAAGGGTGACTTACGCCACCCTTGTTCTGATTATTATTAATCTATACGTCGAGGTTTTCTACCTTCAGTGCATTCTGCTCGATGAATGCTCTGCGTGGCTCTACCTGGTCTCCCATCAATGTTGTGAACAACTGGTCACAAGCGATGGCGTCTTCAACGGTAACCTGAAGCATACGGCGGCTAGCCGGGTCCATCGTTGTTTCCCACAACTGATCAGGGTTCATTTCACCCAGCCCTTTATAACGCTGAATATACTGGCCGCGCTTAGCTTCACCCATCAGCCATTCGAGAGCATCTTTGAATGACCCTACCGGCTGTTTCTTCTCACCACGCTGAATGAATGCTGAGTCATTCATCATGTCGTTGATGGATTCATTCAGGTCACGAATTTTCGCGTACTCGGTAGAATCGATGAACTCCTGGTTCAGTTTGTAGAAGTAGTCGATACCGTGCATACGCATGGTTATCTGAATATAGAATTCGCTACCTTCTTCTTCTGGCAGGATGTCGTAACGATACGTTGCACCATCGTTCTCTTTTTCATTGAGGCTGTTTACGAAGCTTTCAGCAACGGCGCTAAGCGTTGACTCGCTCTTCAGATCTTCGTGTCTCAATGTTGGAGAATATATTAAACGGTACAGAATCGCCGCTGGCATGAGACGGTGAAGACGCTTGATCATCTTTTCTACGGACTGGTATTGCTTCACAAGATTCTCAAGAGCTACACCGGAAATGCCCAGAGCATCTTCACTGGTAAACAGTGCTGAACCATCAATAGCGATATTTGTCAGGTAGTTTGTCAGTGCATCTTCGTCTTTCAGATACTGTTCCTGCTTACCCTTTTTCACTTTATAAAGTGGTGGTTGAGCAATATAGACGTATCCACGTTCGATGATTTCAGGCATCTGACGATAGAAGAATGTAAGCAGCAACGTACGGATGTGCGATCCATCTACGTCCGCATCGGTCATGATAATGATGCTGTGATAACGCAGTTTCTCGGGATCGTATTCGTCACGACCGATACCGCAACCTAAAGCAGTAATAAGGGTTGCAACTTCCTGAGAAGACAGCATTTTGTCGAAACGGGCTTTTTCTACGTTCAGGATTTTACCTTTCAACGGCAGAATAGCCTGATTTTTTCTGTTACGACCCTGCTTGGCGGAACCACCTGCAGAGTCACCCTCTACTATATACAGTTCAGATAGCGCGGGATCTTTTTCCTGACAATCAGCCAGTTTACCGGGAAGACCAGCCAGGTCCAACGCACCTTTACGACGCGTCATTTCACGAGCCCTGCGAGCGGCTTCGCGAGCCCGTGCTGCATCGATAATTTTAGAAGCAATGATTTTACTTTCGTTGGGGTTCTCGAGCAGGAAGTCGGCCAGTTTTTCGTTCATCGTAGACTCAACAGCGTTCTTCACTTCTGAAGAAACCAGTTTGTCTTTCGTCTGTGAAGAGAACTTAGGGTCAGGTACTTTAACAGAGACAACAGCCGTCAAACCTTCACGGGCATCATCACCACTGGCATTAGTCTTAGCCTTTTTATTCAGGCCTTCTTTTTCCATGTAGTTGTTCAGTGTACGGGTAAGCGCACCACGGAAACCGGCTAAGTGTGTACCACCGTCACGCTGTGGAATGTTGTTAGTAAAGCAGAATATGCTCTCCTGGAAGCCATCGTTCCATTGCATTGCGACTTCCACAGAAATGCCATCTTCACGTTCAGTGCTGAAGTGGAAAACTTTCTGGTGTACCGGAGTCTTATTTTGGTTGAGGTATTTTACGAATGCCTGAATACCACCTTCGTACATGAAGTGGTCTTCTTTACCGTCACGCTCATCTTTAAGGCGAATGGATACACCTGAGTTCAGGAATGACAGTTCACGTAAACGTTTAGCCAAAATTTCATAGTGGAATAAGGTATCGGTGAAGGTATCGGAACTTGGCCAGAAACGTACAGAAGTACCGGTTTTGTCCGTATCGCCGGTTACTGCCAGCGGTTCCTGTGGAACGCCATGTTTATATTCCTGTTCATGAACTTTACCTTCACGACGAATTTTCAATTTCAGTTTGCTGGATAACGCGTTTACAACCGAAACACCTACTCCATGAAGACCGCCCGATACTTTATATGAGTTGTCGTCAAATTTACCGCCGGCGTGCAGTACCGTCATGATGACTTCCGCCGCTGATACACCTTCTTCCGGGTGCATGGCAGTAGGAATACCACGACCATTATCTGAAACAGATACTGAACCGTCAGAGTGAATTTGAATCACAATTTCAGAGCAATAGCCTGCCAGCGCCTCGTCGATAGAGTTATCTACAACCTCAAATACCATGTGGTGCAAACCGGTTCCATCGTCTGTATCACCAATATACATACCCGGGCGTTTACGTACGGCATCCAATCCTTTCAGGACTTTAATACTGGACGAGTCGTAGTTGTTTTGCTCTGACATAGTCTAACCTTTACTCCTCGTTCACGTGGCCATGTTCCACGTGAAACATTTTTTTGTCTTTATATTTGCTTATAAACTCAAGTTGTTCACGCTCTATAGCAGTCACAAAAAGCTGCGTGTCCATCGCGACTAACCCGTCTATAAATCGCTCTCGCTTATCTAAATCAAGTTCAGCTCCAACATCATCAAGTAAAAAAATACTACGTCTTGATGTTTCCTGTTGGAACAATGTTGTCTGTGACAACTGTAATGCAGCGACAGCCATTCTAAGTTGCCCTCTTGAAAGAACTTCCTGCGCCGCAGAACCATCCACCTTAAATCGTAAGTCTGATTTGTGTGGCCCTGAAGTTGTGTAACCTACCTTTGTATCGTAGTCACGTTTTCGCGTCAGGCTTTCGATCAAAGAAGCATCTTTATCCCACCCCTTATAATACGAGATTTCGAGAGAAAACTCAGGTAGAAATTCACTACAAATAGCATTAAATATTGGCTGTAACCGCCCTATGTAGTCTTTTCTCTTCTCACTAAGGTGTTCCCCTACGGTTTGGAATTGTTGCTCCCAATAAGCGTTCTCGGGCGCACTCAGATTTGCTTGTCTCTTAAGTAACGTATTGCGTGTTTTTAGCAATTTTTGGAATGTTTGAAACAGCAAATTGAATTCATGTTCCACGTGGAACAATCCCCAATCAATGAAACGACGGCGTTCTCCGGGTGAACCAATAATGAGGTCAGTACTCTGAGGCGTGAATAACTGAACCGGTATAAGACTAACTAAGTCAGCGAGACGGTGTGAATGGTTGCCGTTTATTGAACAAACAAATTGCTCATGCCTGCTACGCTGCAATCCGATGTTTTTTACGTTGCCATCATCCCCCGCACAGCGGGAGAAAATGCTGAAACGGTCTGCATCATGATGAATAGCAGACTCATGCTTGTTTGTACGAAATGAACGCCCATAACCAAGATAATAAAGCGCTTCAATAAGAGATGACTTGCCACTGCCATTTTTACCACTTATCAGCGTTAAAGAACGGGACGGGATAAACGAAGCGTTTTGAATATTTCGGAAATCAGTCAGCTGGACTTTGTCCAGTTTCATAGGCGTTGCCCGGGGGAAGTATAAAACAGAGAGACGAAAGCAAAGCTTTCGCCCCTGCTAAAAGATGGTCTACAGACGCATCGGCATGATGACATATAACGCAGCATCATCACCGGCATTTTGGATAAGAGCACTGGAATTAGAATCAGATAAAGTTAGCTGCACTTCTTCTGTCGTTAGAGCATTAAGAACATCAATTAAGTAAGCGACATTAAAACCAATTTCTAAATCGTCGCCTTCATAGTTCACATCGACAATTTCTTCCGCTTCTTCCTGCTCAGGGTTGTTAGCCGTGATTTTAAGCTCACCACTGGAAAGATTGAGTCTTACACCGCGGAACTTCTCGTTCGATAAAATTGCAGCACGGGAAAACGCATCTTTTAATACTGCCTTACTGGCAAGAATAGTTTTATCCCCGTCTTTAGGTAACACACGACGGTAATCAGGGAACCGCCCGTCAACCAGTTTACTGGTAAAAATAAAATCGGAAGAGAAAAGACGAATATGGTTAGCACCTATTTGTACTTTAATAGACTTTTCGTCATCTCCGATTAAGCGGGAAATTTCCAACACACCTTTACGGGGAATGATCACCTGACGCGCCGGTAGTGATGCACTTTTATAATCCAGCCTGCATAAAGCAAGGCGGTGACCATCGGTAGCGACGGTACGGATAATATGTTCCTCGGTTTCCAGTGACATACCGTTTAAATAATAACGCACATCCTGTTGTGCCATGGAGAAATGGGTGCTGTTGATCAGACGTTTGATGTCAGCTGAAGAAAGCTCAAACTCAACTTCACCTTCCCAGTCTTCAAGATTTGGATAATCGCTGGCAGACAATGTAGATAAGGTGTAGCGACCACGCCCAGCACGGATAAGCGCTTTGCTTCCATCGAGGCTGAACTGAATATCGGTACCGTCAGCAATACCACGGCAGATATCAAATAACTTCTTAGCGGGGACTGTTATTTCACCTTCTTCGTACTCGCCTTCAAGACGGGTACTGGCGATGAGTTCTACCTCGAGATCCGTTCCGGTTAGCCAGAGTGCATCCTCACTAACTTTAATAAGTACGTTAGAAAGAATAGGTAATGTGTGTCTTCTTTCTACTGCACCGGAAACTAACTGTAACGGTTGAAGAAACTTTTCTCGACTGATGGTAAATTTCATTGATTTACTTTCCTGCCTGGAATGTCAAAGATTTATGAGGACAAGGTTCTTATCAGGTTTTTATAGTCCTCTTTTATATCATGACTTTCCTCTCTAAGCTGCTCTATTTTTCGGCAAGCGTGCAGAACCGTAGTGTGGTCTCTTCCTCCGAAAGCGTTACCCAATTCAGGTAAACTGTGATTGGTCAATTCCTTAGCAAGCGCCATAGCTACCTGCCTCGGTCTTGCCACACTGCGGCTTCGACGCTTAGAGAGAATGTCAGCAACCTTAATCTTATAATAATCTGCGACAGTTTTCTGGATGTTATCCACTGTAACGAGTTTTTCCTGTAAAGCTAACAGGTCACGTAAGGCTTCACGGACGAAATCGATAGTAATAGGCCGACCAGTAAAATTCGCATTAGCGATGACACGATTAAGTGCGCCTTCCAGCTCACGCACATTTGAACGTAATCGCTTGGCAATAAAGAATGCCACTTCATCGGGCAGATGAATTTTATTTTCTGCCGCTTTACGCATGAGAATGGCCACCCTGGTTTCAAGTTCAGGGGGTTCTATCGCTATGGTCAGGCCCCAGCCAAACCGGGATTTGAGGCGATCCTCTACCCCGTCAATCTCTTTAGGGTAACGGTCTGAAGTCAGTATGATTTGCTGATTCCCTTCAAGCAATGCATTGAAGGTATGGAAAAACTCTTCCTGCGAACGCTCTTTATTCGCAAAAAATTGAATATCATCGATGAGCAAGGCATCTACCGAGCGGTAAAACCGCTTAAAATCTTCAATAGCATTATTCTGAAGTGCTTTTACCATGTCCTGTACAAAGCGCTCTGAATGCATATATACAATCTTAGCACCCGGCCGGTTTGCAATAATGCCATTACCTACTGCGTGCAATAAGTGGGTTTTACCCAAACCGGTACCACCGTATATAAACAACGGATTGTAGGAACCACCCGGGTTGTTGGCAACCTGAGTCGCAGCCGCTCTGGCCAGCTGGTTTGACTTACCCTCAACAAAATTATCAAACTGATAGGTCGGATTAATATTGCTTTTGTGCTTCATCGCTTCGGGAATGGGAATAACTGCTGGCCCACGTCCGGCTGGTATATTAGTCCCCGTCTGCTGATGAACAGGTTCAGGTTCGCGATATGCACCGGCACCGGAACTGGCTTTGGTGATGTTCGGAGCAGGCAGGTTGTCATTTTGCTGTTCATGCGGAACATGCGCGGGGGCATTCACCTCAGGCCGGCCCATTCCTGTCCTAGCTGATGAAAATTGTGCAGGAGGTTGAGAACGGCTGAAAGTGCCGGATTGAAACGGAGCAGGAGCCGGTCGACCTGACGGGATGCCGCTGGCAGGTCGGCCAGTACGGGTAGCAACATCTAAATGAAGTTGTGGTGAATCCTGACCACAAAACTCGGTGAACAGCTCTGTGATTTTATCTCTGTACTTATCTCTTACCCAGTCCAGAACAAAACGGTTCGGGGCAAATAACGTCAGAACGTCAGCATCTTCCTGAGCAGTAAGCGGACGTATCCACATACTATATTGTTGGGTCGGCAATTCCTGGCGTAGGCGCTCGAGGCACATATTCCACAGAGACATAATAATGTAGGCTCCAAAAGCTGCTGCAGACACCAGTAAGACAAAAAACGGCGAAGAGAATACGTATTCCTGATTGAGAAAAAGGAAAAGCAATAGTTATTCTGGGTAACAGCGGTGTATGTTGTATTCTAATTGTGATCGCTGTGGATTATCTGATCTTCTGTGGGTAAAGTAAATCACGATCTGACTCGATCTTCCGGATCCAAATATTAACCCATTGAAAATTAAATTTTATTTTATTTCATTATATCTCTATCACAGATAAGCGCTAAAACACTGTACGCTTGATCAGGCTGTGAGATCCGGGTAAAAAAACCATGATCTTTACCGATCATCTATTGACTTGTGGATAAAATTATATTTGCAGACAATTTATTCACAGCAAAATTATGATGGTTTGAAATCTTTCCGCAAAGCTGAACAAAATTTCTGCACTATTTTATAAAAAATATGCAGTATAAAGGCGTTTTGGATTGACATCAGGTGCTGGGATCTCTAGAATTCAGCGTCCTTTTTGGATGAGCGGCGTAACATGCTTATCAACGGACACAATGTTTTGTTGGTAAGACTGCTATTTTGCAAGTCTGATATTTAACTAGAAAAGTGAGACTTTGGTCATGAAAAGAACATTTCAACCGAGCAACTTAAAGCGCAAGCGTTCTCACGGTTTTCGTGCTCGTATGGCGACTAAAAATGGTCGTAAAGTACTAGCAGCTCGCCGTGCTAAAGGTCGCGCTCGCCTTTCTGCTTAAGAGTACTACCCAAAAGTGGGTGAAAATAATTTTTCCAGGGAGTTACGTCTGTTAACTCCCTCCCACTTTACCCATGTGTTTAATGACGCAACTCCTGCTGTATCCCCTGCTTTTACCTTACTTGCCCGCAAAAACGAATTAGCACATGCCCGTGTCGGGATTACTATTGCTAAGAAACGCGTGCGAAAAGCCCATGACCGCAACAGACTGAAACGTATCATCAGAGAAAGTTTTCGTCACCGTCGTCACGCACTGCCTGCAGTCGACATTATTGTGGTTGGCAAATCCGGCGCAGATAAACTCACCAATGACGAAATATTTTCTATGTTGGATAAGCAATGGAAAAAGTTAGCAAAACGCTGCGCAAAATAACCATCGCTCTTCCTCTGCTACTGGTTAAATGCTATCAGTGGTTCATTTCGCCGGTTTTGGGACAACGGTGCAGATTTCACCCGACTTGCTCATATTATGCAATTGAAGCATTAAATTCGCATGGATTGCTAATTGGCGGTTGGTTATCGATTAAACGCATATTAAAATGCCACCCTTTCAATCCGGGCGGAAACGACCCCGTGCCGGAATCACGGAATAATAAACACTCAGAATAAAGAGACCTCTATGGAATCGCAACGTAGTTTTCTGTTAATCGGCCTTGCCCTTGTGAGCTTCTTACTATGGCAGCAATGGCAACAAGATTATGGCCCGCAACCTGTTCAGCCCGCCGCATCTGAACAAACTAGCACGAATGCCGGTAGTAACGGTGTACCGTCCTCTCTGCCAGGCAACGATGATGTGCCGGTTGCTTCTCAGGACGACGTGCCCGGCATGGTACAGGAAGCTAAGCCTGAATCTGCACGTACAGTTCACGTACTTACTGACACGCTGGATCTGAAAATTGATTTAGTCGGCGGTGACGTAGTTAAAGCGAATCTGGTGAAATTTCCGTTAACTCAGGAATCATCAGAAAACTACAGCCTGCTGCGCCCTCAGGATGGTTTGTATATAGCACAAAGCGGTCTGGTTGGTCGTGATGGTCCTGACGGAAACCGTTCAGGTCGTCCGCGTTATGATGCCTCACAACAAGAATTTGTCATGCAGGGCGATACCTTGTCAGTGCCTCTTACATGGCAAAATGCAGATGGCGTGAAAATTACCAAAACCTTTAATTTTACTAAAGGCAGCCACGACATCGCCCTGACCTATACCATCGAGAACAACTCAGGTAATACGACAACTTACCAGCAGTATGCGCAGCTTAAACAAACTACACAGGTACCTGATGGCGGAAACATGTTCATGCCAACTTACCGTGGTGCAGCATACGGTAGCGAGGAAGATCGTTATGAGAAGTACACGTTCGACGACATTGAAGATAAAAATCTGAAAGTGTCTACGGAAGCCGGATGGGTCGGTATGCTCGAACACTACTTTGTTTCAGCCTGGATTCCGCCTGCTTCTCAGGTGAATAACCTTTACACCAAACTGGTTCAGAATCAGTACGCCATAATTGGTTTCACCGGTACACCGGTAAATGTAGCCAGTGGTGAAAATGCGACAATCGGTGCAGAGCTTTATCTGGGTCCCAAAGATCAGGACAACCTCGCGCAGCTGGCAAATGGACTGGACCTGACAGTCGACTACGGCATTTTATGGTGGTTATCACAGCCATTATTCGCTCTGCTTCAATTCCTGCACAGTCTGGTGGGTAACTGGGGTGTCGCCATTATTCTCATCACTGTTATCGTTAAGGGTGCTATGTATCCGCTGACGAAGAAACAGTATGAATCCATGGCCCGCATGCGAAATCTTGCGCCTAAGATGCAGCAACTGAAAGATCGCTTTGGTGATGATCGTCAGAAAATGTCTCAGGCGATGATGGAATTATATCGCAAAGAAAAAGTAAACCCGATGGGCGGTTGTCTGCCAATCATCCTGCAGATGCCAATTTTCCTGGCACTTTACTGGGTATTACTGGAAAGTGTTGAATTACGTCATGCAGATTTCTTCCTGTGGATCACAGACCTTTCTGTGAAGGACCCGTATTTCGTGCTGCCGGTACTGACCGGTGCGAGTATGTGGTTACTGCAAAAGCTGCAACCCACAACCGTAACCGACCCTATGCAACAGAAGATCATGCAGTTCATGCCAGTGGCCATGAGTGTGTTCTTCCTGTGGTTCCCGGCCGGTCTGGTACTTTACTGGTTGGTCAGTAATATAATCACCCTCATCCAGGCAAAACTGATTTATGCCGCAATGGAAAAGAAAGGGCTAAAATCTAAGTAACTATCCCGTCATTATCAGCCCGCAATAGCGGGTTGATTCATCTAAGAGAGGTCAAACAATGCCATCTTTCGACATCGTATCTGAAATCAATATCGAAGAAGTCCGTAATGCAACGGAAAACACCCAGCGGGAACTGGCTACCCGTTTTGATTTTCGCGGCGTAGAAGCCAGCATCGAATTTAAAGAAAAAGCCGTGACCATGAAAGCTGAGGGTGAATTTCAGGTTCAGCAGCTTGAGTCAATGTTCCGCAACGCCTGCTCCAAACGCAATCTGGATACCAGTATTCTGGATTTAAAAGATTACGATCACCGCGGCAAAACGGTGACCCAGGTCATTACTTTCAAAGAAGGTATCGAGCAGGATACTGCCAAGAAAATTGTAAAGCTTATCAAAGACAATAAAATCAAAGTGCAGACAGCCATCCAGGGCGATCAACTGCGGGTCACCGGTAAGAAGCGTGATGACTTACAGCAGGTTATTGCACTGGTGCGCAGCTCCGATTTAGGACAGCCGTTCCAATTTAAGAATATGAAAGACTGATATGCACCCTATTGCCTCCTCACAAGATACCATCGTCGCACAAGCTACAGCCCCCGGCCGTGGCGGTGTGGGTATTGTGCGTGTATCAGGGCCCGCAGCAATGGAAATTGCGCAGGCACTGGTACCTGTCACACTGGCTCCGCGCTCAGCGACTTATACGCCTTTTCATAATCAACAGGGCGATGTGATCGATCAGGGAATAGCACTTTATTTTAAAGGGCCGAATTCCTTTACCGGTGAGGATGTGCTTGAACTCCAGGGCCATGGCGGACAAATCGTCATGGATATGCTCATTGATGCTATCCTGGCCTGCGGGAACGTACGCCTCGCAAGGCCCGGGGAATTCAGTGAACAGGCATTCTTAAATGATAAGCTGGATCTCGCTCAGGCCGAAGCCATAGCAGATTTAATTGATGCCAGCTCCAAACAGGCAGCGAAAAGTGCTCTGCGCTCATTGCAGGGAGAGTTCTCCCGCACAATAACCGCTTTGTCTGAGCAAATCATTCATCTTCGCATGTATGTAGAAGCGGCTATCGACTTTCCTGATGAAGAAATCGATTTTCTGTCAGATGGCAAAGTCGCCGGCGATCTGGCTGATATTGTTGAGTCTCTTGCAGAGGTACAGCAAAAGGCCAGACAAGGCTCGCTTTTAAGAGAAGGTATGCAGGTGGTTATTGCCGGTCGTCCGAACGCAGGCAAATCCAGCTTACTGAATGCGCTGGCGGGTCGTGAAAGCGCCATCGTGACAGACATCGCCGGTACTACCCGTGATGTCTTAAAAGAACATATCGACATTAACGGCATGCCGGTGCATATCATCGATACAGCCGGCTTACGGGAAAGTCCGGATAAAGTTGAGCAGATCGGTATTGAGCGTGCGTGGAAAGCGATTGCAGAAGCAGACCGCGTGTTATTTGTCGTCGACAGTACAGACACCGCTGTAATCGACCCTTACGAGATCTGGCCTGAGTTCATGGCACGACTGCCTGAAAACATACCCACGACAGTAATCCGCAATAAGGCCGATTTATCAGCAGAGACTGTGGGCATTCAGCAGCTCACCACACAACATGGCAACGTCAGCGTGATCGGCCTGTCTGCCAGCACCGGTGAAGGTGTGGAATTACTGCGTCAGCACCTTGCCGATACCATGGGTCTGGACACCACCACAGAAGGACAGTTCATTGCCCGCCGCCGTCACCTTGACGCACTGGCGCAGGCAGCAGAACATGTGGGTAACGGCCAGCAACAATTGCTCTCACATCTGGCCGGAGAATTACTGGCCGAAGAGTTACGTCTTGCTCATCAGGCACTCACTGAAATTACCGGTGAATTCACTTCAGACGACTTACTGGGTCGTATTTTTTCTTCATTTTGTATCGGTAAATAACTATGTCTAAACATCTGTCAATCATCGTCGGTTCTGTACTGGGTGCATCTGAATACGTTGCTGAAGCCCTGGAGCAGGTAGCGCAGTCTGCCGGATTCACTACCACACTGCAGTTCGAGCCGGATCTGGATGCACTGGAAAAAAAGGGGTCATGGTTAATTTGTACCTCAACACATGGAGCCGGCGAGCTTCCACAGAATATTCAGCCTTTTGCGAAGGCTCTGGAAGAAACCGATCTGAGTGGTATTGACGCCTGGGTAGTCGGGCTGGGCGACAGCAGCTATGACACCTTCTGTTATGGTGCCATGGAAATGGAAAAGCGCTTAACTGACGCCGGTGCAACGTTAACCGCGCCGCCTTTGCATATTGATGTACTTAACCATCCTATCCCTGAAGATGTAGCGGTAGAATGGTTTGAACAACAAGTTAAGCAATAACGTTTTATGTTTACCGAAGCAGAATATCACGCCCTCACCTCGCCGCTCTCTAACGACAGCAGAGTGTTATATTGCCTCGGTCTGAAGCCGACAGCCGATCTGAACGCCGCCCGTTCAGATGTCCTCAATTATAAGTTTCTTATCACCCTGTTAAACGGCAACGATCAGCAGGAAGACGCCTATACCCGTGGCCAGCAAATCAATACGCTGCTCAGTGAACTGGATCAGGCCGGCCTTATCGCCCTGGAGGGAGAGGCAACCTTTGAGACCTCACTGAGCGGCCAGCACGTGTTGTTGCCACTGTGTCGTCACGCACAGGATGACTTCACCCATCTTCACAGACAATACACAGCAATCCACGGACGCTGGCGTCCTGATCCTGCGCTGTTTGAAGAAATGGCAAACCTTATCGGGCTTATCGATCGTGACTTCGGTGATGAAGATATCGGTGAATTTGTATCCTACTGGCTGGGCCGGCCGGATGCTGTTTTCAGCCACTTCCAGTGGACACAGAAATTTGCTTATGCCATCAAGAGAAAACGGATGACGACCGGCCATACCACAACCAAAAAAGTGGGAAGTCAGAGTGTACCCGTTGCAGCAGGCATAGAAGCAGACGATAATGCCAGAAAGCTGGTGGAAAAATACGCCTCACAAAAGAAGAGCTGAATGTCATGCAATCGTTAAAAGATAAGCTTAATCAGTTGGCCCGCGCCATGGGAAAACCGGAAGTTAAAGACGGTTTTACAGAATACGAAACGCTCAGAAAAGAGTATGAGCGTAAGGCGAATGAGGAAGTCCGCCAGTTACAGCAGGACAGTAAAAAACAACGCATTACAGATCTGCACGGCCGCTCTGATCTGAATCCCCGCTGGACCTTCGCAAACCTGATTGAAGACAGTGAAGACGTGATTGAAGCGGTAAGCATCGCCCAGTCATTTATTGCTGCGCACAGTGACAGAGAGTGGCGTCAGGCCGGTTCTCACATGATGTTATTCTACGGTGACTATGGCCGCGGAAAATCACACATCGCCGGGGCTATTGCCCACGAACTCATTGAGCAGTACGAGATAACGGTGTTATACCGCCAGTTGTCCACACTGATGGAAATGCGTCATTTCTCATTCGATTTCGGTTCACAGGATAATATAGGTCAGCGCTTCCGCGAAGCCCACCAGGAATTGCTGGATGTGGATTTGCTGATCCTTGATGAAGTCTGTGTGAATGAAAGTATGCTCAAGAAAAACCAGCAAAGCTGGCTCGGTAATCTGCTCAGACAGCGCCTGGTGAATAAGAAAAACTGTATTTTGATCACCAACCACAATCTGACAGAACTCGAACTGGCATTAGGTAAGTACTGTTTTGAGTCTATTAAAGAGTATGACACCTATAAGGTGCGTTTTTCCGGCCCCAGCCGCCGTGATGGTCTGGTTAATGATGAACAGCCTTCTGAGACGCAGCAGACGCGTTATCAGCCTAATCAGGTACGTTGAACAAAATAATTTGCATGAAATAAATAAAAACCGGCGTCTGATATGCCGGTTTTTTTTGATCTTCGGTACTTGCGACATTTATTTACGTAAACAATTTTGGATCGGAAAGAGCGATCATGTGGAAAAGATCTAATCACAGGGAGATCGCCCGATCAGGCCGCGAAAACACTGCGATCATGCGATCACAATGTGATCGTTCTCGACAACTTATCCCCAGTGCGATCACATCTTGATCACCCTTGTGGATAGGATCCCCTGAACCTTTGTGCATAAGCTCTGATCGTGAAATGCATAAGTTTTTTGCAGAATGCACCTGTGGATAATATGGCTGGTTATGCACATGATCAGGGGGTACTTATGATCCCCTCTGTACCACAGTTATCATTCGTGTAAGATCATGATCTCATGATCAAAAAGTGACTTACTAACAGATCTTCGCGATCCTAATAAATATAAAAATAAAGATCTTAAAAGAGATCTTAAGATCTATAAGGCAAACAGCCAGGCAAAAAACAAAAGCAGATTGAAGAAAATTTAGCCATTTCCATTAGCTAATAAGTCAGCTAAAATACGCGCCCTTTTTCTGGCAGAACGTATAATGTCAGAACAAACCAATTTAATTACATTCCCCGTGTTATGTGAGGTTCAACATGTTTTATCAGGACGCATTTGATGTCATCGTGGTTGGCGGTGGACATGCCGGTACAGAAGCTGCACTGGCATCTGCTCGCATGGGCGCAAAAACATTATTGCTGACCCATAACATGGAAACGATCGGACAGATGTCCTGTAACCCGGCCATCGGCGGGATCGGAAAAGGCCATCTGGTAAGAGAAATCGATGCACTGGGCGGTGCAATGGCACTGGCTATTGATCAGGGCGGGATCCAGTTCCGGACGCTGAACTCCAGTAAAGGGCCTGCAGTACGTGCAACCCGCGCACAGGCTGACCGCAACCTGTATCGTCAGGCGATCCGTCAAACGGTGGAGAACCAGCCAAACCTGTCTGTTTTCCAGCAGTCCTGTGATGACCTGATCGTCGAGAACGATCGCGTTGCTGGTGTAGTGACGCAAATGGGCCTCAAATTCAAAGCACAGAGCGTTGTGCTGACTGTTGGCACCTTCCTGGGTGGCACCATTCACATTGGCCTTGAAAACTATCGTGGTGGCCGTGCAGGCGATCCGCCTTCCATTGCTCTGGCTGAACGTTTACGTGATCTCCCGTTCAGGGTTGATCGCCTGAAAACCGGTACCCCTGCCCGTCTTGACGCCCGTACACTGGATTTCAGTGTGATGCAGGCGCAGCTTGGGGATACGCCTACGCCGGTCTTTTCCTTCATGGGTAACCGTGAAATGCATCCTGAGCAGATCAGCTGCTACATCACGCATACCAACGAGAAGACCCATGATATTATTCGTGGCGGCCTGGATCGTTCGCCTATGTTTACCGGGGTCATCGAAGGTGTTGGCCCGCGTTACTGCCCGAGCATTGAAGATAAGATCACGCGATTTGCTGACAAAAATTCGCATCAGATCTTTGTTGAACCGGAAGGGTTGAACAGCATTGAGGTATATCCAAACGGTATTTCCACCAGTCTGCCTTTCGACGTGCAGCAAGCGCTCATCCACTCAATCCGTGGCTTCGAGAACGCACACATCATTCGTCCGGGATACGCCATTGAGTATGATTTCTTTGATCCGCGGGATCTGAAACAAACACTGGAAACAAAATTTATCGGCGGTCTGTTCTTTGCGGGGCAGATCAACGGTACGACGGGGTACGAAGAAGCCGGTGCCCAGGGATTACTTGCCGGTGCTAACGCGGCACTGCAGGTTCAGCAGAAAGATCCGCTCATCCTGCGTCGCGATCAGGCGTACATGGGCGTGTTGGTTGACGATCTGGCGACCATGGGTACCAAAGAACCATACCGCATGTTCACCAGCCGCGCGGAATACCGTTTGCTGCTGCGTGAAGACAATGCCGATTATCGTCTTACTGCACTTGGCCGTGAAGCGGGTCTGGTAGACGATGCTCGCTGGCAGGCATTCAATATCAAGATGGAAGCGGTTGAGCAGGAATTGCAGCGTTTGCGCGGCCAGTGGGTTCATCCTGACCATGCTGCAGTACAGGAACTCAATCCGCTGCTGAAAAATCCGGTGAGTCGTGAGCACTCCTACGAAGAACTGATCCGTCGTCCGGAAATGACCTACAATGCATTGATGGCCATCGAAGGCATTGGTCCGGGGATTGCCGATCCGATTGCCGCTGAGCAGGTCGAAATTCAAATCAAGTACGCAGGTTACATTGTCCGTCAGCTGGACGAAATCGCAAAAACGCAGCGTCATGAAAATACCTTGCTGCCAATGGACTTCGATTACAGTAAAATATCCGGCCTCTCTAACGAAGTGGTCGCCAAGCTGACAGAAGCCCGTCCGGAAACGATTGGCAAGGCATCACGTATCTCGGGTATTACCCCAGCCGCAATCTCGCTCCTTCTGGTGTACCTGAAGAAGCACGGCATGTTACGTAAACAGGAATTAAAAACCGCGTGAGCAGAATCGACACCGCAAAACTCAATGATATTCTGATGCAGGGCAGTGAATCTCTGTCTCTGACACTGTCTGAACAGCAGGCTGAAAAGCTGGTTGGCTATGTTGAGCGCATTGATAAGTGGAACAAAGCTTATAACCTTACTTCTGTACGTGAACCAGAGCAGATGATGGTTAAGCATATTCTTGATTCTATTGCTGTTGCACCGTTCATTGACGGCAAAACCATCATCGATGTTGGCACGGGTCCGGGTCTGCCCGGGATCCCGTTATCGGTGATGTTGCCGGATTCTTCGTTCACCCTGCTAGATAGTTTGGGCAAACGGGTCCGTTTTATGAAACAATGCGCATTCGAACTCGGTTTGAATAATGTCACTCCCGTCCATAGTCGTGTGGAAGACCATAAGCCTGATCAACCATACGATATCGTATTAAGCCGCGCATTTGCGTCCCTGAAAGATATGTTGCACTGGTGCGAGCATCTGGTAGATTCATCTGGAGTCTTTGTTGCTCTTAAAGGTCAGTTTCCTCAGAGCGAAATAGACGAAGTAAGTGATCACTTCCGAATCGAGTCCGTAAAGGCGTTGTCAGTCCCGGATCTTGAGGGCGAGCGTCATTTGGTCAATATTCGAAAAGTCTAACGGGTGCACAGTGGCGAAGGTAATCGCAATAGCGAATCAGAAAGGTGGTGTGGGTAAAACCACGACGGCAGTGAACGTAGCGGCATCCATGGCTGCAACCAAGCGTAAGGTGCTGTTGATTGATTTAGATCCTCAGGGCAATGCCACCATGGCCAGCGGCGTCGACAAGTACGAAGCGGAAGCAACCACTTTTGAACTGCTGATCGAAGAAAAGCCAATTGATGACGTTATCATCAAAAACACGTCGGCCAAGTATGATCTTATTGCGGCGAATGGCGATGTGACTGCTGCAGAAATTAAGCTGATGGAAATGTTCGCCCGCGAAGTGCGTCTGCGAAATGCACTGCAGCCGGTGAAAGACTATTACGATTTTGTTTTTATCGACTGTCCGCCATCACTCAATCAGCTCACGGTAAACGCACTGGCGGCTGCTGATTCCGTGCTGGTGCCAATGCAGTGTGAATATTACGCTCTGGAAGGTTTAACTGCGCTGATGGATACCATCCAGAAGCTCGCTTCCGTAGTCAATCCGGAACTGAAAATTGAGGGCGTGTTGCGCACCATGTACGATCCCCGCAACCGTCTGGCAAATGATGTATCTGAACAGCTTAAGCGTCACTTCGGTGAACAGGTATACCGCACAGTCATTCCACGCAACGTTCGCCTCGCAGAAGCACCCAGTTTCAGTATGCCGGCCATGTACTACGACAAGTCTTCTTCCGGCGCGAAAGCCTATCTTGCGCTTGCTGGTGAAATCCTGCGTCGTCGCGAAAAGACATTACAGCCCGCAAAAGTCAGTTAATCTGGTAAACTAACAAAAATTAATACACTGTCAGTCTTAATCGCTTGAGTCATTGAGGAAAAACATGTCTGCAAAGAAAAGAGGACTCGGACGTGGCCTGGACGCACTGCTTGCCACCAGTCAGACATCCGCTGCCCGCCGTGAACAGGAATCAGAAACCATTGCTTCAGCCCAGAGCGAGCTGAAGAAACTTCCTGTCGAGTTTTTAAAGCGAGGAAAATATCAGCCTCGTAAAGACATGTCGCCGGAGGCTTTAGAAGAGCTGGCATCCTCTATCCGTTCCCAGGGGGTTATTCAGCCTATCGTGGTGCGTAGTGTTGGCGAGGATGAGTTCGAAATCATTGCCGGCGAACGTCGCTGGCGTGCAGCACAACTGGCGCAGCTCGATGTCGTTCCCTGTTTAATCAAGAACGTGCCCGATGAAGCGGCAGTTGCAATTTCACTGATTGAAAACATTCAGCGTGAAGATTTAAACGCCATGGAAGAAGCGCAGGCACTGGAACGTTTGATGAACGAATTCGAACTAACCCATGCCCAGACTGCTGAAGCTGTCGGTAAATCCCGCGCCACTGTCACGAATTTGTTACGCCTGAATAATCTGAATGATGATGTGAAACTGTTGCTTGAGCATGGTGACATTGAAATGGGTCATGCCCGTGCCCTGCTTGGCCTTGAAGGTGAGCAGCAAACCGAGGTGGCACAGGTGGTGTCAGGCAAGGGACTGACCGTAAGAGACACTGAAAAATTAGTACGTAAGTGCCTGGAACCTGCCAAACCTAAGCCGGAAAAAACCGTAGACCCTGATGTTGCAAGTCTGATGAACCGTCTTTCCGAGAACCTCGGTGCTTCGGTTTCGATTGATCACAATGCCAAGGGTAAAGGTAAAATCACTATTAATTTTAATGATTTAGAACAACTCGACGGCATCCTCTCCAAGATACACTAACCCGCTATAAGACCATAGTTGCAGATCTGTTAACTGTGGTCGTTATTGCTGCTCTTTTCGCGTACAATGCGTGGCAACCTGACATTCGACACGAAAATTTTCATAATAACTTTCAAAACGCGATGTATGGTTGAAAAATATCGGTAAAACAGTATACTTCTGACGCTTTTTATTTGGGCTGAGAAATAAGCAGAATAATGGCCAGAGAAGAATTGGCTGCGGCCGGAAAACGGCTTGCAAGCAAAGCCCTCTACATGCAAGTAATTGTCATGTTTGTTTTAGTCGCCATCAGTGGTGCAGGAATATCCGTTAATGCTGCAAAATCAGCGGCGATTGGCGCGCTCATCAGCATCCTGCCCAACCTGGTCTTCGCGACATTCGCGTTTAAATACGCCGGCGCCAGTAAAAACCAACTGGTGGTCAAAAGTTTCAGCCAGGGCGCAAAATTGCGCATGGCAATAGCAATAATTTTATTCGTGGTGGCCTTTAAGCTGTTGCATGCAATACCGGAAATGGTATTTGCCAGCTTCGCCATCACGACGGTTAGCTACTGGCTGACCATGTTTCGTCAACAACATTAATAAATAATAACTAAGTTGACCAGTACCTAAGTAGCACGACTACTGTGGTACAGACGAAGCGCTGAAAAGTTTTTACACTTTAATTTTTTTAGGTTGAAACATGGCATCTGAGATTACAACACAAGAGTATATTCTCCACCATTTGACCAATGCCACCATGTGCGTCACAGACGACGGGGTGAAATTTAGTCACGGTGAAGAACTTCATAATGTCGCTGAAGTGTGTGCGGAAGCAGGCTTCTGGGTTTGGAACATTGATACAATGGGCTGGTCTATCGGTCTGGGTATTCTGTTTCTCTGGTTGTTCCGTAGGGTTGCTAAATCAGCAACATCTGGGGTACCAGGCAAAACACAGGCATTCATTGAGCTCGTCGTTGAGTTCGTTAACGATAACGTTCGCGATACCTTCCACGGTAAAAACAATCTCATTGCGCCCCTTTCACTGACCATCTTCGTCTGGGTATTCCTGATGAACCTGATGGACCTTGTACCGGTTGACTTCCTGCCTACTGCAGCAGGTCAGATTGCCAATGCGGCAACGGGTGTGGATCCACATCACGTGTACATGAAAGTGGTACCTACCACTGACCTGAACATGACACTGGCACTGGCTTTAGGCGTATTCTTCCTAATCCTGTTCTATTCTGTCAAAGTGAAAGGCATAGGCGGCTTCATGAAAGAGCTGACCTTCCAGCCTTTCAATCACTGGGCGTTTATTCCGGTAAACTTCATTCTGGAATCCGTTACCCTGCTGGCTCGCCCGTTTTCACTGGCGTTGCGACTGTTCGGTAACCTTTATGCCGGTGAGCTAATCTTTATTCTTATCGCGACTCTGGGTGTGTGGCAGCTGCCTCTCTACTTCCCATGGGCGGTATTCCATATTCTGGTAATCGTGCTTCAGGCCTTCATCTTTATGATGCTGACCATTGTGTATCTGAGCCTGGCTCACGAAGACCATTAATGTAGTCCGGATCACCTGCAATACCTGGAAAATTGCAGGCGATTCAAACTGTTTTACTTTTACACTTTAACTTTAAATTTAACTTAAATCGGAGACGTACATGTTATACATCGCTGTTGCACTACTGATTGGTCTGGGTGCCCTGGGTACCGCTATTGGTTTCGGTCTGCTGGGTGGTAAATTCCTAGAATCTGCTGCTCGCCAACCAGAACTGGCTCCTCAACTGCAAGTTAAGATGTTTATCGTAGCGGGTCTTATCGACGCGATCGCAATGATCGGTGTTGGTATCGCGCTATACCTTCTGTTCGCTGTTGGTGCTTAATTTTTTAAACCCATTTTTTAGCGAACATATGAGGAGGAGCGGTCGTGAACATTAACGCCACTCTAATTGGTCAATTAATCGCATTCATCGTCTTCGTGTGGTTCTGCATGAAGTACGTATGGCCCCCTTTACTGGGTGCGATTGAAGAACGTCAGAAGAAGATAGCCGATGGCCTGGAAGCTTCTGTACGTGCTGAAAAAGACCTGGAACTGGCTCAGGAAAAAGCTACTGAGCAGTTGAAAGATGCGAAAGCGCAAGCAGCTGAAATTGTCGAGCAAGCCAAAAAGCGCGCTAGTCAACTTGAAGAAAGTGAAAAGCAGAAAGCTTACTCAGAGCGTGAGAAAATCATTGCTTCTGGTTATGCCGAAATTGAAGCTGAACGCAATCGTGCCAAGGAAGAGTTACGCTCACAGGTAGCAGCTCTAGCTGTTGCTGGTGCAGAACAAATTCTTCAACGTGAAATCGATGCTAACGCGCAAAACGACATTGTTGAAAAACTTGTCGCTGAGCTATAAGGGAGAGATGAGCCATGTCTGAATTGACAACCGTTGCTCGTCCCTACGCTAAAGCTGCTTTCGATTTTGCAGTCGAGCATAACGCCATTGCCAAATGGCAGGACATGTTGGTATTTGCCGGCGCAGTTGCAAACAACGACGACATGCATCAGTTAATGACTGGTGCAGTTGCCGCAGAGCAACTCGCTGAAATATTCATCAATGTCTGTGGTGAACAGCTCGATGAACATGGCCAGAACTTTATTAAGGTTCTGGCTGAGAATAAACGTTTAGTTGCACTGCCAGCCATTTCAGAGCTGTTTAACACTCTGAAGGCGGATTACGACAAAGAAATTGAAGTCAATCTGACTTCGGCTTCTCCGCTGTCTGATTCGCAGGCTGCTGAAATCAGCGCATCGTTAGAAAAACGTTTGGCACGTAAAGTGAAGCTTAATTGTAACGTGGACCCTGCCCTGGTCGCAGGCTTTGTTGTCAAAGCCGGTGATACAGTTATTGATGGTTCCGTGAAGTCGAAATTGAACCGTCTCGCAGACGCGTTGCAAGCATAACGGGGATAAGAGTATGCAACTTAATTCCACTGAAATTGCAGAACTGATCAAAAAGCGAATTGAACAGTTTAATGTAACCAGTGAAGCTCGCACCGAAGGAACTATCGTCGCAGTAACAGACGGTATTATCCGCATTCACGGCTTAGCCGATGTAATGCAAGGTGAAATGATCGAACTTCCTGGCAGTCGCTATGCTATTGCACTGAACCTTGAACGAGATTCAGTTGGTGCGGTAGTTATGGGTCCTTATGCGGACCTGCAAGAAGGCACAAAAGTACAATCAACCGGTCGTATCCTTGAAGTACCTGTAGGCCCTGGCCTGCTGGGTCGTGTTGTAAACACCCTGGGTGAACCAATCGATGGTAAAGGCGCTTTTGAAGCTGCCGGCTATGAGCCAGTAGAAAAAATCGCACCAGGCGTAATCGACCGTCAGTCGGTTGACCAACCTGTACAGACTGGCTACAAGTCAGTTGATGCGATGATTCCTGTTGGTCGTGGTCAGCGTGAGCTGATCATCGGTGACCGTCAGTGTGGTAAAACAGCTATGGCTGTTGATGCCATCATCAAACAGAAAGATTCAGGCATTAAGTGTGTTTACGTAGCAGTTGGCCAGAAGGCCTCTACTATTGCTAACGTAGTACGCAAGCTGGAAGAACACGGCGCGCTGGCTCACACCATCGTTGTTGCGGCTTCTGCTTCTGAATCAGCTGCACTGCAGTACCTGGCACCTTACTCTGGTTGTACCATGGGTGAGTACTTCCGTGACCGCGGTGAAGATGCACTGATCGTATACGATGACCTGTCTAAGCAAGCTGTTGCTTACCGTCAGATCTCACTGCTGCTGAAGCGTCCTCCTGGTCGTGAAGCTTACCCTGGTGACGTTTTCTACCTCCACAGCCGTCTGCTGGAGCGTGCTGCTCGTGTAAACGACAAGTACGTAGAACGTTTCACTAACGGTGAAGTAAAAGGTAAAACTGGTTCACTGACGGCTCTGCCTATCATTGAAACTCAGGCTGGTGACGTTTCAGCGTTCGTACCTACTAACGTTATCTCTATCACCGATGGTCAGATCTTCTTAGAAACTGACCTGTTTAACGCAGGTATCCGTCCTGCTGTTAACGCCGGTATCTCTGTATCACGTGTTGGTGGTGCTGCTCAGACCAAGATCATTAAGAAATTGGGTGGTGGTATCCGTCTTGCGCTTGCACAGTATCGTGAATTGGCTGCGTTCTCTCAGTTCGCATCTGACCTTGACGAAGCAACTCGTGCACAGCTTGAACACGGTGAGCGCGTTACCGAACTGATGAAGCAGAAGCAATATGCTCCTCTGTCAATCGCTGATATGGGTGTGTCTCTGTATGCCGTTGAGAAAGGCTTCTTAAAAGATGTAGCACTGGACAAAATCCTTGATTTTGAATCAGCACTGCACGCTTACATGAACAGCGATCACGCTGAGCTGATGAAGACTATCAATGCAACCGGCAACTACAACGACGATATTGATTCACAGTTGAAAGACGCTTTAACGAAGTTCAAAGCAACTCAAACTTGGTAATCAATGGTGCTGGCTCACAAGGTCAGCACATTTCGTTGAGTAATCGGAGAGATAATCATGGCCAGCGGTAAAGAGATTAAAGGTAAAATTGGGAGTATCAAAAATACTCAGAAGATTACCAGTGCGATGGAAATGGTTGCTGCGTCGAAGATGAAAAAGGCGCAGGAACGTATGGCTTTTGGCCGTCCATACGCGCAAAGCATGCTTAAAGTGATTGGTCACATTGCTAACGGTAACCTCGAGTACCGTCACCCTTATTTAGAAGAGCGTGATGAGAAACGGGTTGGCTTTATCGTGATTTCTACCGACCGTGGTTTATGCGGCGGCTTGAATACTAACGAATTCAAGCTGGTCACCCAGAAAGTGCGTGAATACCGCGACAAGGGTGTTGAAGTAGATTTTGCGGCATTAGGCTCGAAGGCCTGTGCATTCTTTAATCGTTTCGGTGGTAAGCTACTTGCCGCAGAAACCGGTTTAGGTGATGCCCCTTCAGTCAGCGATGTAGTGGGTGTGGTACGTGTAATGTTACGTGCCTACGATGAAGGTTCACTGGATAAGATTTATCTGGTTTACAACAACTTCGTCAACACCATGACGCAGAAGCCTGTGATGAATCAATTATTGCCTTTGCCAAAGTCAGAAGATGAAACACTGAAGCATCGTTGGGATTACATCTATGAGCCGGATCCAAGAGAAATTCTGGAATCCTTAATGGTTCGTTACATTGAATCCCAGGTATATCAGGGTGTTGTGGAAAACGCAGCATCAGAACAAGCAGCCCGAATGGTAGCAATGAAAGCGGCAACAGATAACGCCGGCAACCTTATCGATGATCTGCAACTGGTATACAACAAGGCTCGTCAGGCTGCGATCACACAAGAAATCAGTGAGATTGTATCCGGCGCCGCAGCGGTGTAGGCAAAGGTTTAGAAGAGATAACGAGGACAAATTATGAGTCAAGGTAAGGTCGTCCAAATCATTGGCGCCGTTGTGGACATCGAGTTTCCACAAGATGCGGTACCAAGAGTATATGACGCACTGAAAGTGACCGAAGGTGACTTATCCGGGCTAACCCTGGAAGTGCAACAGCAATTAGGCGGTGGCGTAGTTCGTTCCATCGCTCTGGGTACCACAGACGGTCTGCGTCGTGGCCTGGCAGTAAATAATACTGAAGCACCTATCATGGTTCCGGTTGGTACATCCACTCTGGGTCGTATCATGGACGTGCTGGGTAATCCAATCGACGAAGCGGGCCCTATCGGTGAAGAAGAGCGTATGTCTATTCACCGCGCAGCGCCTAGCTACGAAGATCAGTCAAGTGCAGTTGAACTGCTTGAGACAGGCATCAAGGTTATCGACCTGGTATGTCCGTTCGCCAAGGGTGGTAAAGTTGGTCTGTTCGGTGGTGCCGGTGTAGGTAAAACCGTAAACATGATGGAGCTTATCCGTAACATCGCCATCGAGCACAGTGGTTTCTCTGTATTCGCCGGTGTTGGTGAGCGTACTCGTGAGGGTAACGACTTCTATCACGAAATGAACGAATCTAACGTACTGGACAAAGTATCGCTGGTATACGGTCAGATGAACGAGCCGCCGGGTAACCGTCTGCGTGTTGCTCTGACTGGTCTGACGATGGCTGAGAAGTTCCGTGACGAAGGTCGTGACGTTCTGTTCTTCGTAGATAACATCTACCGTTATACTCTGGCAGGTACTGAGGTATCAGCACTGTTAGGTCGTATGCCTTCAGCTGTAGGTTATCAGCCTACCCTGGCTGAAGAGATGGGTGTTCTGCAGGAGCGTATCGCCTCTACCAAGACTGGTTCAATCACGTCAATCCAGGCGGTATACGTACCAGCCGATGACTTGACTGACCCGTCGCCAGCTACCACCTTTGCTCACTTGGATGCAACGGTAGTACTGTCTCGTGATATCGCGTCTTTAGGTATCTACCCTGCGGTAGACCCACTGGATTCGACTTCACGTCAGCTGGATCCACTGGTAATCGGTCAGGAACACTACGACACAGCGCGTGGCGTTCAAACTGTACTTCAGCGCTATAAAGAGCTGAAAGATATCATCGCGATCCTGGGTATGGACGAACTGTCTGATGAAGACAAGCTTGTGGTAACACGTGCTCGTAAAATTCAGCGTTTCCTGTCTCAGCCATTCTTCGTAGCAGAAGTATTCACCGGTTCACCTGGTAAGTACGTTTCTCTGAAAGACACTATCAGTGGCTTTAAAGGCATTCTGGAAGGTGAGTACGATCACCTGCCGGAACAGGCTTTCTACATGGTTGGTTCTATCGACGAAGCGTTGGAAAAAGCCAAGAAATAAGAGTGAAGCCGGGCAGGCCTTAACGTCTGCCCGTGCTTGATTCACGTTCCTTACTAAGGAGTTTACAATGGCAGCTATGACCGTTCATCTGGATGTAGTAAGCGCAGAAAAAGAGATTTTCTCTGGTCTGGTTGAAACATTACAGGTAACAGGAAGTGAAGGTGAACTGGGTATCCACCCTGGTCACGCGCCACTTATTACTGCAATTAAACCTGGTATGGTGCGTTTGGTTAAGCAGCACGGTGAAGAAGAGATGATTTATGTTGCCGGCGGTGTACTTGAAGTACAACCCGGTATTGTCACTGTTCTTGCTGACACTGCTGTTCGTGCAGAAGATCTGGACGAGCAGTCTGCAGAAGAAGCAAAACGTCGTGCTGAAGAGCATATCGCCAACCCGGGCGCTGATTTCAACTATGCAGAAGCGGCACAAGAGTTAGCAGAAGCTATTGCTCAATTGCGTCTGATACAAAAACTGCGTAAGTAATACATCAGCAAAATTGTAAAAAGCCCGGCTATATGCCGGGTTTTTTGTTTATGTTACTTGCTGAATTGCCATAAAACGGTGTACTGTGTATTTATCCAGTTCATATTCACCGGAGAACAAAAGTGTCAGATAAAGGATTAACCGGACGTTGTTTGTGTGGCGAAGTTGAGGTTTCTGCAACAAAAGCAGAAGACCAAATTGGTGTATGTCATTGTGATATGTGCCGGAAATGGAGCGGAGGGCCTTTCTACAGTGCTCACTGTGGTGTTGCGGTAACCTTTAAAGGGGAAGATGCCATCACCCGGTTCTCGTCGTCTCCGTGGGCTGACAGAGGCTTTTGTCACCGCTGCGGTACCCATTTATTTTATCTCTACAAAGAAAGCGGTGAGTATTTCGTGCCTGCCGGTTTGTTCGATGGTGATAACTTTTCCATGGGAACTGAAATATTTGTCGATGAAAAAGGGCCTTACTACGAACTGCATCCCACCAGCAGGAAAATGACCGGCGCTGAAGTCATGGCTGCTTTTCAGCAGGGAGGCGATGATGAAAAATAAATCATTAAATTATCTGGAGTATCCTTCAGCATCACTGGAAAAGACCAGGGCGTTTTTCGCTTCTGTGTTTGGCTGGTCCTTCACAGATTACGGTGAGGCTTACTGTGCTTTTTCTCTGGATAATGTGGACGGCGGCTTTTATGCCAGTGAAGAAATCAGCACTACGTCCCGGGGTGCAGCTCTCACCGTGTTTTACAGTGACGATCTGACCAGCCTTGAAGCTGAAATTGTTGGTGCGGGTGGAATTATTACTCAGCCTGTTTTTGCTTTTCCAGGCGGTCACCGGTTTCATTTTACCGAACCGGGCGGAAGTGAATTTGCAGCATGGTCTGACTGCTATCAGCAAGAGTGATACAAACTATTACAAACAAAGGCGCAATTGCGGCATTGCAGAGGTTGCATTGCGCCTGCGGATGATTAAACTAGCGGCATAATAAAAACAAAATTTGAACAACAGTGGGAAGGACTTTACTGAGTATTATCGTGAAGGCCGTATGACGACTGAATTTAATTATCCCTCAACTTCTGCCGCTTCTTTCTGGCACATGCCGGTTCTTTATTTTGTAGTGTGCTGTATAGCGAATTACTTCACCAGTGCGCTGGATTACCAGCTTATCAATGATTTCCGGGCCCAACGCGACTTCAATGCTGCCTTAGGCATGCCCTTGCTGACGACCTTTTTCTGGATCAGCCTGCGCATTCAGCAACAGCAAATGGCTGGTGCCATCATGAGTTATTTGCTGGATAAAAACGCCCTTAGCTTATTTGCACAGCATCGTGCCCGGCTGGCGGTGAAACTGCGCAACCACATTCTTACCTCCGCCACCCTCGCTATTTCTATGACGGCTGTCTATATCATGAGTGAAGAACTGGTTGCCTTCGATATGAACATGCAGGTTCTGGTGCTTGATCTGATTGCAGTACCTTTCTGGTTCTTTTTCTGGCTTTTCCTGTTTCAGATGATCTATTCCACTCACTACATGATGAAGCATTTCATTCATATTAATATTGCCACCAGCAGCGAACTGAAAGCATTGAAAAGAGTGTCGCTACTGTCGATGGAGAATGCCCTGTTCAGTATCACTGCGTTGATCATCATTCCCGTTTTCTGGTTTAAAAAAGATATACCGGCAATCGATCTTGCCATAGTGACCCTGTTTTCATCGTCTTTGACAGTGTATCTCATTATGCCTGCTGTAAAGGTGTACCGGCTTATCGGCGCAAAAAAGCAAAAGATAATGGATCAACTGACCCGCGGGCTGACGTCCATTTACTGTGAAAACGAAAGTGATCGCATTAATCACGAACGGCGCAACGCGATTCAGCAGGAAATCGAAGAAGTGGAAAACATTACTGCTACACCCGTTACGTTTGAACAGTGTAAACGCATGCTGAGCGTCGTCTTTCTAATCCCTGCTTCCTGGATGACATTAATTTATATTGAACATCTTGTGACCTGATAGAAACGTCAGTAAGCTGGAGTGCTGTAGATAAAAAGGAGTTGGTCATGCTGGTTTATGGAGATAGCCGTTCCGGAAACTGCTATAAAATTCAATTATTACTTTCCATACTGGGTAAACAAGTCGACTGGGAAGAAGTCGATATTTTAAAAGGGGCAACGCAAACCCCAGCGTTTTTGCAGAAGAACCCGAACGGCAAAATCCCGCTGTTGGAAATGGAGGATGGCCGCACGCTGTCCGAATCAAATGCTATCTTAAACTTCCTTGCCGAAGGTTCCGCGCTCATTCCCCGTTCATCTTTCGATCTGGCTAAGATGCTGCAGTGGCAGTTCTTTGAGCAATACAGCCATGAGCCCTATATTGCGGTAGCCCGGTTCATTAATTTATATCTGGGGTTACCCGAAGAACGTAAAGCTGAATATGAAGCTAAACAGGCTGGCGGGCACAAAGCGCTGGCAGTCATGGAAGATCAACTTTCACGCACCCCTTTTCTGACCGGCTCACAACTGTCACTGGCTGATATCAGTTTATACGCTTATACCCATGTGGCCCACGAAGGCGGATTCGATCTGTCAGCCTATCCGGCGGTGAATAACTGGCTGAAACTGGTTGAAGATCACAAAGGCTACACGCCGATGAAAGCCGGCTGAACCTTCTTTACTTGCGGCGCAGGTGTGCCGCAGGTCCCTGCCATTGCGCCTGCATAAACTGTTGTAACCGGTATAACGGCGCCGGATCTGTCTCTGTCGTTTCTTTCATCACATGCGCCACAGCTTCAAGCGTAGATAAGCCCGATTCTGAGCGGGTGTGCCTGATGCGGTAATCACTCGGGCCGGCATGACTGAAATGATACTGGGGAAGCGGATGCAGCTGTGTAAAACGTTGCCACAATCCGTAAGCCTGACGCCAGCTTCCATCCAGCAGAATGAAGAGATCGTGCGTACCTGATTGTGGTGTCTTTTCTAAAGAAGTGCTTTCCGGAGACGGATAAATCACCGCCGGAGATCCCGCATTATCAAGAGCATCTGCCACGGCTATTTCCGCCTCATCAGCGCCTGCGGAAAGTATGGGTGTATCAGGTAAACACAGCTGTACTAATATAGCAGTATTTTTTGCGTGAATGGCTTCTTTCTCATGCTGAATGATGAGAAACTGAACAGGTGTATAAATCTGCGTCACTGCGTTGCATACACAGGTTTTTTGCGGATAGCGGCAAACTGAGCAATATGGACGCATTCGAACACTCTATTGGAAAATAAAAGCGCATTATGGCCGATACTGGCAACAACGACAAAGTGAAGCAAATACTGCAAACCGTTATGGCCGTGCCGGAAGGGTCGGTTGCTACCTACGGGCAAATTGCGGATCTTGCCGGTCTGCCCGGCAGAGCGCGGCTGGCAGGTCGTTCATTGCGTGCTGATTTCAATGGAGAACCGGTTCCCTGGCATCGTGTTTTACGGGCTGACGGGAAAATAGCCTTTCCGCCCGGCTCTGAGAAAGCGAAGGAGCAAGGGGAGTTACTCATGGCTGAAGGAGTCATGGTGAAAGATAATCGGGTGAAACTGCGAAATTGTCAGTGGCAACCTGATATGGCAACTATACTCTTTACATTGAAGTACTGAATGTGGCCACAGAGCTATCAGTGTACAGACTCATTTATTCCATGGTGTGATAGCAAGTGACCGACAGCGTATTTAAAACAATTACAATAGACGAATTAGCGCCCGGCATGTACGTCAATGAAATCATTGAGCAGTCAGGAAAAGTGAAAATCAAAAGCCAGGGGCGGGTTGCCCGTAAGGCTGTGGTGGAATCTCTGCGAAAACGCGGCGTCCTCAAACTCGTTATCGATTTATCAAAGCAATTCGAACCCGATGAAGAAGGCGCTGTGCCAGTGCCTGCAGAAGAACCGGTTCCGGCGAAGAAAAAGCCCCGTGTGAGCCTGACGTCCGAACTGGCTCGGGCAGAAGATCTGTATAAACAGGGTAAGGAAATTCAAAGAACCTTACTGAAAGCTGTACAGCAGGGACTACCTTTCGACGACCGTATTCCCAGTGAGTTTTCGCAAAACCTTGTGGCTTCAGTCGAGCGTAACCCTGACGCACTGCTTTGCCTTACCCGCATCCGTGAGAAAGATGATTACCTGCTGGAGCATTCGTTAAACGTTGCCATTATTCTCGCTAATTTTGCGCGTCATATGGGAATGTCTGATGACGAAGTACAGGAACTGGCTTTTGCCGGATTCCTTCATGATATGGGCAAAATTCGTGTGCCGGATGAGATCCTGCATAAGCCCGGCAGACTCACTGATGAAGAAATGGACGTGATGAAGAAGCACGTCGAATATGGTGTGGATGCCCTGCATGAGGTAAATCTTAACCCGGACCTCATCAGAACCGTCAGTGAACATCATGAGCGTCTTGACGGATTTGGTTATCCGGCAGGAACAAAAGGTGACAATATCAGCACTGCAGGGCGTATGCTGGCAGTTGCAGATATGTACGATGCGCTAACTGCTGACCGTTGCTACAAAGCCGGTATGCCGAGCCAGCGGGCTTTCCAGATCCTTATCGGTGAATGTCCTCATAAGCTTGACCAGGCACTTGTTCAGCAATTTATCAAATGTATGGGCGTCTATCCCGTAGGCAGTCTGGTGCTTCTGTCTAACGATAAACTGGCTATGGTGTTGTCACAGAATGATTCTCCGCTGACACCGGTTGTTAAAGTATTCTATTCACTGACCGGTAATCATTATGTTACTCCGCGGGATATCGACCTTGCCCATGATAAGCGGGTAAAAATTGAAAAAGCGGTAAAAGCCAGTGACTACAAAATTAACTTCAACCAGTTTTTTGCACAGAACATCTCTCCCTGATTTGTCTTTAATTACATACACCACCGGGAACATTTTACCCGCCGGTGTGTGCAATCATCGCAATTAACTTCCCGTTTATCCCCTGCGGATAAAGCCATTCAGCTTGTATTCATTTGCCGGCGCGTATTTTGGCGTTAAACCGGATGATGGAACAGGTCTTGCTGTCCTGACCGGTACAGTTGTAATTATCTTAAGAGGGATATCATGAAGAAAGTCTTCGCAGTCGGACTCATCACCGCTTCTTTGATCGCGGGTGGTTGTGCAACAAGCCCTAACAATACGCAAAAAGGTGCAGGGATCGGCGCTGTCGTCGGTGCACTGTTGGGTAAAGCGACCGGGGATAACGACAAAAGCCGTTATGCCTGGGGTGCCGTGGTCGGTGCTATTGCCGGTGGTGCGATTGGTAACTATATGGATCGCCAGGAAGAAGAAATGCGCGAGCAACTGGCTGACACCGGCGTACAGGTAGTTCGGGAAGGGGATAACCTGCGCCTGATTATGCCGGGTGATATTACGTTCGCCACTAACAGTGCGTCTATCAGTCCTAATTTCAATCCTGTCTTGCAGGATGTGGCAACGGTGGTAAATCAGTACGAGAAAACGGTGCTGCTTATCGAAGGTCATACCGATGACACCGGCGCAGAATCTTACAACCAGACGTTGTCAGAGCGCCGTGCGCAATCTGTTAAGAATCTGCTGACCACGTTCAATGTTAATCCTACCCGGGTGACCACAGTGGGTCTGGGAGAGTATCAGCCAAAAGTGCCTAATACTTCGGCTGAAAACCGTCAGATTAACCGTCGCGTTGAACTGAAAATCCAGCCTGTGACGCAAAGTAATTCACGCTAGACCAACATGCCGGACGCATTGAAACAACCGTCCGGCCATTTTTTAACGCAAAAAGTTATTTCTGAGATGTGTTGTCAGTTTGACGAATCATCTTCACTACCTCTTTCGCCAGACCATTAGGCACAGGGATGGTCAGATGATACTGGGCAATCTTCCATTCATCGTTTTCAAGCACCAGTACACCGGTTCCCCGCGTTACACCATAGCTGGCATTATCAAGAAGTTCATCAAACCAGGCTGTGTCGCCGTTAGCAGAAAAATAAATATGCCTGTCGCGGGGATGATAGGTCCAACCCTGCCCCTTATCGAAATATGGCTTCGCATAGGCTTTAAAGTCATCAACCGGCCAGGTTTCTCCCGCATCGGTACCGATGAACACTGCATTGGCTGAAAAGAGGCTGAAATACGTGGTGAAGCTGGCATCAGATGCAGCCTGATGAAACTTATCCAGCACGTTGCTGACTTCTTCCTGAGGACTGGCTGACACCGACAGTGACAGCATAAACAATAAGCAACAACTTAACCGTTTCATCTCATTCTCCTTTTGCTAAAGCGGTATAGTACATTACTTGCGGGTGGTCACAAACGTCTCTGCTTTCAGCGTATTTCCAGTGCTCTTTTAAGGCCGTGCTTCATATGGATGAGTTTCTCAAGTCGTGATATGACTTCTTCAAAAGGCAGCTTGCCAACACCCTTCAGGGCACACTCCCAAACAATAATTACCTTCCATCCCTGACTAAGCAGGTAGTGCTGATGGCGTTTATCCCGCACTGTATTCTGCGTAAGTTTGGTGAGCCAGAATGCTGTTCTTGTTTCCGGCAAGTGTGCCAGATGACACTGTTCGTGCATGTGCCAGAAGCAGCCGTGCACGAAAATACAGGTTCTGTATTTGGGTAACACAATGTCCGGCGAGCCCGGTAACCGCTTAACATTTTTCCTGTAACGGTACCCTCTGGCAAACAAAGCCCGCCGGACCAGTAGTTCCGGTTTTGTATTTCTGCTTTTTATCGCAGACATGTTTTTACTTCGTGTAGTTTTGTCGTGTACGTCTGCCAATAAAAGTTTCCTTCCGTTTTGAATGACAAAGCGCTGGTAGCTGATCTGTTCTGATGCTAACCTCGCAGGGATAAAAACCGGATAAACAGAAGTCTCCCCATGAGTAAACAAAACCAGAATCTTAACGATGATGATATCAGGTGTATACGTGAGCGGCTGGGATTAGGCAGAACAGAATTTGCAAATCTTTTGGGGTTGGGCAATCAGGGCGAGCGGACAGTTCGCGGTTGGGAAAATGGCGAGCACCTGCCTTCGGCTAAAAAAGCAGAAGCAGTGAGAACCCTGGAAAAACGCATGGTGCAACTAGCCAGAGAAGCGCCTTTCGCAGCTACCGGCTCAGAATACCACTTTAAATTTATCGATCTCTTTGCAGGAGTGGGTGGTATACGGCTCCCATTTCAAGAGTTGGGAGGTAAGTGTGTATTTACTTCAGAATGGGATAAATTTGCTCAAAAAACGTATCTTGCGAACTACGGTGAAATGCCCCACGGCGATATTACCCAAATCCGCGCGGCAGATATTCCGGATCACGATGTGCTGTTGGGCGGGTTTCCCTGTCAGGCATTTTCGCAGGCAGGTCTGAAAAAAGGGTTCAGCGATACCCGCGGCACCATGTTTTTTGAAATTCAGCGCATCCTTGTTGAAAAGCGCCCGAAAGCATTCCTGCTGGAAAACGTAAAGCAGCTTAAAGGCCATGATAAGGGCCGGACACTTAAAACCATTGAGGCTATCCTGCGTGGAGATTTTGATCAGAGTATACCGGATGATATGCCTCTCAGTGAGGAAGCACGCCATGCCCTCTCAGATAAGCTGAATTACTGGGTGGACTATAAAGTGCTGCGGGCGGCAGATTTCGGTGCCCCGCAAAATCGTGAACGGGTATTTATCATCGGCTTCGATAAAGATCATTTCAGCGAAGCGGATATCAACGCACATTTTCGCTGGCCGGAACCACCAAACACACCAACCCGTGTGGGCGATATTCTTGAAAGTGCGCCTGAACTGGCAACTAAAGATGATCGGTACACCTTGTCAGACAGACTCTGGGCGGGCCATCAGAAGCGTAAAGCGGAGCATAAACAAAAAGGTAACGGGTTCGGTTATTCACTGTTTACGCCCGACAGCGCCTACACCAACACGATCAGTGCCCGCTATTATAAAGACGGGTCCGAGATCCTGATTGACCAGAGCGCAGTGAACAAGAATCCGCGTAAACTGACACCAAGAGAATGTGCTCGATTACAGGGCTTTCCCGAGGCATTCATCGTTGATGCCGTATCCCAGGGCCAAATCTACAAACAATTTGGCAACTCAGTCTGTGTAAATGTGATCAGGGCAGTCGCCAGTGAAATGGTGGCGTTTATGATGAAGGATAAAAAAATAAAACAGGACAGTAATTAACCGGGGATACCCCCCGTCACTATAATCCTTCTGTTTTGACAATCGAAAGCCAATGTGTTCACCTGTAAGTCAACAGGTTGTTACCCATAAAGTAATGTTGTGTAGACCAAAAGGTTGTATTAGTATTATCAAAGGTCTACACTAGATTACCTTATTGGTAACATAGTGTAGACCTTTGTCAAAATCTGATGAGCTACTAAACGTATTCGCGAAAGCGGTTCGCGCTGGCGGAGGTATTCACAGTGCAACTGAACTGGCTTTTATGATGGGCGTGCCATGTGATCCTGCTTTCAGAAAACTCCTCGCAGATAGCGCAAAGAAGGGATTGCTTAGACGGGTGGTGAAAGGTTTTTACGAAAGTATGATTACCCCCCCTGAGCCTCAAACCGCCATTTATAAAATCATCAAAAAGTTACGTAGCGACGTGTTGAATTACATCAGCTTAGAAAGCCAGCTCAGTCATACCGGCGACATTTCGCAAATTGTGATAGGCAGGATCACGGTGGTAACTAAAGGTCGAAACGGGTGTTTTGATACGCCTTACGGCGTGATCGAGTTTACCCATACTAAAAGGCCAGTCGATCAAATCGCCCCTAATTTGTATTATGATCCTGACATCAAAATGTATCGCGCATTCAAAGAGCAAGCGGTTGCCGATCTTAAGCATTGCCGCCGTAATCTACACATGCTGGACGGCTAAGCATGGGCGTGTAGGAGATAAAGCATGCTGAAGCAACAAATTCACCAAATCGTACAGTCAAACCCCGACTATGCAGCAGTCACGCCCGTGATAGAAAAAGAGATTTTGCATCATGACATTATGGACGTGCTGATCAAACAAGGCGTTATGCAGCGATTAACCTTTATTGGCGGCACCTCATTACGCATGTGTTACAACAGCAGCAGATTGTCAGAAGATCTTGATTTCAACGGTGGTCATGACTTCAAACCCTCTGAGTTTGAGGGATTGGAGTCCGAGATACAGGCCTATATTCAAAAGAAGTATGAAACTGAAGTTTGGGTAAACAAGCCCTCCGAGGAGCAACAAGGGGATACCGTTTCGTGGAAGATTAGTATCGTGAAAGAGCCTAATCGTCCTGATTTACCAAGACAAAAAATGCATATAGATGTCTGTGCAATACCCTCATTCGATATAGAAAAACGTCCTTTAATCAATCACTTTGACATTGTCGTGCCGACTGAAGGCATTCTTGTTCCGGTTCAGTCACTACAAGAAACTCTGGCTGATAAGCTTATTGCGTTAGCGTATCGGGCAAGGCGTATCAAACCTCGTGATATCTGGGATATTGTTTGGATTAAGCAGCGCGGAATAGATTTATCCGGGAAATTGGTTGAAAAGAAACTCAACGCCCGATACAAGCTCACAGATGACTTTCGACAGGCGCTCTCTTCTGCGTTAACCAGGCTAATGTCGGAAGAGGAAGTACATAATGACTTCATTGTGGAAATGAGTCGTTTTATCCCCAAACGAATTAAAGAAAGAACATTAGATAACCCGGAGTATTGGGCGTACGTTCAGAGTGAGGTGAAGGCCATCGCATCTGAGCTACTTCATGATGATAAGCCAAAAAATCCATTTGACATGAGCTAGTCCTGAGTATTCAAACTTAACAGATCAGACGACATGTCAGATTTTCTTACGCAAAACATAGGCCATTATCATAAATGTATTTTTGTTTACTGTTGTAGTGCGAGCATAAGGCCGCACCTGAGATGCGGTTAGTTTTGCCCACCACTTAAACAGCAACTGGTAACGGACATCTGCAAGCCTATTTGGACGGGAAAATAAAAAAAGCCCTGGATTTACAAGTAAAAAACAGGGCTCTTAAGACATTATTGGGCGGGTAAAAAACTATTCGATGTTCTGGATCTGTTTATCGTTTTAAATTTCACGATTTCAGTAATGACAGGGCCTGCAACGTGTTTTTGCCCCGTTTTTAAGCCCTCTTACTCACCAGTGTACTCACCATAAAGAAATCGAAAAAATTTATAAAAAAATTAAAAAAATGCTTAATTTTTAACTGGGAAAGTTGGGATATGGGAAACATAACTAACTATCAGCGTCTTTACAGACACAAAATGGTGAGTGCAGAGAGACATTCACCGATAACAAGCAATCATCACGAGTGATCCAGAATTGTAACTTACTGCCTGCTTTAACCAGGTAACATTTATCGCTAGGCCGAACGCGCTTAAGAGTGGTACGTTCAATCGGTTTTGCCGACCTTGCTATATCAGCAAACTCTACTTTTTTAGCCCTGTTTATAAAGTCCATAGATTTCATATAAGCCCCTTTCGCTATGAGGTTGGTAAGTTTTAGGCGCTTGTCGCCTAAAGGCGCGCCATACCTCATGGCCAAAACAGACTACGCAGAGAAAAGCCAGTCAAGCTAGAAATCGCCCGAAGGGTTGCGTAGCAAGGGGGCCCCGCTTGCGGGGTTCCGATTTATGGCTTGACTGGATTTGAACGAAGTGGTTTAGGGCTTACTACTTATTTTTCGTTGCTGCTTAAAGAATGAATATCCATTGTTAATTCAACTAATTCCAAGTTAGTTACTTTTTGATTCACGGGCTGGTTCGGTTAATTCTCAATATTAATAACTACTACTCACTCTTTTTGGTTGTAGTAAGAAGAATAATCTCCTCCTCATCAAACCAGCCACGATTGACTGCTGTTTTATTAACTTCATCAGGTTCATTTGTATAAGCAATAACAGCTAAGCTATCTTCTGCTCTACTGCAAGTTACATAAAATAGCCTTCTGGTGCGATCAATACCTGTCTCTTTTCCCTCTCTTTGGTTTCGTTGATCAGTTGCTGTAAGGGGCTTGGCTCCAAATAGCTTTTCATAACTGAATAAAAAGCCACGCGCCTCTTCGTCATCTAAAACGACCATTACACGAGGGAATTCAAGCCCCTTTATGCCTTGATGCGTGCCGAACCCTGATTCGTCAGAAATGTACTGTACATATGCTATAAATTCACTGAATCTAGCTTTAAGAGCTTTGTCCCATGCATCGATGATGGGGTCTAGATCATCTTCACTCTCTGGTTCGTTGTACTTCTCTTCCTCTCTTGCAGCGATAACTGCCAACAGTTCAGGTAAGCGGAATAGCCCGCTGCGATGTACCTCTCTAAGCACGGTGACTAGGGTAGGGTCGGCAGTCTTATTCCATAAAGCATGGAGACTATCCACGCCATTTTTAGCTTTAGCTAGATCTGCTTTGGGGTTGGTACTTTTTTGCAAGTGTTCTGAAGAGATAAGAGGAGAATGTTTGTTTAAAATCCTACTAATTTCAAAGCGATTCCCTGATTTCAGACTGCTGAATAGCGGTAGAACTCTCTCTGAAAAAAACGTGACACACGCATGTGTACCATCAAGTAAACTCGTCTTGATTTTGTCAACTTCATACAGTGGCTCGAAGAAGCTGGAAAAGCCTCCCCGTCTTGCTGCCATATGATGCTCTAAAGTTAGGGTTTTTTTGCTTCCTTTATCTTCTATCCACAGTGCATCTCCAGTAATTTTTGCCATTTCTTTGCAAACCGAATTTTCAAATAAAGCCTTGTCAACTCCGCCTCTGACATCTGCAATAAATAGCCGAACAAAGCCTTCCTTGTCATTGGCTGGCTGCTGGAGATTTTGGTCAACATCCTCACGAATTCTATTTATCAGCCTAACAACACGTCTTGGGCAGCGATAGTTGTATACCTTCTTTGGCGTCAGCCAGTCTTCAGGTAGACCTTCGCCTAAATTCTCCTTGCCGTCGTTGTAAATCCGCTGCATAACATCGCCAAATAGTCCCATGGAAAACTGCTTTTTATGAGACGCTTGGACAGTAAACAGTGCCTCTACAAGCTCTTTCTTGGTGTCCTGACTTTCGTCTACAAGCAGAATAGGATACTTACGAATGAGAATTTTCTGCAAAAGAGGTCGGTTTGTCAGCATTTCGGCTGTCATACCTATTACTTCGGCGTGGTTTAGAGAGTCCTTGCCAGTATTTTCCCCATTGGGATCGTATGAAAACTTCCTGATACTATCGAGGGAGTCAAGCCGCTTTTGTTTAGATGCAATTTGTCGAGGCCTGTCTGCTGCTGCCTTTGTGCCATCCCGACCTTTGCTCTGTGCCTCTTCAAGCTTTGCTATTTCTGCTTGAAGTTTGACTCTAAGCAATTCTCTAATGTCGTTTTGGTGAGGTTTTATCAGCTTCCAAGTAAAGCTGTGAATTGTGGAAACACTGAAGGTTGGGTCAAACTCCAAACGACGTTTGATTTCCTCACATGCTGCATTGGTGTATGTAATGATTGCTATTTGCTGAGCATTCACTTGCAGTCGATGTAAGTTGTGCTCGCGAAACCGCTTGAGTACTTCAACCAATGAGCGTGTTTTTCCTGAGCCTGCACCGGCGAACAGAAAAAAGCTCCGTGGGGAGTCAAGGTTAAGACAACTATATATCTCATCATCAACAGATGCCGGAGGGAGGACGTTTGTCATAATTCGACCTCCTGAGACGATTCAGGTTGAGAAAGCCCCTCAAGTGTCGTTTTGAGCCAGTCTAACCCCTCTTTTATGTACAGTGGTGGTACAAAGGTGCAGGGGTCTACAGAGTAAAGTAGATCCATTGCCATCTCTGCTTTCTTTGCACTTTTATCTAATG
Organism: Alteromonas sp. NFXS44; assembly: GCF_040148705.1. Classification (NCBI taxonomy): domain Bacteria; kingdom Pseudomonadati; phylum Pseudomonadota; class Gammaproteobacteria; order Alteromonadales; family Alteromonadaceae; genus Alteromonas; species Alteromonas sp. NFXS44. Next base: position 1,059,361 of record NZ_JAGDEA010000012.1, on the reverse strand, counting down.
CATTAAACATTTCTTCACAGGCATCTATGAGATTTGTTTTCTGAGTAGCATTAGCCATTTTCTTAATGAGACCAGTTTTACAGGTCATACCTTTGAAGGTAGATAAATTGGCTAGCACTAAAGCGTCTTCGAATGTGTATGGAATGGCCGATTCTTGCGCTATAGGTTGCACTTCATTTGACGTAAAGGCGATAGGAGTGATTGAGGGGTAGGCCACCCGAACCTTTCCGCAGCTTGCAATTTTCTGCTCTGGAGGAATAGTTACGACTTCGTCCAAATCCGCTTTTGCTGGAATCCAACTCTTTAGCGTATCATTTCCAGTTAGTTGATTTTGTCCTGCTTGAGGCCTGGCTTTGCTTGTCCTGAATATAGGTTCACCTTCAGCATTATTTTTTCCAGTTTCTTCCTTCACCTGTGAATCTAAATCAGTAATGATCAGCGTTGGAATCCCTAGTGCTTCAATTAACGGACGCAAGCGATGGGCATGACTGCCGCCTATTTCGAGAAGTGAGATGTAGCTTCTATCTAGGCTGGGATAGTGTTTTCTGATAAAATGCGGCACCAGCATTCGCTCAGCAGGACCTTCAACTAGCATTGCTGCATCTGCGAAAAAAAGGTCGCAGTGCGTTGTTCTTAGATATCGTGTTGCGAACTGAGCAGTTTCTAATTTTTTTTGTTCGTTAGGATCCTTCCCTTTGAGTTGTCGCTTTCGCGCAATTCCAAATATGGATGACATATTTACGACGTAAGCACAGGGAACGTCATGCGTATTTACTGGCTGGTTTCTCCGAAAATAGCGTAAGCCTGCAAAATCCGCTTCATGAGCGATATGGCTAGAATGCGTACTCACAAGCATTTGAGTGGAAAAGTGTACTTTTTCTCCAAGATCTGAATGAGCTCTTAGAACGCTGTATGCTTTCTTAATAAAGACCTGTTGTACTTGTGCGTGCAAGTGGGCCTCAGGTTCTTCAATCAGCATGAGGTGAAGTGGCTCTATCGGTTTGCTGATGTTTTCTTCACGTCTACCCGCTTTACCTACTCGCATCCATTCATCTCGGAAACGTATGAGATTGAAAATCATTGAAATGAGGTTTTGATAACCGAGTCCGTTATATTTTTCTGGCAAGCAGAATCCTTCGATTGAGGGAGTATCAGTTCGCAATACATTGAACTGGACCGCGGAGTCATGATTCAAGCCTTCTAAAGGGTTTACTTTACTTGATAGCAAAATTTGGGGATCACTAAAACCTGGGTAATTAAGTCCTTCCAGTTCCCCTATCGCATTACTGAAGCTGAGCTTCAACTTTTCATCAAATGCAATTCTGGCTGCTTCCATTGCTTCGAGAGCGTCTAGATCGCTCGCTTCAGGAAGCTCATTGGGATTGAGGTGCTTGTCAAAATAGCTTCTTAGCTGTACTGATAAACGCCGATCATTGTTGGCGGTTCCTTCACCCGAGTTGGGATCTGAAAATCCCCGTTGTGCGTTGATAATGTCAATTTTAATTAAACCATCAAGCGGATCGCTGTCCATGGCCTCCATGAACTCTGTGAAGGGTTGCGGTGAAGATCCTAGCGCTAAATCTGGGTCCAATACATAAGCATTGATAGTGAAATATTTCTGGAGCTTTTTATCCAAAAAATCACGCATCGATTTTGGCCACAATATTAAAGATGGCGAGCTGTTGCTATCAATTTCTGATTGACGAAATGCTATGGTGTCTTGCGCTGTTGAGCGTGCAGACACGTAAGATTTGTATAATTCCTCCGGATCTTTAGGTTCTAAAATAAACCTAACACCCAGCAAGCCTCCGTCCCAATCCAGATTTGGCAAGAGATGGCTGACATAGTGGATATGTGAATCATCAACGTCTAACCAAACATCTATAGAAGGTAGTTGTCTGCGCCAAATATCTCGTGTCAAATCTGGATGTTGCTCTTCACCTTTGCTTAGCCAATCTGTTCCGATTTGTTCGATGCTGCTCCAATTGGATAAGGTAATGTCGGTGGTGGCAAGTTCTTTTTGTTTTGCTTTCTTTAAAAACATAATCAGCGCATCCATCGCTGATGTTTTACCGCTGTTATTTGCACCGACAAATATCGTACTAGTCTCGGCAATATCTACGCGGCAGCTTTTTAATTTTCGAAAATTTTGGATGTCTATACAGGCAATTTTCATTGCAAAGTTTCCTTACTTGCTGCTTCATCTTTATCATAGGGAGAAGTGATGAATGTGTCCTGATAATTTTAATCGAATTAGCTTTGTGTCCTAGCCCTAGTCAATGGCCTCTCCATCGATTCGTTAGAAATAGTCTAATTTTTAACATCTATTTTTAGGCTTGGATCGGTTTCGACACTATCAATTATCTCATTGTATCTCGCTACTAAATCTTTGACTGCAATACGGCGTCCATCTGATGCAAATTTACCCAGTTCATACAAATTAAGAGCAATAAACTGTTCAACTTCAAATACATCGATTCTTTCTCCTAATCCTGCATTTTCAGCTAAAACCTCTGCTGCAGTAAGACCTCTTTGCGTTGTCACAATAATCGGGCGATGGCCATCATCTAAGTTGTCTCTGCACCTAGCTATAACAGCTTCTCCAGGAGCCGTTGTTACATGTATTGCAACATCACCTATGTAGAAGTCACCCGCTCTACCAGATTGCGCGTCTGAAGTTGAAAAGCTATTGTGATCAAATAAGCCTATTTCTCCCAACGCTAAATCTAACTTCGCTCCAACAATATGTTGAAGAACAGCACCTGCATACTGCATTCCTGGATTATTTTTTTGTCTTTCTTCTGCTTGTTCAACAACGTCTCTGACTAGAGTTCTTAAGCTTCTAGAAGTATCAAGTTTAATCTTAAAAGGTTTGCCGGCGAAGAATTCATGAACACGTTCTATCCAAAAATCTTCTACAATATCTAACTTAAAGCCGATTTCGGATTTATGGGAGTTTAAAAATTCAACGTAGGTTTTCATGTTTTCAATGCTGCCACGACTGGTCCGTCCACCCTCCGCTGCGAGTACCCGATCAATTCCATGCTTTTTTAGAACTTTTTGAACTGCGGCTTTGCCTAGCCCCAATACTTGCCCACCTTTTTCAGTGAGAAGTTGGTCTGGCTTGAGGGGCAACCCTTTTTCCTTAGCATGCTGCGTAACAACAAGTGCTACACAGAGCGCCCCTTTGCTTCTAAATTTATACTTTTTATAAAACGCTGATAACTGACCCAAGAACTCCATACTAAGCTGCTTTCCTATTCCTACTGAGTGGTATTAATTTTTCTACAATATTTTTAGAAAGATACTCTACCACTGGAACGGCAACACCGTCGCCAGCTAAGTGATATGCCTCGTTATATTTTTCTGGCAATTTATATTGTTCTGGGAGCCCCATTAATCTTGCAGCTTCGCGTGTTGAGAGCAATCTAGTCCTTATTTTAGAACCTTCAACAATCATTATTAACTGTCTGCTAGATCCCCCACTTGGTGTTCGTAAACAACCTGCGACATCGTCGAACCTAATCTCCGCTCTTTGGATTCTTCCACCGTGTCCATCGGGACGAGTACGTTTATAGATAGAACCAACTTTCAAATCACCTGAAGCTTGAGCAGAACGAACCTTCTTTATATGAAGGTCACTCATCATTCCCATTATTTTTTGGGTTTCTTCTTCGGAATGCCATTTTACACTTTTAGGATCTTTTTCGATGATATCTGCGAATGACAGCCTTCTTTCTTGCGGATGTGGAAGGTTCCACCATTTCCATTTTGGTTTCTGTTCAATTGGTAACTTATTAAAAGCACTTACAATTGATTTGGAATGCCAAACAGGATCAAAACTTTCCGACAAAATGGACTTATCTAAATCTACGGAAGTGTCTGTTGCAATGATAAATAGTCTTGGTCTTGACTGAGGTAGGAAATTAATCGCATCTATGATGATTGCGCCGAAGTTATATTCGGCTTCATTTAGCGCACTACAAATTGCAGCAAAGTCTTTACCTTCATGTGATGTTAGAGCACCACAAACATTCTCAAGAATAACGACCTTTGGTGCTCTATTTTCCCGTCTTAAACTAGTGATTAATTTCCAAAATCCCCAGAATGTTCCCGAGCGCTCGCCACTAAGCCCTGCTCCAGAACCAGCAAGGGAAAGATCTTGGCAAGGGAAGGATGCCCACGCTAAATCTGCTTGTCCTTCTAATTGATGAGTAGTTATATTCGATACATCGTCGCATACAATATCTTTGTCTCCCCAGTTGGCTATGTATGTATCGACTTTTTTTTGACTGAAGTCGTTCGCAAAAAGACATTCCCAGTTTTCACCAAGTCCTGCTCTCGCCATTCCTCCTCCAGAGAAGAATTCATAAAAAGTTCTCATTAGCTACTCCTCGCTACCCTTCTTAGTGCGTTCTAGCTTTTCTCTAATTGCCTCAGCTATCCAAGTATTTCTTGAAATGTTCCCAGGCCTTTTTTTGCGTACTACATCGATTTCTTCAAATAACTCTTTAGAAAGGCGTAAACTAATTCGAGATGCGTCTATGGATTTGTTCATTGCTGACTCATAATGGCGCCAATTTGGCGCCATTATCCCGCTTTGATTTCAGTAAATCAATGCTTGTTAATAGCTGTATATAAAAACAGTCATTGTAGTTGGAGTGTGGTTTTTTTCAAGCAGGCACGACGGAATTGACGCTTATTTTGATTGGTAGCTGCACACCTGTGACGCTTACAGTAAAAACTAAAGCCGCGTATCTATCTAGATACGACTATCCTTTGAGACGGTAGATGCTAAAAACCCTAAAAACACCTACTTGGATTACTCACCTCATGGGCAACGCCCGGTTGTACCATTAGCCATACGGCCACCTAGGTAGAGGTCGTCTGTAAGTCGACGGGGCTGGTGTGCAGCCACCGACTTGAACTATAACTGACCTTTCTAAATTGTGCGCCAGAAAACCCCCCCTAAGTTTTCCCCGGTTTTTTTGAAGGCGGATTGGCGACGAGTCGTCCCTACTCGAAAGAGGTAGGGACGACTCGCAGAGTCGCACGTCGAGGCCACTGCTCATGATGCCTCGACACCCAATCCGCCCTGAAAAATTGCAGGGCCAGAAGAGGGATGGAGATTTGAACGCGTCAAAAAGGTGTTGCAATCTCTGATCACTGTGATAATTTTATTTATGAATTAGCTCGACATGAGCATCAAGAAAAAGGGCGTTTCCACTGCCCGCAACACGTTCCTGAGGAGCTGCATTCTCAGCATTATGGGTCACACGACCACCCCACTATAAACAACACAAATATAAACCACAGTAGTTCGCGCTGTATTTCAACAGAAATCACACGGCTCAGCTTTGTTGCTTTAGACCAGTTAGCCTTTATGTCTTATGACAATATGCTCGGTTACGCACCGTTCATATGGCTTTAAAACTTACCTATTTTGGCATTTCGCCCCCTGGTCTTCGGTTTGGTGTTTTTCTCAATATTTTCAAAAATTAGTTTTTAAATTTATGAGGAACATGAAATGAGCCAATTAGGATATCGTCTTCACCAAATGGTGAACGACACACACCGCGAAAGTAGCTTTAGCACTAGAGCTACCCGAAGCAAAGTTTTAAACCTTGCTGCAAAGCAGCTACTCAAACATGGTTATAGATTAAAAGACCCGACCGGCCTTAAAACCAAGCATATCAATCATCTTGTTACACGTTGGCAAGATGAAGGTTTAGCGGCAAAAACAATAAAAAACAGAGTGGCCGCATTGCGTTGGATTGCCGAAAAAATAGGTAAACCTAATATCTGTTCACGTAGCAATGATGATTACGGTATTCCAAGAGTTCGCAACAACCCCATTGGCAAGTCAAAAACGTTAGACATGGATAAGCATGCGAAGATCAAGAGTGACTTAATCAAGCTTTCCCTGCGTTTGCAGCAAGAATTTGGGCTCAGAAAAGAGGAGTGTATGAAATTCAGCTTATCTTACGCTTTGATAAACGCTAACACTCTACAAATTAAAGGCTCATGGGCCAAAGGTGGCAAATACCGCAAAATTCCGATTTTAAAAGAATCTCAACAACAGCTTATTCGTGATATTGCCGCTGTTACTAAAGGCGCACTTATCGAACCTGACAAAAACTATAAGTCACAAATGGAGCAGTACGACCGCGAAACAATTCGAGTTGGATTAAATAAAAATCACGGGCTGCGTCATCATTACGCAAGGGAGCGTTATTTAGAGCTTACAGGTTGGAAATGCCCTGCCGATGGTGGTCCGCATAGAAGAGAGCTCTCGCCAACCGATTATGAGCACGATACCAAAGTCCGTGAGCAAATTAGCCAAGAGTTAGGTCATGAACGTTTGAAGATCACCTATGCCTACTTGGGCAGTTAAAATTAGGCATGCCTAATTTTTAATTGGCGAAGAAACTAACTTCGCCCTAGCTTACTGCTCAACGAAACTTCAGTTTTTACAACCGTTTTTATCACAGTTGATTTTAGAGTGGGATTCTACCCAGTGGGTAGCTTCCTTTTTAGTATCAAAACCACATCCTGTTGTCCCACCTTTACTTCCCTTATGAACAATTCCAGTTGGTACATGCTTCACGGCCATATTTCTGCTCCATCAGATTAATTAATACAAATATTTGGACTGGGCCTTCATATTGCCCAGAAATCTATACTGTCACGAGTAGTTTAAAAAGTGAACATCTTTAGGCGCAGTTGGGACTATTTGACCAATCTAAAATATTTTCTGCCAATTCGTCTTCAATGCAATACAAGAAAGCAGTTGGCACTTTCAGAACATCACTAAGCGCTACTACTGTTTTGAAATCTGGAGTGTGAACACCACGCTCATATTGGTTCATACGAGCAGACGCAACAAAATTATCCATCCCCGCCATTATTCCTAACTGCTTCTGGGACAGACCAAGTCTTGTTCTTGCTTGCTTTAGCCGTGTTGGAAACGGCGAACCATCATTACTTTTCAACTGGTGTAGGAGATCTGCTATTGAAAACTAAGATTTTCTTAGCTTTAATGAAGTCTGGATACTAAGGAATACTTAGCTTTCAATTTGGCATGCCAAATTGGGATTGGAGGTAATATGGGTTTCGAAGGTTTTTTGGGTATTTTGGCAGTAGTAGTTTTATTCGTTCTTAGTGCGATTTTCAGCGGGGACGGAGCAGGCAGTAAAGAAAATGAACAACTAGATAAGCTTGATGACGGTATGGGCAATGTTATTGTTGATGGCGAACATATGACTCGTCAAGAGGCTGAAGATGCTCAGGCGCGAGGCGAATTATACGACACTTATTACTAGGGGTTATTTTGTAGCTCAATTTGGCATGCCAAATTGGGGAGAGGCTTTTATGACCGAAGAAAAACTGATTAATAACTGTGTGTTGTGGCCGTTTTTACCCGCGCTGGCAGAGATCAAGCATCGACTAAGTGGTATTGAGGTCGAATGTGAGCCACTAGGCCTTTCTTTTGATAAAGATGTTCATACCGAAGAGGAAATGTTACTCACTTTAATATCTCAAAAGGTGTTTGCGTTCGATGTCACCAACGAAAATGGAGTTGTCTGGGATGTAAGGCTGGAGCCGTTTGCTAAATTTAAAGCGCGTAGCACCCAAATAACATTCCCATTTACCGGCTATAATCCTAATAAGCGACAGCAAATCAGTAATTGGGTTATCGAGCTGTGTAACTGGGAAGGTCACGTATTTACCGGTATTACCAGACACTAAAATTGATAGGAGCGGCTATGACAACATATGAATGGTTTCAGATGTGGGTGTTAATGGTGTTGGCAATTCGCGCTACTCGACATTACGACAAACTAAAACACGATCTATTTGAAGCAATTAAAGAAGGGAGAATATAGTGATGGCTCCTTTGCTTACCGGATGCGCCATGGTTTTGGCGCTGGTCATTTTTTTTGCTTTGCTATTTCATTTTAATCGCGACAACATCAATAAATTCGACTAATAACCCACTCTTTTGAGCCAAGGAGTTAGGCATGCCTAATTCTTGGCGCCCAAAAACAGCTGTTTTCTTATACTTTACGTGAAAATCAAACCCCTGAAATGGGTAAATTTGAGCGTATTTTCCAAGCTTAGAAAAAACCCTCCTAAAGTCACCCTAGTTTTTCGCGCTCACTCTGAAGGACTTTATGGCAGCCTGTTCTAAACAGTTTCACACGCTCATATAGCGTTTCGAATTATAAGGAACAGCACCAATGCTAAAAGCAAAACCTGACGGGATTTACGCCCTTAACAAAGATGGTGAAGAGAGAAAGCTTTCCGGTCCGATAGAAGTGAAGGCTATCGTCTCTTCCCACGATAAGCGAGATGACTTTGGCCGACTTTTAGAGTGGAAAAACTACTTTGGCTTACCGATTCGTGAAGTACTACCAATGGGAGAAGTTGATGACAACTTCGCAAAGAAATTTAAAAAGAGGCTGCTTAGGTCAGGCTTTCAACTGTCGCCAGGAAAATACTCGTGGGAATCTCTTTTAGCCTACCTAATAGAAACTCCATGTAATAAGCATGCATACAGCGCGAGACAAAGTGGTTGGGTGGACGGCCAATTCGTGACTCCGGATTGGAGTATTGGCCGATATGAAACTCCGGCAGTTTATGTTGGTGATTTTGCTGGTGACACCTTAGTTGAATCCGGCTCATTGTTGGACTGGCAACAAAATATTGGAAAATATTGCCGAGGTAATCCAATCATGATTCTTGCAGTATGTACTGCACTTGCGGCCCCTATTATTGGATGGACTGATTTGGAGAGCTTTGGAATACAAATCGTCGGCAGCTCAAAATCAGGCAAGTCTACAGTGATGAAAGTGGCTGCCAGTATCTATTCAGATCAAACCTACTGGGAGACTTGGAGCTCAACATCTAACGGTATTGAATCTATCGCTCGTGCGCGAAATAACATGTTGCTTTGTCTTGATGAATTTAAGCAATGCCCCGCGCAAGAGATAGGCCAGTTAATTTATCACTTGTGCAATGGCGTATCAAAATTAAGAAGCCAGCAAGATGGTGCACTGGATAAGCGCTACCATTGGCGCACAATATTTCTCAGTACCGGCGAGCTTACCCTTGAAGAGCTTTTGTTGGGCATCAATCAAAGTGTTAGTGCAGGGCAATCAGTCCGGTTGATAGAGGTTCCGGTATTTAGCAAATATGATGCTTTTGAAAATACTCATGGGTTTACATCGGCTAAAGAGTTTGCTGAGTACTTATCATCCTGCGTAGGTAAGTACCATGGCACTTTCATTAAATCGTGGGTGGAAGCTCTCTCAAAATTTGATTGCCCAAACAATGAAGTTATTAAAGAGTACAAAGATATTCGGGGGCAGTGGCCTTGGCCAAAAAACATAGAGAGCCAAGCTAATAACGTTTTAGATAAATTTGCGCTGCTAGCCGCCGCAGGCGAAATTGCCATTAATTTAGGGCTGTTGCCATGGCATTTGGGTGAAGCTAAAGATGCATTAGAACAAGTAGCAACAATTTGGCTAGATGACCGGAATAGCACCGAAAACTCAGAAAGTAAGAAAATTATTAAGAAGCTTGTCAAGCTAATCAATAAGTGGCGGCATAGCCTGAGTCCTCGAGAGGAATCACATAACGGGAGCATAGGATTCTTCGAATCAGAGCCGGAACTGGCTTGGTACATCCCTCAGCAGTTATTCAAATCGGAAGTAATTGAGTCTGTTGCTCATGAATACAGTCAAACAGTCCATTACATGCTTCAAAAAGGTTGGGCCATTTCCAATGAAGGCACGCGTCGCACATTTAAAATAGGAGGAGAGCGGTTTATTAAGTTCTTTCCCGAAAAAATCTGTCGCGAATGCGGTGAAAGTGTGGATTTATCCCACTTTTACGAAAATGATAACTCATTGAATAGTAATGCTAATCCCACTTTCCCAGTTTCCCAGAGCGAGAATTACTAATGCTTACTGACCAGCTATTTGACGAAATTAAATGCGTGATTGAAAGCCAACTTTGCAAAGTAGCGCTCAACAGCAAAGAGTTCCTCACATTTGATGAATGTGTTCAGTACACAGCACTGAGCCCGAATTTCTTACGGCAACAAGTTCGGGTGGGGTTGCCCTGCTACAGGCTGGGAGGTAGGCGAACCTTTTTCAGGAGAACAGAAGTTGATGCTTGGGTACTAAAGAATCGCGTGGAACTGGGAGACGAACATGAATAACGAGCTATTTGAAAAACGAGCTGGCATTTTAAAGCTTTATGGCGAAGAAGAGCGTTTGATAAGCGAGACTGAGCGCTGCCGCAGAACCGGCATTAGCCGCACTACTTGGTGGCGTATGCAAAAGGCGGGAGAAACCCCGCCAGCCTCCAGTGTGGGTAAAGGAAAAGCCCGTTGGTTGCTGTCTGATATTTTGCTTTGGATGAATAATGTAAAACTTGGTCGGTAGAGAAGCGTTATCGATATTTTTTAGATATTTACTTGAATATGGATAGACTAATCCTTATACTTCCGCCGTGTGGGTAAAGCCTGAATCAACCGCGACGCAAATTGTATCGTAAGCGCTCTGTAAGAGCGTCGGTCTCAGGGTCCACACCCAAATTAAAGCTAAATGGAGCAAAAGCATAGGAAGTGCCAGACGTAACAATAGCCTTAGATGAAAGCGGTGACCTCGGCTGGAAATTCGACGCTCCATATAGAAACGGTGGCTCTAGTCGCTACCTTACAATTGCAAGTATTCTTTACCCGCAAGAAAAAAATAAGCATCCCAAGCGCTTAGTTAAAAAGCTATATACAAAATTCAGATGGAACACTCAGTCAGAAGTTAAATGGGCAGATATGAGCTCGCCTCAACGCACTGAGTTTGCTAATCAATTAAGATCAATTGTACTGACAAATCCAGACATCAAACTGCTTTCAATCACGGTGAAAAAAGAAAACGTACAAGAGCATATTAGACGGGATGGTAACAAGCTATATAACTACATGATTGGTCTATCATTACTTAACGAAATGAAAAATCATGAAAGTGTCCTTTTCATCCCTGATCCACGTTCGATCAAGGTAAAAAGTGGAAACAGCATGCACGATTATCTTCAAACCAAGTTATGGTTTGATAAAAAATCGCAAACTATCCTTACTACTACACCTATGGAAAGCCAGTCATGTAAAGCCATCCAAGTTGCTGACATGCTGTCTGGCGTCGTTCAAAACCATTTTGAAGACGGAAATAGTAATGCTTGGCAAATATTGTCTCCTCATATTGAATCCAGGTGTCTATTCTTTTAATACCAGCCCCCTTGTGATTGTCTCTAATAACGAACAAATTGTGTCGTTGAAACTGGCATTTATACAACTGTAGGGGTTGATACCGCTTTACTAACACCAACTGACAGTTTAAATTTATAATTTTCCAGTTAACTACTTACTGCTTCTTGAAGAGCAGAACATACGGCTTCGTGAACCTCCCGTCTTTTATCAAAATAGTCCCCTTGATCATAAATCTCAGCCATATTGTCTATCTTATGATTTAAACAGCGCTCTAGAACATCCCTATCGAAGCCTAGCTGGCCTGCGATGGTTCTAAAAGTTCTCCTGAAATCATGAATAGTAAAATGCTCTAATTGGCCCATACGATTTAGAGGCGGAGCTTTTTTGCTGCTGTCTATTCCAAAAAGGCTGTTCACTGCACGATTTACAGTGTCGTTTCCCATATGGGGTACTTTGCTTTTGCGTCTTGCTGGGAATACATACTCAGAACTATGAGATCTGACTTTCAACTCTTCAAGCCAGCTTATAGCCTGTGGAGGAAGTGGTATACTGATATCGCTTTCCGTTTTTGTGCGCGCTTTTGGTAAGTGCCACACTGCATTACCTAAATCGAACTCCTTCCAAGGCGCTTGAATTAACTCTGACTTTCTAACGCCTAAGGTAATAAGTAGACAGCAAACTAAGTAATTATCTCGCGTGAAAGAATTCAAATTTTCCCTGAATACCGAAAAGGCGTGTTCAATTTCTTCAATGCTCAAGAACCTTTTTCTTGGCTTTTCATCCCCCCCTGCATCCTTACAGCAAAAAGCTGAAGCCGGGTTATTTGATGTAATATCAAGTTGGATGGCATGTTTAAAAAGTTGATTAAGTAAGCCCAGCACATCATTTGATACTGTTGGTCGCCCACTGTTTGTAATGGTGTCTAAGATATTTCGCACATGAATTGCAGTCACTTGTTCAACCTTTAAGTGGCCAATATGGGACGAAACGTTTTTTCCATACTTGCTTTTTGGTATATCTGGGTGCTTATTACGCTTTAATATCTTGTGTTGATACATATCCTTAAATAACATATCAAATGTCATTCCGTCATGATTTTCAATTGAAGCAATGGAAAGAGGATCGATGCCATCTCGAATTAATGCCCGAATTTTCTCAGCTTCACCACGAGCTTCAGCCAGTGTCAGTTGCCCGAATTTACCCAGTGACTTTTCCCTCCTTTTTTCATTGAAGGTATATCTCAGGGACCAGTAAGGTTCACCGCGCTTCGGAACGACAAACGACAAACCGTTTCCGTCGGATGTTTTACCAGGCTTTCCTTTAGCAAGTATGTTGACTTGTTTAACTGTTAAATTTGGCATTTTTTCACCTCTTGTACTCACCAGTGGTTTGAGACTAGCAGTGAAAAATACTCACCACAATACTCACCAATTAGATGAAACAGAATGAAAAAATACGGAACCATAAAAAACAAAACCCCACTATAAAGTGAGGTTTTTCAAAGTGTTGTGAGTTTTTGTGAGCACTAGTGAGCTTTATTCAATATTCTGGATCTGTTCGCGCATCTGCTCAATCAGCACTTTCAGCTCAACAGCTGATTGGGTGATTTCTGAGTTTATTGACTTGGAGCCCAGTGTATTCGACTCACGGTTGAATTCCTGCATCATGAAATCCAGACGACGGCCGCAGGCGCCACCTTTTTTCAGGATATTACGGGTTTCTTTAACGTGAGCATTCAGGCGGTCGAGTTCTTCTGCTACATCAATTTTTTGCGCCAGCATAACCATTTCCTGTTCGAAGCGGGTGGGATCAAGCTCTACTTTGGCTTCTTCAAAACGGGACTGAATTTTTTCACGCTGCCACTCAACAATAGCCGGCATTTTTTCAGCAACTGCTGCGGCTTCTTTTTCAATGCCGTCCAGGCGCTGTTCAATAAGTGCTTTAAGCGCATCCCCTTCGGTGGCGCGCGCTTCGATGAACTGAGTAAGGGTATCGTCAAATGCCGCCAGAATATCCGCCTGAATGGCATCCATATCGGCTTCTTCGGCAGCAATAACGCCGGGCCAGCGCAGGATATCAAGGGGGTTAACTCCGGTGGACTGACCGTGTGACTGCACCCAGTCAGCAGCATGCATGACTTCTTTCGCAAGTGCCTCGTTAAGCGTGAGTTTGGTTACAGCGGCATCGTTAGCACTGAAACGCAGCGCGCACTCTACCTTTCCCCGCTGTAAACGCTTGCGAAAGCGCTCACGGAGCACCGGTTCAAGTGCACGGAACTGTTCAGGCAAACGGAAGTAAGTTTCCAGAAAACGCTGGTTCACCGAGCGGACTTCCCACACGGCTGTTCCCCAGTCTTTTTTCACTTCACTGCGGGCAAACGCGGTCATGCTGTAAATCATAAATTTTCAATCTCCGTATGGATTTAAGCGTAAGTCTACGCAGGAATCACCGGGTTGTCAGTGGTAATGTTCACTGTGTTCATACTTTAGTACAAGGTTCAGACAGGTTTTGATCGTCCCTGCTTGCCTGTAACTGTGTTGCTGGCTATTCTGTTACCGGATAAACTTGTTACATTTAATGGATTCTGATTTCAGAGATAATGCCTCATTATCAGAAGTATGTTTACTCAGGGATGACCCACATGTCGTATAAGAAATTAGGTGCGCTGATCGCATTTTTGTTCCTTTCTTTTTCTGCTTTTGCGGCTTTCACACCGCAGGACATAGCTAAAAATGCTATTTACGCAGATGCCAAAATATCACCGGACGGAGACCGTCTGGCCATCGTGGTTGTACAGGATGGCATCAGAAACCTTGCCGTGCTGGACATGAAAGATTTCTCAACGGTTGGCGGAATGGCCATGCGCGGGGGAAATGAGGTCGGTACCTTTTACTGGGCGAATAATGATCGCCTGGTAATGGAAATCTGGCGTAAAGAGCCATGGCAATCTGAACCTCAGTTCTGGGGCGAACTTTACGCTATTAATTACGACGGTACTAACGGCGAGATTATCTATGGATTCAACGTCGAAGAGCGTCAGAATACCCGGATTAAAAGAAAGAAAAGCGTAGATGGCTGGGCCCGCGTGATCAGTACGATGCCGGATAACGACAATGAGATCCTGATTGCATCAGAGCCGATGAACGTAGACCGGATTGGTTTCGTTCAGCGTCTTTCTGCCAGCTACGACAGCATCGCAACAATTCACCGTTTGAACGTTTACAGCGGCAAATTGTACCCCGCCAAGGCTTATGCGCCCGCGCCACAATCTGACATTTTTACTGATGACAGTGGTAACCTGATCATGGCAACCGGCACAAATAAGAATGACGATACGCTTATTTTTCGTCGTAAAGGTGATGACTGGGAAGAAATCAGTGAGCAATTCGGGCAGGCTTTCCATCCGGTATCTCTGAACGAAGATGCCACGGAAGTGATTTACCTGGATAATTTTGAACAGGACAAAGTCGGCCTTTTCCGGATGAATCTCAAGACCGGTGAGCGAAAAGAAATATACACCGATGATGTAGTGTCTTTGTCTCAGATAAATCTGACAACCGACAAGTCCTCTGCCTATGCTATCCGCGTGGATGACGGTATGCCGGCGTATATGGTTTTCGACAGTGCCGGTGAAGAGGCAAAAATCTTTAAAGACTTGCTGGGTGCCCTGCCGGGTTACAACGTGAATATGGTCAGCCGTTCAGCAAACGGCAATTTGTGGCTCATCTATGCCACCAGCGATATTGATGCCGGTACGTATTATCTTTACAACAAATCTGCCAATAGCCTGAGCCAGCTGTTCGCTAACCTCGAACACATTTCCGTAAACGACTTCTCTGAAACCAAACCGGTGAGTTTTGAAGCGTCAGACGGAATGAAAATTCACGGTTTCGTTACCTACCCTGTTACGATGAAACAGGGACAGAAAGTTCCTCTGGTAACTCTTGTTCATGGCGGTCCGCACTATGTACGTGATTTATGGTGGTTTGACCGTGAAGTTCAGTTACTGGCGAACGAAGGTTATGCTGTTCTTCAGGTGAACTACCGTGGTTCCGGTGGCTATGGCGGCGATTATCAGGTTGCCGGCTACAAGCACTGGGGTGACGATATTCAGCAGGATATTATCGACGGTACACGCTACATCATTTCTCAGGGGCATATCGATAAAGACAAAGTGTGTATCATGGGCGGTAGTTTTGGTGGCTATTCTGCGGTGATGTCTGCAGAACTGGCACCCGACCTGTTCAAGTGTGCCGTTGCTAATGCCGGCGTCTATGATCTTAATCTGGCACTGGAGAAAGGTGACATTACTGAATTCCTCACCGGTGATGCCTATCTGGAAAAAGTGCTGGGTACTGACCCCGCTCAGTTAACCGCATTTTCCCCTGTGACCCACGTGAGCAAACTGTCCGGTCCGGTACTTATTGCCCATGGTGCCCGTGACCGCCGGGTTCCCCTTGAGCACGCCGAACGTCTGAAAAGTGCCCTGGACAAAGCTGGCAAATCCTATGAGTGGTTCGTGAAAGACTCGGAAACACATGGTTTCTATGATGAAACCAACCGCGGCGAGTACTATCAGAAGGTCGTGAATTTCCTCTCTGAAACATTAAAATAATCTAAAAACGCCGCATTTATGCGGCGTTTTACTTTTTTACGCCTTAATTCCCTTCCCGCCGGATTCAATTTGCCGGTGTATTTACGCTATACTTGCGCCTGTTAAAAAATACAGATTTATGACCTTTTCTCAGGAGACTCCTATGCGTCCAAGCGGCAGAACCGCCAGTCAGATCCGTCCCGTTACGATTACCCGCAATTACACTTGTCATGCTGAAGGTTCGGTTTTAGTCGAATTCGGTAATACCAAGGTACTTTGCACTGCGACGGTGGAAGAAGGTGTACCGCGTTTTATGAAGGGTCAGGGAAAGGGCTGGGTAACGGCTGAATACAGCATGCTGCCACGGGCAACGCATACCCGCAGCCAGCGTGAAGCAGCACGGGGTAAACAAGGCGGCCGTACCCTTGAAATTCAGCGCCTGATCGCCCGCTCTTTGCGTGCGGCACTTGATCTGAAACTGCTTGGTGAAAACACAATAACACTGGATTGTGACGTTATTCAGGCTGACGGCGGAACACGTACCGCTTCTATCACCGGTGCCTGTGTTGCACTGGTGGATGCCCTTACCTTCATGCGTGCTAAAGGCATTATCAAAACTAACCCGCTGAAATTCATGGTCGCAGCATTGTCTGTGGGTATTTACGGAGGTACGCCAATTGCTGACCTGGAATATACCGAAGATTCAGCAGCCGAAACCGACATGAACGTAGTAATGACCGAAACCGGTAAGCTGATTGAGATCCAGGGTACCGCGGAGGGCGAACCGTTCTCCTTTGATGAAATGCACGAAATGCTGGATATCGCTAAGCACGGTCTGCGTGAACTGTTTGATGTTCAGAAAGCGGCTCTTGCTTAAGGAGAGCAGATGAAAGCGTTTAAAAGAGAGTTTATTGAGTTTGCCATCGCTCGTGGCGTGCTGAAATTTGGCGGGTTTACCCTGAAGTCAGGCCGTACAAGTCCTTACTTCTTTAATGCCGGGTTGTTCAACAAAGGTGGCGATCTGGCCAAATTGGGTCGTTACTACGCAGCTGCGCTGGCTGATTCCGGCATAGCCTTCGATGTACTGTTTGGCCCTGCTTACAAAGGGATCCCTATTGCCACAACCACGGCAGTAGCCTTAGCTGATCATCATGATATGGATGTGCCTTACTGTTTTAACCGTAAGGAAGCAAAAGATCACGGTGAAGGCGGTAATCTTGTTGGCAGCCCGCTGGAAGGCCGCATTATGCTGGTGGACGATGTGATCACGGCCGGAACAGCTATCCGTGAGTCAATGGAGCTGATTGCTCAGAACGGTGCCTCATTGGCCGGTGTACTGATTGCGCTGGATCGTCAGGAACGGGGTAAAGGCGAGCTGTCTGCTATTCAGGAAGTGGAACGTGATTTTGGTACACAAGTTGTTTCCATCGTGTCTCTGAATGACGTAATTGCTTACCTGGAAGAAACCGGTGCTCACGCAGAGCACATGGCGTCAATCCGTCAGTACCGTGAGTCATATGGGATCGGATAATGCCCTCTTCGCCAGCCCGGACCACGAACTGGACACACTGGGCCTCCGTTGCCCGGAACCTGTGATGATGGTGCGACTGAAAGTGCGGAAAATGGAAGAAGGTGAGACGGTTCTGATCACCGCAGATGATCCGGCAACAGAACGGGATATCCCGGGGTTTTGCCGGTTTATGCAACACACGCTGGTGGCAAGCCAGACTGATGCATTGCCCTATCAGTTTCTGATTAAGAAGGGGCTGTAGCCGTCGCCTCATACAAACTGTTTTTAAAGCCGGTGATACGCCGGCTTTTTGTTACCGGTTTCCCGGCGTGGTGCGGTAAATTGTTTCAAAACCACAGAATATGCCAAACATGGCTATGCCGGCACCTGTCGCGGCAAGTCCATACTGCCCGTACCGCTGATTTAAAATAGTACTGAATGCTTCTTTGAGTCCACCTGCCTCTGACGGATCCAGTTCAATTGCCGCCTGAATAAAAAAAGCACCTACCAAAATGTAAACAATCCCCCTCGCAAGATAGCCGAGTCTGCCGGCAATACGGCTGATATGCATCTCACTGTCCCGCATATGATGCGTATTAAATTTTTCCATGAAATCGGCTTTCCAGGCATGCTTTAGCTGGATAAAAGAAAATATCAGAATACCGGTACCGATGGCAGCAACCAGCCATTCTCCCCAAGCCTGTTGCATTAATTCCTGTGAAACCTGTTTACTGCTGTCTTTCTCTGAGTTACCAATACCAAACAGCACTCTGGTTGCACCCCAGGCCCCGACTCCGTATATCGTCGCTGATAATACAAAGAAAGCTCTGGTGATCACATCGCCGGCTTTTGACATATCCAGGTTCTCGGTATTCAGAAAGGCCTGAATAAGACGCCATAACATATAGCAAACGAGCCCGCACACTACGCCGGCGAGCAGATACCATCCAAAAGGCTGCTCCAGGAGTGTTCTGAAAACATGGTCCTGAGTGGGTTGTTCTGAGTGCAGGAACGTAAATGCTGTGGTTATAACGAAAATACCAAGAAGAATATAAACAATGGTTTTTGCACCATATCCGGCGCGGGCAATATAGCTGATAGTGGTTGAAGCGATCACAGTATCGTATCCGGTATTCGTTACGTTGACAGGGGGAAAACCCGCATGCCTTTTCCAATATTATTTGAATACGCAAATAACCGCTGATAGCGATTTATCTGATGCTAAAATTAATGGTTTTCAGCGATAGCCTGAATTAAGAGCCGTTGTAAGCGCACTTTGTCATCGTGAGACTGGCAGCGGAGATCGCTGATGTGCAGAATCCTCTGCCGGAGCATATGCTTCAGAAGCCTGATATCCACTTCCAGCGTTATGGTTGTGGATGACTGGCTGTCCACCGGTAAGGTCACTAGTGAAGTACCCTTGAAGATAATGTTTGCCGTTGGTAGAAGGCCAGCCCTTGTTGCAGCGAAAACGTGATTTGTTGCAGCATCGTCAGTAACTCAGGGTGTAATGCAAACAGCGGGGCCAGCGCATAGATCTGTTGTGATGCCGCATCAAGACAGGTGGCCGCATCTTCAATATTGCCTGTAGCAGCATGGCTGCGTGCAAGCTGTATGGCAGCAGCACCATAAGCGGTCAAATCTTTTCTCTGTGCGGCCGGGGAGGTTTCCGGTGCCTGCAAAGAAAGCAATACCGCCTGCGCGATCTCATAAGCTTCCCCTGCTGTCTGGCGGGCGGATTCCATTTCACCGGACTTTGCCTTTTCCAGCGCAGATTGACTGGTCTGTGTAAAATGGTTGCGGGCATGCTCCGGGTGGGATTGCAACCACTTCCAGTATTCCGGGCTAAGATAATGGGTTTTCATCATACGCACCTCCTGAATTAAAAGTAATGCAAATGAGAATTATTATCAAATTAAATTTAGTGCTGTTGCCCGGCTAAAACAATGTAGTGATATACCAGATCAACAGCACGACGACAGTCAGTGCCAGTATTGCTTTCGTTTTATATCGCCTGATTAATGCTTCAGCTTTGTCTCCGGCAACATATACCGCCAGTGCCAGACCAAAATACCGTATGGACCTGGCGATGACCGTGGCCAGTAAGAACAACAGCAGGGAGTATTTTGTTGCACCCGCTGCCAGCATGGCTATCTGAAACGGAATGGGGGCGATCCCGAGCGTCAGTACAAACCAGAACCCCTGCTGCTCCATTTTAGCTGAAACTTGCTTAAACTGTTCCGGGTCAGAAAAGGTGTTAATGATCCAGTCGCCGGTTAAATCGAAAAGATAATACCCCAGCGCATAACCGAATAATGCACCAATAACACACCCCAGAGTGGCCATCAGGGCAATGCTCCAGAGCTTTTCTCTTCTTGCCTGCATCAGCGGTATGAGGATCGCTTCCAGGGGCACAGGTACGATGGTAGATTCCAGAAATGACGCCAGGGTAATGCCTTTCAGCATGTGCCTGGAATCCACCATTTTTTTCGTTGTACGTTTTAACTTTTTCGTAATGGGCATAATCTTTCTTTATTGTTTGAAGATTGCCCCGTCCTTCATAACAAAGGCAACCTTCTCCATCACCCTGATGTCCTCAAGGGGATTACCTTCAACTGCAATGATGTCGGCCAGTTTACCGCTTTCGATAGTGCCGAGTTCATCACTGATATTCAGCAGTTTTGCCGGTGAAACCATTGCACTGCGCAATGCTTCAGCAGCAGGCATGCCGGCTTCTGTCATCAGTGCAAATTCCTGAGCGTTATCGCCATGTGCAGAAACGCCGCTGTCAGTGCCAAACACAATGCTTACACCCGCTTTATACGCTTTGGAGAAGGTGTTTTGGATCAACGGGCCGATGGCGGCAGCTTTGGGTCTGACAAGTTCCGGAAAGAATCCGTCGATTTTCGCTTTCTGAGCCACAAACTCGCCGGCGAGAATAGTCGGGGTGTACCAGGTGCCGTGTTCTTTCATCAAATCCATGATCTCATCGTCCATGTAAGTACCATGCTCGATAGATGTCACACCGGCTTTAATGGCCCGCTTCATACCTTCTTTCCCGTGAGCATGCACAGCCACTGTCATGCCGTAGTCATTAGCTGTAGCAACAATGGCTTCCAGTTCATCGTCCATAAACTGCGGATTCTGGCCGCTTTTCGCTACGCTCAGAACGCCGCCGGTGGCAGTGATTTTTATCACGTCAGCACCATCCTGATAGCGCTGGCGCACTGCATCGCGGGCTTCAGCAACGCCGTTTATAACACCCTGCTCCGGTCCGACATCAGGGCGAAGTTTGTGTGCCATCCCGTTACTGGGATCTGCATGTCCGCCGGTTGTCGCAATCGATTTACCGGCAGAGAAAATACGCGGCCCCTGTGCCAGACCTTTATCAATGGCTTTTCGCAGTGCGATGGTTTCGTTGTATCCGTCACCCAGATTACGCACGGTTGTGTAGCCGGCAGACAGGGTTTTCTCCGCAAAGTGTGCCGCTTTCAGGGTGTAGTCAGCTTCGTTGAGTGTGAAGCGTTCCATGTAAGAAGACGGGTCCTGCTGGGAGGAAAGGTGAACGTGCATGTCCATCAGTCCCGGCATCACGGTATGATTTTTAAGATCAATCACAGTGTCGCCGTCTTCTGCGCTGATATAGCCTTTTTTCACCGCTGTTATCTTGTTGCCGTCGACCACAATTGTCATCCGGCTTTGCAGAGAGTCGTCAGTTGCAGAAAATAAGTTGCCGGCATGAATGAGGGTGTCTGCCTGCAGAGGTAAAGTGTTCAGTCCCAACAGGGCTGTTATACATAAAGAAAGTTTTTTCATTGTCATTATCGTTATCAGTGTGTGAATTTTCTACTGTAATGAAATGACTGTGCGGATACCAGTATGGCAAAGGTTATTCGCTGATTTCTCCGAGAATGAGCTCATAGTCACCGCTTTGAACTGTAAAGCGGGTGGTGCCGTCAGGCGCTGTTTTTTCCTCAGCTTCGTTGAGTAACTGATAGTAAACATTCTGATGTAGTCTGGCCCATAAGTTACGCCGCACATTCACGTAAGGTAAGAAGGTGCCGTCTAAAGAAGCCCGCAGTGTGCCCGGATGAGAGGCGCTGACAGTGAATGTATCACCGGTTTGTGTGGTTAATCTGAGGTGATTATCTTCCATTGCCCACTGAATAATAACAAAAGGCACATCCTCTACCTGTATACCGACTTTCTCCACCGGCGTAACCAGAAAATAATCGTCATTTTCTTTTACTAAAACAGAGGAAAAAAACCTGACAAGGGATAATCGTATAAAAGGAGATTGCTGATATTGCCATTCACCGGAGGCAGTGATGCACATATCGATGTTACCGCAAAATGGCGGATGCCATTGTTCTACCGGAGGGAGATTGCACCCGTCATCTGACGGGTGCGACTCTATCTGAGCCTGAAACCGGTTAAAATCCATCATCTGCAAGCAGAGACTTCAATTCCCGTAATTTCGCCTTAATACGGCGCATGTTGTCCGGGCCGGTTCTCAGCAATTGCTTTTGCGGAGTGCTGAGTTCTTCCAGTTGCGGATCAGCATATTTGTAGGCAACTGAGTCAGAGTACACTTCTACCGGAACAGGTACTTCCGGGGTATCGAGCAGTTGATCGATGGCTTCCACCACGACAGATTCAAACGGCTGGCCGGGCTGTCCAATCTCCTCGTACTTCGACTGGATTTCCCCTTTGTAGCGCTTGAACAGATCAAGCAATGCTTCGTTATCAAAACTTTCCATCATGGTGACGTACGGCGTGTAACGCTTGTAGCTGGCGGCATCAATCCACTCTTTATCAGCCTGACGGTAAACTTTGAATGTTTGCTCCGGTGCGGTTAACGGTACCTGCTGGGCCGCTGGCATTTCATCATTGGCCAGATTGGTCACTGTAACGACGAAGCGCTGGATAAGACCCTCATTCACAATCAGGTTGTTCGCTTCTTCCGTACCTGAAATTGCATTTAAGGCTTCTTCTACGCCCTTATCCGACACATCCAGAGGTTCAGGCTCTGGTTGCTCCGGCATGGGTTCCGGCTCGTCAACGGGATCAATATCTACCGGTTCCGGTGGCGGGGCGGGCTGAAAATCGTCCGGCTCGTCAGGCAGCACTGGCATTTCTTGTGCCGGCACTTCTTCGGTAACCGGTGCCGGTTCTTCCTTCGACGGCCACAACAGAACTGCAATTATGACCACTACAATCACCGCGATAATTAAAATATGCGGTGCCAGCGTTTTCTTCTCTGAATCATCACTCATAAACTTTTCACCCTGTAATGTTCCCTCTGGATCATAAACCCGTGCTACCTCAGGACATTCGCCTCAGAAATTGGCTGAATTCAACTGTCCTGAGATAGTACGGCTATCATACTACCAGAGATGTGTTCTCTGTTTTGAGGATCAATGGATCAATTTGTTCCGTACTAATAGCAAATTCCTCTTTTCTAACACTTTTCTACACAGAAAAGCCTGATTTTGATCGCATTATCTTTGCCATAACCAGAAAAAATGCGAAAAAACGGAGCGCTTCATTACAACATCTTAATGGGAATTCCGTCTGTAAAAGTAGTCCTTTCTGAATGGTATTTGTACACTTCAGACAGGTTAACGGAGAGCAGCGATGAACAAATTCTACTTTCGCGATATCGAAAACGACCCTGTAGTAATTGATTACCTTGAAGTGCAGTCATTCGAAATGAACGTATATCTGGTACTTATTTGCATCGGCCAGCGTTCCGGACTGGTTTACGATAGCGAAGACAAGCCCATGCGTTTTTACAGCGCCGGACAGATCCGTGAGTTGTTCGCTCATTGTCATGTAGAAAAATCGGTGATGAAGCATGACACCCCCTACGATGAAATGATTGGCAATCCGCCGAAAGCGTCACATTCTGTGGCATTACCATTCACTATGGCATTGCCCTACTGAATCCAGGGAGCAGCAATCTGGCTCAAATTCATCTGTACTTTTAACCGTCTTGCCAGCAGGAATAAACCGCCTAGTTTACGGTGAATGAACAGGGCATCTGCTGGCGGCACATGCCAGAAGTTTTCCCGGTACGTCAGTGCGGTGCCCATATTGTGTAACCGCATTATCAGGTCACTTTTACCAAAATCATAGCTGCCGTCAACATGTATCGCTTCGCAGGCAGTCATGCCGAGTTCAACGACTTTGGTCTGCTGCTGAGTGGTATGCTCCCCGGTGACAAGTCCTATAGACAACGCCGCACTGAGCATGGCGTCAGCATGATTGGTTGCCGCCGCGCGCAGTAGCGAACGGTATCCTTCAGCCATGGCCGGTGCAATTTCTCTGGTGGCACCGAAATCCAGCAGAATAATTTTTCCGGAAACGGGGTCATAGCGGTAATTCGCCAGATTCGGGTCGCTCTGTATCAGTTTAAAATCGAAGACTTCTCTGAAAAACAACCGCATCAGTGCGCTCATGACCCCGTTGCGCAGGTCTTGTTCCAGTTGCAGTACCGACTCTATGTCATCCCCTTTTTCAAAAGACATGGCAAGGATATTTTCAGTACACAGCGAGGGGTAGCTGCGGGGTACAATAAACGCATCATCATCCTGCAAACGGGAACGGTAGGTGTCCAGCATATACGCTTCCCGCAGGTAGTCGGCTTCCTGTTTAAGTTGCTGCTTCGCTTCTTCCAGCACCGGCGCAATATCCAACGTTTTAGGGATGAGGCCACTCACGCGAACCAGTGTGGCCACGTTATCAACATCACTGTCGATGCTTTCACGTACGCCAGGGTACTGGACTTTTAACGCCAGCATTGTGCCGTCGGGGGTGATGGCTTTATGGACTTGACCGATTGACGCGGCGGCGACAGGGGCAAAAGAAAAATACAGCATGTTGTCCTGCCAGTTTTCACCCAGTGCATTGCTCAGCACTTCAGTAAGCTGGGCTTTGGGCATCGGACTGGCATCTTCCCGCAGACGGGCAAGGATTGCGGACAGTTCTTCAGGAAGAAAATCTCCCCCGTCCATGGAAATAAGTTGCCCTACTTTCATGGCGGCACCGCGCATGGTGGCCAGTTTGTCGGCTATGCGGGTGATGTTTGCCGGCGTCAGCAATAAGTCAGCCATGGCAGGCCGCTGCCCTTTCAGTATTTGTCCGGCACCACTGGTCACCATATTGCCGGCTATGCGGCCAGCCAGAGAACCCAGACCTATTACCCGCGACAGTCTGCCAGAAGGGACGGGTTTGCCGTCCGGCTCATCGCTCATAGTGTCACGAATGCAGAAAGGAGCTGAATACAGAATCCGGCTGCACTGCCTGCTGCAAATCCGGTCCAGCCGCTTTTGCCCAGGTAACGGAAAACCGTAGCGGAGAAAATACCGCACCATAGCATGGCGGCATAAATTGAAAGGGTGCTGTCGGGGCTGGTAGCGCCCGGAATAAATAACAGTGCAACGAAAAGAATGGCCATAGCGCCGGATAGCAACACCCACATAATATTCTTTTTGTCAGTGAAGCTGTTGGTTTGAGGAGTCGTTTCAGACATAACACTTACCCGTAACGCGAAAACAGTGTGGTTAACTATGATGCAATACGGGCAAGCGGGTCAATGCGAAGATATAAGACTTTAGTGGTGGCGCGCAGAGCTGTTAGCGAACTCCACACTGAGTAATTCCACGTTATCACGGAATGTCAGGGTTTTTACATCGCCCTGTCCTTCCACGTTAAGTGTATTAATTTGTGCCGGCCACAAGTCTCTGAGTGCATCGTGGCGGATACTGAGGCCTTCCAGCGAAGGTGGTTGTTCGGTCTCCTGGTAAACCCAGAAAAACTTACCATCCACTTCATAACCTACGGTTTTCAGCCCCAGAATTTCGCCATCTGCATTCAGTAATGCAAAGCGGGCCATCACGTAATCAGTGAAAGCCTGCTGAGTGGTTTTGTCATCCAGAATATCTGCACGCTTATCGAACAGTGCTTTTACAGCATGTTCCGCATCATGCAGATTAAACCGGTGCATCACCTCAATATTTTCTGTTCTCGGATTGAACAGAACCGTGGTGATTGCCGCTTTAATCTGATGAGCAGAGACTGTCTGACAAACCATCATCAGCAGAGCCGCGAGGCTCCACTGAATCATGCGGTGAGACTTAGTTGTCATCACCCTCTCCGTCATCTGTTTTCAGTTCAGCTTTGCTGTCCTGCATTAGATCCATTGAGGTACGGGCTTCGCTCTTCTTCGCCTTATACGCTTCGATACGTGAAGGAATAATGCGGCGCGGGTAGTAGTTGTTTTCCACATCTACGTCAGCAGTTTCCCAGCGGGGATCCACAGTAACACTTACCAGCTCTTTATCTTTGTCGGTCACGACCAGCTTAGAGACGGCTTTGGGTGTACGACGCCAGATTTCAGCAGGAATACGCATTGACTGTTTGGTACCGTCTGCAAACTCCATTTCCAGCAGGATTGGCATAACCAGTCCGCCCAGGTTACTGAAGTCCATCACGTAGTAGTTTTTGTCTTCACGTACAGCACGCTCAAAGGTTTCACGTTCCCACGGTTCCAGTTTGTTCAGGAATTCGCGGTACTTGTTGCGGTCTTTGTTGGTTGGCGTGTACTGATCGTTGTCATCGTAGAAATCTTTGATGTCGTCGAAACGCTCAACCCACAGCTTGCGGCCTTCTTTACGGTTGCGCTCGTCGGTCAGAGACAGAGGCTTATCCATTTCAGCTTCACGCTGACGGGCCAGGTCGATGTCAGGATCTTTCGTGTCCAGACGCAGCTTGTAAACACGGTCCAGTGAAATATCGACGTGATCGGTAGTATAGAACCAGCCACGGAAGAACCAATCGAGATCGACACCGGAAGCTTCTTCCATTGTCCGGAAGAAGTCAGACGGCGTAGGACGTTTAAACATCCAGCGCTGTGCATACTCTTTAAAGGCAAAATCAAACAGCTCGCGGCCAAGAATGGTTTCGCGCAAAATGTTCAGGGCAACTGCCGGCTTGGTGTAAGCATTCGGACCCAGATGCAGGACCGAGTCAGACTGGGTCATGATGGGTACCTGAGATGAAGACTTCATGTAGCCGGTAACATCGCGGGGTTCAACGCCCCATGGAATGTTCGGATCCCACTCGCGGCCGGCAACGCCGTCCAGGAAGCTGTTCAGACCTTCATCCATCCAGGTCCACTGACGTTCGTCAGAGTTAACAATCATCGGGAAGTAGTTGTGACCCACTTCGTGGATTACCACACCGATGAGGAAGCGCTTTTCGGACAGCGAGTAAGTACGTGAACCATCGTCCTGTAACTCAGTACGCGGGCCGTTGAAGGAAATCATCGGGTATTCCATACCGCCGACAGGGCCGTTAACAGACTGGGCTGTAGGGTACGGGTAGCTGAAGGTGAAACGGTTATATACGTCCAGTGTATGCACCACTGACTCAGTAGAATATTTCTTCCACAGGTCGCCACCTTCTTTCGGATAGAAAGACATGGCCATAACGTGTTTCTGCGGGCCGTCCTGCTCTACGCCTTTGGCATCCCACATGAATTTACGTGAAGATGCCCACGCAAAGTCACGCACGTTGTCAGCTTTGAAATGCCAGGTTTTGGTTTTGCCTGTGCCTTCTTTCTCGTTTTCCAGCGCTTCTTCGGCGGTTACGATGAAGACCGGGCGGTCAGCGGTTTTCGCTTCTTCCAGACGCTTACGCTGAGTACTGGTAAGTACGTCTTTCGGGTTCTGCAGCACACCGGTAGAGGAAACAATGTGGTCAGCCGGTACGGTCATAGACACATCGTAGTTACCGAATTCCAGGGTAAATTCACCGCGGCCGATAAATTCTTTATTCGTCCAGGCTTCGTAGTCAGTGTAAGCCGCCAGACGGGGGAACCACTGTGCCAGCAGGAAGATGTCGTTGCCGCCTTCGCGCTCGTCATCAGGGAAGTGCTCATAACCGGAACGGGCAGAGACTGCGTCTTCTTCAACGATGTTGTAACCGAATTCGATGGTGAAATCGACTGTCTTACCCGGTTTCAGCGGTGTTGCCAGGTCTACACGCATCAGCGTACCTACAATCACGTGATGCAGCGCTTTGCCGGCACTTTCAACGGCTTTAATTTGATAGCCCAGTTCGTGGTCGTCAACGAATTGCTGACGACGCAGTGCGTCCATACTCAGTTTGGCCGGGCTGTCGCCGCTGGCAGACTGAGTCGCCGGACCACGGTTACCGATACCGCCGAAGGTGGTGGTGAGGGCTGACATGGAATCATCACGGAATTTGTTCTGATCAAGCTGGATCCAAAGATACTTCAGCGTGTCAGGTGAATTGTTGTGATAAGAAATCTTTTCAAAAGCATCAATGCGGCGTTTTTCTTCGTCGAGTTTTGCATTGATGACGTAATCGACTTGCTGCTGCCAGTACTGATGACCAGCTTCACCGGCGGCGTTTCTGTATACGTTAGGGGTAGGAAGTACTTCGTCGAGTTGTCTGAATTTATCTTCGAAGTCGCCCTTTGTTTGTTTTATCGCTGCAGAGGCAAACGGAGCCTGAACCAGTAAACCCAGTGCAGGAGCCAGCCAAAGCAGTCGCTTTTGTCGCGTGCTCATTCAATTTCCTTCTTATTTAAGACATTAAAGTCCAAACGTCTATTTTAATGAGTTTTCCCCCGCAGATGCCAGTTTTTAGCCGTAGATAGCTCCGGTCTCACCGCAAACTGAGGCATACGGCAGCGGGTTTCAGATCAGAATAAACTGCGGTGTGACAAATTGTTCTTTGGGAAAGCGCGGATATGCGTTTTTTTCTGAATGGGTTTGCAGTATTCTCAAACTCTCTTTGTTTATCAGTTATCTTCATGAGTAATTTCACCTGGCAGCGTGCCGTCGTAAAGGTCGGCAGCGCGTTAATTGCACCTGATGGTTTACATGTCAGTGCTAAGTATTTACTGCCCCTGGCGCGGTTCATTACCGAAAGCCGTGCTGCAGGAAAAGAAGTGATTGTCGTGTCATCAGGCAGTATTGCTGCCGGACGTGGACGGGTAACCATCAACCATCCTGCTTCTATTGCCGAGAAACAGGCCATGGCCGCGATCGGACAGATGCAGATGATGGCGAACTGGCAGCGTTTTTTCGACTGCCCATGTGCCCAGATCCTGGTGACTGCGGATGACCTTCGTGACCGTACCCGGTACGTCAATATTAAAAACACCCTGCGCGAACTGCTTAAACATGAAGCGCTGCCTATTGTGAATGAAAATGACACCGTGGCGGTGGCCGAACTTAAAGTCGGCGATAACGACAATCTTGGTGCATATACTGCGCTGGTGGCACAGGCTGATACCCTGATCATGTGCTCGGACATCGACGGTTTGTACACCGCCGATCCCCGCAAAGATGCCTCGGCTACTCTGATCCCAGTTGTTGATTCAATTACTCCGGACATCTATGCATTAGCCGGCGGAGCGGGAACGTCCATGGGCACCGGCGGAATGCGGACGAAAATTGAGGCAGCGGATAAATGTACCCATAGTGGTATTCAAACGCTCATCGTCAACGGCCGTGATGGCAAAGTGTTTGATGCATTGCTCAAAGGCCAGTGCCCGGGAACATTGTTTACTGCAAGGCAGTCCAGTCAGACCGCCCGATCCTTATGGTTAACCCATACGTTAAAAACCCGCGGTGTTATCGACATTGACGCGGGTGCCCGCCGGGCTATCACAGACCGGGGCGCTTCTTTGCTGCCTTCCGGTGTCACCGGCATTTCAGGTAAATTTGTTGCCGGAGATGCAGTGGAGCTGCATTGCGACGGGAAAGCGCTGGCGAAAGGTCTGGCACTTTACGACGCCAAAGATCTGGCCCAGATAAAAGGGCAGAAAAGCAATCAAATCCGCCATATTCTCGGTTATGACTATGGAGAGGTGATTGTCCACCGCGACGACCTGGTGTTGTTGCCCTAGACGCACATAAGCCCGTTGGTGGTTTAGCTGCGAAGCAGAAGGAGTGAACGGATGACGGATTTTACACCGGGATTAAGTGACTACCCGTGGCATGTAGAGTTAACCACACGGTTACAGGACAACGATGAAAATGGCCATATCAACAATGTGGCGTTTTACAGCTTCTTTGATACCGGTGTGAGCCGTTTTCTCAAAGAGCGTTGTCCGCATGCCTCGCGGGATATCGTCGCCTATGTGGTGAGTTCCCAGTGTCAGTACATTTCTCCTGCTTCCTACCCTGAAAGTATTTTTGTTGGACTGCGGGTGGTTAAAGTTGGTCGCAGTTCAGTGACTTACGGGCTGTCTGTGTATGCCGGCGATGCAAAGCGCCGCGTGGCACACGGACAGTTTGTCCATGTTTATGTTGAACGGCAGACCGATCATGCCGTGCCTGTTCCCGCTGATATCAAAGACGCTCTGGAATCCATCAGGGAGGAATTCTGAATGAAGGCCGTGTTGCTGGATGCTGATACGCTGAAGCCGGAAGAACTTGATATTTCCTGCCTGACTGACCTGCCTGTGTCATTGACACAGTATGCCACCACAACAGCGGATGAGCGCAAAGAGAGAGTGCACGATGCTGATATCATTCTGGTAAATAAAGTGGTGCTGGACGCTGAAGTGTTGCGTCATGCAAAGCAATGTAAGTACATAGGTGTTCTGGCAACCGGTACCAATAATATTGATAAAGACTGGTGCGGGCAGCACGGTATCGAGGTTGCCAATGTGGAAGGTTACGGCACTGACGCCGTCGCCCAGCATGCACTGATGCTGCTGTTAAATTTGTCTACCTCGTTTGCCCCTTACGCCCGCGATGTTAACGCCGGCAAGTGGTCTGCAGGGCCACACTTTTGTTTGCTGGATCATCCGGTCATGGAGCTGGCGGGCAAACATCTGGTGATTGTGGGCTATGGCGAACTTGGTCAGCGTTTTGCTGAAATGGCAAAAGCGATGGGTATGCGTGTCACGGTTGCTGCCAGACCGGGTAAGCCGGATGACGACAGACCGTCGCTGGACAGCTTGTTACCTGATGCTGATGTGGTGTCGCTGCACTGTTTACTGACAGAGGATTCCCACCATCTCATCAATGCGCAGCGCCTGAGTAAAATGAAGCCGTCGGCTTTTCTTATTAATACCGCCAGAGGCGCGCTGATTGATGAAACCGCGTTGTTACAGGCGCTGAAAAACGGGGACATTGCCGGCGCCGGGCTTGACGGCCTGTCGACAGAGCCGCCCCCGGCAGATCATCCCCTGTTAAATACCGGTCTGCCTAATCTGCTTATCACTCCCCATTCTGCCTGGGTGGCAAAAGAGGCGCGGCAAAGACTGGTGAATATTGCTGCCGGACGGTTGTCTGCTTTCCTTTCAAAGTAAGTACAGTTACAGCCGGTT
The DNA here is from genome assembly GCF_040148705.1 of Alteromonas sp. NFXS44. Lineage (NCBI taxonomy): Bacteria > Pseudomonadati > Pseudomonadota > Gammaproteobacteria > Alteromonadales > Alteromonadaceae > Alteromonas > Alteromonas sp. NFXS44. Next base: position 1,028,610 of record NZ_JAGDEA010000012.1, on the reverse strand, counting down.
GAGTTTCTGATTCAACTCGTAGGCAGGCTCTGTCACAATGGCTTCAAGGGCTGCGATACGGGCTTTCAGGGCTGCCATTTCTGTATCATCCCGTTTTTTTGCTGAGACTTTTTCACTGAACGAAGCCTGCATAAACGGGTTGGTGACCTCTCCGTTCATCCACGCGACCAATTTCAGGTTATAGCGGGCATCTAGAAAGCATACAGTCAGGGAAACCGACAGCACACTCAGGATAATTATCACAGCGGTAATGGTCATGGTTGTCTCCGGGTAATCAGGGTTATTTTTAACCGCAATGGCGGCGTGTTGATCAGGTAGTCCTGGCGGAATAAAAAAAATTACAAATAACTGTAATTTTTTTCTTAGTCCCGCGACTATGGCATTGGAAACAGGGAATTTATGTATGAACGGGAACCCATTTTGGCTGAAGATTTCGCCAGTATATTAAAACAGTACAACGGATTGCTGAGTCGTGTCGCCGCCGGTTACGAGGCAAATGAAGCACTGCGTCAGGAATTGCTGCAGGAGATTGCTGTTGCCGTGTGGCAGGGACTGCAGCGCTTTGAACACAAGAGCAGCCTGAAAACTTACATTCTGAAGATAGCCCATAACCGTGCGGTCACGCATGTTGCCTCTAATGCCCGGCTTCCCCGCTCTGATGAACTGGATGAAAACACTGAACACGGCGTATCTGCATTGCTAAATCCCGAAGACGCCACCGCACAGGACAAGCAATTACAAGCGCTGCTCTCAGTGGTACGTACCCTTCCTTTGCCGGGGCGTCAGGTGCTGACTTTATCCCTTGAAGGGCTGTCCTACGGGGAAATTGCAGATGTTTGCGGGATCACAACCAGCCACGCCGGTGTGCTGCTGAAACGCACAAAAGAAGAAGTGGTGAGGAGGTTAAATCATGACGAATAATACGGATGAACTGGCAGCCCTGTGGCAGACGCAGGGCGTGCAGACCATAGACATCGACAAGCTAAGGCGTGAACTCACCGGTCAGCGTCGCAAGCAGCGGCTGTACATTCTGATCGATCTGTTAAGCCCGGTACCGCTCATACTCATGTTGCACATCATGGCAGATGAGCTGTCGTCTTTCTCCCGTACTGTGATCTGGGGATTGCTTATCATCACTATTCCGCTGGTGGGATACCTGCTCTGGCTGCGCCGGCATGCAGCTTTCAGTACTGCCGTGAACACGCAGGCGTATGTGGATGTGCTTTACCGTCAGATAGCCAACAATGTGAAAATTGCCAAGTTAACGAAGCATTCCTGCTGGGTTGCTGTTTTGTATCTGGCCGGCATACTGGGATGGGAACTGGTGACCGGTGAAAAAGCAGCTCAACCGGACTTTTCTTCAATGCGGTTCTACGGGGCTCTGGGGTTGGGAGTGGTGTTTTCTTTGCACTGTTACCTGTGGGGACAGCGCCGTGAACGCCGCTTCAGAGCCAGGCTACAGGAACTGGCTTTGATTAAAAACCAGTCCTGAAGCGTTGTTCAGGCAGCCCAGTCCTGCTTCGTCATCACTGACGTCAGGCTGCCAACATGACGGATTGCCTGTAAGCATTTTCCGGTATCGGTGACCGGGAATGAGAAAATCATCTCATCTACGCCGGTAGCCTCAATAAACTGTGCAATCTGGCGCTCAGCCTGCTGCGGCGTGCCGGTAATGGCAAAGCGTAGGGTGTTATTGATGGCCGCGATTTCGTATTCAGACAATACGGCTTCAATATGATCCACAGGAGCCGGCATGGGTTTGTTGGCCTGCTTTCTCAGGTTAGCAAATTGCAACTGGACCGACGTAAACAGCCGGGCAGCCTCGTCTTCATCATCAGCGACTACAGCCATCACACCGGCGGATACAAAAGGTTTCTCCAGTTGTTCAGAGGGTCTGAAGCTGGCGCGGTAAACGCTTATGGCATCCTGCAACATTTCCGGTGCAAAATGGGAGGCAAATGAATAGGGTAAACCGAGCTGACCGGCAAGTTTTGCTGAGTAAAGGCTGGAGCCCAGCAGCCACAGTGGTACACGGGTGCCTGCGCCCGGCATGGCGATAACTCCCTTGCCACCTTTGTCATCAGACAAATACGCCTGCAGAGCCTGCACATCGGCGGGATAGTCATCCACGCTGGCGTGCATATTTCTGCGAAGCGCCATGGCAGTCGCCATGTCTGTACCCGGTGCACGGCCAAGGCCTAAATCAATCCGGCCCGGAAACAGTGTCGCCAGTGTACCGAACTGTTCGGCAATGACCAGCGGTGAGTGATTGGGCAACATAATGCCGCCGGAACCTATACGGATATCGCGGGTGGCATTACCGATAGCCGCCAGTAATACCGCTGTTGCTGCACTGGCTACGCCCCGCATGCCGTGGTGTTCTGCCAGCCAGAGGCGCTGGTAGCCTTGTGTTTCTGCTTCTGCCGCAATGGCTTTGCTTTTTTCAAAGGCATCGGCTGCGGTCTGGCCTTCACCGATGTGCGCCAGATCAAGAATAGAAAACGGTACAGATTGCATGATTACTCCTCGTCAGCCTCATCATCAGCTTTTTTCTCTGCTTCCTGCGGGCCGCCCAGAAAGAACTCATAATAAAAATCGATAGCAAATTCCGTTTGTTCTTCAATGGTTGTCTGCACACCTTCTACAAACAGCTTAGGTAACAGACGATAACGCAGTGCCAGGTCGGGTGGCTCCTGACGTCGTCTTAGTGTTTGCGTACTGCTGTTGTCTCCGCTCAGGCCCACGTCAACATTATATTGCACAGTAAGACGATCGTTTATGCGGCCATTCAACGATAATTTCGTTGCGCCGCCCCCTGCACTTGATGTGGTGCCGACGCTGAAATCTTCAATCCCCAGCGCACTGCCCACTTTGCCTTGCAGCTTCTCCGTATTGGATAAACCGAAGCCCAGCAGCAAGGCGTTGTAGTCTGGCGAAGAAGAACTGGATGACCCCGGGCCGGAGCCGGTTAACAGGTATGACAGACTGTTACTCTGGTTCATTGCCGGCTCAGAGAATAAGTTTATATTCGGGCTGTCAGCCGCGCCGTCAATGCGGATCCCGGCAACCACACCATCTTCTGTTTTGTCCGGGTCGCGGATAGCTTCGACCAGCAGCATGGGTTGATCCAACGGGCCGTTAAACTGCACTTCACCGGTCTGGATAACCAAGTCCTGACCATAGGCCTGGTAGCGTCCGTCAAGGATCTGCAAATCGCCGTATCCCACCAGTGCAGGATGGGTTCTGACTTCAATGCCGCCGTAAAGGTTAGCTGTCAGCCCGAAAGCATCCAGCTTTACTTCGCCGGTTTTATCTTTGTCGATGTTTACCATGACAGTGGCATCAATAATATCCAGCGGGTCTTCAACCGGCGGTTCACCCCGTAAATGCACGTCTTTGGATGGCGAAACCGCACTGGCAGGCAATTCTTCAATTTTTACTCTGGCCCAGGGCAGGTTCACATTGCCGGTCACCTTTACATTACCGGGTTTGATACTGGCTGTAATGTCAGGCGACACCTGCATGCGGATATCACGCTGGTTAATCTGGAAGCGTTTGCCTTTAAGGTTCACATTAGCGGTAAGCTCATCTTCCCAGCTAACATCGCCGGACAACGTCCCTTTTCCTTCACCGAGCAAAAACGCGCCGTTAAAGGTGGCACTGCGGTTGACGAATTCGATAGTCTGTTCCCAGTCGCCTATTTTTACCGGCATGTCTTCAATATCCACATTGCCGTTTGTCAGCTTCACGCTGCCGGTGAGCGACGGTGAGCTTGCCGTGCCTTTAATTGCCAGCTGGCCGTTCAGTGCGCCTTCCAGTTCCCGTATCGCTTTTGACATGGGTTTGAACGGTGCGATACGGATCTTGTCGATATTCACCGTTCCTTCCAGCGGAATGTTTTCTTCAACGGGTCTGACTTTCATGTCGGCGTTTACCGCCCCCAGCTGTTCGCTGAGAATGTTCAGTGTGGAGGTAAGCAAATCATCTTCATACCGGCCTTTGGCGGAGACTTCATCAAGGTTCAGCTTCAGTTGCTGTTCAGGCCCCATTGTCCAGACAGACGGAGTGACTGCCAGATCAAAATTCGCTGTCATTGGCGCATTCTTGCCAAATTCACCGGTTGTATTTACCGACAGCTTCGCATCAGAACTGGCTGTAAATGTGTCGGGCAGCAGCTCATGGGCCCACAACCCGAGTGGCAGACCGTTCGCTTTGACAATCCATTTTGTCCGTTCATCTTTGAACAGCACATCTTCGATGCAAAGCTCACCGTTCTCACGGGACTCCCAACAATTCTCAGATATTTTCATGCTGAAAGGTTCTGGCCGCACTGCAACCCGGAAAGGCTGATTTAACTGCCACCGTGTTGTCAGCAAACCCAGCTGGCTATTCGTGATGTCGGCGGTGTAGCGTTCATCTTTCCACGCGCCGTCCATTTCCAGTTTCAGATGATGATCAGGCAAGGTGAGATCCACATTAAAATTGTGTGCTGATAACGAGCCGCTGATCCCCAGATTACCGTTCATTTTCCCCTGTTCAGCGGCCAGCGCACTCAGTACCGGCGATACTTTTACGCCGGTGAGTGTGATGTCACCTTCCGCCACCGGATCGCTCCATTCACCTTTGGCTTTGATACGACCTTTTATCTGACCGGATACGTCAGGATAAAGCTGCTCAGTGGCATCTACGTCCAGGTCGATATCTGCATTAATATAACGCTGGTTAAATACTTGCGCGGCAACGTGAACCCGGTTTTTTTCCTGTACAACACCTAAGTTGGTAACAATTAAATCGCTGGCCTGAGAGTACACCAGTGATCCTGTCACGTTCAGCTCACTACCGTCCCTGATGCCGTCCACTGCAAGATCGGTAACGCTGACTTCAACGCCCTTGTCGGTGAGCTGCATCAGACTGGTTAGTCCGCCTTCAATTTGCGATGGTGCATAGGGCGACAAGCTGCGCGCTGAAATACCGTTAAGTCTGGTTTTTCCCGACCAGCTGACAGATTCATTTAAAAACAGTGTGCCGGTATTGGTAATTTTCCCTTCGAGGATATCCACTGTCAGGGCATTCACTGTGATGTTGTTGCTGTTGAGTACCACATCGGCATCAACGGGAATATCGCCGATATCCGGCAAGCTTGCACCGGTTTTGGCGGTAAAATGGTAGTTGCCCATGGTACCTGTGAGATCCAGCGCACCTTCCCACAATCTGGTGTCCTTAACGTCAGGTACAGGTTGCTCCGGCCAGCTAACAGAGAGTTCAAGGGGCAGCGTATCATCCAGAATGCTGGCGTTACCGGTCACGCTGGCTGAATATGTTCCGCTGGCATCAACATCCAGTGCTAAAGCTTTCAGGGAGCCGTCGGCAGACACGTTGACCTGCTCCTCCACACCGGCCGCATTAACATCAGCACTGGCTGCTAAAGACAGAGGGTAATCTCCGGACAAGGTCACCTTTGCATCCGCACCGAGTTTGGCCAGCGTATGTTCCACGTGGAGCTTATCCAGTGCGATGTCGCTTGATTCCAGTGTAAGAGCACTGAAACTCAGCAGCGCCATTTCCTGAGTCACCGCGTCGCCCTGCTTTAACTGTGTGTTACGCAGGGTGAAGTTTTCCACGGTGACCGGGATGGGGATAACGATTTCAGGCAGTTCCGGCGCTTTATAGCTCAGTGCATAACTCACCGGTTTGTCGTCACCGGCCTTATCTGCTGCTTTCTCTGTACTTTCTGGCAGTGCGACAATAAGTCCTTCAATATTTACCGGTGACAGCGTCACCTCTTTAAAGGCCTGACCTTCCAGTGACAAAGACTGCAGAGTGATGTGACCAGCCAGCAACTTAACCGACACATCCGTAATACCTAATGCATTGATTTTCACCGGAACCGGAATTTCGATCGGTTCTGTACTTTCCGGTTCCGGCTCCGGCTCATCCTCAGCCGGTGCTTCGGAGAGTTGCTCAACACGGGTGCCATCAACATTCAGATAGTCGATACACACTTTGGATGTGATGAGACAGCCTAAAACCACATTGATTTCAGCCCGTTTAACGTTTACCGACCACTGTTCGTTCTGCCAGCTTACGCCTTCTACAGAGAAGTCACTGAGTACCGTTCCGTTGATATTTTCGATATGTAATCCGTCGACAGCCTTGTTCGCAATATAGCGGATCACAGGCGTACCTAACGGACTGATGATAAGGCCTGCAACCAGTACAATCAGCAGCAGAGTGGTAAAAAACCAGAAAGTGAACTTCCGTCTGCTCATAGTTCCGGCCCCAGAATAAAGTGAAGCCGCCAGCTGTTTTCGTATTCAGACAGGCCTCTGGCACCATAAACCCGTACTGGTCCGATAGGCGATAACCAGTGAAAACCCACACCAAAGCCATAAGCCAGGCCTTCGTCAAAGTCGTTGGTTGCCGTACCGGCGTCAGTGAAGACCGCAGCACGCCAGTTTTCGGCTACACGGTAGGCGTATTCAACACTGGCCGTCACCAGGTAGCGGCCGCCCACCGACACGTCGGTAAGTTCCTCTCCGGTTTCCGGGTCGATAATGACGTCAACAACTTCTTCACCAGTCTCCGGGTCAATATAAACATTCTTTTTCGGTGATATATCACGGTAAGCGAAGCCCCGGATACTCTGATCACCCCCGGCGAAAAACCGCAGTGATGCAGGTACACGGTAAAAGTCATTGGTCTCAATGGCACCGCCTTCTGCTCTCAGCATCAGCCAGTGTTTATTGAGTGTACGGATCATGCCGCCTTCCAAAACGGTTTTAGTGATATTGATGTCAGAACCGGCGTTGTCACGGCCAAACTGGAAAAACGCCTGGAGGTAGGTGCCTTTGGTGATATTCAGCGGGTCGTTACGATCCAGATAACGTATGGCGTACCCCGGCATTACCAACTGGGTTGTCTGTTCCACACTCGTACCCTGGGTATAATTTTCCCGCAGGTAAGTCAGCGAGCCGTCCTGCTGCCAGGGGGAATTGGCTTCCTGCCAGTAACGGTGCGCGGCAACGGTGAGGGTTTCAGCCTCGGTATTGGTATTGCTGTAGTCAATAAACTGGTAACCGCCTTCAATACTGAGGTAGTCATTGGTGATGTCTTGCATTGGAATACGGTAGTCCACCGTAAACGACTGCTCCGGTGAAGATAAAAACAGCTCAGAGGAAACCGAATGCCCGCGGGTGTTGATCCATGGTCGTTCCCATTTTAGCCGCAACCGGGCACCTGTATCTGTAGCTGCACCAAGGCCCACGTTAAAGGTATCCCTGGGCTTGTGTACCAGAGTAATCTCAACGGGCACGGTCAGAACCACCGCTTCGCTGACCACCGGACGGGCAATAACACGGGAGAAGTAACCCGACTGGTTCAAACGGCGGTTAAATTCTGTCAGCTTTGCCGACGAGTAATAATCGCCGGATTCAAAAGGCTTTAACCGGTTGAGTATGGCTTCAGATTTCTGATCGCCAATCAGCTTTACTTCACCAAACTTATAGCGGGGGCCGCTCTGTGCGATAAGCAGAATATTGGCTGCTCTTTCTTCCCTGACCAGGTCGAGCCGCGTTGCCTGCCAGTTAAAGTCAAAATAACCGTGGGACAACGCGTAGTTAAACATGGACGATTTAAAGTTTTCGTATACCGGCTGATTCAGTACATCGCCTTTTTTCAGCGAAAAGGCATTAAAGCGGTCACGGAAATCTTTATCTTCACGGCCGGTACCGATGATCTCACGGGTAACATTGGTTACTGTCAGCGGCGTGTCCAGATTTACATGAAGGATCACATCATCGCCGGATACTTCTACGGTTGTCGTGCTGTTGTAATAGCCGAAAGGCTCAACCGCTGTTGATACGGTCGCGCCCAGCTCATCCTGCCAGAACGGGTCTGACAACACATCTTTGCTGATATCCAGACTGTTAAGGTGTAAACGGATATTGTCTTCCAGTTTCCCGTCTTTTACGCCTTCAATATCCACATCAATGGCGAAGGTGCAAAACGCAGGTAACACAAGGGCGCAGGACAGCACAAAACGCTGCCAGGCGTTAACAGTAAAACGGTGAATCATAACCGGGCGAATTTCCTTTTCCTGTGGTGCAGATGGAAAGTGTGCATTAAAGCCCCGTGATAGAAAGGCTCTCTTGCAAAAGCCGGAAAACAGTATTGATGGATGCCTACCCTAAAAAACGGTCGTACAATGATAATGGTATTCGTAGAAACGATGCAAAACGATCATCTTTCAGACGCTATCAACTGCGTAAAATTGCCGTTGAAACTAAAGCTGCATTATCACAGGCGTTAGAGTATATCCCGGACTGCAAAGTTCAAAAGGCGCTATTTTGCCGGGGTATGCGTTTTATCAAACCGGTTATGCTTTAAAAGGTGTAAATTTTCTACATTCCGGCGGTAAAGACTGACGCAATTTCCGGCAAATTCAGGCTATACTATGCGCCCTTTATTTTATGTCGATTAGAGTAGACAACACACATGTCAGAAAACCCTTCCCCAATTAAGCCAACGCTGGGCCTTGTCGAGTTTGTTGCTCTGATGGCGTTAATGACTTCATTGGTTGCCCTGAGCATCGACGCGATGTTGCCTGCTCTGATCCAGATTGGCGAAGCGCTGCATGCAGACGATCCCCATGATGCGCATCTGATTGTGTCTATTTTCTTCGGCGGCATGGCTTTCGGTCAGCTCTTTTTTGGCCCCTATTCTGATACCCGTGGCCGGCGGGAAGCCATTTTACTTGGCATCTCGATTTTTGTTGTAGGCACTGTGGTCTGTATGATGGCAGACGACATGTCTACCATGCTGGCCGGCCGTTTAATACAGGCATTCGGTGTATCCGGCCCCCGTGTGGCTGCAATGGCTATCATCCGTGATTTGTATGTGGGTGATGCAATGGCCAGAGTGATGTCATTCATCATGATGGTTTTCATTCTGGTGCCGATGATTGCGCCGATGGTGGGTCAGGCTGTCCTGACGTTCTTCCACTGGACGCATATTTTTACGCTGTTTCTGATTGTCTCTGTGTTCACCGGCACATGGTTTTTGTCCCGTCAGCCGGAGACACTGCCTGCTGACCGGCGGGGCCGCTTCGCCTGGTCTAAATTTTTCCAGTCTTCGAAGTTTATTCTGACCCACGGAAACGTGATGGGTTATACCGTCGCCATGGGTTTTATGTTCGGTGCTTTCCTGGGATACCTGAGCGCTTCACAGACCATTTTTCAGGAATATTACGACACAGGTAGCATGTTCCCGTTTATCTTTGCATTCCTCGCGTTCTCCATCGGTCTGGCATCGTTCTTTAACGGCACGATGGTAGTACGCTTCGGTATGAAAAAGCTGGTGGGTATTGCGTTATACGGCGTGGTGGGTTTCTCTGTCGTTTTCCTGGCGCTTATCACAGCATTCAGCGGATTACCTCCTCTGACCTTGCTTCTGCCGGTTATGTTCTGCGGATTCTTCTTTGTGGGGATCCTGTTCGGTAATCTGAACGCCCTTGCAATGCAGCCTCTGGGACAGATGGCCGGCCTTGGCGCAGCCATCATCGGATCCATGTCGAGTATATTCTCTGTTCCTATCGCCTTGTCTATCGACAGTTTCTTAAACGGCACCCTATATCCTATCGGATTTGGCTTCCTGATCTTCTTCTCCCTCGCTTTTGTGAGCGTGAGATTTGCAGAAAAGTCGGTGCACTAGTGATTTATCAAAAGCTCTGAATTTACTCCAGCTAAATCAGGACACGGGGCATAAACATCTGCCCCGTTTTTACTTGTGCTCAGCGACTCAATATATCAATGATTTCTCTGGTGTCTCGGTACAGCCGCAAAATGGTGCCATCTATCTGTACTGAAACTATCCCTTTATCATCTATCGGGATGACCACGCGGCTGCGCTCATAGATATCACGGGATAAAATATCGCCCCTTTGCAGTTTTTTCTGCCATCCGGGTGGAAGAGGTTCCCCATTCGCTACTTTTTTCTGTAGCCCCGGTGGTAAAGACTTATCTTTATTATCATTTTTAGCTTGTGCGGTGTATGAAATAAGCGTCGCACTGGCAATCAGCAGGGAGCAATTTAAAAACTTCATCAGGAACTTCCTCTCTCTTAGTTTCCGTAACGCCCCCGCCAGCCATAGAGGTTGATTGCTGATGAGCGCGCCGGGCCGAAATTTGCAAAGCTGTTTTTGCATAACTACATATGTGTTGGACAGCAAATTACAGGCCAGTGAATGCAGTCTGGTTTCATGGTGATATAGGATGAGGTGAGTTACATTACGGGAAAATCAATCAGAAGCACTAAATCAGATGAGAAATTTATGAACACATCTTCTTCTCACACCACCGGATATGGCGGCTGGCCATCTCCTGTCTCCGCTCAGGCAGTTGTGCAGGGTAGTCGCGGTCTGTCCTCTCTGGCCGTCGATGGTGATTTTGTTTACTGGGTTGAGTCCCGGCCTGAAGAAGGTGGCCGGTGTACCATCATGCGCAGAAAAAAGGGACAAAGCGGAGGTGGGCCACAAGAGGTGCTGCCTGCACCGTGGAATGCAAGAACACGGGTACACGAGTACGGTGGCCGTTCCATGTTGGTTAATAACGGCGTGGTCTGGTTTACGCATTTTAATGATCAGCGTGTTTACCGCATGGTTATTGGCGAAGCGCCGGTGGCTATCACTCCGGCAGCAAACATTCGTTTTGGAGCCTTTGAGCTTGATGCGCCCCGTAACCGGCTGATTTGTATCCGCGAAGATCATCGCGTATCCGGTGAGCCGGAGAATACGCTGGTTGCCATTCCCCTTGAAGGGATGTCAGAAGGCGACGTGCTTTTTTCAGGCAGCAGCTTTGTGTCTGCACCCGGCCTGTCTCCGGATGGCAAATCTGTTGCCTTTATCGCGTGGAATCATCCGGATATGCCCTGGGATAACACAACGCTCTGGTCGGCTGACTTTGCCGCTGACGGCAAACTTGAAGGGCTGACAGAACATAACCCGGATACCGGGGAATCGGCTATCGATCCCCAGTGGGATGCAGAAGGCAATCTGTACGTGCTGAGCGACCGCAATAACTGGTGGTCACTGTATCAGGTATCAGGCACTGCATTTACTCTGTTGTCACCGCAGCCGGAAAAGTCAGAGACAGGCGGACCGGCCTGGCAGGTGGGTAAGCATTACTACCGCATCCGTCAGGATGGTTCCATTCTGGCGAATGTTGTTCAGGGGGCCATTGGCCAGCTTTATCTGTTAGACAGAAAAACCGGCGAAATGCGTTTGCTGACAACGGAAAGTGCCGCTGTTGAAGACTTTGTTGAGTCGGACTCTGCATTGTATGTTATTCAGGATCCGCAAACCCGCCCGGGTGAACTGATTGCTTTATCTGATTTAACCGCTGACTCCCCTGAAGTCAGTGTGATCACAACCTCCAGTGATTCCGCGCTGCCCCCGGCGTGGGTGCCAGCCATTCAGGAAGTGAGTTTCCCGGTGGGTGAAAACGCGAAAGCATACGGCACGTATTTCCCGCCGGCGAATCCGGACGTGACAGCAACTGAAGGCAGTGCGCCGCCACTTATTGTGATGATCCACGGCGGGCCGACATCAAAAGCGTCACCCACCTATTCAGTGAGTAAGTATTTCTGGACCAGCCGGGGCTTCGGTATTCTCGACCTTAATTATCGCGGCAGTACGGGTTATGGTCGCGAATATCGCCATGCACTTTACGGTGAATGGGGTGTAACCGATGTAGAAGATGCCGTGGCCGGCGCGCAGTGGCTGGCGGATCAGGGGCTGGCGGATGCCGGAAAGCTCATTATTCGCGGTGGCAGTGCCGGTGGCTACACGACGCTAGCGGCCCTGGCATTCAGTGACGTGTTCAAAGCGGGCGCGAGTCATTATGGTGTCAGCGATCTTGAAGCGTTGGCGGGAGATACCCACAAGTTTGAATCCCGCTATCTTGATCAGGTGATCGGACCATATCCGGAACGAAAGGACCTTTACATTGAACGCTCACCCATCCACCATCTTGATGGCTTCAATGCTCCGTTACTGCTGCTACAGGGCCTGGAAGACAAAGTGGTACCTCCAAATCAGTCAGAGATGATCTTCGAAGCACTGAAAGACAAAGGTATTCCGACAGCTTACGTGTCGTTCGAAGGTGAAGGGCATGGTTTCAGAAAGTCTGAGAATATTGTGACAGCCCTGAATGCTGAGCTGTATTTCTATTCTCAGGTGCTGGGCTTTGACACTGCAGAGCCGTTACCTGAAATCGATATTGCAGGGCCCGGTAAATAATCAGCGCAGCGGTATGGCTTACTCTATTCAAGCGCCGGCGTTCTGCCGGTGTTTTTGTTTGCAGATATGGAATTTCAGGCATAAAAAAGCCCGACCAAAATGGTCGGGCAAGAGGGCTTGGTTAAGCACCTAACGACAGAAATCGTTACACACCAATGATGGCTTTCATGTCCGTCATGTAGCCGCGTAATTCTTTACCGATAGCTTCTACACCGGTATTACGGATGGCATCATTTACTTCTACCAGGCGGCGGTTATCAACTTGATTAGAGCTGACATTTAAACCTTTGCCGATAACACTGGTATCGATAGACGGCATAAACTTCTCACGCATCAGCGGTACTGCAGCATTTGCGAACAGGTAGTTACCGTACTCTGCAGTATCGGAAATTACCACGTTCATTTCATACAGACGCTTACGTGCGATAGTGTTTGAAATCAATGGTGTTTCATGCAGTGATTCGTAGTAGGCAGACTCAGGTAAGATACCCGCTTCAACCATTACGTCGAAGGCAACTTCTACACCGCACTTGATCATGGCTACTAACAGGATGCCGTGGTCAAAAAATTCTTGCTCAGTGATTTTACCATCATACTTAGGTGCGTTTTCAAAACCAGACTGACCAGTTTCTTCACGCCATTTAAGCAGGTTGGCATCACCGTTTGCCCAATCTTCCATCATCGTGCGGGAAAACTCGCCGCTGATGATGTCGTCCTGATGTTTTTCAAACAGCGGACGTAACAGATCGGTCAGTTGTTCAGACAAATCAAACGCTTTGATTTTCGCAGGGTTTGACAGTCTGTCCATCATGTTTGTTACACCACCGATTTTCAGTGCTTCGGTGATGGTTTCCAGACCATACTGAATTAACGCAGCGGCATAGCCGGCGTCGATGCCATCAGCAGTCATTTTTTCAAATGCCAGGATAGCGGCGGCTTGTTGCATACCACATAAAATGGTTTGCTCGCCCATCAGGTCTGATTTAACTTCTGCAACAAAAGAAGATTCCAGAACACCTGCACGGTCACCGCCAGTAGCGCTTGCCAGTGCTTTTGCGATATCCCAGCCTTCACCTTTCGGATCGTTCTCAGGGTGAACCGCAATCAGTGTAGGTACACCGAAACCACGCTTATATTCTTCACGTACTTCAGTACCCGGACACTTAGGTGCACACATCACTACCGTGATGTCTTTACGGATTTGCTGACCTTCTTCAACGATATTAAAACCGTGAGAATAGCCTAATGCAGAACCTTCTTTCATCAGCGGCATTACCGCTTCAACAACGCTTGCGTGCTGCTTATCAGGCGTCAGGTTGTATACCAGATCGGCTTCAGGGATCAGTTCCTGATAGGTACCAACTTTAAATCCGTTGCTGCTTGCACGCTGGAAAGAATCACGTTTTTCGTCGATTGCTGCCTGACGCAATGCGTAAGCAACATCCAACCCTGAATCTCTCATGTTCAGACCCTGGTTCAGGCCCTGAGCACCACAGCCGACGATAACAACTTTCTTGCCTTTCAAGAACTCACAACCGTCTGTGAATTCGCTGCGCTCCATGAAACGACAGCGACCAAGCTGGTCGAGTTGCTGACGTAGAGACAGAGTATTAAAATAATTAGCCATATAAAATTCCGAACATCATTAATCTAGTCATTATCAACGGGCTCAAAGCCAGTCGATGACCTCGTCGATGACGACTTGCTGCGAAGATTACTTGATCACTTTTGTTTTGGAAAATGATATATTCGCAAAACAGTATTTCATTTTTTGCAATATTTATGGATTTCCGTTCACTTCAACTTTTCAATCATCTCGCATCCAGTTTACATTTCGGTGACACCGCTGAGGCAATGTATGTGTCGCCGTCCACGCTAAGTCGTTGTATTCAGAGGCTTGAAGAAGAGTGTGGTGCAGTGTTGCTTAAGAGGAATAACCGTTCTGTGGTCCTTACCCATGCCGGCCACAAGCTGCTGGCGTTCTCTACGGAAGTACTGAAAGACTGGCAATCTTTGCAACGTGAACTGCACGATGACAGCGAAGCATTACAGGGGGAGCTCAGTGTATTTTGCTCGGTAACTGCCAGCCAGAGCCATCTGCCGGCCCTGCTCAGGCAGTTCCGCTCCCGCTATCCCGGTGTGGATATCAGGCTGGTGACCGGTGATCCGGCGCTGGCTAACGAAAAGGTGAAGCATAAGGAATGCGACGTGGCGATCGCCATCCATGCACCTGATTTTCCTACCGATATGACATTCACACCACTGGACAAAGTGCCGCTGGTACTGATTGCTCCCCGTGACTGGCGGCTTACTGAACTGGCTCAGATAGACTGGCGGCGGCATCAGGTGATCATGCCGGAACACGGCCCCACGCGACGGATTGCTTATCACTGGTTTGCAGAACACGGGATAAGACCTAACGTGTATGCTTCTGTGGGAGGAAATGAGGCCATTGTGAGCATGGTGGCACTGGAGTGCGGTGTGGGGTTTGTACCTCAGGTTGTGCTGGATCATTCTTCTATGGCAGGCAGTGTCAGCAAAATACAGGTTGGCGATATTGAAGCTTATGAGCTGGGGATCAGCTGTTTGTCTTCCCGCCGTAACGAGCCCCTGGTTGACGCTTTATTTCAGATCCCGCTAAGCTGACGGAGCAGATTATCCAGCGCACGGTAGCCCAGTGCCTCTGACAGGTGATTGCGCTGAACCGTATCCTGCCCTTCAAGATCGGCAATGGTTCTGGCCACCTTCAGAGCACGATGAAATGCCCGCATAGAGAGTGACAATTTCTCAGCCGCCATCTGAATAAACTGCGTGTCCTGTGCAGACAGCGCGCACATTTCTGCCAGTGTATTTACCGGCAACATGGCGTTCAGGCTCCCCTGGCGGGCGTACTGTATAGTCTGCGCCTGACTTACTTTTTGCTGTGGCTGGCGGATGTCTTCCGGTTCATAGTTTTCCGGGGTCAAAGTTAACTGATAGTCCGGTAAGCGGGGCACTTCCACCTGTATGTCGATACGGTCAAGCAGCGGACCGGATATGCGGCTCAGGTATCGCAATATCTGGTCCGGTGGCGTTCGGCCGTCATCTGCATCGCCGGTAGGACTGGGGTTCATTGCGGCTATCAACTGGAAACGTGCCGGGAAGGTGGCCTGCCCGGATGCTCTTGAAATATGTACTTCACCGGTTTCAAGCGGTTCACGGAGTACATCCAGCGCCCGCCTGCCGAACTCCGGCAGTTCATCTAAAAATAGTACGCCGTGGTGTGCCAGTGACACTTCCCCGGGAGCCGGTGAAGCACCGCCACCGGTAAGCGCAACGGCTGAGCTGGTATGATGGGGAGAGCGGAAAGGACGACAACCGGCAATGATGTCGCGGGTAACGGTATGTCTGACTGAGTACAACGCCGCTACATCCAGAGCCTCATCCGCGGACAATGGCGGCAGTAAGCGGAGCAGCCGGCTGGCAAGTAAACTTTTGCCGGTGCCCGGCGGCCCTGTGAAAAGTAAATTATGCGCGCCGGCCGCTGCAATCATAAGTGCCCGTTTCGCCTGATGCTGGCCATGAATACCTTCCCACACGGGCTGTGCGGAGCCATGAACAGGCTTTACCGGATGGTTTTCATCAGCGGCAAGGGGCTCAAGCCCTGCCAGGTGCAGAAAAACGGAAATTAAAGAATCTGCAGCGAAGCGCTTTGCACCGTCAACCAGTGCGGCTTCATTTTTGTTTGCAGCGGGATGAAACAGTGTGCGGCCTGCTGATCTACAGGCAATGACAGCCGGGATAATGCCACTGACAGCCATCAGCTCGCCGGTAAGCGACAACTCGCCGGTGAATTCCATTCCGTCACAGGCGCTGTCGTTAAGCTGACCATGTGCCATTAAAATACCTACCGCGATGGCAAGATCGTAACGGCCGCCCTGCTTGGGAATACTTGCCGGAGACAGGTTTACTGTGATCCGTCTGGCCGGAAACTCAAAGCCGCTGTTAATAAGCGCACTACGAACCCTGTCTCTTGCCTCCTTCACTGAAGTTTCTGCCATACCCACCAGTTGAAATGCCGGCAATCCGTTTGCCAGATGCACTTCCACCCTTACCAGCGGGGCATCGATTCCCGTACCGGCGCGAGTCTTAACCACTGCCATTCCCATGTCCGCACTCCTGTGTTCTTCTGCTGTGCAGTTTACAGAGGTGGCGGATAGGGAATAACTGAACCGGTGAACAGTTCTCAGTCGGGCTTAAATACCGGCAGTTGCCAGTGCCACCGCATGGCACACAGGCGCATGACGACGGTGACAAGCAAAGCAGCCCAGGGGCAGTAATGTTGATCAAAGCCGGAATAAAGCAGCAATGCGTAACTTAATCCGCCGGTAATGCAGGTAATGGCGTAAAGCTCTCCGTTCAGTACCAGCGGGACTTCGCGACATATAACATCACGCAGCAGGCCGCCAAAAACGCCGGTAATCGTCCCCATGGCAATGGCCACAGACATGGGCGCTTCATGAATAAGTGCTTTTTCCATGCCGACGACATTAAATAACGCCAGACCGAAAGCATCGGCAATCAATAAATAGTGATAGGGGAATCGCGGACTGACTCTGAGCCACGCAATGGTCGCCAGCGCAGCAATTAAAGTGGTATAGATATAATCTGTATTCTGAATCCAGAATACCGGCAAATCGAGCATAATATCCCTCAGCGTACCGCCACCAATCGCGGTCACCGATGCCAGTACAACGACCCCGAAGCCGTCCATTTTTTTTTGGTAAGCCATTAAGGTGCCGGAAATGGCACAAACAGCCACACCCGCCAGGTTTAACCAGTGAAACCAGTCTGTCATTTCTTTACTCAGCTTTTTTTATTGCTTAACACCCACGCCGGTTAAACGGAAAATCGGCGTTCAGGGCGCAAAATACTTGATTATGGCATGGGTTTCATGCTATTTCTTCGCACCATACAGATTCGTGGTCAGCCAGCCACGATCAGGGGGCCTGTTCCGGCCCTTTATAAAATTCCGAACTATCAACAATCCAGTCATAACAAGTCCGTATTCAGGGACTATCCTTTTCTGTGTCGACCTACAGGCGAAATCAGGCGTGAACAGGTGTGTCTGCAACCTTACAAAAGGTGTAAATATTCCTGTCCAGTCGCAAGCAGAGTCCGGAGAGGTTATTGGGCACTTCACTGCGGTCATGTATCATTCGTCTTAAGACATTTGTCTTGTCACTTATTTTGTACCGAACTAACGGTTTCAGGCGAACTGCCTGCTACAGGAAGGAATTAACATGGCTAAGCAACCAGCAGAATTTATTTGGTTTAACGGTGAAATCAAGCATTGGAAAGATGCAACTGTGCATGTAATGACACATGCTATTCATTACGGTTCATCTGTCTTTGAAGGGATCCGTGCGTACAACACGCCAGATAAAGGAACCTGCGTCTTCCGTCTGGACGAGCACAACAAGCGTTTGCTGGACTCAGCGAAAATTTACCGCATGACGATTCCTTATACGCTGGACCAAATCAATGAAGCGACGATGGATATCATCCGTAAGAATGAACTGAAGTCAGCTTATATTCGTCCAATCGCTTATTACGGTGATATCGGTATGGGTCTGGCTGTACCTTTCGGTACTGAAACTGAGCTGGCCATTGCTGCCTTTGAATGGGGAGCTTACTTAGGTGAAGAAGCACTCAAGAATGGTGTGGATGCCGGTATTTCTTCATGGAACCGTCTGGCGGCCAACACCATTCCTACCGGTGCAAAAGCCGGCGGTAACTATCTGTCTTCACAACTTATCTCTATGGAAGCCCGTCGTCATGGTTACGGTGAAGGTATTGCACTGGACCGTAACGGTTATATCTCAGAAGGTGCCGGTGAAAATATCTTTGTTATCCGCAACGGTATCGTATCTACCACACCGAAGACGGCAGCCATTTTGCCGGGTATCACCCGTGACACAGTGATCACCCTGCTGAAAGACATGGGCTATGAAGTCCGTGAGGAAAATATCCCCCGTGAAGCGATGTACCTGGCTGACGAAATTCTGATGTGCGGTACCGCAGCAGAAGTAACGCCGGTTCGCAGCGTTGACGGTATTTCAGTAGGTAACGGTGCCCGCGGTCCGATCACTGAGAAAGTACAGGACATGTTCTTTGGCTTGTTCAACGGCAAGACTGAAGATAAATGGAACTGGTTAACGCCGGTTTATAAGTAATTTTTTGTAATTGAATTAAGAAACGGGAAAGCATTATGCCCAAGTTACGATCTGCAACCTCCACCCAGGGAAGAAATATGGCCGGCGCACGTGCGCTGTGGCGCGCTACCGGTATGAAAGACACTGATTTCGGTAAGCCGATTATTGCTATTGCCAACTCCTTCACGCAGTTTGTGCCAGGGCATGTGCATTTAAAAGATCTCGGACAACTTGTTGCCCGCAGTGTAGAAGAAGCCGGTGGTGTTGCTAAAGAGTTCAACACCATCGCGGTAGACGACGGTATCGCTATGGGCCACAGCGGTATGCTGTACAGCCTGCCTTCACGGGAAATCATTGCTGATGCCGTTGAGTACATGGTGAATGCCCATTGTGCTGATGCCATTGTGTGTATTTCTAACTGCGACAAAATCACCCCGGGAATGCTGATGGCGTCTATGCGCCTGAATGTTCCCGTGGTGTTTGTGTCCGGCGGCCCCATGGAAGCCGGTAAAACCAAGTTGTCAGATCAACTGATTAAGCTGGATCTGGTTGATGCCATGGTTGCTGCTGCGGATGACCGCATCAGCGACGAAGACACAGACCAGATTGAGCGTTCTGCCTGCCCGACCTGTGGTTCGTGCTCGGGCATGTTCACCGCAAACTCGATGAACTGTTTAACGGAAGCGCTGGGTCTGTCTCTGCCAGGTAACGGTTCTATGCTGGCTACCCACGCTGACCGCGAAAAGCTGTTTAAGCAGGCGGGTAAGCTGGTAGTTGAGTTGTGTGAGCGTTACTACAAGAATGATGATGAAACTGCGTTGCCACGCAACATTGCATCTTTCAAGGCATTTGAAAATGCCATGAGTCTGGATATCGCCATGGGTGGTTCTACAAACACCATCCTGCACTTACTGGCAGCGGCAATGGAAGGTGAAGTGCCTTTCACCATGGCAGATATCGACCGTCTGTCACGGAAAGTCCCGCATCTGTGTAAAGTGGCACCGTCTACACCTGAATATCACATGGAAGACGTGCACCGTGCCGGTGGCGTACTGGGTATTCTTGGTGAACTGAATAAAGCCGGTCTACTGAATCAGGACGTGCATCATGTTCTCGGTAAGACGCTTCCGGAAGTGATCAGCGAGTGGGATATCACTAATCCTGAAAACAAAGATGCTGATACTTTCTTCCGTGCAGGCCCTGCAGGTATCCGCACTACGCAGGCATTCAGTCAGGATTGTCGCTGGGATGAAGCCGATGCCGACCGTAGCGAAGGCTGTATCCGCGATCTTGAACATGCTTACAGCAAGGACGGTGGTCTGGCGGTTCTGTACGGTAACCTGGCGGTTGATGGCTGTATCGTGAAAACGGCGGGTGTGGATGAATCTATCCTCAAATTTACCGGTTCTGCGAAGATTTACGAAAGCCAGGATGATGCGGTAGCAGGCATCCTGGGTGACGAAGTGAAAGCCGGTGATGTGGTTATCATTCGTTACGAAGGTCCGAAAGGCGGCCCGGGCATGCAGGAAATGCTGTACCCGACCTCCTATCTGAAATCGAAAGGCCTGGGTAAAGCCTGTGCCCTTATCACTGACGGACGTTTCTCTGGCGGTACCAGCGGTTTGTCTATTGGTCACTGTTCACCGGAAGCGGCCAGCGGTGGCGGCATTGGTCTGGTGGAAGACGGCGATAAGATTGAAATTGATATCCCTAACCGGACTATCAACATTGCGATTTCTGACGAGGAACTGGCTCACCGCCGTGCCGCGATGGAAGCCAGCGACAAGCCCTGGAAACCGAAGAACCGCGAACGTAAAGTGTCTCTGTCACTGAAGAACTTTGCCATGCTGGCTACCAGTGCAGACAAAGGTGCTGTGCGGGATGCCTCTAAACTGGAAGACATATGACCGTCAGCGATCACGAATACCTCAAAAAGGTCTTGTTAGCGCCGGTTTATGAAGTTGCGGTTAACAGCGAGTTGTCTGTGTTATCCAGACTCTCGCAGTTGACAGGTAATGATATTTATCTGAAACGTGAAGATCAGCAGCCGGTTAAATCATTCAAGCTGCGTGGTGCTTACACCAGATTAAGTGCGCTTAGCAAAGCGCAACTGGATGCCGGTGTTATTGCAGCATCTGCAGGTAATCATGCTCAGGGTCTTGCATATGGTGCAAAGAAGAAAGGCGTACATGCCACCATCGTGATGCCGGAAACCACGCCGGATATCAAGGTGGATGCGGTACGTCGCTTCGGCGGACACTTCGCCAACATTGTGCTCCACGGCACGAATTTCGATATGGCCAGCAAGCACGCGCAGATGCTGGCGAAAACCCACGGCTACACCTTTATTCCTCCGTTTGATGATCCTGATGTTATTGCCGGCCAGGGAACTGTAGCCCGGGAGCTACTGGAGCAGAATCCTAATCTGGATATTCTGTTTGTGGCTATCGGCGGTGGTGGTCTGGCTGCGGGTATTGCGGTTTATCTTAAGCAACTGAAGCCGGACATCAAAATCATCGGTGTCGAGTCGGAAGAATCAGCCTGCTTTAAGGCGGCCATGGAAGCCGGTGAAATCGTGACTCTGCCCTCGGTGGGTATTTTCGCCGACGGTGTTGCGGTAAAAACTATGGGGACAGAAACGTTCCGTCTGTGTGAAAGATTGCTGGACGGCGTGATCACTGTTACCAATGACGAAATATGTTCTGCAATCAAAGATATTTTCGATGACACCCGTGTTATCGCAGAGCCTGCCGGTGCGATGTCTGTGGCGGCTATTAAGAAATATGTGGCAGAGCATAATATCAAGGGCAAGAAGCTGGGTGGTATTCTGTGCGGTGCCAACATTAATTTTCACACGCTGCGTTATGTGTCTGAGCGTTGTGAATTAGGTGAGCAGAAAGAAGCTGTTTTTGCAGTGAAGATCCCCGAGCGTAAGGGGGCTTTCAAGCAATTCTGTGAAGTCCTTGGCGGTAAAGCTATCACTGAATTCAATTACCGTTTTGCTAACGAGAAAGACGCGCACATCTTTGTGGGTGTAAATCTTAAAGGCGGTAAGCAGGAGTTTGCTGCGCTGAATGACTCGCTGACTGAACAGGGCTACGACTGCTTCAATATGAGCGACAACGAGCTTGCGAAACTGCACGTACGCCATATGGTTGGCGGCAGACCACCAGCGTTGCTGAACGAAGCGGTGTTTACTTTCGAGTTTCCTGAGCACCCGGGGGCGTTACTTAAATTCCTTGGAACACTGGGTGAACGCTGGAACATAACGCTGTTCCATTACCGTAATCATGGAGCTGCTGAAGGCCTGGTGCTTGCCGGTTTTGAAATTCCACCGGAAAGCCGTGATGAATTTAATGCTCACTTGCAGCAGTTAAGCTACGAGTTTAAAGAGGTCACAGACGACCCCGCGTATAAATTCTTCCTGTCATAAAAAAGGGGCTGAACAGCCCCTTTTTTATGTATGAATGAATTGGATCAGGCTATTTTCCAACGGCCTGACGCAATTGCTTCGCATCAAATATCTGAATGGTGTCTAACACAGGGCCCGGTGAGTCCTGATTGCCGCCGATCAGATATACAGCGTCGTTGTAGGTCACCGCTTTTGCGTGTCTGACACCGGTCATGGATAAGTCGCTCTGATGCCAGGTGCCTGCCTTAAAGTCGTAAGTCCACACAGCATCAAGATTGTTGTAGTCACCAAACACTATCAAGTAATCACGCCACACAGTGGTGGTATGTGCACTGACAGGCACCGGCAGCGGAGGCAGAGATTTCCACTTTTTAGTCGCCGGATCGTACTGTTCAAACACATCCAGTTGCTCCTCACCGGTATAACCGCCAACGACATAAATTTTATTTTGCCATGTGACAGCAGAGGTGGACTTGGCTGTGGGCATCGGCGCGCCCAGAGACCACTCGTCCTTGCTGATATCATAAACTGCCATCAGTGCTGTAGGTTTAAGCTTGCGGGTCTGCCAGTCGTGGTGAGAGCCGCCCAGTACATAGATTTTGCCATCCAGATATACTGCGGTGTTAGTACGCGTAGGGTAAGGTAATGTCGCCGCTTTAGTCACTTTACGGGTAACGGTATTAAACACCTCAACGGTGCTTTCATAGTTTGCCCGTTGTTTTGACGCAGAGATCCCGCCAATCAGATACACGTGGTTATTGTCATCGTAAACCGACGAAAAATAGCGGCGGGGAATAATATGGTTTTTCAGCACCTGCACGTTTTTGGTCGCCGGGTCGAGAATTTCCACATCATTCAGCAGACCCTTCCGGTTACTGCCACCAAACACAAATATGGTTTTCTGATCAGTAGCTGCACCGGCTCCAAGACGGGGACTTTCCAGCTTGAACCCTGCCGGTTTCCGGTATTCGCTGATATCCGGCACAGATGAACATGACGCCAGCATCAGCGTCACTGCGAAGGCAAATAAATATCGACAAGTGCCCTGTATCATAACTTTCCTTTTCACTTTTACACGTGGATCCGTTACCCGCACGTTGCTTCCACATTCTGCAAGTGCTGGGTAATTTCAGGCCACACCAGAGACAACACATCCTGGCGCAGCGCATCGCTTTCTTCAGAATACTTCAGACTGCCATCCGGCGCGGAATCCAGCCAGTGGTTCTCCCGCAGGGCAGAAATGAAAGAAGAAAGCACATTCTTGTCGTAAAACTCCGGAGAGTTCATGCCGTATAAGGTCGACAAACGTTCCGCCACCTGACGGCTGGTCCGCTCCAGACTATTGCGGCTTATCACCCGTTCACGCTCGATAATGGTAAGTACCACCGCGTAGCGCTGGAAAGTTTCCTGCATACAGCGGCTCAGCAGCCAGGCTGAATGGAACGCCCGGTCTGATGATGCCGGCGGATGCAACAGTCCCTGCTCCATCTCTGTCAGCATGCCTTGTTCCAGCAAAGTGGTGATGAGCTTGTCGGTGTAAGCCAGCGCCTCATCCTGAGTCATGTAGATGAAAAGCTCCCGTTGCAGCAAAGGATAAAGTGCTGCCATCAGGCGCAATATCTCATGACGGTGAATGCCGGGCCGGCCGAAGACTGCTGAAAGGATCACACCGGGCAAGGCAAACAAATGAAGAATATTATTTCTGTAATATGTAAGGAATACAGCGGCATCTTTTAATGGCGCGATCATCGTGCCGTAGCCATCCTGACTGATATCAAAGCGCTTCAACGCCAGGGTTTCTTCCAACATGGTTCTGGCGTTGCTGGCGGGAATGGTGGCGTCATCACTGTACGGCGCACTGCGCAGCAAAGCCAGGTAGTTGTCCATCACCCTGACCAGCTCTTTTTCCGTCATGGTCTGTGTTTTAGACGACAACAAACATAAAGAAATCAGCGCCATACCGTTAATGGCAGCATTGCGGTTAATACGCAGCATTACCTCGTGGGCCAGATCGTTAACCAGTGGCGTCAGCCAGTTTGGTTTTTTCTCCGGGTCTGCTGGTAAGGTTTCACGCCAGTCAGGAACGCTTTGTTCAAGGAACTGATTCAACTGAATCGGCTCGCCGAAGTTTACGTAACCGTGGCCATAATTTTTCAGTTTTCTGATGGCAGAAAACACCTGCAAATTAGATTCTTTCTTTTTGCCGCTGCCTTTCAGTTCACTGAGATAGCTTTTTACTTCCATCACGTTTTCGTACCCGATGTACACGGGCACAATACTCACAGGGCGTTGAACACCTTTAAGTACTGCCTGCATAGTCATGGCAAGCATACCGGTTTTAGGCGGGATCAGACGACCTGTGCGGCTGCGGCCACCTTCCGGATAATATTTAACGGAATAGCCTTTATTAAACAGTAATTCCAGATATTCACGGAAAACCGCAGTGTAAAGCTTGTTACCGGCAAAACTGCGGCGCAGGAAGAAGGCGCCGCTACGACGGAAAATGGGACCCGCCGGCCAGAAGTTAAGATTGATACCCGCAGCAATGTGAGGCGTCACCATACCTTCGTGATAAATCACATAGGTCAGTAACATGTAATCCATATGACTGCGATGACAGGGCACGTAGATGATCTCATGACCGTTGGCAGCCAGTTCACGGATCCGCTCACTGTGACCCACACTGATACCGTTATAAATCTTGTTCCAGATACGGGTAAGGATGCGATCACCGAACCGGATCAGGCCTTCACGGTAGTCTGCGGCAATCTCATCGATGTACTCTCTGACAGCTTCTTTAGGATCCTGTTTCTTCGCCTTTTTCGACGCAGATTCTTCAGCCATGGCCCGTTTAACTGCTTCCGATCCCAGGATTGCATTGTGCAGTTCCTGACGTTCGAGCAAAGTGGGGCCCGTCATACTCTGGTGCTTACGATGGAAGTGAGTACTTGCTACGCGCACAAGTTTGTGAGCAATCGAGTCATCCGTACCCCGCTGGGTCGACATTTCTCTCGCTGATACGGCTTTGCTAAAATTGATGAAGTTATCGCGGCCCAGAAACATCACGATAAAGAATTTTCGCAGCCAGCTTGGTGAGGCATGATGGGCAATTAAATCACTCAGACCGGGCTTACCTTTCCCAGGCGCACGTCCCCATGAAACAAATACGGGCACGACCTGCACATCCACATCTTCATGGTCACGATGCAAGTGGAAAAGATCTGAGAATATTGATTCTACATCCGTCTGGGACGGCTGTCCGAACAAGGGTTCCGTTTTACGGAGAAAGACACTGGCGGGATAGGTTTTGCCGGCCAGTTCGACATCTTTCACAGGGCTGGGCAAACCTAACCGCTGTGTGCACATACGCAGCGCAAGCTGGTCGGTCACAGAGTTAGTGGGCAGCAGATAAATGATCGGCTTAGTGCGGTCGATACCCAGTTCTTTTTCGACATTCGCGGGAATGTTGTGGTCTTTCACCAGCAACTTTACGGGATAATGAAACACTGACAAAAGCGTTTTGCGCATCCACGACATGAAAATGGAATCCTGTGTTGAGAAAACGGGCGCAGTCTACCATAAATTTACTGCGATCCAGATGAACATAAGACGGGGTTACCATGATAGGGGGTCTTTGGGCCTGAGTCACCTTCAGTGCGCCAGTTTATCGCTGATTTTTTGTGCTGCAAAACCGCCGCAGGTGGCAATGATTCCTGTGGCCACGGTTCCCCATATCCAGTCAATTAAAGTCATATTCAATGGCCAGTCCCGAATAATGGAATAGCAGGTCAGATTGTAGGTGCCGTAGGCGGTAGCCCCCAGGGCCAGGCCCGCTAATGAAGTATGAATCAGGTTCTTTCCGGCATAAGGACGTATCGTTAAACAGACGACCGAAGCACAGTAAAGCAGATAGAATGCGATCCATGGCCAGGTAATAAATTGCGGTCGCAACAGACTTTCAAACGCTTCACGATACAACGGCATAGCAATAACGCCCAGCCAGACTGCGTCCAGGCAGGCAAAAGCCAGTAGTACGGCGATGTATGCGCCGGTGAGTGTTTTAAAAGAATAATGCATAAGATCATAAACGGAAAAAGCGCGTAAAAGGTTCAGCGAAAAAATAGCTCAACCGTTTATCGCAACATAAGCCATACTAAACAGACTTACCCTGTGGCGATGACAGTATTATTTACTGTTCACCCTACAACGATAAAAGGACAGAACGCGGGGATACCATGCAGAAAAAATTGTTTGAATTCGGTGATTTATTTTGGGTTCCGGAGTTTTATCACGCCTTTCTGCGTCGCTTTATGGGCGCATTGTATAAAGTATTCGGCTATCACAGATTGTGGTTGCCTGAGCTGAACCGCTTTATTAACAAAGCCGGTGGCACAGTGATGGATCCTTGTGCCGGCAGTGGCTATGTCAACGAACTGTTGATGAAGGAGCTGAATAAGAAAGATCTGCGTTTTTACTTGTCGGATTTCATGATTGATAAAAACCCGGAATTTCGTGAACGCATCAACAATCTGGGTGATGACCGTATTCATTATCTGGAACAACCCATTGACGTGCTGATAGACAATCCGGATTTCCGCTGCCCGAAAATCTTTCTTAACTCTTTCCACCACTTTGACAACGAACAGGTGGCGCAGATCTTCAAGCTCAATCTGTCACACGGTGATGATGTGCTGGTGCTGGAGTATTGTGATAACTCCTTTATGAGTTACGTGTCTATGCTGTTAGGCCCGCTGGTGGCGATGATCATGTTACCGTTTATCACCGAGCGCCGGTTATTGCTGGTGACTGCCATTTTCACCTATCTGATCCCGGTAGTACCGCTAATGTTATTGTGGGACGGCATTGTGTCGAGCCTGCGTTGCTATTCGAACAAGTCCATTAAAGCCGTACTGAAAGATGCAGGATTTGATGATGTAACGGTAACATCGACTTTCCGTCGCAGTTTATTATATCCGGCGGGGGTAACGGCACATCACATTGAGGCACCGTCTGCCGCTAAGGCTGAATAAGCGGTTTTAACTGCAGATATACGCTGTCCTGCGGATACACCTTACCCAGCGCCGTGACTGCTTTGTGGAGCATCACGGCGTTTTTGCTTAGATAGGCGTATTTAGCGCGGGTTGTCAGCAAATCATAATCGCCCGGCCATCTTGTCGCCGCGTCATCCAGCACCGTGAGTGCTTTTTCGGGTTGTTTGAGCTGCCACAAGGATACGCCGTAAACAAAGGCAAAACGCGGGCTGGCATCTTCTGCCCGGGCGGCCTTTTCCAGATGCATCGTAGCTTCTTCATAACGCTTGTCCCGCACTAACATCAGCCCGTAGGCAAATTGCACAGCACCGGAATCCGGTGCGATGGAAAGTGCATTTGTCAGATATCTTTTCGCGCCGTCCTCATTACCCATGTTGCGTAAAAAATCGGCAAAGCTCAGCAGAGCCGGTAAGTTGGCCGGGTCAATGCGAAGCGCTGCCTCGTAATACATTTTTGCGTCGATGATGTTTCCTTTCCGCAAAGCCAGCTGGGCCAGACCGGTGTTGGCGCCGGGATGATCCCGCGTGGCCAGCAGTGTGGCTTCATATTCTGCTAGAAGGGGGCTGATTTGCGCCTCCGGCAGAATGCTGTTTGCCGGCGCATTCAGCAGTGCCGCCGCCACCTCGCTGCGTACAGACAATGCCGGATCATCTGCAAGTGAAGCCAGTACAGCTGCCTGTTGCTGAGCTGATAAAGACGGTGCAGCTATGGCAGCGCCACGGCGTAACGCCGCAGAAGACGAAGCCGCCCGGGCTTTTATCAGTTTTACGGCTTGCTGCGGAGCCTGAGCGGCAACTTTTCTGGTGAGGGCACTGGTGAGTAAATCAGGCAGCGTAATTTTGGGGTCGGTAAGCAGTGATGCGGATTCAGCAATGGCTGCAGGATCCCACGTGGTTAATGCCGCATTTAACTTTGCCCATTCACCTGAGGTATCCGGCGATGCGCCGTCACGTGCCGGCCATTTTTCAACAGCATCGCGCAGCCAGGCCGTGGATTTGTCTTCATGACAGGTGGCGCAGGGTCGCACACTGTCTTCATTCAGGGCAGAAGGCCGGTGGAATTTATGATCCCGTCTGTCATCCACGCCCATGTAGGTGCGCGCCGGCATATGACAGTCCAGGCAGTTGGCGTCTTTATGCCCGAAGGTATGGGTGCCGGCCATGAATACGTCAGGACGGTGACACGTTGCACAGACCTGTGCTCCGGGCAGGCGGTTTTTGCCCGAGTGGGGATCATGACAATGGATGCAGGTAACACCAGCCTGCGCCATTTTGCTTTGCATAAATGAACCGAGCACAAAAACTTCATCACGGATCTGACCGTCACTGAAATATAGCGGTTCGTCGATGGCATCTAACTGGAATTGCTGGTGGTATGGTTGTGTCAGATCCGGTTCACCTAATTCTGCTCTGCGGCTGTGGCACCCTCCGCAGGTATTCAGGGCAAGTTCACTGATTGGAGCTGGAGAAGACTGAAGCCGTGCAATGGCGTCTCCTGGCTTAAAATGAAAAGCGATGGCTTTGCCCAATGCCTTAAGGCCAGTGTTAGTTGTGCTTAACGTGCCTTCACCGGCCAGTTTGATATGTTCACTGCCCGGGCCATGGCAGCTTTCACAGGCCACATTAACGTCTGAGTAGGTAGTATCGAATGTATTATTAACGGGGTCATAGTGCTTTTGTAAATTGGTCGAGTGGCAGGAAGCACACCGGCTGTTCCAGTTTTGATAGTATCCTGTCCAGAAAAAAGGATGTTCCGGATCGGTGACCTCATCGCTCTGCAACTGATACCAGCGTTGCCCGCCCTGCTCTGCCGGCCGGCTGTCCCATGCCACATCAAAAGCTTGCAGCCGTCCGCCGGTTGTCCGCAATAAATACTGCTGCAGTGGTCTGAAGCCGAACGTATAAACCACATCGAACTTTTGTTTTTCTCCCTGCCCGTTCAGCGTTTCTACAAAGTAAGCACCACCTTCTTTGAAGAAACGGGAAGTGCGGGCTCCCGCACTGAAAGTCATATCGTTAAAGTTTCCCAGCACGCTTTCGTCACTGGCAGGCAGCATGCTGTGATAGTGATCAGACTGACGCCAGGCGTCCCCTTCCTTCTGATGGCAGGACAGGCAGGTTTCCGCACCGGTATAGTGCTTATCGCTACTGGCTGTGGCGGTAAAGGTAATGCATAAAAACAGGGCTGCCAGGCAGCCCCTTATCAGGTTGTTCACTATGATCTGCTTTTCGTTACTGACAAAATCGCGACCCTTTTTGACACTTATCCAGCTGGTTTTCAACCGGTTTAATGCTTGCCGCGTGCTGTTCCCGCAGTGCAGCGAGCTCTGCAACAATGGCTTTGTTCTCTGAAGCAATGTTGTATTTCTCGGAAGGATCGGCGTTCAGGTCAAACAATAACGGCTCTGCCAGTGTTTCTCCGGGGTTGCCGCCGTAGCCTTCTTTGTAAATAAAGTGGGCTTTGTAGCGGCCTTTGCGGACAGCGAATACTTTTGCTCCGCGGTAGTAAAAATACACATCACGGACTGCATCTTCACCGTCCAGAAGTGTGTTTTTGACTGAATAACCGTCGCTGTCTTTGGGAATTTCACCACCGGCTAAATCCACCAGTGTGGGCAGTAAATCAATGGTAGAACCAATATCGTGACGGATCCCCGGTTTGATATGTCCTGGCCACCAAAAGATGCCGGGAACACGCATTCCCCCCTCAAAAACGTCGGCTTTACCACCGCGAAGCAGTCCGGCACTGCCGCCCATGGTTTCAAACCATAACCAGGGGCCGTTGTCTGAACTGAAAATCACCAGGGTGTTGTCATCGATGCCTTCATCTTTCAATGTTTGCAGAATTTGACCTACCGACCAGTCCAGTTCTTCTATCACATCGCCGTAAAGGCCTTGTGTGCTGCGTCCATCGAATTCCTCCGATGCGAACAGTGGCACATGAGGCATCGCATGGGCAATGTATAAAAAGAATGGATTGTCTTTATGAGATTTAATGTAATCCAGTGCCTTCGCGGTATAGGTTTTGGTGATTTGATGCTGGTCTGGCGCACGTTCAATGACTTCCTCTCCCTGCATCAGTGGCACACGGAAGTATTCTGATTTGGGGTTAGTCCACTGTTTGCCTTTATTCCAGTTTTTTACGCTCCAGTCCGGACCATTCAACTGCTGAATTTTCTCAAAATCCTGATCCATATCGTTGGAGTAAGGAATACCAAACCAGCTGTCGAACCCGTGATTGACCGGCAGGTATTGTGGCAGATGGCCAATATGCCATTTACCAATCATCGCCGTATCGTAGCCCAGTGCTTTGAGTGCTTCAGGTATGGTGGTTGCGCTGTCCGGCATGCCCCCTAAGGAGTCTTCGCGGAAAACCTGACGCATCGGCGTGGATGATGTCAGTCCCGCACGAACGGGATATTGTCCCAGCATCAGACCGGCGCGGCTGGGGGAACACACCGGAGCCGCCACGTAGAAATTTGTCCATTTCTGTCCTTCCATCGCCATTTTATCCAGATTAGGCGTGGTGAGTGTGGGATGACCGTTATTGCTCATGTCGCCATAGCCCATATCGTCAGCGAAAATGATAATGACATTGGGTTGCCCGGTGCTTTTTGCGCTGGCTGAAAATGCAGGTAGCAAACATGCTGCGCCGATGGAGGCAGATAACAGTGTTGCTACAGAAAACTTAGTCATGATGATATTGCTCCACATTACTTTCCTGATAGCCGTAGCGGACGGCTTTTGCTTCGATATAACTGTTGGGTTGGACAGGAACGGGTTGGGTATACAGTTGCCAGGGGGCCCCGGCTGCCATTCGCCAGGCAACGGATGCATTGTCACTGGACGAGGTCATCTCAACGCACACCTGCCGGTGACATTCAGTCAATTTAAATTGCGGGCTGGCGGTCACCGGCTGTTCAAACCCCGGCCACATGGCCCCGACCATACTGGTTTCCGGCTCAGTGCTTTTATCATGAACCTGTACCTCCCAGTTTTTCAGCGCTTTCTTCATCCGGCTCAGGCGTGCTTTTTGTGACGGATCGTCTGCCAGGTTGCGGGTTTCCCAGGGATCATTGTCTGTATCGTAAAGTTCATCACCGGGCCTGGGAGCTTCAAAGTAAAACTGCTGTGCGGGATTAAGGCTTTGTTTATCCAGCCCTTCCCACCAGGCAATCATCACAGGAAACATGTCGCGGAAAACCAGTGGTCTGAAGTACGGCAGTTCAGGCATGTCATTTCTGATGTATTTAAAGCAGAGATCTCTGACGGCGCGAACTTTATCCGGCACCATATCCATGCGGTCTCTGGCTGCGTAGATATATTGTCTCTGTTCCCCGGAAAAGATACCGGTGCCCTGCAAAAAATCAGGGAGCGGTGCACCGGCAAAGGATAAAAACGTTGGAGCAAAATCCACCATAGAAATTAACCTGTCGTTTTGTGTACCGGCGCCGCGTCCGTCGGGAAACCGCACAATCAGTGGTATATGCAGGCCGGTATCATAAACTGAGCGTTTGGCCCGGGGCAGCGCATCACCGTGATCTGTGGTCCACACAACAATGGTGTTGTCATCGAGGCCATCCCGTTTCAGTGCAGCAAGGATCTCTCCAACCTGGCTGTCCATATAATGAATGTTGTCATAGTGCTGTGCGATGGACCGGCGTACCACAGGTGTGTCAGGGTAATAAGGTGGCACGGTAACGGAAGCCGGATCGGTGACAGCCTGCACCCTTGCCAGATCTTTCTTGATTAAATCCGTAAAGCCCTTAAATTTTTCTGCGGCTTTGCCGTCTTCTGTTAACAGGTGTCCTTCGTGAGTCGACATCAGGTTTATCATCGCGAAGAATGGTTTTCCGCCGGAGAGTTCATTCCATAAATCTGCTTTCAGTGGCGAAAAATAGTTACCAATATCTTTATCCCAGAGGGTTGAAGGTGTGCCGAATTGGTAATCCTTCTTGGCGAAATTCACCGTTTCATAACCGGCCCGCCGGAGCAGCTCCGGAAATGCTTTCATCTGCGCGGGAGTAACGGTTTCGTATCCGGTTTTACCATTTGGCAAAGGTAACTGGGAGGTACGCATTTGATGGGTTCCCAAAGAAATGGGATACATACCTGATATGAGTGCAGAGCGGTTCGGGGCACACACGCCGGCCGCTGCATAAACGTTGGTAAAGCGAATGCCTTGCTCAGCGAGTGCATCAATATTTGGGGTCTCAGCAATCTCATCGCCGAACGATCCTATGCGCGGACTCAGATCTTCGGCAACGATGAACAAGATGTTGGGTTGCTTTCCCCATGCGGTAAGGGATAAACCGGCAACAACGGTGAAAGTTAACCAGCGTAACATTCGCATTTACCAAACTCCTTAATGAAGCGGCTTGTCAGCCGTCTTTTCCATCCACGGGAAGTACATTTCACCTTTACGCTGCATATCAATTTTCATCGGCGTATCAGGAAACAGTCCCATGTACATGTCTTTGCGGTTGGGCTCAACCAGCCACCAGTCCGGGAAAGGAGCAGCCTTCAACCCGTCTTTCTTGCGCAGGTTCATACCTTCAGCCAGCCTTGCATTAAATGGCACCGAGGGCTTGCTGTTATCAGCAGGACGCAGAGCGGCGTAAAGCGCCTGACGCAGTGGCAGTAACTCATGAGCGTATTTCGGATCGCGGATAAGGTTATGCATTTCTTCCGGGTCGTTTTTCAGATCGTAAAGTTCTTCGATGTCCCAGACACCGTGATACTGGATGTATTTAAGATCGCCGCGACGAATGGCGAAGGTGGTAGGCGTCATGGGGAAAGACCATTCCCAGTAGTACTCGTAAACAAAATCAGGCGACTGCCAGTCTTCTTCTGCTACCTTGCCGGATGCCACGGGTAAAAAGCTTTTTCCTTCAAACTGTTCCGGTTGTGCAGCGCCCGCCAGTTCGAGGAAAGTCGGAGCCATATCCAGGTTTCTCACCAGTGCCTCACTGGTCGCACCTTGTGGCAGCAGACCCGGCGCGCTGATCACCAGAGGAACGCGTACTGAGCCCTCATAAGCATTGCGCTTATCGATAAGGCCGTGATCGCCAATCAGAAAGCCGTTGTCAGAATAAAATACCACCATGGTGTTGTCGTACAGGTCGTTGTCTTTCAGGTACTGTACTAACTCGCCCAGGCTGTCATCAACGGCTGACAAGGTGGCGTAATACTCTTTTAAGTATGCTTCCATCGTGCGGTCGCTGGCATAGAAAAAGTCTGTGCCGTGCCAGCTGTTGCGCTGGTTATGTACCCACATGGGCTTGTTCTTAGCGTCCTCTTCTGTCACCACCGCTGAGTCCGGTAATTTGAAATCCACATCATCGTATTGTCCTTTATGGCGCTCAGCCGGCGTGGCATCGGAATGCACGGCTTTATGGCTCAGGTACATGAAAAATGGCTGATTGCCTTTCACATCATTTTTCAGCCAGTCCAGTGCGTAACCCGTCAGCTCGTCAGTGATGTAGCCTTTCTGGTTAACGTGTTTACCGTCCACGTTGAGCTGATTCACCATACCTTTCGCCAGCATCGGAGCCGGAATGGCGTCAGTCGGGTAATACGCTCCCTGTCCCGGAAAGCTGACCCATTTATCAAATCCGTCACGGGGCATATCTGAATGGCTGCCCATGTGCCACTTACCGAAAAAACCGGTTTGATAGCCTGCCTGTTGCAGGTATTTGGGAAAGAAGGTCAGGCCTTCTTCACTGGAGTTATTATTATCAACAATCTTGTGATTACGGGCGGTCATGCCGGTAAGAATGGTGGCGCGGCTGGGTGAACACAGTGAAGATGTCACTACCGCATTGGGAAAATACACACCGCTTTCAGCCAGTTTATCAATGTTAGGGGTTTGCAGTTCTTCCTGCAGAAAACCCATACCGTCGTAGCGAAGGTCATCCATCAGTACAAAAATAACGTTACGCTGTTGTTCTGCTGCGCTGGCATTCATCGACAAACTTAAGGCGATGGCGCTGGCAGCAGATAACAGCTTCTTAGTGAATGTGTCGGACATGGTTGTTTATTCCGTATTCGTAAAAGTGAACAAGTGCGGATAAAAGCAACGTTGTCTTTTATCCGCTAAAAATATCACCGGACTGGTTAGTAAGCGCCGAAGCGGTATGTAAATTCAACACCCATATAGCGCTGGAAGTCTCTGGTCAGCTGCGCGTTAATGTTGCTCTGATCAAAGATAGCGGTACCGATTTGAGCGACATAGGTGTCGTTGAGTGCATTTTTCGCAAATACACTGGCGACCCATTTGCCGTCATCAGCCTGCAGACCGACAGTCAGATCCAATACGCTGTAGCTTGGCAAAACAAGATACGGCGCCTGGTTCTGATTCATCTGGGTTTCATCCTGCCAGCGGTAATTGGCGCTGACGAACATATCCATGTCGCCGTCCAGGTAGATGTTGTATTTGCCGGACAAAGTAAACTTGGTATCCGGAGAGTTAGGCACATCTCCGCCGGTAATCGACTGGAAGCCGTCAATACAGCCTTGTGCTGCTGTTTGATTGAAATAGCATTGCTGATCCTGGAATTCACCGTAGGTTGCATCGATAAAGGCGACACCACCACTGATCAGTAATTCAGGGACAGGCTTGGCGTTAAACTCTACTTCCAGACCTTCAGTGATCACTTCACCGGCGCTGGTGAGTGAGAAGGTCACCGTTTCCGGGTTGTAAGCCTGACCCTGGAAATTTTCGAAGGTAGTGTGGAAACCGGTGACAGACAGACGCAATCTGCGGTCGAAAAACTCTGAACGCACGCCGCCTTCCCAGGCTTTATTTGTTTCAGCCGGTACAGGAGCGGTACGATTGGCATCGGTAGAAAAAATAAGGTCGAACGCAGGGGCTTTGTAACCTTCGGCATAGCTACCGAAAATCATGGTGGTATCGTTGATATCATACGACAGCGCCAGGCGGCCTGTCAGTGCGTCGTCTTCGGTTTCATTGGTGAAATAGCCGGCTGACGCAGGCAGTGCCGGCAATCCTGAGAACGGGCCGGTAATGACTGCAGCGCCGCGGGCGAAATCAAACGATATTTCATCTTTGGTGTAGCGCAGGCCCAATGACGCAGTAAAATCTTCGGTTACATCCCAGTCTGCCTGACCAAAGAATGCGTAGTTGCGGGCATCAACTTTTGAGTCCATCGCAGCAAAACCGATGCCTGAGCCTTCTTCTGAACAGGCGACAGTGCCCACAGCCGGATCGTAGGCATCGGCGCAGCGCATCACTTCACGTTCAAAATAGCGTTCAACGGTTTGCTCCCAGTAGAATGCACCCGCTGTCAGGAAAATATTGTCAGTGGCCTGGCCGGATAAACGCAGTTCCTGTGAGAACTGGGTTTGTTGCTGATCGCCGCCGCCGGAAGCCCCGTTTTTGGTGAACAGTACATGACCTGTTACCGGCGACGTGTACGGATTGATATCGGCATCCTGGGCTGTTTCCAGGGTGAAGCCGCGATAAGCTGTAATTGAGGTCAGCGCAAAGTCTTCAAAGCTGTGATTGTACTCAACTGATACCCCGCCGGTTTCAGTGTTGGAATATGCCGGGCTGGCAATCTTGACCTTGTTGTTACCCCAGGATACATCCACGTCGGCATAGACTTCTCCTAACTGATGTAAGTCAGCCAGTGAACCCCGGCCAATACTTTGTAATACCGGCGTACAGCAGTCCCTTTCCTGCTTCGAATAATCGGCAATAATATAAACGTTGTCATTCATGCCCAGGTCAATATCGAGTTTACCTCTTACACCTTTACTTTCGTCTCCGTTGATTGTGTCGCCATTAGTAACATTTTCCACAAAACCGTCGAAATCACGGTTATAAAAAGACAACCGTCCACGCACATTGTCACTGATCGGGCCGGTTACCTGACCCATCATGCCCCGGGCATCATCATCGGTAAGCGTGAGGCGGACTTCGCCAAAGAATGAATCTTCCGGACGTTTAGTAAAAATACTCAGTACACCACCGGAAGCATTTTTACCAAACAAGGTGCCCTGCGGTCCGCGTAGTACTTCAACCCGGTCAATATCTGCCAGATCCGACAAAAACTGTACCGTACGGCCAAGGGGGACACCGTCAATGACTGTACTGACAGTAGGTTCTACAGCGGTCTGGAACGCGGTGGTCCCAATCCCGCGAATGTTCACACCGGAACCACGCATATCGCCGGACTGGTTAAATGTCACCGACGGACTTACCTGAACTAAGTCCTGGAATTCTGTGGCCTGAGCGGCATCTAAAATTTCGCCGGATACTGTGGTAACGGCAACCGGTACTTCCATGAAGCCCTGTACCCGCTTTTGTGCGGTGACTTCAATGACCTCCAGTTGTGAGTTCGCTTTCGCGTCATCACTGGTGTTGTCCTGAGCGGCGGCATAAGTGGATGTCATCGTGCCCAGTGCGAGCAACAATGCGCGATTCAGTGGTTTTTTGTTAAACATCGGATTTTCTCCTCAGAGTGTAGTCCTTTCGGGGCTGTTATCAGCACCCGGCAAATTAACGGTTTTTATTTTTATCATTCACCGGTACAGCAAAATCCGGTGTGGAAAATGTTTAATATCTGTTAAATGTTTAACAATCATACTACGTTGATATTAAAATAGTCTATCGTTGTCTTTTTGGTATTTGTTAAATCAAATAAATTTAATTTTATGATTTTAAATGTATTTATTTTATATATTCTTAATGATTATAAAGCTATCTACATTAAATATATACTATCGTTGTCTATTTGCGGAACTTTTTACAACCTGATGGATTCTCTGTCAGGTGTCTTCTGTGGCACAATGTATTCATAAATAAACGAAGCTCGCCATAATGAAGACGGATAAGAATCTCACGGTACATGATGTCGCCCGGGTTGCCGGTGTATCGATTAAAACGGTATCGCGTGTATTAAATAATGACCCGACAGTCAGAGATAAAAATAAAGAAAAGGTACTCAGCGCAGTGGCCGCAACCGGCTACCGGCCGGACCTCAATGCCAGGCGCCTGCGCACCAAACAGTCTTATCTTATTTGCCTGTTATATATGGACTATGCCTCGAACTCCTATTCGGCGAGACTGACATCCGGTGCTATCGAAGTGTGTGACGAAGCCGGCTACGATTTACTGGTGCGGCCGGTAAAAGACAGAACCTCGCTGGCGGAACAGGTTAAGGCACTGGCGGAACGTTCAAACCCTGACGGTTACATTCTTACGCCACCACTGTGTGATGATCAGGGAGTATTGTCAGTCATCGAAGCAGAACAAAAACCGGCGGTTAAAATTCTGCCTATGTCACTGGACGCCAACAGCTGCGTCTCCTGTGACATTGTGGCCGGCGTGAAAGAGGCGGTGAGTCATTTACTTACGCTGGGGCACCGCCGTGTTGCGATCATTAATTTTAACAATGTACACGGTGGCTTACTGCGTTATCAGGGCTATGAGGAAGCGCACCGCGATTTTGATATTCCTGTTGATACATCGCTGGTTTTTCAGGGCCCTATGTCGTCAGATGAAGAATATGAAAAGATTATCCGTCGCCTGCTGTCCGGGGACGATCGCCCCACCGCATTTTTTACCTTCAATGATTATCTTGCCACTCTGGTTTACAAAGTGGCCAGCCAGCTGAAATTGCGGATCCCCTATGATGTATCGGTTATAGGTTTTGACGACGACCCTTCCAGTAAGAATCTGTGGCCACCGCTCAGCACTGTGCACCAGCCGGTGGGCAATCTGGGACGCGCAGCGGCCGGCAAGCTGATCCAACAGCTTGTGTTGCATCGTCCCTATGAAGAGAAAGAAGATCTGACGTGTAAATACGTGCAGCGAAGCTCTTGCGGGCCGCTGCTCTGATATGAATATGTCGGTTGCTAACCCGCCCTCCGGAAGCTGCTCATGCTGACATCTTTCCAGAGACAGGCCTATGCATCCGGCGCTTTTACTAAAAGTACACTCTGGAACTTTACTGATTTACTGCTGCTTTATTATTTTGCCGATATACAGGGACTGGGGGCAGCGGCAGCGGGCTTAATTCTGATGGTGTCTCTGCTTGTATCCGGCGTGCTGGATATCTCGCTGTCTCTGCTTCTCGACAGATATAATTTGCACTACCAGAAAGTCATCGCCTCAGGTGCGCCGCTGACAGTACTGTCGTTCGCTATTTTGTTTTATCCCCTGCCGGCCGGTGCGGACTACCTGTTTACTTTTTATCTCGTGGTGACCATCCTCTTTCGCATTGGTTATGCTCTGGTAGACATACCCCACAACGCGATGATGGGGTCACTGACCAGAGACAGCCATGAGCGGACACGTCTGTCTTCATCCCGCATTTTTTATAATTCCTGTGCAATCCTGCTCTTCGCCGCATTTGCCGGCGATACACTTGCCATGCTGGAGTCACGGGATAACGGGATGCGGACTATCTTGCTTATCACGGCAAGCGTGTTCATGCTGGTGAATATTTATTTATGCATTTTGCCGGTCTGGCGGGAAGGTAATCTGACAGCGGTCAAACACCCGCCTCCGCTCAGTAAAGCATTCCGTGCACTCCTGCAAAATAAGGCATTCATGGTACTGGCGGTATATTCATTACTGCCGTGTATCTTTATTCCGGTGTTCTACAAATCCGGCGTTTACTTCGCAAGCATGCTCTTTCACGACGAGAAGCTGACGACCTGGCTCATTATGAGTCTGGCAGCAGGAAAGCTGGTGGCGCTACCCTGGTTCAACCACTTCTCAAACCGCATGGAAAAGCATCATGCCATGATCCTTGCGCTGGCCGGGCTGGCTGTGACTTTCCTTAGCTTCCTTTTGCTGATCCCGGCTACGATGACCGGCGCCTGTGTTTATTTCGCTGTTTGTGGTTTTTTCTCAGGCGGACTGCTGGTACTGGTGTGGTCAGCATTACCAGACACCATTGAGTACGGTGCCAGGGATCAGGGGATACCTAATCAGGCGCTTACCTTTGGCGCATTTCATCTGGTGATGCGGATAAGCGACGGGCTGTCTTTTGCTGTGATTGCCGGGGCGCTGGAATATGCGGCGCAAAGTGCAAACGTTGATATTGAGTCTGTGCTGTTCGTCGAAATCATTTCGCTGGTAGCCAGCGCAGGCTGTCTGCTCGGGGCTGTGGTGCTCTGGTTTTATCCCCTCACCCGGGCGGTGCATAACGCGTTAGCTACTGAAAAAGATAAATAATGACGCCCAGGCTAAACGGCGACATTACGGTAGTGATAAGGATCGATGCAGAGACCTTTGCCGCCTCTTTCTGATAATACTCAGCCAGCATAAACGGGCCTGTACCTGCAGGTAACGCGCTGAGTAAAACCACGTAAAAAATCCCTGACGCGTTATCCGGCATGATCAACACTGCGATTATGTATGCCAGTGCCGGGTGGACAAGTAGTTTAGTGATCACAAAGCTGATAACGGAAGCGCAGCTGCCTTTCATTGAGGTATGACTGCCGGCAATAAACAATCCGATAGTCACCAGTGCGCAAGGGGCTGCAGCGTGACCCAGCAACGATGCTGTGGTCAGCAATGGTTGCGGAGGGTCAATATCAAAAGCCGGAAACATGACCCCGGCCAGTGGTGCAATCACCACCGGGTTTTTCAGCAGCTTTAAACTTACATCTGCAATCAGCCTGCGAAGGCTTACTGCTTTACTGAGATCAATCTCTATCAGCACAATGGCAACGGCAAATAAAACACAAACGGTGATGATTGTCGCAATGAGCACCGGCGCCTGCGTTTCGCTTCCTGCTACCGCC
Source organism: Alteromonas sp. NFXS44 (assembly GCF_040148705.1). Lineage (NCBI taxonomy): Bacteria > Pseudomonadati > Pseudomonadota > Gammaproteobacteria > Alteromonadales > Alteromonadaceae > Alteromonas > Alteromonas sp. NFXS44. The sequence goes on along the minus strand of NZ_JAGDEA010000012.1, from coordinate 988,882 downwards.
ATGAGTAAGGGAAAGCCCATAAATCCGGTATTGGCGTAACTGGTATTAAGCCCGTCTATAGCACTCTCTGATAACGACATATTCCGTTTCTTTTGTACCACGACAGTAAGCGCAAAAATGACAAACACGGCGAGGGTGAAGCTTAGAACAAATCCCGGTTGCCAGAGAGACGCAATGGCAGACGTTGCTGTGATGTCAAAAAGCAGCGCAGGCAACGCCAGCCAGACAACAAATTTATTGAATTGTGTAGTGGCAGAGTCGTTCAGCAGATCCCTTTTGCGTAGATACCAGCCAAGGAATATGAGGGCAAATATCGGGAATATGAGCGTGAAAACAGACAACATGAAATGACAGATGATCAGGAAACCGGCGATCAGATTACCTTTAGTCTTATCATTCAATCCAATATAGAATTGAGTTAATCCTGATACAAATATTGAATCATCATGGATATAAAACCCTTAAGATATTTTATTGCGGTAGCAGAAACCGGTCATGTGGGTAGGGCTGCGCAGCGGCTTAACATCACTCAGCCACCTCTCAGCCGCCAGATAGCACTGCTGGAAGAAGAGCTGGGTACGGCATTGTTCAGCCGTCAACCGAAAGGCGTGAGTCTTACTGCCGCAGGAGAGCAATTTTACCGCGACAGCAAAACCATATTGCAATCGGTCAGCAAAGCCGCGGAACGGGCAAGAGCGACCGGTGCCGGAAAGTCGGGAAGCTTGTCTGTGGGATTCATGATGCATGCGGCTTATAACATTGTGCCTGAACTGGCCAGACAGTTTATGTCCCGCTATCCCGCTGTGTCCTTTCATATTCAGGAGGTTATTCCCTTTGAGTTAATTAATGGCGTTACTTCTGCGCAGTTTGATGCCGCCATCATGTTAAAGCCGGCGACGTCCCGGGGACTGGAAATGCTGTCTTTGCGCACTGAAGCACTCTGTCTGGCTGTTCACAAACACCACCGGCTGGCCGGGGCAAAGAAAGTCTGCGCAGAGGATTTAGTTGACGAAAAATTCATTGTTACGCCCCACAATGTGGCGCCGGAGCTGCGTAACACCATTGAACAGTACTGTACTGAAGCGAACTTTGTGCCCCGTGTGGTGTTAGAAACCCAGTTACAGCAAACCATCGTGTCGCTGGTGGCCAGTGAAGTAGGGATTGCGCTTGTGCCTGAACCGCTGAAGCAGGTGTGTCCGCCGGATGTGGTTTTGTTGCCGCTGCACAGAGCGCCGGTAGTGGAATATGTACTGGTATGGCTGCAGGACAACAGCAACCCGGCGCTGGCACGATTTATTGAGTGCGCGTCGGAATAACCGTAATAATTTCGCCGGCAGCCCTTGTCAAACCAGCGCAACTGTATATACTCACAGGAACTGTATAGAAAAACAGGGCTGTTTATGCGTCCACTTACTCCAAGACAAACGGAAGTTCTCGAACTGATCAAAACCACCATGCTGGAAACCGGCATGCCGCCCACCCGTGCGGAAATTGCGAAGCAATTAGGGTTTAAATCAGCTAATGCAGCAGAAGAGCATTTAAAGGCGCTGGCCCGTAAAGGTGTAATCGAAATTCTGGCGGGTACCTCACGGGGCATAAAGCTGAATATTCCGCTGGAAGCAGAAAACGATGAAGACGCAGGTTTACCGTTAATCGGTCGTGTTGCGGCAGGTGAACCTATTCTGGCGCAGGAGCATGTGGAAATGCATTATAAGGTCGACCCTGATCTGTTCCACCCCCGTGCGGATTTCCTGTTACGTGTAAACGGTATGAGTATGAAAGATATCGGTATTCTGGATGGTGATTTACTTGCCGTTCACCGTACTACTGACGTGCACAATGGGCAGGTTGTTGTTGCCAGGGTTGATGAGGATGTCACGGTAAAACGTCTGGAAAAACGCGGCCGCGAAGTATGGCTGCATGCAGAAAATGAAGAATTCGATACCATCAAGGTGGATCTTGCTGCTGAACCATTCAACATTGAAGGTCTGGCTGTAGGTGTTATCCGCAATGCTGACTGGATGTAAGTCTTTTCGCTAAGCGCGGTGCAATAACTATTGTGCGCGCTGGCCACAGCGCTGAAAAATTGAAAGGGCGATGATGTGAACCATCATCGCCCTTTTTTTTACTATTGGCTGGTATGTGCAAAGTGCAGTGTCTTCAGCGCCAGCAGAAAAACATCAGCATTGTCTTCACCACTGACATTTTTTACTATAGTAACCGCTGTTTTATGTTCACGGCAAAGAATGGTCATCGTAATGCCGCCCATACTGCCACCTGAGTGCATCACTGCATCAGGAATATCGTCCATCAAAGCCAGCGCGCTCGCGTTGTCTTTATACGCTTTACGTTGTTTGTAATCACCAAAACCGGTTTTCCAGCCTATGCCGAAGCCCACAGTTTCACCATTATTAAGTGTGGCTGGAGTAAACATGGCGCGGGTAGTCTCTGGTTTCAGGTAATCGCTTGCCACATGGGCTACAGCAAACCGGACAATATCTGACGGCGTAGAAATAAAACCGCCGCCGGCCCATTTATAGCTGTGATCCGTTTGTGGCGCATTAATCAGCTCACCTTCCAGTACGGTGTAAGGTCTCGCCCGGTGATCGATGATGGTGTACTGGTCGTCAAATACCGTGTTGTCCAGTTTCAGCGGCGCAAACACTTCTTCGTTAATGATGGCGCGGAAATCCCGGGACGCGTCAGCCCCTTCCATTGCGGCACTGACCAGTGTCCAGGCAAACGTTGAATAACGGTGATCTGTGCCAGGTGCAAACAGCAGAGGATCATCTTTAAACATCGCCAGTGCACTGTCGATATCCGGATAACTTTCATTCAGAAGGAATTCATTGGCCCCTTCTTTGTAGTGCCTGATACCGGCTGTATGTGAGGTAAGCTGGCGCAGAGTAATGACCGGTTTATCAGCAGGCCATGCGCTGACGTATTCAGTGACCGGTTTATCCAGATCAATGTTGCCCGCTTCCGCAAGACGCATTAATCCGGCCGTAGCGATGAGTTTAGAGACACTGCCGATACGCACCTTGTGATCTGTCGTCATCGGTACATGGTTTTCAACGTCGGCAAAACCGTAGCCTTTAGCCATCAGCATGCCCTTATCGTTACCGAGCGCCATGGTTATACCCGGCACTGTGTCATGACTTACCGCTTCTTCAAACAGAGCGTTAATAGCGCCGGAAGGAAGATCTTTGGCAAAAACAGAGGGTGTTAAAAATAACAGAAAAGAGGAGAAAACTGCGCGGCGCAACATAGAAGCAATCCCTGACAATAAAAACAATCAGACTACCGCAGTTAACTGACCGCTACCAATAAAAAAGCCCGCTTGCGCGGGCCGGGCATCCGGACGGTGATGCGAAAACTTATCTAGCTTGTGCTTCTGTGGTGATGTGCAACGTCACTTCGTCACTTACATTCGGTACGTACATATCGATACCGAAGTCAGAACGCTTGATGGTGGTCATTGCATCAAAACCAATCGCTTCTTTCTGTGTCATCGGGTGTACACCTGAACCATTCAGAGTGACATCCATAGTGACGGACTTAGTCACACCTTTGATCGTCAGATCGCCGGTCACTTCCATCGTCTTATCACCTGTCATTTCAACATCTGTACTGGTAAATGTTGCAGAAGGAAACTTCGCTGCATTGAACCAGTCAGCACCGACAAATTCTTCATTCAGCTTTTTAACAAATGAATCAATGGTATCAATTTTCACAGACACGTCGATTTTGCTGTCTTCCGGCGCGTCGTTATCAAACACGATGGTGCCTTCAGCGCCGTTGATGGCGGCTGTCGGGTTAGAGAAACCGAAGTGATTCCATGAAGCGATAACGCTGGTGTGGGTAGGATCAATCTGGTAGCTGACAGGCGCCGCGAATGCGCCTGCACTGATTAAACCTGAAACTAATACTGCCGGGATAAATTTATTCATTACACATTCCTTTAATAACGTTGATGTCACAAGTGTGAGGACGATTTACTTACCTATAATACGGCGTTCCTGAAATACGGATGTGTCGAAGATCTGAACGAAACATTCGAAATATCAGAATGAAGTGCTTTGACCCTGTTTCTGAGGCCACCCCGGCCATTTATTTTTTCAGAAAGACTAGACACAAGATGAAATCTGTTTAATTCTTATACCGTTGTTAACGAAAAAATAACAAAAAAAAGATAAAAATTAACAGGCGGCTAGCCTGATACGACAGGGTCCTGTGAGCAGGGTATTACACAAGATCCTCCATCACGGAGGTGTTGAGTGAAGAAACTCGTATGTAACGCAATGATGGTTTGGGGGTTAGCGATGTCTGTTATTCCGGCATCGCTGCAAGCAGAAACCATGGCAACATCAGACCGGGCAGGTGAAATCAACCTGAGACAAGGTGTCACAGACATCAGTGGACAGGTTTACGACCTGCACATGCTGATGTTCTCAATTTGTGTGGCCATCGCTGTGGTGGTGTTTGGTGTGATGTTTTACTCCATGTTCAAGCACCGTAAATCCCGGGGCGCCAAGCCGGCGCACTTCCACGAAAACGTGAAAGTAGAAATCGCCTGGACAGTCATTCCTTTCCTGATCCTGATTTTTATGGCCGTCCCGGCAGCACAAACCCTCATAGCAATGGAAGATGCCAGCGAACCTGAAATGACGGTTCTTGTCACCGGTTCCCAGTGGAAATGGCATTACAAGTACATGGACAGCGATGTGTCCTTTTACTCCATCATGGCCACACAGCGTGAGCAGATTGAGAACAAATTCGAAAAAGGGGAAAACTACCTGCTTGAGGTCGATCGTCCTCTGGTCATTCCTACCGGACAAAAAGTCCGCTTCCTGATCACCTCTGACGACGTTATCCACTCCTGGTGGGTGCCAGATTTCGCAGTAAAGAAAGATGCTAACCCTGGCTTCATCAATGAGGCGTGGACCAAAGTGAATGAGCCCGGAATCTACCGTGGACAGTGCGCTGAACTGTGCGGGAAGGATCATGGTTTCATGCCGGTAGTGGTGATTGCGAAGAGCCCGGATGAATATAAAACCTGGATGACTGAGCAGGAAGCCATTGTGAAACAGGCGAAAGAAGAAGAGCAGCGCCTGCTGGCCATGAGCATGAGCAAAGAAGAGCTGATGAGTACCGGCGAGAAAGTGTACAACGCGACATGCGCAGCCTGCCACATGCCTAACGGTCAGGGGTTGCCGGGCGTTTTCCCTGCACTTAAAGGCAGTCAGATGGTATTGGAGGATCAGAAAGCGCACATCGATATTGTACTCAACGGTAAAGCAGGCACGGCCATGCAGGCGTTTGGCAAGATGCTGTCCCTGAAAGATATCGCCGCCGTGATTACCTACGAGCGTAATGCCTGGGGAAATAACACCGGCGATGTGATCCAACCTAAAGACGTTAATGCAGTAGCAACCGGTAAATAGGAGCGTGCGATGAGTAAAGCAACTGAAACTATGACGCCGGAGCACACTGCGGCACATGATGAACATCACGATGAGCACCACGGACACGGCGCACCGGCAGGCCTGATGCGCTGGGTGCTGACAACTAACCACAAAGATATCGGTACGTTATATCTGTGGTTCGCCTTTATCATGTTTCTTACCGGCGGCGCGATGGCGATGGTGATCCGTGCCGAACTGTTCCAGCCCGGTTTACAAATCGTAGACCCGAATTTCTTTAATCAGATGACCACAGTGCACGGCCTGATAATGGTATTCGGTGCTGTCATGCCGGCGTTTACCGGTCTGGCTAACTGGCTGATCCCCATGATGATCGGCGCACCGGATATGGCATTACCCAGAATGAACAACTGGAGCTTCTGGATCCTGCCGTTTGCATTTTCCATGCTGTTAGGTTCACTGTTCATGGAAGGTGGTGGCCCGGCTTTCGGCTGGACCTTCTATGCACCGCTGTCGACGACATACAGCAGCGACAGTACCGCGCTGTTTGTGTTCTCAGTCCATATTATGGGGATTTCCTCCATCATGGGCGCAATCAACGTAATCGTGACTATCTTTAATATGCGTGCGCCGGGTATGACATGGATGAAAATGCCGCTGTTCGTCTGGACCTGGCTTATTACTGCATTCCTGCTGATTGCTGTAATGCCTGTACTGGCCGGTGCAGTGACCATGGTGCTTACCGATAAATTCTTCGGGACGAGTTTCTTTGATGCTGCCGGCGGCGGTGATCCGGTGATGTTCCAGCATATTTTCTGGTTCTTCGGACACCCTGAAGTCTACATCATGATATTACCGGCTTTTGGCATTATCTCGCAAATTGTGCCGACCTTCGCCCGCAAGCGCCTGTTCGGCTATGCCTCAATGGTGTACGCCACAGCCTCCATCGCCCTGCTCTCATTCATCGTCTGGGCTCACCATATGTTTACCACGGGTATGCCGGTGTTTGCAGAAATGTTCTTTATGTTCGCCACCATGCTGATCTCCGTACCCACCGGCGTGAAAGTGTTTAACTGGGTGGCCACTATGTGGCGGGGTTCCATGACCTTTGAAATCCCCATGTTATTTGCTCTGGCCTTCATTGTGCTGTTCACCATCGGTGGTCTGTCCGGATTGATGCTGGCTATTACACCTGTGGATTTTCAGTACCACGATACTTACTTTGTCGTGGCCCATTTCCATTATGTTCTGGTGACCGGAGCGGTGTTTTCCATTATGGCTGCGGTGTATTACTGGCTGCCCAAGTGGACCGGTAAAATGTTTGATATCACGCTGGCCAAGTGGCATTTCTGGTGCTCACTGATTTCCGTGAATGTGTTGTTCTTCCCTATGCATTTTGTGGGGCTGGCGGGTATGCCACGGCGGATCCCTGATTACTCACTGCAATTTGCTGATTACAACCAGTGGATCAGTATTGGCGGGTTTGCCTTCGGGTTATCCCAGCTGATTTTCCTGGTACTGCTCATTAAAGCCTGCAAAAAGCAGGGCGAACCGGTTACGTCACAAGTGTGGGAAGGTGCTGAAGGTCTGGAGTGGGAAATTCCCTCTCCTGCTCCTTATCACACGTTTGAAACGCCTCCGGTTGTGAAGTGAGTTACCAAAATGGACAACCGCGCAGCCGGTAACCGCACCCTTACCCTGCGACTGCTTGTGGTCGTAGCGGGTATGTTTGGCTTCGGTTTCGCTCTGGTGCCTTTGTATGACGTGTTCTGTGATATCACCGGTATCAACGGAAAAACGGCTAACCGGGCCGCAGTGTGGCAGGGCAAAGATATCGATACCAGCCGCACTGTGACCGTGGAATTTATTACCCGCACAAACAGCGGTATGCCCTGGGAGTTTCGTGCAGAAACACAGCGTGTGAAGGTGCACCCAGGGGAAGTGAATACCGTGGCGTTTTACGTCAGAAACCCGGCTGCCAGCAACATCATTGCTCAGGCAATTCCCTCTGTCAGTCCGGGACAGGCGGCCCTCTATCTGAATAAAACCGAGTGCTTTTGCTTTAACCAGCAGCCCTTACAGGCTGGTCAGGAAGCGTGGATGCCTATGTCGTTCTACGTGGATGCCGGGCTGCCGGAGGATATTACCTATTTTACCTTGCAGTACACACTGTACGACGTGACCGCCAGGGCCGGCGATCTGAGCGGCAGTGACAACCCTTATTTACGACAGCCTGTAAGCGGCAGCCGCTGACAGGCCGGAAGGAGAGTAGCCATGCAACAAGAATATCAACGGTATTATGTGCCTGCACAAAGTCCCTGGCCCATTGTCGGGGCGGTAGCCTTATTTCTGATTGCGGTGGGAGCCGGCAACACCGTCATTGAAAGTACCAGAGGGGAAGGCGGCTACGGGCCGCATGTTCTGGCGGCGGGCATCGTCACGTTGTTGGTGATGTTGTTTGGCTGGTTTAAAAATCAGATTGATGAATCCATGGGCGGGTTATACAGCGATCAGCTTGGCCGCTCTTACCGTCAGGGGATGAGCTGGTTTATTTTCTCTGAAGTGATGTTTTTTGCCGCCTTTTTCGGGGCACTGTTTTACGCGCGCATGATTTCGGTGCCCTGGCTCGGAGGCGCCTCGAACAATGCGATGACCAATGACGTGTTGTGGCCGGCATTTGAAGCCATGTGGCCCCTTGTTACCACGCCCGGGGGCACGACTACTCAGGAAATGAGTGCTGCCGGATTGCCTACCATTAACACCATTATTCTGCTGATTTCGTCCGTTACCATGCACTTTGCTCACGTGGGCCTTGAGCAGAACAAACGCAAACAGCTGACCGTCATGCTGGGCGTAACCATATTACTGGGACTGGGCTTTCTGACACTGCAAGTCGAAGAATATATCCATGCTTATCAGGAGCTGGGTCTGACACTGCAGTCCGGCGTGTACGGCAACACCTTTTTCATGCTCACCGGCTTCCACGGAATGCATGTGACGCTGGGTACCATCATTCTGATTGTGTTGTTTTTAAGGGTGCTGAAAGGGCACTTTACACCCAAAAGCCACTTCGCGTTTCAGGCCGGCAGCTGGTACTGGCATTTTGTCGATGTGGTTTGGGTAATGCTGTATCTGTTTGTGTATGTGCTTTAAGTGACAGCGCACCGGCCCGCCTCAGTAAGGGGCGGGATTCGGACTGATAAGTCCGGTAGCCAGTGCGACAAGGATCAGGGTAACAATGATGACAGAAGTTAAAACACGGCGGCCGATGTATTTGCTCATAGGTTCGCCGTCCGGATCATCTTTCATCATTACCCGCATGGCGAGAAACAAGTTAGCGATCATGTAAATCACTAAGCATACAAGGACGATTTTTATAATCATTTTTTTCTCCGTCAATAAGGGGAGCCAATTATGAATCAGGCAAACCGGTTCCGTTCCTTACCTCTCGCTGTTGTGGTACTGACAGCGGTTATCTGCATGATTTCGCTGGGCTTCTGGCAACTCGACCGGATGCACCAGAAAGAACAGCGTCTGGCTAGCATAGCGCAAAAAAGCAACGAAGGGGCAATCTCTCTCAGTCAGCTGGATCCTGTGCGGGAAGATATCCGTGATTATCAGGTGGGGTTTAACGGCCGCGCTGATATATCTCAAATCCTGTTTCTGGATAACAGGGTGGAAAACGGGCGCGTGGGGTATGACGTTATCGTGCCTGTACATAGCAGTGAAGGCACGGTGCTGGTGAATTTTGGATGGGTGGAGGCGCCGTTAAGCCGGAATGAACTGCCCGGAGTGGATGTAGAAAGCAAGTTTCAGCACTTCCATGGCCGTATAACCATGCCGGGACACAACCCGGTGGTGCGCGAAACGTTGTCGTCTGATGCTACGTTTCCCGTGGTGGTGCAGGCGCTGGATATCCCCTTTATCCGCCGCCTGACCGGAGAGCCTCTGCAACCCTTTGTGGTTGAGTTAACTGCACCGGAAGAAAGTGCGTTTGTCCGCAACTGGCAGCCCGTTGTCATGCCGCCGCAAAAGCACCTGGGTTATGCCATTCAATGGTTCGGGCTGGCCATCGCTGCGGTTGCAGTCAGTTACTTTTCAATGAATTCGAATAAAAAAGGATGATCAGTATGGCAGGAAAAAACAGCAAGTTGACTATGTTGGGCGTAGCCGCCGTATTTGTACTTCCGGTTATGCTGGCAAAGCTGGCCCTGGATAATCAGTGGTTTACCAATGCAGCCACTAACAAAGGAGAGCTGCTGCAGCCTGTGAGGGATCTGACCCCGGTGTTTGCCGCTGAAAAGCCTAAATGGCGCATTGTGTACTCTGTGCCGGAGCAGTGCGATGCCGCCTGCCAGAATGCGATTTACAGTATTCATCAGGTGTGGATTGCCCTTGGCCGGGAGACTGACCGGGTGGAGGCAACGGTACTGCTTACCGGTAACAGTGATGCCGCCATTGCTGAGAAGTTGCAGTCAGAACAAAACCTGCATGTTGTAAAGGTGGCAGACAGTCGTCAGCAGGCAGCACTTAATGTGAGTGATGCAGGGTCTATTTTGCTCGTCGACACCCTGAATAATGCCATGCTTCGTTACCCCACCTTTACCGACAAGCAAATGGCAATACAGCATAGCCGGGACATTCTGGCTGACGTGAAAAAACTGCTGAAACTGTCACGTATCGGATAATCCGGGAGGCAAGCATGAGAAAGTTAGTCCTGTTTAGTCTGATCCTCGCGGTGGTTGTTATTATTCTCGGTGCCTATACGCGGCTCACCGATGCCGGGCTGGGCTGTCCTGACTGGCCGGGATGCTACGGGTTGCTCACCGTTCCGTTAAAAAACCATCATGTTGAGGCGGCGAATGCCGCTTTCCCCGAACGTCCGGTAGAAGCGGCCAAAGCCTGGAATGAAATGATTCACCGTTACTTTGCCGGTGCGCTGGGTTTATGTATTTTTACTATTGCTGCCATCGCTGTGAAGCAGCGTCACAGCGGCCGTACCGTACGCCTGCCACTGTTGCTTGTTGCACTGGTTATCTTTCAGGCTGCCCTGGGCATGTGGACGGTGACGCTGAATTTACTGCCGGTTGTGGTTATGGGGCATCTGCTCGGCGGCTTCACCATACTGGCGTGCCTGTTTTTACTGCATCTCAAATTACGGGAGAGTAAACGAAAGCCCCGGCGTATTAACAGCATCACCAAATTTGCGCTGTTGGGCATGGCTATTCTGCTGATGCAGATTGGCCTGGGGGGATGGACATCAGCAAACTATGCCGCACTTGCCTGTACTGACTTTCCGGTGTGTGAAGATGGCTGGGCCTCCAGGCTCGACTTTTCCGGTGCATTCAGTGTGCCTTATGCCGAAACCTACGAATATGGCGCCCACGGATACGGTGAACGCATGACAATGCATATTGTGCACAGAGCCGGCGCGGTCATAACGTTTTTATATTTACTCTGGCTCGGCTTCAGGCTGTACAGCCGGGAGGTTGCTGCGCCGGTGAAAAGTGCCGCGTTGCTGCTCATCGGGGTGCTGATGATTCAGGTAACACTGGGCGTAAGCAATGTCGTGCTGAGTCTGCCCGTCATTGTGGCCGTTGCTCACAACATCGTCGCTGCCTGTTTATTACTGGTAATGGTATGGATCACTTATCAGGTGTCCCGCTACCAGGGTGATCCGCAACAGGGAGGAGCACATGGCTAAATCTGTTTCTGTTCATCAGCGCCGCTTAGCGACATCTCAGCCGGTCAGCTGGCGTGACTATTATGAGTTAACCAAGCCTAAGGTGGTTATGCTGCTGTTGCTCACAGCCCTGGTCGGTATGTGCCTGGCCACCGAGTCGCTGGTGCCGGCAAATGCACTTATTGCCGGTATGGCGGGGATTGGTATGCTGGCTTCTTCAGCAGCAGTGATTAATCATGTGGTTGATCATCGCATCGACGGTATGATGGCCCGGACTGTTAACCGGCCGGTCGTGAAGGGTAAGGTGAGTGTATCTCAGGCGCTGTTTTTTGCCGCTGTGCTGGGGCTCGCCGGATTCGCATTACTGTGGTTTTTCGTGAATGCCCTTACCGCCATGCTAACACTGGCCAGTCTGGTCGGGTATGCGGTTATCTACACCATGTTCCTCAAGCGGGCGACGCCTCAGAATATTGTTATCGGCGGACTGGCAGGTGCAGCACCGCCGCTGCTGGGCTGGACCGCGGTAACCGGCGAGATCCACGCCCATGCTTTGCTGCTGGTATTAATTGTTTTTACCTGGACTCCCCCTCATTTCTGGGCGCTGGCGATACACAGGCAAAAGGACTACGCACGGGCAAACGTGCCTATGCTGCCGGTTACCCACGGGGAATCGTTCACCAAAACCTCGGTGCTGGCTTACACCGTGCTGCTGGTTCTGGTGTGTTTGCTGCCCTACCTTACCGGTATGTCTCACCTCATTTATCTGGCGGGATCGCTGGTATTGAATGCAGGGTTCTGTTTGTGGGCATGCAGGTTAAAGTTTGCGGCTAAGCCCGACACGGCAATGAAAACATTCCGCTATTCTATTTACCATCTCATGTTATTGTTTGTGGTGCTCTTAATTGACCACTACTTACCCGTAACACTATGACTCAAAGAACCTTAACCGGCATCATCGCTGTGGTAGCGTTGATCGCCGGCATTGCAGGTGCCCTTTATATCGCTCCGCCTTCCGGTGAAAGCCCGGCTCCTGAGTACTTTCAGGCTTATCCTCAGCCCAAACCACTGGACGATTTTTCTCTTACAGATGCTGACGGACAGCCTTTTACCAGGGAAAATCTGACCGGCGCCTGGACATTAGTATTTTTAGGCTACACTTATTGTCCGGATGTGTGCCCCACAACGATGGCGTCTTTAAATAAAATATGGCCTAAACTTTCGTCTATAAAACCCGGGGCTAATACTCAAGTACTATTTTTGTCTGTGGATCCCAAAAGGGATACTTTTCAAAGGCTTGCAAGTTATATAAGTTTTTTTAATAAAGACTTCATCGCTGCAACCGGTCCGCACGCCGAAATATTCCCTCTTGTCAGGAACATGGGATTGATGTACTCATTAACTGAGGACACTGATAAAGCTGACTACCTGGTCGATCATAGCGCGTCGGTGGTTCTCATCAGCCCCGAAGCGGAAGTGCTCGGAAGGTTCAAACCAATAATGGAGCCCGGGAAGTTAGCGATCATAGACAGCGAGCAAATTCTTGCAGATATGCCTAAGGTGGTTATCACCCGGTAGTATTCATGACAGTAGTAGTACGTCAGGCAACCGCAAGGGATGCGACTTATGCGGTGCCGTTGTTACTGGATGCGGGAGAGCATTTACTTACGAAAATATATGGGGACGGCGACCGTGATACGGCGTTTGCTTTCCTGTCAGCGGCCTGGCTTCGCGGCACGGGACAATATGGTTTTGCCAATCACTGGCTGGCGTGTATAGAAGACGAAATTGTCGGTATTATTTCATGCTGGCATGACAGCCTTCCGCAGCACTTTGATCGGGATACATTGACATCGATTACCGATTTCTTTGGTCTTGATGAGGCTATTGATGTGGTGATGCGAAGTCAAACTTACACCATCGCTCTTAACCCGCCTATGGTGCTGGAAATGTCTATCGGACATCTGGCCGTTGCTGCCGGAGCCAGACGAAGTGGTGTTGCCACCATCCTCGTCAGGTACATGGAAAACATGGCACGTGAACTGGGCAAATTATCTCTCGTCCTGGACGTAGAGGAACACAACATCAGAGCCATCGATTTCTATAAATCCATGGGCTTCAAATCGAGGCAGGGAATTCCACCTTTCATTCAATTCACTAAAGGTATTGCGCCGGTTATCACTTAATCCGGATAGGTGCCGTCTTCGCCGGAGATAAAGAACGGTTGCGAAAACCAATAGTAGCGACCGTTCTGCGAATTCGACGGTGCGGTACAGTTAATACGTGAACGGCCAACCGGCAGCACGGTATTCAGCGTGTATGATAAGGTTTTGCCGTTGATGTTAACCGGCAGTGATTCACCCTGGTAGTAACAGGCGGCGCGGGTTAAGCCCACATCGTCGCTGTTGGTGGTGAACGACAATGTTTCATCGATGACTCTGGCAGTGCGCTCAGGGTTATCGATATCGTTGTGTGTCACCGGCATACCCAAACTTGCAATTTTCACTTTCAACGGTGCCATGTTGGCAAAACGGCCGGCCGCGGGAAAGCGAGGTAACGCGGTAAAATCACTGTAACTGCTGATGCCGCCGGAATGTTGTCCGAATCCGGTGTATCCCTCTTTTGCCAGTTTATCAGCCAGTGTTTTATTGTATTCACCGAAGGGATACGCCAGGTATTTCAGTGACTCACCGGTTTGTGCCGTGAGTTTCTTCTCCGCTTCTTCTACATTTTGCCATACCCGTTCTAACCAGGCCTCTTTGGACTCATCCTGCTGACGGTCCAGCATGTGCAAATGGTCCAGTGTATGGTTGGCAAAATCCACACCGTCTTTGTGCATGGCTTTTACATCATCCCAGCTTAACTGGTTTTTCAAGCGGCCAATTTCATCAGGATTGATAAATACGGTGTAGGGAAGTTTCAATGACTGCATCACAGGGTGACCGTTTTCAAGAATATTCCGGTAACCGTCATCAAAGGTGACCGCAACGGCATTTTCCGGCAATGTCTGCTTGTTTTTCAGCGCTTCTGTAATGTCCTGAAGGGGCATGACTTTGTAGTTTTCCGCCAGCCAGGTCATGTGGGTTTTAAATTGTTCAGGTGTAACACTGGTGCTTGCCGGCGTGTCTTCAGATACGTGGTGGTAAAGTAAAACCACTGCACTGTCCTGCCCGGCAGCGGCCGCAGATTGTGCTATCACTAACAGCGTCACAACGCTGGCAAACACACCTTTTCCCCACTTCATTGCGCGGTTTCTGATAAGCTGCATGCATATTCCTTAAACTGTGTTATTTCCGTTTTGACCACGACCGCCACTGCTGGCTGGCCAGCCCATAAAACCTTACTGGCCATCGCTTTTCCCATGATTCTGGCCAATATTACCACTCCCTTACTCGGGCTGGTTGATACGGCCGTAATGGGGCATATGGATTCATCTGCCATGCTGGCCGGTGCATCTATTGGAACATTGATCCTCACGCAAATCTACTGGGTGTGCGGCTTTCTCAGAATGTCCTCCACTGGCCTGAGTGCACAGGCAAAAGGCGATCCTAAACAGCCCGGCTTACTCTCCGCAAAAGTACTGTGGCAAACAGGCGCGGTTGCCCTCGCTGCCGGCTTACTTATCGTTGCTCTGCAAGTGCCTGTATTGCAGGCAGGGCTTGCGTTAGCCTCATCCGGAGCTGAAGTGGCTTCTTATACCCGGGAGTACTTTAATATCCGGGTATGGGGCGCACCGGCGGCGATGCTCAACATGGCATTAACCGGCTGGCTGGTAGGTCAACAGAAAACCCGTCATGTGTTATGGATACAGGTGGCAGGCAACCTGTTGAATGCTGCGCTGGATATTCTGTTTGTGTATGGCCTGGATATGTCTGTTGGTGGTGTGGCGCTGGCCAGTGTGCTGGCTGAATACACCATGATGTTATCGGGCGCGGTGTGCGCCCTTAAGCTCACTACAGGGTGGCGTCCGCAGGCAGACTGGTTTAACCGCGCAGCACAAAAAATTCTGCTGAAGCTTAACAGCGATATGTTAATCCGGAACCTGGCGCTTCAGGCCTGCATTGCATTTCTGACCATTCAGGGGGCGAGGATCGGTGAAACCGCGGCAGCGGTGAATGCCATTCTCATGCAGTTCTTCGTGCTAATTGCACTGGGGCTGGACGGCGTTGCCTATGCTGTTGAAGCGCTCATCGGCGAAGCGGCCGGCGCAAAAGACAAGGAACGCCTGGGCGGGCATGTGAAGCGGGGATTATTCTGGTCTTCGGTTTTTGCCCTGGTGTATGCCGCTTTGTTTTACCTTGCCGGTGATTTTATTATCGCATCACTGACGGGGATTGCTGCGTTGCAAACCGCAGCGCAGGCTTATTTGCCCCTCATGGTGTTGTTGCCGCTGGTGGCACACTGGTGCTTCTTCTTTGACGGCGTATTTGTTGGGCTTACCCGCTCAGACGCCATGCGAAATACCATGCTTGTCAGTGCGGCTTTTGTGTTTTTTCCGGTTTGGTGGGTGTGTCAGTCACAGGGGAATGTGGCGCTCTGGTATGCCATGCTGGCTTTCCTGCTGGCGAGAGGTATCACTCTCGGTTTCGTTTTCTGGCGGCGGGATTCATCACTTTAAGACGTTGCCAAAGTATGGCCAGATAGCCACTCATGGCGATGACAAAACCACTGAACAGAACAATAAGCGAGATAAAATACAGCGCGGGATGGTAAGAGCTGATGGTCATCAGCGCCGTGGCACCCGCGATAAAGAGTGCCAGGCCTGTTTTGAACCGTCGCCAGCTGCGGTGTAGTGCAGTCAGCGACGCGTCAGACGGATTAATAATACGAGTGCTCGCCGGCTTCGTGCTCGGTGGCATCACGCACACCTGTCAGTTCGCCAGGGAACTGTTCAAGCAACTGCTTTTCAATCCCTTCTTTCAGGGTGACATCGACCATTGAACAACCGTTACAGCCGCCACCAAATTGCAGAATGGCGAAACCTTCTTCAGTGATTTCAAGCAATACAACTTTACCGCCGTGGCTGGCCAGTTGCGGGTTAACTTCCGACTCAATGACATAGCTTACACGGTCAACCAGAGGCGCATTGTCGTCCACTTTTCTGGCTTTTGCATTTGGCGCTTTCAGAGTGAGCTGAGAACCCATCTGGTCCGTCACGTAGTCAATCTCTGCTTCTTCCAGAAACGGCGCACTCTCTGCGTCAACAATGGCGTCGAATCCGTTGAAGTTTAAACGGATGTCGCCGGGTTCAACAGCAGACGGAGGACAATAAGACACACCGCATTCCGCTGTTGAGGTTCCGGGGTTAACCACGAACACTCTGATGTTCGTCCCGGCATCTTGTTTTTCCAGCAGTTTTGCGAAGTGAGCCTGTGCGTCTTCTGATATATTGATCATTAACAAATCCTACGTTGCATCGTGATAGCGCATATACTAACAAATTTACCTGACTAAAACAGTCAAGTATTGCATGCTTTTATACAGGTGTGGTCAAAAGTACAAAAAACAACAGGAAAAAGAAAAATGGATTCAAGTTTCAGACGCGCAGGAAAATGGGGGTTCGCCCTTTTTGCTTTTGTCGTGTATTCAGCATCAGCAGCACCGGTATTTAAAGATACCGGAGGTAAACCGGTTACCGCTTATCTGCCGGCAAATACCAGCTATGACCCTGCTATTCCGACCCCTGAATCTTATCTTGGTACTGAAGTGGGTACCTGGCATGTACGCCATGACCAGCTGGCCGGGTACATGTATGACCTGGCAGCAGCGTCTGATCGCATCAGCATTGAAGAAACCGGCCGCACCCATGAAAACCGTCCGTTATTACTGCTCACCATTACTGCACCGGAAAACCGCAGCAAGTTACCGCAATGGCGGGAAAACCATCTTAAAACAGTGAACAGCGGGGCTAAAGCTGCAAAAGATGCGCCTCTGTTTCTGTACATGGGTTACAGCATTCATGGTAATGAGCCTTCCGGAAGCAACGCTGCACTGGTCATGGCGTATTACCTGGCCGCAGCGCAGGATGAAACGGTAACAGATTTGCTCAGCAAAAATGTCGTGTTGCTGGATCCCTCATTCAATCCTGACGGTTTGTCCCGTTTCGCACAGTGGGCAAACATGCATAAAAGCAAAAATCTTGTCGCTGACGGAGAAAACCGGGAGCACAAGGAAGACTGGCCTTCCGGCAGAACGAATCATTACTGGTTCGACTTAAACCGTGACTGGTTATTGCTGACCCATCCTGAGTCACAGGCGCGGATCAAGCAGTTTCAGAAATGGCGTCCTCATGTACTGACCGATCATCATGAGATGGGGCCGGACAGCACTTATTTCTTCCAGCCCGGTGTGCCGTCGCGGAAAAATCCGAATACGCCTGACGGCAATGTGAGGCTTACAGAAGCGCTGGCAGCTTTTCACGCCAAAGCGTTTGATGACGCAGGCCAGTTATACTTCTCGGAAGAAGGTTTTGACGATTTTTACTACGGGAAAGGCTCATCGTATCCTGATTCCATGGGCAGCATCGGTATTCTGTTTGAACAGGCAAGCAGCCGCGGACACGTACAGGATACGGTGAACGGAAAGCTGGCCTTTGCACAAACTATCCAGAACCATGTGACGACCAGTCTGAGTACGATTACCGGTTCGCTGGCCAATAAGCCTGCTATTCTGAATTACCAGAATACATTCTTCTCTGAGACGGCTGACGCGATTGATAAAGATGAACACTTCGGGGCGATTGTGGCTATGCCGGATGACAGTGGCCGGAAAGAGGCTTTACTGTCGATCCTCAATCAACATGAGATCCGATACAGTTACGCAAGAGATGACGAGGAAATTGATAACAAGCGCTACAGCAAAGGCAGTCTGGTTGTGCCTTTTAATCAGCCAAAATACCGCCTGGTAAAGAGCCTGTTCTCTACCCGTCAGCAATTTGCTGAGAACACCTTCTATGACGTGTCTAACTGGAATATTGCGCTGGCGTTTAATCTTGATTACGACGTGCTGAGCAAACGTGCCGGGCGTGGCATCAAAACGGAAGCCGGGCCGGTGAAAATGCCGGTACCGCTCGTTGATGGTGAAGCGTACGCCTATGCATTTGAATGGAAAAGTTACTATGCGCCGGCAATGCTGCAACAACTGCTGGAAAACGGGGCCACAGTGCGCAGTGCTGAAACCCCCTTTACCGCCATACTGACTGATGGCCGGAATCATGATTTCGCAGCCGGAACCATTATTGTGCCCACGCCATTATCACAGCCTGATGATCTGCTCAGCCTGTTACAGGATGCGTCGGCCTTAACCGCTGTGGAAGTGTTCGGGATAAAAAGCGGCCTGACACCGCAGGGCTCTGATCTTGGCGGTCGTACCCTTGCGCCGGTAAAAACGCCGTCAATTCTGCTGGTGGGCGGTAACGGCACCAGTTCATCGGAAGCCGGAGAAATCTGGCACTATCTGGACACCCGTGTAGGCACCGCGCCGGTCATTGTGGAGCAGGACCGTTTAAACACTATCCGCCTGGCTGACTACTCCCATATTATTTTCGTCAGTGGCAGTTACAGTGGTCTGAGCGACAAGCTCAACAATGATATCAGTGACTGGGTGAATAATGGCGGCGTGCTGATTGGACAGAAATCGGCGGTAAAATTCTTTGCACAAAAAGGCTGGCTGGATGCGGAAATCGTGTCCCGCGATAAAGTCGACAGTGTTTTTCCGGTGGATAAGCTGACCTATGCAGATAAATCTGCGCTGGGTGCCAGTAAAATTATTGCCGGTGCCGTGTACGAAACTGATATTGACCCGACTCATCCAATTTTCTTTGGTTACACGGGTAAAACACTGCCGGTATTTAAAACCAGTAATATGATTGTGCATGCTGACGCCGACCCGTTCACCAGGCCCGGTCACTATTCCGACAGTCCGTTAATGGCCGGATTCAGTGCAAAACAACTGGAAACCATGATTGGCGGCACGGCATCTGTGCTGACTCAGCCGAAAGGTCGTGGCGTGGTGATTGGCTTTACTGACAACCTGCTTTTCCGGGGCTACTGGTATGGTACCGGTAAGCTGATGTCAAATGCGATCTATCAGTCAGGCCACTTAGTCCGCTAAGGGGAACCGGCAGGTCAGCGCCATCACCCAGACTTCAATGATGAGGTCGGGGTGATGTTGACGCAGCTGACCGGCGAGCACATTAGCCGTCGCGCCTGTGGTCATAACGTCATCAATGATGGCTACGTGGCGAAGTTCCTTGCAGGGCTTCACCCGAAAAGCGCTGTGCAGGTTATGCATCCGGTGGTCCTTTTTCAGCGTGTGTTGTGATCGTCCGCCAGTGCGGCGGGCCCAGTCAGCGACGACCGGTCTTTCAATTCTGCGGCCGATGTGACGGGCCAGCTCTGTCGCCTGGTTGAATTGCCGGCGAAAAAAGCGGTGCAGTGGCACGGGAACGGGCAGTAAGGCATCCGGTAATAGTGTGTCTTCATCGATACACTGTGAGGTGAACCAGTTGCCAAGAATGGCCGGACTTATCTGACAGCGCCGGAATTTCATGGCTTTGATAAGCTGGTCAAATGGCCAGCGATATTCTCCGCAGGCCCTTAACGCACTGTAGGAGGGCGGTAAAAATTGCTGGCTGATTTTTTTGTAGCGCAGTAAATTACCCTGATAGCCAAGCTGTAACAAAAAGCGGGTATCAAATTTGCAGAACGTACACACAGGTACGTCACTGTACTGATTACATAGCAAACAAGCTAAGTTGGGAAGTCGCATGGTTAAGTACTCTGTCAGCCCGGCAGTGGTGCTCTGCAGCGGCAAAATTGCAGGCATAGTCAAAGGATGTCATCAGTGTTAAATGCTAACGTCTCAGAAAATCTCGTCAGCCGTACCCGGGGTACAGGAAAAGATCTGGTTTTGCTTCACGGCTGGGGCATGAACAGTGGTGTGTTTGAGCACTTCATTCCGTTGCTGGAAAACGAATTCAGAGTGACCACCATTGATTTGCCGGGCTTTGGTGAAAACAACGGTGTGCTGCCGGAAGAGCCTTATACCGTGGCATCTGTGGCGAAAATGATCACGCCGTATCTGCCGGAAAACTGCGTGGTCGCAGGATGGTCACTGGGCGGTCTGGTTGCACAGCAGCTGGCTCTGGATTTGCCGGAGCATGTAAGTGCCCTCATCACCATTGCCTCAACGCCCAGATTTGTTAACGGTCCCTGCTGGCCCGGTATTGATGCCGAATTGCTTGCCCAGTTTGAAACGCAGCTGGCAAAAGATTACGGCAAAACCCTCGAGCGGTTTCTTGCCATTCAGGCCATGGGCAGTGATACGGCCCGCCAGGATATGAAAGCCATCAGGCAAAGTATTACTGCATGGCCTTCACCGGCAGAAGAGGCCCTGAAAGCTTCTCTGGCGCTGCTTTCCAGTGAAGATCTCCGCGAACATATCGGGCGTATCAGGCAGCCGACATTAAGGATATACGGACGGCTGGACAGTCTGGTACCGACCAGCGGAATTGACCGTATCTGCGAGCTGCACCCGCAAAGTGACACGGTTGTATTGCCCCACGCATCTCACGCCCCTTTTATTTCTCATCCGCAACAGTCTGCCGATATTATTCGTCAGTTTCTGGTAGCAACCTTCTGAAATTGGCGGGCCACAAGGCTCGCCCGTTCTTTATATTCCTTCTGGTTTATATACTAAAATTGCAAAAACACTTGACATTTGCCACCGGTGGCAAATAATTAACGAAATGTTAAAAGTGCGTTATGTAATTTGATTTTCTCTGAAGGGATGCATTATGGAACGTTACATTATTCCAAGCGTTTACCAGGCCATTCAGCTCTGCCGCACCTTAGGTGACGCAGAATATGGCATGACATCACTGGCACTGGAAGAGCAGTTGCAACTGCCCCGATCCTCCGTTTTCCGCCTGCTTAAAACCTTATGCAGTGAGCGGCTGATAGAAAAGCGCGGTACCCGCTACTATCTGGCAAACGGCATGTACGGAATTGGCGGGGCGGCGCCCAGACTACAAAAATTTCAACGTTTGCTGGCAGCACCACTGACTGCCCTCACCGGCGATACGACTCACACAGCAATTCTGTGTGTGCCTGCCGACAATTGCGCGGTAGCTGCAGATGTATTCTGTTCTAACAGTCACCGCCTGTCTGCTATCCGGCCGGGTATGCAACTGTCACTTACCGGCTCGGCGCCGGGTCACATTATGCTGGCTTATCATCCCCGCTACCGGGATGAAAATAGCCTGAATATTGCCGAACTCGACTCGCGCAGAGTCATGAAGCTTGCAGCGCAAACCTGCACCCGGGGTTTTGCTGTGTCCGATGCGCCGGCGGGAAAAAGTCAGTTGGTGTCAGTGCCGGTGCTGGCAAGCGACGGTGAATTGCTGGCGATGCTGTGCCTTGAACTGGATGAGCATCATGGTGATGCTGAGCTGCTCAGCCACTGGGCGGGCAAACTGAAACCTGTGGCGGCATTACCTGCAGCCACCTGTACACTAAATAAAAAGGAAGCCGGATGAGGTTCATGAAGTACTTCCGGAGCAGTGTGGTTGTCATGCTGCTTCTCATCTCACAGGGGATCAGAGCAGAGCAGCCAGCGCTGGCTTTCAGCGGGGCAAGCGGTTTTGGTAAATACACCACCGGCGGAAATGAGGGCAAGGTACTGGTGGTGTCCAGCCTGGCTGATAACAGCAAAGATCCGCAGGAAGGTACGTTACGCTGGGCAGTGAAGCAACCCTACCCGCGACTGGTCGTATTTGCCGTTTCCGGTGTGATTCAGTTGGAAAAAACACTCGAAATCAAAGAGCCGCACATCACCATCGCCGGCCACACTTCACCGGCCGGAATCGTGGTGGCCGGAGCATCAACGTCAATTGAAGCCGATCAGGTTATCATCCGTCATATGGCCTTCCGCCCCGGCCATTTTTTGCAGGAAGGTGATGCGCTGAGTGCGCGGAATCATTCAGATATCATTATTGACCATTGTTCCCTGAGCTGGGCGAATGACGAAGTGGCGTCGTTTTATAACAATACCCGGTTTACCCTGCAGAACAGCATAATTGCAGAGAGCCTGAATAACGCCGGACATCATAAAGGCAGTCACGGCTACGGCGGGATTTGGGGAGGCAGAGACGCTTCATTTCTGCGAAATGTACTGGTAAGTCACATCAGCCGGAATCCCCGCATAAACGGCTGGCGGTTAAAGTCGCCCTATCCGCAGGAAGATGAATTCGTTGATATCAGCAACAACGTTATTGTGAACTGGCAGGATGCGTCCGGCTACGGCGGTGAGGGTGGAAAAGCGAATTTCACGGCTAACTATTTCCTGCCGGGTCCTGCCACAAAATCCGCAAGGTTCTTTGAATTCTGGGGAGATGACCGTCCCCTCGCACTGCTGTATGCCAATGGCAATGTGATGCATGACCACCCTGAAATGTCTGCCAGCAACGCGCTGGGTATCAAAGTAAAAGGGGCAAAGAAAAATCCGCAGCAGGCTGCTGCTATCAAAGCCGCGAGCCTGGCGGATAAGCCTTTCCGGCAAGGGGCAATCAGTGCGTTACAGGAATCAACATTGACTGCGCAACAGGCATATGTGGCGCTAATAGAAAATGCCGATGCCGGCAGCTTTTTACGCCGTGGACGTAAAGCTCACGACAGCACTGACCGGCGGATCCTCGCAGCTATCCGCTCAGGCTCCTACGCCGGTAAAGACGGCATTATCGACAGTGAACTGGAAGTGACTGACTGGCAGCAATACCGCACGGAATTGTCTTCTGCTGATACCGCTGAAACAGAAGAATTGTCAGCGGAACAGTGGCGTATACTCGCGCTTTAATAAGCCCGACTTTCTCAATGTTGATATTTTAATATTTTGTGAAATAAAAGTTAAAAACAATGTGATCTGCATTCCTTTTTTCGTAATAATGCTACCGGTGGCATGTGTAGTGTAATAAAGCCGCGACAATAAAAACGAATTAAGGAGTGCAGGACATGAGAGTGTTTAAATGGACAGCTCTGGCAGTGGCGATATCTTCAGCGCTGCCGGCTCTGGCACAAACCGCAGACACAGAACAGGCCGCAAATGGCCGGCAAACCACTCAGCAAAGTGACAATCAGGCCGCGGAAAATACGGCGCAGGACAGCGATATTGAAATTGTTGAGGTTAAAGGGGTTAAACAAGCTGATCTGAAAGCCCGTGATTTAGAACGGATGAAAAACGGCTTCAGTTCGGTGATCTCCACCGACGATTTAGGCAACTTTGTTGATCAGAACGTCGCGGAATCGTTACGACGCTTGCCGGGGGTTACCCTGCAACGTTCAGAAGGTGAAGGTAAGTTTGTTACCGTGCGGGGGTTGGGACCGGGCTTTGTGTCTGTGAACATGAACGGATCGCAGATGTCAGGCGCCGGGGAAGAGCGAAAAGTGGGCCTTGATGCCCTGCCCGCCGACCTGCTCGGCACCATCGAAGTACTGAAAACCCTGACGCCGGACCAGAACCTGAACTCCATTGGTGGTACGGTTAACGTTAAAGCCATTTCTGCATTTGATCGCGGTAAGAACACACTGAAAATGCGGATTCAGGATGCCTACTCTGAAAACCGTGAAGAGCACTCCCCAAAATTCAGTTTTGACGGCACACAATTCTTTTTAGATGAAACCCTCGGTGTGGGTTTTGCCATTTCCCATGAAGATCGCAAAACCCTTATCGATGAGACCCGTCATCACAGCTCTAATGAGATGAAGTTCTACACGGCGGATTTGGGTAAAACCGATGAGGAAATTGCTGCCGGAGATGAAATACTCGCGCCGTCACAGCTGGAATATCGCCGTGAAGTGGCAGGCCGGACCCGTCAGGCCGCCGCGCTGAATATCGAGTATAAGCCAAATCCTGATGCCTATTACTTTGCAAAAGGCACTTACACCCAGTTCGAAGATGACGATCTTGCGCTACGGGAGTTTTATGACTTTCAGGATGCGGGGTCTGTGGGCAGTGGCGAAATCGTTTACGTTAACAGTGATACCAAAGAGTTCATCCTCAGCGATATTGATGTCTTCCATCAGCAATTTATTCAGGAAAGTGAGAACAAGACCATCACGTTCAGTTTTGGTGGCGAAAACCGCATTGCGGAAAGGTTCGTGCTGGATTATGAATATGCCCAGTCCCGTTCTGAAGAAGACTCCCGCGGCGACCGCCGCGTGCAGTTCCGTGAGCGTGATTTAATTGTTTACGGTCAGGGTCTGCGGGATAACATCCGTGCCAGGGTGCTCTCTCCCGTTGAGGCGGCAGACATTGCAGGTCTTACTTACGATCCTGAAGACAGTATTTTCGGTACGTCCGGCAGTGGCGATGGCTCCGATCTGTCTAATTACCAATTTGATAACTTGTTCTTAGAGGACGGCCTGCGGACTGACGAAATCAAAACCGTTAATCTTAATCTGCGCGCGGACGTGTTCAATGACTGGGTAAACTACGTAAAAGTAGGTGGCCAGGTGACGCAGCGGGATCATGTGCGGGACAAAGACCGCTGGAGCTTCGACCCCTCCGCCGCCGATTGCAGCGATGATGCCTGCATTACTGCAGTAAATTCCACTCTTGCTGACTACGACAGCAGTATTCCGGCAGGCAGTCAGTTTCAGCTTCCCTTTGAAAGCCGCTCAACGGTGGATGATATCGTGAATGCAACACGTCAGACCGTGGTTGTTGCAACCAACGATGAAGTCTCCATTGAAAGTACCAAAGGGGATTACAGCATTGTTGAAGACACAAAAGCCATTTACGGCATGGTTGAATTTCCCATAGGCATGGATGCCACCCTCATCACCGGTGTGCGCTGGACCGAAACTGAGTTTTCTTCCACCGGCTATATGTCGCTGGAAAATGATGACTTTGAGTTTAACGGTGCCGGCGCCGGTGCACTCGATATTGCGATCCCCTTACCGGAAGCTTCCATCACCTACAGCGAGTTTTTCCCCAGTGCACACTTAAAGTGGGAAGCCTCTGAAGATATTCTGGTGCGCGCAGCCGTATGGACCAGCTTTACCCGTCCTTCGTTCAAGCAGGCCCGTGCCTATGCGATTTTCGACAGTGATATTGAGCTTTGTCCGCCCGGCAGTGACGACTGTGATGACAGTCAGGGCGGTGCCTCGTTACAGCAGTTGAGCCAGTATGTTCTGGGCTCAGACAATGCGCTGGATGTGGGGAATCCGAATCTGCTGGCGATGACATCGGTTAACTACGATGCGTCAATCGGTTGGTATCCTGATGAAGATCTCTTTATGGAAGCCGCCATTTTCTATAAAGATATCGATAATTTCATTGTTGATGTGAACGGTATCGGCATGTCTATCGACAGTCTGCCGCTCACGCTGCCGGTTAATCAGGTGACGGAGTTTGTGATCCCGCAGAACCTGTATCTCAACGAAATCAATATCACCATCAACGGCGATAAAGCCAAAGTGTACGGTATTGAGCTTAGCTACAACCAGTATTTCGATAACGGCTTCTTCCTGCAAAGTAATGCCACATTACTCGACAGTAAGGCGACCCTCGACAGTTCAATTCGTCAGGGCAGTGTGGCGTTACCCGATCAGGCTGACACCACGTTTAACCTGGTGTTCGGTTGGGAAAGTCAGACTTTCTCCGCCCGTCTTATCGGTAATATCCGCTCGGATGTCCTTGAACAGATTGGTTCCTGTCCTGAGTCTGCTTCGCTGGATGATGCCGGGTCCTGCAAAATCTGGGGCGATCAGTATCAGGCCGATGTAAAGAGCCTCGATTTCAAACTGCAATATGACGTCACCGACACTGTGCAGCTTTACTTTGACGCCATTAATCTCACTAACCAGGCTGACCTGCGCTACTTCCGGGGTAATGAACAAAGCGGCGGCAATATTCTTTACCAGAAAGAAGAATACGGACGCAGCTATCAGCTGGGTATGAACGTGAAATTCTACTAATTGTCTGCGCCGGTGCTTGCACCGGCAGAGCCTATTTTAGCTGGTGCGGACAATCGTCAGGGAACGTGCGCCCGGCAGATAAACGGAGATTGAGTGATATGAAACTCACAAAAATAGCCACCGTAGTGAGTGGCGTGATGCTGCTATCCGCTTGCGGAGAAAAAAGTACAACTAACGTAACATTGCCACCCGATCCGGCGTTAACCGGTGTGTTTGTTGACAGTCCGGTTGCCGGCCTGGGGTACCGTTCTGAATCGGTCAGCGACGGCACGACTAATGCTGACGGAGAGTTTTCTTACTTCCGTGGTGAACAGCTGACTTTCTTTATCGGTGATCTGGTTTTTCCGGATGCGCCGGCCTCCAGCGTGATTTCGCCGCTGGATCTGTTTGCTACCGACAATGCGTTTAATCAGCCGGTAGTGAACACACTGCGCTTATTACAATCACTGGATACCGACGGTGATCCGTCAAACGGTATTACCTTAAGCAGCAGCGCAGCTGCGGCGGCAGAAATGTTGTTGGGAGATGGCGAAACCGCACAGGATTTCTTTTCCCAGTCTGATACTGACTTTGCGGCTGATGTGGAAGCATGGCTGGGTGCTGCGGGCGGTGCAAGCAGCACCTTAATCAGCAAGTACGATGCAATTACCCATTTCGTGAATTACCTGGAGACAGAACGGGGTACGCTGTTTCCCAATACCTTCGATGTGGATTTATTCACCGGTTCGGTTTATGCGCCGGTGCGAAATGGTCGTACGGTGACGCAAACATCTTATAATTTTACCCCTGCGGATGAGACCAACTTAAACGGCACCTACACACAAACCCTTGAAGACGGGGAGGTCAGCGGCGAATATCATTTTGCTTTCGGACGTAAAGTGCTGGTACTCACATCCGGTGACAGCGAAACCTGGCTGATATCCCGCGCGTTCAACACCGTTAATCAGGTTTACAGTCTTTGTCAGGGGGAAATGACCACTGACGGACCGTCGATGGTGGAATTAGTGGAGCAATGCCTGGCTGAAGACGATCCTATGAGCGCTGTATTTGCATTCAGCGAATCTCAGGCGCAGGCAGAAAATGAAAGGTTGGTGGAAGCGGCCAATGCTGTACAGGCGGCGCTGGAAGAGAACTTCGATACTGATACCGCCACCTTCTTCTCTTCATCCTACAAGCGTTTGACTGATGATCCTGATTCCGGCCCGCTGTATGTGAAAACCGGCGGCAGCCCTGTTGTTGATCCTGCTACCGGACATCTTATTTTAGAAGGTGACCGTTTCAGTATAGGTAATGCGGCTGCAAATCCGTTAGCCAATACGTCAGGTTCTGACACCGTGGGCACGGGCATTTATAACCTCAGTGAAGGTTTCACTATCAGTTTTGACGTTATTGCCAATAACGGCGCAGGCACGTTCTCGTTGTATGTGGATAACAATACCACCGGACAGGACAATTCTGTTCACGGTGCTGCAAGTAAGTTTGTCAGCATTGGTCTGGACGGCGACGGTTTAGCGCCGGGAACCCGCTTCAGTTATACCTACGAACCGGGCGCAGATATCAGCGGCGGCGATCCTGCTGCAGAGGATGCGAAGATCCTCAATGCGGCGGTGACCAACAGCTTCTTCCAGTTACGTACAGACTCCAGTGCGTCTATTACGCTTGATAACTTACGTATAGAAACAGTGGCCGATGCTGTGGAACCCGTTGAGCCTGAAGAGCCGGTGGAACCGGAAGAGCCGGAAGTACCCGTAACCATTCCGCGGGTAGATTTACCTCTGAGCTATACCTTTTCCGGCACTAACGAGGATATTTTCTCCGTCAGTTTTGCGGCTGCCGAAAACGCTGCCGGTGAGTCTGTGCCTGTGTTCGTCAATACCGGTGGTTCAGTCACCCTGGTTGAAAACGGCATTCAGCTGGATGGCGGCCGTTTTACACTGGGGAATACCGATCCTGATAACCTCAGTGCGGCAGACAATACTACTGCCAGCGGGGCGCTGGACTTGAGTCGTCCTTATAACGTGGTATTTGATGTCGTCTACGTGGAAGACAGTGAAGGAGACAACAAATTCCAGATTTATGTCGACAACAACACGTCAGGCAGCGCCAACTCTTATCTTGGCGGTGATTCCCGGTTCTACAATGAGCTGGTGACAACATTAACAGCAGGCACCACACTGAGTGTGCCCGGACAAATCGCCGGCCAGAATTCATATCTTCAGTTCCGCACTGAAAGCGGCTCAATTGTTGTTATCGACAATATTCGCATTGAGTATGTTCAGGCAAACACTCTGCTGGAAGAGAAGTTTGAAACGGACACCGGCACCCTGTTTTCCGCTGAGTACAAAAGTACCGGTGGTGACGGCAGTGTGCCGTTCTACAGTATTACCGGCGGTGGCAGTGGTCTGGCCATTACAGATGGCGAACTGTCCATCGACAGTGCGCGGTTTACGCTGGGTAATACCACGCCGGATACTGAAACCACCGATGCGGATACCGTTACAACGGGTGTTCTGGATTTAAGCCGTGAGTACACCATCAGCATGGATATCGTGTCTGTTGAGGATACGGAAGGTAATAACAACTTCATTATCTATGCTGATAACAACACCAGCAGCAGCGGTAAGTCAGTGCATGGCGGCGCATCGAAGTTCTTCAGCGAACCGCTTACCAGTCTCACACCGGGAGAGCGACTTACTGTAGAAGGCTTCATTGCCATGTCCTCCTCGTTCCTGCAGTTACGGACTGAAAGCGGGGGCAAAGTGGTTATTGATAATCTGGTATTGTCGTATACCGGCGACGCAGCGTCACCGCAGGTATTCAGTTGTGACAGCGAGCCGGATTTGTACTTCTGTGATGATTTCGCTGACGGCTCGACGAATAATTTTAATCTGCTTTCCAATATTGAGGGCAGTAACGGGCCTCAGGGTGTATTCGATATTCTGGACGATGACGGCAATAACGTACTGCGTTATACCGCCGGCGGAGAGGGCGGTGAAATCCTCCTGCTGACAGACGCGGCCATGGCCGGTGTGCCGGATTCCGGCGACTACTTTGTTGAAGCCCGTATCCGGCCCCGTCAGAACAGTACCACCCGGAATAAGCAAATCTTCCTGCTGGGTCGCTACGACAGTGCCGGAAACTGGTATGGCGGTGGTCTGAATGTGCAGAACTCCTCTTCCAGCACGCAGGTGGAAGTGGCAACCAGTGCCGGTGGCAGTATTTCCCGTCCTGTACAGAAGAAATCGCCGGTTTTGCTGGGTGAGAAAGACGGAACAGACGGCACCTGGTACCGGGTGCGATTTGAAATGCAGGGTGAAAACCTGACGGTTTATCTTGATGGCGAAAACATGGGGACGGTGGCAGACAGCCAGTATTCCGCCAAAGGCCTGGTTGGCATGTTCACCAACAACCGTTCGTTTGAAATCGATGATATTAAGATTGGTGATCCCACCGTCAAACCGGTACAGCTGACGCTGGATTATAAGGAGCCGGGCTGGGAATCGACCACCAGCAGTGATCCGCTCTATGTGTATGTGACTGCGGTGCAAAATGACGGTGTTACTGACGACACCTTTACAGCCACAAGCAGTGACACAGCAGTTGTTGATGTGGAAATCGACGGGCCGACAGTAGTGCTGACGCCTGTAGCAGCCGGCTCTGCCACGGTAACGTTTACTTCAGGTTCAGACAGTACACTGGTTAAAACCATCACCGTAGACGTAGCTGAAGGTTTTGTGATGCCGGCAGGCGCGTATGGCAGCCTCACCGGTGACACCGTGCCTTACGCCGGTAAGCAAAACACCCACATCGATACGTCTCTGGCGCTGACATTTGATGATGTGCCCGTGTTGGGTGACGTGGGCGAAATCCGCATTTACGATGCCAGCGACGATACTGTGGTTGATGTGATTAACGTAGGTGTGGACGAAGACTTTATCGGTTACGCCGGTCAGGAACGTCAACGTAAAGTGTATTACCGCCCTGTTCGGGTAGACGGCAATACGTTGCTGATCAAACCCCATAATCATGTGCTGGAATACGGCAAAGACTACTATGTGGCGATTGGCGAAAACGTTGTAACCAGCGGAACCCTTAATGGCGAAGTGTTTACCGGGCTGGGTAAAACGTCCGGCTGGACATTTACCACCCGCGAAGCTGCACCGGAAGGTAATGCGCTGGTGGTAGATGACGATGGTGAAGCTGACTTCAGAACCGTGCAGGGCGCGCTGAACTACGTGATGCAGAGTGTACCTTCTGGTGAAGCTGCCACCATCACTATCATGGCCGGTGAGTACGAGGAAATGATGCTGCTGCGGGACCACGATAACGTCACCTTACAAGGGGAAGATCGTGACAATACCGTGGTGTATTACAATAACTTTGAAAGCTTCAACAGTGGCAGCGGTAAGAGTGAAGCGCCGGGCACCGGCACACCATCGGGTGGTCGCAGCGTTTTCCTGATCGAGGGCGTGGATAATCTGGTGCTGAATAATTTTACGCTGAAAAACAGCCATATCCGCAGCAATGAATACTCTAATCAGGCTGAAACCCTGTACTTCAACAGTGACAACGGCCGTCTGACTGCTACCAACATGAACTTCATCAGTGAGCAGGATACCCTGCTGCTGAAAGGGTACAGCTGGTTCTATCAGTCGCTTGTTGCCGGCAACGTGGACTTCATCTGGGGTTATGTGAACACTGCTCTGTTTGAAGAAAGCGAAATCCGCACCATCGGTGATTCCAAAAACGGCGACCCGACTCAGGATACTTCCGGCGGCTATGTACTGCAGGCCCGTGTACCGGACATCAATAATAAAGGGTTCATTTTCTTAAACAGTGAATTTACCCATGGTCCGGGACCCATCGGCAACGACGTACTGGATAACTCCACTTACATTGCCCGAAGCGGTGGTAGCAGCGAATATTTTGATAACATCACGCTGATCAATAACCGCTTTGACACACACATAGCGGATATCGGCTGGGCCGGTGAAGGCATCAACAGCCAGCCTGCGTCTAACCCGAATCCGGCAACGGCGTCAGCCGGCTGGCGGGAATACGGCAGCATGGACATGCAGGGCAATCCGCTGGATCTCTCTTCCCGTCAGTTTGGTTACGTGCTGACCGCCGGTGATGTGACAGATCTGACGGATCGTGACAGTATTTTCGCTCACTACAATAACAATGAAGGCTGGACACTGTCGCCGTTAAATGCACCGGTTATCGCCGCGGAACCTGAGGCGTTAGCCAACGGCTTTGCAGCTTATAACTACACGCTCACCGGCGGTGCCGGAGGTACGGTTGTTACTGTAGATAACGGTGCTGACCTACAGGCCGCACTGGATACCGCAGCATCAACCAATACGCCGGTGACAGTGTATGTAGACGGCGTAATTACCGATTCCAACACAGGTGGTACCGGCAGCCCTATTGAAGTTCGTGATATGAACGATGTGTCCATTATCGGTGTGGCCGACCGTGGCGAGTTTGACGGTATCGGTATTCTTATCAAACGGGCCAACAACGTGATTATTCAAAACCTGAAAATTCATCACGTATTAACCGAAGGCAAAGACGCCATTGGCATCGAGGGTGATAATGACGGTTCGACGACCAGTAATATCTGGATTGACCACAACGAGTTGTACAGCACGTTATCGGTGGATAAAGACTTCTATGATGGTCTGGTAGACAGTAAGCGTGGCGCGAAAAACATCACCATTTCGTACAACTATCTGCATGATCACTGGAAAGCATCCCTGCATGGTCATACCGAAAGTGATACGGACAGTGATAACACCGACCGCTTTATCACTTTCCATCATAACCGTTTTGAAAATATTGAGTCCCGTTTACCGCTGTTCCGTTATGGCTACGGACACCTGTACAACAACTACTACAACGGTATTTCCTCAACGGCCATTAACTCCCGTATTGGTGCAGAACTGCAAATCGAGAACAATGTATTTGAGCAAACGCAAAACCCCATTGTGTCGTTCTATTCTGACGTGATTGGTTACTGGAATACCGCCGGAAACGTATTCGGAACCGGTGTCACCTGGACTGAACCTGATGCCGGTGATGTATCAGCCGGTCCGGACGCTGAACCGACTTCCAGTTACACCGTACCGTACGATTACACGCTGGACGATGCGGATTCTGTGAAAGTGAGAGTCATTAATCATTCCGGTGTGGGAAAAATTACTCAGGACGCTGAGGCTATTCCTGCAATAGATTAATTAACTATCAACATGTTAGTGGCAAACGCGCCTCCGGCGGTTTACAGGAGGCGCGTTTTTTTATCTCCGGTACTTCTCATTTTACTCATTTTGGTCAATAATTAACCGTGAGAGAGTATGAGGTGCAGATTGGTGTGGTAGCCAATATGCAAAATAGAGGTATCAGTCATGTCGAGTATTATTGGTAATAATATCAATTCGGCGATCGTGTCTGGCTTGAGCGGCATTCAAAATGCCTATCAGGGCATGACACAGGCATCCGTGAATATTGCCCAGCGCGCAGCGCAAACCAGTGTTGAATTAAATGGCACCAGTCAGGTGCTGACTAATGCATCGCTGAACAATTTGTCGAATATCCGCAATACACTGCCCACCGGTGGTGACAGCCTGACGTCTGATTTAATGTCATTGCAGTACAACCGCAACAATGCCCTTGCTTCTGCAAAAGTGGTCGATACGGCGTTTGATACCGTCGGCACCATTATCGATACGCTGACCTGATCACAGCTTCATTATCATGAATATTGTCACGCCCGTTCCGACTTCGTTAGTGTTCACTACAGCAAATGTGAACACCGAGTCAGCACGCCGTGACAACTTACTGAAAGATACCATTCCTCCTTCTAAAGATGCAGATCAGAGTGCGTCTGAGCAAGGGTTAGGTTCTGAATCAGACCGTGCAAGACTGCCCGGTCAGAAACCTGCTCCCGTTACCTATGAGCGCCCGCAAATTCAGGTTGATGCCCGTGCTGATGCACTGCAGCAGAATGAAAATGCAGACAACCCTGAAGCTGCTACCGATAACGCTAATCAGGAAAGCGCAGGTAAAGAATCGGCGGAAGAGAAGCAGCAACAGCAGGCTCAGCAGCAGGAAGTTGAAGATTTAAAATCCCGTGACCAGGAAGTGCGTCAGCACGAGCAGGCTCATGCAGCCCGTGGTGGCCAGTATGCAGGTTCTCCTCAATATCAGTATGAAACAGGCCCGGATGGTCAGCGATACGTAACTGACGGGGAAGTCAGCATTGATGTGTCCGATGCTGAAACGCCTGAGCAGACCGTTCAGAAAATGGAACAGGTGCGCGCTGCCGCTTTAGCACCGGCTGAGCCATCTTCGCAAGATTTAAAAGTGGCCGCAGAGGCATCCCGCAAAGCAAATGAAGCCCGTCAGGAATTGTCATCCAACGGTAACCCGGGCTCAACAGGGTCTGAGAGCGGGGATAGTGCAGAAGTATTTTCTGTCGACGCTTTTGCTGACCGTTCGTTGGAAATTGGCGGCGATGCTTACCAGTCTCCGGCCATACAGTCACGTATTGGCGTAATTCAGCAATTCTATCAGGCCACTGTGACCCCGAAAGCAGGTGGTTTCTCCGCCAGCGCCTGATGCGTTTTACCGGTATTTATTTTTAACCGGCATTCAGTCGTTGCTCAGATACTTCATTATTGTGTCCAGTAAGGTGTCTTTCTGCACCGGCTTACTGATGTGGTCATTCATACCCGCCGCACAGCAGGCTTCAATGTCCTGACTCATGGCGTTTGCCGTCAGGGCAATAACCGGTGTGGTAATACCCATTTCCTGTCTGATATGACGGGTTGCCTCATAGCCATCCATTTCCGGCATCTGAATATCCATCAGAACAATATCAAAGGTGTTGTCTACCATCTGTTGCACAGCCTCACGGCCGTTAGCAGCGCGGGTGATTTGAAGGCTGGTGGTTGAAAGCATAGCCAGAATCACTTCCACGTTAATATCGTTGTCTTCTACCAGCAGTAACCGCTGCCCCGAAAAAGTATTGTCTGACGATTTTGTCACCGGTTTGACGGGCTTTATCTGTGTTGCGTAAGGCATGGTGAGGGTGAAAAAGAAGTCAGAGCCTTTGCCTGTTTCACTTTCCAGTTCAAGCTTAGAGTCCATCAGCGACAACAGCTGATTACAGATATGCAGTCCCAGACCTGAGCCGCCGTATTTGCGGGCGGTTGAGCTTTCAGCCTGAATAAAGGGTTCAAACAGGGTTTCTTTTTGTGCCTCACTGATACCGATGCCGGTATCTTTCACGCCGGCCTCAAATGTGCAGCTTTCCTCATCAATACGCAGTAGTTTCAGCCTGATTTCAATTTTGCCTTCAGATGAAAATTTAATGGCGTTACTGATCAGATTCGCCAGGATCTGCTTGAATCTCAATTCGTCGAATATCAGTACCGGAGGCAACTCAGGATCGATGGAGAAAACCAGCTTTAGCCCTTTATTCTGAGCCTGACCGTGGAAGATATCCGCCAGTTTTTTCAGACTATGGCGAATGTTGTACTGTTCGGCATCAAGCTCCAGCTTGCCGGCTTCAATTTTAGAGAAGTCGAGCAGGTCATTAATCAATTGCAGCAGCATTTCTGAAGAGTTAACGATCTGATTCGTCAGGCGTTTATGTTTCGGATTATCCAGTTTTTCGGTCAGCACCTGTCCAAAACCGATAATAGCGTTTAACGGAGTACGGATTTCGTGACTGATATTCGACAGGAAATCGGTTTTCAGCTTGTCCTGAAGTTCAGCTTTGGCTTTTGCATCTGCGTATAACTGGTTAGTGTGGCGTGATTTGCGAAGCAGATAGAGAATGATGAGCAGTGTGACAATACCCAGAACGATAACCACAACTAACCACTGATTGTAACGTTGCTGGGTTGCTCTGGCCGATTCTATGGCCGTAAGCAGTGCCGATATAGACTCGTTTTCTTTCTCCAGTTCACTGGCTTTCTCTCTTTCCTGCTCTATCTGATGTACCAGATTCGCACTCTCAATTAATTCCAGGTCTTCGTACTTCTTTGCATCCAGATAGTCTTCATGAAATTGTTCGTACTGAGCAAATGCGGTTTTGTAATCTCCTCTGGCCGCCGTTATATGAGCAGCAATCTGTTCCAGCTCTGCACGCCAGGTCGTCTGCTCAGCAGTTCTGTCTTCGTCGTACATTTTACGGGAAATATCCAGAGCCTCTTCTGCCTCTGCATATTGCTTCATATCCAGAAACGCTTTTGCCCGCCATTTATAAATTTCGGTATCGTAAAATGCAGATGTTAGCGGATGAGAGGTAACGGCTTCCGAAAGAGGTAGTGCGAGATCGTATTGTCCTGAATTGAAATAGGTCGTTGCCATACCATACAGAGCAAGGTATTCAGAGTAATTGATGTCGATGTTCTTATCGTTGGCCTCCGCTTTTCTGAAGTAGCTGATGGCGGCATCGTAATTGCCCCGGTTACGGTGCAATATCCCTATGTCGTACAGGTTGTCGCTGACCAGCAGCCAGTCTTGCTGACTGAGCGCCCCGTTGAGAGATTTCTCATAATACTCCAGCGCTATATCCAGCGAATTAATGGAGTGATAATAATCAGCAACCATGTAATTGTGCAGGGGGAGTATTTGTTCCAGCTGATTACTGAATATAAGCTCGCTGAGCGTATTAATGAGCCTGGCGTTAGAGGCAAATACCTGGTTTTCGCTGTAGGTCACAATCAGGTAGGCGATGGCGAGTGCGCGGACGTCAGGTGCAAGGGAAGCTTGCTTCAGGAGTCCTTCGAACAGGTAATAGCTTTTACTGTATTCAGCATTGATGCCATACATTCTGGCCAGGCCAACGCGGATAACCGGGCCGGATTCTTTGTCCTGCGAGACAGATTCCAGCACCGCGATCACGTTATCAGAGGCTGAATGATGAATCTTTAGCATGTAAACGACGTAAAGCGCCCCGATGCGGGCTTTTTCTGACTGTGTATAGTCGTTGCTCAGTAACCGGGATTCCAGTGTGTCGAGCACTTCACCGACCGGCATAGGGGTTTCCTGCCGGAGTCTTTGTTCAAAGCTTTCCAGTTCTGAAGTCAGGTTGGCGGCAGATACAGTCAGGCTGATAAACCAGAGCGCAACAGCCAGTAGGCGCCAGATAAATTTAATAGTGATCACAGTGACATATAGCCTGTCCTGAATGTTTTATTAAATTTACTCAGAGCGGCGGGTAAAAGCAAGAAAGCCGGCATCATGCCGGCTTTCTGAAGGTTCTGTCCGCAATTACTTCTGTTTAGCTTTAGCAAATGCATCTGCGAATGCATTGCCCATGGCAGCATTTGCCGACGCTTGCGCCTGTCGGTTATTACCACCGCTATTACGACCGGGTTGACGTCCTTTACCTTGCTTCCCGGCAGGTTTCCCGGCGCCGCTCTGGCGCTTTTCAGCGGCCGGCGCAGGGGTATCGTCAAGGCGCATAGTAAAGGAAATACGCTTACGCTGTACGTCTACTTCCAGCACTTTCACTTTTACGATATCACCGGCTTTTACTACTTCACGGGGATCCGAGATGAACTTGTTGGTCAGTGCCGAGATGTGAACCAGACCATCCTGATGCACACCCACGTCAACGAAAGCACCGAAGTTTGCCACGTTACTGACAACACCTTCCAGAATCATGCCCGGCTTCAGATCGCTGATGGTTTCAACGCCTTCTTTGAAGGTCGCTGTTTTAAATTCAGGACGGGGGTCACGGCCGGGTTTGTCCAGCTCTTTCAGGATATCTTTTACGGTTGGCAAACCGAATGCTTCACTGGTGAAGTCCTCCGGTGCCAGCCTACGCAGCAGATCGGTGTTACCAATCAGGTCGTTTACGGCGACCTGCGTACGGTCAACAATGCTGTCGATAACCGGATAGGCTTCCGGGTGAACGGCGGAGGCATCCAGCGGGTTTGTGCCTGCGGTGATACGCAGGAAGCCGGCTGCCTGTTCAAAGGCTTTAGGACCTAACCGTTCAACCTTTAATAAGGATTTACGGTCGCCAAAAGCGCCGTTGTTATCGCGAAATGCAACGATATTTTGTGCCAGCGTTTTGTTCAGGCCCGATACATAAGACAGCAGTGCAGGAGACGCGGTGTTCAGGTCGACGCCCACGGCGTTTACACAGTCCTCGATAACGCGATCCAGTGATTTGCC
Organism: Alteromonas sp. NFXS44; assembly: GCF_040148705.1. NCBI lineage: Bacteria > Pseudomonadati > Pseudomonadota > Gammaproteobacteria > Alteromonadales > Alteromonadaceae > Alteromonas > Alteromonas sp. NFXS44. Next base: position 951,608 of record NZ_JAGDEA010000012.1, on the reverse strand, counting down.
TAACTGACTCTGGCTTACGTCGTGCTGATACTGGCCAACACCAATAGCCTTCGGCTCAATTTTTACCAGTTCGGCGAGAGGATCCTGCAGACGACGGGCAATTGATACAGCGCCACGCAGCGATACGTCCATATCCGGCAGTTCTTTCGATGCCAGTTCCGACGCCGAGTACACCGATGCTCCGGCTTCACTGACCATGATTTTCTGAGCACCCAGCTCCGGCGCTGCTTTCAGCATTTCAGCAACCAGTTTATCCGTTTCGCGGGAGCCGGTACCGTTACCGATACTGATGAGCTCTACTTTATGCTGTTTGCACACATTAATCAGTGTGCGCATAGACTTATCCCAGGCGTTTTGCGGCGCGTGGGGGAAAATCGTATTTGTGGCTACCACCTTACCGGTTCTATCTACCACCGCGACTTTGACTCCGGTACGCAAGCCCGGATCCAGACCCATGGTGGTTTTCGCGCCGGCCGGCGCTGCCATCAGCAGGTCATTGAGGTTTTTAGCGAATACGCTGATGGCTTCTTCTTCAGCCTGTTCACGTAGGCCCGAAAACAGTTCGGTTTCCATGTGCAGAGCAATTTTGATTTTCCAGGTCCACTGTACAACTTGCTTTAGAAACGCATCAGCTGCACGGCCTTTATCACTGATATTGTAGTGATCAGCAATAATGAATTCACAGTGTGACGGTGCCGTGGCATCTTCATTCTGCGGGTCTGCGTTCAGTTGAATATGCAGCATGCCCTCATTGCGGCCACGGAACATGGCAAGAGCACGGTGAGACGGCACGCTTTTCAGTTTTTCCTGATGGTCGAAATAATCTTTGTACTTAATGGCTTCCTGCTCTTTACCCGGAGCCACTGTACTGGTTACGAAGGCATTGTCATTCAGATAACGGCGTACTTTCGCCAGCAGAGAAGCGTCTTCGGCAAACCGTTCCATCAGGATAAAGCGGGCACCTTCCAGTGCGGCTTTGGTATCGGCTACGCCTTTGTCAGCAGAAACAAATGCTTCTGCTTCGGCTTCCGGTGTCAGCGACGGGGCGTTAAACAGTTTATCAGCTAAAGGCTCAAGGCCGGCTTCAATAGCGATCTGACCTTTAGTGCGGCGACGTGGCTTGTAGGGCAGGTATAAATCTTCCAGCGTCGTTTTGCTGTCCGCCGTGGTGATGTCCTTTCTCAGCGCATCGGTAAGCTTACCCTGTTCTTCAATGGACTTTAAAATCACGCTGCGGCGATCTTCTAATTCACGCAGGTATGTCAGTCGCTGTTCGAGGTTACGAAGCTGAGTATCGTCCAGTCCTTGCGTTGCCTCTTTCCGGTAACGGGCGATAAAAGGAACCGTAGCACCCTCATCGAGTAATGAAACAGCCGCCTGCACCTGATTGGCATTAACGGCAAGTTCTTCGGCAATTTTGTTGATAATCATAAATAAGCTCTGTGGCGTTTTAATTTGTGTCCTGCTGGATTAAAAAAGGGAGATGAGCACTCTGCCCCGAGTCGCTGCCAGCTGTTACCTAAATAGGGTGCAAAAAAGAGGCGTAAGTATATCACCGATGGCTTATGTCAGAAGGGCTTTTGTCTCAATTTATTCTGACTTCATGTCGAGTTTTCCGACCTGATTGTTAAGCTTCTGAAGAAGGCTGATAAGCAATTCCCGCTCGTCTTGCGATAACACCTCCAGCAATTTACTTTCCCGTTCAAGTGCAACCGTCAGAATCTCATCGTGGAGTGCTTTTCCTTTTGGTGACAGTGACAGATATTGATGTCTGCCATCCTTTTCACTTTTTGAAATAGTGATGATTTCCAGCTCTTTGAGCTTTTTCACTGTCCGGCTCACCAGCGCCTTGTCGAGACCGATGACATTACTTACAGAATTCGCCGTTGTTTCCGGCTCCACGGCCAGCAGAGCGATGACACGCCATTCAACTATCCCTACGCCAAACATCTTCCGGTACTGACCCGAAGCGCTGGCCGAAAGTTTGTTAGCCAGAAAAGTAATGAGTGCAGGTACGTACCGTGCCAAATCTAGAAATTGTGGATTCTGCAATTTCCGCTCTCTTTTTATTAGTTACTAAATCAACATTTTATCACTTAGTGAACTGATCAGATAATCTCTATAGTTGACATATCAACTAATTGTTTCGTATTGTTTGTTACATAGTTGTTAGTTATAGGGAAATTCTTTTGATAAACGCGAAGATTTCTAAAATTGAAAAAATTGCCGCTTCAGTTGCTAAGATCAGTTTTATTGCTGAAGACGGAAGTGCACTTCCCTCCTTTACACCCGGTGCTCACATTGATGTGAGGGTCAACGAAGATATCACCCGCCAGTATTCACTTTGTGGATCTGCCAGAGATGTCAATGAGTACAGTATCGCTGTATTACGTGACAGTCATTCCAGAGGCGGCTCGATAGCCATACACGATACTTTCCTTGAAGGGATGGCGGTGCAGATCTCCGCACCGAAAAATTTGTTCCCGCTTGGGGAGCATGACGGAAAAGTCATTCTTGTTGCCGGGGGGATCGGCATTACGCCACTTATTTCAATGATGAAAAGTCTTGATGACCTTGAGAAGCAATATCTATTGCTTTATGTCCATAAGCCGGCACAACAAATTCCGTTCGATAAGGAACTCGCGGCAGGGCTTAACACCGGAAAAGTCATTTTAATCCCTTCAGAAAGTCGTGAGAAAACAGCGAAACGACTGTGGGAGCTTATCCCTGCTTTCGAAGACGGCTGCGGTCTCTATACCTGCGGTCCGGATGGCTTTATGTCTAAAGTTAATGAGATTGCCAGAGAGAAAAGCTGGCCTGATTTTGCTTTGAATCAGGAAAAATTCAGTCACGACATTTCCACAACCGGCGCTGATACGGCGTTCACAATGCACCTTGTTCAATCAAATATTCACATCAATGTAAGCACAGAGCAAACGGCCCTCGAGGCGTTGGATGAAGCCGGTATTGAAGTGGATGCCAGTTGTGAACAGGGGATTTGCGGCACATGTGTATTGCGTGTTCTTGATGGAAAAGTTGACCACAGGGACGCGTGGCTGACAGATGCTGAAAAATCAGCAAATGACCGTTTTACGCCCTGTTGTTCCCGGGCGTTAACCCCGTCACTTTCTATTGACCTTTAATCCTGTTAACCGGAATAAAACTATGTCTGTTCAAATGCACCACCCTGAAAATTCTGATACCTCTGTCACCGGTACACGGCACGCATTTCCATTAAACATGTGGTATGTCGCTGCTTTGTCCAGTGAACTTGACGATAAGCCGGTAGCCAAAATGTTGTTAAATGAGCCGGTGGTATTGTTCAGGACACAAGACGGAAAAGCACATGCTTTGGAGGATCGCTGTTGTCACCGGTCGCTGCCACTATCTTCCGGAACTATGGAACCCGAAGGTTTACGCTGTGGTTATCATGGTCTGTTATTCAATGGCGATGGAAAGTGTATCGAAATTCCCGGACAGGAAAAAATTCCGTCGAGGGCAAAAGTTATGCAATACCACATTGCTGAAAAAGATGCGCTGATATGGATTTGGTTTGGTGATTCGCAGCATTCTCAGCCCGTTGAACCGCCTCCTTCCTATGAATTTCATCATCATCCTGATTTTATGTTTGGCGGTGATATTTACCACTACGATGCGCCTTATCAACTTGTCCATGACAACCTGCTGGATCTCAGCCATCTGGGTTATGTTCATCTGAAAACCATTGGTGGAAATGCCAAAATTCACATGAATGCGGAGATGAACGTAACCCAGCAAGGAAACAGCGTAAAAGTTGTCAGGCATATGCTTAATTCAGTACCGCCGCCCACCTACAATGCTGCTTATCCTTTTGGTGAGACCATCGACCGGTGGCAGGAAATTGTTTTCCACCCTTCACATTTGGAAATCTGGACTGGTGCTGTTGAGCATAATACTGAAGCCGTTGATGATCCCGGACGCGGTGGCTTTCACATGCGGGGCTTTCATGCGCTGACGCCGGAAACAGAAGAAAGCTGTTCTTATATCTGGACTATGGCGAGTAACCCCACATCCAATTGCGATGAGGTAATGCAAAAGGTCATTGATCAAACGAAGTTTACGTTTGATGAGGATAAAACAATTATCGAAACGCAATATAAGAACATGAAGCGATTCGGCGTGAAGAAACACATCGATATTCATGTGGATGTAGCACCTAACAGAGCCCGGCGTATTATTGAGTCGCTGAAACAGGCTTAGCATCACAGGCCGGCAGAAGCCGGCCTGTGATGCGTCTGAAAGCCTATATCCGGTCGTCTTTGTCGTACCAAATTTTATTTATCCACCACTCAAAATTGCCTGCTTCGGTTTTGACAAAAATTTCATCTTCGGTGGTTTTTCCGATGAGTGCGCGGGCCATCGGTGCATCCACCGAGATATAGTCCTTGCGGCCGAAAATTTCATCATAGCCGACAATGCGGAGGGTCATGGTTTTGCCGTCTTCATTTTCAATTTCGACCCGGGCACCAAAAAACACTTTGCCCTCCTGTTGCGGCGAGTAATCCACAACTTTCAGATTTTCCAGACACTTACGCAAGTAGCGGACCCTGCGGTCGATTTCCCGCAGACGTTTTTTATTGTACTGATAGTCAGCATTCTCACTACGATCCCCGAGGCTCGCTGCCCAGGTGACTTTGCGTGTTGTCTCCGGTCTTTCTTCACGCCAGAGATGATCCAGCTCTGCCTGTAACTTTCGGTACCCATTCCGGGTAATAAGCGGTGTTCGCATTTGCCTTTTTCGCTATGTTTTTGTTTTTTCAGCTAATCAAAACTAAAATTACGTCGATAACTAGTTTGCAATGTGGTAATTGTGCATAACTTTTACAAGCTTATGCAGATTGTTTGCATGAATATTGAACAAATTTGTGAATAAAATGTCGTAGTAATATCCATTATTAGCATGGAATAAATCGAGTGAATAACATTATGCAGCACGAGCAAACTCAGACAGAAGTAAAACGTGGTGGTCAGTCCTTCACGTCAAACGGTATTACTATTGCCGGCTTTTTGCTGTTTCTCACAGGCGTTATTCTGTTCTCCATCGGGATGATAGATATTTTAGTTCACATTAACAGTGTGAAAACCGCAGCGTTGCTGGTGGGTGGTATCGCCGCTTATAAAGTTGGACATATGATGATCCGCCACTGCGCTACGTTAAGGAAGAGACCGGAGCGTCGCAGACATTTATTGTCAGATAACAGCTGATACAGAGCTGACAGAAGTAACTTTTGAAATAACAACCCCCTCCTTCGTGAGGGGGTTGTTTCGTTCTGGCCGCCTGCAGATTTAATGTTTGTAACTAAACTTCCCGATGATCAGGTGCGTAGGGAAATTACTATCTGATAAGGAGAACTATCAATGACTAAGAAGTTACAAGGCAAACACGTTGCTATTCTGGCAACGGACGGATTTGAGCAAGTTGAACTGACTTCGCCCAAAGAAGCACTGGAAGCTGAAGGTGCTGAGGTCTCGGTCATATCTCTGGAAAGCGGTGAAATTCAGGGTATGAACCATGATGAAAAAGGTGACAAATTTAAAGTGGACAAGCTAGTCGCTGACGTTAAAGCCGGTGATTATCATGGTCTTATTCTTCCGGGTGGCGTTCAAAACCCTGATACGCTGAGAACCGACACCGCCGCTGTATCATTTGTAAGAGACTTTTTTAAACAGCACAAACCTGTAGCTGCTATTTGTCATGGCCCGTGGATGCTTGTCGAAGCTGATGTACTTCACAACCGTAAAGTAACGTCATTTCCCAGTTTAAAAACAGACATCAAAAATGCCGGAGGCATCTGGGTTGATGAAGAGGTGGTGTGCGACCAGGCGTTAGTTACCAGCAGAACACCGGATGACCTGCCAGCCTTCAATAAAAAAATCATTGAAGAATTGCGGGAAGGTAAACACGACCAGCAACACGTGTAATTCAGGGAAGCTAATATGAAATCACTATTTGAATCTGCCCGTATGGGCAATGTGGATGTGAATAACCGCATCTTTATGGCGCCGCTCACCCGCAGTCGCGCTGACGATACCACCGATGTGCCTGCAGACATGACCCTGACTTATTATCAGCAGCGTGCAACGGCAGGACTCATCATTTGCGAAGCCACCCAAATCAATCCGCAGGGTAAGGGATATATCCGGACTCCCGGCATTTACAGCGCTGACCAGGTATCGAAATGGCGGGAAATCACAGAAGCTGTGCACGCTGAGGGAGGAAAAGTGTTTCTTCAGCTGTGGCATGTAGGCCGTATCAGCCACAGCCACTTTCAGCCTGATAATCAGAAGCCGCTGGCGCCGTCAGCGTTGAAACCAGATGTTGATGTGTTTTTTGATGGCGAAAAACGTCCGGCGTCTGAACCGGAGGCGATGACTGTCAGCGACATTCAGTCAACCATTGCTGATTATCAGAAAGCTGCTGAGAATGCCCGAGAGGCCGGTTTCGATGGTGTGGAAATACATGCTGCCAACGGCTATCTGATTGATCAGTTCATCCGTGATAAAACGAATTTGCGGGACGACGAGTATGGCGGCAGTATCGAAAACAAACTGCGCTTTCTAAAAGAAGTCACCCGTGCGGTACTCAAAGTCTGGGATGCGTCGCAGGTGGGTATCCGGCTGTCACCGGTTGGTAATCAGAATGATATCGCTGACAGCGATCCGCTGGCGACGTTCAGAGAGGTGATAAACTTCTTAAATCCTTTAAATCTGGCTTATCTGCATATGGTTGAGCGCTTCCCTGGTATGCCCGCCAGTAACGAAGATCTTGCGACGCTTGTTACGTTGCGCGAACTCTGGCAGGGATTTTATATCGCTAACGGGGACTATGATTACCTGTCAGCCAAACAGGCTGTGGAATCAGGTTACGCAGATGCCGTTGCTTTTGGCCGGCCTTACATCGCTAACCCCGATTTGGCATTGCGTCTTGAAAAAGGCGTTGCGTTGAACGAGCCGGATCCGGATACATTCTACGCAGGTGAAGAAAAGGGATATATCGATTATCCGTTTTACAGTGAATAACAAAACGGCCCGTTAAGGGCCGCTTTCAATTCTGTTTCCGGCGTGGCCGGAGAGAGAAACAAATTACTCTGTTTCGCCTTCTTCAGTGTCAACTACTTCAATCAACTCAACATCGAAGATAAGCGTTGAGTTAGGTGTGATCAGACCGGTAGAACGTTCGCCGTAAGCCAGTTCCGCTGGAATAACGAAACGGAATTTTGAACCTTCTTTCATTAACTGAACACCTTCGGTCCAGCCCGGGATAACGCGGTTAAGCGGGAAAGTCACCGGCTCATTACGCTCGTATGAAGAATCGAATACAGTGCCGTCAATCAACGTACCGTGGTAGTGAACTTTAACTGTGTCAGTGGCTTCAGGGCTCTTACCGGTGCCTTCTTCAATCACTTCGTACTGAAGACCTGAATCAGTCACAGTAACGCCTTCTTTCTTAGCGTTTTCTGCCAGGTAATCAGCGCCCAGCTGAATATTCTCTTCTGCTGCTTTTGCTGCCATTTCCTGCTGCTTTGCACGCATGGCTTCTTCACCGGCCTGAGCAAATTGTTGAATTTCAGCACGGCTGAACTTCATGTTTTCGCCCAGAGCGTCAGTGAAACCCTGTTTCAGCGTTTCAATATCCAGCGGTAAACCAACCTGTTCCTGCTGCTTTGCGCGGGTCGTGATGAATACGCCCATGCTTGCACCCATTGCGTAGGCGTGCTTCTGTTCGTCTGTCATGTCCGCAGCGGCTGTACCCTGTGCAGGTGCTTCTTTTGCCGCAGCTTCTTTAGACTGCTCATTTGTATTTGGCTGACAGGCAAAAAGACCTAAAGCAGCAACGGTTGATAAGGCGACAAGCGACTTACGCATAAACTTCTCCATTCTAATATTATGTTCGTCGCACCGCACGGGGACGACTGGCTTGTGTTATAAGGTATAAACTAATCAATTTAGCAAACCGATCAAAGTAAAATCATTTTGCTAAATTGATATTAAGGTCATCCGACCCTAACTGTTCCATGCTATGGTAAACACGGCTGCATATAAAGCGAAACCTGTAAGACATGATTCATCGACGATTGTTCCAAACAATGCCATTACTGGCGTTTTTACTTTTTTCAGTAACCGGATGTACTGTGCCTGATACCACCCCGATTGACCAGTGGTGGCATGCAGAAGACGGCGCTTACGCCGCAGACATATCCCCGAACGGTGAGTACAGCGTGGTATCCGGTGTCGATAACGGTATCAACGTTTGGCACAATTCAGATGACAATGTGCTGTTTCACTGGCAGCACCAGAGCGAAGGCAACAATCTGGTCCTGGCTATTCATATTTCCGCTGACAATAAATTTGTGGTGACATCAGACCGCGAAGCCTTTGCGCTGTGGAGTATTGAAAGTGGTGAGCCGGTAGGATTCTGGCGCATTGATGAATCGACAATCCGCGATGTGGCGGTAACCAATAATGGCAAAGGGATCCTCGTTGGCCGCTCCAGCGGTAAAGTGATGTACTTTGAACCGGAAACCAGACGGCGACTTGAGTTTCTGGGTCATCAGGAACGCATCAACTCTGTGGATATTTCACCCAACGGTGAATATGCCCTTACCGGTGGTAACGATTATGTGGCGTATCTATGGAGTACGCAGACCGGGCAAATTATCCATACCTTTACTCACAGCAGCCGTATTTCTAAAGTGGCGCTGGACGATGCCGGACGCTACGTATTTACTGCAGACAGTAAACAAGGCTCTAAGGTGTGGGATGCACAAACAGGTGCGCAGATCAGCAACCTGAAGTATATTGCGCGCCAGAAAATATTTACTGATGCCGTTTTTTCTGAAGATGGTAAGCATTTACTTACCGGTTCACCCTCCCGCAGTATCTATATGTGGGACGTCAGAACCGGTGAGCAGACCGGCGAATGGAAAGTAGCGGCGAAAGAAGGCACGAGGCCGGCAACTGCCGTAGTGTATGCCGTCGGGTTTATGGGTAACAACACACTGCTGTCTGAAAGCAGCAGTGGATTAGCTGAATTATGGGCAATTGAAGAATGAGCGACACACTTACGCTGGAACACGCTATGCAGGAAATTGAAGAACTGCAGACAAAGGTAGCGTTTCAGGAACACACAATTGATACGTTGAATGAAGCACTGACGTCTCAACAATATCAAATCGAGAAAATGCAGGTACAGTTGCGTTTTATGATGGAGAAAGTCAAAGGCTTTGAACCGTCTAATATTGCTAAGCTGTCAGACGAAACTCCGCCTCCTCACTATTAAATCTGTCTGCAACACCTGTCAGTGCAGGCAGTGAAATAATCTGTTGATTGTTTTAGATAATTGCCTGAATCTTGTCTAAGCTAAGAAAATGACCCGTTAAATGACATAACGAAGCACTTTTCATGGCCAGAAAGTTAAGAACGTCTCCGGCAGGTATTCCGCAACTCGTCCAGCGAACAGGACGAAAAGGTGTGTCCCCGTTTCGGGATGACACAGACAGGCTGACCTATCTCGATTATCTCGGCCGTTATGCACAGCGTTATAAAGTGGCAATGCACGCCTGGGTTGCAGGTAAGGACAGCATTCTTTTTCTGTGCACCCCCGCGGCCGGTGATGGTATCTCATTAATGTTGCAGGCAACCGGGCGACTTTATGCACAGTACTTTCACCAGCGCTATGGCACCAGCGGGGCAATCTGGCGTGATCGTTATAAATCAGCACTGGTTTTAGATGATGAGCTGCTTTTGGAAGTGTACCGCTTCATAGAGCAGAAGCCGGTAAATGAAGCGTTTTGCAGTACGCCTGAACAATACGCCTGGTCAAGTGTGTGTACCAATGCACTGGGGTTACCCAACACCATGGTAACGCCTCACAGTGCTTACGAACGAACAGCAAAGCAGCCGGAACAACGAAGAGCGCTGCATTTGCAGCACTTGCAGCACCAGAATAACGATCTGGATGCAGATATTGCCAAGTCACTGAAAATGGGACTGGCTATGGGAGATCCCGGTTTCATCAAGCGCATTGAACAGGTTACCGGTCGTCGTTTGACGGAAGGTAAGCGCGGACGTCCGCGCAAGAAGGCTGTGACGTCCTGAGCAGCTGAGCGGGTGATGGTAAGCAGACTCACCCCTGTCGGTTACTGTGGATCAGGGCGCGGGTTTTCTTCACCGGCGGCTTCCTGTTCTTTCTCTTCTTTTGCCTCTTCGGCGTCGCGCCATTGCACACTGTCTTCAAGGTTACCGTTGATAGCCTGAATAAATGCATTTTTTAGAATGCCACCGATAGTCGCGAGAACCGGTGTGTCCACATCATTCAGTGAGCCGGAAATGGGAATGCGTGTGGCTATCTGATCTTCACTCTGGTTTTCGAACAATTCCGCAATGAAAGCTGACAGTGCTTCGGCAAGTCCGCGAAAGAAGCCATCATCATCTTCTTCGATATCACCTTTCCATGAAAAAACCTCAACCTGATGCAAAATAGGCTTAGTGTAGCCTGATATTTCTCCGTCGTCGCTGGCCAGTTCCAGCGCCAGTTCTAATGTACCGGCTTCTAAATCGAAGGGGGCGTAGGTATCGAGGAAGTTTTTAAAATTCACCAGCGCCACATCATTGGCCTGCAGATTGACATCGAAGGTCGGGTTCTTTGTTGCCGGATTCAGTGAGCCTGACAGCGTAATGGTGCCTTGTTGCTCTGTATTTCCGCTGGCTTCGATGGTGGCAATGAGATCTTTTGACAAAGAGCGGCTGTTAACCAGATTTCTTGCTACAGCATGAATATCGTGCAGCTCAATGTTAACGGCGGGCTCTGAATCCGGGTTGATGAACCGGACAATACCCCGGCGGATTTCAAAGCGGTCAACCTTAAGCGGCACTAACTGATCCGCCAGATAAAGCCAGTTTTCATTTTCACCTGACTGACTTTCAGCAACACTTTTACCGTCTACGAAGTTTAGCTCCGGTGCGGTAAGATCAACCTGCGCTACCAGTGCTTTATCCAGCAGGGCATTCCACAACAGGCTGAATTCTACCTGCTTTGCTTCAAAGAATGGTTGTTCTACCTCACCGGTCCGTTTCAGAATCACCACGTCATCCAGACTGTAAGCGCCGCGCCACAGCATAATGTCCACATCGCCAACACTACCGGTAAATTCTTCCCCTTCATCCAGTACGTCGTTGATGTACCACTGAGCTGCAAAAGGCAAACTGATGCGGACAATTATCAGCAGCCCGGCGAGGATCGCGAGTGCTTTTAATATGGTTCTGGTTTTATGTCTGGCCATGATCAGTCCGCGCTTAAATGAAAAATAAATAATCCGGAGGTATTAATTATCGATTCAAGTGGCGTGCCAGTGAATGTAAAGAGAGAGGTGCTGCAGGGCTGCAGGGTTAACAGGTTGTTTTAGCGGGAAAAACTAACTTGAGGCAGGCAGTCGGGCAGGTTCGTGCGGCAAAAACGCTCACCCTTTTCCTGCACCGGCGGGTAACTTTAACAAATCAGTGTGGCTTAAATACACCAATCACATTTTCATCAGATCGGGTTTTCGCTTCTACTTTGTCGTCTGTTTGCGATTGCGAATATCCGCACTTAACGCATTCCAGTTTTTCCACATTGTTCTCAAAAAACAACATGATGGAATCCAGTGCCTGACACTTGGGACAGGTTGCGCCGGCGATAAAGCGTTTTCTTTTGCGTTCAGCCATGATTACTCCGCAGGTTACAACAATTTCTTCTTGCTGGATTATGGCGACTAATGAGTGAAATACAAGCCATCGCCGGGGGAGTTTGCTATCATACGCCGCTTAAATAACAGGACAACTGCGCAGGCATGATCACCTTATCTGACGTTACATTGATGCGTGGTAGCAAAGTGCTACTTGAAAACGCCAGTACACAAATATTCCCCGGACACAAAACCGCTCTGATCGGCAGCAATGGCTGTGGTAAGTCGAGTTTATTCGCGTTACTTCGCGGAGAATTACAGGTTGATGCCGGCGATTGTCAGGTCCCTGCACACTGGCGTATCGTCAGCGTGGCACAAGAAACACCGGCCACCGATCGCTGTGCGATAGATTACGTGATTGACGGTGACAAATTACTGCGCGGGTTACAGGCTAAACTGGCTGAAGCCGAAGCGAAGCAGGATGGCGAAGCTATGGGACAGCTGCATGGTCAGCTGGAACATGCAGGCGCTTACGACGTAGAAGCGCGGGCGGCTACCATTCTTGCGGGTCTGGGCTTTTCAACCGCTCAGCTGTCTGCACCGGTGACTGATTTTTCAGGTGGATGGCGCATGCGGCTCAACCTGGCGCAGGCACTGCTTTGTCCTTCTGATTTGCTGCTGCTGGACGAACCGACTAACCACCTCGATTTAGATGCAGTCATCTGGTTAGAAAAATGGCTGCAACGCTATTCAGGAACGCTGATTCTTATCTCTCACGATAAGGCATTTATTGATAACACTGTGGCGCAAATCGTCAGTGTCGAACAGCAACAACTTATTGCCTACACAGGCAATTACTCTTCCTACGAAAAGCAGCGCGCAGAACGACTCCGCTTACAGAATATCGAATTCCAGAAACAGCAGGATAAAATCGCTCATCTTGAGTCTTTCATTACCCGCTTCAAAGCCAAAGCCAGTAAAGCTAAACAGGCGCAAAGCCGTATCAAGCAACTCGAGCGCATGGAGCAGATTTTACCGGCTCATGCTGCCAGCGCCTTTAATTTCGAATTTGCAGAGCCAACCGGTCTGCCGAACCCGCTTATTCAGATGCGGGACATTCAACTGGGTTATGGCGATAAGGTTATTCTTAACAACGTTAAACTGAATCTGGTCCCGGGCAGCCGCATCGGCTTGCTGGGACGCAATGGTCAGGGTAAATCGACACTGATCAAACTGCTCGCTTGTGTGCACGATCCGATGCAGGGCTCGTTTACCACTGCTAAAGGGCTTAATGTGGGCTATTTTGCCCAGCATCAGCTAGAAACCCTGGATCCTAAAGCCTCTGCTATTTTGCATCTTCAGCGGTTAGATAAGCAGGCTACCGAACAACAGTTACGGGATTATCTGGGAGGCTTTGGCTTCCATGGTGATCAGGCCCTGGAACCTGTTGCACCTATGTCCGGCGGCGAGAAAGCACGTCTGGTACTGGCGTTGATCGTTTACCAGAAGCCTAATTTATTGTTACTCGATGAGCCGACCAACCACCTCGATCTGGAAATGCGTCATGCACTGAACATGGCCTTGCAGGGGTTCGAAGGGGCGATGGTGCTGGTATCACACGACCGCTTTTTGCTGACTTCTGTTTGTGAAGACTTTTATCTGGTCGACAGTGGTCAGGTCGAGCCTTTTAACGGTGATTTGGAAGATTACCGCAGCTGGATTTTATCCCAACAAAATGAAGAGAAAGCGGCGAAGCAGCAAACCGATATACCGAAGGTGGATCGCAAAGCGGAAAAACGTCGTGAAGCTGAGTTTCGTCAGTCAGTCGCACCGCTGAAAAAGGCGATTGAGAAGCATGAAAAAGCCATGGAAGCCACGTCAGCCAAACTCTCTGACGTGGAAACGTCGTTAAGCGATACCACGTTATACGAAGAGCAAAACAAGGCCAGGCTGATGGCACTGCTTGATGAACAGACAACGTTGAAACAGGCGATGGAAGAGCATGAAATGGCATGGCTCGACGCCCAGGAAGCAATGGAGGCGGCAAAAGCTACTTATGAATCTGAATACTGACACCTTCTGGCAATACAGTTTAGATGTTTACGGACGGGATAACGTCGCTGCCACAGCGATTGCGTTGCAGGATGACTTCGGCGTAAACGTGAATATGTTGCTGCTGTTGTGCTGGTGTATGGACAACGGCGGTATTGTCACATTGAACCAGTGGCAGGTGCTGCATGCGGCTATCGCTGAAACTGAGAGTTTACTTGTGGCTCACCGTGAAAAACGCCGTGCAGCAAGACAGGCCAGTCCGTTTAATGAAAAAGCCTATGACGCCCTGAAACGGGAAGAACTGGATCTTGAAATGCAGCAGCAGGAAGCACTTACTACCATGTACAACCGGCTGTCTGTAGAATATGTGCCGGTTCAGGGAGTGAACGGCAGCATTGCCAGTTTTGTGAATTTATTCAAGTTGCGCGAGCAACCTCAGGCGGTTAAATACCTTACGTCAGTGATTCAGTCTCTGCACAGCACCGCGAAGTAATTCATGCATACACCTGAACATGGTCATGGCGTTGTTCGCCGCAGTCATTTCGAGCCATCATGGTGGGCCCGTAACCGTCATATTCAAACTATCTGGCCGCGATTTTTTCAGAAACGCAGACCGGTTTCTTACACCTGGCAGCGTATAAACACGCCCGACAATGACTTTCTTGACCTTGCCTGGGGGCCTGAACCACAGAACATGCATGGCATGGTTGTGATGTTTCACGGCCTTGAGGGCAGTATACGCTCTCACTATGCCAACGACATGATGGCCGCGCTCAGCGAACAGGGCTGGCAGGTGGTTATGATGCACTTCAGAAGTTGCAGTGGTGAAATTAACCGCCAGCCCCGCGCTTATCACTCCGGCGAAACAGAAGACCCGGCGTTGTTTTTAGACTGGCTGGACAAGCGTTTCCCGGACGTGCCGAAAGTCGCCATCGGCTTTTCGCTGGGCGGCAACATGTTACTTAAATTGCTGGGTGAAAACCCCGGTCAGAAATGGCTGCAGGCCGCCATGGCTGTGTCGGCGCCGGTAAAGCTGGATGCGTGCAGTGACAGCATTGGCGAGGGTTTTTCGAAGGTTTATCAGAACTACCTGTTAAAGAGTATGAAGGCCACGCTGACCAGTAAAATGCGTAAGCTGGACTACAAAGATTTGTTGTCGCTGACGGTTGAGCATGCAGGCAAGCTGGCGTCTTTCCGTGAGTTTGATGAAAAAGTGACCGCACCCTTACACGGCTTTAAGGATGCGCAGGATTACTACGAGAAATGCAGTGCGTATCCTTTCCTGAGTGCCATTCATTGTCCCACGTTAATTGTCCACAGTCTGGACGATCCTTTTATGAGTCCATCGATTGTGCCGGATGCAACTGCTCTGTCTCGCAATGTTACCCTTGAACTCAGTGAGTTTGGTGGTCATGTAGGCTTTATGCAGGGCGGCTTTCTGCGACCGGTGGTCTGGCTGCAGCAGCGTGCCGTCGACTATTTTTCTGAGTTTCTGCCAGTTAAGTCAGCAAAGTGAGGCAAGTATGATTATCCCCATTGACGCGTTAGAGAAAGACACGCTGCGTAACATTGTCGAATCTTTTGTACTTCGTGAAGGTACTGATTACGGCGAAGTTGAAGCGAGCTTTGAAGACAAAGTGGAACAGGTACTGGCAGCACTGAAGCAGGGTGACGTTGTACTGGTTTATTCAGAGCTCCATGACTCGGTAAATATCCGCGAAAAAGGTGATTACCGGGAAAGTGAAGAAGACGCCTGAAGCTGTCCGTCCGCCCGGTTTAACCGCTCTGAAGTAATTGATATTCTCCTCTTATCCGCGGTGAAAAGATGAACTGCTCATCTACCCGGATATCACTGATTTTCTAATTTCAATTTAAAGGGCTATATCAATGATAGAGCTTAAGGAAGATGAAGTACAAACAGTATCCGGCGCAGTTTTACCAGCCCTCGCTTTAGGGCTCGTGGGCGCTTACATGTATGATGCGATGGGTGGAAAGGAAGGTATCGATCGCTATTTCCGGAACAGCTGGGATTCGGCTAAATCCAGTATCAATTACTGGTCTGGCAGAGCGCGGAAGGCATTTGCTTAAAGGTGAAGTTGAGCATGCTTTACAGAGAGGTGTTTTCAGCCTCTCTTTCTAAACTATCAGCTTTCAGGTTGTGGTATTTTCTGACAGGTCTGGTTGCCTGGCACTGCTGCGAATATGGTTATTCGCTGCGTGAGACCAGCTCATCTCTATTGCTCAATTCCCTGCCGAATGCTTGTGCTGTGGTTATTACCACGTCCTTATGTCTTTTACTTTACCCCTCGCAGGAATTTAAAAGTCTGTCAGGTGTAGCCGCCGGTCTTATTATTTATGAATGTATCCAGCCTTACATTCCGGAAAGAACATTCGACGTCATGGATATTTTGGCTACCGCTGCAGGTGCAGTGCTAATGCTGGCGTTAATAATCACCAGGCGCAGAACAGCAAAGGTGCTCACGCATCTTTCAGACTCGTAAACAAGGTAGTAAATCTCGCCGGTAAGTTGCGCTGATGCTGCCAAATCCAGTAAAGCGGCTCAAAAACCGGTTCGGGCATCACCGGTACGTAGACTTTTCCAGCATCGGCCAGTGGTTGTACGGCTGAATGTGGCAGCACTGTAAATCCCAGCCCAAAGGTAACGGGCAGCAAAATTTGACCAATCTGATTCACATAGCCGGAGGCGGTAATGCTGTCCGGTTTGATTTTACTCAGTTCTTCATCACCACAGGCAGACAAAAACAGGCCGAGGTAATGGTACACATCTGGGTGTTTGATCAGGCCGATTTTATTCAGTAATGCAGCGGTTACCTGACTTCCTTCGTATTCAACGGGCAGAACGAGAGAAAGGTGTTCTTTGCCGAAGCTCTCAGCGTCGTAAAGATGTGGATCGGGTAGCCGGGTAACAATGCCAATATCCAGTGAGCCCGAATGGATCCCTTCCAGAATACGGTTGTTTGGTGCGGCTTCCAGTTGGGTGATTAACCCCGGATGAGCTTGCTGTAAGGTAAGTATTGACGGGTAAAGGTGCATCGCCAGCGCACCTGAACAGGCGAGATTACACACACCCGAAAACGGATCATCTGCGTTCAGACTCGCCATTAACTTTGTTTCTTCAGCCTTTCTTGCGCAGGCATATTCGTAGATTTGTCTGCCCTGCTCTGTCATCACGAAATGTCTGGTGTCGCGCTTGAGAAGCGGATAGCCGCAGGCATCTTCCAGCTTGCGGATGTGCTGACTCACGCCCGGTTGTGTCATAGATAGGGCTTCAGCAGTTTGTGTGAAGTGGCCGATGTCGATAAGCGTGCGGAATGTTTCTAACCAGACAGGATTTAACACGGTAGTTCAATAATTGGTTGTTATTGGAGTTAGATTAATTAATAACAAAATGTTTGTCTATGCCAATTCGATGATCCTGTTGAGTCATTCACATACCTGAACGGTCCGGAGATTTTGTACTGCACATAATAAAAAAGGACGTGAATACACGTCCTTCCGGTCAAACTGCGTTCATACTCAGAACGTATAACGGGCGTTCAGTTGCGTAATGTCCAAATCATCAATCTTTTCATAGCTTGCACCCACAGCCCAGCGGGGTGAGAAGTAGTAATTGGCACCGACTTTTACCGTGACATCACCGTCATCGATATCGTAGTAACCCAGTTCACCCTGCAGCTCTACCTGTTCAGTTACCATGGATCTCACGCCGGCATTCAGGGAATAACCGCTGTCTTCGTTGTTTTCCACCTCTGCACGTTCATAGTTGAGACCGAAGTAGGCATCGGTGAAACTGTTCAGAGGCAGCCGGTAACCAGCACCCAATGTCAGTAAGTCCAGATCGGTACCACTTTCATCCAGCATGCTGTAATCGCCGGTAACATAAATATTGTTTTCCAGTAAATATGTGGCACCCAGGTCAAGTCCGTCAAAATCTGCCCGGCCAATTTCGGCATTTGTATACCCGCCCTCAGCGAAGCGCCAGTTCGGTGATGCAGCCATTGCCGCAGAAGATAGTGTGGTTGCGGCAACAAAAGCGGTAAAAGTTTTAGTGAAGCGCATAGAAAACTCCTTAAATATGCAAAAAGAAAATCCACTGTCAGTGGCCTGTTCAGCAATCTTTTTGCCAATCCGGTCATCGTTGGCGCTATTTTCTACTTGTATAATTCCGTAAGACTATGTTTTATATATCAATATTAATTTCCGGGAGGCTGGTGTTTTAACGTGAGGTTAGGAGGGAACGTCTAAGTCTGAAGCATGGTGTTCAATGTTCATACTACCTTAGTGTCTGTCTGAGCAGACAGGTTCCCCTGTTTTACCCGGTGGTCTGTAATACTTGCTGTGCACTCTCTACACACTTTTACGGACGGATTCGGTAAGGTTATGAAAAATATCGTAAATATGTGATCCGAACGACATGGATCACCTTTTGCAATCATCCGGTCAATAAGAAACGGAATATTCCCGTTAGGAAAATTTGAACCGGAGTCAGTCAACCATGCTGCCGCAATTACAGTTAGCGAATAACACGGAAATTACGACACCATCTTTTACTTCATTCGTCGCATCATTTTGCGCCTTTTTCTCAATCAGTCCCGCGGTCATGCGCGCCTTTGTATATTGCATTTGTGTGGGCTTCAGTACATTAAGCCTGGCGGATGAAACGGCTACCGGAAACCTGCCTGAAGGCAAACCTGTTTTGAATCGCGTTATTGAATCGGCGCAAAAAAATGCTACACGTGATTATGTGGTTAATGATCACAATCTGGCAGACGAATTGAAAAACATCGGTTACGAAACCTATCGTCAAATTCGCTTTAATCCTGAGAAATCCTTGTGGCACGGTGAGCATGATTATGAAATGCAATTCTTTCACCCGGGTTTTCTCTATCAGCAACCTGTCACAGTGGTCACCATTGCTCCGGACAACAGTGAACACACCGTACCCTTTGACAGCAATAATTTCATCTATGAAAAGAATGCAGAGCCGCTGGCCGGCCTCACCGATGCAAAATCCGGCTATGCCGGATTTCGATTGCATTACCCTATTAAAAACAAAGAATACAAAGACGAATTCGCCGTTTTTCTCGGCGCTTCGTATTTTCGTTTAGTAGGCAAAAATCAGGTTTATGGCATTTCTGCCCGCGGTCTTGCCATTGATACGGCGATGCCGGACGGTGAGGAATTTCCTCATTTTACCAAGTTCTGGGTGGTTGAGCCCCGTGAAGGTCAGCCCATTAAGATTTATGCCCGTTTAGAAAGCCCGTCTGTTGCGGGTGCTTACAGTTTTGAAATCATGCCGGGTAAAGACACCACCATGCAGGTAAAAAGCTGGATATTTGCCCGAGAGAATGTGGGTAAGCTTGGCGTCGCACCATTTACCAGCATGTTCCTTTACGGCGAAAACTCGCAAATCCGCCGCGATGACTATCGCCCTGAAGTGCACGACAGTGACGGGGTGATGATGCTTAACAACAACGGGGAAATTATCTGGCGTCCTCTGACTAACCCGACCAAATTACAAATCACCTCGCTGAGCGATGTGGCTCCCAAAGGCTTTGGTGTGCTGCAGCGGGATACCGACTTCGCAAATTACCTTGATGCCGAGGCGAACTATCATCTGCGCCCGAGTTTGTGGGTAACACCGAAAAAAGGGTTCGGCAAAGGTAAGCTGGAAATCGTGGAGATTCCTACTGACTCAGAAGTGAACGACAATATCGTGGCTTACTGGGTGCCTGAAGCCCCCTTTAAGGCCGGTGAAAACCGTTACTTCGAATATGAACTCAAGACTGTTGAAAAGCAGCCAATGCCTTATGGTCTGGCGACAGTGGAAAGAACCCGTCAGGGGATCAGTCAGCTGCCCGGCTTCGAAACAACGGAAGAGCGAAATGTGCGCCGGTTTGTTGTTGATTTCACTTTACCGGAAGGCATGAAGCTGAATCCTGATGAGGTGGATCTGATCTTGGACGCCACTAACGGTAAGGTCGAGCAGGCCAGAGTGTATAAGGTAGATGGTGATAAAAGTGTTCGCGTGACATTTCTGGTCATTCCCGACGGCGAAGCGGTTGTCGATATGCGCATGTTTTTAAATCAGAACGAAACGCAAATGAGCGAAATTTGGAGCTATGTGTATGAGCCACAATGATCCCGGGGAAAGCACCGTGGCACCGGACAACATAGCCACGAAAGATAAAATTTTAAAAGTAAACGGCCGCCGGTGGCGGCTGGTGCTGATGGGGCTGATGACCATAGTGTCTACGGCCCTTGCCGGTTACAGCCTGTTTG
This sequence comes from Alteromonas sp. NFXS44, assembly GCF_040148705.1. Taxonomy (NCBI): domain Bacteria; kingdom Pseudomonadati; phylum Pseudomonadota; class Gammaproteobacteria; order Alteromonadales; family Alteromonadaceae; genus Alteromonas; species Alteromonas sp. NFXS44. Next base: position 931,551 of record NZ_JAGDEA010000012.1, on the reverse strand, counting down.
AAATTTTCAGGCCCAACCGGTTTACGCCGCTGGAAATGATACAACTAGCACTGAGTATGGTGCTGTTCATCTGGCTGACCTGGTCATTTTGGACCTCTGTTATCGGCTTTCTGCTGAAGCTTTTTCATATCGACCCGTTATCACTTCGCCGGGAATTGAAGGCCTCTGATGATCAGGCGCCCGTCACCCAACGCCACGCTATCGTCATGCCGGTGTACAACGAAGATACTGACCGCATTATCGTCGGGTTCGAAGCGTGTGTGAAAGCCATTCTTGATACTCCGTACGCTGACAAATACGATTTTTATATGTTGAGCGATACCCAAGATAAGGCGAAAGCCGAAGCAGAGCTTAAAGCCTGGCAGCGTCTTATTTCCCGTCTTGGCGAACAAAGCCAGCAGATTTTTTATCGCCGCCGCGAAGATAACTGGGGCCGTAAGGTAGGTAACATCACCGATTTTTGTGAACGCTGGGGCAGTCAGTACGAATCGATGCTGGTGTTGGATGCCGACAGTGTCATGTCTGCACACCGCGTGCTGGATATGACCCGCCGCATTGAAGCTAACCCCGAAGCGGCAATGATTCAGACTATTCCCATGCCTGTGCGTCAGGACACGTTCTTCGGGCGTTTTGTGCAGTTTGCGGCGCACCTCTACAGCCCGATGCTGGCAACCGGTTTGTCGTTCTGGCAGACAGACAGCGCAAATTATTGGGGCCATAATGCCATCATCCGCGTGCAACCTTTTATGCAGCACTGTGGCTTACCTACCCTCAAAGGGCGCGCACCGTTTGGTGGTGATGTACTGAGTCACGATTTTGTGGAAGCGGCACTATTGCGCCGTGCCGGCTGGGAGTGTTATCTCATCACCGACACTGACGGCTCATACGAGGAAGTGCCCGGCAACATGGTAGATTACGCTATCCGCGACCGTCGCTGGGTGCAGGGGAATATTCAGCACTTAGGATTGTTAAGCACTAAGGGACTTAAAGCTACGAACCGGTTGCACTTTGCTTTCGGTGCCTTTGCTTACATGTCGTCGCTGCTGTTATTTATGATGCTCATGGCGGGGACTGCCGATGCGCTGGTTAAAGCGCTTATCGACCCGGTGTATTTTACTTCTGCCCACCAGTTATTCCCCGAATGGCAAATTGTCCACGAGGGGTTAATGATAGCCACGCTTTACGGCACCATAGCCTTGCTGTTCATGCCGAAAATGCTGGGCGTTATTCTGGCGTTTATACAGCGCAGAAAAGATTTTGGTGGTGCTTTCAGGCTCATCTCCGGTGCGCTTATCGAGCTGTTTATGGCCGTACTTATCGCACCAATGATGATGTTCTTCCACAGTTATTTCGTGATCAGCGTATTCATTGGTCACCAGGTAAAGTGGGAAGCACAAACCCGTGAAGGACGTATGGTGCCATGGAAAGTCGCTATTTCTAAAGCCGCAACAATGACCACATTGGGGTTAATCTGGGCTGGTGTGACTTTCTACTTCACGCCTTCGCTGTTCCTGTGGTTGCTGCCGGTATTAACCGGTATGGTGTTCGCAGCGCCCATTATCCGTTTAACCAGCAGCTTGTCGTTTGGCAAAACCTGCCGGAGGCTTGGGATCTTTGTGATTCAGGAAGAGATAAAAGAAGCTCCGGTACTGGTGGAAGTGCGTGAGCATATGGCAACTATCTCAGCAGAAGAAATTGCAGGTTATCCTGCGCTGCAACCGGTTCTGCCTGACGAAACCCATCAGACCATGTTCGTGCAGGATCTCAAAGCTCCTCCTTTACCAAAACGCTTAACAGACGGACAGATTGCAGAATTTGCTCAAAGCCGGCCCAAGGCGAAACACGCAGCCTGATATCCTTTCAGGCGGGGGTTACTGCCTGGTAACCCTTTCGTCATCAAAGACAGTAAACTCATAAAATAGCAGAAGAAACCGGCTACTCGTCGAATTCTTGTACACAATAGCAGGCTGAACCCTTAGGCTAAAAATTCGTCATCCCGGGGAGTGTGCTTATGAGAGCTGTTTCAATTTCATCACCTGTAAAGCTGCGTCGTGCAGCTATGCTATGGGCCATCAGTGGCGCGTGGCTGAGTGTTCAGGCTGAGCCGTTACAAAGCGAAAGTACGACGACAATTCCCGTTGTCAGTCACAAAAATAATGTTTCTCCCAGTTATGCCATTCCTCAATTTGCAGTGGATCCCGCATGGCCTGCATTACCGGGAACCTGGTTAACGGGCCAGGTGCCGGGGCTGGCTGTGGACAAACGTGATAACACCGTTTGGGTATTGCACCGCCCGGCATCTATTCCAAATCTGTCACTGGGTCTGACAAATGGTTCTGCCAGTTGTTGTGAGCCGGCACCTTTCGTCATGCAGTTTTCTGTTGAAGGTAAGTTACTTAATTCATGGGGAGGGCCGGAAGGCGACCGTCCATGGCCTGAGAATGTGCATGGTTTATATGTCGATGCTGAGGGCAAAGTGTGGATAGGCGGCAATGGGAAAGGCGATCATCAAATTTTCAGCTATACCCGCGATGGTGAATTTGTAAAGGCGTTCGGGGAAGCAGGAAAAACGGATGGTAATACGTCTGAACACTATCTTGGCAACCCGGCAGACATTGTGGTTGATGACACGGATGTGATGATTGCTGATGGTTATATTAACAAGCGCGTTGTCAGGCTAAGTAAACGGGAACTGGACTTTGAACAGGCCTGGGGTGCATGGGGTAACGCGCCCGGCGGCGGTACCCGTGAAGGAAGTTTTGATACTTCTCAGGCAGCATCCGGAAACGGAGATTTGTCCACGGGGGCTGAGCATTTTGGTGACATTGTCCACTGTGTCGATAAGTCTCAGGATGGCAGAATTTATGTGTGCGACCGGCGAAACAACCGCCTTCAGATCTTCAGAAAAAATGATGAAGGACAGGTTCTGTTCGAAAAGAATCTGGAAATTGCCGCTGAAACAGGTGGTCTGGGCACCGCCACAGATGTCGCTTTCTCTCCCGACAATAAGTATCTCTACGTGGCAGATATGATGAACGGGCGTATCTGGATCCTCTGGCACGACACTTACGAGGTATTGGGAAGTATTGGCAGAAACGGTCGTTATGCCGGTGAGTTTACCTGGTTACACAGCATTGAGACGGATCAGGACGGTAATCTTTACACGTCTGAAGTGTCTACCGGACAGCGGGTTCAGAAGTTTGTTCTGACAGGGTTCAGTAAGCCAGATGCGTAAATAATGGTAACGGACAAAGCGTGTTGCCGGCTTTGTCCGTTATAAATGGCAAAAAGAGAATGTTACTCTTCAAACGTGACCGAGAATGTCACCGGGACAGCCAGTGTGATGCTGCTTAACTTGGCGACATCCTGAAGTGCCTGAATGCCGCCTTCCAGTTTAAATGAAGAAGCGTTAATCACAGTCGGGGCTGTGGTGGATACAGTTAACTTGTCATTGGTCAGCTTGCTGACAATCACCTGAAAGGTAGCCGGCGCTTTTACGCCGTGTAAATCCAGTTCACCGGTTACAGAGCCAGTCTTGCTGCTTCCTTTTTTCAACTTCATCAGTTCAGCAGGAACATCTGCAGTGAAGGTGGCATTAGCAAAGTTCGTGGTATCAAACAGCATTTCCTGCATGCGGGTATCACGCAATTCAATGCTGGTGTTCACACTGGTCAGCGGAACGGTAACAGATAACTGACCACCATCGCTGAGTGTGCCGGATAATTCATCGAAGCTGTGAACTTCCGTTATCTGGGCATTCTTGGTAGACAAAAAATGCAGGCTGGACGTATCGCTGTCTAAAGTCCATGTCGCTGAGGCCGGTAAAGCAATACACGCCGATAATGCCAGTAACGTTCGTTTCATCATTCCTTCGCTCCTTTTTCATATTGGACAATGTCCTGCCAGGGGACCCGTTGATCGCCAAGCACCACAAAGTCCGGGTTTTCCAGCGTATGACGCTGGTTATAAGTCAGTGGCTCAAAATTCGCTGCCAGGATGCTACCACCGGCTTCCGAAACGATGCATTGCGATGCACCTGTATCCCATTCGCCGGTAATGCCTATACGCATGAATACATCAGCTTTACCTTCGGCAATAAAGCATGATTTCAACGAGCAGCTACCCAGAGGTAACGTTTGATAAACCCGTTTCGCACACATGCGGGAAAACACTTTGTCCCTTGACTGACGGCGGCTGATGGCAATCATCACCACACTTTCATGGGGATCATCCAGCTTCCTGACGTGGATCTGTTTGTGCTCATCCGGACTTTCCTTGAATGCGCCGGCATCTTTACTGGCGTAATAAAGCGACTGTCCGGGAGGCCAGAATATGACACCTATAGTAGGTTCATTGTTCTCGATAAGGGCAATATTCACGGCGAAGTCACCGCTTCGGGCGATAAACTCCTGCGTGCCGTCAATGGGATCGATAAGCCAGTAACGCTCCCATGTTTCGCGCTCAGCGAGGCTGGCGTGTTTGTTTTCTTCAGACAGGATCGGAATGTCAGGGGTAGCTTCAATCAGGCGCTTGTTGATGATGTCGTTGGCGAGGTAGTCGGCACTGGTTACCGGTGACTCATCATCTTTGGTGTAGGCGTCGAAATCGCCTTTGTCATAAACTTTAAGTACCGCTTCGCCGGCTTCAACGGCAATACGTTTGGCTATCTCCAGTAAGGAGGCGCGGGTGTCGTCTGGCATAATGTTATTGCTCCTTTAACCACTTCTGAGCTAAGAACAAGGCGGCGACGCAGCGGGCTTCTTTGAAATCTTCCCGGCCGAGAAGTTCATCTGCCTGGCTGAGAGGCCAGTTGACCACCTCCAGCGGCTCCGGTTCATCACCTTCAAGTGTTTGCGGATATAAATCCCTGGCGAGAACAATGGTCATTTCTGCATTGAAAAATGTGGGGGCCATGCTGACGGTATGAATTACGTTCAGGTCGCGGGCGGCGTAACCTGCTTCTTCCTGGAGCTCACGGTTTGCTGCCTCAACGGGCGTTTCACCCGGGTCAATCAGACCTTTCGGAAAACCAAGCTCGTAGGTATGCGTGCCCGCCGCATATTCGCGGATAAGCACCATAGTATTGTCATCTAACATCGGCACAATCATTACAGCGCCACGGCCGCTACCAGCCATGCGCTCGAACTGACGCTCGGCACCGTTTGAGAAAGTAAGATCCAGCCTTTCGACTTTAAATAAACGACTGCGGGCAACAATTTCCCGGTGTTTGATTTGCGGCAATGTTTTGGCGGGATCGATTTTACTCATGTTTATCCGTTACAACTTTCGTTATGATGACAACCAATGCTTAAGCTTAATGTATTTGAAGGAAAATCGCTTGCCATTTCTACCCTGGAGTGAAATCGACACAGTTCTGCTCGACATGGACGGAACCTTACTGGATTTACACTTCGATAATCACTTTTGGATCGAACATTTACCAAAGAAAATCGCTGAACGGAGCGGAAAGCCCGTTGAAGAGTGCAAAGCCACAATGATGGCGCATTATCAGCGTGTGATGGGGCAGATCCAATGGTATTGTCTGGATTACTGGGCTGAGCAGTTAAACATGGACATTATGGCCGCCAAGCGGGAAGTTGAGCACTTAATTTCCATGCGCGATGATACGCTGCCTTTCCTTGATGCCCTTCATGAAACCGGCCGGAATGTGGTGCTGGTAACCAACGCTCATCCGGACAGCCTTTCACTAAAGGTGGAACATACGCGACTGGATGCTCACATTGATACGTTGATCAGTACCCATGAGTTTGGTGTGACGAAGGAGTCTCAGAACTTATGGAAGCAGCTTCAGGCCAGATTACAGTTTGATCCCGCCCGCACATTATTTGTCGATGACAGCATCACTATTTTGCAGGCGGCGAAAAAGTTCGGGATCGGCCACCTGCTGGCCGTAAGTAACCCGGACAGTCAGCAACCAGTCCGGGACATTGAAGCATTCCCTTCCGTAACCGATTACCGCACCTTGCTGGACGAAATTCGCCAGTTTCCGGTGGAGAAATAACATGACGGTTTGCATTGTGGGTTCGAAAAATCCGGTAAAGCTGAATGCAGCCCGTAAGGCGTTAAGTTTATCCCTGCAATTGCCTGCCCTTGAGGCCATTGGCGTCAATGTGCCAAGCGGTGTGCCGGACCAGCCCATGAATACTGCGCAAACCCGCGACGGTGCTGTAAACAGGGTCAAAGCCTGTCTCGCAGAAGCAGACGAGCGGTCTATAGCGCAGGACTGGTTCATCGCCATTGAAGGCGGTGTCGATATGTTTGACGACGGCCCGGCCACGTTTGCTTTTGTTGCGATTTATCATGAGGGCATCTGGTCTGTGGGACGCAGTGCAAACCTGCCTTTGCCTCCATCAGTCTTCACCGCACTTCAGGCCGGTGAAGAATTGGGCCCGTTGATGGACAAATTGTTTAATACGGACAACATCAAACAGAAAGGCGGGGCAATCGGCCTGCTGACCAACCACCTCGCCACCCGCCAGAGCGTTTATGAACTCGCCATCACACTGGCTATGGCGAAATTTAATTATCCGGATTTGTACTGATTTCACCAATCTCAAAGCCTTCATCAATATCACGGACATTTGCGCCGGTTAATTGAGCAATGCTGGCTATAAATGCCTGACTATCACTTAAATCGAACGTGCCGGACAGCGACAGTGAAGCCAGTTCAGGATCGTTTATGGTTATTGGTCTGGTCAGGTAGCGGTTGAATTCGGCGATGGCGTTCCTTAGTGACGTGTCGTTGAAGACGATCCGGTGTTGCTGCCAGTCCGGTTTTGCTTCAACCAGTGGTTCTGGAAGCTGATAGCGGTGAATGCGGCGTTCTTCGTAACGCAACCCCCAGCCTGCCTGTACCGGAGCATGGGTAATTAATGTGCTGGCGATACCAACGGTGCCTTCATAAACTTCCAGCGTCCAGCCCCTTCCTTCTTTTTCAACTGAATAGGCGGTGCCGAGTGCTGTAAAGGCAAAGGTGTCATCAATGGCTACAGAAAACTGTCTTGTCTTATCGTGAGCAACATCGACAAATATACGGCCCTTTTTAAGCTGCACATTACGTGCTTTCGCGGTTAGCACCGTATCAGCCCGCGAATTGGTATCAAGCACCAGTGTCGAGTCATCTGGCAGTGTAAACGGGGATATTTCGCCAGTCACGGTAGCAAATTCATGTCGTTCAGGTTGCTTATCTGGAGGAAATTGAGTGAACAATAATACGCAACACAGTGCGACAGATGCCGCCAGCGCAAAATAAACTGCGGATAAAGAACCGGAGACAGTGCGCCCGCGCTTGTTTCGGATCGTTTCAGGTAGTTTAGCGGCCAGGCCGTATGTGACAACGACCTCATTAAATGCAGTAAGATTGCTCTCGTGCCGGCTCAACCAGCGGGCAAATTCTGCATTCTGTGCGATATCAGGGTTCTCAGACATAATGAGCACCCAATCGGTAGCTTGCGCAATCTGCTCTTCAGATATTGGTGGGTTATGCTTCGCTGTCACGCTCAACTCGCTTTGTTGTTAAAATTATCAGGGCGTCGCGTAAATGTTTTCGTACCGCTGCCACGGTGATGTTGTTGTTTTTAGCAATCAGATCGTAGGAAAGATGGTCAATTCTGTGTGAAAGAAACACATTGCGGGCAACGGAAGTCAGGGATTGAAGATCTTGCATAAGCAATTTTACTTCATTGTCTTCCTGATATTTCGACTCCGGTTCGTTGGCTTCAGAAGTCTGTACAGGCTCAATGCTGTCGATATCAACAAGTTGCGGCGTTCGCTGCGCTTTTCTGAAACGATCGGTAACTAAATTAGATAGCATGGTGCGCAGAAAGGCTTCTTCGTTTTCTAACGCCGACAAGTAATCATAGCGCTGTAATTTAATAAAAAGCTCCTGCACGATTTCTTCAGCATCATCAATGTCTGCGCCCTTTAAAATGGCAACCCGCCTGAGCGTAACGGCATATTTTCGATACCATGAAGCAAGGCACGGCCCGGCGCTCTGTGTGCCTTGCTCAGGCTTAATGTTAACCACGGAAAGCAACGACGGTATCCTTTAGCGCAGCAGACACGGTTTGCATGTCCTGCGAACTGTTGTAATAACCCGGAGTAATGCGTACGCAGCTGCCCGCGGCGATCCCTTCTCTGTGAACAGTAAAAATGCCATGTTTTTTGAATAAATAGTCTGCTATGGCTTTGTTTTCCTGCGTGCTTACTTTGCCAGCCAGGCGAAAGGACGTTATCCCCGCATGACTTTCATCTTCATTGGGCGTGAGGACATTGATTTCTTCTATATCTGATACGGCATCAACCCAGATCTTGCGTAAATATTTGAGCCTTGCAGCCTTTGCGTCCGCGCCAATGAGATCGTGGAAACGAAAAGCATCAGGCAGGGTTAAAAACGCTGCAAAATTGCTGGTGCCACTGTGCACACGCCCCCGGATTGAATCTTGTTGTTCAGGCTCTGATGACATGTTCAGGCCAATATCCTGCAGGCGGGCATGACGAATAAACATGGCGCCGGCGCCGATAGGGGCACCCATCCATTTATGCATATTGAAGCCAATGAAATCTGCCTTTAACTCGTCAGCAGTAAAGTTGAGTTGTCCCCAGGAGTGGGCAGCATCAACAATGACATCGACGCCTCTGGCCTTTGCGATATCTGTGATTTCTGCAACCGGAATAACCAAGCCGGTGCGGTGACTGATATGGGTCAGCAGTAATAACTTGCAGTGCGGATGCTTTTCCAGTTCAGTCCGGTAAAACTGAAGTAGCGATGCTTTGTCAGCAGGTTCCGGGATCGATAATTCAATAATGTCAGCGCCTGTTGTGCCGGCTTTATGCCGCATCGCTGCCTGCATGGCATCATAGTCGAGATCAGCGAACATTACGCCGTCACCGGCTTTTAAAAGCTGATAGTTGCCAATCAGATTCTGCAGTGCTTCGGTTGCGCCTCTTGTCAGACAAACCTCTTCCGGCAGAACGTTCAGCCGGTTCGCAACATCGTGCCAGACGGGTTTCATCACCGGCCAGTATTCTTTGCGTGAGAAGTATGAGTTGTCACGGTTAACCCGTTGTGTGTGCGCAAAGTAAGCCTGCATCACGGGGCGGGACATGATTCCCCAGTTACCGTTCTCCACATTGATGATACCCGGCTTCACATCGTAGTAGCTGGCAACCTGACTCCAGAACGTTTCATCTGAAGCGATATCGCTGTGGCCGGGTTGTCTTGTAAAGTGCTCCGGGAAAGGAAGGCCCTTGTCGTCAGCGAAAGCCTCTGAGGCGGATATCATGGCGGTGGAAGCCAGCGCGCCGGTCACAAAATGGCGTCTTGTTATATGTGGCATAGCATACCTGCGAAAAACAAAAAGAGAGAAAGACATTGGCATGTGAAAACCAAACTACATGCACAATGTCTCAAAATAATGACGAGCCGCTGTTAGAAGCTTGCGTCAATGCGCAGCGAGTAGCTCCCCCCGTCAGTGTCATAAGGGGCGTTTCTGGAGTAAATCAGGCCCCGGCTTGCCTGATAAGTGGCTTCATCAGGATAAGCGTCGAACAGGTTTTCTATATTGGCACTCAGCTTAATTGTGTCGGATACCTGCCATGTAACGCCGACATCAACAAACGCCTCAGCACCGAACTCCTGAAAAATGTCACCATCGCTGTTGCCGGAACTGTCTGTCCAGGTGCCGTAGTAACGGACACGGCCATTGTAGCTCCAGTCGCCGGTGCTGTAAGTTGCGCTGATATTGGCACTGTTGGTGGGAAGTCGATCTTCAAACAATGTGCGCTGGGTTTCGTTTTGCGCAACATTTCCACCCACTACTTCTGTTTTGTTGTAGTTATAGGCAAGCACAACATTCAGTGAGCCGCTATCCAGTTTCCACAACTGACTGACAATCGCGTCCAGACCCGTGGTGCGGGTATCAAAATCATTCTGGTAGAAGTTCACGCCGGTAATACTTTCTGCGCCGGTGACATCTAAATCAATCAGAGACTGACGCTCTTCATCTGTCAGCGTAAAGGTGGATGATGTACCGAAGCGGTCTTCAATTTCCACGCGATAAAAATCCAGTGACGCAGACAGACCGTTATTACCCTGATAGGTAATACCCAGGCTGATGTTGTCGGATTTTTCAGGCTCAAGAGAAGCAATATCTGCATCATCACGTAAATTGATAATATCCGCGATGGCACCTTCAGGGCTGTAGCGGCCGCGGGTAAACACTTCCAGCGTGTTCGTATCTAAGCCCTGGGACACGCGTTCACTGAACAGCTGACCGGGTGTAGGGGCACGAAAGCCGGTTGAATATGTGGAACGCAGCGCCAGATTTTCTGACAAAGCATAACGTGCAGATATTTTACCGTTGGTGCTGTCACCAAATACTGAATAGTCTTCGTAACGGCCAGCCACACCTAACGTGAGTGCGTCAGTGATCTCGCTTTCAACATCCAGATATACAGCGTAACTGTCCTGGCTGAATTCACCGGACTGAGAAGGACTGAATCCGAAGAACCCGTTTGAACCGGATGCCAGACCTTCGCTGGCAGCCGGACCCACTGCATACGATGCTTCGTCACCGGGAGATACAGTATAGGTTTCTTCCCTGTATTCGGTGCCAAATGCTACGTTGATATCGCCATAAACACTGTCTGATTCGATAATGTACACACCGTCGGCATTGATTGTGACTTCATCCTGTTCTAACGAACCCGCGTAAAAGTCAGTAGGGCTGTCTGACCCTAAAGACGCGTTGATGGTGTTCGACATAAAGTAATCGATAGCATTGCCGCCCACGCTGGCAGATACATCCCAGCTCAGGTTGCCATGGTCACCTTTTACACCACCATACACCGCGTAATCTGAGTCTTCCTGACCAAAGTGCGGAGCAAAGCCTCCGGGATAAATATCGTTCAGATCAAAGTCAGGATAAACAGTGCTTTGGTTATATACCGCGGAAGTCGGGTTTCGCCAGTTAAAATCAGATAATCCTTCGCCTTCGTTGTATGTGCCGAACAGATAGACAGCTGCGTTCTGTGAGATATCGTACTGGCTGTTAAACGCAAAGCGCATTGCTTCTCTGTCTGGCTGTCCCCAATCCTGTACCGGATTTCTCAATGTAACTTCAGGGTTTGCTTCCTGGTAGGCAATGGCATCTGCGCGCTGACGCGAACGGCTGGTTCTGTCGGCATCGTAATATTCAGCAGTGAAAGACAGGTAGCCCTTGTCATTTAGCGACCAGCCTGCCTTGCCGCCTGCACGCCATGCGGCACCGTCGCCTTCATAGTACTGAGAGAACTGGCTGTAAGCTTTATAGCCTTCTTTGTCGTCCAGAATGATATTGATCACCCCGGCAATGGCATCTGAACCGTATTGCGCAGATGCACCATCGCGCAGAACTTCAATACGCTTAATTGCATAAGTTGGGATGGTGGCAAGATCTGCAGACTGAGCGCCATTGGAACCGAGCAACGCAGAGCGGTGTAACCGTTTGCCATTTACCAGTACCAGCGTGTGGTCTGAAGACAGGCCCCGTAAGCTCGCGGGACGAACAAATACCTGTCCGTCTGCCATAGGCAAACGCTGTACTTTAAAAGACGGAACGAGTTGCGCCACGCTGTCTGAGAGATCTTCCGATGTTGTGCTGTTAATGGCGTCGCCGGAAATAAGGTCGATGGGGGCCATTGAATCAAACACAGTACGGTTGGATTGGCGTGTGCCGGTGACAATGACGTTCTCAACGTCCTTTTCCCCTGAGGCGCCTTGAGTTTGTGCCATAGCGTGTGGCTGCATAATGGTAGCGAGTGCAATGGCACAGGCTGAGAGAGTAAATTTAGCGTTCATTTGGTTTCCAGGTTGAGTTGTCCTTAAAAGTACTCCCAAACCGTGCATGCATTTTTCCGGATCCGGTCGGGACTAATTAACAAGACGAACCTGAATTGAAGATCTGCGCGTTTCGTTGCTTAATTCACAAAAGCTTCATAAAACACGCCGGATGTCCGGCGCTACGAAACATTAAAAGTGGTATTCAGTCCGGAGGTAATATGAACCGCCGTCAGTATCGTAAGGGGCATTTCTTGAATACATCAACCCGCGGTTTGCCTGAAGTGCCGCGCGGTCGGGGTAGGTATTGAAGAGATTTTCTATGGACAACCTTAATGACCAGGCTGACGATATGAACCACGTGGAGGAAACATCAATCATTGTCATAGGTGAAAAGCGTTGAAACACTTCTTCTCCGGTTTCCCGTTGATCTGTCCAGCTGCCGGTATACCGCAGGGTGAACTGGTGTTGCCAGTCTCCTTTTTGCCAGTTAAATGACACCCTGCCTTGCCATTCCGGCGTGCCTTTTTCCTGCAGTATCTTTTGTGCAATGTTTGTCGCATCGCCCAGTCGGGTGACGTCTGTTTTGTTGTAATTGGCTGCCGCGGTGATATTAAGTTGTCCGTCAGCCAGTATGGTTTGTCTGGTCAGTACGATGTCAAAACCTGTAGTGGTTGTATCAAACAGGTTTTGAAAGAACGTTGCGGTATCGATGGGGTGGTTAAGGCCGGAGTGTATGGCTGCTACGGCGCTTTGCTCCCGTGCCGTTAATTCAAAAGCAGGGGTTGTGCCGAACCGGTCGGTTAATTCAATACGATAAAAATCAACGTTCAATCCGAAGTTATCTGAGATGCGGTAGCCAATTCCGGCGCTTATCGTTTCAGAGCGCTCGGGGCGCAGCGGTGCAATTGTCACGTCGCTGCGAAGAGATAAAATCGCCGCTACAGGACTAAGCGGGGAAAAGCGCCCGCTGGTGTTAACGCTGTTATATTCGGTATTTAAGCCTTGTGACGTACGCTCGCTAAAAAGCTGTCCGGCGCTTGGTGTCCGAAAGCCGTTTGTCAGTGTTGCTCTGGCCATCCAGCCATTTTGCCATGCGTACCGCGCTGACACTTTGCCGCGAATGATTCCGGCATAGTTAGCGGTATCCTCATAGCGAAGGGCGAGATCGACATCAAAATCCTGAGCCAGCGATACATTGAGATCTGAATAGGCTGCAAAGCCTTGCTGGTGAAATGTTCCGGCCTGCTCCGGCGAATATCCCGGGAATCCGCTTGAGCCCGCGGGCAAGCCGTAAATGGTGGCAGGCCCCGCTTCCCATGATGCCGGGTCGCCGGCCTGAACGCGGTATTGCTCGCCTTTCAGAACCAGCCCTGTAGCTAAAGACGCTGATTGCCAGAGGCTGTTTTCACTTAAAGGATGCTGGTAATCGATATCCAGCACCCATTCCCGCTGTGTCAGTGCGCCGGGTTTGAAGTCTGTGGGGCTTAACGGGCCCAATGACGCATTAATTGTGTTACTGATGAAATAATCGATCGTGTTTTGTCCCGCCGTCAAACTTGCTTCAAGTTCAGCGCCGGCTTCAAGCGACATCGTTGTGCCAAGCGTCGCTGCGATATCTGTTTCATGTTGCCCAAAGTGGGGTGTAAAGCCGGCAGGGTACACAGTACGCAAATCGAAATCGCTAAACGCAGCAGTTGGTGTATAAATGGCATTGGTATCAGGATTTCGCCAGTTGAAGTCAGATGTCCCTTCTGTTTGTGACAGCGTGACAAAGCTGAACCATTCAGAAAGAGGGGTCAATGTGCCCCGGGCGTTGATTACCGCCTGAATACCTTCGCGCTCAGGCTGACCCCATCGTTGTACCGGGTCAGGTAAAGTAATATCAGGATGTTCGCGTCGAAATGCCACCGCATCTGCGGGTTGTACAGATCTTGACGTCGGGTCATCCGAGAACGCGGCCAGTGTCAGCGTTGCCCGGCTCTCTGTAGTCCTGTACCCGCTTTTGAACTGAACCAGTTTTGAAAGTCCGTCACCTTCGAAATATTGTCCCGACTGCACAGACAAGGATGTTTCCGGAGAATCATCCAGAATGACATTAATCACACCGGCAATAGCGTCAGAACCATACATAACAGAAGCACCATCACGCAGTACTTCAATACGTTTGATTGCATACATCGGAATATGAGACAGGTCCGTTGGCTGCCCATCGGCGGTTTCGATAAAGGCTGAGTGATGACGCCGTTTACCGTTAACCAGTATCAACACATGGTCTGAATTAAGTCCTCTCAATCCGGACCGCCGGTTAAAAATCTGCCCGTCACTGAGAGGCAGTCTGAAAGCTGTGTAGCCGGGCAGTTGTATAGCGAGACTATCTGCTAAATCAACAGAGTTAACATTCACCGGCTCGTTAATAACGTCCACCGGCGAGAGTGCCGTGTGAATGGTTCTGTCAGGCAGCCGCGTGCCGGTAACAATCACTTCATCAATGTAGGATTTTTCTGTTATTGCTTCTTTTTTTTCTGTGGCCCTGCGCCGGATGATAAAGGTGCGTTCATCTACCTGAAGTGCAGTAAATGGTGTGCCAGCGAGTAACGATGCAATCAGTTCCGGTACCGGCAGTGTGTTGTCTACGGGGCCATGGATGAGCGGGGTGATGGCACTTGATTCATAAAGCACGTTTACATTGCGTTGCTGCGCTATGGTGTTGAGCGTTCTGAACAGGTTTGGCGGTTCTGATGGTTGAGAGAGGTTGGATGCGGCAGCCAGTGGGCAGATAAACAATGCCAGAGAAACTAAGGACACACACCAGACAAACACAACGTAATACTATCACTGCGGAAAAGTCAGTAGTCTACGTCAAACAGCCCAATGGATTGGCTAAATTTTTATGACAGATGAACCTGATGACATCAATTCGTTGCATAAGATTTTGCAAATTCAACAGGGTACCCTGTAGATGTCGCTGATGTTTATTGAGTATTTTTATTCAATGTTTGTTCAACGTACTGTTATTTCGATGTTTTCTATATTGGCCTCACCTTTGCACTGTCATCTGTCCATGTTGAAAACAGGAGACAGAGCATGTCTGATAAAGTACAAACGATTAATCCTGCAACAGAAGAAACCGTTGCCGAATATACGCTGATGTCCGAAGCGGACGCGAATCAAGCCGTTGATAATGCCCATGAAGCCTTTCTGTCATGGAAGAAGACCAGTTTCGACGAGCGGGCGAAATTGATGAACAACCTCGCTGATCAGATTGAGAATAACGCGGACACCATTCTTGATTTGATGACCAAAGAAATGGGTAAGGTGACTGAACAAGGTAAGCAGGAAATTGCGCTCTGTGCTTCCATTTGTCGTTACACCGCTGAAAACGGCGAAAAAGTGCTCGAAGATGAAAACCGGGTATATGACGGTGGCAGCGCCATTATTACCTACCAGCCGATTGGCGCTATTCTGGGTATTCAGCCCTGGAACTTCCCCCTTTATCAGGTCATCCGTTACAGCGCAGCCAATGTGATGGCGGGCAATACAACGGTGATGAAGCATGCCGCCAATGTCTTCGGTATGGCAGAATTTATTGAAAAACTGTATCTGGATGCCGGTTTCCCGAAAAACGTGTATCAGTCGTTACTGATTGACGGCAAAACTGCCAGCAAGCTCATTGAGCACGATAAGGTGCGCGGCGTGACTTTTACAGGCAGTGATAACGTAGGTAAAACGGTGGCCGAAACCGCAGCCGGTCTGTCGAAAAAAACCGTGCTGGAACTGGGTAGTAACGATGCCTTTGTGGTGTTATCTGATGCTGATATCGACACCGCGGTGGAAGCCTGTGTTCAGGGGCGAATTGTTAATAACGGCGAGACGTGTGTGGCGGCTAAGCGTTTTATCATTGTTGACAGTGTTTATGATGCCTTCCGTGAGAAATTCGTCGCTGCATTTAAAGCGTTGAAAGTGGGCGACCCCACCGATCCTGAAACCGATCTTGGCCCAATGGCCCGTGAAGATTTGCGTGACAAGTTACACGAGCAGGTTGAGGAGTCAGTGAAAAACGGTGCCACAGTCACATTAGGCGGCGAAATCCCCGACACCACGGGTTGGTTCTATCCCGTCACTATTCTGGAAAATATCAAACCGGGCATGCCAGCGTATGATGATGAACTGTTTGGCCCTGTGGCATCATTTATCCGTGCGGAAAACGATGCGGATGCCATGCGCATTGCCAATGACTCCCGTTACGGCCTGGGCGGCGGTATCTTCACCACGGATAAAGAGAAAGCTATCCGGTTGGCCCGTGAAGAGTTCGATACGGGTATGGTGAACATTAATGGTTATTCACTGGCACAGCCTAACCTGCCATTTGGCGGTATGAAAGACAGCGGTTACGGCCGTGAACACGGCGGTTTCGGTATGCGTGAATTCGTTAACGAAAAAACGATATTCATCGCTGAATAGATCAGTCTGACGGCCAAAAATCAGGCCTGAATAAGAATTAGCCCCGGAGTCTGGTGACGTCCGGGGCTTTGCTTTTTAAACAGCTTAAAGCTGAATTTCAGTATACCCGTCAGGACCGGGAGCGCCGAAAATGGCGGCGGCCTGATGCACTTCTTCAGGTAATGACGGGTCGGGTTTGAATTTGCCTTTAATTGAGAAGTTTGAAAAACCCTGTTCCAGGATCGCATCCAGTGAGAGACCCAGCATGTTGGGCTCTTTAAGGGCAATACCGATACCTTTCCCTTCGCAGCGTAACTGTGCTGAATAGTTACCAAAGTCGATGGGGCCACGGGTGCCGGCTACGGTGGCATTCAGCCAGTCGCCGAAGCCTGTGAGTTCGTTACAGTCGGGACCGAAAGATAAGGCTTCGACTCTGGCTCTGAACCGGCCGCCGGCGTTAACCGGCAGTGGCAGTTGCACTTCCGCTAACACACGGTCTACCGGCAGAAACAGCAAAAAGTCATCCGACTCCACGGTTTCAGGATTCAGCAGGCTGGTGCGCAGTTCGCCTTTAAACGACACTTCGTCGGAATCACGTAAATTGCCGCCTTTAATGTCGGCGTGCACGCTGCCAATCAGCATGGGTAAGCCCGCAATATCCCATTCCACGTTGGTTACCGGAATGCCTTCTACAACTACCGCCTGCGCTTTACCGTGCCAGACAGTACCGCTGACGCCATAAATCTTTACGCCTTTCGGAAGCGTCTGACTCTGTATAAGGTGAGCGGCGGGCATGTAAGCCACCACAAAGAAAAGAAACACAAAAACAGCAGCGAGCGTCCAGAGTATGTTCGATTTCATTATTTACCCAATTGCAGTCGACGGATGCGGATCATGCCGGGGGCGTTACCTTCAGCAAGGTCTGCCTGAAGAATGAGGATCCCCATTTCTTCCATGGTTTGCAGCCATGCCAGCACATCATTAAACGGCGCTTCATCCACCGTCACCTGAATCTGCTCGTCCTGGGGCTGCATACGGGCTATGGCGATTTTAAAACGGGCCGAGGTAGTATTGACTGCCTGTGGCAGTGAGCCATTGAAGGTTTTTATACCACCGCTGCGACGAAGTTGTTGTGCACGGTTTGCATTCTCCTGCACCCACAACAGCAACTCCTGCTGGTCATCAAGACGGGCTTTCTCCTGCGCTAATCCGTCAGATAAGGGTTGCCAGATCAGCCAGTAGAACATTGCGATAATCATGATCACACCGGTAATAATCACCAGGCGCTGCTCACGCTCACTCAATGCACGGTATTTATCCATTAACTTCATGATCAACCCCGTATCGCGACTGTACCGATGACCATATCATCGCGGTTATTAATTGCACCCTGCTCTATTTCGAATCCGGCGGTCTCAGCCTGCCTGCGGAACTGCTCCAGCGACTCAAAATTTCTGCCCTGTGCCTGCATACGGATTTCCGTTCTTGAGGCATCGAAACGCAACGTTTGCGGTTTGATTTGTGATGAGGAGAACGCATTAGTGAGCTGATCCATCATCACCAGCATGGAAGCGCCACCGCCTCCCTGTTCCATTGATGTCATTTCACTGCGGATCTTCAGCCTGAGATCCCGGTAAGGACCCAGCCCGGGAAATCCGGCCTTAACAACCTGATCGATTTGTGCACTCAGGCGGGCATTTTCCTGCTTAAGCTGATAAATACTCACACCTTTATCAATGAGGCTGGTGGTCAGAGCGATAAGCGCCAGTACTGCGGCGACCCGCCACTGATACCACTGACCGGCCTTTTTACGTTTAATGCGGTAATCGCCCTGAAGCAGATTAAAGTCTGTTTTAACGGCTTCCGTTGCCAGTATGTGCATGGGCAATTCCAGCTCTGTTTGCTGGATATCTGCATTTGGTATTGAGACTAAATCGATGTCGGAATAGTTTTTCACCGGCACCAGGGTATCAGAACGACGTAACTGGCTTGCGAACGCCGGAAGCAACCAGCTCAGTTCCCCCTGCATCCCTTGCCATTCGTCTTCCCGGACAAGTAAAGCATCACCGATAGTCAGTACGCTCCAGGCACCCGGCGTATGGGGTACAGCCAGAACATCAGGAATGAGTTTGTCGCAAAATAACCCTGCGTCACTCAGCCATTGTTGCCATTCGTCCATTTTCTCACGGCTGACAACAGCAACTGCCTGCTGGTCACCTTTTTTCGGACCCATGGCAAAAAACTGTTTGTGGATATCCTGTGCCAGCTCATCTTCCAGCATGAAAGGGATTGCAGTGAGTACTTTACGGCTGGCGCGGGGAGGAAGTGTCACCCAACGCAATAACACGTCACTGGCAGGTGCCAGAGCAATAACAGCACGTTGGCCTGCGCGTTCCTTCAGGGTGGTAAGTTGCGAGGCATCAGGTAATTCGCCGGACGCAATGATCTCCTGTTCACCGCCCGACCATACCAGCCACTGCACCGGATCTTCATGCCGGGAGCCCAGCCTGACCAGTAATTGTTCCATTACTTTACTCCTCCAAATTCACGTCGGATAACGCTTACGTTCTCTCCACCCTGAGCTTTAAACAGCGTACTGAGCGAAAAAGTGGCTTTATTGTAGCTGGTCTTCGTATGCAAAATAAAATATCCGGTGGTCACGGTGAACCAGCTTCGCTGTTCATCACTTAAATCCAGTGCTGCCAGCACGGGCTCACCCAGAAAACTGTCAACGTCTGCCCAGCCATCCTGTGGCCGGCTGCTGATAAGGCTGGTGGCCTGAGACATATCCAGTCCGGTCAGTCCCGCCAGAATGGCCGCCCGCTCTTCTGTAAGCGTATTCACATTGATAGCCAGAGCGGTATCTTCCGGCAGCACGCACACAAGAGGCAGAATAGCATTTAACCACACCGGGCTGACACCGTTTATAAGCCTCAGCTCCGATTGATTGGTCATTAAGCTGTTGGCTGCCAGATACGGATGCTCACGACTTTCATATTCACTGTCTTCAGCACCGTAAGTACGCATGCGCGTATCGCTGTCGAGCCAGTCAGCCAGACTGTCGCGGACAGTTTCTGCGGTGTAATTGTCGATGTTATCGCCGGTGGCCTCGAGCATACGGCCGAAAGCTTCCATGGCTTCAGTGGTTTGTGTCGCACTGCTCTGATTGCTGTTATCGTCACTTTCACCCAGCGCATTCAGGTTGAAGCAGCTTTGGGCGTCTTCCAGCTGCGCCTCAATACCGCCATTGTCGAGCGGATAAGCAAATTTTTGTGACCAGGGCTGGGTAATGACAATTTTATCGCCGGTCTCATCAAAAATGGTTTTAATCGACTTGCGGGCAAACGCTTCTGCTCCCATGGCATACCAGTAAGCCTGATTGTTATCTTTTAAATTAGCAGCCCGCTGAATTTGTATTTGCAGGCGGGAGCCCATGTCTGTAGCTATCACCACGACGATAGCGACAATCATAAATACGATGATAAGTGCTACGCCACGCTGCTTTTGAAACCCTTTCATAAGCTGGCTCCGCTGAGGGTGAATTCACGGCGGATGCGGCCAAAATCATCGCTGACAAATTCAAACGCGATGGCTTTGGGCAAGGTGGCTCCGACAAAACTCTCACGCCAGTTCAGTTCGTCGTTGTCTGACAGGGAGTTTTCCTCTTCATCAATATCAGCAATAAATTCAATTTTAAATTCGCTGATATCTTCCAGCAGCACGCGCACTTTCGGCTCTGTGCCCACTACATTATCCACGTAATTGGTGTACAGCCGTTCCAGTTTGCCGTCTCTTACGCGGTAGGCCACGGCCTGCAGAGTACTTCGCGGCAACATCATTTGCGGGTTTTGCCAGCCGCTGCGCACAAAAGCGAGGCCGTCATTATCGCTTTCATCTGACTCACCGCCACGCATAACAATGGTGTTTGTCTGACCGTCGGTGCGTACTGCCCTTGGCACAGCCTGCTGCATATCCCGCTCGATGGTGGTGACTGCGCGTTGCAGGCGCTGAAACTTTTCGAACCGGGCAGAAGACAGTTCATCGCTGTCGATAACCGTGGTCAGCACTGCCGTAGACGCCACGCCGATAAAGGCAAAGATAGCGATGGCAATGAGTATTTCAACCAGCGTGAATCCCCGTTGCATCATGGTGTCCCGTTATCATCGTCTGATGCGCTGCTGGTTCCGCTGGCGCGGGAGTTTGATGATCCGGCTGTTGCTGCAATTTCAGCAGGTTTTGCCACAAAGGTGGTCACCGAGGTTTCAAAAAATTCATATTGATCGTCCAGCCCGACACTGACTTCAACGGCACGTAAATCGTTATCGGTGGTTTTGGTAACCTTCTGCTGCCAGTACCAGGTACGATCTGCCATATCCATAGTGCCTTTAGCGTTATTCGCAGGCGGCCATTTGCCGGTGAGTTTCATTTCATTTAAGCGGTTATTGGCCACCCAGGTGGCAAACGTGGTTTCTTCCACTCTGCTCACGCTGCTCAGATGTTCCGCTGCAGATTTCATTACCGCAGTACCGGCCAGTGCAAAAATCACCAGCGCCGCCATAACTTCCAGCAGGGTCATACCCCGTTGTTTTACCGGTGTGATCATTCTGGTGGCTGCTCCAGCGGACCATTAAGCGTAAGCGGCGGCACATCCTGATTTAATAACTGAAAATACGCCGGTGCGTCGGTGCTGAATGAGGGTTCATAGCTGAACACCAGGGTAAACGGCGTGATTTCACCACTGGACATAATGAGAACCTGCGGCGGCGGCAACTTTTTATCTTCCTCGTTTCCGATTTCCACACCCGCGTCATCCAGCGAGAAATTTTCATCGAATACTTCACGGTCGAATAACTGATCTTCTTTATCCCAGGGAAGATCGTCCAGGTTCAGTGCAAAGGTGAAAGGTTCCGCGAGGGTATGAGGCGCATACAGCTTCTCATCATCGATTTTTTGCCATTCGTCTTCGTCGTTCAGAAACACAAAATAGTATTCATGATCAGCCTGCCCGATGCGTAATCCCAACTGGCGCTGGTTCAGTACGGCATAGTCGCTGGCCATATCAACCAGCACTTGCAGGCGCTGAGCTTCTTTTTTTAATTGATCAGACTGACTGACTGTAAAAACATTGAATACCACATAAGTGGCAGCCAGTCCCATTAATGCCATTACCAGCATCAGTTCGAGTAAAGTAAACCCGCACTGCAAATGCCGCTGTAATGTATGCCGGGGCTGTTTCATGCACGTAGTCGTTACAGGTATTCGTTTACGTTCCATGTACCGATGTCATCATCTGTACCCGGTTCGCCGTCAGGACCGTTAGAGTAAATGTCGTAGTCGCCCATTTCGCCCGGGCTCATGAACTGGTAAGGATTGCCCCACGGATCTTCCGGCAGGCGCTGAATGATGCCGCCTTTGGGATAGTTTTTCGGAATGGGTTCGATAGTCGGAGCCTGAACCAGTGCTTCCAGACCCTGTTCCGTGGTCGGGAACCGGTTTGCCTGCATTTTATACATGGCAATAGCACCTTCAAGCTGCTGAATGTCTACCGCTGCTTTTTTCTTCTGAGCGATTTCCTGGTTGCCGATAACGTTGGGCAATACCATTGAAGCGATGATGCCGATGATCACCAGTACGATCATGACTTCAATCAGGGTAAAACCGGCATGTCTTCTCATTTTTCTCATTAGATATTCACCATTTTGTTCATAGCTAAAATCGGTTGCAGGATGGCCATTACAATGAACAGCACCACAAGGGCCATCACCACAATCAACATAGGTTCAAAAATTTTCAGGGAAATACTGACCTGTGTCTCGAATTCCCGTTCCTGGTTATCCGCAGCGCGGCCCAGCATTTGTTGTAATTCACCGGATTTCTCGCCGGATGCAATCATGTGCATCATCATCGGAGGAAACATCCTGGTGTTATCCAGCGCTGCCCGTAAGCTGCTGCCTTCTTTTACATTGACCGCCGCTTCGTTAATTTGATTCTTGATATGCTGATTTTGCAGCACATCCGCTGAAATGCGCATGGCTTCAAGCAGCGGAACCGCACTGGATGTCAAAATACTCAATGTGCGGGCAAACCTCGCGGTATTCAGGCTTTTACTGACTTTTCCGACCACGGGTAAGCGTAATATTAACTGATGATATTTCAACTTCATGGCAGGCTGTTGCACAAGCCGGTTACCCACGGCAACCAGAATGAAAATCAGCAGTAAAACGACCAGACCGTAACTCTGCATCCATTCACTCAAATCGATAAGAAACTGAGTGATGGCCGGCAGCTCCTGCCCCATGTTGGTGAAGTTACCCACGATTTTAGGCACGACTATGGTCAGCAGCAGTGAAATAACACCAATGGCAAACACCAGCATAATGGACGGGTACACCAGCGCCTGAGTTATCTGACTGCGGGTTTGCTGTCTTCGTTCCGTGTAATCGGCAAGACGGTTTAATACTACGTCAAGGTGACCGGATTTTTCACCGGCTGCCACCATAGCGCGGTAGAGTTCGTCGAATACCCCGGGGAACTGGTTCATGGCATCCGCAAGGCCGTGACCTTCCACAACTTTACTGCGAACTGCCATCATCATATTTTTATGACGGGGTTTTTCACTTTGTTCCGCCACCGCCAGTAACGCTTCCTCAACAGGCAGAGCAGATTCAATGAGGGTAGAGAGCTGACGGGTGATCAGAGACAGGTCTGCGGCCGAAATTCGCGGGCGGAACAGAGAAAAGCCCTGTGATTTACCGCCGGATTTTTCCGCTACCAGTTCAACTTCTAAGGGGATAAGCCCTTTTTCACGCAATTGCTGACGTACCTGTCTGGCATTATCGCCTTCAAGTACGCCCTGTTTATTGCGACCACTGGCGTTTATCGCTTTGTATGAAAACGCTGCCATGGATTAATCCTCGCGGGTCACGCGCAACACTTCTTCCAGCGACGTTTTACCGGCCAGCACTTTATGGCAGCCGTCTTCGCGAATACTGGAGGTGGTCTGGCGAATGTATTTTTCGATAGCCTGCTCACCTTTACCGTCGTGCATCATGCCGCGGATAGGTTCATCAACCAGCAGTAGTTCATGAATACCTGTCCGGCCGCGATAACCGGTTTGATTACAGGCGGCACAGCCTTTGGGCTGATAAATGGTCGGCAGTGGCTCACCCGCGGGCAGATTCAGTAATTCCGCCTGCTGTTCGTTTGGCTTCACCGGAATACGGCATTCAGGACACAGTGTTCTGACCAGGCGCTGGGAAAGCACGGCAAGCAAACTGGAAGACATCAGAAACGGTTCGATGCCCATGTCTTCAAGACGGGTAATGGCACCGGCTGCGGTATTGGTGTGCAGTGTTGAAAGTACTAAGTGACCGGTTAAACTGGCCTGAACCGCAATTTGCGCGGTTTCAATATCACGGATTTCACCCACCATCACCACGTCCGGATCCTGACGCAGTATCGCACGCAGGCCGCGGGCGAAAGTCATATCTACACGGGGATTTACCTGAGTCTGGCCGATGCCGGGTAAATCAAATTCGATAGGATCTTCAACGGTGAGGATGTTGCGGTCTTTCGAGTTGATTTCCGTTAAGCCCGCATACAAGGTGGTACTTTTACCGGAACCGGTAGGACCGGTAACCAGGATAATGCCGTGGGGCTTACGGATTAACGATGAAAAGATATCCCGGTTGCGTTTGGTCATGCCCAAATCTTCAAGATTCAGACGGGCATTGTTCTTATCTAATAAACGCAGTACGACCCGTTCACCGTGATTGGACGGCATGGTCGATACACGCACGTCAACAGCACGGCCGGCTATTCGCAGGGTTATACGGCCATCCTGAGGGACGCGCTTTTCGGCGATATCCAGCTTGGCCATAACTTTAATACGGGAAACCAGCATGGAAGACAGCTTGCGGTTAGGGCGTAAAATTTCCCGCAATACCCCGTCAACGCGAAAACGAACTATGAGCTGGTTCTCGAAGGTTTCGATGTGAATATCCGAGGCGCCTTCTTTAATGGCTTCACCGAGCATAGCGTTGATCAGTTTAATGATTGGCGCGTCGTCTTCACTGTCGAGAAGATCTTCTGTATCTGGTAATTCTTCGGCTAATGAGAACAAGTCGCTCTCATTACCCAAATCTTCCATCAATTGTTTGGCGGCCGAAGAGTCACGCTGGAATGCCTGTGTCAGCAAGCCTTCGAATTTATCCTGCTGAATTTCCGTTAAGGTAAACGGCTCACCGAAAAAGCGGCGCACTTCAGCAAATACCGCAAATGGCGTGGCTTCGGTGTAATACAGGGTGGCCGGATCCGTATTCGTCTCCAGCAACACATGATGCCTCTTGGCAAAGCTGAAACTCAGCTGGCGGGGGCCTGCTGCTTCTGCCAGTTCATCATCCGGCAGGCTATCCATAGCTTCTTCCTGTGCTGCGATAGCCTGCTCTAGCGGGTCTTCATTCGCAGCCATGATCAATCGTTATCCTTGTTCTTCTCTTTTTCCAGAATGTAATCTTCAAAAGAGGGAGGCAGCGCCAGCGCATCATCCCATTCCGGCATGGAAGGCTGTTCCTGTGATGGCATCAGCGACACACCTTCAGAGTGGCGCTTCAGTTGCTGGGCACGGATATAGTTGTACTTACGGTGACTGATTTCATTCATACGCACACCGTCGCGCACGATGGTAGGCTTTAAGAACACCATCAGATTACGTTTACGCTTGCTGGTAGAGGTAGACTTAAACAGATGTCCTAAAATAGGAATATCACCCAGCAGCGGTACTTTAGACACACTTTCCTGAACATCTTCATCAATCAGGCCGCCCAGTACAATGGTGCCGCCGTCATCAACAATAACCGTGGTTTTGATTTGGCGTTTGTTGATAGAAATGTCTACAGATGTTGCGCCACTGACGCTGGATACTTCCTGCTCGATGGTCAGCTGAACGGCATCACCTTCGTTAATTTGCGGGGTGACTTTCAGCTTGATACCCACTTCCTGACGATCAACGGTCTGGAACGGATTTGAATTATTATCGCCGGTGGTTGTGCCGGTAATGATAGGCACTTCCTGACCCACGATAAAGAAGGCTTCTTCGTTATCCATGGTAGTCAGGTGAGGCGTTGCCAGTACGTTTGAGTTGGTATCGTTACTGACTGCCTGAACGACGGCTCCCCAGCCGTCTTTGATGATACCGGCAAGCAGGCCATTGGCGCCGCTCAGCAGGCTTGCAAGGGCGGTATAATCACCCTCTTCGGTGGAATCGATTTGTACCACGTTACCTTCATCGGTAATGTAAGCTTCTGTGGTGGTGGTGTCTTCTGCCTGTTTCAGCGCCACAGCCAGTGAACCAACCGGTACAACACCATTGTTAAACTGGGTGCCGCCGCCTTCTTCAGTAACCCATTGCACACCAAGGGTTGCGCCGTCGCCTTCAAATACTTCAACAATAATGGCTTCAACCTGTACCTGCGCACGGCGTACATCCAACTGGCGGATAACTTCTTCTAAAGAACGCATCATGTCCGGCTCAGCGGTGATAACCACGGCATTGGAGTCTTCATGGGCATCAATGCTGATGTCACGTTTCGCACTGCCACGGCTTTGTGTGTTGCCGCCCTGAGCTTCAGCCTGAATGCTGGCAGATACACCCTGCAGTACTTTTACCAGGTCTTCTGCTTTGGCATAGTTCAGGAAGACAACGCGGGTATTGCCGCTTGATTCCAGCTCCTGGTCCATACGCTGGATCAGGTTAACAATGCGGGCACGGGCTTTAGCATCACCGCTGACGATCACTGAGTTTGTACGGTCATCTGCCACAGCGCGGGGCTCTGACTTGCCGGTGTTAGCGGCTTTGCCCTGAGACTTATTGATGCTGTCGACAATACGCACCATTTCTGATGCCGATGCGTAACGCAGCTTAACAATTTCCACTTCTTCATCACCGGCGCGGTCAACGCGTTCGATAATTTCCACCAGGCGGTTTACCACGGCCGCACGGCCTGTAAGCATCATCACGTTGGACGGATCGTGAGCAACCACGTTACCGCCACCGGCCTGATCATTAAGTTGGCGAAGGATTGGGGCTAATTCACGCACAGGCACGTTATAAACGGGTACAACGCGGGTGATCATTTCGTCACCGTCCATTGCCGAACCTTCAACAACCGGAATATTGGAGGTCTTCGCCTCCTTTGAGCGCACGACTTTCAGCACACCGCTGGGCATTTCTACTACAGCGAAATCGTAGACTTGCAGTACGTTTAAAAAGAACTGGTAGTATTGTTCTTCAGTGAGCATGTCGTATGAACGCACACTGATTTTGCCCCTGACATTGGGCTCGACAATAATGGTTTTCTTGAGGTTTTTACCAACAATGGAAATGAATTCATTGATGTCGGTATCTTTGAAATTCGGCATGTACTCTGCGGCTGTGGCAGAGACGCACAGCGCGGCAGCACAGATAGCTGCAGTAATCCGGGAGAATAAAGTCCGGCTCTCTTGCCTCATGAGTCTGTCTTCCTGTTTTTATTAGTCATTACCCGCCTCCGGGATTTCCAGGTACAAGGTAATGTACTCACCATCACGTGTCAGCGTCAGCTCTATGGTATCGGCCTGACGAAGTTCACTCATGGCTTCCTTTGATTGCTGGGTATCGGTCAAATCCAATCCGTTGATTTGGATGACAACATCGCCCGCCTGCAGGCCGGCTGATTGAAACAGATCTGGTTTTTTACCCGGTTTGATTTCGTAGCCGACCAGTTGGCCATCACCGATTTTGGGCGTAATAGCGATGAAATCCATGAAATCTGCCGGGCTTTCCCGTAATGATGAGGCGACGTCTTCATCCAGCTCCACCTGATTTTGCGGAGGAGGCGGAATGCGGCGTTTAGGCGCGGGGGCTGCGGCACGGGGGTTGTCATCAGCGCGCGCTGTGCGCTGGCGGTTTGCTTCGTCGTAATCCACACCGTCAAGCATCAGGGTTTCACGGCGAATACCGTTTTTAATAATAACGCGGTCGTTCATGACCTGATCAAGTGTCGCGTTAGTCCCTTCTATTTTTTCGCCCAGACCGTATACGTTTTGGGTGCCCCGGTTTTCAATGATCGCCGTGGCTTCTTCTTTGAGCGAACTGACTACCACGCCTGTCAGCGTTAAATTTAGTTTTGTTTCCGGCGCGTCTGTCACCGGCTGTTCGTCTGCGGCCTGTTCTGTCCGGTTGACGGTTCCGAACAGGTTCAACTGTTGTAATCCGGCAACATCGACCCCACCTTGCGCAGATGTAATGCGTTCAGGCTGTGAAGTGAGTCCGGCTGGTGTGGCAGGCCCGGCTGGTTCGGGTATAATTCGCCAGATGAGTTTTGCAGCAAACGCTAACAGGTACAGGCTCAGCAAAACAACAATTGCGAGATGCACTTGTTTCTGATGCCGGCTGAAGAAAAGTGCCAGTGACTGAGAATTCAATTTGTCGAGTGTCATGCGTTGTCGAAGGTACTGCTTTTTTAATAATAGATTTAGAGCTAGCCGACCCATCATAGCCCGGTCGAGGCGGGGGTCACAACAGTAAAACGAAAGAGTGACAAAAATATTACATGAGCAATCGTAATCAAAGCGATACTGACGTAAATGTCCGCCTGGACAAGTGGCTCTGGGCTGTTCGTCTGTTCAAAACCCGCGGTCTGGCGCGGGAAATGGTGCAGGCCGGTAAAGTGCATTACAACGGCCAGCGTGCGAAGCCGGGCAGAAACGTAGAGCCCGGCGCCATGATAAAAGTTCCGGCCGGATGGGACACAAAAGAAATAAAAGTGCTGGGACTGAGTGATAAACGCCTGAGTGCACCGCTCGCTGAAGCGCTTTACGAGGAAACACCGGAAAGTATTGCCCAGCGGGAATCCAATCAGCAGGCCCGCAAATTAAGTGCGTTTCACAGTCCGCGTCCTGACAACAGACCGGACAAAAAACAACGCAGACAGATTATTAAATTTAAGCAGCAGTAAGCTGCTAAGACAGGATAGATTTCATGAGCAACTATGATGAATTACATCGCTATTTGTTGAATGCAGCAAACGTACGCGGCGAGCTGGTCAGGCTGGAAGAAAGTCTGCAATCCATTGTGCACAGCACGGAATATCCGGTGCAAATCCAGCACCTGTTGAGTGAAATGGCAGCGGCAACCTGTTTGCTGACAGCAATTTTAAAATTCAAAGGCGAAATCGGTTTGCAAATTCAGAGTAAAGGGCCGGTGAGCTACGCGGTAATCAACGCCACCCATGAATACAAACTTCGTGGCGTAGCCCGCTGGGATGAAACGCTGACGGTTTTGCCTGAGAGCTTTGGTGAACTGGTAAAAGATGCTGTACTGGTGATTACTATCACGCCGGAAGAAGGTGAACGTTATCAGGGTGTTGTAGGGCTGGACAAGCCTACACTTGCTGAATGTCTGGAAGCCTATTTTACGCAGTCTGAACAACTGGCGACGAAAATCATTCTGATGACTGATTTGCAGGAACCTACCCGCGCCCGTGCTGCGGGTATGCTATTGCAGGTACTGCCCAGTCAGGCTGCCGCTACAGATGTGGCGCAGGATACTGATTTTGAGCATGTGTGCAAGCTGACCGAAACCCTGAAAGAAGATGAAATGTTTGGTCTGCCGGTGAATGATATTCTGTATCGTCTGTACCACCAGGAAGAAGTTGAAGTGTATCCGGCTCACCCGGTTTCATTTTCCTGTTCCTGCTCCAAACAGCGCAGTGCTGACGCACTGAGAAACGTGGACAAACAAGAGCTGCTGCAGATCATTGAAGAGGATGGTGCCATTAAAATGCACTGCCAGTATTGTCATTCTGAATATCTGTTCGACAGCGTGGATGTGGAAGCCATTCACAATGGCCAGTTTGTGGAAACCCGTAAAGATCAGTAAAAGCCCTGCGAAGTGCCTGAGTTAGCGCTTCGCAAAAAAACGGAAATACAACAGTGCCTGCCGGTTAAGCCCCGGCAGGTCCTGCTTTCAGGCCGCAGCTGCAAAGCCCTGCTTCCGGAAAAGGGCCACCAACGTTTAATTGTGTGTAAACCAAATTTTGTTCCCTGCCTTTTTGATTTTACAATCGAGTTACAATTCCTCAATATTTTCATAATTTATTGAAAATTAATCATTATATTTCATTCCAACTTTTTTATGCTTTACTCATTCTGAAAGTTTATTTCTTTAAAACGTCATTCAGATCAAAAAATAATCGCTATTTGTA
The DNA here is from genome assembly GCF_040148705.1 of Alteromonas sp. NFXS44. Taxonomy (NCBI): domain Bacteria; kingdom Pseudomonadati; phylum Pseudomonadota; class Gammaproteobacteria; order Alteromonadales; family Alteromonadaceae; genus Alteromonas; species Alteromonas sp. NFXS44. The sequence continues at coordinate 902,025 of NZ_JAGDEA010000012.1, read as the reverse complement.
TTTATGATGTTGTCTGTGCCCTTGTTTTATATACAATCGAATTGAAAAGGATTTTTGAAAGTTAAAATGTAAACTTACTAAAGGGCTTACCAAAATGACCGCGGCACCACTTTTAAATTCAGATACAGCAGTAAACGTGCTCACTGATCTCACGTCAGCTGAGTTAATTGAAATTGCACTTAAACGTGGCGAAGGCTGCCTTGCAGACAATGGTGCACTGGCAGTAGAAACCGGACACCGGACAGGTCGTTCACCTGCGGATCGCTTTATTGTCAAAGAGCCTGCTACGGAATCAGACATCGACTGGGGTAAGGTGAACAAGCCCTTTGATGCAGATAAATTTGATGCATTGTGGGACCGCGTAGACGCTTATTTAAATACACAGGAACATTTCCTTTCTCATTTACAGGTTGGCTCTGACCCTACACATGCTTTGCCAATAAAAGTACGAACACAAACGGCATGGCAGCATGTCTTTGCCCGCAACCTGTTTATTCAGCCCGCAACGTGGAATCCGGACAACAAAGAGGCATGGCAGATCCTCAATGTGCCCGGTTTTACCTGCGATCCTGAGCGCGACGGCACCAACAGTGACGGTGTGGTTATTCTGAATTTTGCTGAGAAAAAGGTGCTTATCGCCGGTATGCGTTATGCCGGTGAAATGAAAAAAGCCATGTTCAGCGTACAGAATTTCCTGTTACCGGCAGAAGAAGTATTACCTATGCACTGCTCAGCCAACGTGGGAGAGCAAGGGGATGTGACCTTATTCTTCGGATTGTCCGGCACCGGCAAAACCACACTGTCTGCCGATCCCAAGCGCTTTCTGATTGGTGATGATGAGCATGGCTGGGCGCCCGGAAGCGTGTTCAACCTGGAAGGTGGTTGTTATGCAAAGTGCATCGATTTATCGCAGAAAAATGAACCGGTCATCTGGGATGCCATCCGTTTCGGTACGATTTTGGAAAATGTGGTACTGGATGAAAAACGCACCCCGGATTATGCTGACGTCAGTCTGACACAGAACTCCCGTGCTGCCTATCCGTTGGATCATATTGAAAAGCGTGTGGCTGACAATAAAGGCGGTGAGCCCCGCTCCGTTGTGTTCCTCACCTGTGATGTGAGCGGCGTCTTACCGCCGGTTTCTGTACTCAGTGAAGAAGCGGCGGCCTATCACTTCTTAAGTGGTTACACAGCAAAAGTCGGCTCGACAGAAATAGGGTCCACTGCTGATATTGAATCGACTTTTTCAACTTGCTTTGGCGCACCGTTTTTCCCGCGTCCTGCCGGCGTGTACGCGGAATTACTGATTAAACGGGTGAAGAGTTTCGGCGCTAAAGTCTTCCTGGTGAATACCGGCTGGACCGGTGGTCCCTACGGCACCGGCAAGCGCTTCGATATACCTGTTACCCGTGCGGTAATCGACGCCATCGTTTCCGGGGAACTTGCCAATGTGGAAACCCGCCATATTGATGGTCTGAATCTGGATGTGCCGGTAGCGGTACCGGGTGTCGACAGTAAATTGCTGGTGCCGGCAGAAACCTGGGCCGACCAGCAGGCTTATCAAACCTATGTTGAAAACCTGGTGCAGGAATTCAAAGCCAACTTCGAAAAATATGATGTCAGTGATGCCATCGTGAAAGCCGGCCCCGGCTTCTGACTGCTTTCTATCCGACGTTAGTCGACTTAATGCCCGCAGTGTGTCTGCGGGCTTTTTTTGCAATGAAGGTTCCGGCTGGCGGTTACTGCCCGCCGGCCAGTGCGCTTTGAATGGCTTGCGGATCCATGAAGTGGGAATAATTACCGATAGCGTCAGTAACCACCGGATCCTGCATTAACTCGCCCATTGCGACCTGACCAACCAGTTCGAAGGCACGCTGGAGTGCCATGGGATCAGATTCAGAGGCAACTTTAAACTGCGCCGGGCAGTCGCTTGCGAGCAGGCGGGTGACCAGGTCGCCGATGTCCTTATCAGACTCAAGGCGGTCTTTTTCCGATACTTCGGCATAGCTTTTTATTTCAGGATGAGCGGCCATGGAAAAGAAAATCCATTTTGCCAGCGATTTTCTTTCTTTGCCGTTTAAGGAATCGATCAGACAACTGCCTAATTCGTTCGACATCGCGGGAGCGGCACTCAGGGCCGACGCACTGATAATTAAAGCACTGATTAACTTCTTCATATTGCACCTTTTCTTCTGTTCCTTGTGTGCAGTGCCAGCCGGGTATCTCCATGCCGGTTACCGCTCGCCTGTATGACGGATGAAAATCGTCATGCAGAAGGATTACATAAGATAGCGTGAAATAATATAGGCTAAAGTATCTGTTTTACCGCTGTTTTACGTTCACCCGGACAGTATGTTTACGATAAAATCCTTTCCGGATTCATCTGCACAATCAACGAGGTCCCGTGCAAAAGTCAGCACCTGCCCAATTTCTGGGGCTAACGCCTATATTGTTTTTTGTTGTCACTATGCTGGTTGCCGGCATTATCAGCGACAACATTACCGCTATGCCAGTTCTGGTAGCCCTTTTCCTGGCCGCCGGATATGCTCTGCTGCTGAACCCGAAGGATCAGAAGCTCACTCTGAATGAGAAGATTGCGCAATTCTGCGAGGGAGCGGGTAACAAGAACATTATTCTGCTGGTGCTGATATTTCTACTCGCCGGCGCATTCTATTCGCTGACCATCGATATCGGCGCGCGGGATGCCACCGTCAACCTGGCGTTAAGCGTAATACCAACGCCCATGATATTGCCGGGTCTGTTTATCATCTGTTGTTTTATTTCTTTTTCCATGGGGACTTCTACCGGCACTATCACGGCGCTGGCTCCCATCGGACTCGGACTGGCTGATGGGCTGGGTGTGTCACCGGCATTGCTGGCCGGTGTGGTCGTTGGCGGAGCCATGTTTGGTGACAACTTATCCTTTGTGTCAGACACCACCATCGCGGCAACCCGCAGTCAGGGCGTCAGGCTGACTGACAAATTTAAGGCTAACCTGCTTATCACCCTGCCGGCATCTGTGATCACCATTATCATTCTGGCATTTGTCAGCGTGGCGGATACCAGTTCGTTACAGCAGGGTGATTACGAACTCATCCGCATTCTGCCCTACATGCTTATTATTGCCTGTGCACTGGCAGGTTTGAATGTGGTACTGGTGCTCGCTATCGGTATCGGGTCCGCAGGGGTTATCGGCCTTATCACCGGTAGTTTCGCACCTATGGGGATGTGGCAAAGTATACAAACCGGCCTGGGATGGATGCAGAATCTGTCGGTCATCGCTCTGACAATCGGTGGTATTGTCAGTCTGATGCATGCTTACGGCGGTATTACCTGGCTGATTCAGGTGCTAACCCGGCGTGTGCAAAGTCGTCAGGGTGCAGAGTACAGTATTGCGGCACTGGTCAGTTTGCTGGATTTATCCACGGCGAATAACACAATTTCTATCGTGGCAGCCGGTCCGATAGCCAGCGATCTGAATAAACAGTATGGCGTTGACCCACGCCGTACAGCCAGCATTCTGGACGTGTTCTCGTGCAGTTTTCAGGGGCTGGTGCCCTACGGTGCGCAAATCCTCACAATCGCCGCTGTGGGCGGGCTATCTCCGCTGTCCGTTTCCATGTATTGTTGGTACCCCATGTTATTGTTTGTGTTTGGTGTGCTGGCCATTGCGTTTAATATTCCTAAGTTCGTTACAGAAAACGGTAGTCCTGACGTCTGACGGTCAAGTGTGCCTGTGAGCCGCCGGCCGGTTACCGCGATCATATTTGGCGGATTTTTTCTGTTCGGGATGCTTTTTATTCTCTGGGGCGTTTTGCTGCCGGAGATTGCTGCCGATCTTGAAATGAGTGAAACCGTCAGCGGAGCATTGTTCCTGCTGTTCTCGCTGGGCATGATGCTGGGTGCTCTGTTTGGCGGCAAATACGTCAGTAAATTCGACTTTCTTTATTTGCTGGCATGGCTGTGTGCTGTGGATGCGGTGCTGGTGTTCGGGGTCTCCCTGATGACCGCCTGGCAGGGGATGCTGTTGATGGTGTTTCTCACCGGTGTGGTGAGCTCTGCGGTGATCACCATCGGACATACACTCATAGCCCAGTTGTATGCAGAGAAGCGGTTCGCCATGATGGGGGTGATGGACTTTATGTTCAGCCTCGGTACGTTCGCTGCGTCTTTCTACGTGACCCTGATCTACACCTTTTCTCATGAATGGCAGAAGCCGCTGCAATTTCTGACGTTCCTTCTGCTTTGCGTGTCGGCCTACACATTTATGACTGCCGGACAGCACAGAAAACTAAGCAAAGGTAAACCGGCAGAAAAAAAATCGTCACTGAAGTACATGGATATGCTCAGACAGCCTGTGTTTCTGCTACTGTGTCTGGTGAGTTTCGGCTACGGGGCGGTGGAGTTCGGTAATGCGAACTGGTTTGTCAGTTACGCAAAAAACGATGGTTACGATGGTGAACAGGCCCGCAATCTGCTGGCGTGTTTCACCGCCGGTATGACATTAAGCAGGCTGATTTTTTCCTGGTTCCTGCGCTATTACAGTGTTTACCGGTTAATGATGATTCTGGCTACTATGACCATTACCGGTGCTTTCGGTATTAAGCTTGCCGCAGGCAGTGTGACTATTGGCAGCTTCAATTTCCTGCTCGGGTTGGGATTAGGCGGTCTCTTTCCTCTGGTACTTTCGGCGGCAATGAATGTGGATCCGTCAAAAGGTCCGGTATTGTCCGGGATTTCGTTGATTGGGAATGCTATCGGGGTGCAGGTAGCCTCTTTTGCCACCGGATTCTGGGCCAGTTTTCAGGGGCTTCACATCGCCTTCTGGATCATCCCGCTTGCCAGCATATGGCTGTGGAGCACGACCTGGTATTACAGCCGCCAGATTAAGCAGCAGGTATAGCAGTAATGCCTGAACGGCGGCTAGTGAGCGCCGGGTAGCCAGAATTCCGCTACCAGGCCACCTTCAGGGTGATTCCTGAGTGTGATGTTGCCGAAGTGCATATTGATAATTTTACGGGTAATAGCCAGTCCCAGCCCTGAGCCCAGACTGCCCCTTGCTTTATCTCCCTGTTTGAACGGCATAAAAGCGTTATCCAGCTCGTTGTCAGGGATGCCGGGGCCGAAGTCGCGGATGCGGCAATACACCCGTTGTTTCGCGCGGTCAAAGAAGGTACTTATCGAAATTTTGTCACCGCCGTAGCGGAAGGCATTTTCAATCAGGTTATCCAGTACCCGCTTGATGGCTACCGTGCGTACCGGCGTATCCGGCAAAGAAGTCAGTTTCAGGGTGATATGATGGCTTTCGTAACGCTCATGCACCCTTACCATATCCCCGATAAGCGTATTCAGATTGGCATTTTCCCACTCGCCGGTACGGTCAAAGCGGGCGTATTCAATAAACTGATCGATAATGGCATTCATATCTTCGATGTCTTCATTGATGCCGTCACGCACCCACTCACTTTCTTCCGGCAGCATTTCCGAAGCCAGCCTGATTCGGGTAAGCGGGGTACGTAAATCATGAGAGATACCGGCGGTCATTAATGTCCGCTCATCTTCCAGTTGCTTTATACCCTGATTCATCCGGTTGAATGCGCGGGTCACTTCCCGCATTTCGCTGCTGCCCTGTTCTTTCAGCGGGGGCGGAAACTGTCCTCTGCCAACCTGCAATGCGGCCTGCTGCAGCGCCTGCAGCGGCCGGTTAAGATGGCGTACAAACCACCAGCCGCCGGTCACACTCAAAATACCGATTACCATCAGATACATGGTGGGGGGCGGTGAAATATGGGCGTCGTTGCCGCCTATCAGCGGAATACTGACCCAGATATTCGGTCGCGTGCTGAGAGATATCCACACCCGGTAAGGCTCGCTGCCAACTGCAGTTTCAGCTGTACTGATCCGAACGTCTGCTTTGACACCAATTTGGGAAGATACCTGCGAAGACATGAAATTATAGTGGGTGGCATCACGCAGACCCTGCTGCAGCGCCTGCTCCGTGGTCATGATTTCGACTTTGGTTTGTTTTGCGTAAGCCAGCCGTTGCTCAAGAGGTGCGCTCATCAGCCCCTGCGATTGCACGCTTTGTACCTGCGTTGCCAGCAAACTGCTGATCTGCTGGGTAGTGGGACGCACAAAATAGTAGGTGACTGACAGATAGGACACCACCTGATTGATCAGCAGCAGTACGCCGATCAGCAGTACGGTTTGTCCGAATGCACTTTTAGGAAGCAGCCTCACGCAAGAAACATCATCTTATGCTGCGCCACCATCCGGCACGAACACGTAGCCAAGGCCCCATACTGTCTGAATATAGCGCGGGCTTGCCGGGTCTTTCTCCAGCATGCGGCGCAGACGGGAAACCTGAACATCGATACTCCGTTCCAGCGCGCTGTAATCACGGCCACGGGCCAGATTCATCAGTTTGTCCCTGGAGAGCGGTTCTCTGGGATGGGTGACCAGTGATTTAAGCACAGCAAATTCGCCGCTGGTTAACGAAAGCGGCTTACCTGCGGCTGTCATTTCGCGGGTAGCGAGGTTCAGGCTGTAATCACCGAACTCAACAATTTGCTCATCTCTGGACGGTGCGCCGGGCGCTTCTGTGGTTTTGCGTCGTAATACGGCTTTGGCCCGGGCCAGCAGTTCGCGGGGATTAAACGGCTTGGGCAGGTAATCATCGGCACCCATTTCCAGGCCGATAATGCGGTCAACTTCGTCACCTTTGGCTGTCAGCATGATGATGGGCATGTCGTTTTCTGCCTGTCGCATACGCCGGCAAATAGATAAACCATCTTCACCAGGCAGCATCAGGTCCAGAACCATCAGATGGAAGTTCTCACGCTCAAGCAGGCGGTCCATTTGCTCTGCATTGGCTGCGCTGCGCACCTGAAAGCCCTGTTCAACAAGATAACGCTCCAGCAGGCTGCGAAGGCGCATATCATCATCGACAACAAGTATTTTGGACGTTTCCTGACCCATGGTTATTATTCCTGAACAGTGGCTGTGTAACCGGTAATAAAAAGCAGTACGCCGCGCAAAACGGCGGGTACTGTCTTAAGTTACCTTAACTATAACCACTTCAGGTCACGGACAAAAGCACAGAGATGTTGCGAATGTCCGTGGAATGTTACAAATGATGTCAGCCGAGTACCAGGTCCGCCATCAGCAGAACCATGGCAAAACCGAAAGAGTAAGCCAGCAGCAACAGTAGTGCGAACTTGCCATACTTAGCAAAGGTCAGACCCTTCACTTTACTCATGGTGACAATCCCTGCCGAAGAACCGATGATAAGCAGTGAACCCCCTACGCCTACGGCATAGGTAAACGCCATCCACTCCGCGGTAGACATGGATATATCAGCTTTCAGCAGTGCTGCTGTCAGCGGCACGTTATCAATCATTGAAGACAGTACGCCCATGATGAAGTTAGCGCCGGTTGACGGGAAGATGTTGTACACCTCAAGCAATGCACCCAGTGCGTGGATATGGTCCAGCATACCAACCAGCAACAATACACCGAGGAAAAACAGCAGGGTGTCGAACTCAATGAGGCGGATGTAGTCCAGGATCGGATCATGATACTTCTCTTCGCCCATGAAGGTCGCGACCAGGAACATGACAGCCATACCAGCCAGGAAACACAGCATCGGTGGGATGGCAAACAGAACGTTGGCAACCAGAGTCAGTATGATGGTGGATAAGAATATACCGGCAATGACATAGTCAACGGAACGCATATCATGGCGGGTTTTCTTTATCTTCACGGTGCCGTTCATACCAATACTCAGCATCATTGCCAGGAATAGTACGGCGGAAAGGGACGGAATGATGAGCAGCAGCAACTGCGTGATAGTAACCTTGCCGTCGAGGAAAATCATCAGTGTGGTCACATCGCCGGTGATGAGTGACACGCCGCCGGAGTTCACCGCAAATACCACCAGTACCGCAAACCGCATGGTCTGGTTAAACGGTAATCCCAGTGACAGTACCATGGCTATGGACACAAGAGTGGCGGTGATGTTGTCTGCCAGAGAAGAGAAACAGAAACTGAAGATGGCGGTGAAGAAGATAAGCTTTCGCAGCGTAATTTTGGCTGGCATGATGATATTGAGCATATTCTCAATCATGCCTTTACGGTTAAGGTAAGCAACAAAGGTCATGGCGGCGACGAGGAACAGCCACAGGGTGGAGATTTCGCTGATGTTTTCAGTAAGGTGTTCGTTGAGCTCTTCTAAACCGGGCCCGCGGTTAGCGTTTATAAAGAGAAGGATCCAGGCAAGTGTTCCGAGAAAAAGCGTCGTTTTGGCTTTGTTTACGTGAATGACTTCTTCGAAAACGACGCCAAGTAACGCCAGTACAGCTATGCCGATGAGTACATAATCCAGCATGGTTTTTACCCCCAAATTGTAAGAGGTAAATTATACGTTTTCAGGGCCCGCGGCTGAACGCCCGGTGCGTTGTAAACCGCGGAAAATCAGTTATATCCGTTATGCATTTGAATGATGAAAACACAATGAAAACGGGCTGTTAACGGCTATGTACGAATTGCTTACTGCTCGCTCACCCAGTCCATCTGACTGCCTGCCCGTCGCTTCTGATCAAGAATATCTTCAATCAGCGGTGTGAGGATTAACTCCATCGCCAGACCCATTTTTCCACCCGGTACCACCAGGGTGTTAATGCGGGACATAAAGGCGCCGTCGATCATTTGCAGCAGATACGGATAATCAACGTTTTTCATTTCACGGCGGAATCGCACCACAACAAAACTCTCATCCTGGGTAGGGATCTCTCTGGCACTGAACGGGTTAGATGTATCGACGGTGGGAACACGCTGGAAATTAACGTGAGTGCGGGAAAACTGCGGTGTGATGTACTGAAAATAATCGTCCAGTCCGCGCACAATACTGCTCATCACCGCTTCACGGGAGTGCCCCCGGTCAGTGGTATCGCGGACAATTTTCTGGATCCACTCCAGGTTTACGATCGGTACCATGCCTACCAGCAAATCTACATGGCTCGCCACGTCATTTTCTTCCGTGGCAACACCACCGTGCAGACCTTCATAGAACAGTAAGTCAGTGTTTTCCGGCAGCGCCTGCCAGGGCGTGAATGTGCCCGGCATCTGGTTAAACGGGACGGCTTCATCAAAGGTATGCAGGTACTGGCGGAATTGTCCGGTGCCGGTTTGTCCGTATTCTTTAAACAGGGTTTCGAGTAATTCAAAATCGTTGGCGCGCGGGCCGAAGTAACTGATATGGCGGCCCTGTTCCTGCGCTTTGCGGATTTCCACCTCCATTTCCGGACGGGTAAAACGGTGGAAGCTGTCACCGCCAACCACTGCCGCATTGACATTCAGGTTACGGAAGATGTGCGTGATCGCATTTGTCGTTGTTGTGGTGCCTGCGCCGGAAGAACCGGTGATGGCAATAATCGGATGTTTGGCTGACATAATCACAGAATAGGAATACCGGACTTCTGTTATAAGCTGGCAGCACGGAAGAATCAAGGGGAACTATGTTGCAGTATAAGTCCGCAACGGGTTCGAAATTCACCTGATTTATAGTGCCCGGCCATTGTCGGGCGTGCTTTGTACGCCGTTAACCGGGAGGATTCAGATGCCGGTTTTTCAGTTTCTCCAAACTGATTTTATCTTTCAGACTCATGATCACTGCGGCAATACTGAGCAACAAGATACTGCTGGACTCATAAAGAAGCACAATTTTATCCAGCTCTTTGCTTTGCAAAATGATCATGCGGCTGAGCGCTGTCATGGCGATGATCAGTGGCAACGTAACCGGAATCCGGCTGCTGTTATAGTACGCGGCCAGCATGCCGATGACTTCGGCGTAGATAAACAATAGCAGCAGATCTGACAGTTCAACCTTACGCTGATGAAACATGTGCATGATTTCATCGCCCACAGCAACCAGCGTCGCCAGCATAATGAGGATCAGCAACAGTTTTTCAATTTGCTCGATAAATTTCGCCATATCTGACTATCTTGAAGCGTTTTTGTACAGACCTGTAAGACTAATTGGAAAGTGCCGGCGGGCACACCGTGCTTTGGTCGTATATAACGGGGAATTTTCCGGGACTGTCGGGTTACGACCAGAGAATAAGGTCTTTCTTTGGGGGAACGGGAAGAAAAGGCAAAAAGAAAGGGCGCCGCAGCGCCCTTACCGGATTATGCCTGACCGCTTGCTTCGCGGGCGATAGCGCGGTATGCGATATCTGTTCTGAAATACACATCTTTCCAGCTGATGGTATTCAGTAATTCATAGGCTTTCTGTTGTGCTTCGGTAACATTGTTGCCCAGTGCAGTAGCGCATAGTACACGACCGCCTGCAGTCACTACCTTGCCGTCTTTCATGGCAGTGCCGGCATGGAAAACTTTGCCTTCGTGAGCAGCAGCTTTATCCAGCCCTTCAATGACATCACCTTTGTCGTAACTGCCCGGGTAACCCCCTGCAGCCAGTACAACACCAACCGCAGCGCGCTCATCAAAATCAATGGTTTTGCCGGCCAGTTCGCCTTTACAGGCCAGTTGGCACATTGCCACCAAATCAGACTGCAAACGCATCATGATAGGCTGGGTTTCAGGATCGCCGAAACGGCAGTTGTATTCGATAACCTTTGGCGTACCGTCTGCCATGATCATCAGGCCTGCATACAGGAAGCCTGTATAAGGGTTCCCTTCACTTGCCATACCTTCAACGGTAGGCATGATGACTTCCTTCATTACGCGGTCATGGATTTCCTGCGTCACAACCGGAGCCGGTGAGTATGCACCCATACCGCCGGTGTTCAGACCAGAGTCACCGTTACCTGCGCGCTTGTGATCCTGGCTGGTGGCGAAAGGCACAACATTTTTACCGTCTACCATCACGATGAAAGAGGCTTCTTCACCATCAAGAAACTCTTCGACTACCACGCGGCTGCCGGCGTCACCGAATGCGTTACCTGCAAGCATGTCACGGATGGCATCTTCAGCTTCCTGTAACGTCATCGCAACGATAACACCTTTACCGGCGGCCAGACCGTCAGCCTTCACGACAATCGGTGCACCTTTTTCACGCACATAGGCGATAGCGGGATCGATTTCAGTGAAGTTCTGGTATTCCGCTGTAGGAATGGCATGGCGGGCTAAGAAATCTTTAGTAAACGCTTTGGAACCTTCCAGTTGTGCCGCAGCTTGTGTCGGTCCGAAAATCATCTGACCGGCAGCCTGAAACGCGTCAACAACACCTTCAACCAGCGGCGCTTCAGGGCCGACAATGGTTAAGTCAATCGCGGTGTCTTTGGCAAACGCCAGCAAACCTTCGATGTCTGTTACACCAATGTTCACGTTTTTCAGCTTAGGTTCAGTGGCTGTGCCTGCATTACCCGGCGCAACATAAACAGTGGAGACAGAGTCAGATTGTGCGGCTTTCCACGCTAATGCGTGTTCACGGCCACCGCTGCCAATAACTAGTACGTTCATCAAAGCGTTCCGTTATCTCTTATTCAGGTTTAATAAATTTAAGTGTCATCCGGTTGCTTTCACCAATAGACAGATACTTTGCCTGATCTTCTTCGCCTAAGCGCAGAGAAGGTGGCAAGGTCCACACGCCTTTAGCGTGATCGGCATTGTCTGCAGGGTTAGCATTTACGTCACTTTCAGCAACCAGTTTGAAACCGGCAGCTTCAGCAGCATCGATGACAAAAGACTTTTTCATATAACCGCTGCTTTTCATTGCTTCGTCAGCAGCGGATTCCGGTAATTCATGATCAACTACACCCAGGATGCCGCCGGGCTTCAGGGCTTTGTAGAACGACTTAAACGAGCCGGTCACGCCTTCTTTATCGCCGCCCATGTACCAGTTATGGACATTACGGAAGGTCAGCACTGCGTCTGCACTGCCGTCAGGGGCAATGTCAGGGCTCTTTGAAGGATGGAAAGCCGTAATCGTGGCACCTTCATAAAGGCCGCCCGCTTTGGCTTTTTCTTGGAAGCCGTTGAGCGAACCGGCGTAATAACCCGGTGCACCGTCGAACATAAAGAAGTGCGCCGCAATATAGTTGCCGTCGTCTTTTAGTAAAGGTGCGAGAATATCGGCATACCAGCCACCGCCGGGCCAGATCTCAACAACGGTCATGTCCGGTTCAATACCGAAAAAGCGCAGAGTTTGTTGAGGATGACGGTATTCGTCACGGGCTTTGGCATCCGCTGAGCGGTTATCGTTTTTTACCGCATCGGTAATAGCGTCTGCGCTGGCCAGTGTTGACGTGAGTGAAGCAGATACAGCAAGCAAAGAAGCGGCAATTACACGCATCGTGGTCTTCATAATTGATCCTTAATTGTTTTAACGGTGCATAGCATTTTTAAAGTAATACCTTGTACTGCAGCAGCTAGGTTAACGCAGGACAGTAAAAACGCAAAAGGGTTGTGGCGAAAGCCACAACCTTTACCGTAAACAACTTTTTCAATTAATGGCGGAAGTGACGCATGCCGGTGAATACCATAGCAATGCCATGTTCATCAGCTGCTGCGATAACTTCATCGTCACGCATTGAACCGCCCGGCTGGATTACCGCTTTGATACCGGCAGCCGCGGCTGCATCAATACCGTCGCGGAATGGGAAGAATGCATCAGATGCCATTACTGAACCTGCCACTTCCAGGTTCTCATCGGCCGCTTTAATACCGGCGATTTTCGCAGAATACACGCGGCTCATCTGGCCTGCACCCACACCGATGGTCATGCTGTCTTTTGCATAAACGATGGCGTTAGATTTCACGTATTTTGCTACTTTCCAGCAGAACATCAGGTCGCGTAATTGCTCTTCTGAAGGTTGTACCTTAGAAACGACTTTCAGATCTTCCATATCCACCATGCCAAAATCACGTTCCTGAATTAACAGGCCGCCGTTAACACGTTTGAAGTCGAAACCGTCGGTAAGCTGACCCTGCCAGTCGCCACACGCCAGCAGACGTACGTTTTTCTTTTCAGCAACAATGGCTTTCGCCTCTTCGCTGACAGTAGGGGCAATGATGACTTCAACAAACTGACGGTCAACGATGGCTTTCGCTGTGTCAGCATCCAGTTCACGGTTAAACGCGATGATACCGCCGAAAGCAGACGTCGGGTCAGTTTTGAAAGCGCGGTCATAGGCTTCAAGGATGTTGTCACCCAGCGCCACACCACAAGGGTTTGCGTGCTTAACAATGACACAAGCCGGTACGTCGAATTCTTTCACGCATTCCAGCGCGGCGTCGGTATCTGCAATGTTATTGAAAGACAGTTCTTTACCCTGAAGCTGCTCAGCGGTAGCAACAGACGCTTCCTGAATGTTGTTCTCAACATAGAAAGCCGCAGACTGGTGGCTGTTCTCGCCGTAACGCAGATCCTGCTTTTTGCTCATCTGCACGTTAAACGTACGGGGGAATTCACTGTGCTCGTGCTCACAGTCGTCTGCGCACTCAACAGAATCAATGCGCGCGCCGAAGTAGTTGGCAATCATGCCGTCATATTCTGCGGTATGTTCGAAAGCTTTAATGGCCAGGTCGAAACGTGTCTGGTACGTCAGTGAACCTGCATTTTCTTCCATTTCAGCAAGCACACGGCCGTAATCCGTGGCTTTAACCACAATTGTCACATCTTTGTGGTTTTTCGCTGCAGCGCGAACCATCGTAGGGCCACCGATATCGATGTTCTCAATCGCGTCTTCCTGCGTGCAATCGTCTTTTGCGACAGTGGCAGCGAACGGGTAAAGGTTCACTACAACCAGATCGATTGGCGCGATATTGTTCTCAGCCATTACACCTTCGTCCTGACCGCGACGACCCAGAATGCCGCCGTGGATTTTCGGGTGCAGAGTTTTCACACGACCGTCCATGATTTCAGGGTGACCAGTGTGTTCTGAAACCTCTTTAACCGGCAAACCGGCTTCCGCCAGTAATTTTGCCGTACCGCCGGTAGATAGCAGTTCAACGCCTTTGTTGTGTAATGACGTGGCAAATTCAACGATGCCGGTTTTGTCAGAAACACTTAACAGGGCGCGCTTGATAGGTTTAGGTGTTTGCATAGTGGTGTTGAGCTCTTTGCGTAAGTTAACGAGTGGAACAAAAAAGAGCACCGTTTGGTGCTCTTAAAGTCGGGCTAAGCCCTTTAATCTTAGTTCATGCCGTACTGCTTCAGCTTTTTGCGCAGTGTGCCACGGTTGATGCCCATCATGATGGCGGCGCGTGTCTGGTTGCCGCGGGTGTAAGTCATTACTTCTTCCAGTAACGGCGCTTCAACTTCAGCCAGAACAAGTTCGTACAGATTATCGATGTTAGCGTTGTCCAGTTGCTTCAGGTATTTGTTTACCGCTTGCTTTACTGAGTCACGCAGAGGCTTCTGTGCCTGAGTTTGTGAAGGAGTAGTTACTGTTGTAGTAAAAGGTGAAGTCACATTTTGATCGAACATAATACTTTCTTGCTCTATTAGTTAGTCATTACTATGCCGCAGGAGAGATCTGTCGCTTATCTCTCGTTTGCAGCGATTGAAAATACGCATCAAGGGCGTTGAGTTGAGCGTCAGCTTCCTCAAGACCATTGAATGTCCGGCGAAACTGATTTTCCGTGTCGTGCTCCGCGAGATACCACCCTACGTGCTTCCGGGCTATTCTCACACCCATAATGCCGCCGTAGAAGTCGTGTACATTTACAACGTGCTCATGTAATACCGCTTGCTGTTCTGACAACGAAGGAGGCGGCAAGTTTTCACCTGTTTGCAGGTAATGTTGGATTTGTTTAAAAATCCACGGATTACCTTGCGCACCGCGCCCAATCATTACGCCGTCAGCACCGGTATACTCAAGTACGAAACGTGCTTTTTCCGGAGAAGTAATATCGCCATTTGCGATTACAGGAATAGACACCGCCTGTTTAATGGCACGAATGGTGTCGTATTCTGCATTTCCCCGGTACATACAAGCCCGCGTTCTGCCGTGAACTGCCAGCGATTGTATGCCGTTCTGCTCCGCAATCCGGGCAATATCTGCCCCGTTGCGGTTATCTGTGTCCCACCCTGTACGGATTTTCAGAGTGACTGGTACGTCAACAGCGTCTACCACTGCCCGGACAATGCTTTCTACAAGCTCCGGGTACTGCAAGAGCGCTGAACCAGCTAATTTCTTATTCACCTTTTTGGCCGGACAACCCATGTTGATATCGATGATTTGCGCACCGTTCTCAACGTTAAATTGTGCCGCCTGCGCCATCAGGTCAGGATCTGCACCGGCAATCTGTACCGAGCGGATCCCGTCTTCACCAGTATGATCCATACGATGCATGGATTTTGCGGTTTTCCAGACCTTGGGGTTGCTGGACAACATTTCAGATACAACTAACCCTGCCCCCATTCTCCTGCACATCTGCCGGAAGGGCCTGTCTGTCACGCCAGCCATAGGCGCGAGCATCAAATTGTTCTGGAGTGTGTGAGGTCCGATTCGCATACTTTACAGCCAACTGTTGCGCAGAATTTATACACCATGCCAAAACGGGGCGCTAAGTTTACGTGTTTTCGCAAGCCTTGAAAAGGCTAAAAATCACACAAAATTTCAAGCCGGGCTATTGACAGTGCTGGCGAGTTTTGCGTGTGAAATAGCCCGTTAGCCTTTCGTCGAAAAAGGCCGCGGCCCCTGTATTTGACAGATTTCTGACAGTTTTATGAATAGATTCAGTGGGTTCTTATGCCGCTGACTCTTGCCCAATCGCCTTCTACAACGCTGGGTTCCAGGGAAAAATTGGTCTGGTAAGCCGCTTCAATTTTTTCCACCTGCTCTTCCAGAATGCCTGATAAAACCAGCTTTCCACCGGTTTTGCAGTAGGCAGTGATAACGGATTGCAGTTCAATGAGTGGTCCGCTGAGAATATTGGCCATGACCACATCGGCTTCCAGTTCGGGTTGATCTTCAGGCAGATACACACTTAAGCGGTCTTCCACACCGTTGCGGCGGGCATTTTCCATGGATGCCTGCAGGGCCTGAGGGTCGATATCAATACCGATTACTTCTTTTGCACCGAGTTTCAGTGCCGCCAGCGCGAGAATTCCTGAACCGCAACCGAAATCGACCACGGTTTTGCCTTCCAGGTCCAGGCCGTCGAGCCAGCGCAGACAGAGTGCTGTGGTAGGGTGCGTACCGGTACCGAAAGCCAGACCCGGATCGAGCATAACGTTTACCGCATCAGGGTCCGGCACATCACGCCAGCTGGGACAAATCCACAAACGCTTACCGAACTGCATGGGATGAAAGTTATCCATCCACTCCCGTTCCCAGTCTTTATCTTCTAACTGATCAAGTTTATGTTTAAAGCCTTTTCCCAGCACCTTCGATTGTTCAAGTCTTTGAATCACCGCTTTCATGTCGTCGGCTGCACTGAATAACCCGACTACCTGCGTATCCGGCCACAGCATGGTCTCACCGGGCTTGGGTTCGTACATAGGCGTGTCTTTGGCGTCGGTAAAGGTGACAGCTTGTGCGCCATTGGCACTTAACATGTTGCCGATTTGCTCTGCGTGTTCAGAGTCAGAATCGATTCGTAACTGGATCCAGGACATGGGTACTCTTTCAAGGGAAAACGTTAATCAGCAGATATTTTATCAGTTACTGCCTGCAAAACGCACCCCGCAGCACCATTTAACCCGAATTTTGAATATCCCCGGGAAGAAGTATCCTTATGTCTGATTTCGTTTCTCACTGGCAGGTGCTACCTTTATAAGAGGTATTGAGACAGGAAAACCAATGAGACTGTTGGCCAAACTGGTAATGTTAGCTTTTCTGGCTGCTCCGGCATCCGGCGCAGTGGTGCGCAGTGTGGATGTGGTTTCCGGCTGGGACAAGCCACCCTATGTGATCGCTCAGGGTGATACCGGTTTTGAGATCGAGCTGGTTAAATCTGTCCTTCAAAATGCCGGTTACGAACCTAACATGATGTATGTGCCCATGGGCCGCTCAGTCAGACTTGTCAAAGAGCGTGATGTGGATGTGGCCCTTTCAGTGAGCCGTCGAAACGACATTCCCGAAGCCTGGTTCAGTGACGTGTATGTTGTATACCAGAATGTTGTGGTGACACTAAAGAACCGTAATTTGTCTATTGAGCGGGTGGAAGATCTGAAAAACCACACCGTTGTGGCATTTCAGACTGCGTCAGAAGCTCTCGGTCCCCAATTTTCGCAAACAGTAGCAAAGCACAAGGGCTATCTTGAAATGGCCGATCAGCACCGTCAGGTCAGTATGCTGCTGCTCGGCAGTGTGGATGCTATTGTACTGGACCGGAATATTTTTGAAGCAATACGCAGTAAGCATCCTAAAGGGCCGGATGTGGAAGTGACCGTGCACGAACTCTTTGACGTCAGCCCTTATCATGCCGTCATTCCGAATAAACAGCTCCGTGACAAATTCAATCTTGAGTTAACGAAATTCCGTGAAAGCGGTGACTATCAGGCCCTGGCCAACGAGTTCTCGCTGATTAACTTGCTCGACAACTATGTCCAATACCCCTTCCTGACACATCTCGAACACCCCTCCGACTATTAAAATCGATTAAAAAACATCTTTAATTATTTTAATAACAAATGATAATGATTCTCATTGGTATATATGTTTTAATACGCATTGAACGGAAGTATAGTTAAAAGATTAGAAGAGCGTTTTCACCCGCCGGTATTCCCGTGTTCTCGTAAGTTATTTTTCATCCACATAAAAACACTCTGAGTTTCAAGGAAAAAGTAATGCCTAAATTAGGTAAGATAGTACTGCTCACGTCATTATTTCCCGGCTTATCAGCCACTGTTTTCGCGCAAGAAAATGAAGAATTAGAAACCCTCGACACCACTGTTGTTCAAGCCGCTTCAGAAGAGCTTAAACAAGCCCAGGGTGTGTCGGTTATTACAGCAGAAGATTTCAAACGTCGTCCGGTTACCAATGACATCTCCGAACTGGTGAAAACCATGCCGGGTATTAACCTGACCGGCAACACAAGTACAGGCCAGTACGGCAACAACCGTCAGATCGACATTCGCGGCATGGGCCCGGAAAATACCCTGATTCTTATCGACGGTAAGCCTGTACTGTCCCGCAACAGTGTAAAAATGGGCCGTTCAGGTGAACGGAACACCCGTGGCGACAGTAACTGGGTGCCCCCTGAAGCTATTGAAAGTATCGAAGTTATTCGTGGTCCGGCAGCGGCCCGTTACGGCTCAGGTGCTTCCGGTGGTGTCATTAACATCATTACCAAAAAACCGGATGTGGCCGCAGGCAGCATTACTGTACAAACCGAAATTCCTGAAAATTCGCTGGAAGGTGGTAACAAACGCGCAGATGTCGTGGTCAGCGGCCCCTTATCTGAGCGCTTCTCTCACCGTACCGTGCTAAACTACAACAAACAGGAAGGGGATTCTCCTGACATCAACCGTGATTCTACCGTTGAAGACAGCAACGTTGCTGCCGGCTCTGAAGGTGTTGAGAACATTGATTTCCGTACGCTGTTGCGCTTTGACCAGGACGAAACCAATACCTGGGAAGTAGAAGCGGCTTACAGCCGTCAGGGTAATGAATACGCCGGTGACAATGCATTCCAGGGCGTAGATAACGCGCAAAGTCAGTTATACATTGGCCAGGAAACCAATGTTGTAAGACGTAAAACACTTTCCGGTACCCATCGCGGAACGTTCGATTTTGGCGACTCTTTCTCTTACATCCAGTTTGAAGAAACAGATAACACCCGTTTGAGCGAAGGGCTGGCCGGTGGTACGGAAGGTCGCTTCAACACCGAGACCGGTGAAACCGTGACAATCATGCTGCGCAATCTGACTGCCAAATCTGAGTGGAACATTCCGCTGGATCTGTTCGGAAAAGCCCAGACTATGACAGTGGGTGCCGAATTCCGTGGTGAGCGTCAGGATGATGCGTCGTCTAATCAGGCCGGTATTAATGTGGCTGACGGCGTTGTTATTGATGGTACTGACATTGACGCAGCCGACCGCGACCCTCACATGAGCTCAGAATTGTTCGGCCTGTACGTCGAGGACAACATCGTTCTGACCGATGACATTATGCTGACGCCGGGCGTACGTTTAGATCACCACAGTGAAGCGGGCAACAACGTATCCCCCAGCCTGAACATGAGCTGGCAGTCAACGTCTGAAATTTCATTCCAGGCCGGTATCAGCCGTGCGTTTAAAGCCCCTAACCTGTATCAGCTGAACCCTAACTATGTCTATACCACCCGTGGTAACGGTTGTCCGGTGGATTACCCCAGCCAGGGAAGCGGTTGTTCAATTCTGGGTAACCCGGATCTGGAACATGAAACGTCGGTAAACAAAGAAATCGGTATCAACTACGCTGGTAATGACAATGGCATCAATGCCGGTTTAACGTATTTCCACAACGATTATAAAAACAAAATCGTGACCGGAAATACCGCACCGATTTATGTGCTGGACGGCGGTAATGCTGACACTTACGTGCAAATTTTCCAGTGGTACAACACGCCGGAAGCCGTTATTGAAGGTCTGGAAGGTAACCTGCTTGTGCCGTTTACTGACGACATCGAATGGTCTGTGAATGGCACAGTGATGATTGAATCGGAAGACAAAGAAACCGGTCAGCCGCTGTCTATCGTGCCTGATTACACGATTAATACGCAGGTAGCATGGACTGTCACAGAAAACTGGGAACTGGTTGCCAGCGCCCAGCATTACGGCGAAACAGAAAGCCCGACAACCAGCACGACCAGTGGTGCAGATATTGAAAATCCTGAACCGCGTGACCCTTACACCATCGTTAACCTGAACAGTGTGTATACCTACAAAAACATCGATTTTACCATCTCAGTGAAGAACCTGTTTGATAAAACGATTTTACGTGAAGGTACCCAAACTAACGCAGGGGCGAATACTTATAACGAGCCGGGCCGTAACTGGCTGCTGTCGGCAACTTACCACTTTTGATAATACCAGCCGGTAACACAGTGTTTGTGTTACCGGTTTTTTTGTAATGAAGGGAACGGGAATGAAGACAATGCAAATGGGGCGTCTGAGAATACCGGCTACATGCAGTGCCGGTATTTTGCTTACTGCATCACTGTTGACCGGCAACGCCATGGCAGCCGTGACAGATGATATGGACGGACTGACCCGCCAGTGGCTGCACATTGAGGCGCAGGAGCGCAAGCTGGTCATGGACTGGCAGGAACAGGAACCGGTGGTCCGTCAGCGGATCGACCTGCTGAAAGCTGAAAAATCGCAGTTGCAGGAGATTCTGGCGACCAGTAATGATTCACAGGATGACGTGGATGCCCGCCGTAATGCTCTGCTGGCCGAACAAAACACCCTTGAAAGTCAGCAGGCTGATGTAACAGGTGCATTATCTTCTCTGGTTACCCGCATCAATAGTTTATATGAAAGCCTGCCACCTCCTCTGAAGTTCAACTGGGACAAGGAAGATGCTGCGCTGGCCGGTGACGGTGGCGACAACCCTTCGCAAATTTTGCAGGTCGCACTGGCTAAATTATCCCGGCTGGAGCAATTCGACAGCAAGCTCACAGTAAACGAAGACGTGCTCACGGCGCCTGACGGTAAAGAAGTGGTGGTGAAACAGTTATATCTGGGGTCACAGCTGGCCTGGTTTGCAAACAACGACGGTAGTGTGGCCGGTTCCGGCTACCCGGAGAACGGACAATGGACATGGCACTTCGATGACAGTGTTGATGGTGAAGCCATCAGCCGCGCACTGGCTGTTTTCGAGCGCCGTCAGCAACCTGAATTTATTGCACTGCCTTTGCCTTTTACTGCGCAAAATCCGGAAAGTGGCGGAGGTCGTTAAGATGAAAAGAACTTTACTACTTATTATGCTGGCGTGGGCCTCTGCAGGTGCTGGTGCACAGCAGCAGGACATGCTGAACAAAATTGAAAGCGCAAAGCGCAGTCTGAACAGCGCTGAATCACGCATCGTAAAAGAGCGGGTTTCGTTGTCCTCCACCCTCAGTCAGTTAGAAAAAGACGTGATGTCTTTACGGGACAAAACTGCGGTCGCCCGCCGTCTCGCAGATGAAAAAACACTGAGTCTGAGTAAGCTGGAAGAACGCTTGTCTGAATGGAAAGAACAGCAAACCTATCAACAGAACCTGCTCAACCGTTTCCTGCAACAGCAGGGCTTACCGTTTAATGAAGTCAACGGAATGGACACCGCCGCGAAAATGGCGGCTGTGTCTGACGCTGCAGTGAAAACCGCCTCTCTTCCCGGCTGGCAGTCCCGCACGCTGGTGCTGGAAAACGGTGAACTGGCCAGTGTACCGTCACTGTCGGTAGGACCGGTTACCTGGTTTAAACATAATGATGCGGTAGGACTGGCTGAAACCGTATCTGGCAGACTGCAAACCAAAGGGATGTTGCCTTCAGGGCTGGCGACAACTATGCAGGAGCAGGCGGGCACCGTTGTACTGGACCCGACCCTTGGCCGGGCACTTACCCGTGAGTCTGCAAACGAAGGTGTGATTGAGCACGTAGTAAAAGGCGGTATCTGGGTAGTTCCCATTTTACTGTTCGCGTTAATTGCTACGGTTATCGGTCTGCTTAAAGTGGCGCAACTGCTTCGCCTGCCTAAAGTGATTCCGGTGCGGTCTCAGGCGATGCTGGATAAAATTCTGCAGTCAGGTGGTGCGGCCCGTGCCCAATTTAAAGGTATGCAGGAAGACTTACTTAAAATTGCTGAGCAGGCGGTAACGTTCCGTGACCGTGACGATCAGCTGTTCGTACAACTGCAACAAGACCGTCAGACCCTGGATAAGTGGATCAATGCTGTGGCTGTTACTGCCGCTGTGGCTCCGCTGCTGGGACTGCTGGGAACGGTAAGCGGAATGATCGAAACCTTCCGCATGATGACATCATTCGGCTCAAGCGACCCTGAAGTGATTTCCGGTGGTATCGCCAAAGCACTGGTGACGACGGAGCTGGGTTTGATCGTCGCTATTCCTGCACTGATCCTGAATGCTCTCCTTAGCCGCAAAGCGCGCCAGTACTACACAGAACTAGAGAACTTTGCACTTATTTTAAGTGGCGACGAGGGCAACACACATCAGGAATACCCGGATGCGCAGGCACGGGATACTGACACTGAATTGTTAGGATCCGGACATCCATCCGGAGCAGGCTGATGATTGAATTATTCACCGGCAACCCCTTGTGCTGGGTCATGGTACTGACCGGCTGGTTTGCCTTTCAGCAAATCTGGATGCTGTACCTGAACCGGTTCGATAAGGACGTACGCAGTAAAGACAGTGACCCGTTGATGACGCCGTCCGTGCTGGTAGGGGCGTTGCCGCTGATGGGTCTGCTAGGCACCATCATGGGATTACAGGGCAGCTTTACCGGCATGATGACCGACGGGGCTGACAGTCAAATCGTGTCTGCAGGGATTGCCGATGCATTATTTACCACTCAGCTGGGGCTGGTGATGGCTATCCCGGGCTGGTTATGTTTGTCATATGTGAAAGGACATCTGCACGATACGCAGGAAGGTGAGGTGAAACATGGCTAGTCGATTACAACGCCGGCTGGAAGCACAACCCATTCAGTCTATTGATATGTCACCACTGCTGGACGTGGTGTTTATCCTGTTGATTTTCTTCATCGTTTCCACGGTTTTCGTTAAGGAAACCGGGGTCGAAGTTGATAAGCCCCAGGCCATCTCGGCACAAAAGCTGGACCAGATGTCCATTCTTATTGCTATCACTGCAAATGGTGAAGTGATGTACGACAGCACCAACATCGGTGTTGCAGGGGTACGGGGAACGGTAGAGCAACTGATGGTGCAGGAAGTGCGTCCGGTGGTACTGCAGGTAGATAAAACCGTGTCGACAGATCTGCTGGTGGAAGTGATTGACGCCGCCAAAATGGCCGGCGCTGTTGACGTCAACATTGCCACCGCAAAATTGTGAGGATGCAGAATGAAAAAACAACTTTCAGCATTTTTACTCAGCGGCGGTGTCATGGTGGTGTCGCTGGGAATACTGACGCTGGGCTATTACCTCAACAGTGAAGACGGCCCCGAGCTTGAAGTCAGACAGCTTGATATCGCCATTGCACAGCCGCCCCCGCCACCGCCTCCGCAAAGTCAGCAGGTGACTGAGCAGGCAGATGTGAATATGCAGGTGGAAGGTGCCGGAGCGCCGGTATCGATGGCCGATATTCAGGTGGATCCGGAAATTGAAATTGATAAACCGGAGCGGCCGGACGTGGCCATGGCGCAACCTGACTGGGCCGCACCGGAAATAGACTGGGAGGCTTACGCTCTCAGTGAACTGGACGGCAAACCTACCTTGCTGACTCCGGTAAAAATCCGGTTCCCGAAAAAACTGAAACATCGCGGTATTGAACGGGTTGTGGTGAAGCTGGATGTGATGATTGATGAGAAGGGTGACGTCACCCTGATTGATATTGTCGACAACCCGCATCATGAACTTAATAAGGAAATTCAGCGCTTTGTGAAAGGCAGTAAATTCACTGCTCCGCACAAAGCCGATCACGCTGTCAGAGCAAGATTTATCTGGCCTGTGGAGATTGAAGCATAATGAAAAAATTCACGTTTAAACGATTAGGGTGCTGTGCGTTACTACTTGCTTTCACAGCGGGCGCGCAGGCAGAGGTTAAAGTATCGCTGGAAGAACCGGTCTGGGAATTCAGTTACCGCGCCGGTAAAAACGATGCCCACAGGAACAGAGTAAACCGTGACGAAGGTGAGTTCTTTCATAACGTACAGCCTTTGCTGCAAAAGCAGGATTTCAAAGGCGTAGAGCAAGCCTGGAACACCTACCGTCAGGAACACGAAAAAGTCAGTGCCATGCTGCATGAAATGATGGGCCAGGTGTTTTTAAGCTTAAAGAAAAACAGTGAAGCTAAAAAACACTTCGAACTGGCGATAAAGGAAGATCCTTCATCGTCAACTTCACACCGTGGCCTGAGCATGATTTACTTGCTTGATGAGTCTTACGAAAAGGCCCGTGAACATGTGGTGGCTTCGCTGGCACTCGGGGTGTCTGACAGTCAGGTGTATGGCCAGCTCGGATACCTTAACCTGCAGCTGGAAAAACCCCGCAGTGCTACCGCAGCCTATCAGAATGCCATGATGCTGGAACCCGGCAATACCCAGTGGGCGCAGGGTTTGCTGTTTGCACTAATTGCCAGTGACGCACTTCCTCAGGCGTCTTCACTGGTGGGTGAAATGCTCAGTGAAAAGCCGGACAGCGCGAGGTTATGGCTGCAACGCAGTCAGATAGCGATGAAAAGTCAGGATGATCTCACTGCTATCAGCAGCCTGGAAACGGCGATGTCTCTGGGGGAGAAGCGAGCGGAAAACCTGACTACACTGGCAAAGCTGCATGTGAAGTCCGGTAGCCCGCACCGTGCGGTTACCTTGCTTAATGAAAATGTCAGTACCTTACTGGCCGGCAAAAGTGATGGCGCAGAGACCATGTTAAGTATTGCCAACTGGCTGGCGGCCAGTCAGGACTGGCAAAATCTTGCTGAGCTTGTAACCACATTGGATAAAAATACTAAACGCCTGGATAGCAGTAACACGGCAATGCTGAATGTCATGAAGGCGAACCTCGCCATTGCTAAGGATCAGAATAGCAAGGCGCAGGATTACCTGCTGTCTGCTATTAAAGCTGCACCGGCGAACGGTGATGCGCTGATGACGCTGGCAGCACTTCTGCGTAAAGAGAAGAAAGACGAACGTGCAAAAATGTATTACCTGCGTGCCGAAGCACTCCCCGAATATAAAGAACGGGCTATGCTGGGGCGTGCACAGGTAGCAATTAACCAGAAAGCTTATCCAGACGCACTTACATTACTTCGTCAGGTGTACAAATCGAATCCGGGACGCAGTGATTTGCTGAGCAATATTCAGTCTCTGGAAAATATTGTGAAGAACGCATCATAATGACAACACAACATCTCCCTTTCTATTCAGCACCTGCCTTTACGGTAACTGTCAGAGTCATTCTGGCGGTGGCGGGTGGTTATGCGGCGGCCACCGCAATCAGTTTGTTGCTGGCGGCCGGGTCAGAAGTGACCGGCCGTCAGGAAATTGCTTTTATCCGTATGGTGTTTTTCCTTGCCTGGACGGTTTATATCATCTGGATATTCGCCATCAATAACCATGTAAAAGCCTTCATCACCGCGCTGGCAATTAACGCAGCGGCGTGGGGGCTGGTGTGGTCCGGTGTAGCGTCATGAAGGGGAGACGTCAATGAAAGGTTCACTCAGACAGTCGATGACCTGGCTGCATACATGGAGCAGCATCACCGCGGGCTGGATCCTGTTCGCGATATTTTTCACCGGTACGCTGGCATTTTTCAGAAGTGAAATCACTCACTGGATGCAGCCTGAATTGCATGTGTCTGTGCCGGCTGAGAACAGCGCTGAAGTGGCGTACCGCTATCTGCAGGGCAAGGCCCCGGGGGCTCAGGAATGGCAAATTTCTTTGCCGGGACCCAGAGAGGAAACGGTCAGTGCAAGCTGGCGCAATGGCGGGGAAGATCGCCAGCAAATGCGTTCGCAGCGTGCCGTTCTGAATGCGTCTACCGGTGAGGAGCTGAAGCCGAGAGAAACCGCCGGTGGCAATTTTCTGTACCGCTTCCACTTTGAACTATACGGCGTACCGCGTGCTGCCGGTGAGACCTTTGTCGGCATTGTCAGCATGATGATGCTCATTGGTATTGTCAGCGGCGTGATCATGCACCGTAAAATCTTTGCAGATTTTTTTATGTTCAGGCCAAAGAAAAAGTTGCTTTCCTGGATAGACGGGCACGTTCTGGCATCCGTGCTGGCGCTGCCATTTCATCTGATGATCACATTCTCCGGCTTGTTACTGTTAGGTGGCACTTTGCTTCCGTGGAACGGCAGTGGTGGTGGCCATGGTGGTCCTCCCGGTGGCGGAGGTCCGCAAGGACAGGGCGGGCCGCAACGGGGCGCACCGCAAGCGCGGGCAGTGCAACATAAGCCGGCAGCGCCGGTTGTGGACAATAGCGCCCTGCTGGCACAGGTTATGGCCAGTGCTTCTGCTGAATGGGGCGTGCCTGCTGACCGCATCACCATTAAAAACCCGGGCACAGATAAAGCGACATTTTCTGTATCCGGTCCGAACCGTGTTGAGTTGTCCGCCGGTCGTGGCGGGAACAGCGGGCTGGTTTTTAACTCTGAAGGTGAAGTTCTTAAAGTAGAAGAGGCGTCTTCTGCACCGAATACCAGCCAGGCAATTTATAACTATATGGATATGCTGCATCAGGCCCGTTTTGCCGACAGTGTTACCCGCTGGTTGCTCTTCTTTGCCGGTATCCTGGGCACGTTAATGGTGGGGACCGGTTCTATCCTTTGGGTAGAGAAGCGCGCCAAAAAGCAAATGGGACGCAGAGGCTTCGAACTGGTGAGAGGCACGAACATTGGTGCTATCGCCGGGCTGATGGTGGCTACCGGTGCTTATTTCTGGGCGAACCGCCTTTTGCCTGCAGAATTGGCGACACGCAGTGACTGGGAAATACGCAGCTTTTTCATTGTGTGGGGGCTTTGTGTGGTAGCCGGACTGTTCAGACGCGACCGTAAAGGCTGGCTCTGGCAAACGCTGGTGGCTGCAGTGCTCTTCACCTTTATTCCGTTGCTGGATGTCGCTACATCACCTGTCCCGGTGCCTGATACGTTAAGGATCATATTCGATGCAGCCTGTCTTATCCTGGCCGCTCTGGCCTGGTATGCGGTGAGTAAACTCAAAGCTGAACCTAAATCTAAACGCGCGCCGTCAGGCCGCAAAGACAGCACTGCCCGCCGGAGACGGCCTGCACCGGAAGCGGGCAGCACCGGGGAGCAGACAGCATGATGACATTTTTGTGTTTACTGCTGTGCATTGCCGGTTTTCTGCACTTTTCTATGGCGAACCCGAAACATTTCCGTGCGGTGACAGGTGATGAGATTGAAAATGTGCCCGGGGGCAGGCTGATATTTCAGACTCTGGCAGTGTGTTTTCTGACTGTTGCAACGTTTCCGGCGATCGCCGGCTGGCAAACTGAAATCGGACTGGTTGTGTGGTGCGGATTGCTGCATGTGGCAGCGGTACTGGTGTCTTTGCTGTTTACTTATCAGCAGGATGCGCTGGCATTTGTATGGCGCTGGTGTGTGCCGGGAGGCTGGCTTCAGCGGGTATTACCCCGCTGATCCAACTGTCCGGGTTCAAACTTAGCCCGGACGTTTTACCCAGGCACTGCACCAGCCGTTGGTATTAACCAGTTTACCCGGGAAAATGGCGCAGGGACGGTGAGCTTGTCCGTCCTCACCCTGAATGTACATGCAATTACCGCACTGAGACCCTTCCACCGTTGATTTCGGGGTATATTTCAATGCCTGTGCTGTGGGGTCGCCGGTCTGCAGTTGCTCCTGTGCCTGTGCGCGAAGTGCAGTGCCACCTAACGTCAAGCCGATCAGTGTGGTGCCTGACAGTTTTAGGAAATCACGACGGTTCACATTACTCATAATTTGCTCCCATAAAGCTTAAACGAGAATGATTTGCTTTTATTTGGTCTTATAACGTAAAAAACCTGCCGCGATGACAGGTTTACCATGACAATAGTTATACGACACATTTACGGGACTGCCAAATCGTTCCGTCACATATTTGATGTAGATTAACTTTTCTTCACCGCAGGACCTGTGCATTTACGCGTTTTTACCTGCCAGCGTGACGGGTTTGTCCGGTTTCGCATAGGCATAACGGGCGATGGGTTCCGCACGGTGGTAAGTATCCAACCCGCTGATACAGGCAAGATTCATTTTCTCCAAATCCAGTTGTCCGTCCTCACCGGTGGCCCCCTCCATCACGTAAATATCAAGCACTCTGCCAATGACCAGCACTGTCTGATTACATTGCAGCGTGGTTATTTCTTCTGCCGCCATGGCCATGCGCAAAGGACTTTGAGCGACGAAAGGCGCGGCGAATCCGTCTTCTTTCAGCGGTGTTAAGCCCGTGGCATCAAACTCACTGGTGTGTTCATCATAGCGGGCAGAAGTCTGGTGAGCTTTATCTGTCCAGCCGGCGCTGACTGCATTAATGGTGTACACACCGGTTTCACGAATATTTTCCAGCGTTTGCCGTGGTACAGTATGGGGACGTAACAACATGCCCTGAAGAGGAGGATGTGCCCCTACATGAAACACTGAGCTGATAATGGCCAGATTATTCCGTTTACCGTCAGTGGTACCCACAAGGTTGGCCCCTTTGTAGCCGGACAAGCAGTTGATCAGGTTCGTCCGGGTCTGTTTTTCCAGCTCATTAATAGCAGCAGAGGAATAATGTCGTATGGACGGGTCAGTCATATCAGGCATTCTCCTGCTCAACCTGAACGGTCAGGTTATCGCCGTCACTGTACACTGTCATTTCAATAGGCTGGCAGCAGACCTGACAATCCAGAACCTGCATAACATTGATATCGTTCTGCTCGTCAATTTCTACTTCATTCGGCTCCATGCAATAGGGGCAGTGAAATAACTTAGGTGTCGTCAGACTCATAACCACTCCGGATAACTGATTAAAATGATGTTGCTAACTTCTAATATACGCAGAAAGCAGATAACCGGATTGTAAGGAAACTGCATCCGGCGGGTTGATTAAGGTGGCTGTATAAATATACACTTGGTCAGGTGTACAGTGTCCGGTGCAGATGATGCGTAAAACGTTGCCTGAAAAATATTATCTTGATCACTTCCGCGAGTTTTTGTCCTTTTTTGACGGTGCCAGTGGCGCATTGCTGGACGAAAATGCGCGGCGTTTTATTGAGGATTTCAATGCACTGCCTGAACCGCAACAATGCATCATCGCCCGTGCAGCAAACCGCAAATACGCCATCATCAACCGTGAGCATTTCTACTACGAAGAAATACCGCATCCGCAGCAGCAAATAGATGCGCTTTCCGCCTCCGGTTGGTTCGGGTGTGTAACAGAAGCGCCGCTGCAGGAACTGGCCGGTATGCTGACCAAGGCCGACATTCTGCAATACCTGCATGATCTCGGGATCAGCGGTCAGCCTGCTTCAGCAAAAAAGAGTGTGCTGATGGCAGACTTATTCGATGGCATAAAACGTCACGGCTGGCCGGCGTCATTGTCGGTGGAGCATTTACTGTTTTGCCGCTTCGATGCCACTATGCGTTATTTGCTGTTTCTGTTCTTCGGCAACACTAAAGGGCGGCTGAATCAGTTTTCCATGCGTGATCTCGGCATCATGCGTACGCGGGGCCAGGCTGTGTCTGATCAGGCACGCTTCGAATTGCCGGAGGATGCCGGCGCTGCTTTTTACTATGCGTCGCGCACCGGCGAACTGGATTTTCTTGATGATGAGGCCTGTCTGGCAGCAGCAAAAGCCCCCGTGCCGGAAACCTTCTCCACCATTTCAGCAGTGCTGGCGGAAAAATACCACGCCAAACTGGGGTCAAAGCTGCTTTCTGTCGACCGGCAGGCTGCACTGACTTTTCTTGAACAGTCTCCCGGCGACACAGCAAAAGAAAAATGGATTCGCGAAGCTTATAAAGAAGGGTTGAAAGACGAGGTAAAGCAAAGCTTGGAAAGCATTATCGATTCCCCGCCCTCAGATACATTGCTGGCCTTCGCAGAAGATTTTTATCAGCGCAAATATCATAAGAAGCGTACCAGTATAGTGACTGATATGTTGCGAAACGCGTCCCGTACACTGCAACTGGACGAGAGTCAGAATCAGTCTGTTGAACGGGGCGTTATCGCCTGGTATCAGCGTCACGGCGCTGAAGCCTGGCGAACCGAGAATCGTTTGTGGCGGAGTTTGTTTGCACTCACGTTCTGGACATTATTGTTCGAAGAGGATGCGCCGGTAACTGCTTTTGACCGGCGTCCCCAAAGCCTGAAAAATAATGCTTTCTACGAGTCATTTGCGGTAAAAATTGATGAACTGCTGGCAAGTTTTACTACTGCAGACGGACTGATGAAGCATGTAACGGCCAAGGCCGCTGCCCATTATGGAGAATCGAACAGCCTGTTCCTGTGGGGATCAAAATTGCTGGATCCGGTCAAAGGCTTGCTGACACATGCGCCGGTTACACAGGTAACAGCCATGCTGAAAATGATGGCGCAGGACTTTGCCAGTCTGCGTGACGGTTTTCCCGATATTATGGTGGTGGAAAACGGGGCGCTGCGGTTTGAAGAAATTAAGGCACCCGGTGATCAGCTTCGCCGCAACCAGCTTGTCAGTATTCAGAAGCTGCAGCAGGCCGGATTTGATGTGCAAATAGCGCAGGTTAGCTGGTACCGTGACCCGGAGCAGCCCTATGCTGTCGTTGATATCGAAACCACGGGCGGCAACAGCCAGTACCACAGGATCACCGAAGTCGGCATTGTGAAAATTATCAACGGGGTAGTGGTGGATGAGTGGCAGTCTTTAATCAATCCGCAGCGACACATTCCCTCGTCTATTACCAGACTGACCGGGATCAGTAACGACATGGTCGCCGGTGCGCCGGTATTCGCTGACGTAGCTGAATCCATTGATGCCTTTACCCGCGACTGTGTGTTTGTCGCCCATAACGTTAATTTTGACTATGGATT
This sequence comes from Alteromonas sp. NFXS44, assembly GCF_040148705.1. Lineage (NCBI taxonomy): Bacteria > Pseudomonadati > Pseudomonadota > Gammaproteobacteria > Alteromonadales > Alteromonadaceae > Alteromonas > Alteromonas sp. NFXS44. Next base: position 871,381 of record NZ_JAGDEA010000012.1, on the reverse strand, counting down.
TATCAAACAGGAATTTGCCCGTCTTGAGCAGCCTTTCCGGCGGCCCAAGTTGTGTACTGTCAGAGAGTCCAGAAAAGCCTTTCCCGGACTTGCCTCATATTCACTGGCGGCGCTGACAAAACACTTCGGCATTGATATGGAACAGCATCACCGGGCATTGTCTGATGCAAGAGCGTCAGGCGAACTGCTGGTGATGACGCAGCAACAGGATTAAAAATGCTTAATGCATCGTTGCTGAACCCGCGGGTTTTCTCCTGCGTATTTTATTATGCACTGTTGAAGTGTGTACGCGTTCTTGCTGTTTGGCCTTCTCTCCGGGAAGGCCCTTTTTTTATAACTTCATTTTTAAACCGGTGAGAACACGCCCCACGTTGTCCACCACATCCAGCCGGATAAACCATTCAGCATCTTCTGCGAACAGCGCACTGCCGCCTATTTCGCCGGAAAAGCCATGACCGTATCCGAGAAAGTCCTCGGTGAGTTCCGCACGGGAACCCAGTCCTTCATCAACCCGGGAAGCGTAGACAAAGTAAGACAGCGGATAGTTTTTAATGGCGCCTTCCCCTGCAACGCCAATAATGGCTTTATTGCGGGACTGGTCAAGGCGCTGGATCCACTCAATAAATACTTCATGCTGCGGGTGCCAGGCATAGCGGTATTCACTGCGGACAAAATTACCGCCTGTCATGCGCTCCAGACTGATCTCAAAGCCGGCTTTATCTGAAAAGCGACCCGAATACTCAAGCTCTGCATAATCCAGTTTCGCCGGTAGTTGCAGAGCATCTGAGGGATCCTGATTATCCAGTTGTCCGGCAACCAGTTCTACGGCGTGATGACTGTTCAGATTAACCACATGGCGAATACCTTCAATCCAGCCGTCCTTCGACAAGCCGGTGGAAGATACCCGTCCTTTGTAGGTGGGAATAATGCCAATCTCCGTCTTGCCTGCAGATGACGTATGTCTGACATATAAACGACGGACATGAAGCTGCTGGCTGCTACCGTCAAACAAGGTGTTGTGACTTGAAGAGAAGTCACTACCGGTGACAATAAAACTGTTCAGGCTCCAGCTTTCTCCCATAGCGAGTTGAGGATAATAGCGGATCCGGTATTGAGTGCGGTGATCTCTGTCTGAGCGGGCATCTGAACGAACCTGTAAATCCAGCTTGTCGTTAAAAGACCATTCACTCTGACCCAAAGCACTGGTGCTGATAAAAAGAGCAACACACAAACCTGAAAAATACCGCCACATAACACTGCTTTCCATATACCGGACACAAATAAACCAAACACAATATGATGAATTTATTACATTAGCTCAGGCGATAAAAATGTTCGGGGCAAAAAAAGCCAGCACGGGGCTGGCATAGAAGTGGAACGCAATGAGATTGGGAACTCAAACACATCGGGAGAGATGTTCAGGAAGAGGCCTTCCCGTTTGAAGTTGAGGTTATAATAGCGCTGACCAGCTGGTCCGGATATCGGGAAAAAGCGATGAGTGAAATCGTATTTTACGAATGATCTTCCGAGTGATTTATCGAGGCCTGGGGGAGAGGCGGAAGCACCACCTCCCTGCATGCAAAATCAGAAGCGGTAACCAATACCTGCCATCAATGCCGCAGAAACGTCATCGCCAGAGTCTGATACTGCTGTTGATTCGAGCTTGGCATAAAAGCCCTGCGCCTTACCTGAAAAGGTGAATCTCGCGCCTATTCCGGCAGTAAACTCATTTCTGCGATAGGTACTCGTGTAAGAGCCGGGAATGCATTCAAATTCATTACAGATAACGGAGTCTATCACTGCGTTGTCTTCATCTATCCGCGATACCCCCAGCTTTCCATAGAAACGAAACCAGTCTGTATTGAAATCGTGACCCAAATTTAATCCGGCGTAGGCAATGGTAATCATCCCCTTTTCACGGCCATATTTGAATTCTACAGAGGTAATTTCATTGAAATCGTATCCGGCTTCCACATACTGACCGGAGTAGCCGCAACTACTGCAATCTTCAGACGTAGTTGTGAAAAAACCGGCTCCGGCGTAAAGACCACTGTCTTCATCAGCCAAAGCTGAGGGAGCAAACAAACCGGCGGCAACTGCAGAAGCTAACAGCGGGGCAGCTTTGAAAAAAGACGACATAAAACAACTCCTTAATGAATCGACAGATACACCTGTAAAGAGCAGGAATCTGATGCACCAGTCCGTCCGGTGCACTCATAAGGTAGATGCTGATGAAGTGTTAAGCCACTCGCGAAGTGTAACCAAACATTACCTGGCGTAACCTGAACCAATTGCGGTAAAAGGCATATCCAGTTCCAGCTCAGGAACCTGAAGGCCTACCCAGGCCGGAAAGGTATTGCTGTTCGGACCCGGAAAAAGGGTATATTCATTTGCCCAGGGATAGCGGGCAACGGCTTCCTGCACTTTAGGTAACAAAGCTCTGGCTTTTTCACCGGTAACCGTAAGGACTTTCTCCGGCTTTGCTCCATACCAGTAGCGATCCGGCGTCGGCGTGGTGTACTCCCTCAACGCAGGCAGGCCACTTTTTACCCGCCAGCCTGTGACTTCATACACTGTGTACTCCGGTGCATCCTGCGGCTTTACCGCAATCCAGGTATGCACGGCGAACCAGCCACGCCAGCTGTAAGCATCAGCCGCATAGACTTCGATAACCGCGTCTGAAAAGTTTTCCGGCGCATAAGCAATGCCCGCAGGCTCTCTGGACGCACTGCGCCAGTCCTGACTGGAACATCCAGCGGTGATCATAATGAGCGTGAGTAACAAAAATTTTCGCACAGTTTTCTCCTTTTCTTCATTTCATACTCTCAGGACGGTGAAAGCAGCACAAACAAAAACACCCGCAAAAGCGGGTGTTTTATCGATTTTTGACGTTTACGCCATACCGAGTTTCTTCTCGAGATAGTGGATGTTAGTACCACCGGCAAAGAAGTTTTCATCGGCCATGATACGGCGCTGTAACGGGATGTTGGTTTTAATCCCGTCTACTACCAGTTCGTCCAGTGCGTGGCGCATGCGGGCGATGGCTTCATCACGGCTTTCACCGTAAGTGATGAGTTTACCAATCATGGAATCATAATACGGCGGTACGGTGTAGCCGCTGTAAATATGCGATTCCCAACGTACACCCAGACCACCCGGAGAGTGGAAAGTGTTGATTGTGCCAGGGCTTGGAATGAACGTGTCCGGGTCTTCCGCATTGATACGGCATTCAATGGCGTGGCCACGAATTTGTACCTGTGACTGGTCAACAGACAGTGGCTGACCGCCAGCAATGCGAAGCTGTTCTTTAATCAGGTCAACGCCGGTGATCATTTCAGAAACAGGGTGTTCTACCTGTATACGGGTATTCATTTCGATGAAATAGAATTCGCCGTTTTCGTACAGGAATTCGAATGTACCTGCACCGCGGTAACCAATTTCAACACAGGCTTTACAGCAGCGGTCGCCTATCTTATTACGCATTTGCTCGGAAATGCCCGGCGCCGGCGCTTCTTCCACAACTTTCTGGTGGCGACGTTGCATTGAACAGTCACGCTCACCTAAGTGAATCGCATTGCCCTGACCGTCTGACAGTACCTGAATCTCAACGTGACGGGGATTCTCAAGGAACTTTTCCATGTACACAACCGGGTTACCGAACGCGGCACCGGCTTCTGCCTGTGTGGTTGCGATAGATTGGATCAGTTCATTTTCGCTGCGTACAACACGCATACCACGACCACCACCACCACCGGCAGCTTTAACGATGATTGGATAACCGATGCGTTTAGCAATAGCTTTGTTGCGTTCTTCATCGTCGGTCAGCGGGCCATCAGAACCCGGTACACAAGGTACACCGGCTTTTTTCATGGCGTTAATCGCTGACACTTTGTCTCCCATCAGGTTGATGGTGTCCGCTTTCGGACCAATAAAGATAAAACCGCTTTTCTCGACCGCTTCAGCAAACGCTGCGTTTTCCGCCAGGAAGCCGTAGCCAGGGTGAATGGCAATTGAATTGGTTACCTCCGCCGCAGCAATAATGCGCGGAATGTTCAGGTAACTTTCAGTTGCAGAAGCACCACCGATACAGATGGATTCATCTGCCAGCAGTACGTGTTTTAAGTTTCTGTCCGCGGTAGAGTGCACGGCTACGGTTTTGATGCCCAGTTCTTTACAGGCACGCAAAATACGTAACGCGATTTCTCCGCGGTTAGCTATGAGTACTTTATCTAACATATCGGCCGCCTGATTATTCGATGATGAACAGAGGCTGATCGAACTCTACCGGTTCCTGGTTTTCAACCAGAATAGCTTTAACAACACCCGCTTTGTCAGCTTCAATCTGATTCATCATCTTCATTGCTTCGATGATACAAAGGGTATCGCCAACGTTTACAGACTGACCGACTTCAACGAATGACTTGGCAGTAGGAGAAGAAGCGCGGTAGAACGTACCAACCATCGGAGATTTAACCTGATGGCCAGTAGGACCTTGCTCGGCAGCCGGTGCTTCAGCAACAGGCGCAGCGGCAGCAACAGGTGCTGCTACCGGAGCAGGCACTGGTGCAGCATAGTTATAAGCCATTGGTGCAGCAGCACCGGTAGGACCACGGTGGATGCGTACAGATTCCTCACCTTCAGTGATTTCCAGTTCGGCAATACCGGATTCTTCAACCAGTTCGATGAGTTTTTTAATTTTTCTGATATCCATTGTCATTTCTCGTTTTTAATTCAGTTTTTCAGGTTCAGGGCTGCCGTCAATGCGAGTTCATAACCAATGGCACCTAAGCCAAGGATGACACCAGCAGCAACGTCAGATAGATATGAATGATGGCGGAAAGGTTCCCTTGCATGCACATTAGACAAATGCACTTCAATGAAAGGGATGTTTACACTTAACAGTGCATCACGAAGGGCGACACTGGTATGTGTAAATGCCGCAGGATTGATGATGATAGCATCGACCTTTCCCATGGCATCATGAATGCGGTTGATCAATTCGTGTTCTGCGTTAGACTGGAAATGGCTCAGCGATGCACCTGCCGCGCTGGCTTTTTCAACCAGATTATCGACAATGTCCTGAAGCGTCTGGTAACCGTAGGTTTCCGGTTCACGCTTGCCCAACATATTCAGGTTGGGGCCATTAAGTAACAAAATTTCCATAAACTTGCTGCTATCTTTCTTAAAATGATTGCTTACAACGCATTTCAACAGAAAATAACTCTGCTTGCACGAATTTTGAACCACGAATTGTGGGTTTCCACCAGGATAACGGCAGATTATAGAGGATGAGATAGTTTTCGCAGCAAAATACTGGTCTAATCAGGGGAAATAGACGCAAGATTAGATGATAATCTATAGGTCTTTAGAGAAGAAGGTTGCACGATCGCAGTGCAGAAGTATGGCGGTTTTGTGGGGCAACTGCACAATTCCCTGTTCCGTCCAGGAAGCAAAAGCGCTGACATACCTGAGCATGGCAGCATTGTCTGCGCGGGGTTCTGCCCAAATCGACAGACAGTTTTCATCACTAAAAAAGACAAATTCACAGCAGGCTTTCAGAATGGCCCTGGTAAATTGTCTGCCGAGAAATTGTTTCTCACCGGTGAGATAATGAATGCCTTTGTCTGATTTCACAGCGTGGCAAACCTGCCCGACTGGCGCGGTGGTGGGGTCGTATACCTCAAAATAGGCAAACGGTACTTTACCGCAATACAGCACGTACCCTTGTTTATCTGCAGCAGTGATCACATCGTGAAAATAACCCTGTGTGGCCTGCCCGCTCTCACCGAGTCCCCAGTAGTAAGACACCCTGGGTTGTTTTTGCCATTGCTGAAATAATGGAAAGTGTGCGGAAGTGAGCGGTGAAAAGGTAAGCGTACCCGGCAACGCCGGCAGGTTGCACTCGTATACCTTATTTAACTGACCACCGACCATTGCGTTTCACGTTTATCTATAGTTATTGCCAACATTAAATACCAGCCTGCCGGATGACAAGCTGGTATCGATTAGTGTTGTAACTTACACGATTACCACATTTTCCAGGTGAATTTAGCGCCAAACGTGCGTGGACGGGTAACGCTGCCCAGCGGGTTATCTGGCTGGTCGTCGCCGAACGGTGAATTCACAAGACCATAGGTATCAAAAAGGTTGTCAGCATAGATGCTCACGCCAATCTGGTCGCTGATTTGTAAGTCAGCTTTCAGGTCGATGATATTGAAGCCACCCCGTTGCGTAACAGACTCAAAAGCAACCGGAGACGCATCGACATAGCGGTGGGCAATACTGATGCGGGGCATATACGGCAACGCTTCCAGAGTGACACCCAGATTATTCGCAATCGTCCATTTTGCTGAGCCCGGTAACGCGGTGCCTGCGGCGTAACCACCATTGCCGTTTGCTGCATAGGTAGCAGGCAGAAATTCAGACAGGCGGGCGTCCAGCCAGGTCACGCTGGTGTTAAAATCGAACCAGTTTGTGGGGCGCCACGCAGCCGTAAATTCAATACCATCAATTTTGGCCTCACCGGCATTGGTCACATAAGCCAGTCCTGCGTCTGTAAACAGGCGAACTTGCATATCTTCCCAGTTGATGCGGAAATAGGTGGCATCGAGCAATAAGCGCTTGTTCAGGAAATCAAAACGGCCACCGATTTCGTAGTTTTTCGTTTCATCCGGCGCGTAGGTTTCTTCCGCCCCTTCAGTAATGGCGGCATTAGGGTTTGTGCCGCCAACACGGAAACCTTCTGAGTAATTAATGTATCCCATTACATCATCAGTGAATTGATATTTGGCCGTGAATTTAGGTGTAAAGCCGGTTTCAGATGAATCTCCACCGAAGCTGGTGTTCTCGCTGCTGTAAATATCCGGATAATTCGCATAAGGCGGTATAGTCACATTAGACTTACTGCTGGTATCAAAGTAGCGGCCGCCCAGCGTAACGTTCAAATCTTCAAGAAGATCCCAGCTCACCTCACCAAAAATAGCGGTATCCTCATTCTCCTGATCAACAATATACTGATTAAAGTAATTGCCGGGGGCGAGTACATCGCCACTGAATCCGCCAAACAGGTCCGGGTTCGCATCAATGTAGGCCATGGCATTATTCTGATAAATGGCGTCGTTAATCATTTTGTCGCTGGAGTAATATGCCGCGCCCACAATCCACTGAATGGCTGAGTCTTCTTTAGATGAGAGGCGGGCTTCATAGTGGCGGCTGTCTGACTCGCCAATACCGTCATACTGAGTGTCCTGCGTAGGATCTAGCAGTCCGTAAATGGTGTAGTCGAAGGTAATTACGCTTTCTTTACCGCCGTAGGCTCCCAGTAAAGTCAGGTCGGCAAAGTCGAAGCCCTGATCCAGCCGCAAGGTATGCATGCTGAATTCTGTGTCGTGGGGTTCGGGAATAAAGGTGTCTCTGTTAAGTGTTGGTGTGGTGGCGTAAGTCTGGTCGTCGAGATGCGTTTTCTGAACCATCCCCATGTAGCTGATTTTGGTGTCCGCCCTTGGGGTGTATACCACCGAACCACGAAATCCTTTGACCTCTAAGTCATTAGAGCCTTTGTCACCGGTACCGATGTTGTTCAGGTAACCTGCATCGTAACGTTGCAATCCGACAAAACGCACTGCCAGCTTATCTTCAATAATTGGCGCGTTCACCATGGCCTTAACTGCGTAGTTCTCCTCGCCGGCGTGTTCAGTGTGTCCCACGCCCAGCTCTACCGCTGCATCCCAGGTGCTGGTATCCGCTTCTTTGGCGATGTAATTCACCAGACCGCCTAAGTTTGACGCGCCGTACAGCGTGCCCTGCGGCCCGCGCAGTACCTCAACCCGTTTTAAATCAAAGGTATCCATATCCGGAATAACAATAGGCCAGCCGGCTTCACTCATGGGAATGTCATTAATGAAGTAGCCAACAGTGGTTTGACCCTGTTCATGGTAGGTTGTGGCTGAAACGCCGCGAATGACCACTTCCGACACGCCGGGCTGATAGTCATTGAAATGTACACCCGGCAAGCGGTTGATATAGTCCGCCAGGCTCTCTGCCCCCATTTTTTCCAGTTGTTCACCGGTCAGCGCACTGGCTGAGCTGGCGAGGCTGCGAATATCACTGGCGCGTTTGTTGGCCGTTACTTCAATAACCTCAAACGGATCTTCATCGTCATCGGTTGTTTTGGCTTCCTGAGCAGCAAGCTGACCGGAAAGCGCGGTGAGTACAGCAATGTTTAATGCGTTTTTTGCAAACCGCAAAAGTGTTGTTTTGTATGCTGACATGAATTATCTCCTGGAACACAGTTGTAGTGATTATTGTTTTTATTGAATTCAGTGTACGGGAGGGATTCGCAGGATAAATTCCGGACAGGGTCATAAAGTTTCGGTTTCAGGCCACCTTTTAAGTGGCCTGTCGTACTGTGAAATGCAGCAGGTTAAAGTGTGGAGAAATGAGCTTTGCCACTGAGGTTTGTTTGTAAAATCCGGGTGCTGCCAATTTTTCCGGTTGGTGCAGTCAGCAGGTTGTTGTCCATCACGACGAAATCAGCCCGCTTGCCGGTTGAGATGCTACCCAGCTCGTCCTGCTGTCCGGCGGCGTACGCATTGTTAATCGTGTATGCCTGCAGTGCCTGTTCTACAGTAACTTTTTCATCTGGCAGCCAGCCATCCGGGTTTTTACCGTCGATAGTCTGGCGTAACACTGCCGCTTCAATGCCCTTTACCGGATCCAGCGGTGCAACCGGCCAGTCTGAACCAAAGCTCAAGGTAGCGCCGGCTTGCAATAATGAGTGGAATGCGTAGGTGCCGGTTAAACGTTCCTCACCGATTCGTTTTACTGCCCAGCGGCCATCATCAATGGCGTGATAAGGTTGTACGCAAGGAATAACACCGAGTTGTGCAAAGCGGGGCACGGCAGACTTTGTTAAGTGCTGGGCATGCTCTATGGTAAAGCGGCGAGCTGACTTCCCTTTGCCGTTTTGCTTAATGGTATGTTCGAAAATATCCAGCGCTTCGTCGTTGGCTTCATCACCTATGGCATGCAACGACACGCGCAGACCATGCTGATCGGCCTGTTGTGTCCATTCCCGCAGGTCATTGGTGTCCTGCACAGTAATGCCATGGGTTGATGCATCGTCATGATAGGCATCGTGGAACAGTGCGGTTCTTGATCCCAGCGAACCGTCGAAAAGCCCTTTCAGGCCGCCCCAGCCAACCCATTGATCACCAAATCCTTCATCGTTGATTTGTTGCAACAGTTTCTTCCAATCCTGAATAGGCACGTAAGATTGAAAGCGCATTTGAGGGTGTGCTTTCTCACGCATCGCCATCATAATATTATGTGACTCCCAGCTTATCCCCTTGATGTGACATTGCGTTACGCCATGACGCAAACCATGCTGGATCCCCTGTTTGAAGGTATCAATATTGCGGGCCATGGTGTCGCCAGGAATGATGCTAAGCACCAGCTCTTTGGCCTGGTCTTTTAAAATTCCGGTAGGGTTGCCTTTGGCATCACGGACGATTTCGCCACCGGGTGGTGTGGGCGTATTTTTATCAATGCCTGCTGCCTTCAGCGCAGCACTGTTGAGCAGCAACATGTGCAGGTCAAGGCGGGCTACGGCAACAGGGTGATTCGGAGTGACTTTATCAATCCATTCTTTTGTGGGAAGCTCACCGCCCCATAGTTGCTCATCCCAGTTTCCGCCTTCAATCCATTCGCCTTCAGGCAAGCTTTTGGCCCTGCCGGCGATAATATCTGTAAACTGCTCAGGGGTCGCAGCCTGGCGCAAGTTTACTTGCTTGAGCGTTTTGGCGCCCATCAGAAAATGGGTGTGGTTATCTATCAGACCGGGTGTGACAAAAGCCCCCTGAAGATCAACGATTCGGGTGCGTTTGGTTTTTAAGCTGAAAGCCGCGTCTTTACCCAACGCAGAAAACCGTTCGCCGGTCACAGCGAAGGCATTGGTGAGTGGTACACGGGAATCACCTGTCCAGACAGTGCCATTGGTATATATGGTGTCGGCGTGATTCGCTGCGGCATGTACTACACCTAATTTTGCCGCAAAAGCGGCGGCAACACTGCCCTGTAAAAAGTGTCTTCTGGTTAACATGTTATTCTCCCTGATGGCCTTGTGGCTGCCACTTTGCGTAAGCCGGCGCGCAGGCTTCAACCTGGCTGGCAAATGATAAAAGTCTGTCGTCTTGTGCCGGGGCGGCAGATAACAGCATACCTACCGGTAAGCCTGACTGATGCTGATACACCGGTAGCGTTATGCTTGGGGCGCCCAGTAAATTCTGAATGGGGGTAAATGCCATGAAAGCGAAAAGCCGGTTCCATAAGGTTTCACCGTCAATATCCGGTGCAAGGAAGCCAAGCGGTGGTGGCAGATCAGCCACCACCGGCGACAGCACAATATCGACCTTACGGTGGAATTCTTCAAGCTGCAATTTGGCAACGGTTATGGCATGAAAAGCCTCACGCAGTGCGGTATCGCTCAGTGATGCTCTGCGCTGATGCAAATAATGGGGCCAGGGTTCCAGCACATCGCTGGTGGTGAAACCCTGTGCGGCAACACCATCCACAATACCGCCGCCGAGATAGCACCAAAGCGTCTGCAGCGCTTTTTGAAGGGCATCCAAATCATAAGGGGCAGCACAGGTTTCAACGGTGACGCCGGGCATACTGCGTAGCAGGGCAATGTGTTCTTCCAGGGCGATACCGACTGCGGATGATGCTTCTACATTGCCCAGACCTTGCCGGATAACGCCCACATGAACAGGTTCTGTCGTCAGGGTGACCTTTTGTAATGATGGCGGGCGGGTAAAGTTGGTGGCGTCAATGACATCTCTTACCGAGCGTGCCAGCAGGCTGTCTGTACACAAATAGTCATCAATCATATCAAAGCGACGGGCACGTAAATTAAAACCCGCTGAAGGCTTAAAACCCACCACGCCGCAGGCTGAAGCTGGCATACGAATGGACCCGGCGGCATCAGAGGCATGGGCATAAGGCGTCATCCCTGTGGCTACGGCTATGGCGGCTCCGGTGCTTGAACCCAGCGCTGAGTGAGAAGTCAGCCACGGATTCTTTGACGGGCCGTACAACAGCGATTCGCCGGAAGCCAGTAAGCCGAACTCGGGCATGGCCGTCATACCAACCGGTAACACGCCGTTGGCTGTCAGTGCTTCCATGAAGGGATGAATTGCTGTGCCTGTCGCATCCTTTCTTAACCGCGAACCGCATTGCATAGGAAAGCCGGAATATTCATCCGATCCTTTTAGCAAATAGGGTAACAGTACGGTGTCACCGGATGAGTTGTTCAGTGCGGCTTCGGCCAGCGAAAAATCTGTGTGTGTCACAGCATTAAAAGCAGGGTTAAATGCACTTATCTTTTCCTGTGCACAGAAAAAAAGTGTCTCGTTGTGAACAGACTTATTTGTTACCAGTGCTTTTTGCGCCGTTGCATCCAGCATGCTGAGTGCATGGATATCGCCCGGGCTCAGACCATCTTTATTACGCATGAATACCGTATTTGCAGATCAGTTATACGCTACATCCTAGCTGCCCCGCTGACAAAAAACCTGCGCGTTCAGGCCTGCATTTTATAAATGCGGGCCAACTGAAGTGAAGGCTTATTCCGGCCGGAGTGCTATGAACTGAAATACTTGCTGGGCGGTACGCCGAAGGTTTTGTGAAACACCGAAGTGAAGGCGCTGGTGCTGCTGTAACCAACATCGTAGGACACAGTGGTGATAGGTGTGCCGGTACTCAGGCGGGAAATGGCTTCCAGTAAGCGTACCTGCTGGCACCATGTCGCAAACGTTATCTGGGTTTGTTGTTTAAATAATCGGGTAAACGTGCGTCGGCTTACGCCTGCCTGTTCACTCCATTCATCAATACTCTGATTTAGCGACGGGTCGGTAAGAAATTGCTGGCAAATTTTCGCCAGTCTGCGATCGGTGGGCATGGGGATAGAAAGCGGATCTACCGGCATGGCTTCAATTTCATCCAGAATCAACTGCATGATACGGCCTTCACGGCTGTCAGTATCGTAAAGCGTAGGAAATTGAACAGCCTGATTAATCAGCGCTTTAAGCAGTTCTGACACCGTAAAAACCCGACACTGGTCCGGTAAATTCTGACGGCTGCCCACATCTACATAAAGGGTTTTCAGCGTGACAGCAGTGCGCGATGTAGCCGTGTGTTGCATGTGCGCGGGGATCCACAAGGCACGTTGCGGCGGAATAACGTAGCTGCCGGTCTCCGTGGTGACAGACATCACGCCTTTGGTGGCATACACCACCTGACTGCGTTCATGGCAATGCCAGTCATCCGTAATACCCGCCGGATATTCGTCGTATAACGAGGTGACGGGTCTGTCGACATGTTGTAGTGCCGCGCTGCTTTTCACGTGCTCTCCTTTCTTACCTGAATCCACCAGGGTTAACGGGAAAGGAGAAGCAATATCCATTCCTCAGTCCTTTACCTGTGACCGCTGAAACCACATTGCCGGTGCTTTTCGTTGTCCGCTGGTATGTTCGTCCAGTGTTTGCGGGTCATACAGCCTGCCGTTTTTAATCACGCCGGACAAATGCTCTGTGCGGGTAATGTCCCCGTCCGGATCGTCATTCAAAATGAGTATATCTGCCAGCTTACCTGATTCCAGGCTACCGATGAATTGCTGCCGGCCAATGGCTGTCGCTGAACCCATGGTGGCGGCGTAAATCGCTTCCCGGGGCGTCGCACCACCCTCAGTATACGCAGCCATTTCCCAGTGCATACCTATGCCCTGCATTTCACCATGACTTCCCATCGCCACAATACCGCCACGGCGTTGCAGGTTAATCGCATCTTGTGCGAAAGACGGATAACGGCGATCGCTGTGCCGGTGGAACCTGGGTAAGTCGGTGATCTTCTTTTGCAGAATAAAGTTTGGAATAAAATGGTGCAACTTTGCACTTTTATAAGGAGAGCGCTGCGCAATAAAATCGTATAAGCCGGCAGCGCCGCCGTATAACACAGTGAGTGTCGGGGTATAGGAAATACCGCTCTGCGCATACAGACTAAGGACGTCGTTATGCAACGGGGAAACCGGCAAATTATGCTCATTGCCACTGAATCCGTCGATAGCATGGAGCAGGTTCAGACGCAGATTACTGGCCCCTTCCGTTGTCGGCATCATGCCCATATCTTCACTGGCCGCCTGCATCATTTGCTGCTGCAGACGGTTGCCCACCATGTAAGATTTCAGGTTTTGTGTGCGGTAGTCATTTTTATACCGTTTTAGTATCGCTTTTGCATCGTCAACGCTGTGAATACGGCTGTTGCGGAAGATACCGGGGCCGGTTGAGAAAGCGCGGGGGCCGGTAATCAGGCCGGCATCAATGGCATCCTGATAGAAAAAAGTGTCGGGGGTGAATGTCTGCACATCTAAGCCCGATGTCACACCGTAGGCAAGATTAACCATAAACTCCCACTGACCCGTGAGATCAGGAAGAGTGCGGTTGAGACTCATCCAGTGTGCATGCGCGTCGATTAAGCCGGGGATCAGTGTTTTGCCGGACAAATCCATGATTTTGGTTTCAGCGGTTACCGGCGCAGTTCCTGCCTCGCCCACGTAGCGGATACGGTTGTTCTCAATCAGCAAATCACCTTGTTCGATAACGGCATCAGGTGATGCCATGGTTAAAATTTTTGCGCCCCGGAGCAGAAGGGATTGTTCGGGAATATCCCTTGGGATCCGGGCTGATAACGCAACGGTCTGTGCGTTGACATTGTCCACTGTACCGCGGTGCCAGGTGTTCCCTGACAGCCAGTAAAATTCAGTGGAAGACAGCCAGCCAAAGTCATCTACTCCGCCCTTAATGATGAGGGAATCTAGATGCATGGATAAGTCGAAAGGGACGTCTGCTGACATTTCAGTGCCGTCTATGAAATAGAGTTTTGCACCCGAACGGACAAGCATGGATTTGCCGTCTGGATTTCTTCTTACAGCTTCTGCAGGTAATTTGGCTTCGATATATTGGTTGCCCGACATATCCACGATTAATGAAGTCGTGACATCATCCGGTTGGACAAGGGAAACCGATTTAAAACCGCCGGCGGTATCGGCGAATAATCTGTCACCCGCTTCATTCAGTGCCAGATGCCGCGCATTTATTCGCGGGATCAGCGTTTCCTGCCGGCCGGTGGATAAATCGATTTTAATCAGCGCATTGTCAATGGGCTGGAATACTTCGGCCTGCGTATTTAAGCGATCCTGCTGATTGGCCCGCAGTGCGTAAACAGTGTTGTCGTCAGCGGAGAACACCGGCGAATAGTAGGTGTCGTCGTACTGACTGATTTTCTTCGCTGCGTTACTGCTGGCAGGGTCAAATACCCTGATACTTCCGCTTTGTGTACTGCTCCAGGTTACGAAGACTAACTGACCGCCCTGATGTGACCAGGAGGGCTGAAAAGCAGTATCCGTTTGCGTTGGCAGGGGAGAAATGTCATCTCCTTCACCGGCAAGATAGAGTTTTCCGAAAGCAGAAAACGCAATGCGCCCGGTGTCAGGCTGCACATTCACACCCTGGACGGTACGGTTCTCTACTGCGCCGGTTTCTTCAGCTATTTGCACTCTGGTATTATTTCTTGCCTCCAGCGCGACTTCGGCTTCAAAAGGCAGTGTAGTTTGTTCGCCGGTGGCCAGTTCAATGCGTCTGAATTTACCGTTGATATTGGTGATCAGGGTTTTGTCATCGCGGGTCAGTACTGCACGGGGAAGCAGACCTGTGTAGTAGCCGCCTTCTTCACCGGACTGATCCAGTGTCAGGCCCAGCCAGCGCTCTTTACCGGTTTGCAAGTCACGGATTTTGTAGTCCAGCGTATCATCATGATGGGCGGCAAAAAGCAGGAAATCGCCGCCGTGTGAAAGGAGAGGGTTAAGCAGACTGTTGCTGTCACGGACAAGCGAAACCGTTTCATTGCCGGTGGCAGATTGCGAGATAAGCTGCCATTTCGCAGGTACCTGAGGAGACCAGGTGGTCCCGGACTTTCTTGAATAAATAAGCTGGCTGCCATCATCGCTGACCGATACCGCCACGGCGTTTAACCGGGTGTCAAAGCCTTCTGAACCGGTGGGTTTGGCATCGGTGATTTTGTTAACTTTGCCGCTTAAGGTGTACTGATAGATTTCAAAGGCCAGCAACGAGTAGTGCATCTTTGATACATAAACACTCTCACCATCAGCGCTCCATGCCGGCGTGGCATACATCATGGCTTCCTTATCGGAAGACAGCTTTCGCTTTGCTGAACCGTCTGCATTAGCAATCCATAAATTAATGCTGCCATCGCGGTCGCTGATAAAGGCGATTTGTTTGCCGTCCGGGGAATAAACCGGATGATATTCAAATGCCATTCCTCCCAGCAGTAAAGAGGCTTTCCCTCCCTCTGCCGGCATGGTGTAAATGTCGCCCAGCATATCGAAAATCAGCGTGCTTTCGTCGGGTGAAATATCGAGGAAAGGCCAGGTGACCTCATCAGTGGTGAAGCGAATCGTTTTTTGGGCGGGTAGCAAGCTCTCCGCTTTTAGAGAGAAAGCAGTACACAGCAGTAAAAGAAGAAGGGTTTTCATGCTCAGAAATACAAAACCGGCAAGTATGACATGTTACCAGCATGCCAGTAGCTACCGGTGCAAACCAGAGTGAAACATTATAATGGCCCCATTACGTTACACATTGACCTGCTCTGAACAGGGAGGACGGACTCTACTCTGCTAGCATGACGAAAAGTTCAGAGAATTGATGTTATGTACGCACCCGCCCCGTTTTATTCAGATTGCCCCGAACTGGCAGCGAAGCTGGTCGATGATATTGTTATGGGCACACTGGTTGCTGCCGATCCGTTACAGTCTGCCAGCCCGCTACCTTTTAAAGTCAGAAGCCGGGAGGGACAGCTGGTATTAGAAAGTCACCTCGACATCCGTAACCCCCTGTGTGAAATCCTGCAGCAACAGAACCGCGGAAAGATTATTTTCTGGGGGCCGGACGCCTACCTGTCACCGGCACTATATTCCCGGCAGCCACGTGTACCTACCTGGTTATTTGTTTCTGCGCATCTTGCCGGTACGGTTAATTTTGTTAGTGCTGAAGAAACTGTCAATATTGTTACGGCACTCAGTAATGACAAAGAAGCATCAAGAAATACCTGGAAATCTGAAAATGCGCAAGAATATATAAATAAAATCGCAACAGGAATTAAAGGGTTTATTTTTCATGTTGAAAAAATAGACAGTCAGTTGAGGTTGGGGCAGCAAAATTCCCCGGAGGTATTTGCTGATTTAATAGACAAAATGAATAATGATAATTTAAATGATTATTCAGAAATATTAAAAGCAATAAATGAATATTTGTAGATATAAATGGATTTTGATTTATTTCAATATTAACTTTTTCATATTTGAATTAACTGTATGATTTTAAAGTGTATTTGTGCCTGGCTTAATTGTGTTTTAAATTTATTTGTTTTGGTTTAATAATTCTCCATGTAAATAATTTTAAATTATCTTGTCTTTTAAAATTATCATTTCAACGCCCTTTGCTTGAATTATTTTCTCTCAGGTAATTATATCCCGCTGTTTTTCGTTTGAGCCGTTCAAACAGGAAAATATAAATATAATAATTCCAGGGAGTTAAAAATGATTAGACAGAGTCTTATCGCGCTGGCGATAGGTACTGCTATGGGCGTGAGTTTTAATGCAAGCGCTGCTGCAGGTAGTACATCAAGTGTTTATGGTACTGTTGAGGCCATGTCAGGCCAGCAAGTAGCCATCGTTATCAGTAATCCTCAAACGGGATACAGCAGAACGGTAGAAGTAGGTGAAGATGGTTCATACCGCTTCGCAAAACTGGATACCGGCACATATAACATCCAGATCATTGCCAATGGCAAAGTGTTAGCTGAAGACGAGCTGCGCGTGTCCCTTGGTTCTAACAAAGAAGCTGACTTTAACCTCGACGAATTAACCGCAGAGCGTATTGAAGTTACCGGCGCCCGAGTTTCAGCCATCGATTTAACCTCTATGGATTCCGGCCTTGTAATGGGCGAAACCGAAATTGACCGCATGCCTATTGCCCGTGACCTTACATCGGTTGCACTGCTGGCGCCGGGTGCAGTAGCCGGTGATTCGGCATTCGGTAATACCGCCTCTTTCGGTGGTGCATCGGTTGCTGAAAACTCTTGCTACATCAACGGTCTGGAAGTAACGAATACCCGTCAGGGTCTGGGTTGCGGTTCCGTACCTTTTGAATTCTACAAAGAGTTTCAGGTTAAAACCGGTGGTTATTCTGCAGAGTTCGGCCGTACAACCGGCGGTGTAATTAACTCGGTAACCAAAAGCGGTACTAACGAATGGGAATTTGACTTCACAGCCAACTGGACGCCGAATGGCTTACAGGAAGAAGGCAGTGTATCCCGTGGCCGTCAGGGCACCGGCGCTATTTTCCGTGATACCACAAACGATTTCGACAATTCCTTTGATTATACCGTTTCTGCATCAGGTCCCATTATTGAAGATAAGCTGTTCTTCTATGCGCTGATCAATCCGCGGGATGTGCATAACCAGTTTGGTGGCACTAACGGTACTGAACGCTTTGCCGGTGCGAATATCATGAACGTTGATGAGTCATCCGGTTCAGATAATCTGTTCTGGGGCGCTAAAATTGACTGGGATATCACTGAAAATCACCGCCTGAGCTTCTTCGGTTATTCAGACAAGAACGAAACAACCCGTACCGTCTACGATTACGATGCTGAAACCGGAACTATTGGTGACTACTCCGGTTCATTCCTGCGTAAGCGCGGCGGTGAAGCGAAAAGTGTGACCTATACCGGTTACCTCAATGACGACCTGTCTGTTAGCGCAATGTGGGGTAACATCCAGACTGATTACAGCTCTGACCCCAGTAACCTTGATTGTTCAAGCGTAACTGATGCACGTGACGGCATTACCGATGCAGAGCGTGTTTCTTCATGTGGTCCCGGCGGCTCTTTCGGCGCTAACGAAGATGAAAATACCCAGTATCGTTTCGATATCGAATACTACTGGGGCGACCACAAAATCAACGCTGGTCTGGATAAACAAACCCGTGAATCCATCCGTGTCACTCAGCCGATTGCCGGTCACTCATGGACGTATGAAACGCTGGCCGCCGGCGGTAACATTCAGGGCGACTCCGGTTCGCTGTACGTGAACAACACCGGTGCTGCACAGGATCTGGTTTCAGACCGTATCTTCTCCGGTGGTGGCAGCTTCGAGTCTGATCTGACTGCTTACTACATTGAAGATAAATGGCAGGTAACAGACACTCTGATGTTATCTATCGGTATCCGTAAAGACATCTTCTCCGGTGAAGGTACGACAGGTAAGGAACTGTTTGATTTTGATACCGACATTGCTCCGCGCTTAGGCTTTACGTGGGATGTGGAAGGCGATGGCGAGTCTAAGTTGTACGGTAACTATGGCCGTTACTATCTGCCAATTGCGAACAATACTATTTACCGTTCTGCTGCCGGTGTAAGTGATACAACCACTTACTACACCTTTGACGGTATCGACGCCGCAACCGGCGTACCTACCGGCCTGAACCCTGTGAATGGTACTGTAGAGAATTCTCAGTACGCGAGTTCATTACCGGCTATTCCTGAAAAGGATATTTTCCAGGCTCAGGAAGCTGACCCGTTCGCGAAAGATGAATACATCTTAGGTTACCAGCGTGCGATTTCCGAAGATCTCTCCATGGAAGTGATCGGTACGTACCGCGAAGTGACCAGTGCACTGGATGACTACTGTGGTCGTTACGCTTACCCGTTCTGCGTTATGGTGAATCCGGGCGAAGACATGAGCTGGTACAAAGATGGTTACTACTGGGATGGCACACAGGAGCTGATGCCTGATCACGAAACTTTCGACGGCGTGGCTGATCCCGGCTCTCTGACAACGCACACTGCGGAAACGCTGATGCTGCCTGAAGCAGAGAACAAGTATCTGTCATGGCAGGCTAAAATTGACTACCGTGCAGAGGACTACCGTCTGAACTTCATCTACACCTGGTCTCGCAGCTGGGGTAACTTTGAAGGTGCGGTTAAATCTGATATCGGTCAGGCAGATGCGGGTGTAACGCAAGACTTCGACTTCCCTGCAGTCATGGATGGTTCAAGTGGCTACCAGCCTAACGACCGTCGTCACGTGTTCAAGATGTATGGTTCGTATGACGTAACTGAAGACTTCACAGTGGGCTTTAACTCTACGCTTTCAAGCGGTCGTCCGCTGTCTGCGTTTGGTCAGGGCTACCCGGATACAGATCCGAATGTATACGGCAGCTACGGCGATACGTTCTACATCTATCAGGGCTGTGCTGTAGAGGGTGATACCTGTGCACAGGAAGACAAGCTTTACCGCTATGCACCACGTGGCAGTGCAGGTCGTACACCGTGGACCTTTAAGGTTGACTTGTCAGCAGCTTACGCATTCTCTTACGAGGGTGTCGATATGCGTACGTCCATTAACATCTTCAATGTGTTAAATACACAAGAAGCGCTGGCGCTGAATGAACATTACGAAAGTAGTGAAGGTACAGTTAACCAGTGGTATGGCGCAGCTTACAGCTGGCAGGCTCCGCGCTCAGTAAGATTAACGTTCGAGGCGCGTTACTAAAATAACGTCTCACCTGGACCCGAAGCCCCTTCTCCCAAGGGGCTTTTTTTATGCCTGCGGTTTAGCGGGCCGGTCCGCTATTGATTGCCCAGTGCCCGGTTCACGTGGTCAGCAAATGCGTCTGCTCTCATAAACCCCGTTACCCTGGACTGATTGATTTCTTCACCGGCAGTATTGAAAAACAAAATGGTGGGCAATCCCAGTACATCAAACTCGTCCTGGAAAGCCAGATTCACCGGCGTGTTCTCTGTGAGATCGATTTGCATCCATACCGTGTTTGAAAGCGCAGAGATGACCGCCTCATCGGGAAAGGTGTACTTCTCAAATTCTTTACAGGCCACACACCAGTCGGCGTACAGGTCGACCATCACCGTTTTGCCTTCAGCATTTGCAGCAGCCAGCTTCTGTTCGAAGTCATCCAGGTTTTTAACGACCATAAATTCCGGATGACCCGCATCATTCCCGTGCTGACCATTTTGCTGCGCAACCGGCGATGACGTGCCGCCAAACAGCGTGACATAACCGGTCATTGCACTGGCGAATAAGCCCAGTGAAATAAGCAAGGTGCGTACACCCTTCATGAAAGATGGCTGTGTGGGCTGATTGACTACGCTGTAGTAAGAGAAGGTAGCAAGACCCGTTAATGCCCATAGCAGATTAGTCCAGGACGAAGACCACAGGCGCTCGATAAACAGAATCGCAACGGCGAGCATCATAAAGCCGAAGCTCACCTTCACCACGTTCATCCAGTTACCGGCCTTAGGAAGCAGTTTTCCGCCAGTCATACCAAACAGAATAAGAGGAATACCCATTCCCAGGCTAAGTACGTACAGTGAAATGAAGCCCAGTGTCATGTCGCCGGTTTGTGCGATAAACAACAAAATACCGGTAAGCGGTGCGGTGGTGCAGGGAGAAGCCACCAGACCGGACAGTACACCCATCACAAATACACCGGCAAAATTGCCGCGTTTCTGATTATTGCTTACATCGTTAAGTTTGCTTTGCCAGGACGACGGCAACTGAATTTCATACACACCGAACATGGCCATGGCCAGCGCAATAAACAGCACAATAAACACGCCCAGAATGGCCGGGTGCTGAAGGGCTGCCTGGAACTGTACGCCCGCTGAAGCAACTACGAGACCTAAAATGGAATAGGTAATTGCCATGCCCTGCACATACACAAAGCTTAAGGTGAAGGCGCGGCTTAAGCTCATGCCTTTACCCTGACCCAGCACGATGCCGGATAAAATAGGGTACATGGGGAATACGCATGGTGTGAAGGCAAGACCAATGCCCAGCGCCAGAAACAGCAATAAGGTCACAGGCAGATTGTCTTTGTCAGCCAGTCTTTCAGCCAGCCCGAACTGCTCAGATTTTACCACTTCGCCGGTGGCTTCTGAGGGTGCGCTGCCCTGTACAGCGGGTTCTGTATCACCCACAGCAGACAGATAAATCACTTTTACGGTCGGGGGGTAACACAGGCCGGCGTCGGCGCACCCCTGGAAGCGGACTTTCACCACGCCATCCTCTTTGGCCTGGTTTACCGGTACGGTAAAGGAAACATTGTGGTAGTACACTTCGGTGAGTCCAAAAAACTCATCTTCTTTTTCTTTGCCTTCCGGAAATACCGGCTCACCTAATTCGACGTCTTTCCCCACCAGTTTGAACTGGTGCTTATAGAGGTAGTAGTCGTCTGCAATGGTAAAGTTAAGGGTGAGTTCATCGTCGTTTTGCTGAAAATCAAACACGAATGCGTCATCAACAGGCAGAAAGTGAGGCTCTTCCTGTTGCGGGAAGGCGTCTCCCTGATTGAAATCCGGAATTTGTGCTGAGGCCTGTGCGGGCAGCAATAAACACAGGCAAATAAACAGCAGAGACGAAAAATACTTCATAACAAGCTTATCCTTCAGAAAAAGCGCAATATCGCGGATGGTGGCTCAGCCGTCCAGCTCCGGATACTGAATTATCAGGGTGCAACGGACATTTCCTATAACTGACCGTGACAGTAGCGGTATTCTTTCAGATTTTTCTGTTCAGAACGAATCCCTTACCGTGAAAACTGTCGTACTCATAAGAAATAACTTGTGTTTAAAGTGAGCAACCCCACTTTACCCTTTCAGTTTGCTGGTAACAGTCTACGTAAATTTGTGCTGCAGCCGGCATTAAACTTAAGCAACGAGGTTTAGTTTTGCGACTTTTATTTTTGCTGTTCGCCATTATGCCCATCATCGAAATTGCCTTACTGGTAAAAGTTGGCGGCATCATCGGCGGATGGAACACCATTGGAATTGTGTTATTAACCGCCTTCATCGGCGCTTATTTTGTGAAGCGGGAAGGCATTCACACCTTACAGATAGCGCAGGAAAAAATGCAGCGCGGTGAAATGCCGGGCAAAGAAATGGTGGAGGGCCTGATGCTGGCCGTGGCCGGTGTGTTAATGGTAACGCCGGGCTTTATCACGGATATTTTCGGTATTTTGCTGGTGTTGCCCGGGACCCGTCACCTTATCGCCGGATTTGTCAGCAAGCATATGAAGATGCGTGTGGTCACGGCCGGTTCGTTCCAGCAACAGGGACCTTTTGCCGGTGGCGCCGATCCATTCGGTCAGCGTCCTCAGGGTGGCCAGTACAATGCTGACGGCGATGTATTTGAAGGCCAGTACACCGACAAATCAGCCGGTGAAGATAAGCCCCGCCTTAAATAAGCTTCTGCGGCCGCACGCTCCGTCGTGTGGCCTGATTGTTCTGTTCTTCAATTATTTATCCCGCTCCCCTAAGAAAAGTAAAAAAATTTGCATTTTTTTCACCAAATCCCCTTGAAGTTGTAGGGTGACTCCCCCATCTCTCCACGCAGAACACGATTTGAAGGCAGGAAACTGCTTTCTCTATACAGTAAATGGCGTACACAAGACCGTACGTCCTTGTTAACTAACATTTAGATAGTTGGAATTTTCAGGAGACTTGAAAATGGCAATTCGTCCTTTACACGACCGCGTAATCCTTAAGCGCGCTGAGCAAGAAACCAAATCTGCCGGCGGCATCGTGCTTACCGGTTCTGCTGCAGAAAAATCTACCCGTGCGAAAGTTATCGCCGTGGGTAACGGCCGTATCCTTGAGAACGGTGAAGTTAAAGCTCTTGACGTAAAAGTTGGCGACACCGTTATTTTCAACGACGGTTACGGTGTAAAAACCGAGAAGCTGGAAGGTGAAGAAGTGCTTATCGTTAGCGAAAGCGACATTCTGGCAATCGTTGAGTAATAGACGTTTAACGTTTTAACCGTATTTAGAGGAATTTAAACATGGCAGCTAAAGAAGTACGTTTTGGTGATGACGCCCGCACGAAGATGCTGAAAGGCGTTAACATTCTTGCAAACGCAGTAAAAGTAACCTTAGGTCCTAAAGGCCGTAACGTAGTACTGGATAAATCATTCGGTGCGCCTACCATCACTAAAGATGGTGTATCTGTAGCCAAAGAAATCGAACTGGATGATAAGTTCGAGAACATGGGCGCGCAGATGGTTAAAGAAGTTGCGTCTAAAGCAAACGACGAAGCGGGTGACGGTACTACTACTGCAACCGTTCTGGCGCAGGCTATCGTAACTGAAGGTCTGAAATCAGTTGCAGCGGGTATGAACCCGATGGATCTGAAGCGCGGTATCGACAAAGCCGTTATCGCTGCAGTTGAAGAGCTGAAAGCCCTGTCTACTGATTGTGCCGACAGCAAGTCTATCGCACAGGTAGGTACTATCTCTGCAAACTCTGACGTAGAAGTAGGCGAAATCATCGCTGAAGCTATGGAAAAAGTTGGCAAAGAAGGTGTTATCACTGTTGAAGAAGGTCAGGCTCTGCAAAACGAGCTTGACGTGGTTGAAGGTATGCAGTTTGACCGCGGTTACCTGTCTCCTTACTTCATCAACAACCAGGAAAACGGCACTGTTGAATTAGACAACCCGTTCATCCTGCTGGTTGACAAAAAAGTTTCTAACATCCGTGAACTGCTGTCTACGCTGGAAGGCGTGGCGAAAGCGGGCAAGCCTCTGCTGATCATCGCTGAAGATGTTGAAGGCGAAGCCCTGGCCACTCTGGTTGTTAACAACATGCGCGGTATCGTGAAAGTAGCTGCTGTTAAAGCACCTGGTTTCGGTGACCGTCGTAAAGCGATGCTGCAGGATATCGCTATCCTGACTGGCGGTACTGTTATCTCTGAAGAGATTGGTCTGGAGCTGGAAAAAGTTCAGCTGGAAGACTTAGGTACGGCGAAGCGCGTTGTTATCAACAAAGACAACACGACTGTTGTTGACGGTGCGGGTGATGAAGCGGCTATTGAAGGTCGTTGTTCACAGATTCGTGGTCAAATCGAAGATTCTTCTTCAGAGTACGACAAAGAGAAGCTGCAGGAACGTCTGGCTAAACTGTCTGGCGGTGTTGCGGTAATCAAAGTGGGTGCTGCTACTGAAGTTGAAATGAAAGAGAAGAAAGACCGCGTTGAAGATGCACTGCACGCTACCCGCGCTGCGGTACAGGAAGGCGTAGTACCTGGTGGTGGTGTTGCACTGGTTCGTGCTGCTGCAAAACTGGCAGAACTGACTGGCGACAACGAAGACCAGACTCACGGTATCAAGCTGGCTCTGCGCGCGATGGAAGCGCCTCTGCGCCAAATCTCTATCAACTCTGGTGCGGAAGCGTCTGTTGTTGTTAACGAAATCAAGAACAGCGAAGGTAACTACGGTTACAACGCAGGTAACGACACGTACGGCGACATGCTGGAAATGGGTATCCTTGACCCGACTAAAGTGACTCGTTCAGCGCTGCAATTCGCAGCGTCTATCGCCTCTCTGATGATCACCACAGAAGCGATGGTTGCTGAACTGCCTAAAGACGAACCTGCAGCACCAGATATGGGTGGCATGGGCGGAATGGGCGGCATGGGTGGAATGATGTAATCATTCTCCGCTTCAGCCACTCGTTGTAATTCAATGAGTTAGAAGCCTATTGAAACTAACTGTGGTACGATTTGTATCACGGTTAGTTTCACACTTTTCCCTTAATCTTTTCCCACGATATTCCATCAGCTTCCCAATAGCTGTCTTTTATTTCCTTTACCCTAAAAATTAAGCCCTGTGCTGCTCTTTGAGATTGTGGAACTAAATCGCAGGTCACTGCTTTATCTCAAATTCATTTTTCACATCACTGCTGGACCAACTTTTGATCCCGCACTACATGAGTTTACAGAGCCGTAAACTGGCCATTTTTATAGAAAATTGCTACCTGTTTGATTTGATGTTTTATCCAACGTTGGAAAGCTGAGAAATTGGACTTCATAATAAAATATTCTTGAATTTACAATTCATATGAGATAAAAAATTGTTATGTGGTGGTGATAATGCCTCAGAACAAAACTTCCGCATCCCAACTTTCTGCTCTCTGCGCTGATCCCCGGCTGTAGCGTCGACGGGCCAAACCGATTTTCCGAACACACAACCCGGAGTTTTTATGACTATGAACACGGATGTAAGGCCGAATCGCCGCTTGAGTAAGCTGGCGCTCACAATCAATCTTTCGTTATTCGCGACTCTGGGCTCTGCCGGCATATATGCGCAGGAAGCTGCCAGTGATGATGCAGCAAATGTTGAAGTGGTCAGCGTCACAGGTACGCGAATCCCCAGAGCAGAGATAGTGGCTACGAGCCCTGTGACCTCCATCGATGAGTTCCAGCTTCAGCTCGACCGTGCAGTAAACGTTGAAGACATTATTTTCAAACTGCCCCAGGCGCCGGGTGACGGTGCCAGTGGCAGTTCAGCCACCACCATCGACTTACGTGCATTGGGCCAGAACCGGACGCTTGTTCTGCTGGATGGTACCCGGGCAGTGCCCTTCGGCTTCCGTAACGCTGTAGACGTGAATGCTATTCCGGCCGGACTTATTAAGCGGGTAGACGTGCTGACCGGCGGCGCGGCAGCTGTATATGGCGCAGATGCCGTGTCTGGTGTGGTTAACTTTATTCTCGATGATGACTTCTCCGGGATGGAATTCTCTACCAGCTACGAATTTCCCGATGGCGGCGCTGAGCAGTTCAATGCCGAGGCGGTGTTCGGTGGCGATATACTAGATGGTAAAGGTCACCTGACCGGCTTTGTCAGCTACTCCGACCGGGATGCCCTGCTGGCCGGCGAGCGTGATTTTGCCATGCTCAACAGCACCAGTGTGGTTAACACCGGCGGTTATTACACCGATGTGGCCAGCGGCAACAGTTTCGGCATTGCCGATGACGGCAGCATCACCGGTGAGATGAACACCAACGACGTGACCGCAGCGTCGTATCTGGTATCGCCCATGACCCGTAAATCTACCGGCCTGTTCTGGGACGTTGATCTGCATGACAACGTGACTTTCTACGGTCGCGCTATGTACTCCCGGGTTGAGGTAATGTCGGCAGGCAGTGTAGGTCAGACGCCGGTTTCCGTGAATGAGACGGTAACCCTGACTTCCGATAACCCTTACATCACTGACGATATTGCCAGCCGCCTGACCTTTGATGACAATGGTCAGGCTCAGGTAACGGTGAACCGTAATTTAGGCCTTGGCCTGCAGCGCACCCGGACCATGCGCGATACGGTGCAGTTCCAGGCGGGCTTTAAAGGTGATATCACCGATTATCTGCGTTATGACGTTTATGCCCAACATGGCAAAACCGAAGAAACCGATAAGGTTTTTGGCAGCGGTTATGACACCAGCGCGTCGGGCAGCAGCACTTTTGCCGCCATCGCCAATACCGTGGATCTATTCGATCCGTCAGTAGCGCTCAGCAGTTTAGAAACCACTCTGATTTATCATGATCGCGAGCGCACGCAGAACGTGGCCGCCATCACTTTCTCCGGTGAATCAACGCCGCTGTTTGAATTGCCGGCAGGGCCGGTAAGCTACGCCATCGGCTATGAGTATCGTCGCGAAGCCGGTGTGCAGATGCCGGGCGACGCGTTCCGCCTCGGCACCACTTTCTCATCCGGCAGTTCAGCAGAAATAGACGCCAGCTTCTACAGCAGAGAAACCTTTGCCGAGGTGCTGGTGCCCCTGCTCGCCGACATGCCCTTCGTGCAGCAGCTGGATTTTGAGGGTGCATACCGCATCTCCAGCTATTCCAATACGGATGCTGACAACACTCACAAGCTGGGTCTGAACTGGACGGTGAATGATGACTGGCGTCTGCGCTGGACTCGTCAGTCCGCCTTCCGTGCGCCTAACCTTGGCGAATTCGCAGGGCCGGTTTCCGGTTTGTCTCTGGCCTTGTTTGACCCGTACAGTGACCAGTTTATCAGCCGTCTGGCGGGACGCTTTGAGGGTGATCCCTGCTTGTTAGGTACCGGCGATGCCGACCAGTGTGCCCGCTACGGCGCACCGGCAGTGGGAACTGAGTGGGATTCCTCTACCGCGCTGTATACCTACGGTGGTAACCCGGATATCAGACCGGAGAAAGCGGATTCCACTACCATTGGTGTGGTTTATACTCCGGAATATGTTGAAGGTCTGGACGTGACCATTGACTGGTACAGCATTGAGATTAATGATGCTATCTGGGTTATTCAGCCGGCTGCGGCGCTGCAGAACTGTTATATCGATAACCCTGTTGCGGGCAACCCGTTGTGTGGCGCAGTGCTGCGTGATGAGGAAACTGGTTTTATCACTACGGCTCTTGTCAATGACTTCAACGTTAGTACCTTTATTCAGGAAGGTCTGGATATCTCTGCTCAGTATCAGTTTGCAGCGCCGGAAGCGATGGGTGGTGATTTTACCCTAAACTACTCAGCTAACCTGGTTACTGAAGCTAAGAAAAAGCTTGATCCGACCCTGCTATTTGAAGACTGTAAAGGCACCTATGGCACAGCCTGTACCGGTGACTACGCCAGCTCATTGCAGGCGGACTATAAGCATCGTCTGTCACTTGGCTGGGGGCTGGATGCCTGGAACGTGCAGGTCAGTTGGCGCCGGATTGGTGATGTGGACTATGCCAGCGACCGCACTATCGGGATTTCCGCGCAGAACTACATTGATGTGGCGGCTTCCTGGCAGGCAACCGGTGAACTTGAGCTGAGTGCCGGTGTTGACAACCTGTTCGACAAGGAACCACCGGTGCCGTCCGCAGGCGCAACCCGCTTCAATACTGTCAGCGGTTATGATGTGGTAGGACGTTCTGTCGGGGTATCGCTGAGATATCGTCCGTCGCTGTAATTGCGCGCATTTTTGCTACAGAGGGGATAGTGTTAAACAAGAATACTATCCCCACTTTTTGCAAAAAGTAATCCTTGACAAAATCTTTACATTTAACTCGACCGGAAGTGAAAAAGTCGCTAAATTAGCCGAACTTTGTAGTTGTGGTATCTAAAGTTCAAGGATGAAAACATGAATAACGTTGTACGTGTCTTTTCTCTTTCTGCGTTAGCGCTGGCTCTATCTGCATGCGGTGGCGGCGGTGGCTCTGACAGTTCTTCCGGCGGCGGCACACAAACGCCTTCAAAAACGCCTGTACAGATCATTTCTGACGCACAATCTCATACCAAATCACAGTTAACCACAGCTGCAAAAACGCAGGCTGATACCCGTTATAATGGTGAATCCGGCAAAGCAGAGATAGATATTGCCCTGGCCCAGCATGTGTACAGTGTATTGTTTGACGACAATATTCTCACTGTGCCTGATATCGGTGAACACGATATTGAAAATGAACTCAGTAGTGACGGTTCAATTAACAGCACCCTTCAGTGTGATGAAAGCGGTACAGTAAAATACACCGGAAAGTTTAATGATAACGGTACCGGTAAGTTGTCCATGGATTTCAGTGATTGTCAGTCTTACTACAACAGCTTTGCGTTGTCCGGTGTAGCGGCGGTTTCTATTGATGTCGTCACCGACAGCAAAATGGAATACACACTGTATTTCTCCAATCTTAACTGGGAAGACGATGTCCCGGTGTCTATGTCAGGCCTGATTACCTTCAGTGATTCATTTTCAATGCAAACCGGCGTGACGACTTCGGTTAGTGAGCAATACGTAAGTGCTACGGTTGGCGATGAAAGCTATCTGATTGATGCCAGCATGACCACCAGTGATGACTGGGCGTCGCCAGAACTGCGGATTGAAGGCCGTGTCAGTGTGGGGTCTGAAGGTCATGTAGATGTGTCGCTGGATACTGACGAGCTGGATATGCCGTATTTTTACGGCAGTACCGTTGTGTTCAACGACGGTGAAGCACAGCTGAAGTTCTTGCAGGGTATGGTGATGTACACGCAGGATCTCGACAATGACGGCGAGGCCGACGCCGGTAAGTACTTTGAAAGTGTGTATGGTTTCGTTACAACACCGGTGAGTGATACAGAATTATATAACCTCGCCGAAATCTCTCTGACACCTTATGTAGGGTCGCCTTATCTGCAAGATGCTGAGGGGCTGTCTGTGGCACAGGAAATTGTTGTGCTGCCCGGTAATTATTACGACCTTGATACCCCGGACGAAGATCTGACTGTCAGTTACAACTGGTATCTGAACGGCAGGTTGCTTGAAGGCGTTCACGGCAACACGCTGCCTGCATACTCTGTGACAGTTGATCAGTGGATAGAGGTGTCAATGGTAGTGTCTGACTCAATCAATACGGTGGAATCCTATCCCCTCAGCATCTTTGTGGAAGATACACCAGCCGTTGTTACGGTAAGCAATGTGCCGGAAAATGTCCGTGCCGGCGATACCATTACCTTCTCATTATCACTGACCGATGCAGATGTACCTGGCAATGAAAACCTGGCGGCACTGGCGAGCGCACCGGAGGGAGCCACGTTAGCTTCAGATGGTACTGTGACCTGGGTTGTACCGGACAATCAACTTTTCAGCCAGATGGTGTATACCTTCGGTGTGAGCAACAGTCAGAACCCGAATAATACTATCGAGGAATACTTTGATGTGACGGTGAACGCTGATGAAGCGCAGCCGTTGTTCCGTTCCGGCGTGGAAGTGCCTCACCGGAATAATTCCCAGTGGGTGGCCGATTTTGATGGCGACGGTAGCAATGAATTGTTGGGAACAGACAATGGCTCACGGGTATTTTTACTGACGCTGGTTGATGGTAAATATCAACAGAAATGGGCATATCCCTACGCGCTGTCTGATGAACAGAATATTCAGCAGGTATTGCCCGCAGATATGGACCAGGACGGTACACCTGAAATTTTAGTTATCACTGAAAAAACCTTCTGGCTGATTGATGATTTAACTAAAGATGCACGGGTTTTATTGGAAACTGACGATTATTTCAGTGAAGCGTTACTGGCTGATACCGATAACGACGGCGTCAATGAACTGATTTATTCTGTTAAGAATGCAGATTACGACGCTAGTGAAACATCCATTTTTGTGAGTGAGTTGGGAAGTGAGCTGGTCACAACACTCAGCTTCAGCACGAACAACTTCCGGGCAATCGCTGCCGGGAACGTGGATGCCGACAGTAATGTAGAGCTGATTATGAACACTGGTCTGGTATACGACCTGACCACTGGTGCGAATGAATGGTTTTTCGGCTCCGGATTTGGTAGTTCATTTGTTACGGTTGGCGACCTCAACGGCAATGGTATCGATGAGATCATTGGTGCCGGTGCCTGGGATGCGCTTTACGTGTATTCCGCGGTTGATAAATCTCAGCTGGCGTCATTGTCGCTTGACGATACCTGCGATATGCATGCATACAATCTCTACGATGATGCGACAGATGAAATCGTGGTGAGTGATTGTCAGTGGGGCAATGTAACTGCGTATTCTCTGAATGGCAGTAATCAGCTGGATACAGTTTGGCAGGTCGGGCTGCAGGACCATGGTTCCTCATCGCTAACCATGGGTGATATCGACAACGACGGCAGTGCGGAAATCTTATGGGGTTCAGGCACCAGCAGTTCAGGCGCAGACCGCCTGATCACTGCAGACTACACCGCTAGTGGTGCAACGGTAAAAGAAAATACCACCGGTGTTCAGCTTGACCATTTCTATGCTGCGGGCTGGTCTGAAATCACTTCCGGTGATGAGCGCGCCGTGTTCTTTGTGCCCAGTACTGAAAGCGGTTATGACGGCTCCGTTATCGTTACGCTCACCGGCGATGGCACTATAACAGTGGGTGAAGAGCTGTCTACTAACTGGGACCACAGTACTCAGGCGGTAACGACTGACTTTAATAACGATGGCGCAGGGGATATTTTCCTGCCACTGACTTCCTTGTATGACGGCGCCTTCGGTGCAGTGCAGTTAAGCGATATGTCTGTTCAGTATTCCGTTGACGGTGACTACGACAGCACTATCGGCAAGATAATGGCCATAGACGTCAACGGCGACGGCTATGAGGATGCGGTCTATCAGGACGGGCCGGCGATTAAGGTTGTCGACATTCAGAATCAGCTGCTGGTGGCATCGTATACGAGCCCTCAGGGAGTCAGTGATTTTGATGCGGTATTTATTGATGATGTACTGAATCTGGTCGTGACCAGCGGTTACCAAAAGGTACAGTTACTGACGCTGGGAAGTAATGCATTTATCACCGGCAGCTCGTATGACATTGAATGTCCGCAGGTACTGTTTACCGGCGGTGAAAACAGCCGTCAGTTTGTTTGTTCCGGTGGTAACGACGAGGAAATGAACATGCTGGCATTTTCAGACAGTGGTGTGGAACTGGTGGCGGAATACAACTTCCCGTTTGAGATCACTGATATGATTGCGGACCCTGTTATCCCGTCTAACATACTGGTGGTAACCGGTGATGACAGCAGTTGGTACGGCTCTCATTCTGTTCTGCGAAGCATTGCAACCAATGGCAATATTGTCTGGTCCGGTCCGAAATTGAACGGCAGAGCAGGCAAAGGTGCGTTGCGTGCTCGTCGCTCGGAATCCGGCGATTTAGAAGTTATGCTTGGTACGTCAGCAGGGATGTACTTGATCCACTGATTGATGAGGGCGCTCAGGTGAATTCATTTACCTGTTTTCACCTGAGTTCAGATCATCCCGGCAGTGAGGAAGTTGCCACGGTTATTCCGCGAACCCTGCCGGAGCGCTCCTGCTTTATGCTGCGCCGTAAACTGGTAAGGTCAGCGTAAATTCAGTACCGGTATAGAGCTCACTTTCAACGCTGAGCATCCCTTCGTGCTCTCTCGCTATTTCGTACGAAATGGAAAGGCCCAGGCCAGTACCCGTATCTTCGTCTTTGGTGGTGAAGAAAGGATTGAATATCTTCTGCAGGTTTTCGTCTGAAATCCCGCAGCCATTGTCACGGACGATAAGTTCTACGGTGCCGTTACTGTTTGCTCTGGTGCGCACTTCCAGCTTACCCCGCCGTCCGGTTTCTTCAATTGCCTGCGCGGCGTTAATCAGCAGGTTGGTAATAACCTGAGAAATTTTGCCAACGTTCATCATAACGCGGGGCAATTCGTCGTAGTTAATGTCTACATCGCAGGCATATTTGAGCTTGTTGTTCACCAGCGCTAATGTGGTTTTCACACAGTTATTCAAATCAAAAAGTTGCTTCTGATCCGTGTCGATTCTGGAAAATTGTTTAAGGCTGCTGACAATTTCTTCCACTCTCTGTAAACCGTGTTCAGATTCTTTGATGAGATGAGAAACGTCGTTACTAATAAAGTCCATTGACTGGTAGGCCTGAGAATTTTTCAATGACGCAATCTTTGCTAACGCAACCTCATTGGTTTGTGCTTGCGTGACTTCCATCAGATCTCTGTAGAGTATTTCAAAGCTGGCTAAATACTCTTTCAGCGTGTCGAGATTACTGCTGACAAATCCTACTGGGTTATTGATTTCGTGAGCGACGCCGGCAGCAAGCTGGCCCACTGACGACATCTTTTCTGCCTGAAGTAATTGCTGCTGGGTTTCTTTCAGCGATTTGTTTGACTGCGACAGCTCTTCATTTTTTCTGTTTAATTCATTGGTGCGTTCGCGGACTCTGTATTCCAGAGACTGATTCAGGTTATGTATGGCATTTTCCGCTTCGGCTCTGCGGATATGCTCTTCTTCAAGATGCGAGATTAAATGATTGAATACCGTCGCTAACTCTTCGAGCTCATCGTTGGTACGCACATTCACCTTGATATCTTCATATTTGTTTTCTTTTGAAGCCTGAATGAGCCTGCGGGCGCCCTGTTGAAGAATATTGATCTGCTTTGTCAGATAACTTCCGAGAAAATAGGAAAACAGCGCAACAAGAACCATTTCAATGACTGCGATGGTATAAGCCCACTGCTGAATGTCGCTCAGTGACGCTTTCACCGCCGCAATATCAATTCCAAGATCAATATAACCGTACAAGGTATCATCAACCATGATCGGGCGGCGGATATCGTAAATCCCGTCACTGGCCAGGCTAACAGACGTATCGGCTTGAAAGTCTGAGTTCAGTGATTGTTCGTTGCCACCTGATGCGAAGACTCTGCCGGAGGTATCAGTTATTTTGACGTAATGAATATCTGAATCAGAAAGCAGTTCGTTGACATCAGCCTCAATGCCGGCCAGATCGAATGACAAAAAAGCGTTTTTAGTCGTTGAATAAAACAGGTTAGCCGTTGTATTCGCGCGCTTGACCACCGCATCGTTAACCAGGTTGGTCAGCAGGTTAAAGGTTGTTGTCAGCAGCAGTGCAAGCAATGTTGCCTCTATTAAGGCCACACCCAGTATTGTTTTTAATTTTAATGATATTCGCATAGGAACTACGGGTTCTCTTGCTGCAGTAAGTCTATGTTCAGCGCACGGATGTCATCCCAGTCCGCAGAAAATGCTTCCGAGAATCCTTTCATTTTGAGACTGTTTAATGCGTCACTGCCTTTTCCGCCAGGCGCCATGGTTGTGAGAACATTCAGTAGTTGTCCGCGAATTTCCTCTGACAGCCGGGGATGCGTCGCTATGGCATGTGGCGTATAGGCCTGGCTTGACCAGAGCACTTTCAGGTTCTCTTTAACGTCGTCATCTGTGGCTTGCAGAGACCGGTAAATCCCGCCGCCGGCCTTAAAAAATCCCCTCTTTACATTCAGATAGACGGAATCGTGGGAATGCACATAAACGGGTGTAAAGTTAATGCCTTCTTTTTGCATGGTTGCGCGGGGGATAATACTGGCGGCAAAAGCGGCCGGGGCCGGAAAGGCGATTTTGGTGCCATTAAGATCAGACAATTGTGTAAAAGGACTGTCACGCGGCACAACGATGATGCCCTGAATGGTTTGATCTTTCTGGCGGACCAGCGCGCGGTAACCGGGATTTTTGTGAAAAACGACAAAGTGATAAGGGTTCATGTAAGCAATGTCGTATTTGCCTTCTGACAGTGCTTTTTCAAATGTCGGAATATCTTTCGCGGTTTCAAAGTGAAAAGTGTGTCCGGTCTCAGACCCGATATAGCTGAGCAAAGGTTGCCACGCCTCAGCGAGCTTTTTCGGCGAGTGCTGCGGAACAATGCCCACAGAAAAGGACTCAGCAGCAGCGGAATGTGATATGAGCATTAATAGTATTGCAACGACCCGCCTGACCAACAATTCAGACATATTTTCTCTTCTCCCGCCCCGTGACGTCCACTCGTGCCGTCATCACCATCGTCTTTCTGTCATTCTATAACAAAATATGAGATAGGGCATTTTGTGCAGAAATGCCTTTTTCGCCCCGCTTTCGTTATAATTCTCTGCATCACTTTTTATAAGAACATCTGTTATGGCTACCGCATCTGCTCTTCATATTCTGGTTAAGACTGAAAAAGAAGCCCTTTCCATTCTTGAACAACTGAAGAAAGGCAAAGACTTTGCCGCACTGGCAAAGAAACACTCAACGTGTCCGTCGGGAAAGCGGGGCGGAGATTTGGGTGAATTTCGCCGCGGACAGATGGTGAAACAATTTGATGACGTAGTGTTTAAAAAAGAAGTGCTTAAATTGCACGGACCGGTAAAAACAAAGTTCGGCTATCACCTGATCAAAACCTTGTACCGCAGCTGATTTCAATTCAGGGTCTTCCCGAAAGGGAAGACTATCCATTCCCTCAGTCAACTATCACATAATAAGTGCAGACGCACCATTCATGAGCAAAATGCTGAACCACAGGTGTGCATTTTGTTTGACAGTTGGTTGTTTTTCATTCTCCTCTGATCTGTTTCGTGTCATTTTCCCTGTTTAAAAGTTCCACAATTGAATGCTTTTATTGATTCTGTGAATGAGCATTATCTCGTCAATCATTTCACTTATTGGCAGGATCATAAATAGTCTGTTCACATCATAGACTTAGATATAGTCAAATTTTTATATAGCATAACTTATTGTATTTAATAATTTTCCGTTCTTTAAGCTCAAATTTTTCATTCGATAGTGTGTTTAAAATTTCTAAATATACAGGGAAGTTTGGCTAAACATTCAGCGCTAACTAACCCCTTGCATATTCCTTTTTGATATAAATATGTATATTGCCACCGGTGGCAATAGATATTAGATTTGGTTAACAATAAAAATTATAAATTAACAATGCGAGCACGCATGTGTTCGGATCATGAGTCTCAGTATCCCGTGCCTGAGGAGAAGACATTGAAAGTACTGATATTAAATGAAGGACTCGAACAACAAGGTCACACAGAGAAGCGATGTGCGGTTTCGCCATCCAGTGTGAAGCGAATGGTGAAGCGAGGTATGACCGTGGTCATGCAACAGGGCGCTGGTGTTCTGTCAGGTTATGCGGACACAGAGTTTACTGAAGCTGGTGCCATGGTGGTTGAAGATGCCGGCGCTGCGCTTGAGGAAACGGATGCGTTATTGTGCGTGAATCGTCCTGTCGAAGCGGTGTACGCCCGACTGAAACCGTCTGCCCTGGTGATTGGACACATTGACCCCTTTTTCCAGCAGGAATTAGTGGAATCACTGGCTGCGAAAAAACTGACCACATTGTCGGTAGAAATGATCCCGCGTTCTTCCCGCGCCCAGAAAATGGATGCGCTGAGTTCGCAGGCGAGTCTGGCTGGCTATGTCATGGTGATGCAGGCTGCTACGCATCTGCCGGGGATTCTGCCAATGATGATGACGCCTTCGGGCACCATCAAGCCGGCGAAAGTTTACATTATCGGTGCCGGTGTTGCCGGTCTGCAGGCCATTGCAACTGCAAAGCGCTTAGGTGCCAACGTACTGGCATACGACACGCGCCCGGTGGTAGCCGAGCAGGTTGAGTCGCTGGGCGGTAAGTTCCTGAAAATTGATTTGGGTGAAACCGGCCAGACGAAAGACGGCTATGCCAAAGAGCTCACTGAAGAACAAAAGCAGAAGCAGCAGGATGCCCAGCGCGATGCTATTGCTGATTCTGACATTGTGATTACCACAGCACAATTGTTCGGACGCCGTCCGCCGCAGTTGATCAGCAAAGATACCCTTGCGCTGATGCGTCCGGGTAGTGTGGTTGTCGATATGGCTGCTACGTCCGGTGGTAACGTGGAAGGCTCTGAAGCCGGCAAAGTGGTCACCGTTAACGGCGTCACTGTAATCGGTACAGGTAACTGGAGTCAGGCTGTGGCGAAAGATGCCACCGACATGTATGCCAATAACGTGTACAACCTGCTGGATGAATTTTTTGATGATGAATCAAAGCAATTCAACCTCAATCTTGAGGATGAGATCCTGGCAGGCTGCGTGATCACCCACAACGGGCAAATCACCAACGACATGCTTAAAAACGCTTATCAGGGAGCCTGATCATGGAAAATATCTATTTGATTTTTATTGTGCTGCTGGCGGCATTTTTAGGCTTCGAGCTTATCCGTAAAGTACCGGCTACGTTGCACACGCCACTGATGTCGGGCTCTAACGCAATTTCAGGCGTTACCCTTGTTGGCGCGCTGGTGGCATCAGGTGCTGATAACGATGTGCTTACCACTGTACTGGGTACCGCTGCGGTGGCACTGGCAAGCATTAACGTGGTGGGGGGTTACCTGGTAACCGACCGCATGCTTGGCATGTTTAAAAAGAAAGACAAGAAGTAAGGGGTCAGGAAGATGGAATCTGTAGCATTGATTATCAATCTGGCTTACGTACTGGCTGCCGGACTGTTTATTACCGGACTTAAATTACTGAGTCATCCTTCTACTGCCAGAAAAGGTAATCTGGTGTCTGCGGTGGGTATGCTGGTGGCGGTGGTGGTGACACTGCTTGATCACCAAATCATTTCCTACCACTGGATTTTACTGGGCTTTGTGATTGGCGGCGCTTATGGAGCCTGGAAAGCAAAGTCGGTGGAAATGACGCAAATGCCGGAAATGGTGTCGTTATTTAACGGCTTCGGTGGTCTGGCATCGCTGTTGCTGGGCTGGGCGACCATCAGCCAGCTGGCCACGTTTGGCTTCATGGGGGGCACGCACTTTGTGCTGATTACGGTGATCCTCACGATTCTGATCGGTGGTGTTACGTTCTCCGGCTCGGTGATTGCCTGGGGCAAGCTGTCTGGCCGTATGGGGGCCAAAGCGGTTATTTTCACCGGTTTGCGTGAACTCAGTATTGCTCATCTGATTGGTTTTGTGGTGGTAGGTTATTTGTTCGTTACCGATCCGACAAATCTGATGTGGTTATACGTGACTATCGCACTGGCGCTCAGCTTCGGTGTACTGGCGACCATTTCAATTGGTGGTGCCGACATGCCGGTGGTAATAGCACTGTTAAACAGTTACTCGGGTGTGGCAGCATCTGCGGCTGGTCTGGCGGTGGGCAACACGATTCTGATTGTTACCGGTCTGCTGGTTGGTGCATCGGGTCTGATCCTCACTAACATCATGTGTAAGGCGATGAACCGCTCGCTGATGAATGTTCTGCTGTCGGGCTTCTCAAAGCCTGTGGAAGCGGCAGAAAAAATCGAAGGCGAAGTGAAAATCATGGCAGCGCAGGATGCATTCTATGTACTGGAAGCGGCTCAGGCTGTGCTGGTAATTCCGGGCTATGGTATGGCGGTTGCTCAGGCGCAACACGCGGTGCGTGAACTGCAAACCTTGCTGGAAGAAAACGGCTGCACGGTAGAGTACGCTATTCACCCTGTAGCGGGCCGGATGCCGGGTCACATGAACGTACTGCTGGCAGAAGCGGATGTGCCTTACGATCAGCTGTATGAGATGGATGATGTGAATCCGCGTATGGAAAACTACGACGTAGCGATTGTTATTGGTGCTAATGACGTAGTAAACCCTGCTGCGAAAGAGATGAAAGGCAGCCCGATTTACGGCATGCCGGTAATCGAAGCCTATCGTGCAAAAACTGTGTTTGTACTGAAGCGCTCAGCCAACGCAGGCTTTGCCGGCGTCGACAACCCGCTGTTCTTCAAAGACAACACAAGAATGGTACTGGGTGACGCCAAAGACACCATCAACACCATCATCCGCGAATTCGGCGACGACTAAACGCTTTCGTGCGAAGAGCTGCTTTCCTTCGGAACACGCCGTAAACACATCCATGTGGGCTCGGCTGCCGCATCCCTGCGGCAGACGGTTCCGAATGAAAGCAGCCCTTCGCCCTGCGCGTTTGGTTGTTAACAAACACGCCTTAAACCCATCCCCAGGAGCTCGACAGCCGCGTCCCTGCGGCAGACGGTTTGGAAACGGAAGAGACTTAACCGCTGTCGGTGCACACTTTGTCTTGCAGCCACCAGAACACGCTGTAAACCCATCCCCGCGCTCACTTTTCCCATCAACTTCCCGTGAATATTGTAAGAAACGCGTAAGTCCTGAGACTCCTGTGCTGGATGGCGGTCAATGGAATAATACCGTGACATTGTTCAGAACTGGCAGGGGGCGAGATGATTATTTCTCACAAGTACCGCTTTATCTTTATCAAAACCCGTAAGACGGCGGGGAGAAGTATTGAAACTTATTTATCCTCTTTGTGTGATTGCCGCGATGTGTTTACGCCGGTTTTCCCGCCTGAACCGGGCCACCGGCCGCGGAATTATAAGCGTCGCTGGGATATCCGGTCTGAGTTGGGAGTTGCCGGGTACGCCGGCAAAGTACAGGCTGTGCTGGACTGGCTTGGGAAGCGTCCTTTCCGGAATCACTCTACGGCAGCGGAGATTAAAGCCAGGGTTAATCCGGAAATCTGGCGGGAATACACGACGTTCTGTGTAGACAGAAATCCCTGGGAGAAAACGGTTTCGCACTACAATACCTGCAGGCATTACCGCAATCCGCCGGGCGATTTTGAAGATTACTTGTCACGGGAAGAATATTGTTTTAACTACCCCAGCTACTGTGACCGTTCCGGGAATGTGCTGGTCGACAGGGTGTTTCATTATGAAAACCTGGAAGATGAACTGGCGGATCTGTTTGCCGCTCTGGGTGTGCCTTTCAGAAGGGGCGTGATTACTAACGCCGGCAGGATAGTCCGGCAGAGCAAACCGGATTACCGGGAGATATATACGGACAAACAGAAGGCCTTGATTGAGCGTGTATTTTCGCGGGAAATCGTATTGAACGGTTACCGGTTTTGATTTCCACTGCCGGCAATAAGCTTAAGGTTCGCAGTCATTGCGTCTGGTGGAGACGCAGTTTAATGCTCTGATTATCGTCATTTACCGGAAATTCAGGGCAAAAGTATTGCATGTTATTTAATCAAAGAGATATGCTGGCATTTAAGCTGGCAAAGAACAGCATGCTCTGAAATTCAGATATATTTCAATTTATTATCAATCTTTCCCCGGGACACGTTAATTTGGAGCAGCTATGCAAAGAAGACGTTTTCTACAGGGATCTGCGGGTTTAGCATCAAGTGTTGCGCTTGGCGCATGTGTTTCGTCCTCCCAATCTTCATCAGGTAAATTACACACCGGCTTACCGCTACAAATGTCACCACTTAAGCGCATTGAAGCCCGTCCTGACCGCATTGTCACTATGAATGTGTGTACCCGGCCATTCCGCGCTCAGGGACCGAGAATCGAGCTTGAAAAGGCGGGTGCAAAG
This sequence comes from Alteromonas sp. NFXS44, assembly GCF_040148705.1. Lineage (NCBI taxonomy): Bacteria > Pseudomonadati > Pseudomonadota > Gammaproteobacteria > Alteromonadales > Alteromonadaceae > Alteromonas > Alteromonas sp. NFXS44. The sequence goes on along the minus strand of NZ_JAGDEA010000012.1, from coordinate 831,722 downwards.
TCCATTGTTCATAACTACGGGCACGGCGGCAGTGGCTGGTCGCTGTCCTGGGGGACCGCTGTACTGGCGAAATCGCTGGTCGCTGAAGCAATGAACAAGGAAGTTGCGGTTATCGGCTGTGGTGCGATTGGCTTAACCACTGCGATCCAATGTCAGCGTGCGGGCTATAAGGTTAAGATTTATGCCAAAGAACGTCCCCCCTATGTGCGCTCGTCATTTGCAACGGGGATCTGGTCGCCGGACTCCCGCATTGTTGATTTAGCTCATGCGGATTCGTTTGCACAAAAATGGGAAATGATGGCAAGAATTTCCTTTCGCCGGTACCAGACCTTATTGGGGCTCACAGGTACGCCGGTGGAATGGACGACTATATTCCGTGCTTCAGATACGCCATTTTCAGAAACGGGGCACTACGAGGCGAAAGGAGAGCCTGCGTATCCCACTTTTGAACGGGATCTCATTGGTGATATTACGCCCCGCTCATGGGATATCCCGGCTCATATGAATCCGTTCCCGGTACCTTACGTACGCCGTTACCCGTTACTGATGTTTAATATCAGCGAGTATTCACGGGTACTGATGGGCGAATTCATACAAAATGGCGGTGAAATTGTGACGCGGGAACTGACCAGCCCGTCTGACTTTGCCAACTTCGATGAGAATACACTGGTAAATTGCACAGGTTACGGTGCCAGGACCCTGTTAGGTGATGACAGTATCACGCCGGTCCGGGGACAAACCTGTAAGCTCATCCCGCAGCCGGAAGTGAAGTACGGCATTCAGTATTTCAATAAGCATGTATCTGTTTATCCGCGGCGCGACGGCTTACTGGTGCAGGCGGGTGGTGATCACGACTTTGGTAATCCGGCAGCCAATATCGATCCTGAAGAGTCGCTGAGCGCAGTGGCGCGCCTTGCAGATTTCATCGCCGCCATGAAAACGGCGTGACCAGCACGCTTTAGTATCATTAAGATGATGAAATTAACCGGTGTTAAGTGTAACGAAATAAACACGGCTGCCATTCAAAACAAATTTCTGTGTTTTTAACTAATGTTAATTTCATCTTGTCGCTAACCGGTTAAAGTAGCCCATCATCTACTTTACGGAGACACACCTGTGAGCTTAATTCCTGCACTTTCCCAGCGCTTCTCGTTAAAACAATTCTCGTCACAAAAAGTCAGTGATGAAGACATCAACGGTATGACTGAAGCGGCCCGTCTGTCGGTGTCTGCTTTTGGCCTGCAACCTTACCGTCTTATCGTGATTGACGACAGAGACACGCTGAATGCACTGGCGGCGCACACCTTTGGTCAGACTCAGCTGCCAAGCTGTTCTCATTTGTTTATTTTTGCCAACGAAACTGAGATTACTGACAAAACGGTGGATGCATACTTTGACCGCATTTATTCTCAGACCAGCGCGGAAGCCGGTAGTCAGGCGGGCTATGCCGATTACATTAAGTCTTATTATGCGGGTCAGACACCTGAGCAAAAGGTACAGGTAGCGCAGCAGCAAGCTTTCATTGCACTGGGTTCGCTGATTGCTGAAGGTGCACTCCGTGGTGTGGACACCTGCCCGATGACAGGATTTAGTCCTGCCGGAATTAACAAGGCACTGGGGCTCACTGAGCGCGGGCTGAATGCCTGTGTCATTTGCGCGGCCGGTTACCGCCTTGAAGATGCTGTGGTGCCTGAGAAGGTCAGGGTGCCGGCAGATGAATTTACGCTGCGCGGTTTAGAAGCCGTTTAAAAAAAGAATGGCCGGTATCGCAGGATACCGGCCATTTTGTTTTACGTTAGTGATGTTTTACATCAGAACTTCACGTTAACGCCTACCCACAAGTTACGCGCGCGGTCTTTGATGTTGTAGTCATCGAGGAATACGACTTCACTTACCACACCACGACCGGTGAGATACTCGTAACTGCCGTCACCATTCAAATCGTTGTATTCTGTGGTGTAAGACGTGAAATCTTCGTCCAGCAGGTTGTTGATACGGGCATTAACCGACACGTATTCAGTAATACGGTAGCGGGCACCCAGTGTCATCAGCTGATAGTTTTTGTAGTACAGCGGTTTATCCAGCGTGCTGTCCCAGCCACGGTAGCGGTCTGAACGGATTTGCGACTGCAGATAAACACTGAAGTCTTCGGTCATATCCCAGTTTACGGTAATGTTCGCCATGTGCTCTGCAGTGTTGGTCAGAGGCTGTCCGGCTTCAGGACCACTTTTCTGTTCGCTGTCCGTCCAGGTATAGTTAGCGGTAACGAACCACTCCGGGCTGATCTGCACGCGGCCGACCATTTCAATACCTTGCAAATCAACTTTATCAATGTTGATTTTCTGGCTGTAAGTCTGATAACCCAGCTGGTCGTAATCACCTAAGTTAACACAGGGGCGCACGCCGCCGGTGACTTCACAGCTGTAAACCGTATCACCGCTGGCAATTTTGTCTTCAAACTGCGTATTGAAGTAAGTCAGGTTGAAGTTATGGCCTGCATCGCTGTTCCAGTAAACAGCAATTTCACTGTTTACACTGGTTTCAGGTTGTAAGTCAGGGTTACCTGCGAACGGAGAGGTACCCTGGCCACCGAAACCGGTGATACCGTCATACAGGTCAGTGGTATTTGGCGTTTTATAACCCGTGCTTACACCACCTTTAACGGTCCAGTTATCATTGAAGGTGTAAACCGCATAAATACGCGGAGAAACCTGACTGCCAAAGACGTCATGCTCGTCATAACGGGCACCGGCCGTCAGTGTCAGATAATCATTCGGGCTCCAGTTGTCTTCGGCAAACAACGACCACATTTTTTGTTCCTGAACACCACCGGCATTGCTGTCTTCCAGGCCGAATACGCCGTCCAGCAGTTCCCCGTCGATTACCTGACCACCAAGCACGATATTGTGGTCGCCCATAACATCCGTCACAGGAATGTCGACGCGCACATCAAGCGTATACTGGCTGCTTTCCAGCGGACGCTCCGGACGCGGCAGGAAAGTGTCTTCTGCCAGTGCTTTACGCTCTTCTTCCGTCATGCCTTCGTAAGCACCTGTACCGTCGTACATTTCCTGCAGTAATAAACGTTCTGCTACGCTCAACGGTAACGTACGGCCATCGTTTGTCGTATCTACGTGAGACAAAGCTACCATTGATGAGAAGCCGTCAAACTGGCCCTGGTGCGTAATCGACCACCACTCACGGTTGAACTCCTGATCCGCAGCGTAACCTGCGCGGGGATTAACCACACCACGACGATCTGCCCAGATAGACTCAATGTTATCTTTGGTACCCAGAGGATAAGAAATTTCACCGGTATCGATGTTGTAAGTCGGTGTGTTGTCGTAGGTTTGATTCGAGTTGTCGTAATCAAACTTGAAGCTCTGGTTTTCAAACGGTGTGAAGAAAAGTGTAAAACCAAACTGTTTGCTGTCGCTGTCTACGGTTTTACCGCCGCTGCCGAAGCCCAGTTCACGGATATGGATATCGCCGTTAGGATCTACATCAGGTGCAAATTCAGGGTTGGATGCCTGACGCTCGTACATGCTGCCCCGTACACCTAGTGTCAGCAAATCTTTGATCAGCGGGCCTTGTGCAAAAAAGTCAGTGGTGATGTCGTCACCGAACTGGTCGTCAGTCTGAATGCTGCGGCCAAAGTTGATAGAGCCGGTCCAGTCTTCAGAGCTTTTTTTGGTGATGACGTTGATAACGCCGCCCAGTGCATCGGCGCCGTAAAGAGTAGAGGCCGGACCACGGATCACCTCAATCCGCTCAATCGCTTCCATTGGTGGTACGTGTCCGAATGCGTTACCGCCGAAGTTATTCGGGTAGATATCACCGTGGTTGTTCATACGAACGCCGTCAATCAACAGCAGGGTATATTCGCCGGTAAGACCACGCATACTGACAGTACCCTGACCGGTTTTATCGCGGGTAGTTCCGATATCGATACCTTCCTGAAATTGTACGGCATCCAACAGCGTAATGAACTGACGGGACTGTAGGTCTTCCTGAGAAATAACGGAAATACTGGCCGGTGCTTCTGTCAGTTTTTGTTCGAAGCCGGTCGCTGAAATAACAATGTGTTCGATATCGCTGCCGTCCGGTGTAGCCGGCGCTTCATCCTGTGCGAAAGAAGCGGTATGAAAAAAAGAGGCAATGATGGCAGAGGCGAGCATGGTGTAACGTGTTTTCACAGTTCCAGGTTTCATTGAGTCATATCCCGATTGGCGGTAAATAAATAATCCGTAATATAAAAATCGGGACGGAGTCTATCAGAGTGAATATCTAAATGCGAAACATTATTATTCGCCTTTAGTCTAGTGTTTTTACGTATCTTTGCGTTTCTTTGCTTTCAATGTTGTGTCTTGAATGAAAAAAGCGCAATTTCGTTGCTCTCATGCTGAATGGGGATTTCATTAAAATAATCTAATGAATTGAAAGGTAGTGAATGTGAACTCTTTGCAATGAAAGATGTTATCCGGCAAAGGTTACCGGCAGGAGGCAGTTAAGCGTGGATTAGGGAAGATAGACAGGCGCTCAGGTATCACCGTAAGCGCCTGTGATAAAGCCAGGTTATTGCTTAGAAGCTTCCCGGGCCGCTTTAAAGTCGGACTCACCGGTCCATTCCGGCCAGTCGCCGTTATTCGCCAGTTGCGCCATGATTTGACCAATCAAATCCAAATCCTGCTCTACGCCACCTAAATCCCATTCCGGCAGGTAGTCGTCAGCAGCTTTGTGATAGCGCTGTGCAATAAACGACGGGTCAGTGTCTCCCAGACTCATAAACAGGTAAGACGGAATGCCCTGTTTTGCTGCAGCGAAGTGGTCTGAACGGAAGAACAAACCATTTTGCGGACGGGGATCCGGTTTCACGAAACGGCCCTGCGATTTGGCTACTTTCGCCACATAATCTTCCAGTTCAGACAATCCTTCGCCGTACTGAAGAATATAGTCGGTGGCTTTATTCACGTTCATGCCGTCAATGTTCAGAAAGGCCACTATATTTTCAGCAGGCACCGGCGGATTCAGTGAAAAGTGCTCAGCCCCAATCAGGCCGGTTTCTTCGGCAGTAAACGCGCCGAACATCATGGTTCTGGCATTAGGACGTTTCTCGCTCATTCCTTTCATTACGCGGGCCAGACTTAGTACACCGGCAATACCTGAAGCATTGTCTACGGCACCGTTTAAGATCACTTCCTTGCCATTTTCAGTGCCTTTTCCTAAACCATCCCAGTGTGCGTGCAGAGCAACCCACTCATCCGGTGCAGTGTGTCCGGGCAGAATACCGGCAACATTCTGCGACTCCGCCATTTCGAATGTGCTGTGCAGTTTAAGCGTGGCTTTAGCGTTTAAATCTACGGCTTTGAAACCCGGTGCTGAAGCTTTTGCTTTCATTTCCCGGTAGTTAAGTCCCGCTGCTTCAAATACTTTTTGTGCAGCGCGCAGATGCATCCAGCCCATCACACCCACTTTTGACTGATTATTGTTGTCATCAATTAACGAGTATTTGGTGGTGGTGCCGCCAGCCTGCACAACTCCCCAGCCATAACCCGCCGGCATGGTTTCATGCACAATAAATACGGCTTCAGCACCCTGACGGGCAGCTTCTTCGTATTTGTAAGTCCAGCGGCCATAGTAGGTCATGGCATTACCGTTAAAGAAGTCTTTGCGTTGTGAAGCGAAACCGGGGTCATTAACCAGCACAATGACGGTTTTGCCTTTTACATCAACGTCTGCGTAGTCATTCCAGTGGTATTCCGGCGCGTTAACACCGTATCCCACAAACACAACGTCGTCATTCAGCGTGATATCAGCAGATATGCGCTCGGTACGGGCCACAAACTCAGCCCCGTTTTCGAAAGACTGATCGCCGATGGTCAGTGTCATATCCTGGTCAGCACTGATTTTCGCCAGCGGAACCTTCTGAATATAACTGTCGCCGAATGCCGGAGCCAGCCCGATATTCTTAAACTGTGTGACCAGATAGTCGATGGTTTTTTGCTCACCGGCAGAAAGCGGTGCGCGTCCTTTAAAGGCATCGCTGGCCAGAATTTTTACATCTTCACGATATTTATTCAGATTCACCGCTTCACCCACAGGTGAAACCGGTGTGGCGGCAAAAGCGCCGGTGGCAGTGAGAAGTGCACTGCCGAAAAAAAGCTGTTTTAACATGATTCCCGGAAATATTGTCTTTATAAGAGGAGACCAACACTACGCAAATCCCCTGTTTTGTACAAGCAGGAACAGGCTAACGGAGCAATGGTATAGACTAATGCTTATTTATTCCGTTAGCAGACTCTCTTCTTCTGCCATCATCAGCGTGGCTTTCACCGCTGCCTGCCAGCGGGCTTTACGTTTTACTCTTAAGGCATTGTTTACCGCAGGCGTAAATGCAGAATCGCAGGGGTTCATACCTGCAAATGCATGTAAATCTGATTGCCATCCGGCTTGCAGGGCGGCCAGAAATGCGGCTCCCAGCGCGGTGGTCTCCATGATTTCGGGCCGGTTCACCGGAATGTCCAGCGTGTCGGCAAGAAACTGACAGAACCAGTTGTTTTGTACCATGCCACCATCCACGTTTATTGCCGTTGTGCATATGCCGTCACTGTGTATCGCGTCAACCAGATCCTGTGTCTGGTAAGCCACGGATTCCAGCGTAGCGCGAACAATATGAGCATCGGTGGAACCACGGGTTAAACCGTAAATCGCGCCCCGCGCCATCGGCTCCCAGTAAGGTGCGCCCAGGCCGGTAAACGCCGGTACCACCACAACCTGATGGTCATCTTCTACCTGACTGGCAAGTGCTTCTGAGTCTGCCGCATGCTTAAGAATACAGAGACTGTCCCGAAGCCATTGCACCGCAGCGCCAGCCACAAAAATTGACCCTTCCATGGCATAACAGGCTTTACCGTTAATGGTATAGGCCACGGTAGTCAGTAAATTCTGGCCGGAAAATACCGGTGAGTCGCCGGAATTCACCAGCGCGAAACATCCGGTACCGAAGGTTGTTTTTGCTTCACCGGCCTGAAAACATCCCTGGCCAATCAACGCTGCCTGCTGATCGCCTGCCACGCCGTAAACCGGCATTGCACACCCGAACTCGCTTTCATCAAGACAGCCAAAATCACCGGCGCAATCTTTTATTTCGGGAAGCATAGAAACGGGCACACCGAATAAATCCAGTAATTCGTCATCCCAGGTAAGAGTATTGATATTAAAAAGGTTTGTCCGACTGGCGTTGGTAGTATCGGTAAGGTGGTGTTTTCCGCCGGTTAAACGCCAGATAAGGAAGCTGTCTATGGTGCCAAAAGCCAGTTCGCCCTTATCTGCTTTTTGCTGTGCACCCTCCACGTTATCCAGAATCCAGCGGATTTTGGTGGCAGAAAAATAAGGGTCACAGCGAAGGCCAGTGCGCTGATGCAGCCATTCTTCTTTTTCTTTCATTTTATTGCATTGGGATGCTGTGCGCCGGTCCTGCCATACAATGGCCGGATATATCGTTTTTCCGGTCTGTCTGTCCCATACCACGGTGGTTTCCCGCTGATTCACCAGGCCAATACCGGCAACCTGATAGCCTTCCTTATCACTGAAATTCAGTGCTTCTTTCACAGTATTCAGCGTGGTTTGCCAGATATCTTCCGGATTGTGCTCGACCCAGCCCGGTTTCGGATAATGCTGAGGGTATTCTTCTTGCGCCGTGAAGACCGGTGAAAATTGCCCGTCAAACACGATTGTGCGGGTGGATGTGGTGCCCTGATCAATGGTTAAAATGGCGGGGCGTTGCGGATTATCTGCAGGGGCACTCATGCTACTTTCCTCTTGTTATGTCTGACAGGCTTACGCTGAGCCTTTTCTATAACAATAGCTTACGGATGAGAACGGGAAAGCGATTTTTCTTAACATTTGCGCTTCAGATAAATGTCGGTATGGTGAGAGACCGGCAGTTTGTTTTTTGGTCTGCAGCCAGCGTGCATCGCCTCATAATGCCAGTGAATAGATATTCGTTTTTTGTGACATAAAATTATGACGATTTTCATAGCACTGACTTACAAGACGATTATAATGGCGCTCCAAAATATGACGAATAATCCACAACTCGCCTTGTCCAGTATCTGAGACAGGGCGTTTGATTTTTTAAGGTGAAAACAATTGGCTGAGTGGAGCATCGAAGAAGCGGAAAAATTGTACGGCGTCTCACGTTGGGGCGGCGGTTACTTTACCATTGGTGACAACGGTAACGTGCATGTTACTCCTGTCCCCTCTGATCCCAGTATTCGAATTGATTTTAAAGCGGTAATTGACGAAATCCGTGAAGAAGGCGTGCAGTTTCCTGTGGTTGTGCGATTCCACGATGTGCTGCGTTCGCAAGTTGCGAATTTAAACACTATCTTCCGTAATACCATTGCCGAGGCTGAATATAACGGTGAATACCAGGGCGTTTATCCTGTAAAAGTAAACCAGATGCGCGAAGTGGTAGAGGAAATCGTTGATGCCGGCGAACCTTTTAATTACGGCCTGGAAGCCGGCTCAAAAGCTGAGTTGATCACCGTACTGGCACTGAATACTAACGAAGATTCACTGACTGTACTGAATGGCTATAAAGACGAAGAGTTCATGAAACTTGCTCTGCTTGGCCGTAAGCTGGGTCGCCGCATTGTTGTGGTGATTGAGAAGTATTCAGAGCTTACTCTACTGGTTAAAACGGCCAAAGAGTTGAATATCGATCCGATAATCGGCATGCGCTCAAAAATGACCGTTAAAGGCCGTGGCAAATGGGAAAGCTCCGGTGGTGAAAGAGCCAAATTCGGCCTGACCATCGCTGAAATATTAAAAGCAGCCCGCTTCCTGCGGGACGAAGGTATGGAACATTGCTTCAAGCTGCTGCATTTCCATATCGGCAGCCAGTTAACAGACATCCGTTCTGTAAAAGAAGCCATGACCGAAGGCGCACGGATTTATGCTGAACTGCACAAATTAGGATTCCCGCTGGATTATGTTGATGTGGGTGGTGGCTTAGGTATCGACTACGATGGCAGTGCCTCAACCAATGAATCATCCCGTAACTACAACATGCAGGAATACGTTGCAGATGTTGTTTACGGCATGAAGGAAGTGTGCGATCTGGAAGGCGTGCCGCATCCTTATCTGGTGAGCGAAAGTGGCCGGGCGATTACTGCACATCACAGCTGCGTGATCACTGAGATTGTGGGAGAAATCCGTTCAGATATGGCAGAAGTGGATGTGACTCCGGTAGAAGGTGAGCATGTATTTGTCAGCAATATCCGCGAGCTGTCAGAAACCTTCGATGAACAAAAGAACATGCAGGAAGTGTTTAACGATGCTTCCCAGTGGAAAGAGCAGGCAATGGATGCGTTTAAACTGCGCGTACTGACTCTGGACGAACTGGGTAAAATTGAAACCCTATACTGGCGCATTATGACTCGTCTGAAAGCTTACTATTCTAATGCGGAGTACGTGCCGGAGGAAATTCAGGGGCTGGATTACAGCTTGTCTTCCCAGTATCTGGCTAACTTCTCGGTATTCCAGTCGGCGGCAGATACGTGGGCTATCGACCAGCTGTTGCCTGTCGTGCCGGTAACACGCATGGACGAAAAGCCGGAGGTTAACTGTTCGCTGGTGGATATTACCTGTGACAGTGACGGTAAGATTGACCAGTTCACAGCAGGCCGTGAAATTACCGATATTCTGCCTATGCACAAGCTGAAGAAAGACGAGCCTTATTACGTTGGTCTGTTCTTAACCGGTGCGTACCAGGACGTAATGGGTGACATGCACAATCTGTTCGGCCGGCTGAACGAAGTACACATCTTCAGCTACGACGATGATCCGCAAGACTTCTACATTGAGGAAGTGGTGAAAGGATCGTCGGTGCAGGATGTACTGGAAATCATGCAGTACAACCCCCGCGCCATGGCGTCTGATGTGAAACGTATGATTGACCGTCAGATTTCAAGCGGCAACTTAAACCCCCGTGAAGCGGTGAAATGGACTGACTTCTACGAAAATTGTTTAAGTGGTTACACGTACATGAAAACCCGCTCGTAAACAGCGGGGCATTTTAAGTAGATAAAGAAAAGGCAATGTTCCGGTGAACATTGCCTTTTTTGTGAGTGTTGTTTTTTTTGCGGCTTACTGGCCGGCTGCCGGCCTGGTTTCTTCTGTCTGTGCGAGCGCTCTCTTCTCATCAGCCTGTTCAAAGTACCGGTCCCAGAATTCCGCTGTGGTGGAATTAATCATGTTGGACTCGGCGTTCATCAGCATCACATAGCCGGCTTTATATTCCGGTGAGAACGCCACATCAGCGCGGTAACCTTTTACCCAGCCACTGTGGTAGTTCAGGCGTTTGCCGTCAAAATCGTAAATTCGCCAGCCTTTTCCGTACCATGCGCTGTTAAGGTGCTCCCGCCAGCCGCGACGGTAAACTTCACGGGTGGTTTTCACCACCGGCGTGGTAATTTCTTCAATCAGTTCCGGCGGCACAACAGTGGGGAATTCCCCCAGCATAGCCTGCAGATAGATGGTCATGTCTTTAATGCTGGCGTTAACACCTGCTGCCGGTGCGAACCGGTAGTAATTGCTTTCAACCATGCCCTCACGCCACTTATCGCGCGCAATGGCAATGTGCGGTCTGGCCCAGCTTTCTGATGCCATGAGTGCAGCTTTGCCTGCACTGGCCGTTTTCATTCCAAGGGGAATAAACACCTGTTCATCCAACTGACGGTGATAAGACGTATTTTGTATACCGAGATAATAGGCAATCGCTCCGAACATGGCGTTCTGATAGGTATAACAGGCACCCGGAGCACACAACGGGTCGAGAATGGCGAGCTGTTGCAGTACCCGCTCCAGTGAGTAGTCGGCCTCTATTAAATTATCATAGGCGTTGGGCATAAAGCCGCTGGACTGACTGACAATGTGCTGCAGTTGCAGCGTATCCATACCCTGACCGGTGAACGGAATATCCGGTACCAGTTCGCTTACCGGCATGTCCCAGCGTATTTTTCCCTGCTGTACCAGCTTTGCAGTGAGCAGGGCGGTAAAAGACTTGGAGACTGATGCGAGCCGGAATACCGTATCGCCGTCAATCATCTCACCGTTTTTCTTTGTGCGGCCGAACACGTATACCTTGGGCGTTTCTCCTTGCTGATAATACACAAAGGCATAGCCCGGCACGTTGTATTTAATGGCTTCCCGCTTCACATAGCGGGCGTAGTCGTCCAGCCAGGCTTCATTTGCAGCCACGGCGACAACACATGAGCACGCCAGCATCAATGCCATGCATGCGCGGATAACCAATTTTGACAGGCCTGTAGACAAGTAAAACTCCGTCGTTTTATATGACAATTTCGTTCCGTGAAACTGCGCTATTATTTGCGCAGTATTATGCGTACGGGCAAAAATTTTATCAACTTTGACAAAATACCCTGCCACAGTTTGCGCGCTTTGACCCCATGGATTATGTTTAAAAGATAATCCATGCCCTGATGCCCGGTGCCGTGTTTATGCAGTTGAAAACCTTCGCGCTTACCTTAGCCGCTTACCTGCCGTTGATTACCTGCGATGTGCAGGCGAAAAACCTGACCATCGTCGACCCGGCTGGTAAGCCGGTGGTCAATGCCGTAGTCAGTGTGACTTCTGACAGTACTCCTTCAGCCGGCACAGCGATCATGGATCAGGTCGACAAACAGTTCGTGCCTCACGTGCTGGCCGTACCTGCCGGGACGTCTGTTACGTTTCCAAACAGCGACAATATCCGCCACCATGTATACAGCTTTTCACAGGCGAAACCTTTCGAAATTAAGCTGTATAGCGGGTTGTCTGCGGATCCTGTGGAGTTTGATAAACCCGGTATCGTCGCGCTGGGATGCAATATTCATGACCAGATGATTGGGTACGTCTATGTTTATGAAAATGCCCGGGTGTTTATCACTGGAAACGATGGCAGTGTTGTGATCCCTGACGGCGCTCAGTCCGTCACGTTATGGCACCCGGAACTGGATATTGTGCAAAGCCGGCAGGAAACGGTCGGTCTGGATGAGTCTGCCGGAAGTGAAACTGTTACCCTGACACTTAAAGCTGCCATCCCAACTGAGCCTGTGAAAAAGTCACGCACTTTCGGTAGTAAGAAGTTCGGAAACTGATGATGAGATCGTTGTCTCTGCGGCACAGCCTGTTTCGCATTCTGCTTGGCAGCACCGTGCTGACCGCAGGGTTAATTCTGCTATCCGTCTGGAATGCCACTGACGACCTGGTTCAGCAGAATCTGGAAAAAGAACTCGCCATCGACACTAACATTTTGCAGCACATTGTTGAGGAACGCACCAAAGCCCTTTACGCATCGACCAAAGCATTATCCACGGCCTATGAATTCAGAGCCGCATTTGCCAGTTACGATCCGCCCACCATCAACAGTGCCCTGCAGACTATGGATGCCAGACAGGACTTTGATTTTCTGGTGATGCTGAATCTTCAGGATGAAACAATTACTTCCTTTCCGGACGATATTCTGGTGTCAGGTGACCGCTCCTTTGGCGAACGCTACCGCAATATAGATCCGGGTGAAATAACCCGTGATTATGTGTTTATGAATGACACCTTGTACCACGCCGTGGTAGCGCCGGTGGCGGCACCCAGAGTTATCGGATATCTGGGGGCGGCGTTTGCACTTGACGACAATTTCCTCGCCCTGTTAAGTGAAGTGGTGCAGGCTGAAGTGATCATTACGTCCGGTGACAACAGTGCCCGTGTGCTGAACAGCAGCCTTCCCCATGATTTTGCGGCAAGGCTTATTGTGCGCAGCGACCGGGAAATTAACTGGTTCCGGATCATGGCGCAGGATGAAAGCCTGTATGAAGTCAGAGAACTGGAATTGCCGGGAATTGACCATATCCCGGTCAAAATTCGTATCGCGCTGGATGTCAGTGAGCAGTACCTGAGTGTGCTGGATCTGCAAACGGTGGTGATTATTATTGCTCTGGGCATTATTGTGTTGTCGCTGGCTATTTCGATGGTTTTAGCCAAGCGGGTCAGCACGCCGGTAAACCAGCTGGTGACTGCTGTCAATGAGATAGCAGAGGGCCATTATCAGGAGCCGGTCAAGTCGGACGACAGAGTATCAGAAATCGGCGAACTGGCCCGTGCATTTAACACCATGCAAGCCCGTATCCGTTCACGGGAAGATCACATTCTGTTTCAGGCTCAGCACGACATGTTGTCCGGGCTCTATAACCGGCATTTTGTTGAAGAAAAGCTCAATCTGCGCCTGGATGCCGGCGAAACGCTGCAAATCCTTGGTATCAATATTATGGGGATCCGTACCATCAACGATTTGTATGGTTATACCACCGGAGACTTCTGCATAAAAACCATGGCGCAGAGAACCCTGTCATGGCCCGGCATGGCGGCCAGACTCGCTGGCGGTGATTTTCTCTTTGTCCCCGATGTGCCGCTGGATGAAACTGCTATCGATGCCTTTCGTCAGCAACTGGAAGCGCCGGTGGAGTTCGACGGTCTGGTGATCCCCATGAAAGTCTTCTTTGCTCATTTAAGTTGCCCGTCAGACGGAGATACCACCGAAGAGGTCTTCAGGAAAATTAATATCCTGTCGGATGAAAGCAAGCAACATGATCACTGGCTCATTGCATTTAAAGAGGAAATGCAAACCAAGTATCTGCGCCGGCTCACTATCATCACCGAACTGAAAAAGGTGCTTACCGGCGACCAGACAGAGCTGTCCATGGTTTATCAACCCAAAGTCCATTTACAAACGAACCGGGTGTGCAGCGTGGAAGCACTCATCCGCTGGAACAGTGCAAGTTTGGGATTTGTGCCCCCGGATGAATTTATCGGCATCGCCGAACAGGCCGGTCTGATTGAGCAGGTGACCACCTGGGTACTGGACCGCACTTTAGACGACCTTGCGGGATTCCGGCAGCAGGGCTATGTTTTTTCTGTGGCGATTAATTTATCCACTCAGGATATTCAGCGCCCTGAGTTGATGCAGAGTCTGGCTGAAAAGATTGCCGCTAAAGGGCTTACTCCTTCTGATGTGGAACTGGAAATTACGGAAAGTGATTTAGTGGAAGATGCGGCGCTGGCAATCAGGAATCTGAATACACTTAAAGCCATGGGCTTTCATTTTGCTATTGATGATTTCGGCACCGGATATTCGTCACTGGCTTATTTAAAAACCTTACCGGTGCAGACCATCAAAATTGATAAGAGCTTCGTGCTCAAATTGGCCAGCGACGACAGCGATCAGCAAATTGTGCGTACCGTGCTGAATCTGGCAGCGGTGTTTCATCTTTGTGTGGTGGCAGAAGGGGTAGAGGATGAACGTTCACTGCAAATTTTAAAAGACGGTGGCTGTGACATTGCACAGGGCTACTTCATCAGCCGGCCACTGACTGTACCCGCCATGTACGAATGGCTGGGTTCCACGCACTACGGTATACAACGAACGGAGACAACATGACATTGCTGCAACGGGTTTGTGTTTTGTTATTGAGTGTGTCACTGCCGGCGCTGGCCGGTTCCGGCAAACTCACCGGTACTGCCGGTCTGAATCAGGTTGAAGGCAGCGGCGGGGGCGGTATTGTGCCCTGGGCCACCTTGTCCGGCTACGACACCGACAGCGAAGTGTCAGTCAATGCCTTTCTCACCCGCGTGAATCTGGACGATTACCGTTTACAGGTTGCCGGCGCCAGTGTGTCACTGTATGACCGCGTTGAGTTATCTGTTGCCAGACAAACCTTCGACCTGACCACCATCGGCGGAGATATTTCGCAGAATATCTACGGTGCAAAAGTCAGGCTGTGGGGAGACGTGGTGTATTCTGATTTACCGCAAATCAGTGCCGGTGTGCAGTTCAAAGAATTGCAGGATGATGCTATTGCCTACGCCCTCGGCAGTGCTGACAACAGTGGTACCGACTTCTATGTGTCGGCAACGAAAGTGCACCTCGGCGCTGTGGCAGGTTATAACCTGGTGTGGAATCTCACCGCCAGAATGACAAATGCGAACCAGATGGGGTTGCTGGGCTTCGGTCACACAGCGGATGACGACTATGAAGTGATGATGGAAGGTTCGGTTGGGGTTCTGCTTAACCGCCATGTTGCTGTGGGGGCCGAATACCGGCAGAAACCGGATAACCTGGGATTGGGAGAAGAAGACTGGTGGGACGTATTCGTTACCTATATTCCTTCTAAATCTTTCAATGTCACCCTGGCGTGGGCTGAACTTGGCAGTATCGCCGGCGCACCGGATCAGAATGGCATTTACTTATCTCTCGGAGGCCAGTTATGGTGAAGTTGCTAACCGGTATTTTTACCCTGCTGCTTTTAAACGGGTGCGCCAGTCACAATCAGACACTGTATTCAGAGCTTGGCGGAAAACAGAAAGTTGAGGAGATTGTAAATAACTTCGTGACAGAGATTGAGTATGACCCCGTTATCCTTCCTTATTTTGAAGGCAGTGATATTGACCGCTTCCGCGCCAAACTGGAGGAGCAGATTTGTATGGTCAGCGGCGGTGGTTGCAGTTACACCGGTGACACCATGGAGCAGGTTCATGCCGGTATGAACATTACCGAAACCCATTTCAATCACACCGTCGATTTGCTGATTAACGCCATGGACAAATCCGGCGTCCCTCACCCCCTGCAAAACCGTCTGCTGGCTGAACTGGCAAAGATGCGTGGTCAGATGCTGTATCGCTGAGTTGTAAACCCGGCGCCACACCGTTTTTCAGTGAGTGCCGGTTTCGTCGCACCCGGATGATGAAAATACTATACACTGCCTGCTATTGAAGATAATGGCAGGAACACCGGCTTTGACCGCCACACCAATACAACCCGAAGATACTGAACGTTTCCGTCAGGCCCGCCTGTCACGGGACAGCCGCTTTGACG
Source organism: Alteromonas sp. NFXS44 (assembly GCF_040148705.1). NCBI lineage: Bacteria > Pseudomonadati > Pseudomonadota > Gammaproteobacteria > Alteromonadales > Alteromonadaceae > Alteromonas > Alteromonas sp. NFXS44. Next base: position 815,791 of record NZ_JAGDEA010000012.1, on the reverse strand, counting down.
GCCAGTTTTTTGTGGCGGTGAAATCCACCGGTATTTTCTGCCGCCCGGTATGTCCCGCGCGGCTGCCTAAAGAAGAAAATGTGGATTACTATTACCACGCCGCACAGGCAATGCACGCCGGATTCCGCCCCTGTTTACGCTGCCGCCCCGACAGTGCGCCGTTATCGGGTGCATGGAATGGTGTGAATACGACCGTAAAACGTGCAGAAACCCTGCTGAGTGCCATTCCCCCGCAACCGGTAACGACAATTGCTGAACGGCTGGGTATTTCAGAACGTTACCTGCGCAAACTCATCAGTTCACGGCTTGGCATGCCACCGGCACAGTGGCAGAAATATCAGCAACTACTGTTCGCTAAACGGCTGTTACAGCAGTCTGATATGTCTGTGGAGTCTGTTGCCGCTGCCGCCGGTTTTGGTTCTGCCAGACGCTTGCAGGCTGCTATGAAACAAACCTGGTCTATGTCACCCGGCCAGATACGGGGAAGCAAAGCGTCAGGCCCGGATGTCACGCCGGTAATCAAGGTTATGTTGTATTACCGTCCGCCTTACAACTGGGAGCATGTTCAGCATTTTCTTTCTGGCCGTGCCATAGCCGGTACGGAATCGGTGACTGATAATACTTACCGGCGAGTATTCAGCGGCCCTCATGGTAAAGGAACTGTGGTGGCAGAGCATCAGCCGCAGCACTCTGCCTTTGCTGTTACGCTGGTCACTGATTTTCTGCAGGGAGCCAGAGCCGTTCTGGATAATCTCAGCCGTGTACTGGATTTACATGCCGATCCTCACCTGATTAATCAGGCGCTGACAGCGGCCGGGATCCCGCCAGGCGACATTGTGCAGGGATTACGCCTGCCCGGCGTATGGAGTGAGTTCGAAGCCGGTTGCCGTGCAGTTCTGGGGCAGCAGGTATCAGTTAAAGCGGCAGTCAACAACGTGGCGCTACTGGTGAACGAGCTTGGAGAGGCTGCCGGAGAAGGCAGTGCTTTTCCTTTACCGCAAGCGGTAGCCGGTAGTGATCTTGCTTTTTTGCGGATGCCCGGTGCCAGAAAGCAGGCGCTGCGAAACCTGGCCGGCTTTTACGCTCAGGATGACCGTTTAACCGGCGCTCAGGGTGACAAGGAAAGTACCTTGCTGACATTGAAAGGGATTGGTCCCTGGACCATTGACTATTTGATGATGCGGGGCGTGAGTGATCCCGACCGGTATCTGAGCGGTGATCTGATTGTCCGTAAGGTGGCAGACAAGCTCAATCCCGAACCGCAAAAAGCCGCACCCTGGCGCAGTTACCTGACGTTACAACTTTGGCACATGGCAGATCAGCTAAAACAGGAAAAACCGGATGCATAATGAAACCCGCATGTATAACGAAACAACAAACAGCCCTTGCGGACTGGTAGAGGTTACAGCCAGCGAAAAGGGGATTACCGCTATCCGCTTTACAGAGTCTGACGACATCGCAGAAACACCGTCTGCAATGACATCGCAGGCTTGTGCCCAGTTACAGGAATACTTTGCCGGCAAACGGACAACCTTTGAATTACCCCTTGCCGCAGCCGGTACCGCCTTTCAGCAACAGGTCTGGCAAGCTTTACTCACCATCCCCTATGGCAAAACCTGCAGCTACGGAGATATTGCCAGAGCAATTGGAAATCCCAAGGGTGTGAGAGCTGTGGGGCTGGCCAATGGCAAAAACCCGCTGGCCATCGTTGTGCCCTGCCATCGTGTGATAGGTGCTAACGGTAAACTTACCGGCTATGCCGGCGGACTGAACAGAAAACAACAACTATTAGCTTTAGAAGGAGCGCTGTAACGCATGTCAGCCAGAGGTACGTTCGCCCTGGTAATACTGGGGGCGATTTGGGGTGGTTCATTTATCTTTATGCGGGTGGCTGCACCTGAGTTTGGTGTATTTGCGCTGGTGGAAGTCAGAACCGTCATGGCAACGCTGATCATGTTACCGTTTTTGCTGGCCGCAGGAGGATGGCGGGATATCCGGGCTCACGGCTGGAAAATTGCTTTTATCGGTTTAACCAATACGGCAATACCCTTCGTGCTGTTCAACTATAGCAGCCTGTATCTGGAAGCCGGAATCAATGCCATTTTGAATGCCACAGCGCCCATGTTCGGTGCTCTGGTGGCACTGCTGTGGCTGGGAGATAAATTGCGCCTGTCTTCTCTGGCCGGACTGCTCACCGGATTTACCGGCGTGGTGGTATTGAGCGCACATAAAACCGGCAGCGGTGACGTAAGTATTGTGCCAATTCTGGCCGCCTGTTCCGCTACTGCCTGCTATGGTGTGGCAGCCTGCGCCATGAAAAAATGGTTAAGCGGTGTGCGTCCCCTGGTCGTTGCTACCGGCAGTCAGATATGGGCATCCCTCTTCCTGCTTCCGTTTTCCCTGGCAACTCTGCCCGAAGCCATGCCATCTGCCATTGCCTGGGTGAATGCGCTGGCACTGGCAGCAGGCGGTACCGGCATCGCGTACCTGCTGTATTTCCATCTCATCGCCAGTGCCGGTCCGGCCAAAGCCATATCTGTCGGCTATCTGGTCCCTTTATTCGGCATCATCTGGGGAATATTATTCCTCAACGAAACCCTGTCCCTGCAAACCATGACAGGTGGTGTGCTTATACTCTTCGGGGTGGCGTTGACTACCGGCGTTTTGGCGCGATTAAGGAAAGCCGGGTGATACTTTCTGTCACGTAGCTAACGGATGCGCATCTTTACTCTGAACCTGCATGTGTAAAATAAATGTTTTGACTTCGTTATATACTTTCGCCTAATGTAAATTGTAATACAATATTATTGTATTTCCGGTAAATCAGTTTACATAGCCGGATGTTATGGATTTTCTCTTGAAGGCTCGGTGACGCAGTGCTTTAGACATTAATTCTGTTGTTGAGTCATGGAACGATATTTTCAACCAGGACAGAAACGTCATGCATTCAAAATTTTCTAAACGGAGACATGCAGTAAAAAGAATTTTTCCTCTGTCGTGTTTATCTGTTGCACTTGGTCTAGCTTCATTTCAGGTTTATTCGCAATCCGTGAATGACATTGAAGTAGAGGTGATTGAGGTCAGCGGTATTCGCGGGAGCTTGCAACGATCTGTATCGCTGAAGCGCAATGCTAACCAGATTGTAGATGCGATTTCTTCGGAAGATATTGGTCAGTTTCCTGATACCAATCTTGCCGAATCCCTACAACGCATTTCAGGGGTCGCTATCGACAGAAGTGGTGGTGAAGGTCAGTCGATCACAGTCAGAGGTTTCGGGCCGGAATTCAATACAGTTTTGCTGAATGATCGCAGACTGGCTTCTGATACCGGTGCAAGGTCCTTTAATTTTGATGTGCTGCCCGCAGAGTTGGTTTCCGGAGTCGAAGTTTATAAGTCTCAACCTGTTCATCTGGACGAAGGGGGAATTGGCTCAACGGTAGTAATGCGAACACCCCGCCCGCTTTCATACGATGGCTTTAAAGCTGTTACGTCGGTAAAAGCCCAGTATGAGGAATTATCCGGTAAAACGAGCCCGCAATTTTTTGGCATGGTCAGTGATACTTTTCTCGATGACACGTTTGGCGTACTTTTTTCACTTACCCATCAACAGAGAAAAAATAGCATTAACCGGATTTTGACTGATGGCTATCTCGTTCTCAATCGCGATGATATGACCAATATTGCCAGTGACTTAGCATCTCAAGGGTATTCAGCGGATGAAGAGTTTTTCTTTCCCCAGAACCTTAACATCAGTCCTATACAGGAGAAGCGGGAACGTACGACGTTCAGTACAACCTTTCAATATCGCCCTTCTGACGATCTTGAATTTACACTGGACGGTATGTACAGCGATTTCGAAGTGCGGTCTGAAACAAGTAATGTGGGGGTGTATTTCACGCCAACATTAATCTCTGATGCTACATTCGATGAAAATAATGTGGCAACAAGTGTTACAGAGAATCGTAATGCGGACACCACAGAAGCAACCTTACACCGACCTACTAATCTTTATGCGTTAGGGTTTAATGCCTCATGGTGGGCGCACGAAAATTTGAATATTGAGTTCGACACATCATGGTCTAAGGCGGACTCAGGCGGAGCTGAGAATACGGACGTGGTTGTTGCGGGTATTGGCATCCTGGACGAAAATTTTAGTACCGTGTCCTACGATGAAAATGGCTACCCCACTGTTAGCGGTATCACGGATGCACAGTTAACTGACCCCAGTCTTGCAAGGGCTCACTTCACGCTCAGAGGTACAGGGGGCGGGGTTTTTGGTGGTGGTCAGGACTTCGAAGATGAAATATTCCAGCAGCGTATCGACGCAAAGTGGACGCCAGATTTTGAGCACCTGATTGAAGTGTCATTCGGTGCACAATACTCCAGACAAGATCAGTCACTGACCGTAAGACTCTCTCAGGATAACGTGCTTTGTGCTTATTGTGGTTTTCTGGTTGATGTGCCTGACTCTTTGCTTTCGGTCACAAGTATAGACAGTGATTTTTTAAGTGGCGTAGGTAACTTACCTTCCAGTTGGGCATCGTTCGATATTGATGAAATGATTGACTACCTGGAGTCTGACGAAGCCATGGCGGCCAGAGATGAGGCGTACGGTTTAGCGCCAGGTACAACCGCAAGTCTATTTGCTGAGAGTAATGGTTTTGCACTGGGAGTACGCCCCACGTCCTCGAAAGTGGAGGAGGAAATCATGTCAGCTTATACGAATCTGGCATTTGAAGGTGAATGGGGAGGATTGCCCTGGGTTTGGAATGCCGGTGCGAGGTATGTGCATACAGAAACTACAGCTATCGGCGTTTCTCAACTACTGGAGGATTTAGTATTTGCCGCAGCAGATCTCTATACGCCAGTACTTTCCGGCGAAGAGGAAGTTTCTCAAACTAACAAGTACAACTACTTTTTGCCAAGTACTAATCTCAGGCTGAATTTTACTGACGAACTGGTTGGCCGGGTTGCTTATTCAAAAACACTGACAAGACCTCCTCTTGGCTCACTGTCGCCAAGAACGGTAATTGGCTCAACACGGCCCGGAAACTTATCAGCCTCCAGTGGTAACCCGGATTTGAAGCCATTTGTAGCGGATAACTTTGACCTTTCTTTAGAGTGGTATTTCAGCGAAAGTGGATACCTCACTGCTGGCTATTTTAAAAAGGACGTTCAGAACTTTTTAGTGAGTACTGTCGAGAACAGGCCTTTCTCCATCGTTGATTCGCAGAATCTGTTTGAAGGCGATCCCGTCTTTGAGGTGAGTCTTGTGGATAACCTTGAAGAGGCGAGTGTAGATGGCCTCGAGCTGGGCGCGCAATATACCTTCGATACCTTGCCAGGCTTCTGGAGTGGCTTCGGTGTTACTGCGAATGCGACCCTCGTTGACAGTAATGCCGAGTTGGACGTCAATGACACAACGCAGACATTTGCCCTTGTTGGTCTGGGTGACACCTATAACTTTATTCTTTTCTACGATAAAGGACCTTATCAGGCACGGGTTGCCTGGAATCGTCGCGATCGCTTTCTACAATCTGCCCGGGGCTTCGGGGGAGAACCCACTTATGTCGCTGAGTATGACCAGGTAGATATCAGATTAAGCTACAACCTGACCGAAGATATGCAGATATTTCTCGAAGGGATAAATGTAACAGATGAAATGACGCGAAAAGAAGGCCGTTATTCCAATCAGATTTTATTACTCGAAGAAACTGGTCCCCGATACACGATGGGTATAACAGCATCTTTCTAGTCAACAGCAATTTTAAAGTTTTCAGGGGCGCAAGCCCCTTTGCCATTCTTGAGGAATATAATGAACAAACATTACGCAGGGATATTACTGACATGTTTTTCGGTAAATGCGCTGGCTGCGCTGCCGGTCACGTTGAAAAGTCCCGATGGCCGGATATCGGTTACGGTAGACAGTAAAGATAACAAGCCTGTTTATTCTGTTTCTTATCAGGGGAAGCCTTTTCTTGAGACATCAGAACTGGGATTGAAAACCTCACTGGGAGATATCTCAAAGGGTCTGACTTATCTTAGTCATGAAACCGCGAAGTATGATGAGCAATATACGATGCACAATGCAAAAGTAAGTGATGTGCATTATGTGGCAAATGGCATGACGGTGCGGTTTACTGCTCAGCATGATCTCGCGCTGGATGTGGAATACCGTGTATCAAATCGCGATGTAGCTTTCAGGTATCGTTTATCCGGGCCGGAAGATGTCACACGGGTGAAAGTATTAAGCGAAGCCACTACGTTCAATTTGCCTGATGATGCCACCACGTTTATTACGCCGCAGGCATTGCCGGAAACTGGCTGGATGCAAACCAAGCCAAGTTATGAAGAACCTTACACCTTCGATGAACCTGTTGGCACACCCTCTGCCAACGGCGTGGGGTTTACCTTTCCTGCTTTGTTTAAAAACGCAGATAAAGGTTGGATATTAATATCAGAAACTGGCGTTGATAGCCGGTATGTGGGCGCTAAACTGGGTGAAGGTAACAAGCAGGGTGTGTATCCCCTTGCCTTTCCTCAGGAGGGTGAAAACGCTGGTATCGGCGGGACTTATGCCGCGATGGCAATGCCGGCCCAAACGCCCTGGAGAACGATTACCCTGGGTGACACCCTGGCCCCTATTGTCGAGACCACCGCGTCCTTTGATTTAGTCGCGCCTTACTACGAGCCGTCGGTGTCATATGAAATGGGCAGAGCAACGTGGAGCTGGATAGTCTGGCAGGACGACAGCATCAACTATGACGATCAGTTAGCCTTTATCGACCTTGCCTCGTCACTTCAGTTTGAATACGTACTCATTGATAACTGGTGGGATCAGCGTATCGGACGGGACCGTATGGAAAGTCTGGTGAAGTATGCAGCAAAGAAAAACGTGGGTGTTCTGCTGTGGTACAACTCCAATGGCTGGTGGAATGATGCACCCCAAACACCGCAAAACAGAATGAACACAGCGCCTGTCCGCAGAGAGGAAATGCAATGGCTGCAATCCATCGGCGTAAAAGGGTTGAAGGTTGATTTCTTTGGTGGTGACAAGCAGGAAACCATCAAGCTGTACGAGGATATCATTACTGATGCGAATGATTACGGGCTGACCATTACGGTGCATGGCAGTACGTTGCCCCGTGGTTGGGAGCGGATGTATCCGAACTTCGTGACATCGGAAGCGGTACTGGCATCGGAAAACCTGGTGTTCCATCAAACCTCACTGGATCAACACGCCTACAATGCCACCATTTTGCCATTTACCCGGAATCCGGTCGCGGCGATGGATTTTGCACCTGTGTTCTTTAATAAGCGTCTCTCCAGAGATCAACGAAACGGCACGATACGTTCAACCACCGATGCTTTTGAACTGGCAACGGGTGTTCTGTATTTCTCTCCGGTTCAGCATTTCGGGGTCACGCCCGATAACCTTGAGGAACAACCTGACTTTGTCATTGATGCGTTAAAAAGCATGCCTTCAGTGTGGGATGAGACAAAGTTTGTCTCCGGTGAACCCGGTAAACATGCAGTCCTGGCCAGACGCCATAAAGATAATTGGTATGTCGCTGTTGTAAATGGAGAGCCGGAAGCGAAAAAGCTGGAAGTTTCACTACCTATGCTTAAAGGAAAGCCGGTGCAGGTTATTTACGATAAACCTGACAACCGTGCAGGGCTGCGTAAAACAGAGATCCCCGCCTCCGCAAAAATCAGTCTGGAGTTGAATGCAGAAGGCGGTGCGCTAATCATTTATCAGCACTGAATAAAGAGGCTTAACAGATGCGCTGTTAAGTCTTTTTACGCTTTTTAAAGGTTGTATTTACGCATTAACTTTGTCATATTAATTATAATATAATAGTAACAAAGTGAAGAGAAATATGACCTTTACCGGTACCCCTTCAGCCAATGCCATTCGTGCACTGACTGTAGACGCAGTTCAAAAAGCAAAATCAGGACACCCCGGCGCGCCTATGGGCATGGCAGACATTGCCACTGTGCTCTGGCAGCAATTTTACAATCATAACCCTGCCAATCCTGAATGGGCGAACCGTGACCGGTTTGTATTATCGAATGGCCATGGTTCCATGCTGCAATACGCGTTATTGCACTTAAGCGGCTACGATTTGCCTATGGAAGAGCTGAAGCAATTCCGTCAGTTGCATTCAAAAACACCGGGTCACCCGGAATTCGGCTATACGCCGGGCGTGGAAACAACAACGGGTCCGTTAGGAGCCGGTATTGCTAATGCCGTAGGCATGGCAATCGCTGAGAAGACCCTTGCTGCGCAATTTAACAAGCCTGAATATGACCTTGTGAGTCATTATACCTATTGCTTCCTGGGTGACGGCTGTCTGATGGAAGGGATTTCTCACGAGGCCTGCTCGCTGGCAGGTACATTAGCGCTCGGGAAGCTCATTGCATTTTACGACGATAACGGCATTTCCATTGATGGTCATGTGGAAGGCTGGTTTACCGATGATACGGTGAAGCGTTTTGAAGCCTATGGCTGGCATGTTATTGCTAATGTTGATGGTCATGATGCCGCCGCTATCAGCGCGGCCATCGAACAGGCTCAAAGCGAAACTACAAAGCCGACGCTTATATGCTGTAAAACCGTGATTGGTTTCGGCTCGCCTAACAAGTCTGGCAGCCATGATTGTCACGGCGCCCCTTTAGGAGATGACGAAATAGCGCAAATGCGGGCTTTCCTGAAGTGGGAACACGCACTGTTTGAAATCCCTGATCCGGTTTATCAGGAGTGGGACGCAAAAGCCTTGGGCGCTCAAAAAGAAGAGGCGTGGCAATCATTGTTTGCCCGTTACTGTGAAGCGTACCCTGAGGAAGGGAAAGAGTTTACACGTCGTGTCATCGAAAAATCTCTGCCTGCTGATTTTGATAAGCATGCTGATGAGTTTGTGATGTCATGCCAGGAAGCATCGGAAGGAATTGCTACACGTAAAGCGTCACAAAATGCTATAGGCTTTTTCGCCGGGCAATTACCGGAGTTACTTGGTGGTTCAGCCGATCTGGCGGGTTCGAATTTAACCTTATGGCCCGATGCAAAAGGCTTGCAGGATGATCCTGCCGGTAACTACATCTATTATGGTGTGCGGGAATTCGGCATGAGTGCAATTATGAATGGTATTGCACTGCATGGCGGTTTCGTGCCTTACGGTGCGACGTTCCTGATGTTTATGGAGTATGCGCGAAACGCCGTACGCATGGCGTCATTGATGAATGCAAAAGACATCTTTGTGTACACCCACGATTCTATCGGCCAGGGAGAAGATGGTCCGACTCACCAGCCTGTTGAACAGATGGCAAACTTACGGATGACACCGAACTTGTCTACCTGGCGTCCGTGTGATGCCACAGAGACCGCTGAAGCATGGCGTCAGGCATTGAAAAAGAACGGCCCTTCTGCGCTTGTGTTCTCCCGTCAGGGCACTACAGCTATGCCACGGAACGAAGCGCAAATTGGTGACATCGCCAAAGGCGGTTATGTTCTGAAAGATGCTGCCGATCCTCAAATTATACTGATCGCCACAGGTTCTGAAGTGGGTGTCACTATGGAAGCGGCCGCAGCATTAGAAAGTGAAGGTCTGTCAGCACGCGTGGTGTCTATGCCGTCCACATCGTACTTTGATGCACAGGATAAAGCTTACCGTGAAGCTGTATTACCGGCGTCTGTACCTAAACTGGCTGTGGAAGCTGCTCATGCAGATTACTGGTACAAATATGTGGGGCACACAGGAGATGTAGTTGGTATGACTACCTTTGGTGAGTCTGCACCAGGTGGTGTGTTGTTAAAGCACTTCGGCTTTACTGCTGAAAATATCGCTGAGAAAGCGAAAGCGTTACTAGTTTAAATTATTTCTATCCGGTAAAGCGTCTTCAGGGAAACCTGAGGGCGCTTTTTTTACATAAAAAAAGCCCTTAAAAAAGGGCTAAAGGTTGGGTTCTGCATGTCTGCAGAAAGGGTAACTACTTCTAATTTGCGAGGTGACTGAGCAAAGACTCAAGTTCTTCCTGGTCCAGGGCGAACTGACGAATACCTTCACTTAGTTTTTCACTTGCCATTCTGTCTTCATTCATTTGCCAGCGAAAATCGTGTTCTGTCAGCGCCTTGTCTTGAGGCACTACATTTGTAGCAGGCGATAGTTGACGTACAAGAGGCGTGTCTACGCCGGCCAGCTCGTCAAGAAGGGCGGGACTTATTGTCAGTCTGTCGCAACCGGCGAGAGCGGTGATTTCATCAATGTTTCTGAAGCTGGCACCCATAACAATAGTGCTGAATCCATGGCTTTTAAAATAGTCGTAAATGGCTTTTACAGACTTCACACCGGGATCTCTTTCTTTTTCAAAATCACCTTCAGGATGATTTGCTTTGTACCAGTCAAGAATACGCCCGACGAAAGGTGAAATTAAATAGGAGGAAGCTTCAGCACAAGCTCTGGCCTGAGCGAAACTGAACACAAGAGTAAGATTGCAATGAATGCCTTGTGATTCCAGAATCCGTGCAGCCTGAATGCCTTCCCAGGTGGCTGCAATTTTTATCAGTATGCGGGATGTATCTACGCCCTGTTCTTCATACAGGCTAATGAGTGTTTTCGCTTTTTCAACAGTTTCCATGGTGTTGAAAGACAAGCGTGCATCTACCTCTGTCGATACCAGGCCCGGTACCTGAGATAACAGCTTTTCGCCTATCAGAACAGCCAGTTTATCGGCTGCGATTTTAACCATATCACCAGTCGTATTCTGTTGCTTTGCCCATTCAATGGCTTCTAATCCCAGAGAACGGTATTTTTCCAGCTTCATGGCTTTGAGTAACAGAGACGGGTTGGTTGTCGCATCCTGAGGCTGATATTTCTTCAGCGCCTCAAAATCTCCGGTATCGGCAACTACTGTTGTCATCGTTTTAAGTTGTTCTAACTGACTTGTCATGACCTTCCTTAACATATTAAATGATAAATGAATCTGAAATTTCTGCCCTTCGCTCCCGTAATTCCTCTTTTTGTACGAAATTTAGCCTTTATAAGCAGGTGAGAGCTAAACCGGCCTGTTAATATTATTTTTATATTACCTTTACAACCCGACATTGTTGATATTATCATACAAATAAATGCAATGACTATCGTTGTTAACAATCATTGAAAGGTAATTATGTCTCGCTATACGTTGGGACTGGATTACGGCTCTGACTCGGTTCGCGCATTACTTGTTGATGTGACAACCGGCGCCGAATTAGCCAGTCATCTAATCAATTATCCACGTTGGGCTGAAGGGCGTTATTGCGAACCCTCCAGAGACCAATATCGTCAGCATCCTCAGGACTACATCGATAGTCTGATCGCGGTTGTACGCGGTTTATGGGAACAGGTGCCTGCCGGTACAGCTGACAAAGTCATTGGCATGAGTTTCGACACGACAGGCTCAACGCCCGTTGCGATAAATGAGCAGGGCGTGCCTCTGGCACTGACTGACTCATTCAAAGAAAACCCGAATGCCATGTTCGTGCTGTGGAAAGACCACACAGCAATCAAGGAAGCCAAAGAAATTACTGAGGCAGCGAACAATAACGATGTGAACTATTTGTCTCACATGGGTGGCATTTATTCGTCGGAGTGGTACTGGGCGAAAGCACTGCATATTTTCAGACAAGATCTGGCCGTGAAAGAAGCAACTTACGCATGGGTTGAACATTGCGACTGGATGACGGCTTTAATGTGCGGCACAACGCATCCCGACAAGCTAACGCTGGGACGCTGTGCAACCGGTCATAAGATGATGTGGAACGAAGCGTGGGATGGTTTTCCGCCGAATGCATTTTTTACCGGTATCGATCCGTTGCTGGATGGCATGGTGAACAATATCAACCCCGCTACCCGAGTCAGCGACCAGGTGGCCGGACAGCTGACTGCAGAATGGGCAGATAAGCTAGGCCTGCCGGGCGGTATTGCTGTGGGCTATGGCGCATTTGACTGCCACATGGGGGCGGTTGCAGCCAATGTGCGGCAGGGCGTTCTGACCAAAGTCATGGGAACGTCTACGTGCGATATCACGGTGACATCAAAAGCACACCTGGGCGACACCTGTGTAAAAGGCATTTGCGGTCAGGTAGATGGCTCAGTGATTCCGGACATGATTGGCCTGGAAGCCGGTCAGTCTGCTTTCGGTGATCTTTATGCATGGTTTAAAAACGTCGTGCTCTGGCCAACACGACAGTTGCTCTCTGAGCTGACTGACTCCGGACAGATTGATCTGGTTAAACGTATTGAAGACAGTGCGCTGATACGTCTTTCTTCGGCTGCTGCACAACTGCCAGTGAAAGCCACAGACGTGACTGCATTAGATTGGGTGAATGGTCGCCGTACTCCCGATGCAGATCAAAGCGTGTCTATGGCCATTACCGGTATCAAGATGGGTACCGACGCTCCGCAATTATTCAAAGCGCTGGTAGAAGCCACAGCATTCGGCGCGCGCGCCATCACCGAACGTTTCCGCAACGAGGGTGTGCCCATTGAATCCGTTGTTGTTATCGGCGGTATCTCGAAAAAATCAGACTACGTAATGCAAACCTGTGCAGACGTTTGGAATTGCCCGATTGACGTGCTGGAAAGTGAGCAAAGCTGTGCCCTTGGCGCTGCCATTATGGCTGCTGTTGCCGCTGGTGCTTACGAAACAGTGGAAGCTGCGCAGGTGGTGATGGCGTCACCTGTGTGCAAACAGTACTTACCCAATCCGGAGCGTGCAGGAATTTACGATGAACTGTACCGGAAATATCAAACCCTGGGTGCCTATGTAGACGGAGGAAATCCATGAGTTACAAGGAACTGAAACGTGAAGTGTTTGAAGCCAATATGGAGCTTCAACGCCGTAATCTTGTGATTTATACATTCGGTAATGTGTCACAAATCGACCGCGATAAAGGGGTTGTAGCAATTAAACCCAGCGGTGTGGCTTATGAAGATATGAAGCCTGAAGACATCGTTGTGGTTGATTTGGAAAACAACATTGTTGAGGGCACGATGCGGCCTTCATCTGACACCAAAACCCATACGCATTTATACCGTGCTTTTGACAGCATTGGTGGTGTTACTCATACCCACAGCACCTATGCCACTGCGTGGGCTCAGGCTAAACAGAGCATTCCGTGCCTGGGTACTACCCACGCTGATTATGTATATGGCGATATTACCTGCACCCGTGAACTCACGGATGAGCAGGTAAACGGTGACTACGAAGAAGAAACCGGCGTGCAGATTACCGATGCCTATGCAGACAGAGATCCCGCTGAAGCACCCATGGTGATTGTCGCTGGTCACGCCCCCTTTACTTGGGGAAAAAGTGCTGCTCAGTCGGTGTATCACGCCGCATTACTCGAAGAGATTGCCAGAATGGCTTATTTAACGCGCACGCTGGATCAAAATGCAGCGCCGTTAAAACGGGCGGTTATGGACAAACATTATTTACGCAAACACGGCAAAAATGCCTATTACGGCCAAAGCTGATAAGCACCGTGACGATAGAGAGGATTTAAAAATGACGACGAAGACGAAAGAAGTTTGGTTTGTCACAGGTTCTCAGGACCTGTATGGCCCGAAAGTACTGGAAAATGTTGCAGCAAACAGCCAGGCCATTGTTGCCGGTTTGAATGAGAGCGGCAAGCTGCCTGTTAAAATGGTATTCAAACCAACCGTAAAATCACCGGATGAAATTCACGCGGTGTGCCAGCAGGCAAATGCGAGTGCTGACTGTGTTGGTTTGGTTTTGTGGATGCATACGTTTTCTCCGGCCAAAATGTGGATCGCCGGTTTAAGTGAATTAAGAAAGCCGTGGTTGCACTTACACACCCAGTTTAATGCCGCCCTGCCATGGGACGACATTAATATGAACTACATGAATACGCACCAGAGTGCACACGGTGACCGCGAATTTGGCTTCATCGGCACCCGCATGCGCAAAGACCGTAAGGTGGTAGTTGGACACTGGCAGCGCCCGGAAGTACAGGATCAGATTGATGACTGGTGTCGTGCGGCGCTGGGCTGGGCTGAAAGTAAGAGTCTTAAAGTTGCCCGCTTCGGTGACAACATGCGTCAGGTTGCGGTAACTGAGGGCGATAAAGTAGCGGCACAGATTCAGTTTGGCTATGAAGTGCACGCTCACGGATTAGGTGAGTTGTCTGATGTTGTTAACGCTGTATCTGATGCAGATATTGCCTCACAGTTAGATTTATATCATCAGGACTACGTAATTTCCGACGCCACGTGGAAAGAAAGCTATAACGTTGACATGCTGAAAAACGAAGCCCGCCTGGAATTAGGTATGCAGCGTTTTCTGGATGGCGGTAACTACAAAGCCTTTACTAACTGCTTTGAAAACTTGTCCGGTTTAACCGGCTTGCCGGGACTGGCGACACAGCGTTTGATGGCTAACGGATATGGCTATGGTGGCGAAGGTGACTGGAAAACCTCTGCGATGGTTCGCATTATGAAGGTAATGGGACAAGGCCGTGAAGGTGGTTGCTCGTTCATGGAAGACTATACCTATAATTTTGGTGCAAAAGATCAGGCCTTAGGTGCACATATGCTGGAGGTTTGTCCGTCAATCGCTGCAGCGAAGCCCCGCCTGGAAGTCCATCGCCACACTATTGGTGTTAAATGTGACGTTGGCCGCTTGTTATTTGAAGCAAAACAAGGGCCGGCGATCAACGTATCTCCGATTGATATGGGTAACAGGTTCCGCATTCTGATTAATGAAGTGGATACGGTTAAACAACCTGCAGAAACGCCTCACTTGCCAGTTGCTTCAGCACTGTGGGAGCCCAAACCTAACCTGTCAGTAGCTGCAGCTGCATGGATCCATGCAGGTGGTGCGCACCATACAGCCTATAGCCAGGCTGTGACGACAGACATGATCATTGATTATGCAGAAATGGCTGGTGTAGAGACTGTGGTCATCGACGCTGACACAACAATTCGCTCGTTTAAGTCTGAATTACGCTCAAATGCTGCATACTACATGCTTAAACAAGGCATTTAAGTAAAAGCTCCAAGGCGGCGATACTGCATTATATACCGTGCCCTGGTATGATGCTGGTGGAGCCGTCTCCCTTATCGAAACTGACGCCCTGTGCGTCAGTTTCTTTTTCCTGTGTCCGGGTCTGACAGCGTACTAACTGAGGATTTGAAATGGTGGATTTAAGTGCCTACGAAGGCATCGTGTTTGATATGGATGGCACACTAATCGATTCTATGGGTGCTCACATGGAAGCCTGGCGACTGACCTGTGAAGAGTTTGGTATTCCTTTCGATTTACAATACATGCACGGGTTGGGCGGTGTGCCGACGCGTAAAACGGTAGAGATCCTGAATGAAAAACACGGGCTTACACACAGTCCTGATACAGTTGCTTTGCACAAACGTAACGTGTGGGAAGCTATGGATTTAATGCCGGAACTCATTGCAGAAACGGTCGATATCTTTCACCACTACCTGCCGGATATGAAGGTCGGCATTGGCACCGGCTCAGAGAGAAATCACGCGTTGCATCTGTTAGACCATCATGGTCTGTTAGATAAATTAGACGCACTGGTTACAGCAACAGACGTGACACATGGTAAGCCGCACCCGGAGACGTTTTTGAAAGTCGCTGAGTTAATGGGTGTTGCGCCTGAGAAGTGCGTTGTTTTTGAAGACACTGAGATTGGTCTGGAAGCCGCTCAACGGGCGGGAATGGACTGTATCCTGGTCAAAGACGGCAAAGTCCGGATTTAACATTTTTTAAACGGATTCAGAATCACCCCTTGCTTTCCCTATCTTATTTGTAATATAAAAGTATAAAATTAGTTAGGGAACTGTGTGTCATGTCTGTATCCGAATATCAACATCAAACTATTTCTTCTTTTTTTCAGGGCAGTTTTAAAACCAGCGTGAAAGTGGCCGTGTTGCTCATGACCAGTCTGGTGCTCAGCCCTTCACAGGCACAGGAAGTCGACAACGTGAACAATCTACCTTCTGCTACCACAACCTGGTACGGTACGATGCCAGACAGCACGCCGGTTTATAAGGTCACCTTAAAGAACAGCAACGGCGTTGAAGCTGACGTCATCAGTTACGGCGGTACCATTACCCGTTTAGTCACACCAGATAACAGCGGCCAGTCCGGCAATATTGTGCTGGGCTTCGATACACTCGAAGACTACTTATCTGCTGGTTATTACTTCGGTGCCATTATCGGCCGTTACGGAAACCGTATTGCTGATGGAAAATTTACTCTGAATGGCACGGAATATCAGCTGGCAACCAACGATGGTGATAACCATCTGCATGGCGGCGTACAGGGTTTTGACAAGAAGGTGTGGCAGATGGCTCCCTTTGCCACAGCAAACAGTGCCGGGGTTGTACTGACGCTTATCAGCCCGGATGGCGATCAGGGTTACCCCGGGAAATTAAATACGCAGGTGACTTACACTCTGACCAACAGCAATACGCTGGATATGGCGTTCACTGCGACCACAGATAAGCCCACCATTGTGAACCTTACTCAGCATTCTTATTTTAATTTGCAGGGTAAAGGCGACATTCTCGATCACCAACTGCAAATTAACGGCGACCGGTACACGCCGGTTGACGGCGGTCTGATCCCCACCGGTGAAGTTGCATCTGTAAAGGGAACGCCGTTTGATTTCACACAGCCGAAAGCGATTGGAAAAGACATTAACGTTAAAGACAAGCAGCTGGCTCTTGGTCAGGGCTTCGATCATAACTTTGTGATTAAGGACGCGCCGGGCGATGAGTTAATCGAAGCAGCAAATGTTTATGAGCCGCAAACAGGTCGTACGTTAAAAGTCTACACCGTGGAACCTGCAGTGCAGTTTTATTCAGGTAACTTCCTTGATGGCAGCACTCAGCAGGAAGGTATGACCCATACACTGCGTTCCGGTTTCTGTCTTGAGCCTCAGCATAATCCTGATTCACCCAATCAACCTGACTTTGCCAGCACTGTACTCAATCCGGGTGAAGTGTACTCCACACGCATTGTTTATGAGTTTGGTACGAAGTAGAAGGGAATGAGTGACTCAATGAAATCTATGAAGTTAAGAACGCTGGCGGCGTCATTGCTGGTGGCTTTCGGTATGACTGCATGCTCATCGACGCCGGCTACGCCGACCGGTGAAACTGCAGATAACAGTGATATTCGAAAAAGTGGTACGTTCACAAATCCGCTTTTCCCAAATGGTGCGGATCCGTGGTTGGAATACTGGGATGGTAATTACTACCTTACTACCACAACCTGGACGTCTGAATTAGTAATGCGCAAGTCACCGACACTTGCTGGTCTTGCCGATGCAAAGCCGGTGAATGTGTGGTCGGCTACCGAGTCTGAGCGCTGCTGTAACTTTTGGGCTTTTGAGTTTCACCGTCTCAAAGGACCAGACGGCTATCGCTGGTACATGATGTACACGGCAGGCAGAGACGGTACGCTGGACTTTCAGCATTTGAACGTGCTGGAAAGTGCCGGCGATGATCCGATGGGACCATACCAGTATAAAGGCGCGCTGATGCCCGATGTGTGGAATATCGACGGCAATTACCTTGAATACAAAGGGAAATTGTATGTGATTTATTCGCAATGGCGCGGTGATCAGCAAATGAACATCATTGCTGAAATGGAAAACCCGTGGACGCTCAAGGCTGACCAGCCTCACACAGTGCTTACCCGGCCTGAACTGGACTGGGAAATCAGCGGACGCAAGGTAACTGAAGGCGCTGAAATTCTGCAGCACGATGGTCGTACATTTATGACTTACTCTGCCAGCTTCTGTAATACCCCGGATTACAAACTGGGTATGCTTGAGCTGGTTGGTGATGATCCGATGGATGCCGCAGCATGGAAGAAATTTGATGATCCGGTATTTGTGCGGACAGATAAGGTATTCGGTCCCGGCCACAATGGCTTTTTCACCTCTCCGGATGGCGGGGAAGACTGGCTGGTTTATCACGGTAATGATTCCGTGGAGCATGGTTGCTCAGCAACCCGCTCTTTGCGGGCGCAAAAATTTGAGTGGCAACAGGACGGATTACCTGATTTCGGTGAACCGTTAACCCCGGGAGTCGTTGTGCCTCCTCCTTCCGGAGAAAACGGTCCGTTAGTAACAAGAGTACAGGGACAGCGCTATCAGTTAGTGAATGCAACGAGCGATTTATGTCTGGATATTTCTTCTGATCCGCAAGACAACCGTGCGGTGCAGCGTCAGTGTGCAGCAACTAACGGACAGTGGATCCTGGATGCCACTTCAGATGGCTTTGTGCGCCTTGCCAACCGTGAAGACAGTAAATTTCTTGAAGTGGCGAATTGCAGTACCAGTGAGAATGCCCGGGTGCAATCGGCTGCGTGGCGAAATAACTTCTGCCAGGAGTTTAAAGTAGAGAGCGGTATCGACGGCAATGTAACTTTGAAGAACCGCTACTCTGGTAAGCCTCTTGCCGTGGCTGGATGTTCTGCTTCAGAAAATCAGGCGGTACTTCAACAAAATGAAGACAGTGCCTGTTCACAATGGCAGCTCCGGCCCACCGGTGACGTGGTGATCCTGAGCGAGCAAAGCGGTAAAGCGTTGTCTGTTCGCAATGATGCGCTGTCGGATGGTGCGAATGTAGAGCAGCGGGGCTTCAATAAAACACCTGCGCAATTCTGGCAGTTTGTGCCCACAGATACCGGTTACGTTAGTTTAAAAACGGCAGGTAACGATGCGCTGTGCATTGGTACAGATGACAATGCCGTCGTTCCCGGTGCGAATTTGTCTATGGTGAGTTGCGGTGAGCCCACAGCACAGTGGCGTATCAGCCCTGCAGATGCCGGTGGTGTGATGTTATTCAACCGCTACACCAAACAAGCCATGGGTGTAAGTGATTGCGGGTTAGCTGACGGAACTAATATAGCCCAGCAACCTGATTTAGGCACAAAGTGCCAGGTGTTTCATTTGCGGGAGCCGCAATAACGCCTTAGACGCATTGTCGCAGGTTTTTTGGTGAAGAAAGGTATCCGGTTGTAGGGCGGTGCCTTCTCTTTTTTTATGACCGTACAGGAGCAAAAAAAACGGGCTGGTGAATACACACCAGCCCGTTTTTATTTGGTTTATACTGTCTAATCAGTTTAACGTCAGTACAACCACAGATTTCGCCGGAAGCACCAACTTATCAGCACTCGCTTTAAAGGGCTTTGGCTCTAAGTTATGTTGATCGTCAAAAGTGTTTTTTGCGGTAATGTTACCGGCGGTGAGAATACTGCCGGATAAGGTTTTGTTTACCTTGCCATCAAAGTTCAGGTCAATGTCGGCATCTTCTGTCGGGTCCATATTAACTAAGGCCAGATACATATGGCCATCCGTGCCCATTGCCAGTGAACCTGTCACAGCCGGTAAATCTTCCCCGTTCATTGAATAGCGCGATGTATCCAGTTTGAAAGGAATGGATGTGGCGTCCTGGAATACCGTGTACATACCATAAACATGATAGGTAGGCGTTTTCACCATATTTGCGCCATCCGTTAGGATCATCGCTTGTAATACATTCACCATCTGCGCGATATTCGTCATATGAACACGTCTGGCGTATTCGTGGAACAGGTTCAGATTTACTGCGGTTACCACAGCATCACGAAGGGTATTTTGCTGATATAGGAAACCGGGCTCCCGTCCTTCTTCTGCGTCGTACCATGTACCCCATTCATCCACATAAAAGCCCAGCTTACCGTCAGGATCATTCTTATCCATGATGTCGATATTATTCTTCAGGTAAGTTTCCATTCGATAAGTGCGCTCCATGGTTTTGAACCACATGGCGTTATCGAACTCTGTAGCATGCCCTTTTTTCTGCCAGTCACTGGTGGGAAGGGTGTAGAAGTGGTAACTGATACCATCCATATTACGGTCTATGTTTGCACTCAGAACGTCTGTCCATTCCGTATTATCTGTGTCGCCACCGCTACCCACCAGAAGAGGCCTCTTGCCCTTAGGGGTTTTGATAAACGTGGCGTACTGACGATACAGGTTTACATAGTAATCAGGGTCCATGTGACCACCACAACCCCATGATTCATTGCCAATGCCGAAGTATTTAATGTCCCAGGGTTCTTCGCGTCCGTTAGCGCGTCGCTCATTGGCCAGGGTAGAGTTTTTATCAGACGTCATGTATTCAACCCATTCCGCCATTTCCTGCACGGTACCACTACCCAGATTTCCGTTAATGTAGACATCTGCACCAATGAGCTCTGCTAAATCGAAGAATTCGTGAGTACCCACAGCATTGGTTTCTTCAACGCCACCCCAGTGCGTGTTAACTTTTACCGGGCGTTCATCTTTGGGGCCAATCCCTTCGCGCCAATGGTATTCATCGGCGAAACAGCCACCCGGCCAGCGGATCAGCGGTACTTTGATGTCTTTCAGGGCCCCGACAACATCATTCCGGAACCCTTTTGTGTTCGGGATTTCCGAGTCTTCACCGACCCATAATCCTTCATAAATACCGTGGCCGAGATGCTCGGCAAACTGGCCGTAAATATCCTTATTAATGACAGCACCACGGTCTTGCAGGTTCGCGCTGATTGTTACTTCATGATTGGCAGCAAATGCGTTGCCCGCCAATATCGACGCAGTTAACAGTGAAATTTTCAGTAGTTTACGTTGCATATTAATCTTCCCTGGCTGGTTGAGTAACACCTTCTGTTGTCATAATGACCCGCTGCAGCGAGCCGTCTTTATTGTAGTGAAGCGGCTCTACGGCAACTGAGCGGCGAAACCGGCCTCCACTTGGCTTATCGCCTTTTGGTGGCAGAGCACCGGTGTGATAAATGAAGTAATCCCGGCCCTTAAATTCGATAATAGACTGGTGATTCGTCTCGGTATTGCCCGCCACTTCATTCAAAATGCCCTTATACTCCCACGGGCCGTGAATACTTTTACTCATCGCATAGCAAATCTTTTCCGGAAACTCGCAAGCGTAGGAAAAGTAGTAGTTATCGCCTTTTTTATGAACCCAGGAAGCTTCTGTATAATTGGGGACATCGATAACTTTTATCTCGCCATCCAGTTCCAGCAAGTTGTCTGATAATTTGACGTATTTCGGTACCAGATTTCCGAAGAACATGTAGGTATCACCGTTTTCTTCAACATAAACTGCCGGGTCAATGTCATCCCAGTCATTCGGGGTCTGTCTGGTCATATCATCTGTGACAAGGGCATGGCCAATGGCGTCTTTAAAAGGACCTGTCGGAGAGTCTGATACCGCTACCCCAATGGCAAAGCCGGGTTTGTCGTCTTTGTGACGGACGGTGGTGAAAAAGTAAAATTTGCCATCCTTTTCAATCATATGTGACGCCCAGGCATCGCCTTTCGCCCAGCTGAAATCAGTGGCTTTCATAATGGGACCATGTGACTTCCAGTTCACCATATCGGTGGAAGAAAACGCCAGCCAGTCGTGCATTTCGAAAAAGACATCGTTGTTGGGCGCCTCATCGTGGCCGGTGTAAAGGTATACCGTACCATCATGCACCATGGCCGCCGGATCGGCAGTGAACACATCGGTAATGATCGGATTCTGTGCGAATACTTGTCCACTAAGAAGCAGAGCCGCAGACGATAACAATACGCTTTTCATGTAAATTCCTTGTTGTGACCTGAATTCACCATACCAAATTTTTAACAATATCGGGCGTGGCGATTATTTACGTATAACATGTTGATATTAATTCGATATTTTTTATTTTTCCTCAAAGCTGACCGTTCGGAACAGCTATTGGTTATTAGGATAGATGTAAAAAAACTGTTTAATAGTATTGTAATATTAATGTAGACGATGTAAAAATTTTAAAAATACTATTGTATTACTTTATTGCGATGTTGGTCACTTTACTTTGCCATTCGTCGTATGACAACGCTCTTCATCGTAAAGGGCACAATAATAATCTTGAGGGAAAACGAGAATGAAACCTAGATCGGCGCTCATCGTGAGCAGCATCCTCTGTGTCACAGGGTGTGGCGGTTCAGGGGAAGACAGCACTCCCCCCGAAACCATCACGGTTGTTGAAAACCAGACGCTGGCCAATCCTGCGGCTGCTATTACCGATAGCAGTGCATATATGGATATTGGCGTACATGACCCGTCTGTTGTGAAGGCTGATGGTACTTACTACATATTCGGTTCACATCTGGCGGCCGCGAAAACAACAGATCTTCAGACGTGGGAATATATCTCGTCATTAAGCGCCAATAATATGGTGGATGAATCTCCGTTATTTAACACTTATTCCACGGAGTTTGCGGAAGGTATCGCGTGGACCGATGATTTTACCGGCAGTTGGGCATCTGATGTTATACAAGCCCCTGATGGTAAGTTCTGGTTTTATTATAATCACTGTGCACAGGATAATCCTGACACACCCGAGCGTGACGAAGTTTGCTGGCACCGCTCATATCTGGGTCTGGCAACATCCGACTCTGTAGAGGGTCCTTACGTTGATAAAGGTGTTTTCCTCAGATCGGGCTATCATGATGAAGCCGAACTGGCCGCCTACCCCGTAGACGGCGTGGAAACCTATAATCCGGCTGTACATCCCAATGCAATAGACCCTGCAGCGTTTTACGATAAAGACGGTAATCTGTGGATGGTATACGGCTCTTACTCCGGCGGTATTTTTGTACTGACGATGGATGAGCAAACAGGTATGCCGGAAGCCGGGCAAGGTTACGGTAAACACCTTGTGGGCGGCAACTACAACGCCATTGAAGGTGCGTTTGTCATCTACAGCCCTGACAGCGATTATTACTATTTGTTCTGGTCAAACGCCGGATTTGCAGCCGGTGACGGCTATAACATCCGTGTTGCCCGCTCAAGAACACCGGACGGCCCTTACCTGGATGCGGCAGGTAATGACATGACAGGCGCAACCGTAGCAAACAATTACGGTAACAAACTCCTTGGTAGTCATCTGTGGTCATCGGCCTTCGGGGAAACCTCAAGTCAGTACGGTTACAACGCGCCGGGCCATAATTCAGCCTTATATGATGAGGAGCTGAATAAATATTTGCTGTTCACCCATACCCGTTTTCCTGATGAAGAAGGTCGCTACGACAATCCGGAAGCGCATGCCGTGCGGGTGCATGAGATGTGGATTAACAACGATGGCTGGTTAGTCGTTTCGCCACATCGCTACGCGCCGGTTGACGGAGAGAATGTCACTGATGCAGAGGATGTTGCAGGAGATTACCGTCTTATTCTGCAAAGCAACGACAGCAATGGCGACGAACACGAATCTGTTTACGTTACCTTAAATTCGCAGGGGCGCAGTATTCAGGGGCAGCTGACAGGTACATATAAACTATACAGTGACGACCCGTCGCGGATCCGCCTTACCCTCGATGATGACACGGTTTATGAAGGTGTCGCCAAATGGCAGTGGAACGTGGAAGACGCCCGTTTTGAAGTTGTCATCTCTGCATTAAGCGGTGCCGGTGAGAGTTTACTGGCAGCGAAACTGCCTGAGCAGTCTGTTGCTGACGTGGTTGATGACATCAGCAACGCCATTGATGTTGCATTTGCTAATCCGGCAAACCCTGATGCCATGCTGGAGGTGAAAAACGACCTGTCTTTGCAAAGCACTGGTGCACGGGGAGCTGTTATCTCCTGGGAGTCCAGCCACCCGCAATTTATATCTGCTTCAGGTGCAGTAACCCGGCCTAACGTGGATGAGGGCGATCAGGTCGTTACGCTCACAGCCAACGTTGACATAAACGGACAAGCGCTCTCTGTAACAAAAGACGTCAAAGTGATTGCCCGTTCTACGTACAACCGCACAGCATGGTACTCCTTCGAGGACAGCCTGGATGACTCACTGATGAATTATGACGATGCGCAGTCTGTTACGGACGTCAATTCGTTCACCAGTGCCAGTGCTGTATTCTCGGATGGTGCAAAGGGTCGTGCCGTTAACCTGGATGGTTCTTACGGCATATTATTGCCAGACAACCTCATTGACAGTTATCAGTACACCGTCTCTTTCTGGCTGAATACCGCACAAACGCAGTTCTTTAGCCCTGCATTTTTCGCGGCAAATCAAACCGATCGCTGGATCAGCTTCCTGCCTGTCAGCTGGAATGCAGAGCTTATGGTCTGGGCTAACTACGTGGATGATGAAGGGGCTGTCAGCTGGTTTGACGGACTCACAGGCGTTGCTTTCCCGCTCAATGAGTGGCATCACGTGGCATTCTCGGTAGAGCAGGGTTTCGTCAGCATTTTCTATGATGGCGCACTGGTGGGAACAGCGTCGTCTGTCAGGGATATTTTTACTGTACGACCTGAAGGCGCAATCATCTCCCTTGGTCTTAACTTCTGGGATGTACCGCTGAATGCTCAGTATGATGAATTGAAAATTTATGATGAAGCTTTGTCTGCAGCTGAAATTTCAGCGCTGGATGTTGAGCAGTTACCAGCAGAAGCACTGGTGAATATTGCTCAGGCAGATTTGGAGCTTGGCAACCTGGACTTCGTTATTACCGATATTGCATTACCGCATACCGGGCCGTTTGCTTCGGCGTTGAATTGGGAATCAAGTAACACTGCGGTTATCGATCCTGCTACCGGAAAAGTCACCCGTCCGGCCCGTGGTGAAGCGGATGCAGAAGTGACCCTGACTGCCACAATATCTCTGGCGGGCCAGTCGGTGTCAAAGTCTTTTGTTGCCAATGTCATTTCAAACACCCCGCCTGAAGCCATTGCACGCTTTAGTTTCGAGGAGAACCTCGAAGACGCGCAAGGTAACTTTGCTGCCGGCGAAGAAGCCACTAAAACTGCTGACACGCCCCTTATTGTCCCTGCTGATACGTCGCTGACTTATCAGGCCGGTGTAGCCGGTATGGCAGCGGAGTTCAAAGGAGATCAGGGACCGGGCGTCAAGTTACCAGATGGCCTTATTTCAGATTACAGCTATGCAGTATCAATGTGGCTGAACCCTGCCTCGTTGAACCAGTTTACGACCACTTTCTTTGGCTATGCCGCGTCTAACAGCTGGATCAGTTTGGTCCCGTTTGGTCCGGGCTCCGGTGACACCATGGTGTGGTCAGGCGAGCAATGGTTTGACGGCACTTTAAATGCGCAAATTCCTACCGGTAGCTGGACGCATATCGTTTTTGTAGTCAATGAAGGCACCTTCTACGGATACATCAACGGTGAACTGGTCAGCACGTTGGAAAACTTCCCTGATGTATTTACAGCATCCGGAGCAAATTCGGGCTTCTCGCTGGCTACGAATCTCTTCCCCTGGGATGCAAACTTTTCGGGCTTGATGGACGAGCTGGTGATCTACGACGACCCGCTGTCTGCTGACGATGTACAGGCGCTGTTTGCAGAAGGCAGCAACTAAGAAACGGGTGAGGCCGGGAGGATGTCTCCCGGTCAAAGGACAACAAAATAAGACCCGAGAAATAGGGTCACAGAGAATCCGGGAGAAAACCATGTTTAAACCCACTATATTAAGCACGGCCGTGGCTGCGTCTTTAATGACGCTCACCCACGCAGCCATTGCACAACAAAATGAACAAACAGAAAACAGTGAAGAGGATATTGTAGAAGTCATTCAGGTCTCCGGTATTCGCGGATCACTGGCAAAAAGTCTGGATATTAAGCGGGAAAAAATTGAAGTCGTCGATTCTATCGTTGCCGAAGATATCGGCAAGTTTCCTGACAACAACGTGATAGAGGCCTTACAGCGTGTGCCCGGTGTTCAGGTAACTAACCGTGACCGGGGTGAAGTCGGGACGTTGTCAATTCGCGGTTTAACCGATATCACTACCACCGTGAACGGGCGGCAAATGTACATCTCCACCGGCCGTTTTTATACCATGGCTGATACGCCGGCATCGCTGATTAACCGGGTTGATGTGTACAAAGCACGCTCGGCTGACAAAGTGCCAAGCGGTATTGCCGGTCAGGTTGATGTAATTACCAACCGTCCCTTCAATTTCGAAGGAAGTAAGTTCGCCTTTGCCGGCCGCGGAATATACTCTGATCAGGAAGGCACCGTTGATCCTAACCTGAGTGTGATGCTCAGCAATAACTGGGATACAGATTACGGTAAGTTCGGTGCGCTGGTGAATATAGCTTATGCACGCACGAACTGGCGAGACCAGGGGATTACCGCCGGTGCTGTGTTTCCGTATTTTACTGCAAGTCCGGAAGGTGAGGGGCTTGACCGGTTTGGGAATAGTGGCGAGTTCCCTGCCTACGAGCGGATCAATTCGGCCTATTGGGAGCCGGGCCTGGAAAACGGCTTACCGTTTGCCACTGGTTCTACCCTGAATACTAACGGCTATGAAAATGACTATATCTTGTCCAGAGATGCTATTTTTGCGTCCGATCTATCCGGTAAGCGGGAACGGCCTGCGCTGAATTTATCATTTCAGTGGGCACCGGATGATTACTCCAGTTACGTGTTTGAGGTGTTTTACAACGGCTACCGTGAACGGGTAAGAAACAGTCTGTTTTTTGCCTACCCCGACTCTGCTTACAACATAGACTTCAATGACGATATTGTATTTTATGAAGGTACAAACATCGTGAAAGAGCGCACTGTCTATGATGGCGATCCCCGCTATGGTGTATGGGAGACCGATTTCAACAGTACAGACGTTGATGAGCGCCAGACAGACACCCTGATGTTTGCTTTAGGTGGCGAATGGTCTCTTACTGACGACCTTACTTTATCGGCAGAGATTGTGTCGCAAAAGAGTGTGTTCACTTCCGACTTCTTCGCGATTCGCCTGCTGCACGATTACTATGCAATGACTGCCGACTTTAATACCGGAGAAGGCATTGCAGGCTTAACGTTCCATGATAATCCTGCGACCGGCGATGTTGACGAATCCGATTTGTACGACCCGCGTTTATATTCGATGGGACCGGCATGGGACAACGGCTCCCGTGATGAAGGTACGTCAAATGCGTTATATCTCGATGCAAACTGGCTGACAGATTTTGCCGGCGTCATGGAGGTTGATTTTGGCTTGCTGTACGAAAAACGGGAATTAAGTAACGAAAGTCGCACAGCGAATGTGGTCGTGAATCAATACGATATTCCGATGACAGATATGCCGGATGAATTCCTCGACAGAACTGAAAATTTCTTTGATGGCCGGGCAGAATTTCCTGATGGCTGGCTAATCGGAAATGTCGACTACATGGTTGATAACCTTGATTACTTCAGACAACTTTACGGATTTACTGACGAAAGCGGCCAGCCGGTGGATGATTACCTTACCGGCGGCGCGTCGCTTATCTTACGACCTACATTTGAAGCTGACGAAACCACATTAGATTTATACGTACAGGCAAAGTATGAATACGATGTGCCCGGCGGCTTTCTGGATGGTGCAGTCGGTGTGCGCTATACCGATGCCAGCACACCTTACAGCTTTGTACGCGTAGACACGGTTAACCAGATTGTGGAGCAGGACAGCGGCGAAAACGAAAGCCGTGAAGTGCTTCCCACGTTCCTTGCCCGCTATAATTTTTGGGATGACTACATGCTGCGTTTCTCTTACACAGAAACCATGCGTCGTCCGGACTTCGGTTCACTTAACCCTTATACCACGTACACCAAAGGCGTGACGTCTGTCGGAACGGGAACGGCTTCATCAGGCAACCCGGCACTTGCGCCGGTAATCTCAACAAACCTGGACATCTCGCTGGAATACTACTTCGGCGAGGGTAACGCAATTTATGCCACCTGGTTTAAACGGGATATCGATGGCCTTGTGGTAAATTCCCGCTCTGAAGTGTATTACGACTATCCGGATGACACTGACGAAATTGGTGAAGACATTGGTGAGTTGCTACATATTCTTACCCAACCGGCTAACTCAGCGAACGGTAGTTTAGAGGGTATTGAACTTGGTCTGGTCTATTTCCCCGATGATCTGCCTGCATGGCTTCAGGGGGCCGGCGTACAGGCTAGCTACACAACATTAGATTCGTCTCAGGATTTGCCGATTTTCGATCCTGAAGATCCGACTAACCCGGACCCTGTCGGCTACGAAACAGTAGAAATGTTTGGCGTCTCTGATGAATCATTGAGTGTTGTTCTGGCTTATGAAAGGGAAAAATTCAGTACCCGTTTGTCTTACGTATGGCGCGATGCCTTCCGGTACGACAACGAAGCTGCCATCTTTGCAAACCCGTTGGCGCGGTATCGTGCTCCGGAACAAAGCTTAGATTTCCAACTTTCGTACAATGTGAACGACAATCTGGTGCTGACGTTTGATGCCACCAACCTTACTGACGAAGTTTTTCAGGCATATTATCAGTATCCTGATATTTATAACTTCTCAAGCGGGATCTACAGCCGCACTTATGCGCTGGGTGTGAGGTATCAACTGTAACACCGGATTTAATTCACGTTTTATTTCAGCCCGGCCAGACCGGGCTTTTTTTATTGTGTAACTTTATTACGGTTTTAGTGCGGTGAGCTTGTTTTCCTGTGCATTTTGTGGAGACCATAATATGGACACATGCCCTTAAAAGAACGCGTTTCAGCAAATTAATATACTATTGTAGTATTTATTTGTGGTTTTAATGCAGAAATACGCTAAAGGCCTGGACTTGAGAGCCGCTTAATTTTTGAAACTAAGCTACAAGTCAAGCTTTATATTTTACGATTTCTTGAGAAAGATCATCTCTATCCGGCTGAATTAAAGCAAAAATTCTTCATAATCCAACCAAAATACCGACCGGGAAAATGCATTGACCCTGTCTTTATCTGCTTGTTTATAATTCGTTAAATTAATCCTGTTGACAGGAAATATATCATACAATATTATCAAAGCAGGGTAACAAATCTTTAACAGGGAAAATGGTCTCGCAGAACTGCTACCCGACGTGCTGATTGCCTCAGCAATGTACCTGTTTTTTTTCGGGTATTGCAGACCATTTTAGCGACATCTCAACCGGAGTACTTATCTAAATGTTTAACCGAACACACCTTGCCAGTGCTGTTTTATTTGCACTGTCATGCAATGCTGCAATTGCGCAGACAGCACCGTCCGATACATCAAATGACGCTGGTAACCAATCTGATGACATTGAAGTAATTGAAGTGTCGGGTGTTCGGGCCAGTTTAAGTAAAGCGATTAATATTAAAAGAAATAATGTTCAAATCGTCGATGCCATTGTAGCTGAAGATATTGGTAAGTTTCCGGATAACAACGTAGTTGAAGCATTACAGCGTGTAACGGGTGTTCAGGTTACCGACCGTGGTGCCGGTGAAGTTAATACGGTTACGATACGTGGCCTGAACGATGTCACAACGACTGTAAATGGCCGGAACGTCTTTACAGCTTCAGGCAGGATGGTTGCTCTTGCTGATATTCCGGCCGCTTTACTACGCAATGTCAGTGTTTATAAAACACGTTCAGCATCACAAATCGGTAGCGGTATTGCCGGCCAGATTGATGTAGAAACACAAAGACCGTTTAATTTTGATGATAAAACATTTGTATTTGCCGGACGCGCTGTTCATCAGGAGCAAGCCGATAAAACTGACCCGCAAATCAGCATGCTGGCATCTGATCGCTGGGACCTGGGTGACAATGGCGAGTTTGGTGCGTTGTTAAACGTAGCCTACACCCGTACTAATTTCAGGGATCAAAGCATTACAGCCGGCGCCATGGTGCCTTTTACATCCTCTTCACCTACTGGTGCGATGTTAGGCGGCGCTGAGTATGGTCCGCTCCAACGTATTTTTCCGGCGGAATGTTCACCGGAATGCTGGTCTCCCGGACTGGATGCCGGTCTGTCTTTTGCGCCCGGCTCAACACTGAATCTGAACGGTACTGACGCTGAATATTATTTGAGCAGAGATGCAATATTTGCTTCGGATTTTACCGGAAAGCGTGAACGTCCGGCCGTTAATCTCTCCCTGCAATGGGCGCCTGACAGTGATTCCACCTACACGTTTGAAGCGTTTTATAACGGTTATGAACAGGAATCCTTTAACTCGCTATTTTTCCAGTTTGTAGACTGGTGGGGTAACGTAGATCCGAATGATCCTGTTACACTCATCGATGGCACGAACATCGTCCAATCCAGATATGTGAATGATGCGTTTAACTTTACTTCTGGCGATGTGTCGAAAGCGAAGACAGATACTTATCTGTTCGCTTTGGGCGGGGATTGGCAAGTTACTGACTTTCTTAGCCTTAAATCCGAGATCTACTATCAGAAATCCGAGTATACAACGGAATTCTTTGCGCTTCGTGGAACAACTGTGCAGCCCCGCGTCTTCATGAATGTGAATGACGGCAGCGGCATCCCTTCACTTGAATACCCTGAAACAGACCCTGCAGATGCATCTCTTTATTCTGTAGGTGAGGCTTATGACAATGCATCGGCTTCAGAGGGTGATGCGATTACCTGGACAGTAGACGGTGAATATTTCCTTGAGAATGACATATTCACGAAAGTGAGTTTCGGAAGCTTTATAGATCGCAGGACTGCTAAAGAAGGGGCTTATGATTATGTGGGGTCTGCTGTAGGCGGTTTGCTCACTGATTATGATGAGAACCTGCAATACACAAACAGTAACTTCTTTGATGGCAATGCCAACTTTCCTTCATCATGGGTTGCTGCAAATGGTTATTATGCATTCAATAACCGTGAGCAATACCGTGAATTAGCCGGACTGCCGGCAAACCCCGAAATTTTCTATAACTTCGACATTGAGGAAACAACCATTTCTCTTTACGGGCAGGTGGATTTCAATACTGAAGTTGCCGGACGTGTTTTAGACGGGCAATTTGGTCTCCGTTATGAAATGAACGATGCAGACATGACCTTCTTTACTGAAGATACCAGTCTTCCTCCTCAGAGCTTCGCAGAGCGAAGTGATAATACACTCTTGCCCAGCTTAGTACTGCGTTATGAGCTGGCTGAGGATTTGATGTTACGCGCAGCGTACACCGAAACAATACGCCGGCCGGAAATGTCGCAGCTTAATTCTTATGTCAGATACTTCCCGGATGTTACTGACATTGGTTACGGTACAGCGACAGGTGGTAACCCGAATCTTAAGCCTGTCGAATCTACTAATATCGACTTTTCACTTGAGTGGTATTTTGCTCCGGAAAGCTCTCTGTATGCGACATACTTCACACGTGACATCGAAGGTTTTGTTTACGATTCTGTCGTTGCTCAGGACTATCAGGGACCAACAGATGATGAACCTTACACCTATATCGTCAGCCTGCCGGATAATACGTCAAATGGTAAACTGGATGGTTGGGAATTCGGCGCAATATACTTCCCTGATTATTTGCCGGGACTGTTAGACGGTCTGGGTGTTCAGGCGAGCTATACCTTGCTTGATTCCAGCCAGGATATTCCCATTTTTGATCGTGAAACCGGTGAGCTTAACGGGTACAGCAACCAACCAATCTTTGGCGTATCGGACAGTTCATATTCAGGTGTGCTTGTTTACGACAATAATGAGTTAAGCATGAGACTGTCATACGTATGGCGCGATGACTTCCTGAATAATTACGAAGCCCGTTTGTTTGCCAACCCTCTGGGAGTGTATCGCAAACCTGAACGTTCCATGGATTTTCAGCTGACATATAACGTTACAGAGAACCTGACGCTGACGTTTGATGCGACGAATTTAACCGAAGAGATTTATCAGAGTTACTACCAGTATCCTGATACACACAATTTCGGAAGTTCTCTGTACAGTCGTACATTCGCTCTTGGTGCACGCTTTAAGATCTAGTGCTGCTTTCCCGGTTTAATGAAGCGGCCGTAAAGGTCGCTTTTTCATCACCAGGGATTCAGGTATCCGCTACAGAATGTAATTGAACTGTTAATCCACAAAGGTTAACTGTATCTTCAGGAAGGGATGAATTGAGACTCAATCATCCCTTCTTTTTATCACTATCCCTTTTTAAATCAGCTGAATCTATATCGAATAAAGGTTGTAGTTTAATTGGTATGATAATAGTATATTTGTTGCGTTAACATTTGGTTTGCAAACCGGAAACCCCCAATGACTTCTCAGAAATTATCAAAACTTGAAAAAATCGGTTTCGGTGCCGGAGACATGGCCGTGAATGTGGTCATTTCCTCCATGATGCTCATCATCACCTTTTTCTACACCGATATTTATGGCTTAAAGCCTTCAGATATGGCGCTGATGTTCCTGCTCGTGCGCTTTCTCGATGCTGTCAGTGACCCGCTCATGGGCACCATTACCGATAAATACACCAGCCGGTGGGGCCGTTATCGCCCTTACTTTTTGTTCCTGTCCGTCCCTTTCGGAATATCCGTTTTTCTTACCTTCAGTACGCCGGATGTAGACTACAACGCCAAGCTTGTGTGGGCGTATTCAACCTATATCTTCGTCACCTTGATGTTTACTGCTGTCACCATCCCGTATATCTCATTAATTGGTGTAATGACGGCGGATCCGAAGGAAAAACTGTCAGCCAATGGCTACCGGTTGTTCTTTGCGAAAATAGCGGCGTTCATGGTCACGATTATTGTACCGAAGCTGGCTGGTGCGGACTATTGGGACGGTAACCTTGCAGAGGGCTATCGTGTTGCCATGGGGCTCATGGCGGTTCTTGCTGTGTTTATGTTTCTATTCTGCTTTTTCACCACTAACGAACGTCTCGAACACCGGGTAGACGAAAAGCCCTTTAAAGAACAGTTCGGGTTGCTGATGAAGAACGATCAGTGGCTCATCCTTTGTGGCGTGTGTGTATTAGGCACTATCGGGTATGTTGTGCGCGGGTCGGTTGCTATTTTCTACGCCAAATACTATCTGGGCGGTGGCGCGGATATGCAGGCGAACTTCATGGCTACGGGTGTGGTAGCGGCTATCCTCGCGATGGTGGCTTCAACCTGGATCACCAAGCGTTATTGTAAAGTAAAACTGTTCCGCTTCAGCCAGATGGCGGTGGGTGTACTCAGTGCCATTATGTTCTTTACCGTCGGTCAGGGCGATGTACTGGCTGCGTTCATTCTTTATTTCTCAATTTCATTTGTGGTAGATCTCCACGCACCTATTTTCTGGTCAGCTATCGCAGAGGCCGTGGATTACGGACAAAGCAAGTCCGGAAAGCGTGTCGCAGGCTTATCTTTCGGTGGTATTTCGTTTTGTCAGAAAGCCGGAATGGGTTTCGCCGGCGCCATGGTCGGCTGGTTGTTAGCGTATTTCGATTATGCACCTGAACAAGTGCAAAGTGACTTCACGCTAACCGGTCTCGCACTGATGCTAACGGTAATCCCGGGCGTCTTTCATTTTCTCGTGGGCTGGTTGATGAACCGCTACCGCATTACTGATGCTGAATATCAGCGCCTGGCCGCAACTCTTGATGCAGAAGTGAAAGCGCCGGGAGAAAGTCATACCGCGGAAGAAACCACGTTATCCAGTCAAAACATGACCAGAGGAGTACAGTCATGATGAATTCCAACACGCCGCTCATTCCTCAGCGTGCAGACCCTTTTATCTATAAGCACACCGACGGCTATTATTACTTCACCGCATCAGTGCCTTCTTATGAAGGTATTGAGCTTCGTCGCGCTAAGACGCTGGATGAGCTTGCCACTGCAGAAACGCGCATGGTGTGGACAAAGCCGGATACTGGTCCTTATTCTGATTTAATCTGGGCACCGGAAATTCATTTCAACGATGGCGCCTGGTATGTTTATTTTGCCGCAGCACCGAGCCGTGAAATCAAAGAAGATCTCTTTCAGCACCGTATGTATGCAATCACGTGCGCAGATGCCAACGCGGTAGAAGGCGAGTGGACATTCTGCGGACAAATCGATACCGGTATCGACACGTTTTGTTTAGATGCGACGACGTTTTATCACAACGATCAGTTGTATTACCTCTGGGCACAAAAAGGACCGGGAATTAAAGGTAATTCGAACCTCTACATTGCTCCCATGTCTTCTCCAACCACTATCAGTGGCGAGCCCGTCATGCTGACTAAACCTGAGCTGGACTGGGAAATCAGAGGGTTTTGGGTAAACGAAGGGCCTGCTGTGTTGAAGAAGAATGGCAAAATTTTTGTGACTTATTCTGCCAGCGCTACCGATGAAAACTATTGTATGGGTTTGATTTACGCAGACGAGAACGCCGATCTGATGAATCCGGACAGCTGGACAAAGTTGCAGGAGCCGGTATTCCGGACCGATGAATCCGTGACCATGTTCGGGCCCGGCCACAACAGTTTTACCCGGTCTGAAGACGGTGACGATGTGTTGGTTTATCACTGCCGGCAGTACACGGAAATCGAAGGCGACCCGCTATGGAATCCGGATCGTCATACCTTTGTTAAGCTCGTCAAATGGGATGATAACGGCATGCCTGATTTTGGTAAACCAGGTCAGCCGTAAAGTGACACTATGGCAAAAACAACTCCTGTCTTTTGGCGCACCTTGCTGTGCGCCGCAATTTCTGCAGCCCTGCTGAGCGGTTGTGGTAAGCCGTCACAGACAACGTCTGCGCAAAAAGAAGCGACTGAAACGGCGTCGGCCACCGTCATTCATGAGGTTAGCAAGCAGCAGCTCGACTTCCCGTTAGCGCAGGTTCAGGTGACTGACGGGCCATTCCTCCATGCCCAGCAAACTAATGTTAAATACATCATGGCAATGGACCCTGACCGGCTGTTGGCACCGTACCTGAAAGAAGCTGGCTTAAAGCCAAAAGCTGAGAATTATGGTAACTGGGAAAATACCGGGCTGGATGGTCACATTGGCGGGCACTACCTGTCTGCGCTGAGTCTGGCGTGGGCAGCAACCGGCTCGTCTCAGATTAAAGATCGCCTTGATTATATGTTAAGTGAGCTGGCCCGGGCGCAGAAAGCCACAGGTGGTTACTTAGGCGGAATACCAGATGGCAAAGCCATGTGGGATGAAATCCGCAACGGTGAGATTAAAGCTGACCTCTTTAGCCTGAATGACCGCTGGGTGCCTCTGTACAACATTGATAAAATTTTTCATGGCTTGCGCGATGCTTATCAGATTGGCGGCAGTGAGCAAGCCAAACGTATGTTGCTGGCGTCAGGCGAATGGATGTTGTCTGTGACAGACTCGTTATCTGATGAACAGATCCAACAAATGTTGTATTCAGAACACGGCGGACTGAACGAAGTGTTCGGCGATATGGCGCTGATAAGCCGGGATCCGCGCTACTTAAAATTAGCTAAACAGTTTTCACACCAACGTATCCTTACTCCGCTTGAGCAGAAGACCGATCAACTGACGGGTCTGCACGCCAATACGCAAATCCCCAAAGTGATTGGG
The DNA here is from genome assembly GCF_040148705.1 of Alteromonas sp. NFXS44. Lineage (NCBI taxonomy): Bacteria > Pseudomonadati > Pseudomonadota > Gammaproteobacteria > Alteromonadales > Alteromonadaceae > Alteromonas > Alteromonas sp. NFXS44. The sequence goes on along the minus strand of NZ_JAGDEA010000012.1, from coordinate 780,437 downwards.
TTTTTGAAGGTGGCCGAAGTCTCTGACAATAAAGCATGGGAAGATGCCGCTGATTTCTTCTGGGCAACGGTTTCAAAAGAGCGCAGCGTCACAATTGGTGGCAACAGTGTTCGTGAGCACTTTCACGATAAAGCAGATTTCACTCCTATGGTCGAAGACGTTGAGGGGCCTGAAACCTGTAACACTTACAACATGATGAAGCTAAGTAAAATGCTGTATTTGCGTACGGGTGAAGCCCGGTATCTGGCATTTTATGAACGCGCGATGTACAACCATATTCTGTCTTCACAGCATCCTGATCATGGCGGGTTAGTGTATTTCACGCCTATGCGCCCGGGTCATTACCGGATGTATTCATCCGTCCAGGATTCTATGTGGTGTTGTGTGGGCTCCGGTATCGAAAATCACAGCAAGTATGGCGAGTTAGCCTATACCCATAAAGACGACGCTTTGTGGATTAACTTATTCCTGCCTTCACAACTGAACTGGCAGGAACAAGGCTGGACCATCACTCAACAAACGCAGTTTCCGGATGACAACAACGTTACCGTGACGCTGAATGCCGGCAGTGATGCAAAGCCCTTCACCTTAAACATACGCAAGCCCGGTTGGTTAACAGACAACATGGCGGTAAAAGTGAATGGCGAAGCCGTTGATGTGGCTGAGAATGAAGGGTTTATTACCCTCACCGGACCCTGGAAAGATGGAGATGTCATCAGCTTTTCACTACCGGCGAAACCTTACGTTGAACAGTTGCCGGACGGACAGGATTATTATTCAATCTTGTATGGTCCTGTTGTTTTAGCCACGAAGGTGCAGGCGTTTGCCAACGAGAAGCTTAATTTTGTCGCTGACGACAGCCGCATGGGGCATATCGCGTCTGGCCAGGTATGTCCTCCTGAGGCGCTACCGGTCATGCTGGGAGATCCCGATACGTTTTTGGCGGGTTTGAAACGTGTGCAGGATGCACCGTTGTCATTCGTTGCCTCAGAAAATATCGCTATTGCTAATAAACCCGATGTAGACAGTGTCACCCTGATTCCGTTTTTCCGTTTGCATGACAGTCGCTACGAAGTGTATATGCCTCAGTTGAGTGAGGCGGGTTTCTCCGCCTTCGTGGAAAATGCTAAAGCACAGGCTGCTGAGAAAGAAGCGCTAAGGGAAATAACGGTTGATACTATCAACCCCGGAGAACAGCAGCCGGAGGTTGAGCACAACTTCCGCGGTGAGCAAACCCGTGCTGGCGTAAACAATGGTAATCACTGGCGGGATGCCACAGCCTGGTTTAGCTATGAACTAAAAAATCCGGAAAAGAGAGCGAAGACCTTAAGGCTGACTTACTTCAAAGGGGATCAGAACAGGCGTTTTCGCATTTTGATCAACGGTGAGACGCTGGCAACAGTCGATTTACCTGTGCATGCTTCAGAGGAAGATTTGTATCAGGTTGACTATCCATTGCCCGTGTCTTTACAAAACGCAGAAGTACTCACCCTGAAATTTGAAGCTGAGCAAGACTCAGTAGCCGGTGGCCTTTACGGTATCCGTTTAATTTCAGAGTGATTTACACTACGCTACAGCGCCGTACCTGAATATATCAGGTGCGGCGTTTTTTATTTTACAGACAGAAGCTATGGCAAAACATAAGCAAAAGAAACAATCAAAGGGCTCGGCAGGGCAAAACAGGAATCTGACAGCAGCATTCCTTGAGCGTTATGCAGCCAGAGATGACGTTATTAAAACGGGGTCAAGATTAATGTACCGCGTTATCGACGACACAAACGAGGCATGCCCTGATCTGACCCACGTGGTAAAGGTGCATCAGCGCATTCTGCTGGCGGACGGCAGTGTCGTGGATGATACATACAAGAAAGGGCCACCTGAGAATTTCCACCTTTCTGAAGCCATTGAAGGATTGAAAGAAGCGTTTCAGCTTTTGCCGAAAGGGGCACGGTACGAGTTTGTGATCCCCCCTGAACTGGCGTGGGGAAAGAAAGGGAACAGCGGAAAAATTGGCCCTAATGCTGTGATGATCGTCGATGTGCGTTTAATTGATTTTGATACAGAGTAAGGCGACTAAGCTCAGAGCATTAAATAATTAGAAAGGGCGCACCGGCAGTTGCGTAACGCCGGTGAGCCCCACTCGAAAAGTGAAAACGTAACGATAACGTCTCCAGATATTGAAGATGGTCAATCTACGTAATTAATTAACCATAGCTGGCCATCACCGCCCCAATACTCCCACTGAACGACATCAGCGCCAGCATTGACATCCATATTGAATACGTCCAGTGCTAAATCGCTCCAGTAACTCTTAATCGCAAATCGGCCATTACCGGCATACTCAAGAAGCCATCGTTGTCCTTCGCCGCCCCAAAGCGGCCACTGAGATATCTGGCCACCGTTCTGCATACTCCAATTATAAACATCGACAGATTGAAGGCTGTTGGCGTTGATTATTGTGTAATAACCACCCCCGATATGGGTAAGTTCCCATTGCTGATTCGTTCCTCCCCAATAGTCCCAGAGAATGATGTTATCACCGTTTGCAGTGCCAGCATTTTCCACCTCCAGAGCTTTACCGCTTAACACGGACGTAATGGTAACCCTGCCATCTGAAAGGTGCGTATCACCGCCTAAACTAAAGTCTCTTCGAAATTGTGGCCATCCATCACTGCCAGTCTCCCATTTCAATAGATCTAACCTTGCAGGCCAGCCAGATGCGGTGGTGCCGTCGTAATAATGAATGGTGACGAAATCCTGGGCGCCATGGCGTAAATAACCGAAATGCCCTGGCCCGATATAGTTTCCGCTTGTCGACAATACATTTGTTCCACCATAAGACCACATATCAGTACCGGTTTTGTCTAAGAAGGGGCCGGTTGGCGATGTAGAGCGTCCCATAACGATATAGTAATTACTGTCGCTACCAGCACAACAATCCCCTAGATTAGCAAAAAGGTAGTAGTAGCCATGTAAATATTGTACCTGCGCTGCTTCAAACTCATTCCAGTCGCCGTTATTACCAACTGCGTCGTAGCGTTGACTATCGAATAGCAACCCGCTATCCGGGTCGATTTGACGAATAAATAACCCTGCATAATGAGAACCGTATATCATCCAGACTTTCCCTTGGGTATCCCGGTACAAACCAGCGTCTATCGTGTTGACGGGTTGTCCCTGCGCAGAAAGAGGCTCATCCTGCGTTGATACTACCATTCCCAAATCCTGCCAATTGGGATTGTTTAGGGAATCAGTAACCATCACGCCAATCGCAGATTGCATGCCTTGCGTCGCTGAAAAGGCAGAATAATAGAGATAATATTTCCCCTTCATTTTAATGACATCCGGTGCCCAGAAATTGCCATCAAATCCGGTTACCTTGTTATCTATCCAACTGGGGTAACCTCCAGGTGCGATAGGTGAACTGCCCCGCTGCCAGTTAACCATATCGGTTGAATAGAGAGCATTTAAAGGTAGTGTGGCATTTCCAGCACCAGTACCGAAGGTCCAGTATGTGTTCCCGTCTCGCATGATGGTTGATGGGTCGTGTATGTCCGTCGTGCCGTTAAGTTCGATGGCAACCAGTGATGAACTGAAAAGGCAAAGCGTAGTAATTATTTGACGTAGAAATATTGAGTACATATGTTGCTCCATTACAGTAGTGCGAGCATGTTTGTCGTGCAATTTGCCAGCTCAGGAATACGTATGCCCGTTATTTTGTTCTAACGAGGCTTTTCTCTCTTGAGCTAGCGCGAAGTTAAAAGTCTATCTGTATCGACTAAAAACCACTCACATCAGACGGCGAAACATCGCAGTAAGCAGAGTTCCAAAACTCCCCCCATTTCGGGGATGACTCTCCACTTTGCACTCCCCAATACTCCTCACAAACTGGCGGATTGCCCTGTGAATAATTCTCTATAAATAGGTTTCTGATTGTCGCTTTATCGCCAAAATTACTATTTACACCTGCAACAGAACCAATGCTGCCGTGAATGAATACATCATAAATATACACGTTGCGCGGGCCGCCGTTGTTCGAGCAATTTCCACAGGATCGGTAGAGTTTTCCGTTTTGGCCGTAAGCGCTGAATCCGCCGGCAATGAAGGTGGTACTGTTTTTAGAGTTGTGTTGGAAGATTTTATCCGGGCTACCGCCGTAGCCACTGTTGCTATTGGATGCAGAGCCTCCGGCGATAGTCATCGTCCCGCCTTCAGATTTGTTGCTAGCAGCATCCTCACAAATATCCTCCCACACAACATCGGCTAACGTACAGTTGCCACTTGTGCAGTGAATACCGTCTGAGCCACCGTTCGCAGCGAGTCGTACATTCCGGATTGAAGCGTTCTGAAGTGTGAGTACGGCCGGCTGAGTTTCGCTATCACTGGCGCAGCTCAGACCAATGGTCTTGCCGCCGCAATTGACAAACCGGTTCGACAATGTTGCCCCTGCATAGCACTCACTTGAGCTGCCAACTTTCTGGAATGTCCAGAGTTGTCCGTCGCCTCCCCAATATCCATATAATCTGGCGTCCGCTCCTGCGTACATATTCATTTCAAAAACGTCAACTGCACGATTGTTGAATTTTGAAATGATAGAGAAATAATTGTTGCCCCGTTCTTCTATCCACCAGCGCTGGTTATCTGCACCTGTATAGTCGAACTGCCTTATATCGGCACCATCGTTACTGTTCCATTCCCATACATCTAGTGACTTCCCACTATGTACAGCACGGATTGAATACGTTCCGTCACCTAAGTCGGCTACATCGAACTGTTGATTATCGTAGCCTAAAGTCAACCAAGTCATCACATTTGCACCGTTGGATGTGCTCATATCTTCCACATCAAGGGCGTTTCCGTTCAATTTTGAAACGATAACGTAGCGACCTGGGGATAGGGCAGCCTGGCTTACTGCGCAGTACAATATGGCAATGAATCCCAAAAGGATTTGTTTTTTAACCGTCATAGTAATCTTCCAAGTTAAGAGTAAAAAGTATTTGTGTGCACCTGCAGCTATACGATTTCTCAGACCCAAGGACAGACATCTATTACTGATATCGTAGAATGCACAAACTTTAAGCTAACAAAAAAGAAACACATTTATAATATAAAAATACTATTTATGATTATTTTATTCATACTTTAATATTTGGTTTTTATATAGTTGATTATCAAAGTAAAAATAACAGGCGGTATGCTTTGTATGGGGTAAATTCTATCGTACGCTCACGTGGCAAAAACGCCCTCATCAATGGAAGTGACGAGGGCGGTGCGGATACTACTTCTTGATTAAGGTGGTTGTCCGGGTATTTAAATCACTAGCATTCACTTCAGGCCAGTTGTCCTGCCAGTGGATGGGAAGAATGCGTAATTTTTGCAATGCGTTGTCTGCGGTTTCGTAAGCGTGAAATACCAGGTAGTCCTTGCCATCGAAGGTGTAAGCCGCATTGTGACCTAACGCTACCCAATCATCATTTCCGCCCAGCACCTGCGTGCCACCGCCGTCATTGAGTGATTTACCGTCTTTATCTATGTATGGCCCTTCAACGTTTTTACTGCGGCCTACGCGGATATTGTAGGTGCTGTCCATCCCGCGGCAGCACTTATCAAAGGAAACGAACAGGTAGTAATAACCGTTTTTCTTAAAAATGTAGGGGGCTTCGATAGCGCCTTCGCCCGGATCGGCGTCATCGTTAGTGTCCCGTCCAGGACGTTTGGCAATGGTATACCATTCTTGTGGCTCAGCCAGACGTACCATGTCATCATCGAGTTTAACCAGCTTAAGGCCGCCCCAGAACGACCCGAAGCTCATCCACGGTGTGCCCTCATCATCTTCTACGATGGCCGGGTCTATCGCGTTCCAGAAATCACGGTTAGGGACCGATTCTACCACAATGCCCTGGTCTACCCATTGATAATCAGGAGAGGCGGGATCTAAGGTTTTATTTACTGTGACACCAATTCCCGACGTGTTTTTACCGAAGGCGGAGACGGAGTAATACAGATAGAACTTACCGTCTTTTTGATAGATGTCCGGTGCCCAGAGGTGGCCGTTAAAGCCGGGAGCTATACGGTCAGCCCAACTGGGTTCGTCAGCAAAAACCCGGCCGGTGAGCGTCCAGTTTTCCATATCCTTCGACGAATAATAAGTAATACCCGGACCGGTACTGAAGACATAATAGGTGTCACCCTCTTTTGTCATCACAGGGTCATGCACTTCTACCTGCTTTGCGCTAACAGTGTTGCATCCGGCCAGCAAAGCCAACGCAGAAGACCACGCGATTTGTTTCAATCCATTTATCATAACGACTCTCGAATCACACAATTTAGTGTGTGCAGTTTATCAGGGTTCATGTTAAATATGTAATACAATATTAATAATTGGTTTTCAAATTGGAAAGGACATACCATGCCGGGACTTAAATCGTTTGCCTTCGCTACCCTGCTGTCGGTTGCAGCGTCATACGCGGTCGCAGAAGCCGCAGAACAAGTTACCCAGAATACTTCACCCCCTGTTGATAACCCCATTGTACTGCAGCGCGCAGATCCTATGTTAGTCAGACACGATGACACAGGATGCTACACCTTCATTGGTACGTCGCCAAAGTTTGATGAAATTGAACTGCGTCAGTCTTGCCGGTTAAACGATCTCAAGCTTGCTGAACCAAAAGTCATTTGGCGTAAGCATGAGCGCGGAGAAATGAGTGTGAATATCTGGGCGCCGGAGCTGCATAAAGTCGATGACGACTGGTACATTTACTTTGCTGCCGGTGACATTGATAAGCCGTTCAGTATCCGCATGTATGCGTTAAAGAATGCCAGTGCTGACCCTATGCAGGGGGAATGGCAGGAAGCCGGGCGCATTGAGTCAGGTTGGGACACCTTCGCGCTGGATGGCACAACGTTTACACACCGTGGAAAACGTTATTATGTGTGGGCACAACAAAACAAAGCGCGCACTTACAACTCAGCGTTATGGATTGCTGAAATGACGTCGCCAACTACGCTCAAGTTACCTGCAACGTTGCTGTCAGAACCAACACTTGACTGGGAAGTGCTGGGATACAAAGTTAATGAGGGTGCGGCTGTCATTCGTCACGGTGAGCATCTGTTTATCACCTACTCTGCCAGTGCTACTGATCATCGTTATGCAATGGGGTTGTTGTGGGCAAATAACGACGCTGACTTACTTGACCCCGAAAGCTGGCATAAGAAAAGCGAGCCGGTATTTACCACTAACGCCAAAGCCGGGCGCTATGGTCCCGGACACAACAGCTTTGTGAAAGGTGAAGACGGAGAAATAGATTTGATGATATATCACAGCCGCGATTATGAAGCGCTGAAAGGTACACCATTAACCGATCCCAACCGTCATGCCCGTGCCCGGGTATTAACCTGGAATGAGAACGGATTTCCTGTTTTCGCTGAGGCTGCTTCAGACTAGCTGCGCTAAATGAGCTGCGCACTCAATGCCTTTAGCACTGCGCGGGTCCGGTCGCGGGTGTGCAGCTTAGCCAGAATATTAGATACGTGATTTTTTACGGTGCCTTCTGCCAGAAAAACGGTATCTGCAATTTCCTTATTTGAATAACCGCCTGCAATGAGTTTAAGAATATCCAGTTCTCTTTCACTCAGCGGCTCAATGTTTGGATCGGCAAACGTAGAAAGTTGTTCATCGCTCAGTTGATTTAGCAGCACAGGCTCGGCCAGCATGCCACCCTGATGCACAATGTCGATGGCGTCGTGAAGCTTTGCGGTGTCCACATCTTTCAGTAAAAAGCCATTGGCGCCGGCGTGCATAGCCTGTGTGAAAAGCGCAGGGTCATCGAACGTGGTAAGGACAATAACAGGTGTATTGTTTTGTGCCTGTCGCAATGCTTTTACTGTTTCAATACCGTTTTTCACCGGCATACGAATATCGATGAGTAAAATATCCACGGGACGCTCATCGAGTTTAGCTAACGCCTCTTCACCATTATTAGCCTGCCACGTTATGGTGATGTCATTACGCAACGAGAGTAAGCTGGCAATACCCTGGCGCACAAGAATTTGGTCATCGGCTATGGCAACGTTAATCATAGTGCTTCTCCTGATAGGGTAATGTCACTGTGACAGTCCAGATTTTATCCCTGGTTGAAATTGTCACGTGACCATGTAACTGGGCCGCGCGTTCCTGCATATTAGCCAGACCCGATCCACCCAGGCTAACTTGTGTTGTCCCTGAATAAGGATTAGCAATACGCATAGTGAGTTGATGGTCTTGCTGCTGCAGGGCAATGGTTATCGTTTTTTCACTTCCATAACGTAATGCATTACTCACCGCTTCCTGGCAGATACGTAGTAATACTTCTGCGTGATGATTCGAGTGGAGTGGCTTCGCCAGGCGGCTCTCAAAGTTGGCGTTAACCTGTGGCAAATGTTCAAAAAGCGAATCTATAGCGGCGTTTAAATTCAACGATGCGGTCTGTTTGTTTTCTTTCACCACACTTCTGATTTGTTGCAGTAAATCCCGGGCAATGGCTTTGGTTTCCTGCACTTGCTGTTGTTTATCCGGCGGTACGGTTTGACTCAGAAATTCTAAATTGAGTAATAAAGCTGTTAACTGATGACCACATATATCGTGCAGATCACGACTTAGCTGTAATCGTTCTGACTGGCGTGAGGTCTGTTCCAGTAGCGAGCGGGTGGACATCAATTCGGCATTTGCCTGCTCTAAGGCTAGTCGTGCTTTACCCTCTTTTACAGCAATGTGCGCCACCGCGAGTGCAAAGCACTGAAAAGCCAGATTCAGCGCTATGGCAATCAATGAGGGCGATAACCCTTTCTGCCAGAGTAAATGATAGAGAAGAAAGCAAACACCGTTTATAGCAAGTAGTGTTGCCATTGCCTGGCGTTGGGTTGCAAAAAAGGGAAGTTGTCCGGCAAAAATCACCAGTAAAATAAGCCCGTCGGTTGTCTGGCAAGTGATAAATACCAGGAAAAAACCTGACACCTGTACGGCCATGTAGCCTGTTGCAAGTCGTTTATTGTCCAACACATAGGTCAACGTATTGATTAGCACAAAGCCAAGTAAGAAAAGGCCAAAACCGGCATAGTAGACCAGTTCAGCCAATTCAAAAGTGGCCCGTACCCGGGTGATGAGCATGACAGACAGCCATCCCAGTAACCCGGCAATAAGCAGTGTGGTGTTTCTTTCAGTTTGCTTCATTGGTGCAGTAGTCCTTGCTGGCGTAATGAAACAGTAAGTGAATGGTGTTTTTTAATCAGGTGCTGAAAGTCATGACTTTTGGCACCTGTTAGTTGTAAACCAGTTGGCTACAGTGAGGTTAACTTAACCAAAAGGACACCATCATGAAAGTATTAGTCTCTACATTCACCCTGTTAGTATCACTCACTGGCTTTAAAGCCGGAGCAGCAAATATAGACATTACGTTTTCTGATCTTAGTCATCAATCTGGTCAGTTATATGTGGCGCTTTATAACTCATCGTCCGCAATGAAAAACCGGCAACATTTCCAGAGCCAGATTATTACCGTGTACAAAGGAAACCAAAACACAGTGTTTGCCGACGTACCTGAAGGGCAATATGGCGTGATGGTGTTTCAGGATCTCGATGGTAATAACACCTTAAACAGCAACCTGCTCGGCATTCCTACGGAACCTTATGGATTCAGCACAAACCCTCACGTCATGGGGCCGCCTTCTTTTGACGACATTGCTTTTGCGGTAACAGAAGCCAATGTCAGCCTGACCATCACAATGGAGTAAACGCTATGAATCGCCGTGACTTTATCAAAGGATTGGGATTGCTTGGCTGTAGTTCACTGGCTAGCGGGTTTAGTGTCAATGTTTTTGGCAGTGAAGTTGAGTCATTTTATCAGCAATTTAAACGGGAACTGGCGCGTCATCCGTTGTTGCGCGGATGGGAGGGCTTAAGTGAAGACATCGCCCCGCGACATTTTACCTGGCAGGGACAGCTACCGGACATGCTGACGGGTAAACAGTTTTACCGCAATGGTCCGGCGCGCGCAGTATTAGGAGAGCAGCGCTACACCCATTGGTTTGACGGTGATGGTTTTGTTCATCGCTATGCGTTCGATAAAAAAGGGCTTACTCATTCCGGACGGTTTGTGAAAACGCAGAAATTTAAGGCCGAGAGTGAGGCCGGGCGGTTTCTCTACAATGGCGCAGGCTCTGTAATCGAAAACAGCCGGCCATCGAAAAATGCGGAATCCGTGAATACCGCGAACATCGCTCTTTTACCTGTTAATAATGAACTGTGGGCACTGTGGGAAGCGGCCATGCCGTACAAACTTGACCCGTCATCGTTAGAAACAAACGGTCAGGTTTCCTTTGATGCGGCATTAGATGGCATACCGTTCTCTGCTCATCCCCACACCGACAGGTTTGGCAATATCTGGAATTTTGGTGATCTGTCTTTCTTCGGCCAGTCTGCCATTATTATTTATCAGATGAGCCCGCGGGGTAAATTACTGCAGTACAAAATGGTTCCTGCACCACAAAGCTATGTGCATGATTTTGCTGTTACCGACAATCATCTTGTCTTCTATTTCCCGCCTGTTAAAAAAGGTGCCGGCGTAACACTGATTGATAGTATGCAATGGCAGGGCGAACAACACGGGCAACTGCTGGTAGTGGATAAAAATACGCTGACACCAACCCTGCAACTCCCCTTCGATGCAGGCTTCGTTTTCCATTTTGGCAACGCCTGGCAGCAGGGTAATACCCTTGTTGTTAATGCCTGCTGGTACGAAAATGCCGATGTCATGTTAAACGGTGTTATAGAGGTTATAGCTGATTCAGCAACCCGGCATCGCCGCAGCACCGCTGCACAAATTGTCATTGATTTGAACAGCAAAAATGCCACGCTGAACAAAACGTCAACCGATATGGAATTTGTGCAGTTCGACAGCCGGTTTACCGGGCGTAAAACTGCAATACAATACGGCGTGCATGCGACGGCAGGTTTACCCCACGGCGAATACAACAGTATTGCCAGTATCAATACCGAAACAGGCGCGCTGGATCGTTACAGCTTCGGCAACAATGTTATTGTCGAAGAGCCATTATTTATACCTTCAGGGACAAAATATGGTGAAGGCTATCTGGTAAATACGGCATTAAACTTTGCCGAAGGCGCGACTTACTGCACGGTATTTAATGCCCAACATATTCAGGACGGCCCGGTAGCCACTGCCAAACTGGACAGTTACATGCCGCTAGGGTTTCACGGAGCGGTGATATGAAGTGTGCGGTGGGAAATGAATAAGCCCCGAAGTTCTCGGGGCTTATATGTCTTACGGTAAACGTCTTACGATAAATGTCTTACCAGAAACGAATATAGATAAAGGCGGTGATTCCGATGATACCTGCGGTATGGATATAATCCCATTTATCGATGCTGTCGATAACTTCTTTATAGGTACCTTTTCCTAGCGTCGAGAATGTCAGACCTGCCAACTTTTCTTTATCTGCAGGCTTAGTAAATATGCTGGTAACAATGATAATGCCCACCACTACAACGAACAGCAGTATGCAGTAGTACAGCCAGTTCATCGTAACTACCCATTCTACGGATGTGCCCGCCAGGCTGTCACGGAATGGCAGCATAACAAGACGTATCATACCCAGTACAAAGCCCGATACTAATCCGACAAATCCGGCGGTGGGTGTGACACGGGTACTGATTAATCCGAGCAGGAATACCGCCGCGATACCCGGTGCTATTAACGATTGTACGCTTTGCAGATACTCATAAAGAACATCGGCAATCAGGCTCATCACCGGGATCCAAAGAATGCCCAGGAAAACGATTACGATGGTGGCCAGGCGTCCTACACGGAGCAAGTGTTTTTCGCTCGACTCGGGTTTGAACTTCTTGTAGAAGTCGATGGTAAACAGCGTTGCAGACGAGTTAAACAGTGACGCCAGCGAACTCATCAAAGCCGCTACCAGACCACCGATAACGATGCCTTTAACACCAGCAGGCAACAGCTCCGACACAAGAGTCGGAAACGCCTGGTCTGCGCTTTCGTAAGTTATAATGCCTTTCGCATTCAGTGCGTATGCAATCATGCCGGGAACCAGAAAGATGAAGACTGGCAGCAATTTCAGATAACCGGCGAACATAGTACCGCGACGGGCTTCTTTAATTCCTTTGGCTGACAACACACGTTGTACAATGTACTGATCTGTACACCAGTACCAGAAACCGATAATAAATGAACCAAATATGATGCCCGGCCAGGGGAAATCAGGATCTGAAGCGGAACGGATCAGGTGCATCTGCTCAGCATTCAGGCGCTCAACTTCAGCCCAGCCACCGACTTTATCAAGACCCACCCACAGAATAACAACCGACCCGATAATCAGTACCGGTGTTTGTAATACTGAAGTCCACATGATGGCTTTCATGCCGCCCAGAACGGTATAGATACCGGTGATGATGACCAGGCCCAGTGCTGAAATCCAAAAGAAATCTATGCCCCAGATACTTTCTATACCCAGAATAGTTTTAAACGCGATACCGCCTGCATAGACTGTTACTGCCACTTTGGTCAGTACGTAACTTACCAGCGAGATAACAGATAAAAATGTGCGTGAGGAAGCGTTAAACCGGCGTTCGAGGAATTCAGGCATGGTGTATACCTTACTGCTCCAGTAGAACGGCACAAAAATCCAGCCCAATAAAATGATGATCCACGATTGTAATTCCCAATGCGCGAGAGCCATGCCTGATTGCGCGCCGGAACCTGACAAACCCACCAGATGTTCTGAACCAATGTTGGAGGCAAAAATAGACGCGCCGATCACTATCCAGCTTGCGTTTCTTCCTGCGAGGAAATAGTCGGCGGTATCTTCTTCTTTCTGGCGCATAGACATGATAACCACGCCGAGCAGAAGAACGAAAAATCCAGCGAGGACTAACCAGTCGAGAGTACTAAGTTCTACCATTTTATATCCATATGACATCCCTGACGGACAGGTGCAAATTGAGATATAGAAATATTATATGATAATTAATTGAATGGGAAGAGCTTGTAAAATAAAGGTTAAGGTTGGCAGCAAGTAAATGTGATATATGAAATTTTTGGCCGCAGGGGAGTTACTGATAAGTAAAAACAGATGACTGGTCTGAGAACAATGACGACCAGGTATTATCGTAGTATTATAGGGCTTCAGATTTAGAAGGAATCCGCATGGCACGCATTGAAAATCTTAATTTGTCTCAACGTGTTACTAATGAGTTGGGCAAGGCTATTATTGGTGGTTCATACAATGCCAGTACCGGCCTGCCAACTGAAGCACAGCTGTGTGAAGAGTATGGCATCAGTCGTACTGCTGTGCGTGAGGCGGTTAAAATGCTGGCGGCCAAAGGTTTGATTTCTTCTCGGCCCCGTCAGGGGATTCGGGTCGAGTCCGCGTCAAACTGGAATCTTTATGATACCAGTGTCTTGCGCTGGATGCTGGAAAGTAGCCCTTCATTGCTGGTTTTGAAAGAGTTTCTTCAAATGCGCATGGCAATTGAACCTCAGGCGGCAGCACTTGCAGCCCGTCAGGGTGACAAAGACGCCATCGCTAAAATCAATGATGCGTTAAACACAATGAGAAAAGCAGTGAATGAGCAGGAAGGTAGTTTGCATGAAGGCGATCTTGCTTTTCATACCGCTATCTTGTTTGCGTCACGCAACCGCTTCTTTTATCAGCTCCGTGAATTCATAACCACGGCTCTGAATGTCAGTATTCAGCACACTACACCGGCAAAAGGTAATAAACAAACCATCGTAGAAGAGCATGAAAAAGTTTACGCTGCCATCGTTGCAGGTGAACCCGAGCGTGCAAAAAATATGATGGCCTACCTTATTGATGAAGCCATGACCTTTATTGAAACTGAGATTGCCCAGTCGAAAAGCGCGTAGGCAACACGCTTGAAAGCGAATGTTGTATTTCATTGATGTCTCGAAATTAACCTGTCAGGTTGGCTATGAATCATTCTCGCGAGCAACAAGCCATTTATCCCGGTTTAGCGGATAAAGTCGTATTCATTACCGGCGGCGGTACGGGGATCGGCGAAGTTATTGTCAGACAATTTGCAGCGCAGAATGCAAAAGTTGTATTCGTTGATATGGCAAAGGAAAAGAGTGAAGCCCTGGTAAGCGAACTCGCGGGTCAGTATCAGCATGATGTGACTTTTTTTCATTGTGATATTCGTGATATTGCACGGCTGAAGGCGATTATTACCAGAACGGGTGATGAGATTGGTTATATCTCTGTACTTATCAATAACGCTGCTGACGATACCCGCCATTCTGTAGAAGAATTATCGGTTGAATACTGGGATGACCGCTTTGCTGTAAATCTTCGCCCGTCATTTTTTGCCGCTCAAAGCGTGGCGCCGCAAATGAAGCAACTGGGTGGCGGAGCCATTATAAATATGGGTTCGGCAAGCTGGCGCATGAAACAAAGCTGCATGCCCGCTTACACTACAGCCAAGGCTGCTATTGAAGGCTTAACGCGCAGTCTGGCCGGTGCTCTGGGTGGTGATAACATTCGTGTAAACACCCTCATTCCCGGTTGGGTTATGACTGAACGTCAGATGAGTCACTGGGCCGATCCTGATATTGTAGAAGAAGTTAAAAAAGAGCAGTGCCTGCACGAAACGCTACGCCCCTCTCACATTGCTGACGCCGCGTTGTTCCTCGCGTCAGATCAAAGCCGGATGATGACGGCGCAAACTCTTACTGTTGACGCTGGTTGGACCTGATTTAAATAATTCAATATTAATTATTTAAAAAAGGTTGTTGACGGTAAACTGCAATTCTCATAAAAAGTAATATAATATTAAAAAGTAAATATCAGTTTATTTTGTCGTAAATAATTATAGGTTTTTAGTTGCTTTGACCGAGTTTTTCCTTGTTTATCTGATATTAATCGTTGGCTCCTGTTTGCAAAGCGTTATAGGGTTTGGGCTCGGTTTATTGTCAGCGCCGCTGGTTTACTTCCTCATGCCTGAACTGGTTCCCGGGCCTATGATTTTAAATGCGTTGTTGCTGACATCCCTGCTTTCGGTCAAACACCGGGGAGAAATCGATTTGCGTATGACCGGCTATTCTATCGCCGGCGGAACAGCTGGTGTATTAATCGCAGGCAGTGTTCTTACGCTTATCGATGCTCACGAATACCAACTCCTCTTTGGCATATCTATTCTCATTGCTGTTGCGCTGTCGGCTATTGGAATCATGCCGAAAGTGTCTATGTTTTCGAATCTTATCGCAGCCATGTTCTCTGGCTTTATGGGCACCACTACGTCGGCCGGCGGAGCGCCGATGGGCTTGCTTTATCAGTCTAAAGATCCTGAAACCATTAAGGCCAATCTGAGTATCTTTTTCGTTTATATCAATTTTTTCGGCATAAGCGTGTTATGGTGGAACGGTAAGGCAGGGCATGACGATCTGGAATTGTTTCTGAAGTGCGCGCCGGCTTTGATTGCAGGATGGGCTTTATCTTTTTTCATAAGCAAGAAGCTCAATGAGAAAGTCATTCGTTTGTTGATATTGATGATAGCAACTCTTTCAGCCCTCCTTCTTATCGTTTTTGACAGTTAGTTCCGTAAATCTTCTACAGGTAAATTAAACATGCAGGGAGCACAGCTGGTTGATGTCGTCGACTGCCGGTGCATATTGGGCGAAGGTGTTTTTTATTCCGCTGGCCGGCAGGAGATTATCTGGGTAGATATTCAGGGCTGCAAAATTCACACGCTTCACTGGCAAACCCGCAAACATCAAACGTACAACACCGCTTCCAGAATATGTTGGTTGAAAGAGTGTGAGAATGGCAACTTTATAGCCGGCTTTGAAGACAAGATCTGCCTGCTGACCCCGGCATTCTTAACAAAAACTGTACTCTGGACACTGCCCGCTAATGCAAAAAATATCAGGCTAAATGACGCTAAAGTGGACCGCACCGGTCGATTGTTCTTTGGCACAATGGACGATCTGGAAGTTTCACCGGTCGGGCAGTTGTTTGCTCTTGGCAGTGACGGCGGGGTGAAGACTGTGCAACAGGATTTTGTTGTATCGAATGGTCCCGCTTTCAGCCCCTGCGGACAATTTATGTACTCCGTTTCTTCTGCTGCAAGAACAATTTACCGTCTGAAGCTCAATGCTTCGGGAAATTACAGTGAGGCTGAAATATTTATCAGGTTTACCGAAGAAAATGGCTTTCCTGACGGCATTACTGTGGACGCGGAGAATAATATCTGGGTTGCGGGCTGGGATGGATTTGGTGTTTTTAAATTTAGTCAGCAGGGCAGGCTTCTGGAAAAACTGAGCATCGACGTACCTAAAGTCACGTCGGTGGCATTTGCGGGACCGGATATGAAGCATATTGCCGTAACGAGCGCCCGCAAGGGGTTGTCATCTGATGACTTAAATAACTGGCCCGGGAGCGGAAGTCTATTTATCTACTCCGTCCCGGTGACAGGCATTCCTGAGCCTTACATCATTAACTGATTAACTGCTTACACACGCGGTTACTGCCGTCGCGCCGGGCCTGATATAAGGCATCCTCTGCGTTGGCCGTTAATTCGTTCAGCGGCTTACTGGATGCCGAGAAGGACACGCCAAATGAACCGGTCAGCTGAATTTGCGGTTGCATGTCGCTGGTGTCCATACTGGCAATACCCGAACGTAAGGATTCAGCAATATCCATGGCTTCGTGGGGGCCGGTTTCCGGTAGCAGAATAATAAACTCTTCGCTGCTCCAGCGGCCCAGAATGTCTTTTGTGCGGATACTGGTCAGCAGATGGCCTGACACTTTGTCCAACACCTCATCACCGGTATTACGGCCGTAGGTATCGTTGATTGTCGGGAAGTTATCCACGCCCACTATGATGACGCTGACAGATGAGTGATTGTCGAGGAGGGTACGGTACTCCGCCTCCATTTTCTGACGATCCGGCAGGCGCTGGGTGTTACGAATGACCATATCCGGCTGCATGTCTTTGCGGAAATAATACAGCAGGTGATAAATCATCAAAAACAGTGAGAACACCACAACCAGCAGGGTCACTACGCTGATGACAAATGCTTGTGAAATATCCGCCTGGCGTTTATTCAGCGGACTCAGCAGGAACACGGTCCAGTTGAACTGGTTGAGTTTTACCTCTGCAATCAGATACTCCTGCTGATTGATTGTCACCAGCCGGTTATTCAATGCGCGCTGATCTTTTACATCAACAGGCAGACTGGCGTACCAGGTCAGTTCATTCAGGTTGGTAAAATCGGAATATTCAGCCATCAGGTTGGCATCTGACGACAACATGATATCGCCTTTTTCATCCACAAACAGAAAGTCGTAGCCATACTGCTGTTTGTAGGAATCGAAGATGCTGATAAAGCTTTTCAGGCTTTTCCCTACACCAAAGAAGCCGAGAAACTCTTTCTTCTCGTTGTAAATTTTAATATCGATATAAAAATGGGTGTCTTCCCACTTACCGATATCCGCCACACGGTCTTCCGGACGTTCTTTGTATTTGAAATACCAGCTTACTTCACCTTTCACCAGAGGAATGGTGGAGCCGTCTGAGTTGTACTGCATGCGGGCTTTTTCGCTGGCGATAAAGAAGTACAGGCCGAACTCTTCCTCCAGGCGGGAGAGCGCTGTGAAAATGTCTTCTTCGTTTACCTGATCTTTATCCATCAAATCTACCAGTTCACGTGAATGGCCCAGAGCTTCAGACACATGAAGGGGTTTAAGTAACTGATTGACGATAAGAGAAATTGCGGGCGACAACGATTGCTGTTGCGCACGGCTTTGTTCCGCCACAATTTTATTTACACTGAAGTGAACGAGCGTCACGATGGCTATCACCACCACTGCAAATAACAGTAAAATACTGCGGTGAAGTGTCCTGAACGTTTTCACAGACTACCTGCTCTCCCTGGCCTGTTTCTGTATAGATAGATGACTAAGATATGAGCGCGCAGTATACCTTTTCACCAATGAAACTACTACCCGGATTCGTCGATTCCGGGCTGCCCGATACTAAAGAATAACGCTTCCCCTGCGAAAATAGCTGATGATGTCGCTGACTTGTCACCTGCATGTGGTTACACTAGGCCGTCAATTTTATGTGCAGCATTGTTTTAAGGATAATCCATGGCTTTTTCTGTAGTCGTCCTCGCCGCCGGTAAAGGCACCCGTATGAAGTCCTCATTACCTAAAGTTCTCCATCCTGTCGGTGGGATCCCGATGGTTCAGCGTATAATCAATACGGTTGAGGCGCTTAATGCCAGTGCGGTGCATCTGGTTTACGGACATGGCGGCGATCAGCTTCAGGCAGCGGTAACGGGCAACAATCTGAACTGGTGCCTGCAGGCAGAGCAACTGGGTACAGGTCATGCGGTTCAGCAGGCTGTGCCTCACATCAAAGACGACGAAGATGTGCTGGTGCTGGTAGGTGATGCGCCGTTAATTCAGAAAGCGACGCTGGAGCGGCTGGCTGCGGTGAAAGCAGAATGCGATCTTGCCTTGCTGACCGTTGAACTCGACGACCCTACAGGTATGGGGCGTATTGTTCGCGAGAACAACAACATCACTGCGATAGTTGAGCACAAAGATGCCACTGATGCCCAGCGTGAAATTAAAGAAATCAATACCGGCATGATGATGATGGCGGCCAGTGATTTAAAACGCTGGCTGGGTAATCTGAGCAACAATAATGCTCAGGGCGAATATTATCTTACAGACGTTATTGCCATGGCAGCAGCGGAAGGCAAACAAATTCAGTCTGCCCAACCGGATGCTGTTGAAGAAGTGGAAGGCGTAAATAACCGTGCACAACTGGCAGCTCTGGAAAGAGCCTTACAGGCCCGTCAGACACATGCGCTGATGATGGATGGTGTAACGCTGGCCGATCCTGCACGTGTCGATATTCGCGGCGAAGTGATTACCGGCAATGATGTGGCGGTAGACGTTAACGTAATTTTCGAAGGCAAGGTAACGCTTGGCTGCAACGTAAAAATCGGTGCGAATTGTATTTTACGGAATTGTTCGGTAGCTGACGGTGCGGTAATTGAAGCCAATTCAATCATTGAAGAAGCGGAAGTAGGCGAGAATTGTACTGTAGGGCCTTTCGGCCGTTTACGCCCGGGGGCAGTGATGAAAGCTAACGCCAAAGTAGGTAACTTTGTGGAAATGAAGAAAGCCGTGTTAGGAGAAGGTGCGAAAGCTAATCACCTGACTTACCTTGGCGATGCTGAAGTGGGAGCCGGTGCGAATATCGGTGCAGGTACGATTACCTGTAACTACGACGGGGTAAATAAATCCAAAACGATCATCGGTGAAAATGCTTTTATCGGCTCTAATTCAGCGCTGGTGGCGCCGGTTACGATTGGCGAGGGAGCAACGGTAGGTGCCGGTTCAACCATCACATCAAACGTAGAAGATAAGGCGCTGGCAATTGCACGCAGCAAGCAACGTGTGATTGCCAACTGGCCCAGACCAGTAAAAAAGTAAGTGCTTACTGAACTGGCAGGCTGATTTATCAATATCTTCCGTCTGCCAGGTCATTACATCGCCATATCATTCCAAAGTAGCCAGCGTATTCGACATTTCCTCGTGAATGTCAGTACGCATTTTGGCAAGACGGATAGCGTAATCCCGCAGATAAATATCCCGTTCCGTTTCCGGTTTCCATTCCGGGACCGGAGCCGGTTTTCCGTTTTCATCGACGGCCACCATAATCACAATACAGTGTGTCGTCTTCGCGTTATCCTGTTCTTTGGGATCTCTCGCGCTGACATCAATGGAAAGATGCATTGACGTGGTGCCGGTATAGATAATCTTCGCTGTCACTTCTACCAGGCTGCCGACAAGGATAGGTTTTACAAACCGGATCCCGCCGACATAAGCAGTAATACAGTATTTTCCACTCCAGCCTGCCGCGCAGGCGTAGGCCGCAAGGTCAATCCAGCGCATAACTGCGCCACCGTGTACTTTTCCGCCAAAATTCTGATCACCCGGTTCTGCCAGAAAACGTAAGGTTACTTCTCTGCTGCTTGCCATCTACTTCTCCTCAGGACGGTATCAATCCGTCTGCCTGTTCTTTTCTATTTATTAGCTTTTTACTATTGCCTTGTTTTTCAACGCTTGTCATCATTTTTTGTTACGTAACTACGGTGTTTATCGATGAAACGCTGTTTACTGTTACCGCCATCGGGCATTGTGCTTTGTGGCTTCGGGCTGATTAAGGTAAGGTGCTTCCACTGACAGATTCACAGGACTTTTCATGATCCGCACTCTTCTGGTGGGCTTCGGTTTTTCCGCCACTACATTTCATCTCCCTTTTTTAAATCAGTTATCTGAATTTACCGTAAGCGGCGTAGTGTCATCCCGTCCGGACGACGTTGCTGCCGTGTTACCGGGCGTGCCGGTGTATGCCTCAATGGGAAAGGCGTTCGCTGATCAGCGCTTTGACCTGGCTGTCATCACCACACCGAATTCCTATCACGAAGTGCAAAGCCGGCAGGCGCTGATGAACGACTGCCATGTGCTGGTGGAAAAGCCCTTTACCCTATCCGGTGATGAGGCGGAAGCGCTGGTTGCACTGGCAGCGCAGAAACAGAAAAAACTCTGCGTGTTTCATAACCGTCGTTTTGACGGTGACTTTCTTACGCTGAAAAAACTGATCAGCGACGGCAGTGTGGGCGACGTTAAGCGTCTGGTTTCCCGGTTTGACCGGTTCCGCCCGCAACCACGGGACCGCTGGCGGGAAAACGCCGGCCCGGGTGCAGGCATCTTCTGGGACTTAGGTCCGCATCTTATCGACCAGGCGCTGCAACTGTTCGGTGTGCCGGAACAGATCCACGGTGTTATTCAGATTGCCCGTGAAGGCGGACAAAGTGACGACAGCTTCGACCTCACTCTGTTTTACAACAACCTGACTGTACAGCTGGGCAGTTCGCCATTTCAGGCCAACCGTACCTTACGTTTTGAATTACAGGGTACGGAAGGAAGTTTCCGGAAATTCTGGTTGGATCCTCAGGAAGATCAGTTAAAGCAAGGGCTCACTTTCGATAACGGGCAATGGGCCCGTGAGCCGGAAGAGGCCTTCGGTGAACTGGCTACGGCGCAGGGAGCGAATATTGTTCCTACACTCGCCGGTGAATATGTCACTTTCTACCGCCAACTGGGTGAAGCTGTCAGTAACGGTGCCACATTGCCTGCAGACGGGGAGACGGTCATACCGGTGATCAAACTTATTGAACTGGCCATCGAAAGTGCGGAAACGGGCAAAGTCATGCCTGTATACGTAAATATGAAAGGAAATAACTAAAATATCTTGCAAGTCGAAACCTTAACTGCTTTATTAGTTTCAAGTCGTAATTTATAAGTTTCGAAATGCAAAAGCGAAATACCCGCCAACGACGCGATGAAATCGTTGAATGGGTGAATCAGGCCGGCCATGTCCATGTGGATGAGATGGCCGCCAGATTCAATACCTCACAGGTGACTATCCGTAAAGATCTTGCCGTGCTTGCCGGCGGGAAGCGAGTGCTGCGTGAATTTGGCGGTGCTGCGCCTTTTCCGTCTTCCGGGGCAGATTCAGGATCTGACAGCGAAACCTCAGCCACACCGGCTTCAGCGAAAACAGCCATTGGTCTTAAAGCTGCTTCGCTCGTGACAGACGGCGCGAAAGTGATCCTCGACAGCGGTAACACTACCGCTTCTGTCGTGCCTTTTCTTAACCACAAAAAGCTGGTTGTCATGACCAATTCTTTGCGTGCTGCCAACGCATTAACGATCGCAGATAACGAACCCACCGTACTCATGACCGGCGGAACGTGGGATGCACACTCGCAGGCGTTTCAGGGCAATATGGCGGAGAAAATGATCAGTGCCTACAGCTTTGATTTGGCCTTCATCGGTGCGTCCGGGCTGGATGTCGAAAGAGGCAGTACCACGTTTAACGAACTGACCGGGCTTTCCAAAGCCATGGCCGGTGTTGCGGCAAAAGTCGTGGTACTGGCTGAGTCAGAGAAATTTACCTTCCGCATGCCTAACCTTGAACTGGCGTGGGAAGACATTGATGTACTCATAACCGATGAGCACATCAGCGAACCAATTAAACAACAAATTGAACAGCAGGGCGTCACCGTAATGATTGCCCCGGCAAACGGAGAATAACCATGTGTGGAATAGTCGGCGCTGTAGCAGAGCGTAATGTAGTCGAAATCTTACTGGAAGGCTTAAAGCGCCTTGAGTACCGTGGTTATGATTCCGCCGGTGTGGCGTTATTACAATCAGGCGGTGAACTTACCCGCATCCGTCGTACCGGCAAGGTACAGGAACTGGCAGATGCTGTGGCGAACGGTGAAGCGTTGGGATCTACCGGTATCGCGCATACCCGCTGGGCAACCCATGGCGGCGTAACCGAACGTAACGCGCACCCTCATTGCTCCGGAGAGCGTATCTCCGTTGTACACAACGGTATCATTGAAAACTACGAAGCCTTGCGTGAATCACTGAAAGCTCAAGGTTATACCTTCACCAGTGACACCGACACAGAAACCATTGCACACACGGTACATGCTGAAATGCAAAAAGGTGTGAGCCTGCTTGAAGCAGTACAAAACAGTGTGAAGCAGTTCCACGGTGCTTACGGTACGGTAATTATGGACAGTGAAGACCCGTCACGGGTAGTTGTGGCACGCTCCGGTAGCCCGCTGGTGATTGGTCTTGGCCTGGGCGAGAACTTTATTGCCTCAGACCAGATGGCGCTGCTGCCGGTGACTCGCCGCTTTATCTTCCTTGAGGAAGGTGATGTCGCTGAAATTACCCGTCGGGAAGTCAGCATTTTTGACGTTAACGGCAATCCGGTTGAGCGTGAAGTCATTGAATCTAATATCGAACACGATGCAGGTGATAAAGCGGGTTACCGTCATTACATGCTCAAAGAGATCCATGAGCAGCCAACGGTTGTGCGTAACACGCTGCAACAGCGGGTGGACGAAAAAGGGCTGTTACCGGACATTTTCGGCAACGGTGCCGATGAGATTTTCTCAAAGGTTAAACACGTTCAGATCATCGCCTGTGGTACCAGTTACCATGCCGGTATGACTGCCCGCTACTGGCTGGAACAGTACGCGAATGTATCCTGTGGTATCGAAATCGCTTCTGAATTCCGTTACCGCAAATCGGTAGTACATGAAAACAGCCTGCTGGTGACTATTTCCCAGTCCGGTGAAACAGCCGACACGCTGGCCGCTCTGCGTCTGGCCAAAGATCTCGGCTATATGGCCAGCCTGACCATCTGTAACGTACCCGGCTCATCGCTGGTACGGGAATCCGATCTTGCCTTTATGACCCGCGCAGGCGCAGAAATTGGCGTTGCCTCGACCAAGGCTTTCACGACTCAGCTAACCGCTTTTCTCATGCTTACACTGGCACTGGGTAAGCACAATGGCATGTCAGACAAAGATCATGGCAGCATCGTCAGTGCTCTTCACAGTTTGCCAGCCAAGCTGGAAGAAACCCTGGCGATTACCAAAGGTATTGAAGATTTAGCGGAAGAGTTTGCCGACAAGAACCATTCATTATTCCTGGGCCGTGGCGACCAGTATCCCATTGCTATGGAAGGCGCGTTGAAGCTGAAAGAGATTTCTTACATTCACGCAGAAGCTTACGCCTCAGGAGAACTGAAACACGGCCCGCTGGCACTGATTGACGAAGAAATGCCTGTCATCGTAGTAGCGCCCAACAACGAGCTGCTGGAAAAACTGAAATCCAACGTAGAAGAAGTACGTGCGCGCGGCGGCATCATGTATGTATTCGCAGATAAAGATGCACACTTTGCCAGCGACGAAACCATGCGGGTAATCAATGTTCCGCACTGCGAAGCCCCCATCGCACCTATCGTCTACACCCTGCCGCTGCAGCTGCTGTCATACTACGTAGCGCTGATCAAAGGCACTGACGTGGACCAGCCCCGTAACCTGGCGAAGTCGGTAACAGTGGAGTAGAGGATCAGGAAAATGCAAAAATCTCTAATTTAGACAAATATAGAAAATACTTTTATATCCGGAAGCAGGTCTTGAATTGAAGACCTGCTTTTTTTTGCGAAAAAACAAAGTGAAATAGCTAGCTGTCCTCTAATACTTGTGAACTTTGCCGGCGTGAGTTTAGTTTTAGCTGTGTTTCATTGCCTTCCACGTATATACAAAGAACTGATATTTGATCATTTCATTAACAGGATGTAGTCTAAAATTTAATCTATTTTGATTTGATGACAGTTGTTTATGACAAGGACGTTGATATGAACAAAGAACGATTCAGATATGCGACAACTTCTATTGAAAATAATATAAAAGTAAGGCTCAGAGATGAAGTTCTTACGTCAGAAAAGCCAATTGGCGGTTCGGTGCTCG
Organism: Alteromonas sp. NFXS44; assembly: GCF_040148705.1. NCBI lineage: Bacteria > Pseudomonadati > Pseudomonadota > Gammaproteobacteria > Alteromonadales > Alteromonadaceae > Alteromonas > Alteromonas sp. NFXS44. Next base: position 755,988 of record NZ_JAGDEA010000012.1, on the reverse strand, counting down.
AGCTACATGGGAATCAAGATAAAGAGCTTTATCAATACTTATTTGATGGCCATTCGAGATTTATTTACGAACAGAAGGGAGAGCGTCCTTCAATCATTGTAGGGCGAAAAGGAGCCGGAAAAACAACTTATTTGAATAATTTATCTTTTAAAAGTGGTGTGACAGCTCTACCTATCAGACAGTGGCAAGCTATTGGCGAAGTCCAGCAAATTATATCAAACCTGTTGGATAACGGAATTGATATAAGGGCTGAAAGAGCATCATATATCTGGCAATGGATCTTTCTCTCCGCCGTCATTCTAAAGTGTGGTGAAACCCTATTTTCCGATAAAACTCTAAAAGACTTCTACCAACTACTCCCAGTTAAAGAATTTAAAGACATTGGTATTTCTGCTGTTACTTCTTTTGCAAAGAATAAGCTTTCGAAGCTCGTAACGAATAATTTGGGCGCGGAACACGCAGAATTATCGTCAGTAGCATGGTTACTGGAAGATAAAACACAGGCAATTGATGATTTAGAAATGAAGCTCTCGAATACTCTGGGAGAGCATAATCTGACAGCTATTATTCTCTTTGATAATGAAGAAGATGTCTTAGATGACATTAATATTGAGAACGCTCCAAACCTGCAGATTGCTAAGGCAATCGCGATTAAGGGCCTTCTAAATTTAGCTGGAAGGATAAATGAAGGCGCGATAAATGTGCAGCTTAGATACTGCATTCCTGCGGAACAGTTCTTCGCGTTTAAGGAGTTGGCAAAGAACCCCGTCAAAGATTTCGGTCGCTTACATCTACTACATTGGACTGTAGGGGAACTACTTTCTTTAGTTGCGCATCGCTTTTTACTTCACTTGCATGTTTGGAAAGACGAGAAGCCAATTCTGGGTGGACCATACGACGAGTTAATACAGTTTCCAATTTACACCCGGAAGGGGGCTTTGGAATTTTTCGACAAAATTTTACCTACTAAAATAAAGAACGGCAGGGGTCTTGAAGAAAGTACTAAAGCTTATTTCTTAAGACACTTTCAAGTTCTGCCAAGACAAATTGTCGACGTATTTAACGAAATTCTAGCTATGTCGATAAGAAACAATAAATCTATTACCAACCTGGATGCACAGATTGTACTCGGAGCGGTAAGACGTAAAGAAGCTCTGATGGCCGAAGAAATTATTGTCGCCTACAGTAAAATGTTTCCTGAAGCCTCTTCGATAAGGAAAAAGGTATTGCCTAATATTCCCCTGCTTTTTACGTATAAGGATTTACGAAAATTTTATGACAGCAGGGAGTTTCTTAACACCGGCAAGTCAGTTCTGCAGGGTATGAAAGGAGAAGTCGAAGTATCTCCTGACAGATTTGAAAGATGTTTATTAGAGACCGGAATTATAGGAAGAGTTATAAGTAAACCTTCAGGAAATGATATCGGCTATATAAACGCAGAGTTTGAGTACTCCATGCCCGGTAGTCTGGATTTGTGCGAGAATGATGAATTAGTCATTCATCCGGTATTTTCCGGGCAGAGGAAAGCAACAGCATGGGACGCTATCGGAAAAAACATCATAGGCGTTTATCCCCACGATGCAGATCCTGATTTATCCGCTGATAGAGAATTACTGCGGTGCTTTTTCGTGTAACTGGTTGCCTGATTAGTGCTTCTTACCCAGAGTATACCACCGACCTTTTCTCAGATTCATCTACGTGCAGGCTGAAGACATCTGGTCTGGCGTAATGGCCGTTTACGTCGAAGTCGTAGCGGGCGCGTTTTAAATCTTCAAGGTCAATGTCTGCGGTGATGAGACCTTCTTCGTTTTTAAGCGGCCCTGCCAGAATGTCGCCCATGGGGCTGACAATAACACTGCCGCCGGCAATTAACGGGCGTTGTTCGTCCCAGTTTTCGACCTTGATGCCTAATGCGTCCGGAGACGGTTGCACCTGACAGGCACTGACCAGAAACATTCTGCCTTCGTGAGCGATATGGCGCATGGAACATTGCCATATCTCCCGCTCGTCCACGGTGGGCGCACACCAGATATCGACACCCTTGCCATAAAGTGCCATACGAAGCAGAGGCATGTGATTTTCCCAGCAGATTGCACCGGATATCCGCCCGGCTGAGGTATTGATGGCGGGCAGGGTAGAGCCGTCACCCTGCCCCCAAATCAGGCGTTCAGTGCCGGTGGGCATGAGTTTGCGGTGCTTTGCTGCCAGGCCATCTTCCGGCGTGAAATAAAGAGAAGTACAGTAAAGCGTCGAGCCCTGCTTTTCGATACCGCCAATGACCAGGTTCGTATTCAGGCGAGCCGCCAAATCAGCCAGTTCACGGGTTTCCGGTCCCGGGACGGCGATGGCTTCATCAAAATACTGCTTAAAGGATTCTCTGCCTTTCGGTAAACGGTAGCCAAGACGGGTGCCGAAGATTTCTCCTTTAGGATAGCCACCCAGCAAAGCCTCGGGCATCACCACTAAATCGGTTTGTGCTTCTTTAATAGCGCTTTCAAAACTGAGGATGGCCTCTAATGTTGCCTGAGTACCCTGCGGTTTAGTGCCAATTTGCAAAGCCGATATACGCTTTTTCATGGAATTCCTTTACGGTTTTGAACAGAGAGATTGCCGGTTTATGTGATGTGAATCATAGTACGCCGCTTATCGGGAAAACAGACACAGATGCTCAGCGCCATCGTAGATCAGATGAACTGAATATGAATTTCCGGTTTTGAAAAGCGGCGGATAAGGTATTCTAGGCTTACGCAGGTTTTTCGCCTGTTGCGTGGTTTGTGAAAACGGCCTTGTTTTAACTATAGACACTATCGAAATATCAGCTTTTGAACGGAAAAAATAAAGTCGTCGCACTACTTCGTCAACAACCGTACTCGCGGGTAGCGCTGGCGCAGGCTACCGGTTTGGGTAAACCGGCGTTGACTAAAGTAACCAGAATGCTGGCTGAAGAGGGTCTTATTCGTGAGAACCCGGGGGCTGACACTGACTCCTCAGATCGTACAGGCAGGCCGGCAACAGAGCTGGCACTGAATGAGGGACATTACTTCAGTGTTGCAATGTACGTTTCGATTGAAGGTGTAAGTGCTTACTTGCAGGATGTTTCAGGCAAAGTTCACCGTTCTTTGAATCAGCCATGGCAGGTATCCTTCAAGGAAGGAAACCTGTTTTCCCCGTCCGTATTCTCCGCAAAGCTGCAGGCGCTGGTTAGTTCACTATGCGCCGGCCATGGTATTGAAGTAAATGTACTTAAGTCGGTATGTATTGCTACTCAGGGAAAAATAGCGCAGCACACCGGCATTATTTATCAGTCGCAATTACTGGATGAACAAAACGTGCCGCTGGCATCTATGTTAGAAGAAGCGTTGGGTGTGCCTGTGCATGTGTATAATATTGCCTGGTGCTCGACGTTCTATTTTAACGCCTTTAATCAGTTTGAAGACAATTACATTGCTTTGCTTCTGGGTTATGGTCTGGGTACCGGTATATGCGTTGATGGCAGGTTAATTGCCGGACCGGATGGTCTTGCTCCGGAAGTGAGCCATCTGACTTACGATAAACATGGCCCTGTGTGCTACTGCGGTGCCCGTGGCTGCGCAGAGCAGTACGTCACCTACAACGCGATTTTCGAGCAGGCTGAGCAGGCCGGTATTACGCTGAAAGGCGCAACGCCTGTTGAAAAGCTGCACCATATCAGTGAACTGCTCAATGCAGGCAATCCGGCCATGCAGGCCATCATTAATCAGGCAGGAGATGTCCTCGGGCATGTTGCTGTGCAGCTGATGGCCATGCTGGATGTGCGGCACATCTACTTAAACGGTGAAACGGCCATCCTGCACGAGTACCTGGGGACCGCCATTAAAGAAGCGCTTGAGCGTCATGGCAGTACCCAGGCCATTGCATCCCGCCTTGCTATCACTTATGAGCCGGATACTGACGTTGCCACGCGGGGCTTACTGGAATTGACCAACCGCAGCTTTTTAGTTTAGCTGCGGCCACGTTGCAGAATTATTATTCTCTGGTTTTAATGATGATTCGCCGGTAGCTGGTCAGTGCCGGTGTGCCGTTATCTGTTACTGCGAGAATAACGTGAGCTTCACCGCCGTTATCACAGGGTACCGGCGTATCGTGCCACATCTCTCTGCATGCTTTAGTCACGGTAACTTCGCTTTTGCTGCCGGTATTTTTCAGTGAAAGTGCCGCCAGCGCCGGGGTGCCCGGCATGCCGCTGTAGCCTGCTTCTTCATAATGGAACCAGTGCCAGGACAGTTTATTTCCGTCAGGATCTTCTGTGGCAGAGGCATCCAGGACCAGCGTTTCACCCTGTTTTACATCAGCGTAAATGACCTCTGTACCGGTGTTTCCGTTAACCGATACGACGGGATGGTGGTTTGCTTCCTCATAGGGCTTGATAGTCCAGTCCATGCGGGCTGCAAAATCATGCTGAAACTGCTCACGCCAGCGCCAGATGGTCGCATGATCAGAGGCTACAGTTTCACCGTCTTTGCCTGTAACCGTATCGGCAGACGTGACACGGGGGAACCAGTCACCGCCCTGAGTCCAGATTGAATGTGTTTCTCCGTAGGGTTGACGGTAAACATAGCGTCCTCCCCAGCCGCCCCAGGACGGGCTGCGGAAACTGTTCAGTCCGTTAGCGGTTAATCCCAGAAAGGCCGGAGTGTCACCTTCCATAATGAATGCATATCTCAGGTAATGCTTGCCCAGCGGGCCTTTTTTACGGATGTTTTCTTCCAGCCATTCATTCGATACGGTGGTGAAGTCAGCACCTTTGCCGTTTTGATAGTATTCATCACCGGCGATGCCTGTCCAGGTAGCGTAAGCATATTCACCGCCATCGGGTGACGAAGGTTTTACGATATAGCTGACATCCGGAAAGTGCTTACGGATCCACGGGCCGGCATCATCCTGATCAGAAATAGAATAAACGCGGAGCTTCCTCTCAAACGCTTTAAGTTCTGACTCTGAGCGGTTCGCTTTCACATCCATCAGTGCCTGCGCCAGCGTATTTGCGCCACCCCACACTGTTACCCAAACCGGTCGCGGATCGTTTTTATCAACGGCGGCAATCAGCGCTTCAGAACCCGGGGACGATTGCCCTTTGCCTGTACTGGCCATGCCGTAACCAGGCTGGCCTACATTAACCAGACTTTGCAGATACGCTGCTTCCGGCCAGCTGTCAGCATGTTTCATCAGGTTGCTGCGTACTTCGCCGTAAGCGGAAATAATACCGGCTATGGTGTCTGTTTCCCGCTTTTCTTTCTGCCAGGTAGATGTAGTTGCAATAAGGCCCTCAAGGTCCAGTTCATTGGAATAGGTCAGCAGGCGCACCATGGACATCTGATCGTCCGGCTCGTTGCCCATATCAGTGAAAACAAACACTCTGGGCTTGCCGGTAAATTCATCCACCGGCGGCGGTGTGTTACTGAGTGCATGAGAGCTCGCAAAAACCAGCAGCGCCAGACTGCTTTTCGATACAACAGAAGTAAACCGTTTCAATGACAGGATCCTTATTCATCACAACACTGGAATTGTGATAAATAAGTTAATTTACTTGGTGAATTAATTCAATAAATAATATGAGCTAGTCATTAAGATTTGTCCTGAATTAACTAAAAATCCGCTCTCATCATATCTTCATCATTTCGTCACGTGGCAGTCACAGTTCCCGGACAGCATGGACTTTCACACTGACAAAGGAGACGGGTAATGGGATTGAATCTGTGGCAGATTTTACTGGTACTGCTAATCGTAGTACTACTGTTCGGTCGTGGTCGTATTCCTGCCTTGATGGGCGATATTGCCTCCGGTATCCGCAGTTTCAAACAGGGTTTGCAGGAGGAAGAACAAAAGTTGGATGCAGCAGCGCCTGCCGGTCAGACAGAGTCAGAATCCACGCAATCCAAACGTGGATCAGAGCAACCGGTGAAAGCCGGTCAACCCCATGCTTGATCTTAGCTGGACTGAGCTTTTTTTCGTGGGTGTGCTGGCCCTCATTATCATCGGCCCGAAAGATTTACCTGAGCTGTTTCAAATTTTCGGACGCTTTACCGCAAAGCTGAAGCGCATGTATGCCGGCATGCAGGGCAGCATGAATCAGCTTACGAAAGAAGTGAATATTGTGAACGGCAAAGCGCAACCGGGTGACGAAAGCTGGAAAGCGTTTTTGCCTGAAGATATCAGAAATCTGCCGGCAGATTTTACGCCGGGCTCAATGTCTGCAGAGCAACATGCTGAGCGCCGGAGCAAAATTGACGAGGCGCGCAACCAGGCTGATGAAGCGCGTAAGGCGAAGGAGCAGCGCAATGAATGACGAACAGATCAATAAGTCCACCGCGCCTTTACTTACTCACCTTATTGAGCTTCGTACCCGACTGCTTTACTGCCTGGCGTTTTTTATGGTGATGTTCGGCGCCGGCTACTATTTCTCCGCTGACATATATCATTTCCTGCAACAGCCATTGCTTGAACAATTCGGAGAAGGCAGTGAGCGGAGAATGATTTATACCGGCTTGCAGGAGGCATTCTTTACTTACCTGAAGCTGGCATTTTTTACTGCTCTGTTTTTCTCGGTGCCGCTTATTCTGATCCAGGTCTGGCGCTTTCTTGCTCCGGGTATGTATCAGCACGAAAGAAAAGGTTTTTTGCCGCTGTTTATTATGACCCCGGTTTTGTTTATTACCGGCGCTGCGCTTGCGTTTTATGTAGTGATGCCGATGGCATGGCAGTTTTTTATGAGTTTCGAAACCGCAGGTGGCAATGAGGCCATCAGAGTCGAACTGGAAGCAAAAGTCAGTGAATATCTGTCGCTGGTGATTAAGCTCATTCTGGCATTCGGACTGAGTTTTGAGCTACCGGTATTTCTGCTTATCCTGGCTAAAACCGGCATGGTAACGGCAGAAACACTAAGACACTACCGGCGCCACGCTATTGTGCTGATATTCCTTGTCGCTGCCTTAATTACCCCACCTGATTTAATTTCCCAGATAGCACTGGGTACGCCCATAGTGTTGCTTTATGAAGTATCTGTTTACCTTGTTGCTATGACAGAGCGGCGGGCACAGGCGGCGCAGGAAGCTGCTGAAATATAGTTTAAAAAAATCTGTCACGAACATGTAGCCTGCTCGTCAAGAAAATGGCGTCTGAGTGTCATTTTTGCTCCGTAGATTGGTTCCCTGCAAGACCGGATGTTGTCCCCTTTCAGAGGTCGGGGTTCCTACTTCTAAAACCAATCGAACAGGTGCAAAAAAATGTCTAAAGATACAACCGGGATGATTCTGTCCGAAGCGACGGTTAACCGTCGTGATTTTGTAAAAGGTGGTTCTGTTGTTGCTGCCAGTACAGCACTGGCATCGCTGTCTGCCAAGGCTGCGACTCTGCCATTTTCTTCTTCTTACGGCCCACTGAGCATGAAAGCCTGTAAAGCAACAGGTCTGGAGTTGCTGGCTTTACCGGACGGCTTTGAATATACCTCCTACGGCTGGACAGGTCAGATCCAGTCTGACCGTAACCCGACACCAACCGACCATGACGGTATGGCAGTGGTTGCTGCAAAGCAAAATATAGTGTGTCTTGTGCGCAACCATGAATTAAGTGAGGGCGAAGGCCATAAGTGTGACCCTGTGGGCGGCCGTGGTATCTACAATCCTGCGCAATATGGCGGTACTACCAACCTGATGTTTGATGTAGTAAATGGTAAGTTCCTGTCTTCCTACAACAGTCTTGGCGGCACAATCCGTAACTGTGCCGGTGGTTCTACACCATGGGGTTCGTGGTTATCCTGTGAAGAGACCTTCCAGGTTGCTCAGGGTATCTATCACGGTTATATCTTCGAAGTTCCGGGTTTTGGTGTATCAGACGGTCAGCCAATCCGTGAGATGGGTCGCTTCACCCACGAAGCTGTGGCAGTGGACCCGGCAACAAGCTTTGTTTACATGACGGAAGACACGGGCACCTCTGCATTTTATAAATTCGAACCGGCAGGCCAGTGGGGAGATTTGAAATCTGGCGGTACGCTTTACGCAATGGTGTTGGATAACACATCACGTGTTGACCTGCGTGGCGGACTGGTTGAAGGCTCAACCTACAACGTAAGCTGGCAGGAAATCCCTGATCCTGACGCGTTCAGTGAGTCCTGTTTCAGTCAGGCCAGCGACGCTGCCATCATTCTTCGCGGTGAAGGTTGCTGGTATGACGACGGTAAAATCTACTTCGTTTCTACTTCCGGCGGCGCAGCCGGTCTGGGACAAATTTTCTGTTTCGACCCTCGTCGTCAGCAACTCACGGTTGTATTTGAATCTACCAGCACGTCAGAAGTCGATGGTCCTGACAATATTGCTGTCAGTCCCCGTGGCAGCATCCTGATGTGTGAAGACGGTGGCTCTGATCCCAAGCGTCTGGTGGGTTTAACGCAAAGCGGCGAAACCTTCACGTTCTGTGAAAACCGCATGGAGCTGGATCAGGGTGATCTTGCTGTTATCGACAACATTTACCCCGGCGTTTCAGCCAACTTTACCGACAGCGTGGGCACCAGCACAGATGGTTCTGCCCGCCGCAGCTTTACCAGTCGTGAGTGGTGTGGTGCATGTTTCTATGGCCGCTGGTTATTCGTGAATATCCAGTCTCCGGGTGTCACGTTCGCGATTACCGGCCCGTGGGAAAACGGCGCGCTGTAAGCCGGAATAAGCATAAAAATTTAATAAAACAATACGGGGGCACGTTGCTGCCCCTTTTCAGACTTTAAGGAATAAACATGAAAGCACTGGTATTTTTAGCATCAATGTTACTTGCTGTTCAGGCGAATGCAGCCATTATGAACCTGAGCATTCCGGGCACTGCAAGCGGCTCTCTGAGTGACGAAAGCGGTTGGTTAAACGGTGATACTTCAGCAATTGATTTTTACACGTTCGAATTATCTGCTGACACTGAACTGAGTTTCTCACTGGATACACTTCTTACATCAATGGGTATGAGCCTGTATTCAGGCGAACTGGCGACGGATCCCGGTTTCCTGTTTGACAATGCTGGTGACTTCTCTGATTTCTGGGGTAGCAGTTTAACGTATATCACTGGTACCGACGCTTTCGTACCTGCGGCAGGGACTAATGACCTCGATGCGGGATTACTTACAAGTGGCTGGTACACGCTGGCTGTAGGTGGGAATGAAGGTTTCAGCTTTGGTTCATTCAGTTACACGCTGAATGCAGACGCAGTGACCACCACTGTTTCAGAGCCGTCCACGTTTGTTGTTGCACTGATGATGCTGGCAGGATTGTGCTGGACACGCCTTCAAGGTCGCAACTAAACGCGGCTTTCGGTAAATTCAAAAGGGCGCTCAGCGCCCTTTTTTGTGTCTGCGATTAAACGTTTGCCTGAAAGCAAACCGCAATCAGAACGTTCGGATTGTATATTTTGCTGCCCTGTCGAACGCATGCTTGTAACTAAGTTGTTAATTTCATAATGCCTGCACTGGCGCAGGTTAATCCCGATAATATAAAAAGCAGGATATCCAATGAAAATAACAACTTTACATGAATCCGGTCCGTCATTACTGACAGCGGCTTTCCCCCGCAAACTGAAGAAATTTGTACAGCACGCCGCCTGCGGTGCGGTTATCGCATTGAGTAGCACGCATATGGCCTATGCGAATTTTGTCAGCACTCAGGGTAATAAAATTGTTGATGAGCAGGGTAACGAACTGTTTCTGAGTGGTATCAACCTGGGGAACTGGCTGGTTTGGGAAGGCTATCTGATGATGGGCGACTTCAATTACCGTACTCATACACAGTTTTTCAATGAACTTGCCGGCGCGCTGGGCAGTTCTGATAAAGCTGCAGAGTTTGAGTATCAATGGCGCCTGAATTACGTGGATGAACAGGCGATAGCCGATTTGAAAGGCCTGGGATTTAATTCAGTACGGGTTCCGTTTAATTACAACCTGTTCTGGTGGAATAATCAGCTCCGTGACAATGGCTTTGAGTATTTTGACCGGTTAATTGAATGGTGCAGAAAATACGACATGTATGTGTTGCTCGACATGCACGGCGCTCCCGGCTATCAGAATCCGGGTGATCATGCTGACAATGTTAACTCCAATGCCAGTCAGCCCCGCGATTCCGTGACGTTCTGGGATGGCAATAACGTGCAGATTGCAGCCACCATCTGGCGTCATATTGCGAACAGGTATAAAGATGAACCTGTGGTGTGGGGGTATGATCTGATTAACGAGCCGGTGCCGCAGGACGGGCGGGAGTACGAACTGCTTCCTTCGTTTATCACAATGCGAAACGCCATAAGAGAAGTGGACAACAACCATATCATTGTTGCTGAGGGTAGCTGGTGGGGGTCTGATCTTTCAAAAATTGACTGGAGTAACGGTGATACGCAGGCGCGTACCGGCATTAACTACAAATGGGACGATAAGCTGGTTTACCAGATCCATCATTACGGCCCGCTCGCCGATACACAGGGACGTGAGAACATTACAAATAATCTGAATATTCCTCTTATTATCGGAGAATACGGGGAAACAGATAACGGTAACTTGCTGGCCATCACCAACTGGGCAAAGCAAAATCTGGCGGGTTATTTCCCATGGTCATTTAAGAAAATGTCCCACGACCGCACTTTGTGGACCATCCCCACGAATAATGCTTATGAGCAGGTGAAAGCCTATATCAACAACGGTGGCACGCCACCTGTCCATCTGTATGACGCAATGCTCGACTTTGCACAAAACAATGTGCGTAACGGGCATGCCAGTCACACGTGGCATCAGGATTTTTACGACGGAGTAAAACCTGATGTGACCACCACAAGTTGTAACAGCAGTGGCAGCGGCGCTTTGGCAAACGGAACGTACATTATCAGCAATGTTGCCAGTGGCCGTGCCATGGATGTGGCAAATGTCTCTGTTGCAGACGGCGCTAATATTCAGGTGTGGGATAACTTAAACGCTGCGAACCAGCGCTGGCAGGCCGTAGAAGTTGGCAGTAACGTGTATGAATTTATCAGTCAGAACAGTGGTTCTTGCTTAGATGCAGATAACGGCTCGGATAACGTGCATCAGTGGTCGTGTTTCGGAAGTGATAATCAGCGCTGGGCGCTGCAATCGTTACCAAACGGTTCGTTCAGGGTATGTTCTGTTGCCGGTCAGTCAGCACTGGAGGCTCAGGGAACAGGTAACGGCGCAAATATAAGAACTGCCGCTGCAACGGGCGGAGACAGTCAGTCCTGGTGGTTCTCTCCGGTACAATAGCAGTATGATTATCGGGGCCTGCCGGACAATACGCGGGCCCTGATAAGTGCTCAGTTTGCTCCGGCGAAAATATTAACGGTTAAGCGTCCGGAAAGCGGGGAAGTGTCCAGGTCAGCGCCGGCGTCGATCAATCCTGAGTGCAGCAATGTACCGGGATAAATGAGTAAGCGGTTCGGGCGGTAGTCTATTTTTCCCATCAACGTATACTCATCGTTTGAATGGTGAAAATAGTCCTGCTTCCGGTGACCGGTTTCGGGCGTATAAGTAGTCCTTGCTGCTTCAAAGTCCGGCCATCTGTCCGGCGTAATATTTTCAAAACCGGTTGGATTATGCCGGTAAAATCCTGTTCCCTGAAAGCTGCGCCGGCCTGCATACAGCATAATGGCGAAGTCGGTTTTATGTTGTGAGTCGAAGTGAGGCACACATTGCAAAGGATGCAGTTCCTTAGCAGGCGTACTGGCAATGCTTATCCAGGAACCCTGGTCAGCCAGCTTTTCATGATCAGCAAGGTGATATGCCTGCTTAATCAACCCTGTGGTCATTTGCAGTAACGCTTCCCTCAACACATCAGGACAACGTGCACGGACGCCGGGATACCAGGTGGCGCTTTCCTGTTCGTAGGTTAATGCTGCTGCCATGTCCTGCACGGGAGCAAGCTCTGAGAAAGCATCGTCTATCAGCACAACACGGGTTTTCTCGTGACCAATTTTCAGGATATGACACTTAGCCCTATGATTAAGCTGCAGACGATGATTTTGCACAGGTAAACCTACCACTTCACTGTCGCTATGCTGTTCGCCGGCACAATGATTTGCCATACCTTTTCATGTAATGCGAAGGACAAAGTTTGCTCTGTATCATTGGGATTGGTGGCAATGGCTACCACAGAGCCGTCGGGATTCTGAAACGCGACGTTTTCCATATGGTTGATGGTTTCCGGTGATGAGCCTATGCGGACGGCACCCCGCCGGATGAACTTAGAAAACTGTCCGGTGAGCCAGTATTCAGGCGTTTTGTACCAGTTATTGCTGTCACCTTTTTCCTGGATGAGCATTGTGGGACCTACGACCCCCGGCTTATTGTAGGGACCCTGATTAGCTTCATCCACATTTTGCGGCAGCATGGTTACCCAGGAAATGTACGCTGTAGACCAGTGCCGGAAATGCCTGATAACTGACTGAAAGCCCCTGTTCAGATTGTCATCCCCCACACCCCATACACTGCCTTCCGTGAAAATAACGTCTTTTTGCGGATGCGCCTGATGGACACTGGCCATGGCCGATGAATCTCCGGCGTAATGGTGAAATGCCGTGCCGTCGATGTAGTGATAGAGCCCTTTTTCAAGGAAGTCATCAAGCTGGGTAACCGCTTGCTGCCAGTAGTCAAAATTATGGTCAAGCGTCCACAGTTTCACGTTCAGTTCAGCACCATGGTGTTGATTTACATTGTGGAAGTTGTGATACACAGCAATTAACAAGTCCCGCTCCTGCTGCCAGGACAGTACCATGCCCGGATAGGCGGGTGGTTCAAATTGCCGTTCGTTCTGCAAGGTCAGGGCATAAACCGGTATCCCTTCAGCCGCATAAGCTTCGATAAACTCTCGCAGATATTGGGCGTAAGCTTCGTAAAACTCAGGTTTCAGCGTACCGCCCTGTACCATATCATTGCGCTCCCGCATCCAGCGGGGCGGGCTCCACGGGCTGGCCACCAGTTTCACCGGATTATGCGTTTCATTTCCGGTTTCTATGGCCATCTGAAGCGTGTCTGTAATGCCAAGCTCAATATTGCGTTGAATAGAGAACGCACTCTCCGGTGTATCCTGAAAACTGTACCAGCCTTTCTCATTGTCCGGTGAGGTTTCAGCATAAGTGCCGTCTGAGAAGTCTGATGTTCCTATGCTGATCCTGAACAGATTCAGACCAATGCCATTCACCGGGTCGATGAGTGCAGCAAGCAGTGCCTTCTGCTCTGCCCGTGTCTTATTTTTGCGGATTGCATAAACGGTGGAATGCTCCAGCGATGCGCCAATGCCCAAAATGCGCTGATATTGCTGTTCAGGGTCCAGCACGATAAGGTCTTCGGCATCCGTGCGGCTTACAGCCTGCACCGGTAAATTTTCAAGACGGCGGGGCACCGCCTCTTCCGGCCAGGGCTCGCTGTACCACTGCTTGTCGTTAGGATGCCACTCAGTGGAAACAACGGCCTGAGGTGCTGAGTGGTTTGAAGTATTTCCGCAGCTGACTAAAAAACCTGCTACAGCTATGAAGAGAAGCAATCGATGCATAGTAATAAAAAATCCCGGTTAAATAAAAAGCCGGTAAGCGCGCGGAGCTTACCGGCAACAGGGTCAAACTAAGGGCTTAGTTTGCTGTAAACTCCATCCAGTTCAGGTTCCAGGCACCGCCAAGTGCGGTAAGCTGAAGTTCCTGTTCACCGGCTTCCAGTGTGACGGTGGTCGATATAGTCGCCCAGTTCTGCCAGTCTCCGGTGTCTGAAACGGCTATGCTGCCAACGCTGTTTCCATTCATTGTGAATGCAATGCCTTCAGAGCCTCCTGAGCTTGCTACACGCAAAGTAAGTGTGTACTCGCCAGCCTGTGTCACATTAACGTTGTAAGTCAGGGTATCACCGGCATCGGTGTAGCCCAGGTTCTGGCCGCCTCCTTCATCCTGCGTATCTTCAACCTGGAAGCCTGATTGTCCGCTGAAGTGCTCGGCTTCAATACGGCCGGGGATATCTGCATAGAAAATTTCAGTGGCGACTTCGTTTGACGGGTAACTTTCCTCGCCGTTACCGGCGGTAACGATGTAGTAGTAAGTCACTCCTTCTGCGGTGATGTCATCCAGATACATTTCTGTATCCAAATCTTCAGCAATCAATTGATAGTTGCTGCCAGAGGAGGTTGTGCGGTAAACGTTGTAAGTTGCATCACTCACATTCATCCAGACCAGACTCATTCCGGCTTCCGTTTTCTCCAGAGTCAGTGACTGCGGGGCATCAGGAAAATTGAAAATACTGGCCGGTTCACTGGCCGTGAGTGCATCGTATACGCTCTGGTTTATCTCGTATTCGATTGTGGACATCTCTTCAAAATAAGCTTCAATGGCTTCTTTTGAATCGTTATTCAGATCGATTTTAGTCATGGCGGCGGCGCTGATATCTTCGCCATTTTCAGGCGGTGCGGGTAAAAGATAGATCTCAGCCCACATATCAGCAGAATTCACATCGGCAAAGGTTCCGCTTAACAGGTACGATTCACCACCTTTTAATTCAACGGCCTGGTAGACACCGCCATTTGAGAAACCCTCTGTGGCAGAAAGGCGCAGTACGTTGTCATCACCACTGGCATATCCTACTTCAACGCTGAGGTTATCATCCTGAGGACTTGTATTGGTGCCGCTCCATTCTATCCAGTCTGCGGCAGTGTCAAAGGCTCCGTTTGAAAGTACATCTTCACCATCAGACTGAGCAATTAACTCCAGATTATCGAACTGCACATCATGTTGTCCGCCCAGCGCACCTGATTTAATGATCAGGTAGAACGTCTGATCGGTATCTGTGGGCGTCACTATTTTCGCCGGTGTCTCACATGCTTCAGCCAGCGTGGAATTCCAGTCGTCGCACGTCCAGGTGGTCGCTTTGGCAAGCAGGCGTTCGCCTTTATTGGTCACATAACCCCAGGTACCGTTACCCTGACCGCCATTTGTGCTGAGTACTTTGTAAGACCAGGCTGTCGCCGCCCAGCTAAGGGAGTTATACCGGTCGAATGTGGCCCGGGTTACCGGACCACCCAGTTCGCCAAGGCCGGCCCAGGGCTGCATTTCACCAATCAGAAACGGGGTGTCGAGCTGACGGATTTTCTCATCCCACTCGCATACGCCGGTTGTACCGTTTTGTCCGCATGTAAGCCAGTCGCGGTGTACGTCGTAGCCAATTTCTCCCCAGCCAAAGATGCCGGGATAAAAATGCATTTCAAAAGCGACATTTGTCATTCCCGCTGCTTCCGGGTCGCCATAGGCATCAATGCCGCTGTTGTGACCCGGTAGAATGACAACATGGGTCTGGTCGACTTCACGGATGGCGTTGTAAAGCTCTGTCACATTGGTAGCCAGGGTTTCTGCGTCAGTTCCCCATGGCTCGTTTAATACGCCGTAACCCGCAACAGCCGGTTCATCTTTATAACGGGTAGCGATTTGCTTCCAGAGCCAGCGGGTACGGGCCTGGTTTTCCTCAACGTTGTCGCCTTCCCAGTATTCATTTTTACCGGCGCAGCCACTGTGGTGCTCCCATCCCTGTGCACCTGCCGCGCCGTGTAAATCAAGGACAACCCACATATTCCGCGACTTTGCTTCAGCGATGGCATAATCGAGATATTGCCAGGCGTCATCCCGCAGTGTCATAGGGTTCGCGTCGTCTTCGATAAGTTGATAGGGGAAGGGTAAACGAATTAAATTGAATCCCGCGTCCTGCATGATGTCCCAGTCCCGCTCTGTGATGTAATTATCGCGGTATACATCCATAAGACGGGCTTTTTCTTCCTGCCCGAAGCGGGCATCCAGGGTTGCTTCAAAAGTACACTGATCTTCAATGCCTTCACCCACAGGATTCTCGCCACTGTCGAGCATCCACATTTCCATCATTAACCAATTGCCCAGGTTAACACCCCGGAGAGAGACGATTTCGCCCTGTGCATTCATCCACCGTTCGCGATCTTGTTTCAACAGACTGTACTGCTCATCACCTGTTGAAGGTTGAGGTGGGGCAAAGTCATAAACGGTTTCACCATTATGGTCATCAGCGCCGCTGGCTTCATCCAGGCCGCCACAGCCTGCCATGTTCAGTGCCAGTCCGCTTAAGGCAATAAGCTGTGCAAGTTTGGTAAGCGTAAACTTATTCTGTTTATTTGTTGTTTTCACCGGTTCTCTCCGAGTTGCTCCATTGGGTTTGTCGATGCGCTTGATTCAACAAGTTTGCAACAAGGAGTTAACCAAAATCCGCTTTAAGAAGATTCCGCATGGGCGCGAAAATGCCAATCAGAACGTTCGGATTAAGGTCAGAACGCTCTTACAGGCGTGAAAATACGCAAACCTGTGCATATTCTCTGAGGCGGTGTAGATCTGGGGAATTCAGTGTTAACGCTGTAATGATTGCAACAATAAACTTCTTAACTGGCGGGCGCGATCTTCATCCATGTCACCCAGTATGCCTCTGGCTGAAGGCGGGATGTGATCGAAGGCGTTGGCGTCATCATTGAAGACATAGTGGTTAAATACGTCCTGCCAGATTTGCTTTTCACCGGCAGGTAAACCGGCAATGCTGAGCAGTGCATGATGGAGAGCATGAACGGGGGCGTCTGCATATGCAGGTGTGGTACGCCACCAGTAGTTTACCAGCACATTAAACGGAGCCAGAGCTTCCACTTCATGCCACCACATTGACGGAATAAACAGGGCATCACCCGGGCTGAGTTCTGCGACAAGCCCATGTTGTAATGCCTGCTTAAAAAGCGGGTAGCGGTCATGATCGATGTTATGCAGGTCAACCAGACTTACCGGCTGTCCGGAAGGGGTGAAATCGAGGGGACCAATGTATAAATGTGGTGTTTGCGACGGCGGAAATAACGTAAATTTACGCCGCCCGGCCACACAGCAGGCAATATTCAGCGGTAAGTCCTGATGAATCGCTACACGTGTACGGTTTCCGACCCACAGTCCGTTTCTGACATTGCCGGATGGAACGGGAACCGGCGGGTTTTGCGCACAAAAGCCCGGCAAATAGTGCGGTAAATGCGTGCCGCCGATATACATGCCGGGAGGCGCATTCAGTTCAGTTGATTCAAGCAACTTTTTTAAAAACAGGCCCAGATCAGCAGCCACCTTTTCAAAGTTAAATCCCGTCATGTCATCATTGTAAAAGAAACGTCCCCTGGCGCGGGGGTCAGCGAAGAAAAACCCCATGGGTTCGCCGGTGTAAAACTGTAAAAGATGCCCGCACAGCGACCGGTCACTGTTCCGGCTATGTTCAACAGCCGGCCAGTGTTTAATGTAGTTATCTAATTTAACCGGAACGCTGCGGTTTAATAACCAGTCCGGAAGCGGACTGCCGGGAGGCAGTGTGACAGTCTCGCAGTGAGGTAACGCCGGTGAACTATTCAATCTCACGGGCCTGCTTTCTGTCGATGAGATCAGCAAAGTTCGCCTGACTGGCAATCACGAAATGAATCAGCTGAAGTCTTCCTGCTTTGTGTAAATCTACGACCACATCTTCTGCCAGTTCCCGTAATTTATCTTCATTGATGGTGTAGTAACCTGTCAGCCGGTGTTTTTCGCCGTTCGCCAGTGACACATCAAGGAAAAAGCTTTCGAGTAATTCGTGACGCTCAAGCGTGTTGATAAAATACTGCGTCTCTTCCTCCTTCTCCTGAATCGCACAAAGAATGTCAGTCATGCGTTGCAAATATTCGCTGTGCCCTCCGTGATCTAAGAATAAGGGTTCTCCTTCTGTTTCACTGAGTTTAGGGCTGTCGGGATCGACCAGCAGAACCGTTTGTCGCTCTGCGTTTTCACCGGCAGGGCGCTGCCCGATTAAAAATGGTTGCCGTTCTATCATCAGGGGAATGGTTTTAGCGTCCCAGCCGGTATCGCTGAGATATAAGTTTTCATTTTGCTCCAGACCCAAAAGGACAACTGCATGAAAGCTTTGCTGTTCGTCTTTGTAAAAAACAATGGGATATTCGTGCTGCAAACTTCTGAATTCGAAAGGCTGCACACGGGCAATCATGGTGGATTCATTGGTTTTTGTTGAATGGGAAGGGATAACACGTAAGTGTTTGTGGGTGACATTGTTTAAAGCAACGGGCGTGGCCATAGTGCCTCCTTTTACTTTGCTGTTAAACGCAAAAAGCTGCACGAAGAGCAATGTGGTTGGGGGATGCTCTTCATGCAGCGCAGGGCGTTGTTATTATTATTTAAAAGGTATACCGCATACCTAAGTTATAACGCGGTGACGACTGTCTCAGGTTGATCAACATTTGTTCATGACGACCGTGCTGACGCTGATATTCGTTAGTCAGGTTGATGCCTTCCACAAATACGGTGAGGTTTCCGGTTACGTCGTAGCTCATGTTAACGTCCCACTGGCCGTAGGCTTCAGTGTAAACCGGGTTATCCCCGGAGCCGTCGCCAATCCATGCAAGAAACTTGTCCCGCCAGTTATAAGCAACACGTACAGACAACTTATCGTTTTCATAAAATGCGATAAAGTTTGCTGAATCGCTTAAGCCGGTCAGGGCATATTGCGGCTCCATAGACGCGTTATCGTAGTAGAGATCGCCGTCTACCATCGTACCGTTCACGTTTACGCCGAAGCCGCTGTCCCAGAACATATGCTGTATGGCGACTTCCCAGCCATTTACATTGTTATCGCGCTGGTTGAAGGGGATATTAATTTCAAATTGTGCCAGGTCATCTTCAGGGCTGGCATCAATAACCACATCTCCGTGCTCGTTCAGATACACATTCGGATCGCTGTCTAAATAGTTTTCCAGAATGTACTGACGAATTTCAGCGTTACCGGTGAAACCGGCTGCCCTTGCGGCATCTGCCCGCGGGCCCTGTGCGGGGTTACGTAAGTCAAACGCAGTTTCTGTAATAGTGCGTCTGCCCACAAAGTTGGTTACGTCTTTATTGAACCAGCCTGCTGCAGCATAGCTGGCCTCATCGTAATACCACTCCAGCGATAAGTCGTAGTTAGTGGATTCCAGAGGCAGCAGTGCCGGGTTACCGCGGGAACCTGAACCCTGAATGGTGGTGATCTGGCCACCAAGGGTTTTACCTCCCTGCATGTCACCGTAACCAGGCCTTGAAATCGTCTTACTGAAAGACGCGCGGGCGACCACATCGTCGGTCAGATCGACTTTGAAATCGATGCTGGGCAGCCAGTTATCGTATTCCCCTGACTCATCAGTAAAGACGGATTCGCCGGTGGGTTGCAATACCAGCTCGTTGGTACTGCTCCAGGAGATACCGTCGTAGCTTGGTACCAGCGCAGACGCGCGGGTTTCTGTTTTCTCGTAGCGCACACCGGTGATAATTTCTGCCGGCATATCGCCTATGTCGAATACCAGATTTGCCTGCACATAAACCGCCTGCATTTTTTCATCGGTATAGCGATCTGTTGTGTAATTCGTGCCACCGCAGAAACGCGGACCACAAGGCCACTCCGTGTCATTCTCGTTGTAGAACGTGGCCGCGGTATATTCGGCAATCTGCTCAAAATCCCAGTCGATATAATAGGGTTCCAGATCCGGGTCGGCATGACCTGCAATGTTGTCGAACATGTCGCCTAAAGAACGCTGGGTAAACCAGCTGTCTTCCCAGTCTTCCGGCTCACCTACGCCACTCCATGTACCGCGGGTAGCACTGGCATATTTTGAGTGGTTATTGGTTTCTGTCTGAGCGATACCAAAATCAATACTTTCGATGATGCCGGCATCAAAATAATATTTACCGCTGGCCTGAATTTGCTCCAGATCAGTACGCTCGTGGTTATTACCAAAGTTACTGCCTGCACCAATCATGTCTTCCGGCTCGAAACCGTCAACACCTTCAGGGTATTCAATGCTCAGTACAGGCAGTACCTGAGAAAAATCTACCGTGGTGCGGATACGGTTATTTGAAATCATTGCCAGTGAGCCCCAGCTGCCGTAAGGGCTGTTGGGTTCGTGCTTAGCAGAGGCGTCGTGATAATCCAGCTCCACCACCAGGTTGTCGTTGACCTGATACTCTAAATTTAAGCCAATAGAGTTATTGGTATTTTTGGTTGCTGAAAATCCCCGTCCGGAATTGATGCCGGTACCTGTACCTCTGGCTGCGTCCGCGCTGTAGTTGTCTGTATCCTGATATTGGATGGGGTAAGAAATCCCTTCTTCATTGGGCTCAGACCAGACCATTGTGGCGTTATTGTAGTTGAACGAGAACCAGGTCGACATATCGGTCAGTTCGCGGTCAATACTGCGTTCAGAGTAGGTATAATCCAGCCTGGTTTTCAGTTTATCCGTAGCCTGATATTCCAGCGTTAGCTGGCCATTAATACGGGTGCGGTAAGCTTCATTAAATTGATACACCAGGTTTTGAGGGACAGCATAGGTGACACCGTCAGCCGGTTTATTCAGGTATGAGTTGTCAGGATCTTCTGCCGGCAAATTACCCCAGCCACCTTCATCCTGACCGGAAATAAACGAGCGCCATCCGGATGCCACAGAAGCGTTGCTGTTACCGCTGTCACGCTTCTGGTAACTGCCTGTCAGCGCAATACCGAACTTGTCATCCATAAAGGTTTCTGAGTAAAGGCCCGAGAATTCAGGCGTCCACTTATCACCTTTTTGTGTTGAATCGTCATTCACTGCTTTAAAGCCAAAAGTGGCCTGACGACCCGGGTTCGCCAGCGGACGGGGAGTGATAATGTTTACTGTACCACCCAGACCACCGGTGGCGATGGAAGCCCGCCCGGTTTTGTAAACTTCAACTGTACTCACCCCTTCTGAAGCCAGATCAGCGAAGTCAAAAGAGCGGGTCGGCGTTGGCATCTGCCGGCCATTTAACAGTACCAGGTTCCGGTCAGCGCCAAAGCCACGGATAGTGACCCGGCTGCCTTCGCCGTCTGAGCGGTCAATTGATACACCAGTGATCCGTTGAAGTGACTCAGCCAGGTTGGTGTCCGGGAATTTACCGATATCTTCTGCAGAAATAGCTTCGACGATACCCTCACCCGAGCGCTTTAAATCCATGGCGCGAATCATACTGCCACGGATACCGCTAACTTCGATAACTTCTACATTATCGTCAGCCGCTGCTTCCTGAGCCTGTGTGCTGGTGATCATCGCCGAACCCAAAACAAGAGAAACCGATAAGGCAATCCTGTTCTTATTAAAGGGGCGAGTTTTCATTATTTTCTCCCTGCGATAGCTTTTGAGTTGTGCCCGTTTTGCACGCATTTTTTAAACTTTTCATTAACAATTTTGAAAAGCATGGGGAGATTACGCCTGCACAAAAAATAAGTCGTTTTAATGGCGCTAAAACCGTGAATTCGAACGTTCTGATTCACGAAACGAACGTTCTTTTAAATAAGATTTGTTAAAAATCAATAGTTTGATTGGGTGTGGTAAAGTGAGTAAAACCTTGGATTTATGTGGGGAAACACAAGAAATCAGGGAGCGCTGAGCTGTCTGCACGGGGCAAAGTCCTCAGCGTCCGCTTTGATGTTAATACTTCTGGGCGGTATTCATGTCCGGTTAAACAATGAATTCAGGTATTGACTGTGAGTGGGTAAGCCGGCAACTGTGCGGTCGATATTGCTTTTGATATGAGTAAGGAAATTCTGTAATTCCTGTTCACTCATCATATCGGCGATAGGGTGGTAGGCTTCAGGCAAAAGTCCCTGACCTATCATCACCTGCTGCCAGGAATCATCAAACAGTTCGTTATTTTTGCGGTGGATCTGACCCGATTCTCTGAAAATGGTTAAACGCCGCGCCAGTGAATCAGGCACGTCCATTTGCTTACAGTGACGCCAGAAGGCTGAGTCGGTGCGCTCTGTCACATGATAATGCAAAATAATAAAATCGCGGATATGTTCAATCTCATCCACACTCTGGCGGTTAAATTCGTCAACAACGGACTGCTGCACTTCTCCGTGGGGGAACATGCGCAGTAGTCTGACAATACCCTGCTGAATTAAATGGATGCTGGTGGATTCAAGAGGCTCAATGAAGCCGCTTGCCAGCCCTAATGAGACGCAGTTCCGGTTCCACTGTTTCACCCTGCGGCCGGGGCGAAATTTAATGACCTTCGGGTCGTTCAGCGCAGCGCCTTCAATATTGCCGGTTAACCGTTGAGTCGCTGCATCATCAGACAAATATTTGCTGCAGAATACAAGACCATTGCCTGTGCGGTTTTGCAGAGGGATCCGCCATTGCCAGCCTTCCTCATGGGCAATACACCGGGTATACGGCAGAGGTGGTGCATGACTCTCTGTCTGAACGGCTACGGCGCTGTCGCACAACAGCCAGTGCGACCAGTCTGTGTAGCCGGTATGCAGTGTCTCTTCAATTAATACGCCGCGAAATCCGGTGCAGTCGATAAACAAATCACCATCTATCCGGTCACCATTATCCAGTTGAAGCTGAGTGATAAAGCCGTCAGCGGGACAGGTAACCACCTTTTCTATTCTGGCATCAATACGTTTCAGGCCAGCCTGTTCAGCGAGTTGACGCAGGAACCCGGCGTAACGGCCTGCGTCGATATGGAACGCATAATTCAATCCATTTTTGGGAAGGTGAGCAAACTTGTGCGCTTCGGCGGCTACCCGTTCGAGGCAATACTGACCAAAATCTCCGCTCAGGCCCAGTTGTCTCCCTCTGGTCCAGAAGTGCTGAAAGCCTGCAGCCCAACAATCCTCTCCGGTAGCACCGAAAGCGTGAAGGTAGCTGTCCTGTGTGGTCCGCCAGTTTTCAAAGTTAATGCCCAGTTTGAAGGTCGCATTTGTTGCCGCCATAAATGCCTTCTCATCAATTTTCAGTAATTGATGGAAGAACACCAGTGTCGGTATAGTCGCTTCTCCCACACCGACAGTGCCGATATCGCTGCTTTCGATCAACGTTACGTCTACGCGGTTATGCAATAAACGGGTTAGCGCAGCGGCAGCCATCCAGCCTGCGGTGCCGCCACCTGCAATGACAACGCGTTGTTTTTTATTATTCATCTGTTCACCTGATATTTACGGGCGCCGGTAAGCTGATTTAAGAGTGCGCGGTTCGCGGGAAGACCGGCAAGATGCTGACGGGTTAATTGCTGTTGTTTGTGCCAGGCATGCTGATGTCCTGAAGAATCATGATCAGCGGAACCGGGCAGAAAGGCGGTGTTGAAATCCATGCCATATAACACATACAAATAACTGGCAGCGGGGAATATCTCATCGCGTAAATTAAAGTCTGAGGCGTTTGGGCTGCGGGTCGACCACATACTTAACCAGTCCTGAAGTTGCTCAGAACAGGAAGACAGTTTACGCATTTCCTGCCAGTAGGCAGAATCATCTCTGTCGCTGAGCACATAGTGCAGCTTGAGAAAATCAACAATCCGCGACCATTTTCCTGCGAGCTGCTGGTTGAACTGTCTGGCGACCGGCGCTATCTGATTTGTATACCGCGGGAGTTGTTCAGATAACAAAGTAGCAGCCAGTTCGATCATAACCAGCGCAGATGCTTCGAGTGGTTCCAGAAAGCCTGCCGAAGTGCCTATGGCTACGCAATTTTTCTGCCACGGCGAACGCCGGTAGCCTGGCTCAAAGTTAAAATATTTTGCTTTGCCAGAAAACTCACCGAAAGAAACATCCCGCAGTGATTTGTCGCTGCCGGCATAACGATGAAGCGTCCGGATCGCTTCTTCAGCAGTGCAGTGCTGTGAACTGTACACGTAGCCCGCTCCCCTTCGCTCCGGCAGGGCAATATCCCATATCCAGCCTTTTGACTGCGCAACAGAGCGGGTAACTGATGCCACAGGTGTATCATCTGCAGCGTATTGGCACTGCACGGCTACAGCACTGTCATTAGCGAGTATATGTTTGCAGGAAATGAGTGGCTCACCGCAGTGTTCTCCGATGAGACGGGCAGAAAACCCGGTGCAATCAATAAATATGTCACCTTCTATCTCCCTGCCGGTCTTATCCAGCACCATACTGTGAATACCGCCGTCTTCGGACGGGATGACTGAGCTGATGTGACCGGTAATATGGGTAACACACGATTCTGACGTGGCGTGGTTCTTTAACAGACCGGCAAATTTAACCGCATCGAGGTGGTAGCCGTAATTCACTACTCCGGCGAACGGTGGCGTTTCTGCTTGCTTAGGGGCAAGGTTACGATCGCAAATGGCTCCCTGCGATGTGGCTACACTGGCAAAATCCATTTGAGGCTGATACCGCTGCCACCATGCCGCACAATCGGTGTCAAAGTAATTAAACGGCAAGGAAAAAGGATGGTAATACTGATGAGGCGATGCCTCCGGCTTACGCCATTGGTGAAAGGATGTGCCCTGTTTGAACGAACCGTGGCAAGCGCTGAGAAATGTCGCTTCATCAATGCCGATTTTTTGCAGCGTGCCACGCATGGTAGGCCAGGTGCCTTCTCCAACCCCGAGGGTAGGGATGTCCGGTGATTCAATCACTGTGATTGATAAGTTACCCGGCCGGTGCTTAGCGGCCAGGATACAGGCTGTGAGCCAGCCTGCAGTACCACCGCCTGCAATGACCACCGAGGTAAGTTGTTGCGTGTCCTTCATGTTACTCCTTTTGCACTGATGCGCATGAAGAAGCGACATGAAATGACTGGCTCACTACATAACGCTTAACTACGCGCTTTGCCTGGCCTGTTTATTTTTAAAATCGTTACGGTACTGGCTGGGCGTTTTATTGAATTTTTTCTTAAACAGCGTGTTATACACAGACTTGCTGTTGAATCCGGCATCGTAAAATATGTTGGTGATGCTCTTGTCATTGTGTGCCGGGTCTTCCAGCATTTGCCTGGCTTCCTGTATCCGGTAATTATTAATAAACTCGTAAAAGTTCACTTCATAATGCCGGTTAATGGCGTTTGATAATTCTTTGACCGGGATGTCCAGTTTCTCAGCCAGGCGTTCAAACGATAAATTCTGATTTAAATAAGGTCTCTCGCTTTCCATGGTACTTTCAAGCCGGCCGATAAGTGCTTCGCTGACCGGCTCCCGCTGAACAGTTTTGGCTTTCACCGGTTGAGCCCGCAAAAAGTGGGATGCAGCCATAAAAATAACAACATTCAGCAGCCCGAATTGCATGTAATAGGACGCCAGTCCTATCAACTCAACGACTTCGTAATACGGGAAGCCGTACAGTGAATGGTACACTTTGATGGCGCTCAGCATGGTTTCCCATGCCAGGATCCCTGTCAGCACCATCAATACTTTCGGCAGCCAGGCCGGTACGTTGTATTTTTCCTTTATCTGGCTGTCGCTCTTTAAAATCAGCAGCACGGCATAGACAGCAAAGGCTACCCGGATAAGCTTTGCCAACAAATCCATAAACACATAGTCAAAGTCGGCGAAGCTGTAGTTTTTAATCAATGTCACCCTGACATCGTAGGGTAGCGCATAAAAATGCTGGTAAATGAAAACGCCAAACACCAGCAAGGGCAGTAAAAAAAAGCCGTGCCACCGCTTCAGTGCAAAATCCTGCTGTGTCACCGCGCAGGCAAACAAAAACAGCAGCGGACCGTCCAGCCAGTAGGCAAAATTCAAAGTGAAAAAGTAGTTGGGCGATGACTCCAGTACCCAGTAGCGGAAAGTGCTTCCCCATAACACCAGCTCATGCACTGCAATACACGCGTGCACTACAAAAAAAGCGATAAGCAGGCTGGTTGGAAAACTTCTTCCGGACCGGTTAAAGCCAATGTAAATAGCTACTACCAGACATTCAAAAGCGATAAGAAGGAGAACCAAATCATGTAAGTTGAAGAGGGTTTTATCCATGATTCTCTGACATGACTCTTGTAATAATATTGTTAATAAGTCAGAGGGATAGTAACCAGTCAGTTTGACTAAATCAATGGATAAAATTGCCAGTCAGCGCTTAGCCGAACGTTCTTCTGCACAATTTCCCGCTTTTAATTCTTATCCCGCTTATTTCAGTTTGCTTGCCTTTTCTTTTCACACGTAAGAAATAACAAACGACTTTTCATGCCGTTACAAGTTCTTTCCTTTAAACGAACGTTCGGATTAACGATTCTGGCTTAGAAGTAATATGTCAGCAGGGAGGCCTGACTATTTTGAAAGAAGGTAGTGGGAGGTTAACACCCTGAAACATCAACAATAATTTCAGGTGGCTGGTAAGTGTTAACAAAAGTTTCGTAGGAAACATAGCAGGCCGTGGCAACCACTTCGTTATGCCCCACACCCTGGCTAATTTTACTGCGAACGGTGATGTAAATTTCACGGGTGAGATCGCCGCTGGCAGACTGGCCGTTGAAATTATCGGCCCAGGTAAAATCATCGGCACCAAAACTCATCAGTTCCATGATTTCCGGAATGCCGTCACTGTCACCGAACGAAAGCGCCAGCGGATAGCCTTTGTCGAAATAGACACCATCAAAATCAAAACCATTATTAAATCCGCCGTTCCGTTTGGCGATGATGGCTTTAGTGTGAGCAATGTTCGCGGTGGATTTCAGTGCGCCGGCAAGGGTATTAATAACAGCAGCATTGGCTTCAGATGACAGGTTCACAAAGCGCGGGAATGCCGTGACCGATAATACGCCAAGCATAATGATGACGATGATCAGTTCAATAAGCGTGAATCCGGATTGTCTGGATACCTGATAACGCATTGGCCTGCCCGATTTCTTACCCTGTCAGTCGATAATTTAAATACACCGTAATACTACTTGTTTATGGTAGAGCAGAATCCGGCGTAGAGGGTTATCTGTAAATATACCTATGCACGTTGCCTTTAAGCCGCTGAGACTAAGTTTTGCAGCTAAGTGCTTCATTCCTATAACGGCCTGCGTGCCGGAAACATAAGCCCGGCTTACCGCAGTTACACAGATTTAATGAGGTTTTATGACGATATCCCGCCCATTTATCATTTTTGACTTCGACAACTGTCTCGCTCCCGGTAATGCGGTGGGGGAAAACTTGCTCGCTCCTTTGTTTGACGAGCTGGAAAGACTGGAAAAACATCATTTATCCGGTGAAGAATTTTCCTCGATGAAATTCGATTTCTGGCGCAAGCCACTGGATAAGATTGCTTCTGCCTATTCTTTTTCTGAGGAGGCTGAGCAGCGCAGTTTCGACTATTTCAGGCAGTTGGAATTAACGGGGTCAATGTCGGGGTATGAAGATACATTGTTCGTTAATGAGATGGGGGCACGAAAATTCTGGTGACATCGGGCTTTGAAAAGTTTCAACGCTCTAAAATTGAAGGGCTGGGCGTGGAAGCGGCTTTCAGCGATATATATTTTGACGACCCGGGAGAGCCTCCACGTAAAGGAAAAGGGCATTATTTTGCGCTCGCCTACGATAAGTACGGGGTCGACCCTAAAGATGTCTGGGTGATCGGAGACAGTGCAGAGTCTGAAATCGCAGCAGGAAATGCTTTGGGGATGAAGACAGTACAGATTTTACGTGCCGGTGTTGAGAGGCATGCTTCGGCAGACTATCACGTTACCGGTTTGCATGAGTTTGCAAAACTCGCCGGGGCGTAATTTCAAAGTAGCTGAACAGCTATTTTCTCTTCGCTTACAATAATCCTTGTGGCAAAAAGGGCTCAGCCGGAAGAATTTTTGCACTGTTTGTGCAGTAAAAACGCACAAATTCACCGTGACATCATCTGTTAATGCCGTTATGTTCTTAAAAAAACGGATAAAAACAGGACGAACAATGAAGTTTTTGATTGCAGGACTTTTGCTGGTAAGCACAACCGCATTCGCCAGCTACACCACGGATGAAGCAGAGATTATCGCGTTGTTGGAAAAGAAATCGGCAACATGGCGCTCCGGTGATCTTGAAGCCCACGCCAGTTGCTGGAACATCCAGCCTTACAGCCGGATTTTAGTGTCTAACGCTAATGGCAGCGTGATGGACATTCCCCCGCAAGTCATTGTTGCACCCCCTCCGGGCTCTGCCGGACAGGGCGGCACCTTCGAACATACTGACTATCGCTTCAGTGTTGTGGGTGATTCGGCCTGGGTAAGCCACCACGAAGTTGCCACCGCCGCTGATGGCGATAAAACCTATTCCTATGAAATCCGTTTACTGGAGCGCTTCGATAATGAGTGGAAGCTGGTGGGCCAGTCTATCCACATATACGACTACGGTTGGGATGAAGATTTAATGATGCCTGATTGAGGAGTATTACTTCTCGCCGGCCCGGTTCTTCAATTCTTCAAGATAATTGTAAATAGTGAACCGGGTCACGCCGAGTGCTTTGGCTGCCCTGTTCACACCACCCCGAACGAAAAAGAGTCCACCTTTCTGCATCGCGTCTACTGCGCTCAGCTTTTGTTCGCGGTTCATTTCTTCTACCGATTTTCCGTATCGCTGAATATTAGACGTAATAATGTCGTCCATCAGTTTTTCTACTTTTTCAGCGGGTTTTGGCGGGGGTGATGAACGCGGTGTTTTATTTACTATTGCGTTTAACCAGCGTTGGGCCATTTCCGGTACCGTAGTATCTGAATTGAAACATAAGCCGGCAAACGGAATGCCGTCGCTGTCCCGGAATATAGCCGTAGCAGAGTGAAGTTCGACACCTTCGCTGTTCACCGTGCGGTAGTCTGAAATAATACTATTTTGCTGACCTGTTGATGATGCCCTCTCTTTTGCATCTTCAAAGCCTTTGTCATCTTTCGGGCCTGCCAGTATTGAATCGCCGATCGAACGGTTTGTGACATGTCCGTTTGCAATCGCTACTACGGATCTCTCCGGTTGAGTCAGATCGTGCAATACCACTTCGATATTTTCGTAGAGTACTTCTTCGAGTACTGACACCACAGTTTGCAATGTAGACATGACCAGCTGACGCTCCATATCACAGAACTGTGATCGCACCACGGATGCCTTACTTTGATTTACTTTGTCCATGGCTCCTCCGGAAAATACCAAAAATTACACATAATAGTGTACCTGGAATTTCACTTTAAACAATTTGTTTATTTCAACAATAAAACCTTTGATTGTTTCAACATTATGTGTAATTTTAATGAAGCTGATTAAAAATGATTCAACACTTTTACTAAATTAATAATGAAAGGTTGAACATGAAATAACTCCTAAAATAGAAAAATATCAGCTTTGTTGCCTGCTGGAGCAATTATAGCGACAGACAGAATTACTATTAGCTTTAGTAATAAAAATTCAACATTGTGTTAAATCTGAGGAAAACATGTTTAAACAAATTATCGAAAGCGTTGAGCTAAATGCGATTACGCGCTCTATTATTGCTGCTGCAGGCGCTGCAACGATAGTCATGACCGCAACTCCGGCTTATGCACAGACATCTGAGCAGACCACGGATGATGATGCAGTTGAGAACATTGTCGTTACAGCACAGAAACGTTCAGAGCGCCTGCAGGATGTACCTATTTCAATTGATGTACTTAATGCTTCAAAGTTGGCCGAATCCGGCAAAGCAAAGCTGGCAGATTTTTACACTGAGATCCCGGGGCTGAGTTACATCCAAAGTCAGATGAGCAGTGCTATTATCATGCGTGGTATCGGAACCGATGCGGGTATCAGTATTCGCCCCACAGCCGGCACTACCATTGATGATGTGCCATACGGGTCCGCCACAAATACCGGAGTATCTCCTGATCTGGACCCTTCCGATTTACAACAAATTGAAGTTTTGCGCGGTCCTCAGGGTACACTTTACGGTGCAAGTTCAATGGGTGGTTTGCTTAAATATATTACCCGCGACCCGGATCTAACTTACAGCGAAGGCCGGATGGAATTAGGCGGTGCTACGGCAGCTCACGGCGGCGATGGATACAGCCTGCGCTTATCGGGAAGTACTCCGGTAACTGATGAGTTTGCTGTTCGTGCCAGCGTATTTAAACGTGAAGATCCTTACTTCGTTACCAACACCCGTGACGGCGCAGATAATTCTACGACTGCTGAAGGCGGCCGCTTTGCTGCGTTGTGGCAGATCACAGATAAGGTATCGTTCCGCGGTTCAGCCATGATTCAAAATAATGGTCAGGGCCAGTCAGCAACCATCGATTCAAGCTACGATTTAACGCCAGAGCAGGGACAGTATTCTCATACAAGAATGGTGGGTGCAGACAAATTCGAAGGCACCACAAGATTCTATTCCGCGCGTTTGAATGCGGATTTGGGGTGGGCGACATTTGACTCCATAACCGGCTACAGCGAGCACCGGTCAGCAGCAAAGCAAGATGTCGGTTATACAACAATAGGGGATTTGGCGCCGGTATTTGCGGGTATGTTGGGGCTAACGTTTGAGAACCCCGGGGCTCAAATCGATAACCGGTACAATGTTGATAAAATCAGCGAAGAGTTGCGCTTATCTTCTCCGGAACAACAACTGATGTGGCAAGTTGGATTGTTCTATACCAAAGAGGATGTAAACAGCACACAAAATTTCTATCTTGGGGACAATGACTCCGGAGAAGTATTTACCGGTGTGCCGCTGCTGATTTCTCTTGGTGATAACGAGTACGAGGAGTCAGCTGTCTTTGCGAACGTCACTTACGCGATTACTGATAAACTTGATGTGACTGCAGGCGGGCGCTACGCAGAGAACGAACTGTCTGGCTTTGGTGAAGCGGGCGGCATGCTTTCTTCTGCATCAACAACGACCAATAAAAGTGACGACAGTGTTTTTACCTACTTGCTGTCCACCCGTTATAAATTTGAAAAAGATATGATGGGTTATATTCGTATTGCATCAGGCTACCGTGCAGGCGGAAGTAACAGTAATCTTCTGGCCAATGCACCGGAAAGCTACACGTCTGATGAACTGGTCAGCTACGAACTCGGCTTTAAGGGTAGTTTCCTTGATAACGATCTGCGAATGGATTCCGCCTTGTTCTACATCGACTGGAGTGACTTACAGTTAACTCAGCTTGATTTGGAATACGGTTCAACCTATACAGCGAACGCGGGTAAAGCCGTGAGTCAGGGTATTGAGTTGAGCCTTGATTATGACTTCGCTGAAGACTGGTTGTTTGCTGTTAATTATTCTTTTACTGATGCCAAACTGGCTGAAGATATTCCGGGTTTCGTTGAAGGTTCTACGGCGTATGGACTGGACGGTGATCAGCTGCCGTTCACCGGTAAACATGGCGGTACCATGGCTGTTTCGCATTTCATAGAGCTGAATAATGGTGTCAGCCTCTCGCTTGAAGCGAAACTGCGGTATACCGATGACCGTCAGATGGAGTTTACGCAATCTGCTGAACTGCCCCGTATCCAACTGCCCGGCTATACCACGGCTGATCTGAGTGCTAACTTCTCCAAAGATGACTGGAAAGTCACACTTTACGTTAATAACGTCACTGACGAAGTAGGCTATGTCACTGCAAACCGCCGTTCTTCTGCTGCTTTGGGGACTGATGTTACTTACGGTCCCACATTGATTCAGCCTCGCACTGTTGGTGCAACTCTGGCTTATCAGTTTTAAGAAAAATAAACCGGCCGGTTATCCGGCCGGCTATTTTGATTTTTCTTTCTTTTATTTCTGGTAAGTCCATTATGCGAAAAATTATCTCTCTGTTAATCGTCCTGCTCACCAGCTTGTCCTGCAGGGCAGAAGTACCCTCGCTCAGCATAACTCTGACCCCGGAGTTTAGTGATACCAAACTAAAAGGGATACAGGTCACTGAAGTTTATAGCGGTCTGGAAGGTTCTGCGCCGGTATTCTCAGTCTCGCGAACAGTGGGGCCTCTTAAGAATGTTGCTAACAGAATCACAGAGCTGACTCTCACCGACAGCGAAGGTGTTATCCCCCTGGTCGAAGAAGAGACTAAACCCGCGACATTAAAAGTGAGCGATCCAGTTAGCTGGAGAAGTAACCGGGTTATAAACGGTACCGCCATACTGAGCTTTTCTGTTGCGGTGTCGCAAGAGCGTAACACCGGTCCGACCTGGGAATTACGGACTGATGAAAAGGGTATAAGTGGAGCCGGAATTACCTTTTTGATTCTGGCTGAAGATGACCGTCTGTTTAATACAACAGTGAACTGGGATTTAGCAGCGTTTCCATGGCCTTCTACACAAATTAACAGCTTACCTGAAGGTGAGAACTTTCCTCTGAACAGGTTATTAGTGACTTATTTTATGGCCGGTGACCTGACAAGCCTGCCGGAGAGTGACTCGCCCTTTAACGCTGCATCCTTGCAGCATTTTGATGCTATCGGAACCGGCGAATTGCTTGAGTGGTCATCAGCTACCTACAAAAAGCTGAGTGAATTCTATGATACGCCGGGTTTGCAGCCGTTTACGGTTTTGTTCCGCAATAACCCCTTGATCATGCAAAGTGGGACTGCTTTGCCGGAAGCCCTGATGGTCGCGGCAAAAAAAGAAAACTCAGAGCAGCAGCTAAAGCAAATTCTGATGCATGAAATGGTTCACGTTTTCCTTCATGGTCTTGCAGATGAAGCCTGGTTTCAGGAAGGACTGGCAATCTATTATCAGGACCGTGCAGCGTACTTACTTGGAATGCTGAGTCCGCAGGAATATACGTCGCGGATGAATGAAACCTTGCTCACATACTACAGCAACGTTAAAAAAGACATGACAATGGCCGATGCAACCGCTGCTTTCTGGACGGATGCGCGGGCCCGCTTGCAACCATACAACCGTGGGGCAATGTACTTTTTTATTACTGACGGGCGTATTCGCGAAGCCACCGGAGGGTCACAATCGCTGGATACCGTGCTCAATCAATTTCTTGCTATGTTCAGAGCCGGTGAACCGGTGGAAGAGGAAGATTGGATCAACCTCCTGACCAGCATAACCGGTAAATACGCAAGGCAGGACTTTGATGCCATGCAAAACGGCATGTTGCTGGTACCAAACAATGCCTCGCAGGGGCAGTGCTTCACGTTACACAAATCCAGTACACCTCTATTTGAACTGGGGTTCGATATTGGTAGTTTGATGCAGGCACCGCGGATAATCCACGGACTAAATTTACAGTCGCCGGCTGCCATAGCGGGATTGGAGGAAGGAGATGTTGTCCTTAATACCATCAGCCTCGATGCACAGCAGTCCACGCCGCACTCACCCATAACATTGACCGTCAAGCGATCAGGTGGCGATAAGGTCATTTCATTTATTCCTGCCGGCCCGCTGACAACCAGCTACGAATGGACATTCACCGGTAGCAATGAGGATATTTCATGTTTTTAAAACGCACATTTTTTTGTCTTGCAGGTGCAGCGTTGATTACCAGCGCGGTGCAGGCACAAACAAACTGGATTGATACCCGTCAAACGCAGCAGTACACCATTGACGGTGAGGACTACCGTTATAAAGCGGTGTTCAATGAAATGGCCATTAATGAAAATACTTCAATCAGTTCTACCGCTTATATCGTCGATTCAAAACAGGAACGACCAGTCTTGTTTGCCTTCAATGGTGGTCCCGGTTCATCTGCATCTACGTTGCAGTTCAGCGGTGTCGGACCATGGAGTAAGGTAAAAAACAGCGACGGTGAGGATGAATTTATACTGAATCCGTCGACCTCACTGAAGTTTGCAGACCTTGTGTTCATTGACCCGCCGGGAACCGGCTTCAGCAAACCGTCGATGAAAGCGGAAAGCCCGGCAGATTTCTGGACACCGAAAGGCGATGCGCAGGTGTTTAATGAATACATTGAACACTGGCTGAAAAAACATGGCCGCGAAGATGCCACCGTATTTCTGGCCGGGGAAAGCTACGGTGGTTACCGCCTGGCACAAATGTTAGGGCAGCCTTTTGATTTTAAACTGGGCGGCGTGTTGTTGGTTTCACCCCTTCTGGATGCCAGTGGCAACGAAGGGGTACAGGGAAACATCATGCCCTATCTGTTCAGTTTACCTACCTTTGCTGTGGCAGCGGCTGAGCATGGTATGGGTAGCATGAAGGGCATGGATCACGAAGCTGTTTACACTGCAGCAAAATCCTTCGCAATGACAGACTATGTAGATGCCTTATTGAAAGGTGGAGAGCTGACAGACAAAGACGCTTATGAAATAGCCGGAAAAATGGCTAACTTTCTGGGTTTAAGTCGTGATGTGATATTGGACCATGATCTGAAAATTGATGGTGAGTTTTTCAGAATGAACCTGCTCAAGCCTGAGGGCAAGCAATTTGGCCGGCTCGATGCCCGGATGATTGCGCCACTGCCTGAAGAAGACAACGGCAGGGTATCGGCGATGAATGATCCGTCTCTGGGACTCGGTAACTCGCTGATCATCCAGTCTGATCCAATTAAGCAATATCTGAAACGGGAAGTGGGCATAGAAAATGACCTGCCCTATGTATCACTTTCCCTGGAAGTAAATGGCCAGTGGAGATACGGCAACTCTGATTCGCCATGGACAGAGCCCAATTTCTATTTCAATCCTACCCCTAACATTGCCTCTCAGGTGGAGAATAACCCCGATATGAAAGTACTCGTGGTGACAGGTTATTACGACCTTGCGGTGCCTGCTTTGTCGCCATGGTATGCATTGATGCACAGCGGACTTAAACCTGAGCAGGTGACTTACGAAATTATTGCCAGCGGGCATTCCGTTTTTGCCGAAGACGCTGAACTGCCCAGACTGGAAAATATCATGGAGGAGTTTCTGAAACCATGACAGTTAAATTCACAATAAACCGCAGGCTTCGAACTGCTCTTTTGTTCCCTGTTATGGCCGGACTGTTTTCAACCTCTGCGCTGGCTAGTGCTACAACCCTGACGGTAATGGCAAACGGTGAGAAAGTAGGGTTTGTCAAATTCGATGAAAAAGAGAATTCGGTGTCTGTTGACTACCATGTAGATAACAATGGACGCGGGCCCAAACTGCATGCTGAAGTGAGTCTCAGCGGAGAGGGTATTCCGGTTAACTGGGAAATCAGCGGGCGTTCTCTCATGGGAGGACAGGTTACGGAAAGTTATCGCTGGGATGCCGGCAGTGCAATCTGGCAAAGCCAGGCCGACAGCGGCCAGGTTTCCGCAACGGAACCAGTACTGTATATCACTAATGACAGTACACCCTGGGAGACTACGCAATATGTAAAAACCGTATGGGCAGCACCGGAGCACCGTCTTGCGGTGTTACCTGCCGGTGAGTTAACGGTGGCTAAACTGCAGAACGTTCAGTTACCCGGTAATTTTCACGCTACTGTTTATCGTATGACAGGCAGAGGGCTAACGCCTGACTATGTGCTACTGGACGACGATATGTTACCGGTAGCGGTGCTGGGTACGAACCAACTCTCAATCCGTGAAGGGCTGGAAAGTGAGCTTACCCGCTTGTCAGACTTATACGGTGAGCTTGAAATGCAGCGTGTTCAGGCATTGCAAAAGCAGCTGGCGCACAGGCATGAAGGGAAATACGTTGTGCGTAATGCCTGGTATTTCGATGCGAAATCAGGCACCCGCAAAGGGCCGGTGAACATTGTAGTTGATGGCGGAAAAATCAGTGCAATCTTAGATACCGGCAGTAAGAGCACCAATATGCAGAATTTACCTTACTACGATGCAGAAGGTGGAACCGTTATCCCCGGTCTTAACGACATGCACTCTCACACCACGTTAGACAGCGGGCTGTGGTATCTGGCGGCCGGAGTGACGAACACCAGAGACATGGGCAATAACAACCCTTTTCTGCTGGATCTGATTAAGCAAATGGATGAGAAAACCCTGGCGGGTCCGCGCATTGTAAAGAATGGTTTTCTGGAAGGGCGAAGTCCTTATTCTGCGCGACTAGGCTTTGTGGTAGACAGCGAAAAAGAAGCACTTGAGAAGGTGCGTTGGTACCATGAAAACGGTTTCTGGCAGATAAAAATCTACAATTCCATGGATCCTGACTGGGTACCGGCTATTACCACTGAAGCACATAAACTGGGCATGGGGGTTACCGGGCATATTCCGGCGTTCACAAACCCTGATGCCATGATCAGCAGTGGTTATGACGAAATAACCCATATCAACCAGCTTATGCTGGGCTGGTTGCTGACGCCTGAAGAGGATACACGCACGCCACTGCGCTTAACCGCAATGCAGAGGGCTGCGAATCTGGACCTCGATAGCAAGCCTGTCCAGCGCACCATGGATCATATGGAAAAAGAAGGTGTTCCTCTGGACCCTACCGCGGTGATTCTGGAGCGTCTGATGTTAAGCCGCGCCGGAGAAGTCAGTGAAGCGGACGCTCCGTACTTGTCTCATATGCCCATTGGTTATCAGCGTTACCGCAAGCGTACTTTTGTACCTGGTCTGACGCCGGAAGTAGATACCGCCTACCGGGAGAGCTTTAGCAAATTACTTCAAGTCCTTAAAAGATTACACGAACGCGGAATTCAGTTATTGCCCGGTACAGATGATACCAGCGGCTTCACTGTTCACCGCGAGCTTGAACTCTATGTAAAAGCCGGTCTTTCGCCTGCTGAAGCGTTGATTGCCGGCACACTTGGGTGTGCACAGTACATGGAGCAGGAAAGCTGGGTGGGTAGTATTGAAGCGGGAAAACAAGCCGATTTAGTCATTCTTGATGGTAACCCTCTGGAAGACATCTCAGCTGTCCGGCGTCCCCGTCTTGTGGTGAAAGATGATCAGGTGTATTCGCCAGCAGAAATTTATACTGCTCTCGGGGTAAAGCCCTTCGCGAAACGTATCTCGTTTGTCAGCTCTACAGGTAAGTAATAACAACACTATGGATAATATTGAACAACGCTTACGTGCACTTGGGTATACATTGCCACCGGCCATGAAAGCGCCGGCTGGCGTGAAGCTGCCTTTTAGCATGGTAAGAATAGTGGGAGACCGTGCGTTAATTTCCGGTCATGGCCCTCAGGCTCCGGACGGAACGCCTACTGCTATGACCGGCATAGTTGGCGACACATTGACAGTACAGGATGGTTACCGTGCTGCTCAGCTAACGGCGCTTTCCATTCTTGGCAGCTTAAAACGTTCACTGGGAAGTTTGGATCGGATAGCCTGCTGGGGCAAAATTTTCGGAATGGTTGCTGCCGCACCTGATTTTAAAGAACACCCTAACGTTATCAACGGCTTTTCTGATCTCATAATCGAATTATATGGAGAAGAACGCGGGCAGCACAGCAGAAGCGCTGTGGGCATGGCTACCCTGCCTTTCAGTATTCCGGTTGAGATAGAAGGAGAAGTTTTCCTTTATCCGGAATCAGGTATTCCCGCATCACCGGTGACCAATGCAGAGGTAACACTATGAACAACAAAGACAGTATTTTGACTTCCGTTAACAATGTAAATGCCTCCCGCCGGAAATTGTTATCCGGGCTGGCTGCTGCTGCCCCTGTAGCTGCCAGTCTTTCTGCGCTTTCGGTGTCACCGGCTTATGCCGCTGAAGGGCAGGGCGGTTTGAAGAACAGCCGCCGTGACTTTGCCATGGCGACAACCTACATCAACGGCGCCTACACACATCCCGTCAGTCGGGGAGCAGCAAAAGCAGTGCAGCATTATCTGAGTGGACGGGTGATGGATGCAGATAAAGGTTCCGTCAGCTTTTCAGGCGATCGCACTAAAGCAATGGATCTCTTTGCTGAGTTATTTAATGCGCGTGAAGATGAGCTGGCATGGATACCCAGCACGATGCACGGTGAAAATCATGTTGTTGCAGGATTAGGTTTGCATCAGGGCGGACGGGTGGTCACCGATGTATATCACTTTACCGGCTCACTCTTTATGTACAACGAAATGGCTAAAAAAGGGCTGGATCTGCATATCGTTGAAGCAAGAG
This sequence comes from Alteromonas sp. NFXS44, assembly GCF_040148705.1. Taxonomy (NCBI): domain Bacteria; kingdom Pseudomonadati; phylum Pseudomonadota; class Gammaproteobacteria; order Alteromonadales; family Alteromonadaceae; genus Alteromonas; species Alteromonas sp. NFXS44. Next base: position 718,213 of record NZ_JAGDEA010000012.1, on the reverse strand, counting down.
ATAACAAAATTCAGCTTGATGATTTGGAAAAGGCTATCACACCCGGGACGAAGCTGGTTGCATTGACCCTGGTATCGAATATCGGTGGCTTTCAACACGATTTAAAAGCGGTCTGCGATATCGCTCACGCGAAGGGGGCCATGGTGTACGCCGACATCATCCAGTGCGCCGGTGCTACACCTGTTGATTTGCATAGTTCCGGGGTGGATTTTGCTGCCTGTTCTACTTACAAGTGGCTGATGGGTGACTTTGGTATTGGCATTATGTATGCCCGCCGCGAGAGTCAGCAACGATTGCAACGTAGTCAGTTTGGTTACAGACAGGAAGGTAAAGTCGTTACACATTTTCTGCCGGGTGATCCGGCCGGTGATCAGATTATCGAAACGGAACCTCGCAGTGGTCTGGCCGGACTGGTAGAAATCGGGACGATGGGTAGCGCCGGGGTCGCGAGCCTGGCTTATTCACTGGAATACCTTAAAAACCTCGGCATTCAGGAGATAGAGAACTGGCGACAGCCATTCCTGCAAACTCTGCATCAGGAAATACCAAAGCTGGGATACAAGACAATGACACCAGCAGACTCCCGTTCGCCGATTATTACATTCGAGTGTGTGGATAAAGGGAAAATGGTTTACGAAAAACTGCAAAAAGCGGGTGTGGAAGTCACGGTTTATAAAAACCGGTTCCGGATTTCTCCGTCTTTTTACAACACGATGGAAGATGTTGAAACGTTAATCAGGGCACTTTCATGAAATTAAAAATTCAAACAATTTTAGCAACACTGTGGCTTTCCGGCGTTTCGGTTACTGCAGATGCGAATGACGTTACCTATTACCCGTCATCAGCCGGTGCACCTTTCTCAAAGGCTGTGAGGGTCGAAAACACACTGTATTTGTCCGGTATTATTGGGGCAGGGAAAAAAGGGCTTTCCGATGATTTTGATACTCAGATTACCCAGTTGATGGAGAACCTGAAGTCAACGTTAGCTTCCTTCAACCTGACCACTGCCGATGTGTTCAAATGTACCGTAATGATTGATGAAATGTCTAAATGGCCTGCGTTCAACAGTATTTACGTGAGCTACTTCGAACCTGAAAGGCTACCGGCCCGCAGTGCTTTCGGTGCTGACGGTCTTGCTATGGGAGCCGTAGCAGAGCTTGAGTGTATGGCTTACGTTGGGGAAGGAGCAGAATAATGCAGTTAAAAAAACGTTTTTTCTCTAGTGTGGTATGTGCAGTAGCGATGTCACTGACGATGAATACGCATGCACAGCAGCCGGACTTTCCTGATATGAATATCACGATTGCTCCGGCTATGAGTAATCTGATGGTTGATGATATTCAAATGACTATCAGTTTCGAAAGTGACGGGGTTAATGCGGGCGATACACTGCTTAGCATGCCAGTCACACTGGTTGCTACTCCTTCAGCTAATCTTCATGCTTCTGATCTAAAAGTTACAGATAGTAAGGGAGTGCTTACACTCATTGATCGTGAGGCTGATCCGGATCCCAGTGGGCAGTATCGTGAATTTGTTCCTGAAAGGGACACATCCGGTACCATTACGGTTAGCTACCGTTTTAGTCCCAGAAATGTGGATTCATCTACCCGTAACGGCCCGCTTTTTGATTTACGCAGTCAGGATGGCGGTGTTATGGGAGCGGGCGTGTACTTTATGGTATTGCCGGCAACGACCACGCCATACGACATTACGCTTGACTGGGATCTTGCAAACATGCCTGCGGGTTCGAAAGGTGTATGGTCTGCCGGTGAAGGTAAACAACATAAGGTTGGCCCTGCTGAGTTAGTTCGATTTTCCTATTATGCAGCTGGTTTGTTGAAACAACTTCCTGAACAAGAGTCTCAGTACACACAGTATTGGTTAAATGATGCGCCATTCGACATGGAGGCGCTTGCTCTGCAAACCCGTACTTTATTTGAGTACATGGCTAACTTTTATGGTGATGAAAGTGCTTTCAAAGTGTTCGGGCGTGCTAATCCCTATCCTGCGGGGGGCGGTACAGGTCTGGCCCATTCATTTATGTTTGGTTACGGCAAAAATGGAGAAACAACCGACGGCGGCACCCAAACACTTTTGGCCCATGAACTGGCGCATACCTGGCCAAGGTTGAATGGCGACGAGCCTCATGCGCTTACTGCCTGGTACACAGAAGGTACTGCTGAATTTTATTCTCTGGTTATGCTTAAACGTTCCGGCGCGATCGACCGGGATGAGTTCATTCGCCAGCTCAATCAACGAATGGACAACTATTATGGCAGCCGGTATCTGAAGCTATCAAATAAAGAAGCCGGAGATCTTTTCTGGAAGGAGCATGAGGCGCAGAGAGTGCCTTACGGTCGTGGATTAACCTATCTGGTGAAGCTGAATCAACAACTGAAGAATACGTCAGGGGGCAAGGTAAAACTCGATACGTTGGTGTTAGATATCTATCACAGCCAGCAGTCTGGCGAGACCATTGGCCTTGAAAGCTGGAAAGCGATATTAAACGAATATCTTGGAGAAGATGGTGTCGCTGCGTTTACTGCAATGACAAATGGTGCAGTGATTATGCCCGAAGAGAGCGTGTTCGGATGTTTAAAGTCTACCCCTTATGAAGTTGCACCTTTCGAACTGGGGTTCGATCCTATGCGCCTTGGTAAAGTTACTCAACTCCGCAGTGGTAGTAATGCAGAAAAAGCAGGCTTGATGGAGGGAGATAAGATTCTCTCAATCAATACCGTGGAGGAAATGAAAAATGCGCCGGGAAATCTCACTAAAATGAAGATTCAGCGAGGTAGCAACACCCTGGATGTGAGTTTTTTACCCCGCCGTGAAGCGGTGCCCGGATGGCACTGGGAATATGATTCATCTCTGGGGGAGTGCGACATCTGATGATAAACAGTAATATTAAAATGATCGTTACAAGTGCTGTTCTGGCAGTGGGCATTTTGCAAAGCGCTTCAGCTTCTCAGTTGCCGGAAAACACGGTTAAAACTCATGAAGGGCAATTTGCCGGCGAAACCATTGAATTCAATTCAATTGTCGAGCGTTTCATTCTGGAGCCGTTAACGTCGGCACCACTGGAAGTGGTCAGTATGAGTTACGTTCAGCAACCTGAAGAAAGCGATAAGCCTGTACTGTTTGCTTTTAATGGTGGGCCTATATCACCGTCAGTCTATCTTCATATGCTGGCACTGGGACCATGGCGACTGGCAGTGAGCGATGATCTGAATGCTGATCCGTCATTATTTCCCGTTGTACCTAACGAATATTCTCCCCTCGATAAAGCTGACATTGTGTTTTTCGACCCTGCCGGGACAGGCTTCAGCCGCTTTGGAGAAAACACCGCGCCAGAGACTTATTTTGGCAACAGCAGCGATGCAGCAGAATTCGTTTCTTTTATGGAAGCCTGGTTGAAACGCCATGGTCGCAGTGAAGCGCCGGTTTATATTCTCGGTGAAAGCTACGGCACCATGCGGGCTGCGGCTATTGCAAAGCAACTCAGTGAGACAAAATCTTCTGTTCAGCTTAGTGGCATATTTTTGGTCGGGCAGGCATTGAACTTAATAGAAACCGCGCAGCGGCATGACAATGTGATGACCTATGTAGTGTCTTTGCCTACGCTGGCGGCGTTGGGTTGGTACCATGAAAAACTGCCGGGTAAAAAGCCGGATTTCGAGAGCCTGATGACACAGGTGAATGATTTTGCTTATGGTGATTATCTCAGTGTTTTGTTGAAAGGTAATCAGGCGACGCAATCAGAAAAGCAGCGTATTGCCGAGCGTTTGGCAGTGTTGACCGGCCTGGATGCGAATAGTCATCTTAACTATGACCTTCGTATCAGTAAAAATCAGTTTCGCGGTGAGTTGATGAAATATGAAGGGCTGGTGGCCGGTGCGAATGACGGGCGATACTTGCGGGCACCGGTTGAGGATGCGCCGTTACCAGATGGTGTTTCTGATATTTATCCGCGTGTCTTTGAGTCTTTTGACACAGTGGCTAAAAATCTACTGGGCCTTACAGTAACAGACAATTATACGGTCTCTTCGCCTGTTACCAGCCTTGCTGACTGGGACTGGGGTTCCAAAGCAGGTCCGTTTGCTAATTTTCCTTACGCGAACGGAATTGCAGATGCGATGATATATTACCCAAATCTGACCGTGATGGTAGGAGCGGGACATTATGACACGCTGACCACAACGGGCGCGACAGATTATCTGTTGAGGCATGCTGACTGGCCAAAAGATCGGGTTATGCAGCGCACTTATTTTGGCGGGCACATGGCCTATACCTTTGAGGAAAACCTTGCGCAATTCAGCAGGGACATAAAGGATTTAATAGCACGTTAGAGGTAGTTAGAGAATGTGTGAGCTGAGGGTTTGGGCTGCAGCTCACACATTGACTGTGAACCAGGAGAATATTAAGGCGTCGACCACTCGGCCAGCGTATCTTCTGCGGTTAGCAGCATGTCATCGGTGATTTTCTCAATGTGCGCCGACACCACAGCCAGTCCGATGCCGGTGTCAACGGTTCCGCCTGTGGACTGCAATAGAAACGTTTGATAACGACGAAGGTCGCAAACCGACCACTGCGTCGGGTGAAAGCTTTACGCAAGTTCAGGCAGGTGCCCGTTTCGATTTCTGATCGCCGGGTTAAACTGCACTGAAATAAACCCCGGCAGCGGGAGTACTGCCGGGGGTTATTTTTTATAAAATGCTTCGCGGTAACGAATGAATATTAGGAGAGTTAATTACTAATCATTAACTCGGGTAAGAATAATATTCTTTTTGCAATTTTTAATGACCGGGTATTTTACTGTTGAATTAATAACCAGAAGGATGAATAGTTAGGCTGATACTAACAGTAAAGACACTATCTGATTTTCAAGCCAAGGACCTGGTATGGAAAAGCTAACATCTCCGTTTTACCCCATCATTTATGTTCGTGGCTATGCCATGACACAATCTGAGATTAATGAAACCGTCTCAAAGCCATATATGGGCTTCAATCTTGGCTCTACAAAATTAAGGAAGAAGTGGGATGGGGAAGTTTACAGGCATATATTTGAATCTCCGCTACTTCGACTTATCAAAGACTACCAATATCAGGATATATATTCTGAAGGTGCTGAAATAACGACAGCTATACCTCCCAGAAGTGTCATCATCTATCGGTATTACGAGATTGCCGATAAGGATCTTGGAAATGGCAAAGTCCAGTCAATAATTGAAGCGGCCAGAGGGCTTAAGAAGTTAATTCACGATGTTAAAAATCAGGTCTGCATTGAACACGGAAATCATGATGACTTTAAAGTTCATCTTGTCGCGCATTCAATGGGAGGCCTTGTTTGTCGGGCATTTCTACAGAATGACGATATCAGCGACGAGAGTGACAGGGCGCTTGTCGATAAGCTTTTTACCTATGCCACACCCCATAACGGAATTGAAATGGCCGGATTCAATGTGCCGGGCTTCCTCGGATTATGGGATTTAAACAATTTTAACCGCGATAAAATGATTAAATATCTGGACCTGCCAGAGGGGGTAAAGCGGGTAGATTCACTAAATGGTAAATTTGATCCTGAAAAGGTGTTCTGCTTTGTTGGTACAAATAGCAAGGATTACGATGTAGCCAGCGGTATTTCCAGCAAGCTTGCCGGCGAAATGAGTGATGGCCTGGTAAGAATCGAAAATGCTACGGTGCAAGGCGCACCGCGAGCTTTTGCCTACCGGAGTCATAGTGGGCACTACGGAGTGGTGAATTCTGAGGAAGGATATCAGAACCTCGTCAGGTTTTTGTTCGGTGATTTTTATGTACATGGAGTAATTGAATCCGAAAATCTTCCATTACCTCCTTCAGTTCAGAAAGCCAAAGATAATGGAAAAGAAGTTCGGGCTTCCTACTATTTTGAAACTACTGTCGTTACACGAGGTTTACGAGGCGTTGCGTTGACCGAACGCAGAAAAGACACATTTAGCGCAATTTTTAGAAAATACGAGCAGTTGTTCCCGGGAGACGGCTCAGCCGGACGAAGTCCCGTTCTATTCTCAACCTTTCTTGATACCCGGAAAATCGAACATGGCAGAACTATTGTGTTTAAGGTTTCCGTTGCCGTTTCTTCGACAGGCTACTCAATAGCGGGCAAATTCTGGAATCAGAATATTGATGGTGATTATCTTTATGATCGTAAAATCACAATCAAAGCCACCAAAACTTCAGATGGCTGGAATCTCCGTTATTTGGAAGATGACAGATGGAGTGATGCTCTCGGGACATTGATTGAACAAATTAATGGTGTTTACAGAATCCCGTTGAGTTCACGGAAAGGCTATCGGGGATTTTTGAACCTAAAGGTCGGTAATGTGGAATAAAAAGCCGGGCATTACCCGGCTAACAGTCAGGGAAGAAACACGCAGTAAACTTAGAAGTTACCCCGCAGGCCGAGAGAGACGCGGCGACCGGAGAACTCATACATGGTCGGGAAGGCCGGGTCCATAGTGTAACCTTTGGTGGCTTCGTCGGTAATGTTGATGCCTTCCAGCGTTACTTTGAAAGTTTCGTTAATGCGGTAGCCTAAAGACACATCGTACTGGCCGTAAGCATCGCGGTATACCGGATACATGTCACGCTCGATATATTCCACGTACTTGTCTTTGTAGTTGTAAGACACGCGGGCATCAAATACGTCGTCTTCGTAGTAGAACGTTACGTTGTAGGTTTCGTCAGCCAGTCCTTCCGGCGGCGTAGGAATACCTAAATCAGAAGCGCCTGTTAAAGAGTTATCCAGTGTTGTGTAGTTGGCATTCACACCAAATCCGTCGAGCAAGTCATGGAAGCGGGCGAAAGGCACCTGAACGATAAATTCCAGGCCGCTGACATCATAGGAGCCTTCTGCGTTAACTTTCTGGTATACGTCAAAGTCGTAAACACCGTCAACAGTGCCGTTGTCGTTGTACTTGGTCACACCTGTCACCACACCGGTGAGTGATTCACGCACAACGCCTTCGATTTCTTTTTCAAAGTAAGACACGGCCAGTAAACCGCCTTCTTCCAGATAATATTCCAGACCCACTTCCCACTGATCGGCATAGGTAGGTTTCAGATCCGGGTTACCGTCGCGGTACTTAAATTCATTTAAGCTCACGGTACGTTTGTAAGCGATGTCAGTCAGTGCCGGGCGGATGAAGGTTTCTGACGCAGCGGCACGGAATAATAACTCATCGGTAATATCCAGTGTGAAGTTCACACTTGGCAGGGTTTCTTTGTAATTACCGGATTTGGAGACTGGCGCAGAGGTATAGCCGGTTGAGCCATCGTCATTCTGTACCTGGTGGTAGCCTGATGAATTTACGTCAGTGTCAATGTAACGCAAACCCGTGTTCAGTGAGGCCGGCATGTTGCCAATATCAAACTCGAAGTCGGCCATCACGTACAGTGCCGTTGCCTTTTCTTCTACTTCGTAGAATTGATCCGGCTCAAAATCCACAGCAAAGCCGTCGTAACGCATTTCGCTACGGGCGTAGGCATTTGAAATTTGTGCCCAGTCTGATTTTGAGGCCACTTCCGGTAAATACTCACCGCCTGAAACTAAGTCAGAAATGGTGGTTAAGTCGCTGTCAGCGAGTGTGCGGGTACCTACCCATGACGAGTCACCTTCAGCCGGGCCGGTTACGCGGTTTGTACCGTAATCACGGGTTTTCGATTTATCTGTATAGCGTCCGCCAAACTGCACTTTTGCCAGTGCAGGGAAGAAACTTAAATCCATATTACGGGTGAAATCCAGCTGGGCGGCGTACTTGTCGTCTGAAATGTCTTCAAGATTCACTTCGTAGTAATCGAAAGTGTACGCTTCCGGCGCGTTGTACATATCGAAGGATTCAGGGTTATCGCTGGCAATGGTTTCACCGCCTGTGCTGGTGTAACGGGTACGGGTAGGGCGATAAGCCGTATGCTTCAGGTTGGTGGATTCCTCGGTTTTCTCAGCACCACTGTAGCCCACAACGCCGTAAACATCCCACTCACCAAACTGCCAGTCCATAGTCAGGCTGTATTGCTGATAATCCGTAGTACGGCTGTACTCTTTACTCAGAAATTCGTGCTGTGTGGCAGCATAATCTACATCAGTCAGAACCGTCATTCCGTAATCTGCTAATGTCGTGCTGTCGTAAACATTGATGCGCTCTAACGAACTGATACTTGAAGCGGAATACGCTGCCGCATCATATTCGTCTTCGTGGTTGTCGAAGGTGCTCCACATGCTGTCGAAGGTTAAGCTGAAATCCCTGGAAGGCTTATACTGAACAGAAGCCGTGGCGCCCCATTTTTCCTGCTCGCTCAGGTAAGAGCGGTCACCCACTTTATCAATAAATACAACACGGCTGGTTTCGTCGCTGTCGAAGCGGTCGGCAATCGTAATGCCGGTATCACGGGCCAGTACATCAGCAGCCTGGTCTGATTGCCACTGTGATGAGCCTGATTTTTCTAAAAAGCGTGAAAGCGGACGGAAATTAATGCCTGAGTTGCTGTCTGTGCGGTTAGTACGTTCTGAATAGGCAAAAGACACTAACGCGCCCCAGTCGCCCATGGTGTCGCTGGCCAGGAAAGAGAACTTAGGATCTGTTTCTTCAGAAATATCGTTATATGCGCCTTCAACGGACGCAACAATCTGGCGGCCGTCATAGTCAAACGGGCGGGCAGTACTGATAGCGACAGAACCGGCGATACCACCTTCTTCATCCGCAGCCGTCGGTGATTTCTTAACGGTAACACTTTGAATAATTTCAGAAGCAAAACTGTCGAATTCAACGTCGCGGCCACCGCTGCCTGAGGCAGTAGCAAGGTTGTTGATAGACACAAAAGTAAATTCGGTAGGCAGGCTGCGTACATTAACGCGCTGACCTAAACCCTTGTTTCGCTCAATGGTGACACCGGGCATACGTTGTAACGCTTCGGCCAGGTTTTGCTCGGGGAAGTCTGCGATATCAGAAGCCACAATCGAGTCAGAAAAACCAACCGTGGTACGTTTGATATCAATCGCCTTTTCAAGGCTCTTCACGTAGCTGCCTGTTACCTCGATTTTCTCAACACTATCGTCCTTTTCCTGCGCAACAACAGTGCCGGTGATCAGGGTGCTCAGTGCCAGAGCAAGTGGCGACAACGGGAATAAGCGTTTTTTCATGAGTGTGTTTTCCTGTAAATGTCTTTGCGACTAATTTTTGAAATTCGCCAACCATGACGACAGGAAAAACGCCGCGGGGACGAATTTTATGGTGAAGTTTTTATGTCAGTTTAAAGACACGGGCTTCATAAATATGTCATTGAAATGTCATATAATAAGCTGTCCCCGATCACGTATTATGCTCGTCTTAAACGTGAACCGTCTTGTCTGAACTCCACTGAGAACCGGGTAACTATGGCACTGGCCAAAACCACTGACAGCAATGAACCTGCGCATCTGCAGGCTGCGAATATGAACATGCCTGAGCATTGTGCAAAGCAGAATCGTGTTCTGCTGCAATGCCTGATGGCAAATCAGGACGCTATGAAAAACTATCTGATAAAAGCGGTAGGGCAACGTGCTGACGCAGAAGATCTGTTTCAGAAATTACTTGTGAAGGCTATGAATACCAGTTTTCATGAACATCTGGATAACCCGCTGGCCTACGGCTATCGCATGGCGCAGCATCTGGTTATCGATCATCACCGGGAACAACAACGTGCTCCGGCAGAGCTTGAGCATGAGCCGCAATGCGAAGCAGTGTCACTGGAAACCATGCTGGATAATCAGCAACGTGTTGCCCTTTACAAGCAGGTATTAAGTGAAATGTCGCCGCTGCGCCGGGATATTTTTATCCGTCGCAGACTGCATAATGAAAGCAGACAAGATATCGCAACCACCCTGGGACTCAATGAAGAAACGGTGAAGAAACACATTACCCGTGCAATGGATGCATTAAAAATTGCCATAGAGGCGCGTTTTTCCGATAAGCCCCGTCCCCGTTCCGGCATTTGAGTCGTCGTTACAGTACGATAGCAGGTTAAATTACTATGACAGAAATAAATAAAAACCATGACGCCGGAAACGATGCGATTAAACAAGCTATCTGGGACGATCCCGCCTTACTGGAGGCGCTGACTGACCATCAGTCTCACACGACGTCGCGCAATACAACACGGTGGGCATGGTTGGGCGGAATGGCAGCATGCTTTTGTGCGGGCGTTATTGGCTGGTACGTTATTCAGGAACAATCATTCCCTGATGAGCTGCCGGTGAAAGTGGCCTATGCGTCACCGCAGACATTCAGCAGCGTTGATGCACAAGATGTAAAACTGTCTGACGGCTCTGAGGTTGCCATGAACCGCGGGGCCAGCTTGCACTTTTCGGAGTCGGCCAGAAACCGGCAGGCAAAGTTAACCAAAGGTGAGGCGTACTTTGAAGTAGCCAGAGACGAAGCCAGACCATTTACTATAGAAACAGGTAACGCCAATATTCAGGTGTTAGGTACGGCGTTTAATGTGGACAAATCACTCTCGCAAACTCAAATTGACGTTTTTCACGGTAAAGTCGCTGTGTCTATGCCAGACGGCAGTGACCGTGTGGAACTGATTAAAGGACAGCGTGCCAGCGTGACGGCCCGGGGCATTACCGTGTTAGCCTTTGCGGCCACAGAACCTGACTGGCAGGCAGGCTGGATTGACCTGAACAATGTGTCGTTAAATGATGCGCTTTATCAACTGAACCGCTATAGCAACAAACCCGTTGTTTTGCAGCACGTTGATGATAACGCCGCACCTATCAGTGGCCGCTTTAAAGCCGCTGACATTGCCGGTTCCGCCAGGTTGTTAGCACAAATGAACGGTCTGGCGATGCATGAATACGAGGACAGCATTGTGCTGGCGAAGCCGGAAAACGGCAAATAGCCGCAATTGAGCGTATTCAGTACGGTTGATGGCAGCAGCTCCGGCTGTTGTCATAAATCTTTCATTTAATCACTTCACACTGTTTTGGATTAATAAGCTAAGCATTAAGAGTGATTAGGATTCATGTGGGTAAGGGCAGGACTGACAGCAATATCGATGGCCTTGCTGCCCCGTTTATTGTTTGCCGCCGGTTCCGTTACTGAATTTCTTGCTCCGTCACCAACCATCACTAGCCCGGTCAGTCTGCCAGCCAGACTTACCGCACTGTCTGAGCAGTTTTCTGTTCCTGTCATTTACTCTGCTAATACCGTAAGTAACAGCGCTTTCAATGCGCTTTCAGACAGCGAGTTTCAGCGCTGTTACGACACGTCGCAGCCTTTACAGATACAGCTTTCTGCCTGCCTGCATCCGGTGGGCCTCGTATGGCAAAATACTGAGTCAGGCATCATCATCAAGCCCGCTGAGACACCTGCAAACCGCAATGCGCAGTCAGGTGAAGACAGTATTGCCCTGGAAGAGGTGATGGTGACCGGGCACATGTCGACGACCTCGCCTGAGGCTTACAATCAGCATTATGACAATGCCACCAGGTATGCCAGACAAATCAAGTCTGAGGCGGCAGGCGAGAAAGCGGTACTGGTCGGGGCAATGCTCAACCGCCTGCCAGCAGGAAATTTAGCCGAGGCGCTGCAGGCCTTGCCCGGACTGAGTATCACCCGTGATCGCGGTGAAGCACTTAACATCAATGCGATGGGCTTAAGTGCGGAATATCAGATGACACTGCTAAACGGGCACCGTCTGGCGAATACAGAGAATATCCGCAATTCCAACCAATACGGTCAGCAATATCGTTTTGATACGTTAAGCGCCGGATTGTTTAATCAGGTGACCATGTTCAAAACTGCCGCAACCGCTCAGCCTGCCGGTGCGGCTGGTGCAACGGTGGATTTATTGAGTGATGATCCCCTGGCTTATGAATTTAACAGTGCGCAGGTCCGCCTTACCGCAGCATCACCGGAGGCCGGTATTAATTATCAGCCTGGCTTTGCCGCAATCGGTAACCTGCGTAACCACAGCGGCACGCTGGGTGCGGTATTCCGGATGAATTACGAGAACCGTTTGCAGCGCCAGTATCAATTTGAAACCTGGCACTGGGGCGAAAACGGTGGCGCTCCGGAACAGTTTCAGTGGCAGGGGCTGGCAGACAATACACTGGTCCCCACAGACGGTCTGGCACTGACTATCGAAAACGAAGACCGTACCCGGGCAACTTACTACGCCAACGTGGTCTGGCAGCCTGTGGACGCATTGCGAACATCACTTTTATGGCTGCGCTCGGATACCGGTTTTTCCTTCGATGAACACCGGCTGTCGGTGAGCCCTGTGAATGAGCAGGCAACTGCCGTGACGGGACAGAACAACAGCATTTCTGCTCTTCATTTCAGTCGCGCAGAGATGAAATCTACCCGCGAGGAGTCAACACTCGACTATGCCACAGATACCTTTCAGGCGTCGGCAGAATGGAAAAGTGACAGGCTGCCCCTTACCGTTACGCCATTTTACAGCCAGAGCAGAGCGGACAGTGTGACCCGGGACCCCATTTCACGGGTGCATGTGGCAATGCAACCTGCCGGGGTGGATGTGGATGTGTCAGATCATCAACTCAATCAGTTTGTTGTTGATGAAAATACCGGCCTTGTCAGCAGCTATTCCCATATCACTCAAATGAGTAAGCGACGGATTAGTGTTGAGAATTCTGCGACAGAGTGGGGCGGCGACGTAGCGTTTACGCTGCCGGGTGAGGGCCCTTTGTCAAATGTAGAAGCCGGGTGGTTGCATGCCACGCAGGTGCATCATTACACACGCCGGGACATTCAGTTAAGTGAGTCCGCGCTGGCATCGTTGCCGGATTTAGATGGCAGATGGCTGATGCCACTCCCCAACGGATTTGAAGCGGACTTTTTTACTTACGGGCAGGCCGGGTGGTTGATCCCAAAAAGCGATTTATTTCAGTTGTACGATATCGCGTTGTCGTTTCCTGCTGATGGTCAGGCATCAGTAAATGATTTGCTGAATAGCTATGCGGTTACGTTTAACGCCATGGAAGCGTATTTATCGGCTGTCTGGCGTCCATTCGGGGCCAATAATAGCGGGCCGGATCTCATGATTGAAAGCGGCATGCGGTACACTCACACTGAAAGTGAGACAACCGGGTCCGGTATCAACAGCGGGGGAAGTGTTATCGCACAGCATTTTGCCCGTACCGACAGCGCCTGGTTGCCCTCTGTTGCCGTGAAGTGGCAATTTACGCCGCTCTGGCAATGGCGTGCCGGATACACCCGCTCACTCAACAGACCGAACTATTCAGATTTAAACCCGAAAATCCATGTAAACTCAGGCGGGCTGCCTTATGCCGAAGCAGGAAACCCTCTGCTTAAACCTGTTGTGGCTGATACTTTCACCACATCTGTGAACGTAAACAGTGAAAGCATAGATGCTGAATTGCTGGCATTCTCCCACCACCTCACTGATTACATATCGGAGCAAGCGCTTACTCTTAATTATCGGGGCACAGAATATGAAACTCTGCAGCGAACCAATAACAGTGAAGGGCGGATAACCGGTGTACAGGCGGGGGCTGAAATTGCTTTCGGACAACCGGACATTCAGTATCTCCGTCACCGTCTGTCTGCCACGATAACCCGTGTCACCAAAGCGCAAATATCATTGCAATCTGAGGGAGATGCCGCCGCGCACTGGCGTGCAGAAGGTGTCTCTGACTGGACGGGAAATATACGACTGTTATCCGGCTGGCAAGCCTGGCAGGCTGCAATAAACATTAACTACCGCAGTCGCTTCCCCGAACAGCGGGATTTAACCAATAATGCAGATGTTTATGTGGAAGACTATACCGGCGTGGATCTCAGTCTGAACTGGTTATTTTCGGCCAATGCGACATTGCGTATGGACATTTACAATGCCACCAACGAAACGGTAAAGCGGAGTGTTGATACCGGAGAGGCATCGGCGTTGATGAAGATTGGAGAATCAGGCCGAAGGTTCGTGGTGAGCCTGGGCCTGATGTTTTAAGCGTTATGTTTCTGATTACCGGCCGTACTGCTTGTCGAGAATATCTGTTAATTCGCGCAGATCGTTAACCACATAATCGGGCTTCTGAGCCAGAGGATACATGGCTTTACCCGGACGGGTTACAAAAGCGGCCTGCATACCTGCAGCTTTCGCTCCGGCAATATCCCAGCCGTGAGCCGCTACCATCAGGGCATCTTCCGGTTTAACACCCAGTTGCTTCAGTGCCCAGGCATAGGCGCGGAGATCAGGCTTGTAAATCTGAATATCTTCAATGCTGTAACGGGCATCAAAAAAGTCTGTCAGGCCGGCATTTTCAAACTGGGTTTTCACACCGTAGTTGGACGAGTTGGTTAAACTGACAATCTTATAGCCCCGTGCTTTTAAATCTTTCAGCCCTGATTTTACGTCCGGGTGCGGTGGCAAGCTGAGCAGTGGCGTCACAATGCTTGTTTTGGCTTCTTCTTCCGTGATGTCTATGCCATTGGTTTCTGCCACCATCATTAATGCTGCTACGCCAATTTTCCCGAAGTCCTGATATTCCCCTGACACGGTTGATACCAGTGAGTGGTGCAACATGGTTGAGAACCACAGGGGAAGCAATGATTGCTGACCATTGAGGGCCTTGCCTACTGATTCACGCATTGCTTCCATATCCAGAAGGGTTTCGTTAACGTCAAAAATGATCACTTTGGGTTGTGATGGCATGGTGTCAGCCTCCGCATTGTTCATAACCGTTACCAGTAAGGTGACGGCAATAAAAAGAATATGTCTCAATGTATGTTGTTCCTGTGATGGTGGTGTACATAACGATTTTAATGTTTTAATTTCTTAAAAGAAGCCCTGTAAATCGAAACCTGTGTTTAAGATATTTAAAGTATGTATAGCCTGAATGAACTTGAAACCTTCATCGCCATTGTGGAAAACAAGGGGATTCACGCTGCTGCGTCTGTACAGCAAGTGTCACCTGCCACGGTGAGCCTGCGGTTGAGTAAACTTGAAAAGGCACTATCCACGGTGTTGGTCTTTCGTGACAGCAGAAAGTTTGGTTTGTCGCCGGCAGGTGAGGTGTTTTACCAACGGGTGGGAGACATTCTGGAAGCATTACGGGATGCGGAATATCAGATTGGTGCCAGGGGCTCGTCTGTCAGTGGCATTCTGCGGGTTACCATGCCGCCCTGGGTATTTTCAAAATTTGTAATGCCAAAACTTATGGAATTTGAGCAGGCGTATCCGGATCTTAAGCTGGATTTTCTGATCAACGACCAGTTCGTCAATGTGGTTGAAGATAAGCAGGATGTTGCCATCAGGGTAGGCAAACTGGCTGACTCAGGCTTACTTGCCCGGAAACTGGCAAACAATTCCCGTTTGTTGTGCGCTGCACCTGAATATCTGGCCCGGGCCGGCCATCCCCGCAGTATTGATGATTTGGCAGCGCATCGCTGGGTTGTACTTCCCTGGCAGCGCCAGTTGAAAATACAGGAAGGCGAACACAGCCGGACGCTGAATGTGAACGCGCGGTTTACTGTGTCGAACTCCGACAACATGACGCAGGCTGTGCTGGCCGGTCACGGTTTGGGGATCAAATCTTATATTGCCGTTAAAGATGAATTAGCCCGCGGGCAACTGGTGGAAGTATTACCCGAAGCACTGGCAGATAATGACGCGCCGGTATGGTTTCTCAAGCCGCAGAACAGCTTAACCACACGCAAAACCGAAGCCTTTTATGATTTTATGAAAGGGCTGTTTGCCTGATAGCGCAGTCTTTTCAACAACTTTGGGTATATACTGTTAACGGATATACAAAACAGCGGATTGTCTGATGACAAAACAACAATATGATTTTCTGATTGTCGGAGCGGGCCTGTTCGGTGCCGTGTTTGCCAGAGAAGCGCGCCTTGCCGGAAAGTCCGTTCTGATCATTGATAAGCGTGATCACAAAGGCGGTAATATTTATTGTGAAAACGTGGCAGGCATCAATGTGCACAAGTACGGCGCACATATCTTTCACACCAGTAATCAGCGGGTATGGGATTATGTGAATCAGTTTGTCAGTTTCAACCGCTATGTAAATTCTCCTGTCGCCAATTACCGCAACAAGCTTTATAACCTGCCATTTAATATGAATACCTTTTACCAGTTGTGGGGGGTCACTACCCCTGCAGAGGCAAAGGCAAAAATTGAAGAGCAACGTGCCCCTTACCGTCAAACTGAGCCCCAAAATCTGGAAGAGCAGGCGTTATATCTCGGTGGCAAAGATTTGTACGAAACACTCATTAAAGGCTATACGGAAAAGCAATGGGGGCGACCGGCGACGCAGATCCCGTCCTTCATCATTAAACGTTTGCCATTCCGGTTTACTTTCGACAATAACTACTTTGACGACCTTTATCAGGGGATCCCTCATGGTGGCTACAACGCGCTGATTGACGGGCTGCTCGAAGGCATAGAAGTGAGAACCGGTGTGAACTTCTTTGAAAATCGTGAGGATTGGGAAGCGCTGGCCGGTAAAGTGCTCTATACCGGCAAAATTGATGAATTTTTTGATAAGTGCTTAGGGGAGTTGGAATACCGCAGCCTGCATTTTGAAACCGAAGTACTGGACTGCGAGAATTATCAGGGTAACGCGGTAATTAACTACACAGAAGCTGAAGTGCCATGGACACGCATTATTGAACACAAGCATTTTGAATTCTGTAAACAGGAAAAAACCGTGATAACGCGGGAGTTTCCACATGAATTCAGCAAAGATAACGAACCTTACTACCCCATCAACGATGCCAGAAATAACGCCATGCTGGCTGAATATAAAGCGCTGGCGGCAAAGCCTGAAAATGCAGCTAAGTACCTCTTCGGCGGGCGGCTGGCAGACTACAGATACTACGATATGGATGATACCGTAGAAGCCGCGCTGGCGCTGACTGACCAGGTGTTCGGCGGGTAACCGTTATATTTAGTTGTGCCTGACCGGAGAAAACGTTGCTGACAAGGCATCAGCAACGTCGGTCGGGCACCCGCTTTACTATTTCACTTTAAGCACCACCACTGATTTTGCCGGCAATTCAATAGTGAGCTGGTCTCCTTTAATCTTTGTGCCGTTAAACGGAGCTGGTGCTACCTGTTCCTGCTCACCCGGTACGTTATGAGCGTCCGGTACGCTATGAGTGAGAATTTCGCCACTTACCGAACTGCCTTTAATGTCTTTAAGCGACAATGTGATGGTATGGGACTCAGAGAGTGACGCATTGGTCAGCCCAATCACCGTTTCATTTTGTTTTGTCGTCGCGGCAGATAAGGTCGCAGCAGGATAGTCCCCCTCTTCGCTGCTGATCACCGGTGAGGTAAAGCGGGTGTCCAGACGCGTCGATTCCTGAAAGGGTGTAAACATTCTGAAGGCATAGAAAGTAGGGGTTTTTGCCATGTCAGCACCATCTGTGAGGATCATGGCCTGCAACACATTGACAGCCTGAGCAATGTTCGCCATGCCCACACGATCTGCATGCTGGTGGAAAATATTAAATGTAATCCCGGCGACCAGCGCATCACGCAGCGTATTCTGCTGATAAAGAAATGCGGGGTTGGTGCCTTTTTCAGGCGCGTACCAGGTACCCCATTCGTCTACGTATAAGCTGATGCGCTTTTCAGGATCGATACGGTCCATCACTGCCTCATGCTGATTAAGGACATCTTCCATACGGGATGCCTGATAAAGAATGCCGTTCCACTGCGTCTCATTGAATCCTGTTGCTGCAGCTTTATCCCGCTCAGGCCAGTTTCCTTTATGCAGAGTGTAGAAATGCAGAGAAATGGCATCCATCACACTGCCCGCGCTGGTCATTACCGTATCTGTCCAGTTGGTATCAAGGTTATTCGCGCCGGAGGCCACCCTTACCGCTTTGTTGTCGTTATTCATATGGAAGTTACTACCATTCTTATGAAAGAACGACGCAAAACGACGATACCGGTTGGCATAGTATTCCGGTGTCATGAAACCACCGCAGCCCCAGCTTTCATTGCCAATGCCTACAAATTTAAGGTCGAAAGGTTCATCACGTCCGTTTTTCCTGCGCTCCTGTGCAAGATCATCGTTGCCGGTGGAGGTCATGTATTCAATCCATTCCCGCATGGCCATAGGTGTTGAAGAGGCAACGTTAACCGATACGTAAGCGTCTGCGCCGATTTGCTCTGCAAAATCGAAAAATTCGTGTGTACCAAAACTGTTCGGTTCCGGTGTGCCACCCCACCAGTTGTTTTTGCGCATGGGACGGGTTTGGGGATCGCCAATTCCATCACGCCAGTCGTACTCATCGGCGAAGCAACCGCCCGGCCAGCGTACAACAGGCACTTTGATTTCCTTAAGCGCCGCTACCACATCGCTACGGATCCCGCGGGTATTAGGGATATCTGAATCTTTCCCCACCCAGATACCTTCATAAATGCTATTGCCCAGATGCTCTGCGAATTGTCCGTATATATTTTTTGAAATTTTGACATCGATGTCATTTTTGCTCACAGTGCCTTGCAGATCATCTGCCGTAGCTGTTGTGCAAAACAACCCTGCTGCTGCGATCAATGAATATTTAAATTTCATAGTATCCTCCTGAAGTGTGCGTGAGGTTATTATTTAACCGCAATGGACCAGTTGTAAACAAAAAATTTACATTTTATTGATATCGATGTCTTCTTTCGGGGGCTGCGCGGTGTTGCAATAAAGAAAGTGTGGTAATGGCAGAAGCGGTTCCGGGCCAGCCGCCGGAGAAGATTCGAAACAAAAAAAGCGGGCCCGGGGCCCGCAGTAACAGAGGAATGAAACTATTTTTCAATCCGTGATGAATAATGCACTTAATGCTAGTGGAAGAAGTACCACATAATGCTGTGCTCCGAGCCCATGCTCCACAGAGCAACGGCCACTATCATTAAGGCTTCCAGTACCAGCACACCCATACAAAGCGTCGACGTGGACAGGATAAAGCCCTCTTTATGGCTGATACCCAGGAAGCTTGGCGTACCCGCATAAAGCAGATAAGCCGTGTACACCAGACCCGCTGCCACCGCTGCAACACAAAGCCAGAACACAGGGTAAATAGCAAATACGCCGCTCATGAATAACGGGGTTGCTGTGTAGCCGGCAAATACGATGCATTCTGCCCGTGACGGGCGTTCAGGGAATCGTCTTGCCATCCAGTGAATAATACTGCCAACCGCAGCTACGGCTAATAAAATCAATGCATAGAATGCGGCGCCCAGCACCAGTCCGCTGGCGACAGAAACCTGAAAGACTTCCTCACCGCCAAAAGTCCAGCCAAACTGTGTGGTGCCGATGAAGGAACAAACCACGGGGATAAGCGCGTACCAAAGTACATGGTGGGTATATAAATGGCTGACCGTTTCATGTTCTTCATTAATGGAACGCCATTCTTTATCGGGATGATGGATCAGTCCCCATATGTGATTGCTCATAGTCAACACTCCTGCTGGTCAAAGAACGTACACTCTTAGTATTAACATAAAATAAACATATGGCTATAGTTTTTAACATTTTATCGGGGAAGGTTTTTGTTCGCTTTGGTTATAAAGAAGTCTGACGGGCGGCGTTTTCAGAACAAAAGTGATAAAAAAAGCCGTATCACGTTACGCTGATACGGCCTTCTGACATTTATTTAATGCTAAATAAGGATGTCAGTCCTCTACGAAGCCTTCATTCGCATGTACCGTCAGCGGGTGATAGCCGGGTTTGGCTTCTTCAAATGCCTTTTTCGCAAACGCTTTCCCTTCCGGTGTTTGCGACAGCGCCCGGTAGAGCGGTTTCACCAGCTTATTCCGGCCTATTTCAACCAGGTAATCATGCAAACGGGGCCAGGCCGGCTTGTATTCATTCTGTACGGCAATCATCAGCCAGCTGTGCGCAATTTCGTTATTATGGCTGTTGGTAAGATCAAAGGCAGAATCCAGATCTTTTAACTGCGCAGCTGACAGTGAAGAAGGCATGTTATTCAGGAAATACAGCCATTCGTGGGTTGTCCAGTTTGCTGTTTTGATGTCTGCAGCAGGCTTATCGCCATTTAACCAGGCAGTGCGCTGACTGTCCACCTTATCAAAGGCATCAGACGCCGGCACAGGTGCTCCATCAGGAATGCCCGGCTTAAACACCCATTCTTCAATACGCTGCTTGTCGAGCTTGTCAGCATGTTGTTTCAGCAGGGTATCTTCCAGATACGCCATGAAGGTGTCGGTGGTGATACTTTGGAAAGCAAAATGCTTAAAGTATTGCATCAGGAAAGCGTCGAAGTTGTCGCGCCCCACCTTTTGCTCCAGTTCCCGGAGAAACAGCGCGCCTTTCTCGTAAGGGATATCCGAAAATACATCGTCAGGGTTGCGCCCGCGTAAATCTACGGCAAGTATTTCATCATTGGCCGGCAGTGCAGCGATATCTGCTTCAAGGCTTTGATAGCCCAGAACCGCTTCCATGTTAAAGCGGTCTGTGCCATACAACATTTCCATGATGCGGTAAGTCAGATAAGTGGTAAAACCCTCATTCAGCCACAAATCCCGCCAGGTGGCGTTGGTCACAGTATTACCCGACCAGCTGTGCGCCAGCTCATGGGCAATCAGGGAAACCAGACTTTTGTCGCCGGCAATCACCGTAGGGGTGATGAATGACAGACGGGGGTTTTCCATACCACCAAAAGGAAAGGAGGGTGGCAGGATCAGCAGGTCATAACGGTCCCAGCTGTAGGGGCCGTAGGTTTTTTCTGTCAGCTCCAGCATGCTTTCCGTGTCTTCAAACTCGGCGGCGGCGGCATCGAGAATTTCAGGCTCGGCGTACACGCCGGTACGTTCACCCATAGGCTTGAACTCAAGATGACCTATGGCCAGGGCAATCAGGTAAGACGGTACAGGCTGAGGCATGGTAAAGCTGTAATCGCCGTCACGGGGCGTATCAGGGTCATTCGACGCACTCATGACTGCCAGCAAATTTGCCGGAGTATGAATACGGGCGTCGTAAGTGACTCTGACCTGAGGGGAATCCTGCAGCGGAATGAAACTGCGCGCATGAATGGCCTGAGCCTGAGTGAACAGGAACGGATGTTCTTTGCCCTGAGTCTGTGCCGGAGTAAGCCACTGCACGCCGGATGCTTCCGGTGATGTCACATAGTCGATAGTGACAGCACTGGCCGATGCAGGTAAGGCTATCGACAGGGGAGAACCCAGATTTTCGTCCTCTTCACCCAGGGTAAACTCAACGGCTTTACCATTTGCGGTTACCTGTTTGATATCCAGTGCGCGGGTATCAACAATTAACGTGTCCGCATCCGGTTGAATACGGTCGAAATCCAGCGTCACTGAACCGGTAAGTTCACGGTTGTCGAAGTTTGCGGTTAAATCCAGATCCAAATGTGTTACCTGCACCGCGTCAGGGTTCGAAAATGAGTGATAATCCGTACCTGATGCCATCGTGGATTGGTGCTCAGTGTGTTGTGCCCTGGCTGGTTTTGATTCTGTCGTTGTGGTGTTGTCTGCCGGCTGGGAGCAAGCAAATAACAGCGGTGCTGATGCCAGCACCCATGAGAGTTTATTCATTGCTTTCCTTTACTCTTCAAATTAGTCTTGTGACTGCAAAAAGACGTTGTCTGATGCAGTGTTGTGATCACAATAACAGGCAGTGGTCGTATGGAAAACCTAAACGCCGTAAACCGTGTAAAGCAGTCGTTCAAACACTGATACAGGAAATACGCGCAAATGCCGTGAACCGTGCGGTATTTAATCTCATTTATGCAGGGAGAAGTAATGAAGAAAGTTCTGGTTATTTTATTGCTGGTTATTGTGGTGATTGCCGGCGGTGTGGTTTATCTGGCCAGTGGTGCCAATGACTTTATCCGCGAACAAATTGAAACACAGGGCACAAAATATCTGGCTACGCCGGTTACCGTGTCGGCTGTGGATTTGTCTTTCAGTGACGGACGTCTGACTATCACTGACATTGATGTAGAAAACCCTGACGGATTCAGTGAAGAAGACGCATTCAGTCTGGATGGTGTGACATTAGATCTCGCCGGGGCTACCGAAGAGCCTTACCGCATCCAGGAAGTGACTGTAGACGGTCCGGAAATCCTTTACGAAGTAGACGCATCCGGACAGGGCAACCTGATGGTCATTAAAAAGAATTTGATGGCTAACCTGCCTCAGGGCGACAGCCAGCCTGCAGACCCATCTTCCGCTCCGGCGCCAAAACTGATTGTGGATGCGGTAACGGTGAGTAACGCGAAGCTGAAACTGAATTTTGAAAACCTGGAAACCGGTGATTTCAAAATTGATAAGAAAGCGTATGAAGTCACTCTGCCAACGTTCAGTGCCGGTGCCATTGGTCAGCCTGACGGTTTACCGGCTGATCAGGTCGGTGCGGCTATCGTAAATCAGATGCTGGATAACGCCATCAAGCAGGCAAAAGCAGAAGCGAAAAAAGTGCTGGCAGAAAAAGCCAAAGAGAAAGTGCAGGAAAAAATCGATGAAGAAAAAGAGAAGTTAATGGAGAAAGGCAAAGACAAGCTGAAAGATCTGTTTAACTAATCATCGCTTAATATCATCGCAAATACCGGCGGTACGACTTTACTTTACGGGTCGTCAGCCGGTATTTTTGTTTTTCTGGCTGTACAAAAAAAGGAAAAACAATCAATGAGTATGGCGGATGTCTCTACCCACACCGCAGCGGAAGATGCGCGTAATGATGATATTCTCATTTATGTGAACGGTGACATTGTTCACCGCGACGAAGCCAAAGTGTCGGTATACGACAGTGGCTTTATGTTAGGTGATGGCATCTGGGAAGGCTTGCGGTTATACGACGGCAAATGGGCTTTTCTGGATGAGCATATGGACCGGCTTTTTGAAGCAGCAAAAGTGGTCGACATGGATTTAGGCATGACCAGGGCGCAGGTTACAGAGGCGCTGGAAGCCACCCGTAAAGCCAATAACATGCACACCGATGTACATGCAAGGCTGATGTTCACCCGGGGCAAAAAGAAAAAGCCGTTTCAGCATCCGGCGCTTTCTGTGCACGGTCCTACGCTGGTTATCATATGTGAGCACTCCAAAGCGTCCATTGCGCGGCCAATCAAGCTGGCTACTGTACCGCATATGCGTGGCCTGCCCATGACGCAGGATCCTAAACTCAACTCTCACTCCAAGCTCAATTGTATACTGGCCTGTATTGCCGCCGAAAAAGCCGGTGCCGATGAAGCGCTGATGCTGGATGTAAACGGGTTTATAAACACCACCAACGCCTGTAATTTCTTTATTGTACGAAAAGGCGAGGTCTGGACCTCTACCGGCGATTACTGCATGAACGGTATCACCCGGCAGAAAGTGATAGACGTGTGTGAGCGGATTGGACTGAAGGTGCATCAGCGTAATTACTCGCTGGTTGAAACCTATGGTGCTGACGAGGCCTTCCTTACCGGCACGTTTGGCTCACAGACGCCGGTATCCCACATTGATGGCAGAGCAATTGGCGATGTGCACCCGGGACCGGTCACGCAGCAGATAAGAGAGGCATATTATCAACTGGTTAAGGAGACACACTGATGCGTATTGCTATGTGGTCCGGCCCCAGAAACTTATCGACAGCGATGATGTATGCGTTTGCCGCCCGCAGCGACTGCGCGGTAGTTGACGAGCCCTTTTACGCGGCGTATCTGAAGGAAAGCGGGGAAGTGCACCCGATGCAGGAAGCGATACTGGCATCGCAACCACAGAGTGCTTCTGAGGTTATTGCGCAATGTCTGGGTCCGGTCCCTGACGGTAAAGATATTTTCTATCAGAAACACATGTCACATCACATGTTACCCGCATTTCCGCTGGCCTGGACAGATGATGTGATTAACGTGTTTCTGCTACGTCATCCGGCAAGGGTGATTGCCAGTTACAATGAAAAACGGGAAAAGCCGGTACTGGATGATATCGGCATCCGTCAGCAGGCGGAGTTATTTAACCGCCAGATGACGCTGAACGGCGAACCGCCGGTGGTGATTGACAGTGACGATTTGCTGACCGACCCGGCTACGGGGCTGCAGGCGCTGTGTGAAGCCATCGGCATACCTTACGATGCGGGCATGCTCAGCTGGCCGGCTGGCGGCAACAAAGCTGACGGTGTCTGGGCAGAGCACTGGTACAATGCGGTGTGGGCAAGTACCGGGCTTAAAGCCGCGGCACGGAAACCCGTACCGGTACTTTCAGAGACATTACAGGAAGTTTGTGAGCAAGCGCTTCCTTACTATTACCAGCTTGAGAAATACAAGCTGACGTTTTAGTTATCCTGCTCTGACTGTTGCGGCTCCGGCGTGACTGTATCCGGCACGCTTATCCCCAATTTTTGCTCTGCCAGACGGATGAGTTTCTCATCCGGTGGCGGTGGTGTAATGTCGGTGCCTTTTCGCAATGCCTTCACAACCTTCTTTAAAACTTCCACCCGCGCATACCATTTGTGTTCTGCCTGTATCAGATGCCAGGGAGCCGGGCGGGTATCCGTTTCATCAAACATGTCTTCGGTGGCTGATGCGTAATCAGACCACTTACTGCGGTTGCGTATATCTTCCTCTGTGAGCTTCCAGCGTTTGTAGGGGTTATGCAGCCGCTCTTCGAACCGGCGTAACTGCTCGTCGGGTGAGATGTGTAAAAACAGCTTAATGATGCGGACACCGTCATCAGACAACATCCGTTCAAACTCATTGATTTCCCGGTAGGCCCGTTGCCAGGCATCATCCGGTGTCAGTTGCTCCACTCTTTCTACCAGTACCCGGCCATACCAGGAACGGTCAAAAATGGCGATACGGCCGGGCTTGGGTAACCTTGTCTGAAACCGGTATAAATAGTGTCGTCCCTGTTCTTCAGCGGTGGGCGCTGCAATGGGGTGCACGGCAAACCCTCTGGGGTCCAGATGGCCGGTCAGACGCCTGATGGCGCCGCCCTTACCGGATGCATCCCAGCCCTCGAAAACCACAATTGCCCGTTTTTTCTGGTGATAAATGGCCTGCTGAACATGCAGCAGTTTTTTCTGCCACTTTTTCAGTTCTTCGCGGTAGTGCTGCTTTGAACCAATCAGTGGCGCATCTTCACCGTGGGGTAAACGCAGGGTTCTGTGTCTTAATTCAATCTCAGAGACGGTTTTATTCATAAATGGTATTGGCTTAGTACAGAATGACCATTGCATTAATCCTACCCTGCGTTAGCATGTTGAACAAATTATGGACAGGGAGGCTGTAATGAACGCGCAAACTATACCGGCTAAGTCTGTGAAGGACATATTGTCGGCCTATTCAATCCCGGCTGAGTTGAAAAGCAAAGCCTGGTCAGATGTATATTTCGAAAAAGACGGTGAAAAGTACTATTTCGTCGACCTTGTGATGGAAGGCGGCGGCATGCTCGGGCTTGGTCTCGTGGGTTATACCTACGTGCTTGAACAGTGCAATATCCGTTTTCGTAAAATAGCCGGCACGTCTGCCGGTGCAATCAATGCGATAGGGCTGAGTGCAGCCGGTACGCCTGATCAGCCTAAAACCATGGCGATTGCAGATGTGCTGGATGAAGTGGCATTTTTCAGTTTTGTCGACGGACCTAATGCCGTCAGGGATGTGGTGCAGAATCCCGGTGGCGGTAACATGTTCAGCAAAGGCTGGCGCTGGACGAAGGGTGTGATTTCCGGTTACAAACGGCTGACAGCAAAGCGGGGGTTAAACCCCAGTCAAACCTTTTACGACTGGATGGAACGAAAAGTGTTGAAGCCTTTCGGCGCGGCTCATCTCACCGGTCTGGCATCCAAATGGACACTGCCGGAAACGGTTACTCTGAACCATCCGCCGCGGTTCGCATATGATAAATCCGCCCCGTTCGGCGGACTGGCAGTAAAAGCCAGTTGTATGGCCGTGGGTGTTGAGGTGACCTTTCCTAAAGACGCCGATTTATTCTACCGCCCGGAAAACGATGCGCCCGTTGCAGATTTTGCCCGTGCCAGCATGTCTATTCCCATCTTTTTTGATCCCTTCACGCTGACTGACATCCCCCCTTACAGCGATGTGAAAGACCGGCTTCAACGGGATTTTTCGGTGACACTGAAAGACCCTCAGAAGTATGGCGAGTCGGTGTCCTTCGTCGATGGTGGCTTGTTATCAAATTTTCCCTTTGACGAATTTCACGCGAAACCCAGCAAGGTGCCTTCAATGCCCACGTTCGGTGCCAAGCTGGGCTTTGATGTAGATCGCTTCGACAACTCTTCGCTGCTGAACTTTATCTCTAATGTGGTGGATATTGCCAAAGGCAACACTGATAAAGAATACCGCCATGAGCATTTTGAAGATTACAACCGGGTGGTGAAGGAAATTGATACAACAGACATTGGCTGGCTCGACTTTGATATGTCGCCGGAAGACAAAGAAAAGCTGATTGTAAATGGCTGTGATGCGGCTGTGGCGTTTCTGAAGTCATTTGACTGGGAAGAGTATCGGGCATTCCGTCAGAAAAATGCGGCAGACCTTATTGCCAGCATTACAGGAAAGCCCCCTGAACCAGAACCTGAAAGCCCCGAACCGGCAATTCCGGCATAAGGTGAGAACCGGCAAAGCCGGCCCTGCGGTGCCGATTTACGCGCCGGGGCCTAAGCGGGTAATCAGATAGTCCAGCAACAACCTGACTTTGGTTGATACATGACGGGTTTGCGGGTATACCGCCCATATCCCGTCATCATCGATTTGTTGTGCCGGCAGTATCACTTTCAGGCGGCCTGATTCGATATCATCAGCGACGTAATAATCAGGCAGTTGAATGATGCCCAGGTGCTTACGGGCAGCATCACGGATCCCTACGCCACTGTTGCAACGCAGTCGTGCGTTTGGAAGCCGGTAGGTGACAACTCTGCCATTTACATTAAATTGCCAGTGGGCCGATGTGCCGGCAATGCACTGATGCCTGGCAAGGTCGGCCACCGACTGAGGCAGGCCATGCTGCTCAAAATATTCCGGTGAGGCGCAGGTGAATAACGTCCGCGAGCCTAACCGGCGGGCAATCAGCGATGAGCTCTCAAGGTGACCAAGACGAATAGCCAGATCGTAGTTTTCCTGTACTAAGTCCACAACCTGATTTGTCAGATTCAGGCTGACCTCAATGCGGGGATGCAGCGTAAGAAAGTCATTAACGACCGGTGCAATGATCCGCTCACCGTAAGTTACGGGGGCAGTAAGCATGAGTTTGCCTGAAGGAGTGAGCTGTTGTTCGGAGACGAAGCGTTCTGCGTCATCAAGCTGGTCGAGAATGTGACGGCATTGATGATAGAACTGCTGACCAAGCTCTGTCGGCGTCACCACACGGGTGGTGCGGTTTAACAGCCTCGATGACAGACGGGTTTCCAGTGCACTGACCTGGCGGCTTACTTTTGCAGTAGAGATACGCAGTTTTTTCGCTGCCAGCGTAAAGCTGCGCTGCTCAACAACAGCCACAAATTCAACAATACCGTCTCTGTTCATAAAGCCCTGCTGGTAAATAGGTCTATTATTGCATTTATGAAAAAGTGATTTTCATATTGCGTATATTGTTACATAACTGCGACTGTTTAGAATAGTCCGACACACATCGAATAAAGGATAAAACAACATGGCTGACGTAATTACTTGTAAAGCCGCGGTAGCGTGGGAAGCGAAAGCGCCGCTGTCTATTGAAGAAATTCAGGTTGCACCGCCGAAAGCGGGTGAAGTGCGGGTAAAAATTCTTGCCACAGGCGTGTGTCATACCGACGCATTTACTCTGTCGGGTGAGGATCCCGAAGGCGTATTTCCTGCCATCATGGGCCACGAAGGCGGTGGTATTGTTGAGTCAGTTGGCGAAGGGGTAACCTCTCTGAAAGTGGGCGACCACGTTATCCCGCTCTACACCGCAGAGTGCGGAGAATGTAAATTCTGTACATCAGGTAAAACCAATTTATGCAGCGCGGTACGTGAAACTCAGGGTAAAGGTCTGATGCCTGACGGTACAACCCGTTTCACCTGTAATGGTAAGCAAATTTATCATTACATGGGTTGCTCCACGTTCTCCGAGTACACGGTTCTGCCTGAAATTTCGCTGGCTAAAGTTAATCCTGATGCGCCACTTGAAGAAGTGTGCCTGCTGGGGTGCGGTGTGACCACAGGTATGGGCGCGGTACTCAATACGGCGAAAGTTCAGGAAGGTGACACCGTTGCTATCTTTGGACTGGGCGGTATTGGCTTATCTGCCATTATCGGTGCAACCATGGCGGGAGCAGGCCGTATTATCGGTATCGATTTGAATGAATCCAAGTTTGAACTGGCCAAGAAATTAGGGGCGACTGACTGCATCAACCCTAAAGACTATGACAAGCCGGTTCAGGAAGTGATTGTTGAATTAACCGATGGCGGCGTTGACTATTCTTTTGAATGTATCGGCAACGTGAATGTGATGCGTTCAGCACTGGAATGTTGCCACAAAGGCTGGGGTGAATCAGTGATCATCGGTGTAGCCGGAGCCGGTCAGGAAATTTCAACCCGTCCGTTCCAGTTAGTGACCGGTCGTGTATGGCGTGGTACTGCATTCGGCGGCGTGAAAGGTCGTTCGCAACTGCCCGGTATTGTTGAAGATTATCTGGCGGGTAAATTCGCTCTGAATGACTTCATCACCCATACTATGCCACTGGAAGAAATCAACGAAGCGTTTGATTTGATGCACGAAGGGAAGAGCATCCGTTCTGTGATCCACATGGCACCATAACACATCGTAATCATACGGTATGGCGTCCCGAAGTTCGGGGCGTCCTTGCCCCTAGTCGGTTGGACTTACTGGTTCATGATACGGGCAACGTTCTCAGTTACGCTTACCGCACCCTGATATATTTCATCCATCACAGCCTGCACACTGCCGATTTGCTCAGCATTCAGGTCAACTTTGGATTTCACTTCGGTCATTTTCTCACTGGCTTGCTGCGCCAGACCTTTGTTTTCGCCTACTACCGATTCAATCTCTACCGTGGAGTCACTGGTGCGTTTAGCCAGTTGGCGTACTTCGTCTGCTACCACGGCAAAGCCACGTCCCTGATCGCCGGCACGGGCTGCCTCGATAGCCGCATTCAGCGCCAGCAGGTTGGTTTGGTCAGCAATGCTGCGGATGGTAGAAACGATGGATTCAATGTTGGCTGACTGGGCAGTCAGTTGCTCAATCAGTACGTTTGCCTGATCAACTTCTTTCAAAGTGGCGTTAAATACACCCACGGAATTGGTCAGTGATTCTGTTCCTCGTAATGCAATTTGTGACGTTTCTTCTGAAATCGACACCGCGTGCTCTGATGCACTGGCAATGTTACTTTGTTCAATCACTTTTTGAGTGATGTCTGAGGCAAATTTAATAATTTTATAGACTTTACCGTCAGCGGAATAAATGGGGTTGTACGTGGCTTCAAGCCACAGCACTTCGCCCGCTGCATTCTTGCGTTTAAACTGGCCGGACTGGAAATTGCCCGCTGCGAGAATGTCCCAGAAATTAGGATTGTCGATGTAGAAATCTTCGTAGCAGAACATGCGGTGATGCTGGCCCTGAATCTGGTTCAGGCTGTAGCCCACGGTGGCCAGAAAATTCCCGTTTGCGTTAAGGGTTGTGCCGTCCGGGGTAAATTCAATCACTGCCATTGAACGGTCCAGGGCATCAGAAATCGCTTTGTTGGCTTCGGCCATTTCTTTTTGCTGAGTGATGTCGTGGCAGATTTTTAGGACTGCGGTTACGTTGCCACTCTCATCCAGCACTGGCTCATAGGATGCTTCCAGCCATACACCTTCGCCACTGCGGTGCTTGCGATGAAACTGTCCGGACTGGGCACGGCCATCCCGAAGATCCCGCCAGAACTGAGCGTATGCGGTGCTGTTCGTCAGTTCACTGAAGCAAAGGGAGCTGTGATGTTGTCCGATAAGGTCACTGCTTTGAAAACCAAAAATACTGGCAAAAATCTGATTGACTTCTAAAACGTTGCCGTCGGGGGTGAAGATTATATAAGCGTTATGCCTTTTGACCGTATCAGAAAAAGCCTTATGCTCGCTTATTGCCTGTGTTAATCCGGCGATTTCTTTTTCGTATGTAGACTTAAGAGCTAACATCTCATTTCTCGCGCATTGTTATTAGTATTCATATTTATGGTACTTTTATTCGCCAGCTATGTGAGTTAGTCAAAAGTTTAGTTTTACTTAATTAACTGAAATAGAATGAAATTTATCTATTCCCATGCTTTTAAAGTGATTATTATAGGTATAAATATGCGTTATATATCATACTTTAGTCGCGTGTTTGACCGCCCGGTCCGGTTTAACTCAGGCCCTAAAATTTAAGGATGGGAAAGCCCATGAGTGCAGATTCAAAGTTTCAGTTCAGTAAAATCACCGTATCTCTTCACTGGATAGTGGCGATATTGATGATCGCTTTATTAGCTGTCGGTATTTACATGACAGAGAATCATGACTACAGCCTGTATCCATTACACAAGTCTTTCGGCGTGGTCGTTCTGGTATTTGCTTTTGCCCGTGCCGTATGGCGGGTGAAAAATGGCTGGCCGGTGCCGGCGGGAGACTATAAAGCGTGGGAGCATATGCTGGCCGGTGTGATTCACTGGGTACTGATCCTCGGTACGCTTATCCTGCCAGTGTCCGGCATCATCATGTCATCGATGGGCGGGCATAACGTTCCGTTTTTCGGGTTTGATTTAATTCCCGCTAACCATGACCCCGTTAATCCTCAGGATGTGCTGCCAAGAAACGAAGGCCTTTCAGAGGCGGCAGGTGAAGTGCATGAAATTGTGGGCTATCTGCTCATCGCAGCCATCATTCTTCATGTGGCGGGGGCACTTAAACATCACATCATAGATAAAGACGGTACGTTGCAGCGTATGCGCGGAAAAAATATCGGATAAAGGAGCAGCAAATGCTCAGTGCCCTTCACCGGGCACGCTCTTTTTCCTGTCACACTGCTACCCGTAAACCCGCGCTGGCGTATATCGGTGCTGAACAATCTTCTACGGCAGGCTTATTTTCCCCATGTTGGTATTGGGAATACCGAACAGATTGCCTTCAAAACAAGGGCTGCCGGCCAGCGTTTCATTGGCGAGAATGGCAAATAGCAGGGCTTCTTTCGCATCGGCATCTATGGCCAGTTCAGACAAATTTTTAAGACTGATAAAGTCCGGCAGTTCATCCGCGATAGCTGCCATGAGTGCTTTATTTCGCGCGCCGCCACCGCTCACGTACACCGTTATCGCTGACGTGCTGGTGGCAGTCATGATAACGCCGTGAGCAATCGCTTTAGCGGTAAAAGCTGTCAGTGTTGCTACAACGTCTTCGTTAGGAATGTACAGGGTTTGACTGCGTAATCGTGCCTGATTCAGATAATCCAGGTTGAATACCTCAGGTCCTGTGGTTTTTGGTACCGGACAGGAAAAGAAATCATGGCGCAGCAACTCATTCAGCAGGTTTTCATTCACGTTTCCTGACAATGCGATGGCGCCGTCTTTATCGAAGCGCTGCCGTGCATAGTGCCGG
This sequence comes from Alteromonas sp. NFXS44, assembly GCF_040148705.1. NCBI lineage: Bacteria > Pseudomonadati > Pseudomonadota > Gammaproteobacteria > Alteromonadales > Alteromonadaceae > Alteromonas > Alteromonas sp. NFXS44. The sequence continues at coordinate 686,636 of NZ_JAGDEA010000012.1, read as the reverse complement.
GATACAAAGGCATCAATGATGGTATTGCCCGGGCCGATATCGGTGCTGAATACTTCGGCGGGATGATTACCGGCGGGCAGCCAGGTGAAATTGGCGATGCCGCCGATGTTCAGTAAAACACGGTTTTCCTGGTCGTGGCTGAACACGAGGAAATCTCCGTAAACCGCCAGTGGCGCGCCTTCACCACCTGCGGCGATGTGTTTCTGACGAAAATCAGAGAGTGTAATAATGCCGGTGCCTGTAGCAATCCGGTCACCATCGCCGATTTGTAATGTACCGTTGCCGTATTCAGGCAAACCGTGCTGTTCCCGCGGGCAGTGATAAATGGTCTGGCCGTGACTGGCAATACAGTCGATAGCTTCTTTATCCACTTGCCACTGGTTCAGTGCTTTATTGATTAAAGACGCATGATATTCGCCTACCCACGCATTCAGTAATGTGACTTCCTGCAAGTCTACATCCCGTTTTGCAAATACACGTTGAATTGCCTGGCGGAATTTGACGTCATAATCGACAGTCATAAACCTCTCGATACGGGCTTCAGTCTCTTTTCCTGAGCCAGTGATGTTACACAACGCGATATCCAGGCCGTCCAGCGATGTACCGCTCATTAGTCCGAGAATTTTTCGCTGTGGTTTGCTACCAATATGGTACAGGCGTTCAATAAATTTATTCATTATCATCTTTTGCCGGTTAGGTATTTGTGCCGGTACAGGGTGCCGGAAACCGTTTTATACTGCTTATCCGGAAGCGGGTTTCAGGGCGAAATAAACCTGACAAACCTAGCATATAAAAATAAAATATTCTTGATCAAAAATGTAACATGAGATAAAAAATCTCTCAGCCAATTCCTGAATTACGATTACTGACTATCGGGGTAAAGATATTCTATGCCACTAATCCGCCACTTGAGCAGACGATATTTTCAAATAGCGGTATGCTTAAGCTGCCTTAACCTGATTCCTGCTAATGCTATGACTGCTGACTCTGATACGCAAAGTATACGGCGCGATATTGCGCAAAAACTCATGCCTGACTTCCGCTATTTTTGTGCCGGCAACGAAGAAAAATGCCGCGAGCCGGTTACGGTTTTACCGCAGGAGTTAAAAGACTTCGTCGCTGAGTCCGGCGTGGGCGGCGTCATTTTGTTCAGTGAAAACTTATCCTGGCCAGGCCAGATTGCCTCGCTGACCAGCGATTTGCAGCAGGCTGCGGCGGGGAAAAGTGACGGAGAGCCGCTGTTTATTGCCGTTGATCAGGAAGGGGGGCGTGTATTCAGAACTCCGCGGGTCTTCACAACTGACTTTGCCGGCAATATGGCGATTGGCGCAACCATCGGAAAACATGGTACCCGCTTTGCCCGTGAAAGCGCTGAAATCATGGCGCAGGAGCTTAAGCTGTTAGGTATTAATACCAACTTCGCTCCCAATGTGGATGTAAACGCCAATCTGGCGAATCCTGTCATTAACGTGCGTTCTTTCGGGCAGGATCCGAAAGTGGTGGCGCAAGCCGGCGAAGCGCAGGTTGAAGCCATGCAGTCGCAGGGCATTCTGGCCACACTGAAGCACTTTCCCGGCCATGGTGATACTCACACAGACAGCCATCTGGCTTTGCCGGTGGTCGATCACAGCCGCGAAATGATTGATGCGGTGGACTTGTACCCGTTTAAAACGATTATCCGTGAGGCGTCGCCGGCCATGGTAATGACGGCACATATTCAGTATCCGCAATTAGATGACAGTAAACTCAACGACAAGTCCGGTCAGCCACAAATTAAGCCGGCGACATTGTCGAAAAAAATTCTCTCCGGGATCCTGCGTGATGAGCTGGGTTTTAAAGGGCTCATCGTGTCTGATGCCATGAACATGGCCGGCATCGCAAAATTCTTTGACCAGACTGATGCCGTAGCGGCTTCGTTTTCTGCCGGAACGGATATCGTCGTGATGCCACTGCCGGTCCACAGTGACAGTGGTATCCGCGCATTCAATGAATTACTCGATGCCCTTACACAAAAGGTATTGCAGGGTGAGCTCGACAGAGAGTTAATTGCAGAATCTGCCGCAAGGATCCGGAAAACAAAAGCTGACTTCGGGCTGGCTGCACATTTTACCCCTTCACCTGAAAAACTGGCGGCTTCTCTGGCAGACAACAAGCTGCGAGCTCAGTTACTTGCTGATGCTGCCATTGCGGTTGTTAAAGGCAAACCGGCTGACTTTATCATTCCGGAAACCGGTAACGTACTGGTTCTCATGCCGGAGGAAACCGTATGCCGTGCGGTGTCTTATCACATGTCACTGTACCGTCCGCAGCAGCAGGTTACCTGCATGAGCTTGCAGCAACTTAACAGGCCTTCGCTGGACAGTGCCATGGCGCAGGCAGATACAGTTGTGGTTGGCAGCATGACACCGGCGCCCAGTCTGGTAGAACTGGGCGGTATGGAAGATATGGATGTTAATACAAAGCAGATCATGGGGTTTGATGAGGCGCAGGCTTTATTGCCTTCATTACTCGAACAAGTCAAAGAAACAGGAAAACGCAGTATCCTGGTGTATTTGCGGATGCCTTACGACGCCATGCAACTGAATACCTTCAGCGATGCGGTGCTGGCGACTTATAACGCCAATGTGTATGCCCTGTCTGATGAACCTGACGCGCCCTATACTGGCGGCACGATGGACAGCCTGGTGAGAGTACTTACCGGCATGTTAAAGCCGCAGGGCGGGATCCCGGTATCTCTGGACGAGGTAGGCACGCCCGGGGCTCATGACTAAACCATTCCGGACGTTTCTGAAAGCCGCAGTTATCGGCATGGCGACCAGTGTGTCAGCCCATGCCGCACAGTTGCAGGGGCAACTGGTATTGCAGTCTGAAGCTACCTCAACACCTCTCACTGGTGTATTTTCAGTGCCCGGTGACCACGCCAGATTGCGTATTATGCCGGCTGTTGTCAGCGAAGCGCGCATTAAAGTGAATGACCGGGTGGTCTTTGACGGTACACTGGATCCGGCTGAAAATGAGCAATATATACTGACCAGTAAAGATGCGGTGAAAACCGGTGAAAATGCACTGTCAGTACAGGTGAAAACCGGCGATGTAGCGGTGTCGGTAGACTATCCGGAACTGGAATTTGAAATACCGGAAGAAGGATTAACCGCCACGCAGAGAAAGGCATTGCAACAAACGATGCAGCCATTTATTGGCACTGACCCCGATAAGCACCTGTTTCCCGGCGTTGCTCTCCTTGTCGCCAGACAGGGTAAGGTGCTGTATTCCGCGGGACAGGGTATGGCGCAGTATCAGTTAATGAACTCCGGGCGTCTGCATTCGCTGTCATCTCCCCGCAAGGTCACGGCAGACACGGTTTTTGATTTGGCGTCCGTGACGAAGGTGGTCTCTACCACTGCTGCGGTGATGCATCTGGTCAGTGAACACCGGTTGTCACTGGACGACACATTGGGCGACTTGCTGCCCGGCTTCAGTCAAACAGATAAAGCCGGCATCACTGTGCAGCAACTGCTGACCCACCGCAGCGGCTTATGGGAGTGGCAACCACTCTGGCTGCACAAAAGGCAAAGCCGTGGTTCTGTCTTCGCCTGGCTGGCGTCGCTGCCACGACGTTACGGGATTGCTGAAAAACGGGCATATTCTGATATCGGTTTTATGTTACTGGGTAAAATCGTTGAACAGATCAGCAAAATGCCGCTTAACGACTACGTATACTCGTTTGTTTATCAGCCACTGGGCATGAACAGAACCCGCTATTTACCACCGGAAAGCTGGCTGGATAATATCGCCGCCACATCGCAGGGCAATCCCTACGAGCAACACATGGTAAGTTCTTCCACACCATACCCGGTAGTAGAAAACCCGCCGTTTGAGCGCAATTTTGATGGCTACCGTGATTACACCCTAACCGGTGAGGCAAACGACGGCAACGCCTGGTACGCACTTGAAGGTGTGGCAGGTCATGCCGGTCTGTTTTCTGCTCTGCCGGATCTTGCAATTTATTGCCAGACGCTGCTCAATGGTGGCGGTTATGGTAATGCCATGCTGACCGGGCCTGAGACGCTGGCAGCGTTTCTTAAAACGCCTTACGATACTGGTCAGGCGCTGGGCTTCTGGCGTTACGAAGACGGGGAGGGACGGGAAAGCTTCGGTCATGCCGGCTTTACCGGTACTCAACTGATGTTCCGGCCTGACGATGGCCTGATTGTCATCATGTTGACAAACCGCCAGCACAACGGTTTACGCCGGGATGGTACCTATCCGTCTGTAAAACCTGCCTGGCAGGCAATTCTGAGTGTGGTTGACAGTTTCTGGTAACCGGCATTACCTGGTTGCCGGCCGGTAATGGTATTCAGGGATCCCTTCAGCGGAAATTGTACACTGCTCCAGTTTGCTGTCAGACGACAATAAAACCCACTCGTTCCGGTGCGCATAACCGGCAGGCTCTGCTTTCTCAGAGTCAAAACACAGCCCCTTCAAATTATTTTTGCTAGTAAGCACAAACCGTGAGGGGTTGTCTTCCAGCCATTCGTACGCTTTGGCCAGTTGTTTTTCAGTCGGTGTGTGAAAGCCAAAATGAGTAACCGGATAGGGCGAAAATAATATAAATTGCTCAGCAAAATCTACCAGACCGACTTCGATGTTATCGCCATGGTGCGCCCGTATATTGTCGTAAACATTAACCGGTGTTTTCACATTTTCCAGCAGCACATATCCCCATGTGCTCCATGATACCCACAATAAGGACATAAAAACCGGCCAGCGCAACGGAGTATTCTTTCCGCGAACTAAAAGCAGGGTCGCCAGTCCGCAATTGCCGGTTAAGATAAACCACCACCAGGGCGTAACCTCAAATTTTTCCTGCAATGTGAGTAACTTATCGACACCGGCAAGTCCGGCAACACCTGCCGTTAGCAACACCAGAGAAAGTGCGCTGATGATAACGGTGATTAACCTGCTGAACCCGTTACGTTTTACAATCTCTGTAACGTATGGGCTGGCAATCAGTGCCAGCATAGGAAGTGCCGGCAATATATACACTCCCCGTTTGCCCGGACTGATGCTGAAGAAAATCAAAACCAGCAATACCCAGCCCAGCGGAATAAGTATTCTGCCGTCACCGGCACGGAGTGCTTTTGTCCAGTTCGGGACCAACCAGGGTAATGCAACACTTAAGGGCAGCCAGAATGCGGGTATCACATTGAGCGCGTAATACCAGAATGGTTTGATATGGTGCCATGAGTCTGCGTAACGGGTGACTGTCTGGCGGAACAGGATGTTGTCGCGATATTGTTGCAGCAACGGGTCATGACTGCTTTCGACAACCAGTAACATAGGAACTAACCACAATCCGATAGTGACAAGCATAATCGCCGGGCCGGCGATCCATTTGCCAATATCACGTAAAGAAGTCGGTCCGCTTTGCTTAAACCTGAAAACATATAACGCATAAGGGATCAGCATGAATACAGGCAGAAATCCAACCCCTTTGGTTATTACTCCCACCCCCATGAAAAAGAACGCCGTGAAGTACCAGCGCCAGCGTCGCTCTGTCAGCATGAAGCGCAACATACCGTAGCAACCGAGGGTAATCCAGCATGTCGCCATCGCATCAATTTGTGCAGACTTTGCCTGCAAGACGAATTGAAAACTGAACAACAAAGTTGCTGCGGCCACCAGACCGGTTTGCCTGTTCCATAACCGGCTTCCCAGGTCATACACCAAAAATAAAGTCAGTAAGCTGCAGAGGGCGGACGGAAGCAGAAAGGCCAGCTTCAGTGAGCCGGTAAGCGCATAAAACACCGCGATAGACCACATAAAGACGGGGGGCTTATCCGGATAATACTCGCCGCCCCGTAGTGGAAAGAGCCATTGTCCCGACTCCACCATTTCTTTTGCGATAAGGGCAAACCTGGGCTCATCTGCGGGCCACGGCGAGCGTAAACCGGTACCGGCCAGTATAAGCACTGCTGCGAACAAAAAGAAAAGCCAGGGTAAGTAAGGATGCGCCAGCCATGCTGTTGATGGCTGAGAGACCACTTTTGCGCTGCACATGATTTACTTTACCTCTGCCTTGTATGACGTACTGCTGTGAGCTGACTCTGCCGGACAGGAGGGCGAAGAGTCATTCAACATTTTATCTGCCTTATAGCGGCGGTACAGATAGATGCTGAGCAGCATTGAGACACCCAGCATGCACACACTGAAAGCGAGTTTCCAGCCTGACTGTACGACGATACCTTTACCCATCAGCGCGAAGATTGCCATTTGCGGCATATAACCCAATGCAGATCCTGTAATGAAAGGGAGGGGTTTAACCGTCGTTACTCCGGCTATTACATTGGTAATTAAGTTGTTACCCAGCGGTAGCAAGCGAATCACAAAGGCTTTCAAAAAGGTCTGGCCGGACAGGAAGCTGCTGATCCTGATAATTTTTACCGGGAACAATCGCTGTACAAGTTTCCGGGCAAACAGGCGTGAGACAAGAAAGCAAAGGGAGCAGCTCACTGTTGCAGCAATAGTGGAATACACAAAGCCCTCAGTGAACCCGAATGCATAGCCGCCGAGAAAGGCAACACCTTGCCTCGGCACGCCGACAGAGAGTAAGCAGACAGCAACTACTAAAAACAGCAAAGCACCCTTAAGGCCGTTATTGCGGGTGTGCGCATCAATCCACTGCTGATTAAATTCGGAAAAAACAGGCAGAACATCAATGGCATAGCTCACGCCACAGATTATCAGCATAACAAAAAAAAGCTTAAGTAAGACTGGCTTGATTTGCGACACAGTGAATTTTCCCTCTGGCTTATTCACTGATGATGTCCGCATGTTTGCAGCGTCTTTGCAGCCAGAGCACACCAAATAAATCCACTATCCCTACACCCAGACGGCCCAGCATATTGTATTTGGATGTACCGGTTTGACGGTCGCGGTGTGAGACTTCAATGACAACAATTTTACCGCCCATCCGGCGGATGAGGGCAGGTAAGAACCGGTGCATGTGATCAAAATACGGCAGGCGTCTGAATGTTTCTGCGGGAAAAACTTTCAGCCCGCATCCGGTATCAGGTGTGTCATCACCAAGCAGTGAGCTGCGAATCTTGTTGGCGACTTTTGATTGAAATCGCTTCCAGGCTGTATCTTTACGGGCTTTGCGGTAACCGGCGATACAGAAATGTTCTGAATCATAAAATGCAGCAGCGGCCTTCAGCATGGCGGGTATATCAGCAGGATTGTTCTGGCCGTCAGCGTCAAGGGTGACAATCAGTTTTCCACTTGCATGGGCTACGCCGGTAAATATGGCGGTGCTTTGTCCCACAGAGCGTTTGTGCCGGATGAGTCGTACAGGCACAGAAGCAGTTCTGCTCACAGCCAGTATCCTGCCGGCGGTGTCATCAGTACTGCCATCATCAACATAAATAATTTCGTAAAGGCATTGCAGACCGGGAGTCTGAATAATTTCTTCAACGAGAGGGGCAATATTGTCCTGCTCATTTTTGGCAGGAATAATGACAGAAAGATCCAACTGAGTTCCTCTTCAACATAACGTTGTACTGCGAATCAGATGGAATCATACAGATAGAAACTTAAGAAAAGCTTAAGAATGAAGATAAGGCACACGCTGTCTTTCAGCGTGTGCATAATAGATACGAATTACTTCGCTTTACCTTGTTTGGCAACGGCATCCATCATCGCTTTGATCGCTTCAGGGTCGCCCAGGTATTCTTTAGAAATTGGTTTCAGATCGGCATCCAGTTCGTATACCAGAGGTACACCGGTAGGAATGTTCAGTTCCAGCACTTCTTCTTCTGACATACCGTCCAGATACTTAACCAGTGCACGTAAGCTGTTACCGTGAGCGGCAATAACAACGCGTTTGCCATCCTGAATGGTAGGACGGATAACGTCGTGCCAGTAAGGTAGTACGCGGTCGATGGTCAGCGCCAGACTCTCTGCGCGGGGCAGAATGCTTGGATCAACATGGCTGTAACGACGGTCATGGCCAGGGAAGTGTTCGCTGCTTTCTTCAACTGCCGGAGGTGGTACGTCGAAGCTGCGACGCCAGATTTTCACCTGGTCTTCACCGTGTTTTGCTGCAGTTTCTGCTTTATCCAGACCTGTCAGGCCACCGTAGTGACGTTCGTTCAGACGCCAGTGGCGTTGTACAGGCAGGTAATGCTGTCCCATTTCTTCCAGCGCGATGTTCAGTGTTTTGATTGCGCGCAGCAGTACAGAGGTATAAGCGATGTCAAACTCAAAGCCTGCATCTTTCATCAGTTTACCCGCGTTCTGTGCTTGCGCAACGCCGGTTTCAGTCAAATCCACATCGTGCCAGCCAGTGAAGCGGTTTTCCAGATTCCACTGACTTTCGCCGTGACGGATAAGTACCAATTTATACATAGAAGTTCCCTAAGTCCTGGTAATAGAAAAATGGTAAAGGCATACACACTGCTATGCCAATTTTACATTCGAAAGTGCCGCTATCATCCTTTATTCGCGGTTAAAAATCCAGTTTGAGGAAAGATGTTATACCAGATGATTTTGCTCAAAGCTTGACCATACGGGCGTTTCAGGAGAATGAGGCATGTGTCAAAAATCAGTCTGGTCTGAAATGTGCTTTATCAACAGTGAGTATGAATTTCCGGATGCGCCAGTCAGCATAAACTGAGCGACAAACCGGCAGTAAGGATTATCATCCCGGGCTATACAATATGCGCGGTTTAACGACCGCGGGCGAATAGCTCAGGCATGTCTAAGTTAGTCAGGAGTGATAACTATGTGTCTTGATACGATCAAAATTCAACGTAAACGTGGAAAAGCCATTAAAACAGGCGAAAGCCGGGCTGAAAATGAAACCCGTACCGGTAAGCAATATCGCTATAAGGCACGGGGCACACGAACTTCACAACTAGTGAACAAAGCGGTATCTCACCCCGTTTACGCCAATTAAAGAGATAAGGCCGGTTTAACCGGCCTTTTTTCATTTAGAACAAAGCGTTCTATATCAGTGAAAAAGATTCCTGCAAACACTTAACCGCAGCCAGTGTTTTTACTGGTGTTGCATCATGCTTCGGTGCAACCGCGTAGACATCATATTTCGACGCTTTCCATTCAGGCAGAATGTTTACCAGTTTGCCAGTTTCAATGTACTCTCTGACTTCCGGCTCAGGCAGCACGGCATAACCAAGGCCATCCAGAGTCAGGCGGATCAAAGCTTGTACCGAGTCCACCATCAGACGGGGCGGATTAGGCAGAGCTTTATCTTTTCCTTCCTGTGATTCCACATAATCCCGCATTCCCGGATGAGAAATATACGCATGGGGTGCTAAATCAGTACTGTTAACGGTATCCAGATCTGCCAGCGGATGGTTTGCTGCCACACAGACAATCAGATCCCAGGTGGCCAGATGACGGCAGTGCAGATTGACGTCGTTTACTTCCTGCAATGAAATCGCAAGATCCGCACCGCTGGCAATGACATCAGTAGTCTGGCTGGTTAATTCCAGTGCCACTTTAATTTTCGGAAATTCAGACAGTAATGCCTGCAAAGGTTTACTCAGCAGACCACCACCGAACCCTTCCGGCGCGACAATACGTAAGCGGCCTGAGGGTGTTTCCTGAAGTTGCTCAATCTGGTGCTGAGCCTCTTCTGCCACACGGATAAGTTCCATACTGGTTTTATAATAAATGTGACCGGCCTCTGTCAGGCTGATGTGTCTGGTGTTACGGTTAAACAGACTGAGTCCGATTTCCTGTTCCAGTTTGCGCAACTGCTGGCTGATGGCAGACACGGTCATGTGAAGTTTTTTGGCTGCGATACTCATGTTGCTGGTATTAGCAACTTCAACGAAAATTTGCAGCGAACGGAGAAGCTTGGTGTTCATATAGCGAATGATTCCTGTGAAATCTCAGAAGAAATGAGTTGAGAATTCATGCGAGTCAGTTTAGTCTAAATGGAAATAATTCTCATTTCTTGATAATCCTTACTCAGCCAGAATAAGGGTGCAGGCTGAAAGAGTCGATTCCATCACGTTCAATCTGTAGGACAACGGGATAAACAGCTTGTTCCGGCGGGCTTATCAGGAGAAAGGGGAAGATTCCGACCCGGAATATACCGGGAATATGAATGTGCGCTGACATTAAAATTGTTCATTTAAGGAGTGTCTGTTAATGGGATGTACCGTGGTACGCCAATTGTCATCAGCAAAACGCCGTGGGTTAGCTGGTACCGTTCTGTCTTTATCTCTCGCTGTTTTTCCTGTTTTGTCTCATGCCAGTGAAGTAAAGGTTACCTTGCCCCGTTTATCTGTGGCCGAATATCATGCACCTTATGTTGCCGTCTGGCTGGCTGATGCGAAGCAGAAGCGGGTAAAAGACATTGCCGTATGGTATGACGTGGAAATGGAAAACGGTAAAGGCGAGAAATGGCTGAAAGATTTGCGCCTGTGGTGGCGTCGCAGTGGCCGCAGCGCCGATTTACCGATGGACGGTATAAGTGGTGCCACCCGTCGTCCCGGTGAGCACACCATCGACTTGTCCGGACAGTTCGATAATATTCCTGCCGGAGAATACACCCTGTACGTTGAAGCTGCCCGGGAACTGGGTGGCCGTGAAGTATTAAGCGTGCCTGTCACATTGCCTGTTTCTGCATCGCAACATCAGGTTGCAGAAGGTGATCAGGAACTGTCTGAAATTGAATTAACTTTGGAGCCATAAATGAAAATTAAACATCTGATCGGTACCGGCGTTGTTGCCTTGTCTTTAATCGCAACACCGGCACTGGCTCACCGTGCATGGATTAAGCCGACAACCACTGTTGTGTCCGGCGATGACGAGTGGATCAGCTTCGATGCTGCCGTAGCAAACGGCATTTTTACTCCTGATCACTTCGCACTGGGCACAGAAGGTATTACGGTGACTTCGCCTTCCGGTAAAGAAGTGGCGAAGCAGCACGAACAGAAACTGCGCTACCGCAGTGTTTTCGACATCAATGTGAAGGAAGAAGGCACGTACCGTGTTGAAACGGCATCCCAGTCGCTGATGGCATTCTGGAAAGACGCAGACGGCAAGCGTCAGATGTGGCCCGGTCGCGGTAAAACCGGCACGCTGGAAGAATTCAACAAAGCGGTACCGAAAAAAGCAGACGGTCTGGAAGTGGTTGAATCATCACGCCGGATTAACGTATTTGCTACTCTGGGTGAACCTTCAGAAGACGCCATCAAACCTTCAGGTAAAGGCCTGGAGCTGGATGGTAAAACGCATCCGAATGACCTGTATACCGGTGAAGAAATCAGCCTTGGATTTCTGATGGATGGCGGTGCAGCCACCGGCACGAAAGTGACTATTGTAAAAGACGGTGAAAAGTATCGTGATACTGACGATGCGATGAACCTTACAACTGACGCTGACGGCCAGATTGCAGTTACCTTTGAGGAACCGGGCATGTACTGGCTGGAAGCTGAGTTTGAAGATGACAACGCAAAAGCACCGGCGCAGAAACGCCGTGGTATGTTCGTTCTGGTAATGGAAGTATTACCTCTGTAAACCATTTATTTTTAGCTAAATGGCAGCGCAGTTACCGCTCACTGACGGGGTAACTGCGCATTGTGTTTCTTTAGTATTTCCGCTTAAAATCCTTAATTCTTTTTACACATCCGGATTTTATCTATGACCCTTTCCATCACCGGTGCCCGCTCACTGGTTTTTGCATTATTTTCGTTGCTGATGCTGGGTGGCTGTGCAACGCCCGCCGTAGTAGCCCCCGCTGATACCACGCTTTCAACGGAAGCTTTCGGACCAAAGCAGTTTCAACAGGAAGGTTTTACTGCCGTCGTGGTGGCATACGGGCCTGAAATGAAGGGGATTCTGGGCCGTATCGAGGCTGATCCCGGCGCTCAGATCACGCAGGTCGTGAAGTACAAAGGTGTGACTTACCGTATAGGTAAATATCATGACGAACCCATTCTTGTATTTGCGACGGGCATGAGTATCGCCAATGCTGCACTGACCATGCAGATGGCTTTCGATTATTTTCCTGTGAAACAGGTGGTGTACATGGGGATTGCCGGCGCGGTGAATCCGGACTGGCAGCCCGGTGACGTGATTGTGCCTGAGCGCTGGTACTATCATGATGAAAGCGTGTACACCAATCCAGATAAACAAAACCCGGGCAATTACGTGTTGCCGGAATATTACGCCAGATTTTTGCAGGAGCAGCCGGAGCGCAGACAAGTGGACCCGCACCTGCCGGCATACAAGAACTTTCACTTCATCCAGCCAGACGAAGTGCTGATCATTAAAGACGGCCTGAATGAGCCGGTGGATACGGCTTATTTCTCTGCGACTCCCCGTTTGCTGGATGCAGCAAGAAGTGCCATGCTGGCCTTACCGGACCAGATGATTCTGGGCGAACGCAAAGCAAAATTAACGGTAGGCGGTAACGGCGTGACCGGTTCGGTATTTCTGGATAACCGCGAATACCGCCAGTGGACACGTGATGTATTTAAAGCCGAAGTGACAGAAATGGAATCTGCAGCAGTCGGTCAGGTTTGCACGATAAATGATGTAGATTGGGTTATAATTCGTGCAATCAGCGATCTTGCCGGCGGGCAGGAAGGCGTAAATGTAGAGCATATCTACGATCAGGAAGTGTCGCGGGTGGGTGCAAACGTATTGTTTGCTGTACTCGACGCATTAGCCAGGGAAGATTAATGGCTGCGAAGGTTATACATCAGTATAACTTTCGTATTTTGTTAACGCATTATTCTTTTTTATTGGTTATGCTGGTATGACAAGTTGTTCAGGTTGTAGTTATGTTTAAAATTCTCGTTGTCGAAGACAGTCAGATAGTCCGTAAAATTTTAAATAAGCTGGTGGAAGATAACCCCCACTTTCACAGTGTGCTGTGTTCGGATTATGCTGAAGCAAAGCAAAAGCTGGATAGCGGCGAAGAATTTCTGGCAGCGATAGTCGACCTGAACCTGCCCGACGCTCCGCGTGGTGAAATCGTAGAGCTGATGCTCTCTCATGACGTGCCTACGGCCGTACTGACCGGTAACTTTGATGAGACATTACGTACCTCTCTCATCGACAAAGGCGTATTGGACTACATCACTAAAGAATCCCGCTATTCTTACATGCAGGTTATCAAGCTGATTGACCGCCTGCGTAAAAATCTGACCACCAAAGTACTGGTGGTTGATGATTCCACTACCAGCAACTCTTACCTGTGTGCTTTTCTGCGCAAATTCCGTTTTCAGGTGTTGTCAGCATTTGACGGAGTGGAAGCGTTGCAGGTACTGGCTGAAAATCCGGATATTAAACTGGTTATCTCTGACTACATGATGCCGAATATGGACGGCTTTGAACTGGTTAAAGCCGTGCGTCAGGATCGTAACTTCCAGGACCTGGTGTTTATTGGTTTATCTGCCAACGGTAACAGTGTGTTATCTGCCAAGTTCATTAAAAGCGGCGCTAATGACTTCCTGAGTAAGCCGTTTTATCACGAAGAGTTCTTCTGCCGGGTGCTACAAAACCTCGAAGCCCAGGAGATGCTGGTCACCATCCGCGATTCCGCGAATCTGGACCCGCTGACAAAAACATACAACCGGCGTTACCTGTTTGAACAGGGTGAGGCACTGTTCAAAAATGAAGGGCGTCTGGGCGGGCTTACTGTAGCCATGATTGACGTTGATGACTTTAAACAGGTTAATGATACCTACGGACACAAAACCGGCGACCATCTGTTACAGGAATTTGCCAGTCTGATGGGAGATTGTTTCGGTAAAGATCTCTATGCCCGCTATGGCGGTGAGGAATTCACTGTGATTTCCACCCGTGATTATGCTGCTTTGCTGGACGATTTGAATATTTTTCTGACAAGAGTCCGCGAGCATGAGTTCACCGAGCATCGTCTCAATCTTACCTGCAGCATAGGCGTGTGTGCGGAAGAGATGCAGAATCTGGAACAGCTGGTAGATAAAGCTGATGCACGGTTATACCGTGCTAAATATTCAGGCAAGGATCAGATTGTCGATATGGATTAGCGCTGTTCTCTGAGCAGCAAATATAGCGGTGTCTTTGGTCCGGGACTGGCCAGTAAAAGAATTACAATTTGCAAAAGGATATTTGTATGACCCGTGTCTCCCGTCTGCCGGCGATGTGCTGGCTCGCTTTTATTATGCTTTTCCCTGCTCTCAGTGCGGCCGGTGACAGTGTGCCGGCCTCTGTGGATGAACTCGACGCTGCTATTGAAGAAATCTTAGAAGACAGCCACATTCCCTCAATGGCCTGGGCTGTCATTCAACCCGGCCAGGCCGCCCATATTAATACCTTCGGGGTAAAAGCGCCCGGCTCATCTCAGGCGGTAACGCCTTCCACGACTTACCGTATTGCTTCCATCAGTAAAATGTTCGTGGGTATCGCTGCTATGCGACTTATTGAACAGGGACGCATCAATCCTGAAGACAATGTCAGGGACGTTTTGCCTGATCTTCAATTTGAAAACCCCTGGCAAGAGACTCATCCGCTGAAAGTAAAGCATTTACTTGAAAGTACCACCGGCTGGGATGATTTGTCGCTGAAGGAACACGTGTACGACAACGCTGATGTCATGCCCCTCAGTGAAGCTTTCGGGATAAATCCTGACAGCAGGGTATCCCGCTGGGCGCCCGGCACCCGTCATGCGTACTCTAATTCCGCGGCGGTGGTCATCGCTATGCTGATAGAACAGGTAACCGGTCAGCCTTTTACAGACTATATCCGCGATACCCTCTTTGTTCCCCTTGGATTTGAAAATACGTTTTACGCAGAGCCTGAGCAAGACAGCGATGCTGCATCCGGCGTCAGCGGTGGTCAGGTTGTGCCTCATCAACACCTGTTGATGTATCCGTCAGGCGGCGTCTCATCCAGTATCAATGATCAGGCTAAGCTGCTGGCATTCTTTACCGGACGCGGTTCGCCACTGCTCAGCATAGACAGTGTCAACCGCATGGAGGTAAGTGATACCACGAATGTGCATCAATTCGATGGTGGTTACGGCATCTATAATTTTGCCCGCTACTACGGCGGATATGCCTACCGGGGGCATGACGGGGCGTTAACCGGCTGGACATCAGAGCTGGTGTATTCTCCGGAGGGTGGATACGGGTTTGTGATTTTGCAGAACAGCGATGATGCCAGAGTGCTGTATAAGGCGGGAAGAAAAATCAGTGACTTCCTGGTTTCGCAGACAGATACCCCTTCAGTGATAAGTCAGCCGGTACCGGATGAATGGAGGCAAAAGTCCGGCTACTACCGGTTTATTAATACCCGTATAGAAAAGCAGTATTTTATCGAGCGTCTGGTCGCTCCCGTTATGATCCATGTGGAGGATGACGGAGCTAAGCTGTCCAGCGTGTTTCCGCCGGGTTGGAACCGGGAATTAACCTACGCCGGTGACAATCGCTGGCAAAACGAAAAGGGTGAGATTGTGATGGCAGCGGCCACGGATCCCCTTGCCGGTGAGGTTGTTCATTACGGTGATCGCGTACTGGTGAAAGTCTCAGCCTTCAACGCTGTTGCCGATAAGGTCGTGTTATCTGCCTGGCTAATCTTCTTACTTATTGCGCTGTTGTATACACCGGTCTGGCTGATAAATAACGCCAGGGGGAAAATTACCACGGTACACGAAAAACAACTACGTAAGTGGATGTCACTGTCAGCGGTCAGTGCATTTGTTTTTCTGCTCTCGCTCGGCATTGGCATGAGCAATCCCTTTGCTTATCTGGCGGCACCCAGTTTAATGTCGGTTGTCTTGTTTATCAGCTCTGTTGTTCTGCCTTTGGTGACAGTATGGGCAGGCATTCAGTCGGTCATTTACAGCCGTTCAGATGCATCCCGCTGGCTGAAGGGCTTTGTGCTGATATTCGTTGTGCTGCAGTTGATGGTTGTCGCTTATCTTGCGTATTTTAATGCGGCCGGCATCGTTTCCTGGACATAAACAGTAAGGGCTGACAGCGCAATGCTGT
The DNA here is from genome assembly GCF_040148705.1 of Alteromonas sp. NFXS44. NCBI lineage: Bacteria > Pseudomonadati > Pseudomonadota > Gammaproteobacteria > Alteromonadales > Alteromonadaceae > Alteromonas > Alteromonas sp. NFXS44. Next base: position 670,623 of record NZ_JAGDEA010000012.1, on the reverse strand, counting down.
CAGCCAGCCGCACTCTCAGTGTACGTTACGGGTGTATTCGATGGTTTTGGTAGCAAGCCGCACCTCTACCAGAAATACCAGTAAAGCTGATATCAGTGATGCCATTGCCAGAATAAACAGTGTGATGACCAGCGTATCGAGATTGATGCGCCATAATTCACCGGAAAACAAAGTAACAATCACCGAGCACACCAGTAAACCTGCGGTCACACACAGGCCGATCGCCCAGTTAATCACACCCACTCTGCGCCACAGCATAATAATTTCACGTTTGTTTTTCTGGATCCGCTCAGCATCAGCAAAGGTTTGGATATTCCGTTCAGCTACCCGTACGCGGTCGGAAATACGACCCAGACGGCCAGACATCACGTTCAGAAAGCCGGCGATACCGGCAAGCAAAAATACCGGCGCAACGGCAATTTTAATGAGTTCAGAAAGGGGGGTGATTAAAGTATCCAATGAATAAAACCTGCTAATTCAACAACCCCGCAAGTTTATCCTATGCCCCGTGCAATTTCACCCGCCCGGGTTCTGACTGGCCCATATTAAACGGTGCAATCAGGGCGTTAACCCGGCCTTAACCCTGACTGATGTAATGTTGCAGCATACGAGTAAACCGGGTGTAGTAATGAAGATGAATTTGCCGGTGCTCACAGTGAGCATCGCATTAATACTGTCTGGGTGTGCCAGCACCGGAGACACCACTGATAAAGCATTAAGTGAACGGGTGACTGAGGAAATGGGGAACACGGTTTCCTGGTTGCCTCAGTCAGACTCTGCTGTGAGAACAGCCAGTCTTGACCAGTTGTTGCCGGTAGAAGCCGTGCAGGCGCTGGTGGACGAGGCGATAGTGCACAACCCCGGTCTGCAGCAAACACTCATTACACTGAAGCAATCAAAAATACGGGAGACGTCTGCCAATGCGTCCCGCCTGCCACAGGCATCGGCCAGCTTGTCCGGTAATAACAGTGAAAATACTGACACCTCCTACAGTGCTTCGGTGAATGTCAGCTGGGAAATTGATATCTGGAACCGCATCGGTGACAGCGTAGATGCTGCGGCTTTTACTACCCGCAGTAATGCGGCGGCGTTGCAGTCGGCAAGGGCCACGCTGGCGGCCAGTGTGATGCAGAGCTACCTCGATATCATCAGCCAGCAGAAAATTCTGGATATTGAAAAGAAGAAGCTGGCCGCGCTGGAGAACAGCGAGAACATCATTTTAAACCGTTACCGCACCGGTCTGGGCACACTGGCAGATTTGGATACAGCCCGTACCAGCAGTGCAACGTCACGGGCCAATATTGCTGAATATGAAAATAATCTGGCCAGTTCAAAACGTGCGCTGGCGGTTTTGCTGGGGCGCAGCGATATGTCACTGGCTGATGTTGCCATCAGCGAGTCGTTCCCTGATGTTGTATTGCCGCTGGCTGCATTTCCGGAACAGGACCTGGCACGGCGTCCTGATCTGATGGCGGCGTATTATCAGATTAAAGCTAACGAATCCTCTGAAAAAGTGGCGTACAAGCAATTACTGCCGTCACTGAATATTAATGCAGCCCTGAGTGACTCAGGCGCAACACCCGCGCTGTCGTTGTTTAAAGAACCTGTGTGGAGCTTGCTGAGCAGTATTACAGCACCGCTGTTTCAGGGCGGTGAGCTGCGGGCCAATATCGCGCTGGCAGAGCTGGATACACTGAACAGCTGGTGGAACTATCAGGACACCCTGCTTACCGCTGTACAGGAAGTGCAGGCAACTCTGGATCTGGAAAACAGCTATCAGCGCCGGCAACAGCATATCAGTCAGGCTTACAGTAACTCCCGGCGCAGTCAGGATAACTACACCAGTCAGTACCGTCAGGGCCTGAGTGATATTCTCGATTTATTGTCGGTTACCCAGACTACCTATTCCCTTGAAGCACAACTGGTTCAGCTTCAGCGCAATCAACTTTCAAACCGTATCGATTTAGGGCTGGCACTCGGCCTTGGAGTATCGTCATGAGTCAGCAACGTAAAACCCTTTTCATCACTCTGGGCGCAGTCTGCGTGGTCATTCTCGCTGTTATGTTAATTGGTGGGAATGGTGCACCACCGGGACCGCCGTCTTCTGCTTCTGCGGCAAAGCCTGATTCTGCCGGCAAAGAAAATGGCAAAGAAAAGACACAGCCGGGTGCACCGGCAGGCAATATGCCGGGCGCAGGGCAACAGCAAAACACTACCATTCCTGAAGTGGGCGTGGTCAGTGTGGCAGCAAAGTCTCATAAGGCCAATGTAGAAGGTTATGGTCAGGTAAATCCCCGTTTTAATCTGACGTTATCTGCGCAGGTGTCGGGACAGGTACAGTCGTTGAGTAAACGGTTTGAAACCGGCGCACAGTTTGATAAAGGGGATGTGCTGGCCATCATCGACAATACCGATTATGAACAGGCCGTAGCAGCAGCACAGGCTACGCTGGAAGACGCAAAGGTGGCGCTGGAAGAAGAACGCTTACAGGGTCAGCAGGCATTGTCTGAATGGCAACGCTCCGGACTGGAAGGTGAGCCGTCATCTTCTCTGGTTCTGCGCGGACCGCAACTCGCTGCGGCAGAAGCTACAGTTGCCCAGGCAGAAAAAGCGCTGGCGCAGGCGCAGCGTGACCTGGCCTTTACTCAAATTACTTCACCGTTTAACAGTGTGGTGGTAACCCGTAGCATTCAGCCCGGCAGCTTTGTGCAGTCGGGCGCTGAAATTGCTGCATTGTATGCCACGAATGTGGCAGAAATCGCCATACCGCTGTCAGCGACACAGTGGAACAATCTGCCGTCACCGGCGACACTGAAACAAGCGCCCTGGCCGGTCACACTGACCGACATGGACGGTTTAACCCGCTGGGAAGGTGTGGTTGAACGGGTAGAGCAGCATCTGGACACCACATCCCGTCAACGAAGCGCGATCGTGGTAGTCAACGACCCGCTTGCTCAGGCATCTCCGCTGTATTTTGGTACGTATGTGGTAGCAGAAATTGCCGGCCGTGAGTGGCAGGATGTGTGGCAAATTCCGTCTTCTGCAATTTCGCAGAAACAGGAAGTCTGGTACGTCACGCAAAATAATACGCTGGATAAATTTACTCCGCAGGTATTGTTTATGGAAAACGGTCACGCCTACATTACACCGGTTGCCGGCATGGAGAGTGCGAAAGTGGTTGTGCGGCCGCTGAACAGTTACCTCGTTAATATGAAAGTGAATCCGGTAGCGGAGGTCAGCAATGGCGGCGAATAACAGCAGTATCATCGGCTGGTTTGCCCGCAACCCGGTGGCGGCAAATCTGTTAATGCTGGGAATGATCATTGTTGGTCTTGCGTCTTTGGGTGATATCCGTAAAGAAGCTTTCCCCAGCATGGATCCCCGCTTTATCAATGTCTCCATGACCTACGACAGTGGTGACGCGGTACAGGCCGAAGAGGGCATTGCGATTAATATCGAAAATGCGCTGGAAGGTGTGCCCGGGATTAAGCGCATTACCTCTACGTCTACAGCCAGTGGCAGTAATGTACAGATTGAAAAGGAAAGTGATTACGATCTTGATACGCTGCTTACGGATGTGAAAACCAAGGTAGACAGTATCTTCAATTTTCCGTCTGATGCAGAAAAGCCGGTGATATCCAAAGGCCGCAGGCAGGATCACGTGATTTGGGTGCAGCTCTACGGTGATACTGACCACGCCACATTGCAACAACTGGGCGATCAGCTGGAGCGGGATTTACTCGCCAAAGACGGAATTCGTGAGGTCAGTACGCCTAACTTTATTGACCCCATGATGTCCATCGAAATTGATGAGGCTAAGTTACAGGCATACGGACTGACCATGTCTGATATCGCTGATGCCATTAATCAGGAGTCGGCTACCGCTCTTACAACCAGCCTGCGGAACAAAGAGAAGGTGATCCGCCTTAAGGCCTCTGAACAGGCTTATTACGCAGAAGATTTTGCCAACATTCCGCTACTGGCCGACGACAGCGGCACATTCCTGACAATCGGTGATGTGGCTGACGTGACCGACATGTTTGCCGATGATGCCTACACGCTGGCCCGGTACAATGGTGTGAACGGCTATGGTATCCAAATCGTGATGGATGAAAACGGCGATGTGGTGAACATGGTGGCACAGGCGAAAAGCGTGGTGGAAGAATGGCATGAGCGGGGTCTGTTACCGGAAGGCGTAGAGCTGGAAACCTGGTATGACCGCAGCACCATGATTACCGACCGCCTCGCCCTGCTGACTAAGAATGCGCTGTCAGGCATTGTGCTTGTGTTTATCACGCTGGCAGTGTTTCTGAATCTTCGCGTGGCATTCTGGGTGGCCGCCGGTTTGCCGTTTATCTTCTTTGGTACCCTGTTTTTCATGACTGACAGCTTCGTTGATATGACCATCAACGAAATGACCACCTTCGGGTTTATTATGGCGCTGGGTATCGTGGTGGACGATGCCGTGGTGGTGGGAGAAAGTGTCTACGCTACCAGGCAAAAATACGGAGACACGCTGCAAAACACCATAAAAGGCACCATGCGGGTTGCCGTACCTACATTGTTCGGGGTACTGACGACTGTTGCGACGTTCTTTGCATTGTCTAACGTGGAAGGCGGGCTGGGTAAGCTTTATTCCCAGTTCGGCATGATTGTTACCATCTGTCTGCTGCTGTCGGTGGTGGAATCAAAACTCATTTTGCCTTCTCACCTGGCCCATTTACCGACACACAGAAAACCCCGTAAGGGCATTGCTGATCTGTGGGGCAAAGTGCAGCGCGGTGCTGATCGCGGTTTAAACTTCTTCAACGAACGGATGTATCAGCCGGCGCTGCGCAAAGCCATTCAATATCGCTATGCCGCCGTCATGCTGTTTGTCGCTCTGTTTATTCTGGTGATTGGTATGCCAATGAACGGTGTGGTGCGGGTAGGCTTTTTCCCCAGTATGCCGGGAGACACAGTGGAAGCGTCAATGACGTTGCAGAGTGATGCCAGCTTCGGTCAGAACGAGAAAAACCTGACACGGCTCGAAAGCACACTTAATCAAGCGGATGATTTTCTGATGAATAATCTGGGCCTTGAAGGTTCAGGCATCGCCAATTTGCAGGTGACGGCGTCCGGTGATCAGAGTGGCAGCATCATTGTTTCACTGGCAGAGGGTCAACCTTACTCGCTGGATGAACTGGCGTCGAAATGGCGTGAGCTTGCCGGTGAACCTGAAGGGGTGAAGCAATTAAAAATTCAGTCCCGCAGGGAAATGGTAAACGCCTTCCAGGTGGAGCTGAAGAGCATCAGTGACAGTACGCTGACGGCAGCAGAAGCTGCGTTCCGTGAAGCGCTGGCTAACATCGATGGTGTGCACAGTGTAGAAAGCTCACTGACACCGGGGGAAGCCATGTTGCGTTTCGAATTGACGCCGCAGGGCCGCGCACTGGGCATGGACACCAAAAGCTTGTCACAGCAGCTGCTGCGTGCATTTGGTGGTGAAATTGTACAGCGCTATCTGCGCGATAAAAACGAAGTAAAAGTGCGGGTACGTTACCCTGAAGATGACCGGGCAAACCCTGCCGATATCCTGAACGCCAGAGTGCGTTTGAACGACGGCACTGTGGTACCGCTGGACGTGGTTGCCCGTATTATCCCTGACAGCCAGCAGAAGCAAATCACCCGGATTGATGGTTTGCGGGCGCTTACTGTCTCTGCATCCGTTGTCAGTGATGAAATCACCTCCACTGAGCTGGTGGAAAAACTGAACAGTGAACTGGTGCCGGTGCTTACCCGCCAGTATCCGGATTTGTCAGTGCATTTTGCCGGTGAAGCAGAACAGCAGGAAGAAACACAAAGCTCTATGGAAACGGTGTTTATCCTGGCACTGGTGGCCATTTACGCTTTGCTTGCCATTCCGCTTAAATCTTATGTTCAGCCGGTGATCATTATGATGGCAATCCCCTTTGGTGTGGTAGGCGCTATCCTCGGTCACTGGAGTAACGGTTTGATGATGAGTCTGTTGTCTCTGAACGGTATTCTTGCCCTCAGCGGCGTGGTGGTGAACGATTCGTTGCTGCTGGTTTCCCGTTATAACGAGTTACGCCGTTTTGGTGCCGATGTGCAGGACGCCATTATCGAGTCATGCAGCAGCCGCCTGCGGGCAGTATTGCTGACATCCGTGACGACGTTTGCAGGGCTGTATCCTATTCTGGGGGAAACCTCCAAACAGGCACAGTTTCTGATCCCTGCTGCAGCATCGCTGGGCTATGGTATTCTGTTTGCTACTGTCATCACCCTGTTGTTAATTCCTGCACTGGTGTTAATTAATGAAGATGTGCGAAGCTTGATGGTGCGTGGCCGTGAGCATTTAAGAAAACGTTTCGGAGACCGTGATGACCACATTACTGCTGGTTGAAGACGATTTAGATTTAGCCGGGAACATTGTTGATTATCTGGCACTGGAAGATTTCGACTGCGATCATGCCAGTAACGGTGTGGCGGCACTGAATTTTCTGGCTGAAAACGAATATGCCGTAGTTATTCTGGACATTAATCTGCCGAGACTGGATGGCCTGTCTGTGTGTGAACGGTTACGTGAAAAGGGCGACGATACGCCGGTTATCATGCTCACCGCACGGGATCAGTTAGATGACAAGCTGGCAGGGTTTGCTAAAGGGGCTGATGATTATCTGGTAAAACCCTTCGCCATGGCTGAGTTGGTTGCGCGTTTGCAGGCGCTGTCGCTACGACGAAGCGGGCAGGTAAAGCAATTGCGATGCGGTGAACTGTGTGTGAATGTGAACGGAAAAACTGCCACGCTGGCAGGTGAGCCGGTGAAAATGAGTCCTACAGCGTTTATCGTACTCGAACAGCTGGTGCGGTCGTATCCTGCGCCGGTATCCCGTGAAATGCTGTCCCAGGCCGTGTGGGGCGAAAACCGGCCGGACTCCAATAGCCTGAAAGTACATATTCATCATTTGAGAAAGGCTCTGGGGAAAGAAAGCGGTTTGGATGTGCAGTCTGCCACCGGTGTAGGTTTCAAATTAGTTTCCGGAGCGCAATAGTATGGTTCGTGGCTTCAGTCTGAGTTTGAGACGCTATATTCTCATTGCCCTGCTGGTAATGGGAACAGTCGTCATCTCCGGTTTCAGTGTCCTTGCAATGATGAATTTTTTTGCCGGCATGGACGGCGTCATGCGTGGCAACATGATAGCGGCCGCGAGAGAGATCAAGGTTGAGCCGGGCAAACCGAAAGAAGTATTAAGTTTTATTGTTGCCGCCGACTGGAAGGATTTTCCGGACAGCGTAAAAACAAAATTCATCCCGGACAAACTCCGGCCATTCCATTTACATAAAGCCGTTGAGCGATCGTTTATCTTCTTCAGGCCGTCCAGTGCCGTATTTGTGGTAAAAATTTCCGATCGTCATGGCAGATATCCCGACCGGTACGTAGCTCAGGTATTTGACTCTCTTAAACTCGATGACGAACCTGAATTCATGATTTCCCATGAAGGCTGGTCCATGCTCCTTGGGCTGGGCGTACTGGTGTTGTTCGCAGGGGTGCTGATGATCCTGCTGCGCAGCGTATCGAGACCTGTGGAGCGATTGCGGTTATGGGCACAGGGGCTTAATGAGCAAACACTGGAACAACCCGTGCCGGAATTCAAATATCAGGAGCTTAATGAGTTGGCGGGTATTGTCCACTCCAGCCTGCAACATGTGCGGGAAGGACTGGTGAGAGAGCGGGAGTTTGTTTCCCACGCCAGCCATGAACTTCGCACACCTATTGCGGTGATCCGTTCCAGTGTGGAGCTGTTGCATAAACTGGAAGAAAAAGGGCCGTCAAAAGGCGCAAACGCCATCCGTCGCATTGACCATGCTTCCCACACTATGACCGATCTTACTGAAACCCTGCTTTGGCTTAGCCGTCAGGACCATGATGAACTGGCCGTATCTGACATTCAGCCGGGAGGGATGTTGTCTGCGCTGGTGCAGGATTTACAGTATTTGCTTACCGGAAAACAGGTGAACGTGGAACTTGCTACTGATGAGGCTGTTTGCTCTATTTCGCCGACAGCCCTTCGCATTGTATGCGGTAACCTTATCCGTAACGCATTTCAGCATACCCAAAGTGGTACCGTCACCATCAGCCAGTCTGGTCATACCCTGACGATCGTCAACCGTGAAGACGATGCGGAGCAGTGCGATGATCCTGCAGGAAACGACGAATTAGGTTACGGTCTCGGCCTGGAACTGGTAAAAAGGGTCACAGCCAAGCTTGGCTGGACCTATCAGCACCGCTTTACTGCTGATGGCTGTGAAGTGAGTATTGTACTTAACAGTTAAGCCAATTGACCGGCAGTCATATCAGGGGACAAAATTTGTCCCCGTTCGTTTGTCTTTATCGTCTGTAAATTAATAATCGCCAGGTGCTTGCGGACTGTCAGCCATCCATAAACAGGTTCTTTTATGAAATTTCCGGTTATTTTCCTTTTACTCATTAGTCTCGCCGGGTGCGGAACAGACAAGTCTCCCTCTGAACAAAACAAGACTGCAGGGAACACGCCTGCACCGGTTCAAATTGCTTTTCTTGCAGACATTCACTTGCATGATTTCTTCGCTGCAGCTAAAGATTTGGATGCATCTGAACTGCCACTGATAGCAGATACCCCGCTCTCAGGTGACAGCTCGCAGGGAGCACAAACGCCGGTGTTGATGCGCAGCATGCAGGCACAGCTCAACAGTACCCGGCTGTTCAATGAAAACTACTTTGTTTTTCGCGCAGCACTGGATGAGATTGCTGCCAAAGGCATTAAGCTGGTGGCGTTGCCCGGAGATTTTTCTGATGACGGACAGCCCGCCAATGTGAGGGCGCTGGCTGACATTCTGGCTGAATACACCAATAAATACGGCATGCGCTTTTATACAATCACCGGCAACCACGATCCCGTGCGCCCCTTCTCCCGTGCCGGAGGAAAGAAAGACTTCCTGCATCGCAGCGGTAAAGAAGTGGCAGTGATGAGTCCTGATCACCCCGACTGCCTGAACAAATCGGCATGGCAATGCAGCAATGCACTGCGGGAATGGGGCTATGCTGACATCATGGAAACCCTGAAATCACAGGGCTTCAGCCCGTCATCGCAGGATGTGTTGTATGAAACACCCTTTGGGACAGCCGATGTCAGTAAGCGCGGCTGGCGCTGGTGCGACCCCGGCAACGGAAGTGAGGAAAGTGATACGGGCGAGAACAGCAATACGACTGAAGAGAACGGGGAATCTTGTATTTTTATGCCGGATGCCAGCTATCTGGTTGAACCGGTAGAAGGCCTTTGGTTACTGGCTATAGACGCTAATGTGTATACACCTGAAGGAAAGGTTTCGTCGCTGGAGTTTAATGGTTCAGGGAATGCAGGTTACAACGCGCTGGTGGACTATAAACCTGAGCTCATTGACTGGATCGCCGGCGTGGTAAAGCGGGCAGAAGAGCAAGACAAGCGCCTGATTGCATTCAGCCATTTTCCCATGGCGGACTTCTACGACAACACACAGAAACAACTGGCTGAGCTGTTCGGAGACACCGGTATGCAACTCAAACGTATGCCGTCAGCATCGACAACGCAGATCCTGTCTGATCTCGGATTGCGGCTGCACATGGCAGGGCACATGCACCTGTACGACATTGCACAACCTGAAGACACAGGCGGGCTGGTGAATGTGCAGGTGCCGTCGCTGGCTGCCTATCAGCCAGGCTACAGCGTGGTTACCCTGAACAATGATGGCAGCGCTCAGGTAGATACCATCATTCAGCAGCAAGTTGCCCGTTTCGATACTTTGTTCCCTGTGTATGCTAAAGAGTGGCAATACCGCAAGCAGGCGGGACTGATAAACTGGGATAACACCATTCTGGATGCGCCGGACTATCTGCGTTTTACCGACGCGCATTTAAAAGAAGTGGTGCGACAGCGTTATGTGGGTCGTGAATGGCCTAAGCCGCTGGCTACTTTCATTCAAAGCAAAACGGTTGGTGACGCACTGGAAACGCTGGTATGTGCCAATGTCAGTCGCGTTACAGATGAAGGACTGCTTACAATGCCCGCCATCACACTGGCTAATGATTATTACCGTATCAGGAATGCCGGTCAGTTTGCTGACCTTGGTGGACGGGAAGTCGTGTACGAGCGTCTTAGTGATGCCACGTTACATTGTGAGTTGCCAGAAGCCGCCCCTGTGCAATCGCAACAGGTGAGGCGCTTTGTCGAACTGCTCAGCGACGTGGCGGTATTACGTGATGTTACGTCAATTACGGTGAAGGGGGTCTAACAGGGCGCTTATGCACCCTGTTGTCAGCCTGCGATTGTGGTGATCGCTTCTGCCAGCTTCTGCATGTGGGCAACCGGCGTGAAAATTTGCGGTGTCACGCGGATATTGCTGCCGCTGGATAAGTCATTTCTGACAACGGTAAAAATACCGAAATCTTCTTCCAGGCGTTTTTGTAACACCTGATTTTCTTCGGGACTGCTTTTGCCTTTTAAACGAAAGCCACCCATACCAGATGCATTATCTGAGCTGGCTGCGCCAAGTATTTCAACTTCAGGGTTTTCCCTCAGCGGTAACGTCCAGCTTTCCCACAAATACCGCAACCGCGCTTCTTTATTTTTGCCGCCAATTTTGTGGTGAAATGCCAGTGCATCTGGCACGCTTAAGAAACTGGCGAAGTCAGACGTTGCAAGATGTACGCGGTTAGCCACGTCATTGTCGCCCGGATCTTCGCCCGGAAAGGGCATTACAGGTGCTAAGGTTTGTTCCCGCATATACAGAGCGCCTACACCCACCGGTGAACCAATCCATTTGTGCAAATTGAAAATTGCCCAGTCGACACCAAGTTCATCCGGCGTGAAGTCGAGTAATCCCCAGGACTGAGCGGTATCACAGATAACATAGATGTCATGTTCCCGCGCGAGTTGTGCAATACGCTTAACCGGCATAACAAGGCCATGCTGATTGCTCACATGAGTAAGCAGCATCAGTTTTATACGTGGATTGCGCTCAAATGCTTTGCGATACACATCAATATAATCATCATCTGTACCGGAGGCCGGAAGTGATAACTCGTGACCTTTAACGTTTCTGCTGTCACTTAACCAGACCATCATGTCCTGGTAGGCGGGGTAATCGATATCTGCCCACAAGATTTCATCACCTGCCTTAAAATCATTGAACTGAGTGATCAAATTCACAAATGATTCCGTGGCATTGCGGGTCAGCATGATCTCATGAGTTTTAACCTTCAAAGCGTCAGCAACAGACTCCCGCGCGGCAAGAAAGTCGGCTTTATACTGCTTACGCACGTACCAGGACATGGCATGATTGACCTTCTTCGTGTGTTCAAAGAAGGCTTGCTGAACAGGATTAGCCATTTTTCCCCAGTAGCCCTGTTCCAGATTGATGATGTCGTTTTGCACATCAAACTGACTGCGTACGACTTGCCAAAAGTGCTCATCCCTGGCCACGGTTTCAGCTGAACCAGGGGGACTCTCAAATTGCTGGGCAGATAAAGATAAAGCGGTAGATGATGCGGCAAATGCCGCTGAATATTTTAAAAACTGTCTTCTGGGTGACATGTGTTCCCCGAACCTTATTATTTTTAATGATGTTATATTGTTGCAATTACTACGCTATAACCCTGAAATGTAAAAGTCCCGGTTTTGAGACGGATGTGCGGAAAATTTAGCCGAAGATGCAGTTGTCAGGAGATATGGACAGTGAAGCAGTGAGGGAGAGGAGGAGCTTGTCAGCCCCGTAAAGGCACCTGCACGATAAGCAGGTGCATCCTTTTGCTGGCCGGCTATCTGACTATTTATTCCGGGCAGGTGCTCAAAGCAAAGCTTGTTTTCCTTCTGCTGGCAACTAACACCATGAGTAGCCCCAGTAATGCGGTGCCTGCGCCAGCTAAGGCTACTGCTGGTAATCCAAGACCTGCACTTATAACGCCGCCACCTAAAGCTGCGCCAACCGCATTACCAAGGTTGAACGCACCAATGTTCATGGCCGAAGCCAGATTCGGCGCTTCGCTGGCCTCCTGAACCACCAATGATTGCAGCGGTGGAACCACAGCGAAGCTGGCAATGCCCCAAAGGAAAATCAGTGGCACAACGACAACGGAAGAAGACATGGTAACGGTAAAGATCACCAGCAGCAGAATGACCGCAATTAACGATACGATTAATGTGCCGTACAAAGTGCGGTCGGCATAGCGTCCGCCCAGCACATTACCCACCGCAAGCCCCACGCCGTAAAGCACCAGCATGGCCGTGACAAAAGTCGTCGAAGCATGAGTTTCTTGCTGCAGAATTGGCACAATGTAAGTAAATACCGTGAACATAGAACTGGCACCTACCACTGTTAACAGGAGCGCTGCCAATACAGAACCTTTGCTTAACACGGCTAATTCATTACGAATGTTCGCCTTCTCCTGATTCACCAACGGAGGCAAACTAAAGCGCAAGGCTATCATTGCCACTAAGCCGATTGCCGCAATGCCCAGAAACGCATTTCGCCAGCCCAGCGTTGTGCCCACAAAGCTTGCCAGCGGCACACCGCCAACGGTCGCGATAGTAAGCCCTGAAAACATTGCAGCAACCGCCCCGGCGCGTTGATTCGGCGGCACTAACTGAGTTGCTACCACAGCACCAACACCAAAGAATACGCCATGATTGAACGAGGTAATAATGCGGCTAATCATCAATGCGCTGTAACTGTCGGCCAGCGCGCTCATTAAATTACCCAGGGTAAAAATGCCCATGGACAAAACCAGCAGGCGACGGCGCGGCATATTGGCAAACAGTAAAGTCATGACCGGCGCACCCACCAGTACCCCAAAAGCATATGCACTAATGAGAATGCCCGTTGTTGGAATAGAGATGCCTAAGTCATCTGCTATCACAGGCAACATTCCCATAGGAGAGAATTCCGTTACACCAATTCCAAAAGCACCAATGGCCAGTGCCATCAGTGGAAAGTTAATCTTCATGTTGAACTCAGGTTTATTTATGATGTTAGGGAATATAACGACATAAAGAATCACAGAGTAGTGGGGTGAGAAGCTAATCTGTTTTGCATTGGATTCACAAATGAAACAAGTTAAAGCTGATAAAACGGCTGAAATGGAAACCTTTTTAACGGTGGCGACACTCGGCAGTTTAAGCGGAGCAGCAAGAGAACTGGGCCTGACACCATCGGCAGTGAGCCGGATGATGACCCGCATAGAAAAGCGTTTAGGTGTACGGCTGCTTGTCCGTTCTACCCGCAAACTTTACTTAACCAGTGAAGGGGAGTCTTATGCCCTGGCTGCCAGGCGGATCTTAAAAGATGTCGAAGAGACCGAGCGCGCCATTGCTGATCGCGCCAGCCCAAGCGGTTTAATTAAAGTGAGTACTGCAACGGCTTACAGTCGTCTAACCATGATTCCCTTGTACAAAGAGTTTTTAGAGCGCTATCCCAACATCAAAATAGAAGTCGAAGTGAGCGATAAAATCAGTAATGTGGCCGACGGACACATCGATGTCGCAATACGCTTTGGTCCTTTACCTGACAGCAATTTAACCGCCAGGCGCTTAGGTGAAACCGGCAGAACTGTGGTCGCATCACCCAATTATTTAGCGCAGGCGGGTATACCTGAAACCCCCGCCGACTTAAAGCACTTTAATTGCCTGGATTTCAGCTTCCAGCGCATAGAGCCCGGCTGGCCTTTTCGTGAAAATGGTGAAGATTACATTTTGCCCATAGAAGGAAATATGACGTCTAACAATGGTGAAACATTGGTTGAACTTACCATGGCTGATATTGGCATTACCCGGGTCGGCAACTTTCATATCGAACAGGCGTTCGCATCGGGACAACTTGTTCCACTGCTAGAAGACTTCAATCCACAAGACAAAGAAGTCATCCATGCTGTGTTTATCGGCGGGCGACACATGCCCGCCAGAGTGAGGGTGTTTGTGGATTATCTGGTTGAGAAAATGGCTTCTAATTCCTAAGGATCATTTATCGCTTATATCACTCTGCCTGTGTTCACATGAACTGCAAATAAGGTTTTCTTTTGCAACGGACAGAGAGCGTTTTTGTTAGAATGACAACCTTTATTGTCAGTATGCGCTACGCAGGTTGCTCCGGGTTTGCTGATGGTTAACGCTATTTAAGTATTTAAGGTCTGTTGTGAAAAAAACCGGTATTTTTGTCGATGTACAAAATGTCTATTACACCACCCGCAGTGCGTTTAAGCGCAACTTCGACTACAACCGTTTCTGGGCTGAGGTGACTCACGACAGGGAAGTGGTGACAGCCAATGCTTATGCCATCAATCGCAATGACGAAAAGCAGAAGCAGTTTCAGAATATTCTTAGGGCTATTGGCTTTGAGGTGAAGCTTAAACCGTTTATCCAACGCGCTGACGGCAGTGCCAAAGGCGATTGGGATGTGGGCTTAACGTTAGATATGATGGAAGCGGCGGAACATTGCGACGTACTTGTACTGGTATCCGGCGACGGTGATTTTGATTTGCTGGTTCAGCGTGCACGGGATAAGTATCAATGCGAAGTGGAAGTGTACGGTGTTGAAGCGCTGACTGCCGACAGCCTGAAACGTGCGGCTGACCGCTTTGTGCCGGTAACGGATAATCTGCTACTCTGAGCGCCTTTTTTTGTTCCCAAAATAACGACTATAAACGGATTAGCTCATGCGCTTCAAACTCCCGTCATCAGCCAAAGCTGTGGCTTTATCATTACTCACTGTTCTCTCTTATTGTGTAACGTCTTTCCATTCGGTGGCAGAAACCGCAGCCTGGGCTCAGCCTGAGAAGGAACTGATGGTACCGGTGGAAGGCGGCAAGATTTATGTGCGCTTAAACGGCCTTGAACATAAAAACGCCACACCGGTGATATTTATTCACGGTGGTCCGGGTGGTACGCATAATGGCTTCGCCGGTATGACGGAACTGGCCAACGACCGCATGGTGATCATGTACGATCAACTCGACAGCGGTAAATCAGAGCAGCCAAACGACCCGGCCAACTGGCGGGTAGAACGCTTCGTTGATTCTCTTGAGACGATTCGCAAGACACTCGAAATAGAACAGTGGCATGTTGTGGGCCATAGCTGGGGCTCGGCGCTGGCACTGGAATACTCGGCTAAATATCCCCGGCACACCGTGTCTACGGTTTTGGGAGGCACGTTTATTTCGACGCCACATTGGATCATGGATGCAAACCTGCTGGTAAAAGCCGCCCCGCAAGACGTACAGGCAGCGCTGAAACAGTGTGAATCAGCG
Source organism: Alteromonas sp. NFXS44 (assembly GCF_040148705.1). Classification (NCBI taxonomy): domain Bacteria; kingdom Pseudomonadati; phylum Pseudomonadota; class Gammaproteobacteria; order Alteromonadales; family Alteromonadaceae; genus Alteromonas; species Alteromonas sp. NFXS44. The sequence goes on along the minus strand of NZ_JAGDEA010000012.1, from coordinate 655,310 downwards.
AAGCCACCGGAAGGCGACGTTTGTCGTAAGGCTTATACCAAACTTTATTCCGTCTACTACACCCGTGGTATTGGTACTGAAGCGGCCAAAGCCTACTACGATAACGTAGGCGGCAACGGCTTTAATCCGCTTATCTACAACAAGATGTGGGGACCAAGTGAGTTCTCATCCACCGGCGTGTTAAAAAGCTACGATGCCACCCATTTACTGGCAGACATTGACCCGATGAAAACTTTGTTCATGATTGGTCAGTATGACTCAGCACGCATTGATACGGTGCAGGACTATCTGGCACTGACGCCGGGGGCAGAACTGGCTGTGGTGCCAGGTGGCGCACACGGTTTCTATAACGACCGGCCACGCATTACGTTTGCATTGTTGAAAAGCTGGCTGGACAGGAAAGACCCTCAAGCTACTGAGCCTGAATAACAAAAAGTGCCCTGGCAGAAATCAGGCCGGTGTATAAATTTCTACATCGCCTTTGCGCTGCTTTTTATTACGCCCGGCCTTGTCCTGCCGCTTTGCTTTCTTAAGCGGCGGGCATAAATCATCGTTGTTGTAATAAACAATACACTCCAGACACTGCACACATTCATTGTAATTGATATCACCTTTCGGCGTGATGGCTTTGATGTCGCATTTGTGATGACAAAGGGTACAGGGGTTACCACAAGCCTTGCGACGGGTAAGCCATTCACCGGCGTGGAAGTACCCGAGCACCGCTAAACCAGCGCCCAGCGGGCAGACATAGCGGCAGTAGAATTTATTGATCCGCAGGCCGGCAATCAGCAAGGCAACCGCATACAAAACAAACGGCCAGGTGCGCACAAACTGCAATGTGATCGCGGTTTTGAACGGTTCCACTTCTGAGGCAATTTCAGCCACTCTCACTGAGGCGAAAGAGGTGATCACCAGGCCAATCAGAATGACGTATTTAACCCACCAGAGTTTACTGTGAGCATCGAAAGGCACCTTCTTCTGACGGATACGCAGCTTTTTCGCCACCCAGCCCACCATTTCCTGCAGTGCGCCAAACGGGCACAGCCAACCACAAAAAATACCGCGACCAACAATAAACAGACTAACGAATACGTAGCTCCAGAGGATGAACAGAATGGGGTCCATCAGGTACATATTGATGTCGAAACCATTGATAACACTTTGCAGGATTGGATAAATATTGACGATAGAAAGCTGTCCCTGCCACAGCCAGCCAATGAATATGAGCGTGTAGGTGAGGAAACTCCAGCGAACCCAGCGAAATAGCTTCTCGTTAGCTGACAAGCGATGCTGAAAAATAAATATCAGCGTGACCAGTACCAGGCTCACCACCAGTACCGAAATATCCACGATGCGGTTTTCCCAGATGCGTACCCAAGGCGCTTTCGGCGCTTCTTCCACCACGGCTTCGGCAAAATCAAACAGAGTTTCCGGCAGGCTGTAATCATCGTGCAGGTGCAGTTGATTGCGGATGAGGTGGTTGCGGGCAATATCAATATTCAGGTTCAGCGACATGGTATCACCGGGGTTGAATCCGGACTGGGTGTTTACCACGAATACCTGTACATCGTCGCTCTCAGGCATGCCTGCGCCCAATTGCTGGTCGGCATAACTGTAGAAGTTTAAATCCCGCATGGGGAAGGGCAAATCATTCTGCGTCAGCGAAATGCGATTGGCTACCGTGCCGGGTTTGAAGTCGTCTTCCAGGTAGCTGAAGAAACCTACCGACATCACCAGGAATGCCTGCTCATTGGGTTTAAGAATACCCATTAAGCGTTGATACTCGCTGTCACCCAACAAATTACGCCCGATAGTCGGGGCGTTCAGGTAGGCGTAATACACGTCGAAGTTGTCGTAAGAAAGGTCAAAGGTATCGCCGGGGAATGTATCAAGCTCAATGTTGAAGCCGTCAGCCATGTCCTGCTGGCTGATGCGCCATTGACGAACCAGACCTTCTTCCAGTAACTGCTGCCAGCTTTTTTCTTCATACATCTCTTTCGGTGTGGCCAACGGTGAACTGGCAAAGCCGGACAATAGCTGACGAGCAACTTTAAGCGAAGACAGCAAAATGGTGTCATTAATGATGATCACCGAAACCGTGGCTTTGGTCACGCCATCCACATGTACCGTAGAAGGATCATCCGCGTTGTTCTTTGCAGCGGAATCCACAATCACCCGCTGACCCACATTCAGACCTTCATACTGGTTTATGAAATTGAGCATGGGTTCAGGGCCCAGTCCGTGCAGGAAAATGGGCTCGTGGTGATTGATTATACGAATGCCTTTCACATTGCCGGCGGTGTCGATGCCGATAAGCAGATTGATACGGGTACCAGAGAAGCCGGGTAAATTCACCAGATCGTTACTGGCAAACACATAGCCCAGCAATTCCTGTAACTGATAAACCGGTTGCACGGGGACACCGGCTTGCTTTTCGCCAATGAGCGTGGCTTTAGGAAAAATAGATTGGATAAGGGAATCATCGATACTGACTTCTTCGGCCAGAGTGGCACATGCGCTAAAGCAGAGTGAAATGAAGAATAGGGTTCTTAAAAAGGCAGTATGGATGAATCCTGTCATGAGGCGGGTCCTTAAAAAAGAGCCGGCGTCAGGTCCATACCAGCTCTTTGAATAAAAACTCGTAACAGGGTTGTGGGACCAAAACCCTGCTACGATGCCCGCGTTACGAGCGAGGCAACTTGAACGTCCAGACTGTGCCGCCCTGGTTAATGTCTTTTACGCGTTTGGCAACTTCACCACCCCAAAGAGGTACTGCGCCGCCCCAGCCAGACAAGATACTCAGGTACTGCTCACCGTCCATTTCCCATGTAACAGGAGAGCCGACGATGCCTGACCCCGTATTAAACCGGTAAACTTCTTCACCTGTTTTGGCATCGAAGCCCATCAGGTAGCCTTCAGGTGTACCGGTAAAGACCAGGTTACCCGCAGTGGCCAGAACACCGCCCCATAGAGGTGCGTTGTTTTTATATTCCCAAACGGTTTTACCGGTTTTAGGATCGATGGCTTTGAGTGAACCGATGTGATCTTCGTAAACAGATTTGATAGTGAAACCAGAACCCAGGTAAGCTGCACCTTTCTTATAGCTTACCGGCTCGTTCCAGATGTCCATGCCCCATTCGTTAGAAGGTACATAGAACAGACCGGTGTCCTGGCTATACGCCATAGGCATCCAGTTCTTACCACCCAGGAATGAAGGTACTGAGAATACCGTTTCACCTTTCTCACCGTTCTCGCTGCCAGCAGGGTTACCCGGGCGACCGCCCTCTTTGTAAATTGGCGTACCGTCATCATTCAGGCCTTCAGCCCACGTGATACCGCTGACGAACGGGAAGCCGCGAAGGAACTCGCCGTTTTCACGGTTAAGTACATAGAAGAAACCGTTACGGTCAGCAGTCGCGGCCGCTTTAACAGTTTTACCTTTTTCTTTGTAGTCAAACGCAATCAGTTCGTTTACGCCGTCGAAATCCCAGCCATCATGTGGTGTGGTCTGGAAGTGCCAAACGATTTTGCCTGTGTCAGGATCGATAGCCAGACGTGAAGAAGAGTAAAGGTTATCGCCAGGACGTAAGTGAGAGTTCCATGGTGCAGGGTTACCTGTACCCATGAAAATCAGATCCTGGTCAGGGTCGTAGGTACCGCCAAGCCATGTTGCTGCACCACCGGTTTTCCACAGGTCGCCAGTCCAGGTCTTGTTAGCTTCACCACCGGTGATACCGTTTTCTTTACCGTTCAGGTAACCCATGTGACCTTCAACAGTAGGGCGGGTCCATACCAGTTCACCGGTTTTCGCATCGCGGGCTTCAACTTTACCTACGATACCGAATTCACCACCAGAGATACCTGTTACAACCATGCCCTTAACAATCATAGGCGCAGCAGTGAATGAGTAACCTGCTTTGTAGTCACCCATTTTCTTACGCCATTTCACTTTGCCGGTTTTCTGGTCAAGGGCGACCAGAATCGCATCCAGAGTACCGAAGATAACCAGGTCGTCATACAGTGCTGCACCACGGTTGATAACGTCACAGCAAGGCATGATGCCATCTGGCAGACGGGCTTCGTATTGCCACAGCTCATCACCGGTTTTTACGTCAATGGCATAAATACGTGAATAAGAACCTGTTACGAACATCACGCCATCGTGTACCAGAGGCTGTGATTCCTGACCGCGTTGTTTCTCACCACCCAGCGAGAACGCCCACACAGGGTGCATTTTCTTTACGTTTTTTGTATTCAGTGTGTCCAGCGGGCTGAAGCGCTGTCCGCGCGGGCCCATGCCATAGCTTAAAATATCGCCGGTGGTTTTAGCGTCGTTAAGTATGTCTTTATCGGTAACGCCTGCCGCCTGAACACCGCCTAAGGTGCTAAGAGACAAGGCCAGACCGACAGCAGAGCTAATCAGGTGACGTGAAACTGTTCGACTTTTCATCAGGTTTCTCCAGTAGTTCAACAGGTGCTTCGGTGGTCTTTCCACCTTTTTACACAAGCGGCTCGTCTGAAAAACAGTTGTATTAGTTGGGAGCGTTCTTCTTACGGCCTTGCATTATTGTTAATCCGTCCTCCGGACCCTAAGCATAGAACATCTTCGGACGACGACATGGTCAGTATTAGCTAATGTTTTTTTAACAACCATTAAACCTTGGATTATCATTTTTACTCCCTTGGTAGTAATACCCTGAAAAACGGGTCAAAAAGGGAGGGTGAGAAGCACAGGTAAATAACGTCAGGCCAATAGATTATGTGGTTTGCATAACAAATCGTGATGAGCGCGGAACAGTGTGTTTGGGGATGAATCAGCACTGAAACAGACGGGGAAGATTTAATAAAAAATGGGAAGCGTGATGACACCGGGACCACGCTCCCCGTCATGCCCGGTTATTCTCCGGCGTATAAACCGGGTACCGTGTAGGTAATTTTGTAGTCGTCAAAAATGGCCTTCATTCGACCGTCTTCGATCATAGGAACGGTGATGTCTTCAATAGCATAAGCCAACTGCCGGTAATCCGTTTTCACCGCCATACCAATATCCCAGGCTTTAATGCTCATTGCTGCAAGACCGGTAGCATTGATGGTGAAAGTATCAGTGGCTGGCTGTGCCCACTCCAGCTGAGATTGCATGCCCGCGACTGCGGCGACTTCCCCTTTTTTGAACAGGTCTATGCCGTCAAAGGTGGTGTTGGTATGTACCATGTTTTTCCGTAATCTGCCGCCAATGGTCGAACCTAAAAAGGTGTCCGGAAGTGAGTCGATTTCCACGGCAATTTTCTCGTACTGGAAAATAGCCAGTGTGTCGATGCCATTAGTTTTTTCAGTGTTCTTCAGCAGCGCCCATTTTTCACGGTGATAAGGGCCGAACATCACCACCATTTCATTACGGGGCAGACCGTATCCGTCAATGCCGTAACTGAATTTACGGTCGTAAGGAACGCGCATCATCAGATCCGCTTTCTGGCGGGTAATGATATGACCTTTCCATACTGCCTGTCGTAAATCATCTTCCAGATTTTCATCGGCATTAATCCACATCCAGCGTGGTTCAACACCTAGTCCTGCAGCGATGGCTTTTCCTACTTCAATGTCGACACCGGCAGGAGATTCATCGTCCAGAAAAGAATAAGGGGGGAAATTATTGTAGACCGCAATGGTGATATAGCCTGACTCAATAATATCGTCATAGCTTCGGGCCTGAACTGAAAAAGCGCTGACTGCCATAAAGGCAGTCAGCGCAAGGCCCGTTATCCAGCAACGTAATAAGCGAGCCATAGCTGTTACTCGGGGGTGCCGCGAGTTTCGATGTAAGATTTGATTGCCCACATTGCTTCCTGACTAAGGATGCCTTCGAATGGCGGCATGTAAACACGGCCGTCGATAACTGCACCGTTACGGATACGCATCATGAACCAGTCGTCAGCTTCTTCCGGACTAAAAAATTCGTTTTCGTCATTCAGTTTACGCAGATCCGGAGTGATACCGCCAGAAATAACTTCCAGGCCGTGGCAACGGGCGCAGTTCTGGTTGTAGGCAGAGTCACCAATTTTAATTGCCAGCTCATTACCAGTGTAAGGGTTTGTGGCTTTCCATTCCTCGCCCAGTTGAGGTAACGCGCTGGTGTCCACTGCCTGTGGTGTAACATCGCCATGAGCAAGGGCCTGCGCTGAAGATACAGCGATAACCGCTGCCAGCGTACTACGCAATATGGTTGAGAAATTTTTCATTTATACATCTCCAAAAGTTGTCAGATAGTGTCAATGCTGGTTAGAGTTGGCGGACAACTTGAGTAGGTTTTGTTGTGTTTGCGACATAACCAGACACGTTTTAAAAGGTAGGTGATATGCCGGATTCGTCCAATTGTACTAAGGTAGTAAACCTTTCATCCTTTGTGCTCATTCATAATGGACGGGTCATCAACTAGTATTTAGTTCACCTTCGCAAAAGGAGTACCGGTATGTTCGCCCCACTAATAACGATAATGGCGACACCTGGCCTGGCAATACCGCTGAAAGCTGCATCACGTTATGTGATGCGGTTGCTGGCTATGCCATGTCTGCTAAGCCTGCTGGTGCCCGTCACACAATCTTTTGCTGACGACTTACCGGTAAATATAGCCTATGTAAAACAAACCGGACTGACGTCTTCTACTTCACTGGCGCTGTTTAAAACTCCTGCGAACAATGGTTTTGCCGGCGCTTTGCTCGGGACGGATGATTCCAATACCACCGGTCGCTTTCTTAAACATCACTACGCGCTGACGGTACTGGAAGATGCCAGCGGGGAAGCCCTTACCGGCAAAGTACAGGCGTGGCTGACAGCCAATAACGGGCCTCTGATCCTGGATGTGCCAGACAGTACCTTGCAGGCAATTCTGGCCCTGCCCGGTGCGGACGCCGGGCTGATGCTCAATGCAACAAACAAATCTGACAGCTGGCGGCTAAATCAATGCCGGGCCGGTTTACTGCACACTTCCCCGAGTTACGTCATGCTGGGCGATGCGCTGGGTCAGTTTCTGATGGCAAAACGCTGGCGGGAATGGCTTTTAGTTTCTGGCAGCGGTGAAGGCGATAAAGCTATGGCGCAGGCTTTTGAACGGGCATCAAAGCGCTTTGGTACTAAAATTACCGGGCGTAAAACCTGGACCTTCGACACGGATTTACGCCGTACTTCCCAGCAGGAAGTGCCCGCCATGACGCAGGGAGAAGATTATGACGTGGTGCTGGTGGCAGATACACAAAACCTGTTTGGTTTTTATTTACCCTATAACACCTGGTTGCCCCGTCCCGTAGCCGGTACCCACGGACTCAAAGCCGCTTCCTGGCATCGCAGTATTGAACAGTGGGGAGCTATCCAATTGCAAAACCGCTTTTTTGAGGCGAATCAGCGCCCTATGAATGACGACGACTTTAACGCCTGGCTTGCTGTCAGAGCCGTTGCTGAAGCGGTCACCCGAACAAAATCGAATAACTCTGCTACGCTTTATCAATACCTTATGAGCGATAAATTTGAGCTGGCAGCGTTCAAAGGACGCAAACTGACCTTCCGCCAGTGGAACGGACAACTGCGTCAGCCCATCCCGTTAGTGCAGCCGGAATCTCTGGTTTCCCAGTCTCCTCAGGAAGGTTTTCTTCATCCCGTGACGGATTTAGATACGCTGGGGTATGACAAGTCGGAAGTTCGTTGTTCCATGGTCAAGGAGTAAGTATGAAGTCGTTGGTTCTCCCCGCAATGATGCTGTTCGCCAGCCCTGCTTTGGCGGGTGTTGCTTATGTGTCGAACGAAAAAGATGACACATTGACCCTCATTGATACCGGTTCACTGGAAGTAATTGAAACCATCGAAGTGGGTATGCGTCCAAGGGGGATTATTTTCAGCAATGACTATAAATACCTGTATATCTGCGCCAGCGATTCAGATGCAGTGCAGGTCCTGGATGTAAGTACCAACAGGATCATTCATAACCTGCCCTCTGGAGAAGATCCCGAGCAGTTCGCGCTGCATCCTAATAATCATCACCTGTATATCGCCAACGAAGACGACGCCGTAGTCACCGTTGTTGATACGGAAAAACGGGATGTGATTGCACAGATTGACGTAGGCGTGGAGCCTGAAGGTATGGCTGCCAGTCCCGATGGTAAATGGGTTATCAATACCTCTGAAACCACTAACATGCTGCACTGGATTGACGCCTCAAATCAGCAACTGGTAGACAACACACTGGTCGATCAGCGTCCCCGCCACGTGGAGTTTAGCAAAGACGGCAAAACGGTTTGGGCTTCTTCAGAAATTGGCGGAACCGTTTCCATTGTTGATGTGGACAGCAAATCGATTACAAAGGTGATTAATTTCAAAATCCCGGGTGTACACAGGGATAAAATTCAGCCTGTGGGTGTGAAACTGACTGATAACGGCAAATATGCGTTTGTAGCGCTGGGTCCGGCTAATCATGTAGCGGTAGTCGATGCGAAAACCTATGAAGTGCTGGATTATCTGCTGGTGGGACGTCGTGTATGGCAACTCGCCTTCGCCAACGATCAGTCTTTACTGTTTACCACCAATGGTGTGAGTGGCGATGTATCAGTCATCGATACAGATAAATTAAAAGTAATCAAAACCCTGAAAGTAGGACGTTATCCCTGGGGCGTGGCGGTGAAGCCATGAGCCTGGCGTTATCTGTCGCTGGCTTGCAGTTCGGTTATCAGCAAAAGACAGTACTGCACAATGTGAACCTGAACCTGGAACAGGGCCGTTTCTACGCGTTACTTGGCCCGAATGGTGCGGGTAAAAGTACGCTGTTTAACCTGCTTTGTCAGTTGCTGCAAAGTGCGGAAGGTGACATTTTTGTAGGTGGTTATGATACAGCCAACGCCCCGCGCAAGGCGTTAGCGGCATTGGGGATCGTGTTTCAGCAAAGCACGCTGGACTTAGATTTAACTGTTTACCAGAACCTGAATTACCACGCCGGCTTGCACGGCATGTCTGCCTCTGCAACGAAAGAAGCCATCGCACGGGAACTGGCCAGATTTGATTTGACCGGGCGGCAGCATGAGAAAGTGCGCTCATTAAACGGTGGCCACCGCCGCAGAGTAGAAATTGCCCGCGCGTTGCTGCATGAACCCGCCATTTTATTGCTCGACGAGGCCAGTGTGGGGTTGGATATGCCCACCAGAGACAGCATAAACCGCCATATTCGCGACCTGTGCTCTGAGAAGGGCATTACGGTGTTGTCATCTACCCATCTGGTGGATGAAGTCTTGCCTGAAGATAATCTTATCCTGTTACATCAGGGGAGCATTTTAATGGATATGCCCTGTCAGACTGCACTCACTGAATATCAGGCCGGTGACGTAAAAGCCCTGTACCGGCAACTGACTACACAGGATGACGCAGCATGAAGTACTGGATGGCATTCAAAGGCATTGTGGTGCGGGAGATGTGGCGTTTCTGGCATCAGAAGGCGCGGCTGGTCAGTGCCCTTGTGAGGCCGTTATTGTGGCTGATTGTTTTTGCCGCCGGTTTCAGAGCTGCACTGGGTATCGCTATTATCCCGCCATATGACACCTACATTACTTATGACGTGTATATTATGCCGGGTCTGGCGGGCATTATTTTGTTGTTCAACGGCATGCAAAGCTCACTGTCCATGGTGTACGACCGTGAAATGGGAAGTATGAAGGTGCTGCTTACCAGCCCGCTTCCCCGCCCGTTTTTACTGATAAGTAAGCTCATTGCCGGCGCTATTATTTCGTTACTGCAGGCCTATGTCTTCTTTTTACTGGCCTATCTGCTGGGTATCGAAGTACCGCTTATGGGCTATATTTATGCAGCACCGGCACTACTGGTCGGTGCATTAATGCTTGGCGCTCTCGGGCTTTTACTGTCATCTTTCATCAAACAACTGGAGAACTTTGCCGGTGTAATGAATTTCGTGGTGTTTCCCATGTTTTTTCTTTCATCTGCGCTGTATCCGTTGTGGAAACTGAAAGAGTCGAACGAGTGGTTATACTGGATTTCGCAATATAATCCTTTTACTCACGCAGTAGAACTGATTCGTTTTGCGTTATATGAGAGCTGGAATCCCACCGCAGGTTGGGTCACCTTTGCAACTACCGTCTTATTCTGCGGGATTGCAATTTGGGGCTACGATCCTAAACGTGGAATGCAACAAAAGAAGAAACTGGGTAAATAACCCATGCATAGTGCTCGACAGGCCTGTGCGGAATTTACTACTATCAGTCATGAATTAACAAAAGGTTTACAATTATGGTAGAAATCCTGGTTGCAGATGATCATCCACTGTTTCGCTATGCCATTACCGACTTTGTCGAGCGGAATATAGCAGAAACAAAAACCATTACCTGTACAGACCTTGATGCTGCAATTGAAGTGGCTGAAGAGAATCCTGATATTGATTTGGTGCTGTTAGACCTGAACATGCCGGGTATGGACGGCCTGAACGGCATTGTGCGGTTTCGTAATCAATTTCCCGAAATTCCCATTGTGATTGTCTCTGCAGAAGAAGATAAAAATGTGGTGCTGCAAGCATTTACTTACGGTGCAGTGGGTTTTATCACCAAGTCATCCAGCTGTGAACAGATTGTCGCTGCGTTAGAGCAGGTGCTTTCCGGCCAGGTTTATCTGCCACCGGATATTATCCGTAAAAGTGGTACCGGCAAGCCGAAAGACGAGAACAGCGCGCAGCAAATTGACCCTAAATTAATTGCAGCACTGACTCGCAGACAACTGCTGGTGTTTGAGTGTATTGCGAAAGGCAAATCGAACAAGCAAATCGCCTACGAGCTGAATATTGCGGAAACCACAGTGAAAGCTCATGTTTCAGCCATCTTAAATAAACTGAACGTACACAACCGCATTCAGGCTGCACTGTGCGCGGCGAGTATCGATTTCAATCACTATCTGATGCGTTGAAAAAACAGAATAGAATTTACCGGAAGTGGCTGGCCGGGTTCAGCCAGCAGGTGTGTTGTATAACTGCCAGGCGATGGCGCAGAGTGCTACAGCAATAATGCTGTCGAAAATACGCCAGCGAAGCGGGGATTTCAGCAGCTTTTTCAGTGCCGGAGAAAACAGCACCAGACTGCCGAACCACAATACTGAACCGGTTGTCGCCCCGAATGCAAATACCAGCGGTTCAGGTTGCAGCGCGCCGATACTGCCCAGCAGGACAACGGTATCCAGATATACGTGGGGGTTGAGTAAGCTGATTGCCAACGCGGCAAGGCTGGTTTTCCACCATGCTTTGGCAGCTTTTTCTGCATGAAGAGTCAGGCCCGACGACCCTTCGTAAGCCCGTTTGGCCGCACCAAAAGCAAGATAAAGCAGAAATGCGACACCTGCCCAGGTCAGCCAGGGAATGAGTCCCGGGATCCAGGTTTTGATTTCACTGGCGGTAAAAACGCCGAGAAAAATCAGTACTGCATCGCAGAGTATGCAGGTCAGGGCAATTGCCAACCGGTTGGCACCGGCCATGCTTTGACTGAGCACCCAGATATTTTGTGCACCAATAGCAATGATCAGGCTCATACCTAATCCCATTCCGGATAAAAATGACTGCACAACCGGCTCCCGTTTAGTAATTTAAAAGTTGATGACAACACACAGGCGCTAGATTAATGGCATTTTTACTATTAATCTAATGACTATATCTATCTATACATTCCTAAAATTCATGATTGATTATCAGTTACTTGATGCGCTGTCCCATGTGATTGCGGAAAAAGGCTTTGAGAGAGCGGCGAAGAAAATGTTTCTGACCCAGTCAGCGGTGAGTAAACGCATTCATCAGTTAGAAGCACTGCTGGGACAGCCGGTACTGGTGCGGACACAGCCACCTTCTGCAACGGCACTGGGCAAAAGACTGCTGAATCATTTGCAACAAGTCCGGCAACTTGAAGTAGCTCTGAACGTTCAGGGTATTGCCGGTCATGATGTTCAATCCGGTCCGTTAACAGTAAAGCTTGTGGCTAACGTGGATTCACTGGCCACCTGGTTACCGGCAGCACTGGCGATAACGGAAGAAGAAGCAGGATGTCAGTTTCAGTTTGAAATCATTACGGAAGATCAGTCCATTGCCTTACAGCGCATGAAAGCGGGAGAGGTTATGGTTTGCATATGCTCATCAGCAGAAGCAGTAAACGGGGGCAAAGTGAGTTCACTGGGCGCACTCCGGTACAAAGTGATTGCGAGCCCTGCGTTTATTCACCGGTACAATATTACCGGGCCTGAACAGCTCAGCGATGTTCCTTGCCTGGTGTTTAATGAGCATGACAGGCTCCAGCACGATTTTTTACAGGAAGTAAACGGCACAACACCCTCACTGGTGCACCTCTGTCCGTCGTCTGAAGGGTTTAAGCAAGCTATGCTGGCCGGCATAGGATACGGCTTGTTACCTGTGCTGCAACTGAATAAAGAGCTGGAAAACGGAGAGTTAGTCGACCTGATGCCGGGTTATCACGTGGATACGCCTCTGTACTGGCATTACTGGCAAACAGAAAGTCCGCAACTTCAAACACTGCGGGAGTTTGCCCTGCGCGAATCTGCAAAGCGGTTGGCTTAGTACTTGTCATGGTACGGATCCAGGAAAAGAGCACGTGCCTCATAATATACAAACTGTCTTATTGGTCAGTTTATACTTCGATTGAAAAGTGTGACGCTTTTTCCTGAATCATTATCCTCCGAACAGATCTAATCATGAAAATCAGATACGACAGAAAATACCTGACAGCAAAAATAAAATCCCTTTACAGGGCTTTAATCTACTGTTGGATAGCAGCTTTATTGTTGTTTTTTTTCTTTGCATTGGATGGTAAATGGATTTTAGCACTCGTAGAGTTATCAGTTGCAACATTGCTATTATTATCTTGCTATTTGGGGTGCAGAAATAATAAAGCGTTTCATTGTATTTTATTGAACCAGAACAGGCTGATTATTCCTCAAATATTTAGCCTTAAGGGTTATGTCTGTATACCTCTGAATGACATTAACTCAATACACCTGCACAAAGATTCCCTCACATTAGCCATAAGCGCTCACAAGTATCCACACATAATTATAGATACTCACTCTTTAGAAAATAAGTCAGAGATTGAGGTTATTTACCATGCTTTGGGAGAAAAGCTGGCGTTAAGCGACAGACTTAATAATTCACAGGCATTTGCAGAGAAAATAAATAGTCATAACGTTTGGGTGTATTCGTTGCTTGCGGCTTTAATGGCGATTCTTTATGCACTGCTTTATTCGAATGAAACTGTTTCAGATGCCATTTACCTTGGGGGAGTGGGAAAGTCAGTAATCAGGAATAAAGATTTTTATCAGTTTTTCTCAGCCATTTTTATACATGTGAACTTCTTTCATTTGTTTTTTAATATCTGCCTTCTGGCAATATACAGTAAAATTGTTAGCGTCTTACTGGGTAATGTGAGGTACTGCAATTTATTTTTCACTGCAGGCATTACAGGTTTCCTCGTAAGTCATGTATTTTCATCATTTGATTATGTGGTCGGGGCATCGGGGGCAATTTACGGTCTGATCGGAGCATTCTTTGTCTTAAGGGTTAAGTATAAGACTGTGCTACCTCCCGGCTTTATGATTACCTCAGTAAAGATAATTCTGCTTACCATTCTTGCGGATATTCTTGTTTCTTTTGTTCATCGGGATTCGGTCGACTTCTACTCACATATAACCGGTTTTTACGTCGGCGCAGCTTATTCCTTATTGATTTGCCGGAACAATAAACCTGTTCCCGACCTTTCAAAATGTAATCGTTTGGAATCAGGTGCTTGCCTTCTGCTTACTTCTGCGGCCTTGTTCAGTATAGGGACTTTTATAGCAAAGCTCGGGGCGTGACCTGCCTGACTACTTTGAGAACACAGTATGAAGTCAGCGCGTTACCACGACTTCATCTGTTGATTTTAATTCGGGCCGGTATTATTCCCCGGCCTTCTTCGACATCAGGTTGCTCAAGGCCAGTTTCATTTTATGGGGTTTCACTGGCTTATTCAGCAGTGAGTAGCCTTTTGCCCGCACAGACTGGCGTAATTCATTGGTGTAGTTCGCTGTGATCATAATCACCGGTGTGCCGGTTCCCAGTTCCCGCTCAACGATTTCAAGGGCATCAAAACCGGTGTCACCGTCATCAAGGTGGTAGTCAGCGACTATGATGTCGGGTTGTAAGTCTTTCAGCCAGTCCTCTTTACCCAAATCTTCCAGTGTCTGCACGCTGGTCACCTGAATTCCCCAGCCGCCCAGCAACTCTTCCATACCGGCGCAAATGGCTTCATCGTTATCAATAATAAGCAGGTTTGCGCCTTCAAGATGACTGTTAAATCTGTCCTGTACGGCGGATTTACGGGGCAAGTCAGACGTTAATCGTTGTGTGCCGTAGGGCAGGGTAACGGTAAAGCAGGAGCCTTTCCCTTCAACGGACGTCACATGGATTTTATGGTTCATCACGGTGGAAAGTTTATCCACAATAGCCAGACCTAAGCCCAGTCCCTGGTCATGACGCCGTTTCTTCGCTTCAACACGGTTAAATTCCTGGAAGATATCACTCAGTTTATCTTCGGGAATGCCGATCCCGGTATCACACACCTGAATTTCCAGACCATGTGCCCGTCTGCGGGCACCTAAAAGGATTGCGCCTTCATTGGTATACCGGATAGCGTTACTGAGCAGGTTGCGAAGAATTCGGGCGAGCAGATAGCCATCCGAGTTCACTACACGGGAGGAGTTGCGGAAACGGAATTTCAGGCCTCTGGCTTCTGCCTGTTGACGGAATTCATTCTCAAGGTTGCTCATGAGATCTTCAACAGCAAAGTCATCCAGCACCGGCTCAATCAAACCGGCCTCCAGCTTGGAAATATCCACAAGTGCCGTGATCAGCGACTCCAGATTCTCCAGCGAATAGCTCAGTGAACTGGTCAGTTTCTGTGCTTCCGGTTGCAGCGTCTGCTCTGCCAGCGCACTGACAAATAAACGGGCTGAATTCATTGGCTGCAACAGGTCGTGGCTGGTTGCAGCGAGGAATTTACTTTTTGATTCGTTAGCGTGCTCTGCTTCCCGCTTGGCTTCCAGCAAGTGGATTTGCGCCAGCTGACGGTCTTCAATTTCTTTGCGCAACTGGGCATTTATCTCGGAAATCTTCTTGGTACGCTGGTTTACACGCTGTTCCATGTAATCGTAAGCATGCTTAAGCGCCTTGGCGGTGCGCCGCTGCTCGGTAACGTCCTGCTCCAGCGCGAAGAAGCCGACTACATTGCGCTCCTGATCGAAGTGAGGAATGTAGGTCTTGTTGGAAATCCGGCTGTTGCCGTTATCCATTGTGGTTTCAACCTCAAAATTGACTGATTGCCCGAGCATTGCCCGTTCAATATATATTTGCAGGTTACTGAACGTTTGTTCACCCAGTACATTTCGCAGATGGTGGCTGATGATTTCTGAACGGGAGCGGTGATACCACTTTTCAAACTCCCGGTTCACGAATTCATAGCACATGTCTTTATTGACGTAAGAAATCAGCGCCGGCATAGCATCGGTAATCAGACGGATGCGTTGCTCACTTTCCTGCAGCGCGCGTTGATGATGACTGCGTTCAGTGATGTCGGTAAAAGTGTTCAGCATGCCGCCGGAAGGAATAAGATGGCTTTTAAACAACAGCACAATACCGCTTTCCAGCACCACTTCTGTTTCACCAAAGCCATCATCATTCAGGCATTCGTCCATGGGCAAGGCGGGTACTTCACGCAGAGCGCTGTTCGCCAGCAGCTGGTTGTACTTTACACCCCGTTTTACGTCGGCTTCTTTCAGACCGGCGAACTCCAGGAACTGCTGATTCCATGTTTCCAGCTCGTTGTTTTCGTTGATCAGGGCCACCGCTTCTGTCATGTTTTCCAGCGTCGACTTCAGCAACTGTGCCTGCTCTGCCATGGCCGTCTGATAACGTAACTCTTCTGTCTTTTTGATGTTGGTGATATCGGTGTATACCACCACCAGGCCGTTCTCAGCGGTCTTCCGCTCAGACATCTGGATCCATGTGCCGTCTTTCAGTTTGAAAATGGTCTGGGTAATGGACTCAGGAAACGCACTGACTTTTCTCTGTACTTTACAGCTGTGATCAACCAGAGGCAGTGACGCAGCGGTAATTTGCTGAAAGGTGGTAACGCCAATCTCAAAAACAATGCCAAAGCGGGTCCAGAATTCACGGCAGCGGTTGTTCACCAGTACCATTTTGCGGTCGGCATCAAACAGAACAAAGGATTCAGAGATACTTTCTATGGCATCTGTAAGACGCTGGCGGTCCTGATCAGAAGAAATCCGGCTTAATTCGGCGTCATGACGGGCCTGGTCTAACTGCTGGTTCGATTCTTCCAGACGGTGCAGCGTTTGCTGTAACTTAAATGTCCGTTCTTTGACTTTGTCAGCAAGCAGAGCGGCATCTTCGAAAGACTGATAGGCATCGCTGTGGTTGCCCCATCCCATTTCAACACGGCGCATCAGCACCGCGTTTATTTTTGTCAGCTTTTCATTTTCGTAACGCAGGCGCTCCAGTTCGTCTGAAGCGACGTCGTTATTGACTGCCGGATAAGGCCTATGTGAGGGTAAGGTCTGGGTTGGCCTGGTCACGTGGATATCCTATAGCAACACCGGTAAAGGTATGGTTCAGATGTAACCCGTTGATTTGTTCACCGTAAGTGCTAAAGCCAATGACATTGTGTTCCATGTACAGTTCAGACATATCTTCTTCAAGTTGATACTCGTCGATTTCCGCCCGGCGGTGAATACAGTCAAAACCGATGAGTAACTGAATTTCACCGACTGATTCTTCCAGTAAATTGAAAATCATTGATGTATGCGACAACAAGCCCGGCGATGTCATCTGGGTAAGCACAACACCGGCATCGATGGCGCAGAAGAAGGTAAGGCTTAAATCATCATTTACCTGTTGAATGCTGCGGATATACAGATGATCACCAATCTGAACTGCCAGCGGATACATGGCAAAGGTGCGGGAATTCAAATCTTCCAGCTTCAGATTGTTAATACGGCAGTATTCCAGTGCAGCGGGTTCGGCATTAAATTCCTGCACAACCCGTAAATCCGGCGAAACCTGAGTCACAACCAGCTTTTCCTGCATAGGAGCAAGGTGATGCTGACTGAACACTTCAAAATTGCAGGCCGTATTCACCAGCATAAACACTGCAGCGTCGCTGTAAAACTTGCCGTTATAAAACACCTGAGTATCAACAAAATGCTGATCGTCTCCTGCGGAACCACCGACCAGCGGGATTTCATGCAGGCTCTCGCTCAATGCATTAATCACCAGTTCCTCACGCACAGATAAACCGTCGAGCAGCGACAGTGCAAAACATTGTTTATCAATAGGTGAAGACGTGACAGCCTTTTTGCGCAGGTTATTCAGCATACCGTCAACCAGCGTATCCGCATCGCTT
Organism: Alteromonas sp. NFXS44; assembly: GCF_040148705.1. Taxonomy (NCBI): domain Bacteria; kingdom Pseudomonadati; phylum Pseudomonadota; class Gammaproteobacteria; order Alteromonadales; family Alteromonadaceae; genus Alteromonas; species Alteromonas sp. NFXS44. The sequence goes on along the minus strand of NZ_JAGDEA010000012.1, from coordinate 637,830 downwards.
TTGGTAAACGCAGCGAGATTTTCAATCAGCACAGATTCCACAGCAAACAGGGACTGACTCAGCCCGAATGCACTGATGCTGTGCTTTTTGTAGCCCAGCGGGGTAATTTCACCTGCAGAAGTACAGCCGATCACCGTAATGTCCGGAAAATAACGGGATAACTCCCGCGCTAATAATTCCAGCGGATAGCGGGTGCAGCAGTAAAAAACTACACAGGTTGGCTCACAGGGAGCAAGTGCACGGTAAATCTCCGCGGCAGCTTTCACCGGGTCTTGTTGTTCACTCCCGGCGCGGGCTACACCGCTGACGATGTCCTGCGCGACAGCCAGTTGTGCTTGTTGACGACTCATGTGTCCTCCAGAGGTATGGAGGAATAATATCTGTTTCACAATTGCTTAACAACAATGATGTGTTGGTTTACATGGTTTTGCGTTCATCAGCATTCCCGTACAACAGTCCCGGCCAGGCACGATACAAAGGCTCACAAACATCGCTGACGGCTTTGTCATGTAAATACCTGGGGCGGGGCAGAGTGATAAATTCCTGATGTTTCAATGTCATAGGATTCGCGTCTAAAATCAGTACGCGATCGGCAATAGCAACGGCCTCCTTCAAATCGTGGGTAACATAAATAATGCTGAAAGGCGAAGTCGCCTTCAGCGATAGCACGCACTGGCGCAAACTTTCTGCAGCCGGTGCGTCAAGAGACGAAAAGGGTTCATCCATCAGCAGGACACCGGGTTTGAACATCATCGCCCGTGCCAGTGCCAGTCTTTTGCTCATACCGCCGGAGAGCTGTGACGGATACTTCTCAGCCTGTGACTCGAGGCCGGTGAGTGTGAGTAAAGACAAGGCTTCGCCGGTGGGATCCGGGTGGTCAGGCGGCGCGACCAGAGTGACGTTTTCCAGCACCGTGAGCCAGGGCATCAGGCGGGCTTCCTGAAACATGAGTCCGGGCGGACGTTGATCATCAAAAATGATGTCGCCGCTGAAGTCTTTATCAAGACCGGCAATAATGTTTAACAGGGTGCTTTTCCCCGCTCCGGATGGCCCCACCAGGGCAACAATTTCATTTTCGCCGGTATGAATAGTCAGGTCTGAAATCAGTGTTGTTGCTGCAAATGCCTTGTGGCGGATATGAATGTTCATGATTTACGCCACCCCGACAGCCGGTTTTCCAGCGGGCGCAGGACAAGGGCTTCAATCCCGTACACCACAGTAACGAAGGCAAGGGTGTAGGCCAGAATGGCTGTGATATCGAATAGCTGAAAATAGCTGGATAACTGAAAGCCGACGCCATCACTGCAGCCAATCAGTTCAACCACCAGCACAATTTTCCAAACCAGCGCCAGTCCGCCCCGTGCTGCGGCAATCAGATATGGCGTAATTTGAGGCAGATATACTTTTCTGAAAGTGCGCAGCCGCCCCAGACGGTAAACCCGGGCAACATCCATGAGTTTCGGGTCGATGGCCCGGGCGCCTTCCCGCAGCGTGACGGCAACATTGGGGGCTTTATTGAGGATGACTGCAATAATGGCGGCTGATTCGTTCAGACCAAACCAGATAAAACACAGAATAATAGTAACCAGAGCAGGTACGTTCAGCATCAGCGTCAGTAAGCTGTCAGTCCATGCGTCCACTTTGCGGTTGTGGCCCATCGCCAGACCCAGTGCAGTGCCAAGTATCATGGCGGCAGAGAAAGCGATGGCGACCCTGATCAGGGTTTGTGAAAGATGCAGAGGCATGGTTCCCTGCCACTCTTCTGCCAGTCTTATAAATACCTCTGAGGGAGCCGGAAGCAAAGCTGGAGTAAAAATGGTAACGGCGAGTTGCCAGATGGTAAGCAAAAGCACAACGGATGTCAGCCGTTTGAAAAACGGCAGTTGATACCAGCGTACGGTGTCTTCAGGAAGACAATGCACGTCAGTGTCGCTGCCAGAGAATGTCTGCTGGCAATGCGTTGAGCGGGCCGGTGACATCATTCTCTTCCTGATTGCGGGAAAGCATTTCGAACACCACATTCAGCGATGCCTGTGTGTCCGGTGACGTTGTTGTCATCGCACCGGAGCGGAATCCTTCCATCAGCCAGGGCTGCGCCGGAGCCGGATATTTCGTAAAAGCCGGCAGTGTCGCCCAAAGACTGTCATCGGTTTGCATGCGTTGCCTGATTTCTGCCGACATGGCGAGAAAGTCATTAATTGCCTTGCTGTGCTGTGAGGCCCATGCTGCAGAAAATACCCAGCCCAGTAACGGTACAGGTGCTTTTATACCACTGTTGTTCAGCAGGGTTTGCATGGTGAGCAGAGTATGCATGCCCTGCGCGTTAAGTTGCGCTGCGAAATGCCAGAAGTTAATCACGCCGTCCAGTTCACCTTGCTGAACCAGCGCGTTTAACATGGGGGGCGCAGCAAATTTTACATTAATATCCTTACCCAGCTCGAGGCCGGCGGCCTGCTGAATGTATGCCTTGTACAACACCCAGTTCTTGTTGGTTTTGCCACCCGCAATGCCTAAGGTTTTCCCTTTTAAGTCTTTCAGGGTTTGAATATTACGATCGTTACGCACCACCAGTTGCCCGCCATTAGTTGACCAGGGCGCGAAACGGTAGTCGCGGGAGAGGTTTTTTTGACGGGCGACCCATAGCCAGTCACTGAGGATAACGTCCACTTTGCCACCCTGAAGGGCAACAAGTAATGCCTGAGCAGATGCCAGAGGAACAGCTTCTACCTGAATATTATATTTTTTCTGCAAACCGGTGTTGCTGATGGCCTGCATTTCCCAGTTCACCGTTCCGTATTGCAGTACCCCCACGCGCACCGTCTCTTTGGCCACAGTGAGGCCGGAAAACAGCAGAAAGCAGGCGGTGATAAGGATTCTGAACAGTGACGTCATAGAATAGGTTACGTGTCGTAAATGGTTGGAATACCTTACAAAGCGTAGACCAGATTTTGAAAAAGGTACCCGCCAGAGCGACGGGTACCGGACTTACGCCTTTTCAGGCAACGCTTTTAGAAAAAGCCCAGCGGGTTAACGTCGTAGCTAACCAGTAAGTTCTTAGTCTGTTGGTAGTGATCCAGCATCATTTTATGATTCTCACGACCTACACCAGATTTTTTGTAGCCACCGAATGCAGCATGTGCAGGATAGTGGTGGTAACAGTTGGTCCAGACCCGGCCAGCTTCAATACCACGACCCATGCGATATGCACGGTTCATATCACGGGTCCACAAACCGGCACCCAGACCAAACTCAGTATCATTGGCAATGGCCAGAGCTTCGGCTTCATCTTTAAAGGTTGTTACGCCAACCACAGGGCCGAAGATTTCTTCCTGGAACACACGCATTTTATTATGACCTTTCAACAACGTAGGCTCGATATAGAAGCCTTTGTTGAAGCCTTCAATGCTGGCAGGGCCGCCACCGATAAGTACCTCCGCGCCTTCTTTCTTACCAATTTCCAGATAGCCGAGGATTTTGTCGTACTGCTCAGCAGATGCCTGTGCACCCACCTGAGTTTCTGTATCCAACGGATTGCCACGCTTGATTTGCTGAGTACGGGCGATAACCAGAGAGATAAAGTCATCGTACATATCTTCCTGGATAAGGGCACGTGAAGGACAGGTACATACTTCACCCTGGTTGAAGAAGGCGAGGACCATACCTTCCACACACTTGCTCAGGAATTCGTCTTCGTGCTTCATAACATCGCTGAAATAGATGTTAGGCGACTTTCCACCCAGTTCTACGGTTGAAGGAATGATGTTCTCCGCCGCACACTTCAGGATGTGAGAACCAACCGGGGTGGAACCGGTAAAAGCAATTTTTGCGATCCGCTTACTGGTTGCCAGTGCCTGACCCGCTTCAGCACCGTATCCGTTAACCACGTTCAGTACACCGGGAGGCAGAAGGTCACCGATAACTTCCATCAGTACCAGAATTGAAGCAGGTGTCTGCTCAGCAGGTTTCAGAACGATACAGTTACCTGCAGCCAGTGCCGGTGCAATTTTCCATGCTGCCATCAGCAACGGAAAGTTCCACGGAATGATTTGACCTACAACGCCAAGAGGTTCATGGAAGTGATAAGCCACAGTATTGTTGTCGATTTCACCGATTGAACCTTCCTGTGCACGTACACAGCCGGCAAAATAACGGAAGTGATCAGCAGAAAGAGGAATATCGGCATTCAGGGTTTCGCGTACAGCCTTGCCGTTATCCCAGGTTTCAGCCACTGCGAGCTTTTCCAGGTTCGCTTCAATACGGTCTGCAATTTTCAGGAGCAGGTTAGAGCGCTCAGTCGTTGAGGTTGAACCCCAGGCAGCTTTTGCTTTATGAGCGGCGTCAAGCGCCAGTTCGATATCTTCAGCGGTAGAGCGCGGGATAGAACAGAATACTTCATTATTAACCGGTGAAACGTTATCGAAGTACTGGCCCTTTACAGGCGCGACCCAGTCGCCGCCGATGTAGTTGCCATACTGTTCTTTAAACGTTACAACCGAGTCTTGTTGTCCAGGTGCTGCGTAAATCATAGTTATTACTCCGGTTTTCAATTTTAAAAGCGTTGCCAGATACCGGGATTCAGCCTGCAGACAGAAAATGCGCTGTCGCGGCTCCGGTCCCGGTGACCGGAAATACGTGTCCTTTGTTTCTCTTGCATTGAAACTAAGGGCTTAGAAATTCACGATACCGCCGATTGCGATAGTGTCGGCTTCTTCATCACCTAAGATGCCGGTAAACTCGATGGTGGCGTATTCAACGGCAAATGTCACGTTGCTGTTGTAGTTGTAGAACCACGCAACCTGCATCCCCTCATGTCCAATATAGTCGGCATTTTCGATTTCGTTTTCGCCGTAAGACACAACAAAGCGGTGCGCGTCCATTTTGTAAGAGCCCTGAACGAGGTAACCCGAACTGTCCAGCTCATTCATATTCATGTCGTACATGGTCACAGGGCCAAGGCCAAGCGCTGCTTCGGTTGGGCCAAGCAGGATGCCGATGCCTTCCCCTGTGTAACCTGATGCGTGCAGAGTAAAGTCACCCAGACCTACTTTGACGCCGTAAGAAGTACCTGTAGAGTCGATGTCACCCATGGTGTCTGACTCTGAAGTTTGATTCAGGAAGCCCACCCAGGCTGTCACGTTACCGCCGTCAAAGTCAGTGCTGTACGTTGCCTGAGCTTCAATGCGCGGAGCTGATTCCTGACGGTCGTCAGCGGCATTAACCGGTGAAGGATCGATTGCAGCGATGGCGACTTGCAGGCCACCTGCGAAAGTGGGTGAGGTATAACGAATTTGAGATGCCGGCATCGGATAGGTATAACCGCTGCCGATGTTGCCGAAAGACACGCCCTGTCCGTCAATCAGGCCCAGTGTGTCATTCACGTTGCCGTAACCAAGCAGGATTTCGTCGAGGAAGATGTTGTTACGGTTAAACAATGTAAAATCTTTACCCAGCAACACTTCACCCCAGTCTGAACCTAAAGTGGCGTAGAACTGGCGCACATCGATACCGGTAGAGGTAACACCTGTGTTACTGTCGTTGATTGTGACCCAGAAAGATGAGCGGCCACCGATTTTAAGACCGTTAACTTCTTTGCTGAAGTTCATGCCCAGCCAGTTTGGCAGAAAGCCCATTTTGACCCGTGACTGATCACGTGAAGTACCGGCAGCATCGCTTTCAGAGCTGCTGTTCACGTAAAATGTGTTGAAAGACGCGTCTACTGATACGGTGGCGACTTCTTCGTTGTCGTACAAAGTAACGGCAGCGTTTGCGCTTGAGCAAACCAGTGCGGATACGGCTAAGGCAAGAGGCTTGAGGCTTACGTTCTTGTTGTTCATGTGTTTCACCTATCTTCTGATTGTTTAGTTTTCGTATAGGCGGAGCAACAATTCACATCGATCCCGGGTTACTCATGCCCATTGTCCGCTGATTCGTTGCCAGCGAACTTTTTTTGATGTTTCGAGTATTGTTGTCAGGGGCAAAATTGGAAACTCGTCGATAGGGTGGAATCCGTTACACTTTAGTCCGCCAGCGAAATGCATCCGAAGGAGTAGATCCAAAGTAGTAGTTATGTCAGTGGCTTCCGGGGGGACTGCAAAGTAGCAGGACAAAATGCCATAAAGTGCCCGTGAGACGGGCTTCTCCGGCTGAATTTTTCCACCTACTATGAGACTGATTCATAGTGTCAGAACACCATGTACGAGAGAGTTATGACCGCAAGATATCCCTTCACATCACGGCTAACCGTGCTTGCTCAGGCCGTACTGCTTGCCGCTACGGCCTCGCAGGTAATCGCGGCGGAGAGTGAGTCTTCCATTGAACGCATTACCACCACGGCAACACGCACAGAGACCTCGGCCTTCAGACAGCCTTTTTCCGTCAGTGCGGTGGATGAAAACGCTCTGACACTGCTTTCTGCCACCCATATTGAAGAGGCCCTGAACCAGATTGCCGGCGCGCAATTACAACGGGGTAACGGACAGGAATACCTGCCGGCATTACGTTCACCGGTACTTTCAGGCGCGGGCGCCTGTGGCGGACTGCTTACCGCTGAAGATGGTATTCCGTTAAGAGCAGCAGGCTTTTGTAACATTAACGAGCTGTTTGAAGCTCACAGCGAAATGGCGCAGCGCATCGAAGTACTAAAAGGGCCGGGTTCTGTATTGTACGGCTCTAATGCCGTACATGGCGTGATTAACGTGATCACGCCTGATACTACCCGTGGCGGTGGTATGGCGGGTGTTGATTACGGCTCTTACGGATACAGCCGTTATAAATTACGTTCCGGCTATGATGCCGGAAACACCGGGGCGGGCATCAACGCCAGCGTGACCCGTGATACGGGATACCGGGTTGATGAAGGCGTCGATCAGGAAAAAGTAAACTTACGACATCGCTATGACGGTAAAGCTTTTTCGGTCAATTCCGGTCTCACCTATACTAATCTGGAGCAGGACACCGCCGGCTATATCAGCGGTACAGACAGTTATAAAGACAAGGCGCTGGCACAAGGGAATGAAAACCCCGAAGCTTACCGCAATGCGCGATCGTTAAGGCTGTGGTCGAAAGTGTCTTTGTCACTGGACAATGGTGACGACATCATTGTGACCCCGTTTGTGAGAGACCAGGACATGGATTTTCTCATGCACTTCCTGCCAGGCCAGCCGGTTGAACAAAATAGCCAGCGCGGCGCCGGTATACAGTCCCTCTGGCGGCACGGGATTGCTGACAATATAACCCTGCGCACCGGTATTGACGGTGAATTCACCGAAGGTGACTTACTGCAATATCAGGACGGCGCTACAACCGGCTCCGCGTTTCTGATAGAAACTATCCCGTCGGGTAAGCACTACGATTACAGCGTTGATGCTACAGTAGTTGCACCTTTCGCTATGGTGAACTGGGAATATGGCCGGTGGGCATGGTCGGCCGGTGCCCGTTACGAGCACATGCGCTACGATTATACCAACAACATGAACAGCGGCAGGGTGCGTGAAGACGGCACAGCATGCGGGATGGGAGGCTGTCGTTATACCCGCCCGGAAAGCCGTGAAGACACGTTCAGCAATTTCTCACCGAAACTCGGTGCAGCCTATTCGATAGATGATAATACACTGGTTTACGCCAATATTTCGCGAGGTTACCGCGCTCCCCAGGCGACTGAATTGTATCGCCTTCAGCGCGCACAAACTGTTGCTGAGCTGAAACCTGAAGAGGCCGACAACATTGAGCTTGGCGTTAAAGGAAAAGGCGAATCGCTGCGATACAATATTGCCGTATATCACATGGATAAAGACAACTTTATCTATCGCGACAGTGATTATTATTACGTTAATAATGGTAAAAGCCGTCACGTGGGCGCAGAGGCAGAACTGGAATGGCAAATGAACCCCGAGTGGGCGTTGATTGTGGCCGGAACCGTCGCCAAACACACTTATCGCCATTCAGAACTTTCCGGTGATATTGATATTCGCGGCAATGATATGGATACCGCTCCCCGCCACGTCGCGAATACCCAATTGCGGTACACACCCACAGAAACCATTACGGCGGAACTGGCATGGCAACACATGGGCAGTTACTACACTGACCCCGAAAACGCACATAAATATGACGGCCATGATGTGGTGGATTTACGGACAAGCTGGGACATTAATCCGGCACTGACGGTTTACGGCCGTATTAATAACCTGTTTGATGAAGCATATGCAGAGCGGGCAGATTACACGTCGTTCAGCGGTGACCGTTATTTTCCCGGTCGTCTGAGAAACTATATTGTTAGTCTCGTTTATCGTTGGGAATAATAGTTCCAGCCGTATGTAAGGTGGTATCTGGCGCTTCTGGCCGGGGAGGGCGTTGATTCGAAGTACGTTTGGCGCGCGGATGGGGGGAGCGTTGATTTCTCAGAACCGTCAGCCGCAGGGAAGCGGCTGCCGAGGCCCCATGGATGGGTTTACGCCGTGTTCTGAAAATCAACGCTCCCCTCAGCCAGAAGCGCCAAAAGTCTCCACAGCACGGCCACCTGCAGTTTTTCGAGCTATTGGATGACACCGTCATCAAGACATTCAATAGCTGGAAAAATTGCTTTAAGGAAACATTATGAAAAAGATCGTCGTTGTAGGCGGTGGTGCAGGAGGCCTGGAGCTGGTTACCCGGTTGAGTAAAAAACTGGGCCGGAAAGGGTTAGCTGAGGTGATTCTGGTCGATCGCAGTAAAACCCACGTATGGAAGCCATTACTTCACGAAGTCGCTGCGGGCGTTATCGATAAAAACTCAGACGGTGTTGATTACCGTATGCATGCGGTGCGCAACAAGTATCAATTCCAGCTTGGTAATATGCAACGTCTCGACAAAGAGAACAAACGCATTGTGTTAGACCCTCTCTATGACGAAGACGGGCATCAAATTCTGCCGGAACGTACCATCGAATATGATTACCTCGTACTTTCCATGGGCAGTGTATGTAATGATTTTGGCACGCCGGGTGTGGCAGACCACTGTTATTTCCTCGACTCCCTGTCGCAGGCCGAGCGCTTTCACAAGGCACTGCTCAATCAACTGCTCAGAGTGAATCAATCCTGTACTGATCAGGAAGTTATTCACGTGGCCATTGTCGGTGGCGGTGCCACAGGCACAGAGCTGGCGGCACAACTTCACCATGTGGCCAATCTTGCCCGTGCTTACGGCATGCCGGAGATGTCTGCTGAACGTTTAAAAGTGTCTATTTTAGAAGCCGGCCCCCGTATTTTACCTGCATTGCCCGAACGTATTGCCGGGTCAGCGAAAAAAGCGCTGACAGACTTAGGGATCGACGTACTGGAAGGAGCCATGGTGTCTGAAGCCACAGAAAATGGCTTTAAAACCAAAGACGGCAAAGAAATCGATGCCGATTTGCTGGTGTGGTCAGCAGGGGTTAAAGCGCCGGATTTCCTGGTTGAGATGGATATTTTCGAAACTAATCGTGCCAACCAGATTCTGGTCAATGAATATCTGCAAAGCACCGTCGATAACAATATTTTTGTGATAGGCGACTGCTGCGGCTTTAAACAGAAAGATGGTTCCTGGGTACCGCCACGTGCGCAGTCAGCCCATCAGATGGCCAGTGTGGCGGCGGCCAACATCATTAATATCTTTAAAGGCGCACCGCTTAAAAGCTACGAATACCGTGACTATGGTTCACTGGTACACCTCAGTAAATACAGTACTGTGGGCAGTTTGATGGGCGCACTGGTTAACTCCAGTATGTTCATTGAAGGACGTCTGGCGCGGCTGGTGTATATCTCGTTGTACAACATGCATCAGTATTCAGTGCACGGGTGGTTTAAAGGCACAATGACCTTACTGGGCCGTAAAGTGAGTAACTTTGTAGGGCCGAAGTTGAAGCTGCATTGATAGTGAGATATGCCGGGTGAACCACCCGGCATTTTTTTATTATGTTTGAAGTCAGAGCATCCACCTCAAACAGGGATGTGCTAAAATTGCGCCGTTCAAACCGGATAGAGCAGAAGTATTGAGTAAGCGCGTTATTTTTCATATTGGTCCTCCGAAAACAGGAAGTTCGGCGATCCAACATTTTCTTCATTCCCGTCGCGATATTCTTTCCCGTCTCGGGGTGGATTATCCGAAACACGACATAGACGGAAATGGTATCAGTTCAGGGAATGCCAGAGTTGTTTGTAAAGTTGATGAGCACGGAAAACTGGCGCTCGATGCGCAAAAACTGAAAGCTGTTATCAATAAATTTCACGCTTCGCCTGAGCATCAAATATTACTGTTCAGTTCAGAGTCTTTTTTCCGGATTGCCACAGACATTGTCGATGCGCTCCCCGATGTTGAGATCCTTTGCTTTATTCGTAATCCCATCGAGTATCAGCTCTCAATTTATAATCAGTCGGTGAAAAGACACGGCAATACGAAGCCCTTCAGCGCCGGCAGGAGATTGAATCTCGGCCAGTGGCAGCGATTGCAGAGTCTTCAGAAGCGTGTCAGTCCGTCCTGTTTTCATTGTTTCGCATTTAAGTTGCCTGAAGACAACGGAAGTATCATTCAGGACTTACTCGGTGTGCTGGATATTGATATGCCGGCAGACACAGGCCGGGGCGCGATTAATACTTCATACTCATATCCTGCACTGGAATTAAAACGCTGGTTAAATCAGTTTCCAATCTCTGCTGTGCAGGCTGAACTGGATGCTTATTTGCAGTCAGTCAGTGATGGCAAATCACGTTACCGGCTCATTGATGACAACCTGCTGGCAGACTATAAAAGCCAGCTCTCTTCAACCGCCTCTGATTTCAGTTCGCTGCTCAGCGAACATGAGTGGGAATGGTTGGCCGGGGCGCATGAAAAAATTGAAGCTTTACCAGTGCGGGATCAGCAAGAGAACGACTCTGCTGTCAGTGATATGCTGCAACAACTTAAGCAGGACAAGCCCGGTCTTTTCCGGTCTCTCGCATCTGTTATTTCTTCGGCGGAATCTGTTGAAGGAGACGCGCAGCTAAGAGCGCAGTTTCGCCTTAAAGGTTTTCATTATGTACTGGGAACAGGAAAGATGCTTGCAGCCGGCACGGTTAAGCGCCTGAAAGACGCACTGTCGGGACGCAGTGCCCTGGCCGGAATCAAACCGGTTAAAGGGAAGCTGGCTTGCGTGAAACGGGCAGAGATTATTAGACAAGGCCCGGGATCCAACCCGGGGATTGTCAAAGGCGGTATCCGCTCTGCGCAGGAAGTACCTCAATTCGCCGCCCAGTTCCGGTGTTCCAATGCCCGCTCAGAGGATCCTGTTCCTCAAAACGTGACTGACGGAGAGTTTTTAGTTGCTCAGCCTGAAACATGCGCGGTTAAGAAGGGTGAGTTCTTCTACGGCGGTCCGGTTTTCAGTAACTTCGGGCATTTTCTGGCAGAGTCGGTTCATCGTCTGGCACCGCTACAGCAGATAAGACAAAGCTACGGCGACATGCCGGTTATCTTCCTGCCGCAAAGGTTCAGACAAAAATCATTTATTAAAAAAGCGGTGTTGCCTCCCCGTTTTTACGAAATTCTCGAATATCTTGGAGTAAGTAAAAAAAATATCGTCTTACCCGGTAAAAATATTCGTACGGAATCACTGTGGGTCTCACCCCAGCAGAGTTTTTTCCGCGCAAGGAACCCGGTTTCAGCGGAATATTTGTCTTTTTTAACTGCTCGTGAAAAAGCATCGGGGGTGGCGGCGGATCCTTCTCTTCCAAAGCGGTTATACGTCAGCCGTGAATCATTCCTCATGAGAGGGGCATTTGCCGGAGAAGGTTATCTTGCTGCATTCATGGCGCGGCAGGGCTTCACTATTTTTAAGCCTGAGAGCGCAGATATCGTGACTCAGCTGAAATACTACAAAAGCGCAGAAGAAATCGTATTTGCTGAAGGGGCGGCTTTGCATGTGCTCGAGCTGATGGGCGAAATCCAAGCAAAAATTACTGTTCTGCAACGGCGTAATCAGACTGATGTGCTGTTCCGTCCATTATTAACTGCACGCTGTCAGGATGTGGCCTTTTTTGGTGATCTGGTTGAATTGCAGTCTTTGTATGTGCCGCCAAAGCAAAACAGTGCCGCTCACGGCAGTGCGTTGTCATTTCTTGATGCGGATGCGCTGGCGGATTTTCTTGCTGAACGCCTTAAATGCGAAACCCTTGATGTGCCTGCTTTAAGGCAGGCCTCAGCCGGGGATGTGGTGCGTTACTACAGGCAGTATGCCACTGCGCTGGCCACAAAGCCGGTGACGAAACAATATCTCAACCGCTTTGAGCAGAGGGTTAACGTGATGATAGGTGAGGGTAAGCTGGACCTTCCCGCTAACTGGAAAAACTGAGCTTGTAAACACTGCCAGTGACACCGGACAGGGATGCCCGCCGGTTATCCGCCGGGCATCTGAGTCAACAAATACAGGTAATCGAGGTTTAGATTAGCGATTGCCTTTCATGTCGTCGTAAAAAGCGCTGATATCTTTCGCCAGCTTATCCATGTCCGGCTTGTGCAGATACATCATATGGCCCGCTTCGTAGTTGTGTTTGATAACGCGACTGTTATCAATACCGTAACGGCCGAAAGTGTAATCGCCGTCAAACAGTGGCGTAGCGTAGTCATAGTAGCCACTGGCCAGCATCACTTTCATAGACGGATTAACCCGCATTCCCTCAGCCAGATCTGCAGAGGTATTGACTGTATGAGGTTCTCTGCCTGAATCGCGGTAGTAAACCCAGTTGCGGCCTACATCACGGTTGCTGACCAGGTAGTCTCTGTCCCAGGTCACTTTTAAATCATTCATCAGATAGTGTCTGAGTGCCGCATTGTAGGCACCGGAAACACCAGTGCTTGAGGCGTCATACTTGGGCGTGATGTCCAGATCGTCAATTTCATCAATGGTGTAGCGGGAGTCACTGCGGCCCAGTGCGATGCCCTGGTCTGCCAGTAACAATTTGCGCTGACGGGTTGCATCCACACGCAGGTTACCCCGCTTGATCAGCGTCTCATTCAATCCGGTAAAATAGGCAAGTTTTGCTGCGATTTTATCGAATTCTGCAGCAGGCAGGGCTGAGCCTTTAAACAGAGCCGGCAGGTATTCATCAGTGGCAAACGCTTTTGCATCTTCCACCAGCTTTTCCAGTGAAATACTGTTCTTGTCGATTTTCCCGTGATACCAGGCGGTCGCTGCCATCGTTGGCAGGTAGGTCACAAAAGAAATCATGTTATCGGCTTCAGGGGTGCTGCCGGCGTAATCCAGTGCCTGGCTGATAAGAATCAGGCCGTTGATACGCAGGGGACTTTTTCTGTCGTTAAGATACGGCAGCATGGCGGCGGCACGGGTGGTACCGTAACTCTCACCGGCGATAAACTTAGGGGAATTCCAGCGGTTGTTTTTCGCGATCCACTGCTTTACCACGGCACTGACGCTTTCAGCATCGGCAGCAATGCTCCAGAAATCTTTGGCCGTGCCTTCTCCGGCGAGCTGGCTGAAGCCTGTGCCTATGGGATCAATAAACACTAAATCGGTTTTATCCAGCGGGCTTAACGGGTTGTGAAGAATTTTGTAAGGCGCATTGCCTGCATCCTGCGCATCGCTGGGTACTTCCACATATTTAGGGCCGAAAATACCCATGTGCAACCATACTGAAGATGAGCCCGGACCACCGTTAAAAACAAAAGTTACCGGCCGGTTTTCATCTGATTCTGCCACATAGGACGTTGTCACTGCATCGCCGGTCACGTCACCCTCTTTGTTAGTCAGGTGCATATTACTCACCGTCGCAGTGTATGAGACAGTTTTGCCGTTAAACTTACCTTTATGTTTGGTGACAAAGGACGTCAGTTCAGGGACTTCCGTCTTCGTGTCCTCAGCAGGTTTGTCTGCGGCGAATACAGGAGAACACAGGCTTGCAGCCAGTATTCCGGCGAGGAAAAGTGTTTTCATTGTTATATTCCGGTTGTTGAACCCGTGCCATACCGGCACAAAACAATAAGATAATCACAGGCGGAAACGGGCGTACAGGGGGAATCTTTATCTTTACCTGTGGGTGCGGCTAATTACAGTTGTGCAGCAGAGGAGGGGGATCAGAAGTCCACTTTCCTGCGCATCTGTTTACGCTCACTTTGTTGTTTCTTAGAGGTTTCACGGCGCTGTTTAACGCCTTTGCCGATGCGTGTCGGTCTGCGCTTCTTCTGCACTTTTGTTGCCTGAGCAATCCACTCAATCAGACGTGCCTGTGCGTCCTGCCGGTTTTGCTCCTGAGTGCGGAAGTTTTGTGCCTTAATCACAAACACGCCGTCAGATGTCAGCCGGGTGTCGGCCACCGACAACAAACGGGACTTTATATTGTCCGGCAGCGAGGAGGCATTTACATCAAAACGTAAATGAATGGCGCTGCTCACCTTATTGACGTTCTGTCCTCCGGCGCCCTGCGCGCGGATAGCCGTCATATCCAATTCGGCTTCATCGATGCGCAGGGACGGTGTGATTTCCAGCATTGCCATCAGTTCACCGTGAGACACAGACCATCTGAACGGCCGGGGAACACGTCCAGCAGGGTTTTATTCAGCTTATCGTAGTCTGCAGCCATTTTATCCGCCTGCGCGTGTGTGAGTACGGTACCGTGACGGGCAATTCTGGCATCTTCAACGCTGGTGTAATAAAAAATATCCATGTCTGTGTTGCCGTCTTTCCAGGCGGTATACATGTTGTCGATATTCTTGCGTGAATCGTCAATGAAAATCACGGCATCGAAATGTCTGCCGGTTTTATCCAGAAGCCAGTGCAGCATTTTGCCTTTGTCCATGCCGGTGGTCATCATTACGCCCTGACTGTAAGTCAGCTCCCGGTCCATCTGGTGGCGGTATTCCGGCATGACGCCGCTTTCCAGTGTCAGAGCAGACTGACCAAGCTCAATACCGTTACTTTTGAGTTCCCGTTCGGTCGCTGAGCGGTAGCGGGGATCCCGCGATGTCAGTGCCATCACCGTATTGCCCGCAAGCTGCCAGCTGGCCACAATTTCGGGTACCAGCGGGTCGGTGACTGTCATCGGGTTGAGTTCATATAACATGCCGATGGTATCTTCAAACAAACACGATACTTTCTGGGCCGGTGTGGGTTTTACATCCAGCTTTCCCCGTTGCCACTGATACCAGATATCGCCACCCAGGTCGGAGGCGCTGGTCAGCAGGGTATTATCAATATCCGACACAATCAGTACATTCGCCGCACCGTAGCGGGCATTCAGAGTTTCTACAGCCTGGTTAACTTCAGCGAAATCTGCTGTTTCTGTAATGGTCGCAGAGCCGGATACCGGGGGCGGTGTTGTGGCACTGCAGGCTGATAAGGTTGCCGCCACGAGCAGTGGCATTAATGATGAGTAAATCCGTTGCTTCAACATGAAAAATAACAATTTAAAATGGCAAAGCCCATTACTCTATCAGGTTGTCTTCAGGAGTGAAAAGCCCCGGTAGAACAAATTTACCGGGGCTGTCTGTGTATTGGCTGATGACAGTTGAGGTCAGAATACCCAACTGGCGAAAGCTGAGAACGTACGGGGCTGTCCGACGCCAACGAATTCTGTGGATTCCACATCGTCATAAATGCCTTCAAGCACTTCACCGGCTTCGCCATAGGTCCCGAAGGTTTCAAACTCTTTGTCGAACACGTTGTCTACCCGGAGGCCCAGTTCCAGCGCCTCTGACAACTGCCAGGAAGCCGATACATCAACCAGCGTGTATCCGCCCGGCTTACGGTTTTCGTTAGCTTCATCGCCGCGGAAGTATTGTCCGCCGGTGTAGTTAACGGTAGCGCTCAGGGTAAGGTTTTCCATTGCCTGCCAGTCTGCATCAAATCCTGTCTGGAAAGCTGGCTGGCCCGGGATACGGTCACCGGCCTGAACCTGACGATTGCCGCCCAGCGGGTTTTGCGGACTGAAAGAAGTAAACTCAGACTCGAAAGTGGCTCTCAGGTAGCTCGCGCTGGCGCCCAGAGACAGCGTGTCAAAGTGATAGCGGCCTGCCACTTCGGCACCCTGACGACGGGTATTGTCCACATTCACAAAGTAACCCACGGAAGGGCGGTCACCGGCTTGCTGGAAAATAATATCGTCTTCAGAGTCGCTGTGGTAAACCGCACCGGCCAGTTCCAGGTTATCTTCAGCCCATGCCAGGCGCAGCTCCAGAGTATCTGTGACAACCTGTTCCAGTGGTGGATCGGCCACAAAGCCGTTAGGCAGTTTACAGGGATCGTCTTCGTCCGCGCAGGACAGTTCTGCCGGACTTGGTGTACGTGATGACTGACTGTAGCTGGCTGTCAGTGTGAGGGCATCCCGGTGGTACTGCACGCCAACGGAAGGATTAAACCGGTTAAACGTATGGTCGCCGTTCAGTGAGCCTTCGCCGGTTTCAATTTGATCCATCATCTTTATTTCAGAGCGGTTGAAGCGGCCGGAAACCCACACTTGCCATTCATCAGTCAGGGTAATGGTATCGCTTAACAGCAGATGATAGTGGGTGACATCAGTTCTCAGGAAAACCTCAGAACCGGCATCATAAACACCGATACCTGTTACGCCACGGGTATCTTCAGCGGTGTCGTTGGCCAGAATGGCAAACTCAGTGCGGCTGTTAAAATCAATGTTTGCTCTGTCTAAACCACCACCAAATACCCAGTTGTGAATGTTATCGCCGGCTTTGGTGCCACTCAGCTCAAAACTGGCACCGTAACTGCGATTTTGAGTGAGAGATGTATTGGCTGTGCCGTCCAGTTCATCAGGGTCTATATCGCTGATGTCTTCCAGAGGCACTTCCGGCAGATAACCAACGAACTGAACCGGCGTATCACCTTCTTCATCATCGTCATCGTCGTCGACGGCGTCCTCTTCTGCCTCATCATCGTCGTCTTCGTCACCTTCCTCGCAGAGCGTTTCGCCAAATTCGGTTTCACACTCTTCATAATCACTGTCATCACCGTTGTAGGTTTCAATTTCGTTTTCACGGTAATAAACGTTAACGGCAAGCTCAACGGAATCGCTGAGGTCCCATTCGTGATTCAGACTGACAAAGGTCAGGTTAGTCATTGTCTGGTCGGGGCGGGTGTAAATGGCGTCACGGCCTTCATGAGGAATGAGATCTACCGGGATCGCTCCGTTACCAATCAGGTCGTTGTCGGCAAGAGACAATGTTAATTGTGTCCGGCTGTCTTTGGTCTGACGGCTCAGCGTACCAAATAATTGCTTTACTTCGCTGGGGGAGAAATCACGCCAGCCATCTTCTTCATAGAAACTGGCATTGACGTAATAGCCCCACTCACCATTATTGCCGCCACTTTCAACGGTAGCGCCTTTCTGGCCGAAATTACCGCCCTGTACGGTGAGTTTGTTGTCTGTAAAGCTGAAGCCGGTTTTACTTCGCAGGGACAATGCGCCCCCCAGCGTGTTCTGGCCGAACAGCGGATTAGCACCGCTGACTATGCTCACGTTGTCCAGCGCAGTCATGGGGACCAGATCCCAGTTTACTGTATCGCCAAAAGGCTCGTTAAAGCGGGTACCATTCAGATACACCGACAGACCCTGAGGTAATCCGAGTAAAGGCGAAGCGGTAAAACCACGGTATTGCACATCGGGCTGAAAAGGGTTGTTTGTCACATCATTAATCGATACCGACAGCAGTTCGCTGTCCAGTAACCTTGCCAGTGAACCACCGTTGACAAGATTAATATCTTTTGAGCCCAGGGTGGCATTCACCTGTGAGTTATCGCCGTTGTAAGCAGACAGCGGAGTTTGCCCTGTCACCTCGATCAATTCCTGCTCGTCCCAGTTTACCGCCGCGTGTGCTGTCAGGGGCAGAACTGAGCTTACGGTCAGTGCGATGAGGCTTCGTTTAAAGGCTCTTTCAGTCACGGTATGGATCCAGTTTTTGTGCTTTCTAACAGGTTAGAATAGACGCTGTTTACAGAAAATTAACTTATGGTGGTAACCGGGATGGTACTTTGGTAGCGAATACCCGACTAAAAATCAGGGTTATTCACCGGCGTTATGTTTTCCCGAAACGCGATGAGTATCCGATTATTGCGCTGAAGTGTAGTTTGAATTTTTGAAAATCATCGTATGTTTATAGTGTGAGCCGGTAATTTTTTGACTCACATCAATGGAGAACACGATGCGTTTTTGGGCTGTTGCACTATGGTTGCTGACTCTGCTACCCGTTTTGGGTGATAGCAGTGATGTTGCTATGGGCGCAAAATCAGCCGCAGTCATGTCAGCCAGTGACGGGCAGGTGCCTGAAGTTACTAAGAATACCGTCACCGATGCCGAAACAGACAGTGGCAACGGTATTTTAAGTGCTGTTCATAACGCCATCGTCATACAGCCGTTCAGCGAATATGCAGATATCCGGTTGATCCCTTTGCGGGGCCTCATTCAGGCCTACAGTATCAGAGGGCCACCGGTATTTTCCTGATGTTTATGTTCCCGCTATTGCGGGCCATCCATGATCAAATAAACAAAGGAAATTATCATGCACGTATTACCCTTATTCAAAACCGAAAATGTCGATAAACTCGCCTGGCCAGCAGCGCAAAACCGATTGACCCTGCAATCACCTGCGAGTACTGTTTTTACTGATTTCAAAGAGCACGTTCCGCTGGTAATCGATTACGATGCCAAAGCGACGGAACTGGAGCATCTGATGAAACAGTCCCATGTGAAAATGAAAATTGTGTTGGATAAGAACGACCAGTTCGCGGGTATCGTGACACTGGCTGACCTTACTGAGCAGCGTATTATGCAGAAAGTTGCCCTGGGCACGTCCCGCAGCGATCTTATCGCGGCGGACTTTATGCAGCCGAAGTCAGCCTTGCAGTCATTCGATTACGAACAGATCCAGCAGGCGACAGTGGAAGATATTATCGAAACACTGAAAGACAATGGCCAGCAGCATTGTCTGGTGATTGACCGCAAGGAACACGTGATTCGTGGCATTATAAGTGTGAGTGATATTGCCAGAGAGTTACGTCTTCCCCTTGATATACAAGCACAACCGTCATTCTCGGCGCTTTCCAGCGTCATTGCAGCCTGACACGGACCGGATAAACCGGCTGGCACAGATTACTGTGCCACCGGTTTTCTGGTATAATTCCGCCGTTTTCATCACCCTCAGTAAAAATTATGAAGTTTGTTCACGGCGAATTCGATATAGCATTATCAGGCAACATCATGCTGACTCAGGCATACGGGCCCTGGAATGCTGAATGCGTGGTGGCATTTGGTGAAGCTTACCGGATTGAACGTCAGCTGTTAAAAGCAGACACATGGTCTGATATTGTGATACTGCGTGGCGAAAGCCTGCTTATTCCCGATGCTGAGCGCGTACTTGGCGTGCGGATAGCTGCGGTTGTGCCGTTAGGTTTGAAGAAAGTGGCTATCGTAACCGCTGAATCCTCAGTGAGCGTTACCGCGCGCATGCAGCTCACCAGAATGTATGACAGCCTTGACGTTGAGTACGATTTTTTCACAACGTATTCTGAAGCAAAGGCCTGGCTTGAAGAAGCGGGCTTTTCAACGTCAGCGCAATCAGAACAGGCATTCTGTGCTCATCTTCCCGCTTCTGTGCTGTAATCCTCTCTCTTTTCTTTTAAAAGCCCCCTTTACAGTAAAAAATCCATAAACTGGAACGTTTCTCGCAAGTCACTGTTTAATATCAGTGAAAAATGAGGAGTGTCGGGTATGCATGCAATGGGAACGTCACCGGCAGTAGTGATGAAAGCCTATGTAATGGCTTATGAATCTATGGGCATGACACGTCTGGAAGCCGCGAATTTACTGGGTATTTCAGAAGTGGCTCTGGATCAGAGTTTGTATGTGGGGTTTGAGGAAACGTCGCAGGAGTGTGAAGTTCAGGTCGCTTTAATACGTCTGTACCATTTACTGTTTGCGTTGTCAGATGGCGACAGCCGGTTGATTTCTGAGTGGCTGAACCGCTTTAACTTTCATTTGAATGCTGTACCGGTAACGGTGTGTCACAACCTGGCGGGGATTTTATATCTCACAGATTATCTTGAGGATATGCGTGCAGGAGATGCTATGCCCTTCGTCGATATTAAAGGGCATATTCATGCGGCTAACGATACAGAGGAAGAACAGTATCATCGTTAGCCTGACGGTTGCTTAAGCGCTGGCTTCGTATTCTTCCATATCTTTGCGCTTATCCACCTTATGCTGGTCTTCAGACCGGCCTTCACGCCAGTAACTGCTGATATACAGCTGGTCGTGGGGGATGCGTCTTTCTTTTGCCAGCAACTGGCGCAGTGCCCGCATATCTGAGAACTCACAGGCTACCCAGGCTGCCGGTGTACCCGAAAGCCAGCTTAGTGCTGCCACTTCATCTGCAAGACTGTTTGCACCGGTTACCCAAATTACGTTTACGCCGGCAGGTTTCTCCAGAGGCTGGATATCATCTGCGGTGGTAACCTTGATGACGGCATAGCCCTGTGTTTGCGGCCCCAGTTTTTCCAGATAGGTAGAAATGGCCGGGAGGGATGTCATATCGCCAGCAAATAATACCCAGTCAAAGCTGTCTGCCAGACCTTTGGAGCTGCCCGGTCCGCCCACACAGATTTGATCACCGGGTGCTGCACTTTTTGCCCAGTGTGAAGCCGGGCCGCTTGCCACACCTTCACCATGCAGCGCCATGTCGATATCCATGGTGCCGTTGCTGCGATCCAGTTGACGGATGGTATACGTGCGAAGCTGCGCATCTTGTAAGGATGCCGGTGGCACTGACAAGGGATTACCATCAAAATCAAAAAGTAACTTAACGTATGCCGTTGTATCGATATCGGGATAAGCTTTCAGAGCATCGCCGGTCACGGTGATACGACGCATATGAGGAGTAATTGCAATATTGTCTTTTACTGTGAGACAGGCGGGTTGTCTTGGCTGTCTTTTTTCCATACTTATTTTCTCTTCTATTAATTCACCACCATTTTAAATGAGAACAATTCTTAAAGACAACGCATTGTTACGAATGGTGGGTATCTGTACAACCGATAAAATAGAATGAAAAAAAAGCCGGAACACGAAGGTTCCGGCAAAAGACATTTAGGAATACACATGGAAACAAAACAATGAAAGCACTCTGTTGTTTTGTGATTTTAAATATAGAACTGGCTAACGCGTTTTTCGACATGAAAAACTATATCTGCGTAGTATTCCCGATACCAAAAAAAGCTCCCGCCAAATGGCGGGAGAAAATCAGAGGTTTTGGTTAGGCCGGGAAAGGCCTGGAGGGGAGATTAACTGTCAACAGACAGTTCACTTTTAACGTCAACAACGTCATCAGTGTTCTTTGCAATGGCTATGATCAAATCGCGCTCTGTGAGCGATTCAACCTTGCCGGTAAGGGTTACAATCCCTCGTAAAGCTTGGACATCAATGTCGTCGCCTGACAGTCCGGATTCCAGCAAAAGTTGTGTGCGTATCAACGACACCATTTGCGCATCCCTGACTCCATGGAGCAAGGTGACAAGATCACCCTCCAGTAATGCAGGCTTTACAACATCCAACTTGTTTTCAACTGATACTACGCCATCCAGTGACGCCGCAACTTCCTGTGCGAGAGTCCTGTTAACTTCACTGTTAACTTTGCCGGTTAAAATAACCTGTCCCTTGCTCACATCCGTGCGAATATCCATCGTATCGAATTGACCACTAAACAAGAGTGCCGCTTCTACCTTGCCTGCAATTGCATCATCCGTTGCAGATTGCGTTGGCGAGGCTGAAATCCCTTCAGCAAGAAGTGGCGTTGGGAACACAGTCATGACTGTCATTGTCAAAGCGGGAATTATCCGTTTCATACTCTGTTCTCCTGTTCGTTGTCTGTTGCAAACAATAATGCCAGTGGCGTGCCAGATTATACTTTTGTACTAAATGTGATGTCATTGTGCTGTTTTTAAAGGATTTTTTATGGTTTTTAATCCAGTGTGATAAAAAAGAGGAGAGTACGTGTGGGAAAATTTTACCTGCCAGTGTGTCTATATTTTCATACACAAACTTAGATAACTGACTATGGGTAGAGGGGGAAACGAGTCATTACTCTATACCGGCTTTATACTTTAGTTGAAATTTACTTCCGTGGTCGACCAGTCGTCTTGAATGTATGCATAATGGACAAGTCGATCACCAGCCACTGATGCCGCCATGAATACAAACAAATGTGAAGATGAACAGATTCACCTTATTGAATCCGTACAGACTTTCGGTTACCTGCTAGCGGTTGACCCCGTTTCCTGTCAGGTGAAAGTCACCAGTGAGAATTTATCTGACATTCTCGCTGCTCCGGTCTATCCGGGTCAGTCATGCTTTACTGACATTGTGGAAATGCCGGACAACGGTCAGGAAATCTTGTCTTCCCTGTATGAGCAGGCCAGAAACACAGACCGGCGGCACAGTTATGAGTGGACCTTTAAAAATAAAATCTACAAAGACGGGGAATGGCATCAACTGGTAAACAGTGTCATCTACGCAAGCGGTGAACTGCTGGTAGTGGAGTTAGAGCCGTCACCGGTGCTTGCAGGCAGTATATCATCTAAGTGGACGCCCACAGATACGGATATCCGGCCGTTACTGCCCAGCTTATTTGATTTACCAACGGTTGAAGCGGTGGCAGACAAGATCGCATCGGCAATGAGAGAATTCATCGGCTTCGATCGGGTCGCGGTCTACAAATTTGATAAAGACTATGCCGGTGAGGTTATCGGTGAGGACAGCCATGAAGATTTAGTGCCGTTCAAGGGGCTGAAGTTTCCCGCATCAGACATTCCTTCTCAGGCTCGCGCTCTGTACGTAAAAAACATGGTGCGCTGTGTCTATGATACCGATGAGACGCCCGTTAAGCTGATCCCGTCACTGAGTGAAAGTGAACGCAGCCCTCTGGATTTATCGCTATCCATGATTCGGGGCGTGTCGCCTGTGCACTTGCAGTATATGCGCAATATGGGGATCCGCGCTTCGTTTTCAGTGTCCCTTATCTACGAAAACAAGTTATGGGGCATGATTGCCTGCCACCACCGTGAACCCAAATATGTTGAGCAACGCCGGCGGTTAATTTGTGAAAGCTTAAGTCAGGTATTTACCTATCAAATGCACGGCAAGAGTATTGAGGTGAAACGAAACTCGTACCAGACCCGTCAGCAGCACCTTAACCGTATCATCAATGCGCTGACAAATAAGAGTAACCCTCTTGACGGCATTAAAGACGTGCAGGCGGCACTATTAAATACCATGCGGGTATGTGGTGTTGCTGTTGTGACGCCCAACTCACACTACCTGATTGGCAGAACGCCAAGCTTTGAAACCGTATCTCACCTGTTTCACAGTTATGCCAAAGACAGCAACGGTGATTCCAAAACCACTGCACTGACCCGTATCAGCGATGACATCATTGCCAACTTTAAATTAAACGGGGTCAGAGGCCTGTTCATTTCTCCCGTGTCCAGTCGTCACGGGTATTACACCATGTGGTTTCGGGAACCGGTGGATACCACAATCCGCTGGGCGGGCAAAGCTGCCAGCGAGTCTGATGTGAACAAGTCACTCACTCCGAGAGACTCTTTCGATACCTATATTGAGTCAGTTGTGGACCAATCCAAAGACTGGTCGACGGATGACACATTACTTATTGAGAGCTTTGAGCAACTCTTTATCCCTTATGCACTGGGTATGAAAAGTTCACTCGACAGCCAGGTAGCAAAACTGGAAGAACTGGATAAAGCCAAAGACCAGTTCCTGGCCAGTATATCTCATGAGCTGCGCACGCCGCTTAATTCAATAATGGGCTGGACAGATTTAGCCCTGATGGATACATCCAATCATGAAAGGCTGGTGGAAGCCCTTAATGTTGTTAAGCGGGCATCCAGTACACAGGCTGACTTGATCAACGATATTCTGGATATGTCGCGGATTATATCCGGCACGATGAAGCTGAGTGTCCAGTCTGTTTCAGTGAGTGAAGCGGTACAGGATGTGGCGAAACAGTTTGAGGCCGGTTTTGCAGCCAAAAATATTAAGCTGAGCGGCTATTATCAGGACGAACACACCACCATTCTGGCTGATAAAGTGCGGATAAAGCAGGTGGTGCATAATCTGTTATCTAATGCCCTGAAATTCACGCCTAAAGGGGGATGTGTCACTATCAGCGGTGCCAGAGAGCATTCCAATTACAAGCTTTTCGTCCGCGATACGGGGAAAGGGTTGTCTGAGGAACAGCAGGCGCACGTCTTCGAGCGGTTCTACCAGGGCAAAGCCTCTCACAATAAGCAGGGCCTGGGCCTCGGTTTGTCCATAGTGAAAAGCATCGTAGAAATGCACGGTGGTGACATATGGGTCAGCAGCGACGGTGAAGGTATGGGGACCACGTTTTATGTCACTATTCCGATCGCGCCGGTTGCCAGCCCGCTGCCAAAAACACAAGCGACTGATGTAGTAGAAGGCAGTGCGGCGCACAGTGACAGGCTCAGCGGACTGCGAATTCTGGTGGCTGAGGATGAAGAAGACGCCAGAAAATTCCTGCGTCTGTTCCTTGAAAGTCATGGTGCACAAGTCACACTGGCAAAAAATGGCCTGGTTGCGTGGCGAATTCTCAACGAAACACCACTGGCGTTTAATTTGCTGTTGTCTGATATTGGCATGCCGGAGCTGGATGGTATTGGTTACATCACTAAAATCCGTGGCAGTGAGCATAAGGAAATCAGTGAGTTCAACGCCGTTGCGCTTACCGCTTATGCTTACACCGCGGACAGAGTTAAAGCGCTGAAAGCCGGATTTTCAAATTATGTCTCTAAGCCCGTGGATGCAGAAGAGCTGCTGACCGTACTGGAAATGTATAAACCAGAAGGTGAATAAAAGGTGGCGGGTCAAAAACGGCCCGCCCGTCTTGCTGTAACTGTTTTTGCTTTATCCCTTTCCTGTCATTCAGTAAGCTGTGTTAAACAGTTTGCTGCCATGGAACCGGTTGGTGAAAAAATACGGAATAATACTGACACTTGCTTTAGTCATCCTTGCCGGTGTTGTCTTCTTTTTAAAACCTGATAAACCGGCTAATAGCACGGCCCGGCTTCCACAAACAAGAGTTATAAACACGCCTGCGGAAGAGCCGCAACCTCCTGTCACTGCTCAACAAGATGAAAGCACTGAAGAGCCGGAGCCTGTAATTGATCGTTTCCCTTCCTGTCCGCGGTTGAGTCCCGACGACTACACGTTGATTGAAAAGAAAATAAAAGCCTTTTATGCAGAAAACCTCAGTTCAGAGAATGAGCAATCACGCCTGGCCGCGCTCATGATGGCCAGCTTTGAAGATGAGGCAGCGATGAATGCCTGGCAATCATTTTTGTCTGAATATCCCCGTAATACAGATGCTGTCCGGGAAACATTGCGACTTTGCAGTCTGAACGGTTCCCACTCCGTGTGTAACCATCAACTGGTGCGTCAGGCTGAAGAGGCTGGCCGTGATGATGGCGAAACCTGGCTGAACCTCGTGTTATTTCACATAGAGCAGAATGATCATGAGGCCGTACTGGCCTCTCTTGAAAATATGGTGCAGGCTAAGAACTATTCTAATCATTATGCCCGGTTTGTTTCCCTGGCGCTGGATTCCGTGGTAGCTGAGCAGGTGGCTTCTCTTGAAGGTGCTGTGATTTATGCGATGGGTAAATGGGCAGCCGGTACGTACAAATATAATCTGCTCAAAACATGGTGCGGGAGCATGGCTGACGAGCCTGCTGTTGCCAGTGCATGCATTGCGGCTGCAAAAGATATGGTGGCAAGAGCGCCACTAGAGTTAGAAAAATTAATTGGTCATGATATGGAGCTCGATATTTATACGAAGCAGGGCAACATGGCGATGGTTGATGCTGTCAAAGAAGAAATGGAAGCTGATGCAACACCGGAGCATCCGCGTCTTGCGGATGCTCTGGATTTGATGATGCATGACCATGCACTCTTCTATACCTGGCTTAATGCATTGCAGCAATCCAGTGAAGAAGACGCTATTTCTGCCCTGATAAAAGAGGCCGCCGATAAATCTGCTGACCCCTCGTATCAACCTTGTCGCACAGAGTCAGACCGGCCCTCTGCATCAGAGTAAAATCATCAACAGTGCGCCGAAAATCATGAACAGATTTTCAGACAAGGATACAAAGCCTAAGGGCACATTGCTGTCACCGCCAACACAAGCGCATTTCAATTCACGCTTGTCCACGTAAACGGCTTTATAAACTGAAACCGCGCCAACCGACCCTATGAAAAGTGAAATGGGGGCAATCAGCCACACGGGCAACATCGCAATCATGCCTATGCCGGCGAAAGCTTCCAGAAAGGGGTAGAGGTAGGCGTAGCGTAAGTGCTTCATCGCCAGTAAATCATAGGTGATAAATGAGTTAGTAAAGCTGAAGAGGTCCCGTAACTTCTGTACCGCCAGTAAGGTCATAGAAAAGGCAATAAACAGCATAAGTGTACGAACGCTGAAAAAGTGTGTCATCAGCAGGCTCTGTACGGCGAAAGCCAGTAACAATGCGACGGCAAAAATCACCAGAACCGGTGTGTAGGTTGTACCGGATTGCGGCGTGTCGCCTTTGCCGAAGTATGCCTGTAAATCATCATAGCCGCCAATACGCTGACCATCGATGAAGGTTTGCGGCGTGGTTTTTACATCATGCTTCTGCTTAAATTTATCGGTTTCTTCCCGCGAGGTCAGTTTGTGGTCTTCAATGTGAAACCCTTCCCGCTCAAGTAAATCTTTTGAGCGCAGGCCGAAGGGACAAATATGTTCATTTGTAACCATGCGATAGAGCTGTGCAACTTTTGCCATGTATCCTCCCTTGTTCAATGAGCAGTTTTCAATAGGCGATCCGGTCGGGATTCAGTATTGCTACGGGACATTGACGCTTTTTGATCGGGAAGTACTGAAATGTTGAAAGTCACTGGTCAAGCAGAATACGCTCTCCTGTTTTAGCGGACTTAAAGATGGCGTTGATGATCTTCACGTCACGCAATGCATCCCCGGCCGTCACCAGTGCGGGGCCGGTGCCCAGAATTGCTTTGGCATCATTGTCCATTTGCAGTGTTTGTTGCATGGCACTGATCGCAGGTAAGGTTTCGCCGTTACTGGCCGTACCCGTAACGCCTGAGTAACTTTGCATAGGTTTAAGCTGATACCAGCCCTCCTTGCAGTTTGCTTTGAAATAATTGAAGCCCCGCACAACACTGGCTCCACAGTCAGCACGGGTACCATCGGCAAATTCCATAGTGAAAATAGTGGTTTCGTCCACTTCTTTGAATATGTCAGGATGAGACTTTTCGTGATACCCGCTCACAGCTACAGGTTCTTTGCCGCTGATGAATCGGGTGCCATTAATAGCATACACCCCCATATCGTACAGCGCCCCACCACCCATAGCCTTCTGCATCCGCCAGTTGCTTGCTTCGCGGCCAGAACCGGCATAGCCCGCATAACTTTCAAAACCGGTGAAAGCACCAAAGGGCTGTCGTAAATGATACTCCGCAAAATGACGGGTATTTGGTTCATGCTGCATGCGATACCCGATAGAAAGCATCACTTTGTTGCGGCTGCAGGCATCAATCACAGCCTGACATTCAGCCTCATCCATTGCAAAAGGCTTTTCACACCACACATGCTTGCCGGTGTTGGCAGCCATAACGGAGAAATCTTTGTGCGTGCCCGTGGGGGTGACCACATAAATCACGTCGATGTCATCGTTATTGGCAATGTCGTTCATTGTCCCGTAGGTATACGTATTCTTATCAGGGATACCATACTTTGACTGCCACTCTGGTATTTTCTCCGGACTGCCGGTAATAATACCCCGTAGTTCACAGTGGCGGGTGGCCTGCAGCGCCGGGGCAAGCAGACGTGTGCTGTAGTTACCCAATCCCAGCAGGGCTACACCCACTTTGTCTTTCGAAAGGCGGGGAAGAGCAAGCGCAGAAGAAACCGGCACTGCTGATGCGATGAGCAAACCGGAACTGGCGAGCTTGACGAACTGGCGTCGGTGGAGTGTAGACATAATTGCCCTGTTGTTTGATTTTTGCCCGTTTTTAGCCTAGCTATTATTAAGTGCTTTTTCAATGTCCTGAAACTGACATATAAAAATGGTTAATTTTATAAATCAAGAAATTAGACCACTCTGCCGATAAAGATCACGTAAATTTATATTTACTGCTAATCACGGGATTAAAGACACGTGCGGCAGTCATAAACTCATTAACGACTGGAAATAAATTTTATGTTTAATCGTCACCTCGTCAAAGAAAACGAAGCGCTTCGGGAAGAACTGAACATGCTCAAACAGGTTCGTGAAAGTCTTCGTGATGAGATGATTTTCGTGAGACTGGATCACGCGGGCCGCATTGAAAAAGTGAACCGCCTGTTCGAGGAAGAGTTAGGTTACCGCGGTTCAGAAGTGGAAGGTAAACATCTTCTCGATTTTGTTCCGTCTATTGCGAAAGGCACAGATTATTACAAGAAACTGCATCAGGCGATGGAAAGTAATCATCATTACAGCGGGGCCATTGAGTTTACCCGTAAAAATGGTGAGGAAGCCTGGCTTCGCGGCGTGATGCAGCCCATTTTAGATAATAACGGCAGAGTGCATCACTTCTCCGTAAACCTGAACGACCTCACCAGAACGATTACCATGTCGAAAGAGCATGAAGACTTAGTCGAGGCATTACATAAATCCACGGCGGTAATCGAGTTTGACCTGAATGGCCATATTTTGGAGGCAAATTCTGCTTTCCTGGGGGCGGTAAAATACAGTCTTAAAGATATAAAGGGTAAGCATCACCGTATATTTTGTACTGATGAAGAAGCTAGTTCAGAGAAATACAAACAATTCTGGAGCAAGCTCGATCGCGGCGAGTTTGTAGCTGGTCGTTTTCAACGTGTAGATGCTCATGGCAATACATTGTGGCTGGAAGCGACGTATAACCCTATTCACGATACCCACGGCCGGTTGTATAAAGTGGTGAAGTTTGCCACAGAAATAACCGCTCAGGTTCAGCAGGAACAAGCGGTAGCGAATGCTGCCGATATCGCCTATCACACCTCTAACAATACCGATGCTGTTGCCCGCAAAGGTAAAGAGGTGATCAATAAAGTGCTGGAAGAAATGTCTACGCTGTCAGAGCAAATGGACAAGGCGAAAGAGGGGATCCACGCACTGGACTCTCAGTCCCAGCAGATTGCTACTATTATCAGCAGTATCAGCGCTATTGCGGATCAAACTAATCTGCTGGCACTCAATGCTGCAATCGAGGCGGCCCGTGCGGGTGATCAGGGACGTGGTTTCGCCGTTGTTGCTGATGAAGTGCGTCAGCTTGCTTCCCGTACGTCTGAAGCCACGGAAGAAATTGTAAACGTGGTGAAACACAACCAGACATTGGCTGCAGAAGCAGTAGAACTGGTGAATAAAGGTGATGAACGGGCACAAACCGGACTGGCTTTCGCAGAAGAGGCCGGTGCGGTCATTGACGAAATCCAGGAAGGTGCCCGTGCCGTTGTTGATGCCGTCGGTCAGTTTGCCAATCACCTGACAAAATAACCTCACTCTGTTTGCTTTACTAAGAGCGCAGCCCGCACATTAGCCGGCTGCGTTTTTTTGTCTCTTCGTTATCTGTTTCTCCTGCGTGGAAACTCCTTAAAGCAAACAAGCGTTGCAATATAAGAAAATATTTATATAATAAAATTCTTATGTTTGTTTTGGTGATCCTGTGAAAAAGCTGTCAGCACGTTTTCTTAATTTTTCTGTCAATCATGCTTTATGGGTTTATGCGCTTGTCGGGCTGATTACATTAGCGGCTGCCGCCATGATCCCGCACCTTCAGGTCGATACCGATCCTGAAAATATGCTGCCTGCCAGTCATCCTCAAAGAGCTTTTCACAATCAGGTAAAGCAAGATTTCGCGATGCATGATGCCATTGTGGTGGGCGTAGTTACGCAAAATGAAGAGAGTATTTACACCCCGAAAACACTGGCAGAAATTAAACAGGTTACCGGTGCAATACTGGCTATTGACGGGGTAATTGATGCGGATCTTATGTCCTTATCCACCGTGGATAACATAACGCAGGCCGGCCCCGGGACAATCCGGTTTGAATGGTTGATGGATAAGGCTCCGGAAGATACAGCCGCTGCTGAGCGAATTAAAGAACACATCGAAAGGTTGCCGTTACTTTACGACACGCTGGTGGCTGAAACTGGCAAGGCTGCGGCGATTTACGTACCCATCGCAGATAAAAATGAAAGCTACCGCATCGCAACGGCTATCCGTACTGAAATTGATAAAACGGAGTCGGAGCAGTCATGGTATATCACCGGCTTACCTGTTGCTGAAGATCAGTTTGGTGTCGAAATGTTTGTGCAGATGGGGATTTCTGCGCCGCTGGCCGGCGCCACAATATTCTTCCTGCTATTCCTTTTCTTCCGCAACCTGCCACTTATCATTGCGCCAATGATTGTTGCCATGGTCACGGTCATTGTGACCATGGGCGTGATGATTGGTATGGGATTTACTGTTCATATCATGTCGTCAATGATTGCTATTTTTCTCATGCCCATTGCTGTGGTGGATTCAGTTCATATTTTGTCGGAGTTTTCTGACCGCTATAAGCCCGGCGAGGATGCAGGCGATGTCATTAGCCGGGTGGTGTCCCATTTGTTTACTCCGATGCTATATACCTCTGTGACCTCATCTGCCGGATTCTTCTCGCTAATGTTAACGCCAATTCCGCCGGTACAGATTTTTGGCGCCTTTGTGGGCAGCGGTATCCTGCTGGCGTTTCTGCTGACACTTATTTTTATGCCGGCTTACGTGTCGCGGATGAGTGAATCATCGTTAGCCAGGCTTCAGCAGGCTCTGCACGGTGATGGTCAGTCTCAGTCCGGAGTCGCCCGGTTTGCTGCAAATATCGGAAGGGCGGCTATGGCATGGCGTCGTGGCTGGATTTTCTTGTTTGGTGTCCTGTTCATTTTTTCTGTTTGGGGCATGACAACCATTCAGATTAACGATAATCCGGTACGCTGGTTTAAAGAAGAGCATGAAATTCGTGTGGCAGATCGCGTACTGAACGAACAGTTTGCCGGTACCTACAATGCTTACCTGGTATTGACAGATAACCGTCCGGTACCGGACGCCGAATCCCTGATGAGTACTCCTGTACCGGCGTCATTGAGCACCTGGCGCGAAGACACGCTGAAAAAGGTCGCTTCTTCTGATAGCGCCGCTGCTCTTGAAGCGCTGGTCTTTGCCATTGATGATGCGTTGTTTGCCGCAGAAGACGATGAGGCCATTGAATGGCTTGAGGGGGCAATGAGTAAAACTGAACTGGCTCTGTCTGCCAGCAAGACGTTTCAGTCTCCTGACTTATTAAATCAAATCAGTGAACTGCAAGGGTACCTGAGTCAAACCGGTTTGACCGGTAAATCAAACTCACTCGCTGATGTAGTGAAAGTGGTGAACCGTGAACTGAGAAGCGGTGAAGACGCAGACTACGCGCTGCCTGATTCTGAACAGGCTGTGGCGCAAACATTGTTGCAATATCAGTCGTCACACCGGCCCGGTGATCTCTGGCATTTTGTGACCCCTGATTTCAGACAATCCCTGCTTTGGTTGCAACTCACCAGTGGTGATAACCAGGCAATGACCGCAGTAACAGAGAAAGTTGCAGCCTGGTTTGCAGACAACCCGTTGCCTGAGGGCATTGAATACCACTGGGCAGGTAAAGCTTATCTGAATGTGGTCTGGCAGGACAATATGGTAAAAGGCATGACAGAAAGCCTGACCGGTGCGTTTGTAATGGTGTTCATTATGATGGTGGTGTTGTTCCGCTCTCTGGTCTTCGGCATGCTTGCCATGCTGCCGCTTACCATCACCATTTCATTGATTTACGGCATGATTGGCTTTGTTGGAAAAGACTACGATATGCCAATCGCTGTTTTGTCAGCGCTGACACTGGGGTTGTCTGTTGATTTCGCTATTCACTTTCTGGAACGTGCCCGCGCAATTTATGACGAAACCGGGAGCGTCGATACCACCTTACAGGCAATGTTTGGTGAACCCGCCAGCGCAATCACCCGCAATGCGCTGGTAATTGCACTTGGATTTACCCCGCTTCTGTTTGCACCACTTGTGCCCTACATCACGGTAGGTATTTTCCTGGCGGCTATTATGGCAATTTCAGCACTGGTCACTTTACTGGTGCTGCCGTCCGCCATGAGCCTGCTGCGTCGTTTTGTGTTCCCCGGATAACGGAGAGATTTTATGTTTATTGGTCAACAGTATTTTAAACACGTCAGGGTGTTATCGTTCGCTATTATGTTCACCTTGCCGGCTGCTTTTGCCACCGCTGAGTCTGTGGATGTCACCGCCTTAATAACGGCATCGGAAAAAGCAGCCTATTATGCGGGAGATGACGGACGGTCAGACGCCAGAATGATGATTGTGGACGGGCAGGGACGGAAGCAAATGCGTCAGTTCACTATTTTGCGAAAAGATGTTGCCGACAATGGCGATCAGAAAATGATGGTGTTCTTCAGTCGCCCGGCAGATGTGAAAGACACGGTTTTTCGTGTTGAGAAACATGCCAGCCTGCAGCAGGAAGATGACCGGTGGTTATATCTGCCGGCCCTGGATCTGGTCAAGCGGATTTCCGCCGGAGACAAGCGAACCTCTTTCACTGGTTCCCATTTCTTCTATGAAGATGTATCCGGACGGGCAGTCAGTGAAGATCACTTCACGCTGCAAAGCGAAACCACTGAGCGTTATATCTTAAAGGCAAGTCCGAAAACACCTGATTCTGTGGAATTCAGCTATTACGTCGTTGAAATTGATAAACAAACCACGTTACCGGTGTTGATTAATTTTTATCGTGAAAACGATGAAAATTATCGCCGCGTTGAAGCTGTGTCTGTGGAGACAATACAGGGAAAGCCCACCGTTACCCGCTCTAAGGTAACGGATCTGGCATCAGGCGGTTACACCCTGATGGAATTCAGAAATGTGAGTTATGACCTGGGACTGGATGATAATATTTTCAGTGAAAGGAGTCTTCGTACACCACCTGTTCAGTGGCTGAAATAGTATGAACAGGCAAGCTACCGTAGCACTGGCACTGTGCCTGATGTCCGGGTTAACCACAACGGGTTACGCCCGGCAGTTCGCGGAAGAGCAAGGCGGTCAGGATGATCTGTGGGAAGACATGGGGGATTGGGATGAAACAATATCGCCATTCAACTGGTCCGGCTTTCTCGATGTTGCCGGCGGTATCCGGTTGCAGAGCGATCCTTACCATCCGGACAATACAACGCTGGCCGATGTGAGAATGCAGTTGCAGGGGGCGTACACGTTTTCTGAATCAAAAATCAGTTTTCGCGGCGATGCGTTGTACAACGGTGCGGAAGATAGCTGGCAGTCTCAAATCAGGGAATTGTACTGGCAGGGTAACTTAGGATTCTTAGGAGAAGCCGGCAAATCTGTCGACGTAAAAGCTGGTCAGCAGATCCTTACCTGGGGAACCGGCGACTATCTGTTTCTCAATGACTTATTCCCGAAAGATTACCAGTCCTTCTTTGCCGGACGGGACGATGACTATTTGAAGTATCCTTCGCTTTCCATGAAAGTGAGTGGTTACTTCAATGTTCTGAATGTGGATGTGGTGATAACGCCCGAGTTTGAACCTGACAATGGTATTAACGGTGATGTTTTTTCTTACTTTAATCCGCAGACTGGTGCAAACACATCAGACAGACTGACAGTCAGTGATGAAAATACACCGGATAAACCGGAATATGCATTGCGGCTTTACCGGACCCTCGCCGGTACTGAACTTGCCGTATACGGTTACAAAGGTTTCAGCAAATTGCCGCAAGCTGCTGATGTGAATGGCCTGCCCCGTTACAGCGAACTGTCAGTGACCGGGTTCAGTGCAGTACGTGCTGTTGGACCGGGGCTGGGTAAACTGGAATATGCTTTTCACGATGGTGAAGATACATCGGGTAATGCTCCCCGTTTGCCCAATGATCAAAGCCGCTTTCTGGTGGGGTATGAGCAGGAGCTGATAGCGAATCTGACTGGTGGAATTCAGTGGTACACAGAGCTGACTCATGACCATGAAGCACTGATGACCAATTCGCTCTGGCCACAATATGAACCGTCACAAAGGCGTCATGTGTTCACCACTCAATTACGCTATCAGGCCTGGCGGCAAACCTTATCGTTGCAGGCTTTCAACTTCTATTCACCCACTGATGGAGATGGCTACCTGCGGCTGAAAGCAACCTGGTCACCGGTGGATACCTGGCAACTGAGCGGCGGACTGAACCTGTTTTATGGTGACGAACCACATACGTTTTACAGTCAGTTCAGAGATGCCTCTAACATCTATGCCTCATTTCGCTACTATTTCGGAGAATAATTATGTCAGCAGAACGTGCTCTTACGGCTTTCGCAGGATTGATGGTGTTATTGAGTGTTGCACTCACGTACTTCGTCAGCAGTTACTTCGTGTGGTTTACGGTTTTTATCGGTGCAAACCTCTTTCAGCAGAGCTTTACCGGCTTTTGCCCTGCATCCATTGTGTTAAGAAAATTCTTCGGCTTCAAAACGGAGAAAGAGCTGGCACAGTAACATTAAAGGTTGAAATCACTCTCTTGATTG
The DNA here is from genome assembly GCF_040148705.1 of Alteromonas sp. NFXS44. Lineage (NCBI taxonomy): Bacteria > Pseudomonadati > Pseudomonadota > Gammaproteobacteria > Alteromonadales > Alteromonadaceae > Alteromonas > Alteromonas sp. NFXS44. The sequence continues at coordinate 603,106 of NZ_JAGDEA010000012.1, read as the reverse complement.
TATATTTTTTGAACGTATCCGTAGTTTGGGAGGATATAATTTAATATTTCGCAAGGAGAATTGTGATGGATCACATCAAAAATGAGAAATCTATTTTCATTGCTGTGCTTTTTTGCTTTGCTTTTGTTGTCCTTAGCGCCAGCAGAGAGGTCTACAGCGTTAGCTTACTCCAGGAAGAGTCCCTCAATATGGAGTATTTGATAGCTGTGTGTTTCATTGTTACCACTTGTTTTGCTAATGCTATTTTACTAGCTTCTAAGTCAACGACCTACGGTACCAATAGCTTACTGACGATTGAAAAAAAGTCTATCTTACCTTTGCTTATTTTAAATTTAACAACATTGGTAACTTGGTGGTTTACTTTTTATAGTTTAACAATTTTGGATGCAACATCATTTTCATCTATCTCTATTGGGTTATTGCCGCTATGTACGATAATAATTAATCATTTTTTATTTGGTTTTATTGTATCTACAAAGGTCTATTTCTTTTCGGTTTTAATTGTAATTGGTGTAATCGTTACCAGCGTAAACCAGCTTTTAGCTCTAAAAAATGTCGATGACATTGATGTATTTTTGGGATTGGCTACTGCTGTATTGGTTGCGTGTTTTGGTGCTGCGAATAACATATTCTCTTTTCAGTTGAATCAACTGGGGTTTTCAGCTGCCTCAGTGTTTGCAAATAGATTCTGGCTTACACTGATTGTTGTCGTACCATATTCTTACCTGCAAGGGTTCTTCGAGTTAAGTAATGATTCCAATCTTCTCAAAGCTTCGCTCTTGGGTTTTATGGGAGTTTCGCTTCCAATTTTTTTTCTTCATTACTCAGTTAAGTCCTTGGGACCGAAATCCGTTGCATATTTGATTTCTACAATTCCTGTCTTTGTTTTTATTCTTGAGACAATTAGGACTAATTTTATTTTTAACTACAACATTGTTGGTGTTTTAGTTATCTCATTTTCAGTCTACAAACTTCTGCAAAAAAAAGGATGAGAAAAATGGAAGTGGAAAATGTTTTTTCAGTAATGGCAGATATCACAACAACCATAGGGATAGCTGCAGTAGTTTATCAATTATTCAACGCAAAACGTTCTTTGACTAACGAAAGAAAAGCTCTGGTTAACGCGTCTGGTGCACTAAACGTTGCTGTCGAAACATTAAGAGCCGATCATGAGAGATCAAGAAGAGAAAACTCTGTAATGATGATTCGTGAATGGGCCACTAGTTTAGACCGGAGAGGAAGTCTGTGTCGCAAATTTGTCGAATCGCTATCGCCGGAACAATGCAAGTCTCTTTCCAAAGAAGAGGTTTTTGAAATTAGCAAGAGTCAGTTAAAAATGGCTAAAGGCTGTTTCGTGGGTTTGGAGCAGTTAGAGGTTAATACTGATACATGTAATACTGAAATCTATACACTTTCTCAAGGTCAAGTTAGTCATCTGAGGTGGTTGATCTCATGCTACTTGAATTTACTGGAAACGCTTTTTTTGGCAGCTCATCAAAATATTGCAGACACAGGCATATTTGTTTCTCAGTTTAGTTTTCTGATCGAACCCAAAGAAAATTGCTTTATGTTGAAAGATTACAGAAATGCGGTTGATGGTGACAAAACATATCCATCAATAGCTTGGATGGCGGATCTTATCAAAGAGCAACGAAAACAAAGTCAACCAAACCCTGCACCGCCGGTAGTTTCTATCCCAACAGCATAGCTCAAATCCCTATTGATTAGCATGCTAACTATATGTTTAAATGATTAGCATGCTAACTAATTGGGTGTGCAGTGCAAATGGAAAACAATATCGGATGGTTACTGAGTCGTGCGGCGTTTGCCTGGCGGCACGCCGTAGACCACTACATGGCGGATCTTGGCCTGACTCAGTCCCGCTGGATCGCCATGCTCCATCTCGACCGCACCGGTGAAGGATGCAGCCAGAAGGAGCTGGCCGGTGATATAGGCATTGAACAACCTTCGCTGCTACGCACGCTGAATTTGTTAGAAGAGGCCGGGCTGATACTCAGAAAGCCTTGTCCCGATGACGCCAGACGAAAAACCCTCTGGTTTACCGAAAAGGGCAGAGAACTCATGCAGGCCGTTGAGGCCAGAGCATTTGAGGGCCGCCAGCAGATGCTGCGTGGCCTGTCTGATGAAGAACGGTCAGTCTTTCACGTTCTGCTGAGTAAAGTCATCGATAACGCCAACCATATTTCTACTCCGGAGAATTCATGACCGCAGATGCACAATTTAACCGATGGATGCGCGGCGCATTAGTGCTGTTCATTGCCATTTGTGCTTACATTTTTATTGCCGATTTCAATATTCCCATGACACCTCATTCCATGGTGCAGCGTCCTGTTGTGACTGTGGCACCCAGAGTGTCGGGTGAAGTGATCAGCGTTGCCGTGCGAAACAATCAGCCGGTCCACAAAGGGGACGTGCTGTTTAAAATTGACGGCACTGACTACGAACTGGCGGTAGAAAAAGCCCGCCTGGCACTGCGGGAAGCACAGCAAACTAACGACAATTTGCACGCCCAGCTGGCCGAAGCACAGGCAAGTATTATCGAAACACAAGTTACCCTTGCTGAAGACAAACGTGAACATAAGCGTTTAGCCTCATTAGCTGCTAAGAATCTGGTCAGTACCCAACTTGTTGATCAAAAAATGGCTGAAGTTGAAGCCGCCGGGGCGAGACTGCAGGCTGCACAGGAGCGCAAAAAAGCGCTACAGGTTGAGCTTGGTGATGAAGGGGAAGATAACCTGCGCCTTCGTATTGCTTCAAATACACTAAAACAGGCTGAGCTGGATCTGGCGCGTACAACTGTCGTGGCACCTGAAGATGGTGTCATTTCGAACCTGCAACTTTCGCCGGGCATTCAGGCTCAGGCAAATCAATCTCTGCTCTCGCTGGTGGTTACAGGTGAAGAGCGTGTCGTTGCCGATTTTCGTGAAAAGAGCCTGAGTAAAATTGGCAATAACGCAGGTGCTCTGGTGGTATTTGATGCCCTTCCGGGGGAAGTTTTTCACGCTTCAGTTGTCAGTAAAGATTTGGGTGTGGCTACAGGACAACTTTTGCCGGACGGGAAGCTGGCCGAACCGGACGTATCCGACCGTTGGGTACGTGATGCCCAGCGTGTCCGTGTGTATGTTGCATTAACCGACCAGGCTCTGCCCGCCGATATGGTGAGCGGCGCACGGGCGACGGTGTTGCTGCAACGTCATGATGACGGCATCTTTAACTGGATAGGCGCAGCGCAGATGAAGGTTGTCAGTCTGTTGCACTATATCTATTAAGATGGGTATCAGTAAGTTGTCCGGTCTTATACTGAAAAAGCAGCGAGACCATCGCTTTATTAATTCGGCCGGGGATTATTCTCCGCAGGACCAGCGTCGGGTGTTGCGCATAGCCCTTGGCAGCTGTGCCGGTTTTCTCATCAGTAAATACATGAACTGGCCTTACGGCGTATTTTTCGCTGTCTATCCCATGTTATTGCTGGGCATGTTGCCTAAGTTCGACCGCCTGATTGCCTGGCAGTTTATGGTAGGTGTGGCGGTGAATGTGGTGGAAATCTATCTGCTGAATGTGTTTTTCAAACATCATCCGGCTTTAATGATAATGGGTGTGTTTGCGGTATTTTTTGTTCATTTCAGGTTGATGGCTAAAGGTTCGCACTTCCTGCTATGGGCCTCCGGGATAGTCACTCTCTCAGTGTTACTCCATTTTTCAAGCTATCCGGATGCATCATTAACCGATATGACAATGGCGGCATTCCTCGCCACGCTGATATCCGTTATTTCTGCAGCGGTGCTTTACTGGCTGATTCCGGAGACTGACCCCATCGCGCCGCCACCACAGCATAACGTGTCGTTTGCACAGATTAATCACCGCACGCTGATGGGGGCGATTCTGGCGACGCTGTCATTCGTTGTCTTTCAAATTTTCGATTTGAAAGATTCCCTGTCTGCGCAGGTAGCAACGGTACTCGTGCTGTTTCCCATGACCTTCCGCGGCTCGCTGGAAAACTCCATGAAGCGGGCGAAAGGCGTAGCCTTAGGGTGTGCGCTGGGTATTACTGTGCAATTATTGATGTACGATCTGATCCGCTATCTTCCCCTGGTCGTGATTGCGATGTTTATCACCGTCATGCTCACGGCACGGCTGCATCTGATTGAACGCACCGGTTCAGGTATGGGCTTTGGTGCCTTAACCACTATCGGCATTTTGTTCGGGCAATACCTTCAGCCCAATTCAGACATGCTGTACAGCAGTATGTACCGCTTTTCCTCTGTCGTCGTCGCACTGTCACTTCTTATGAGCCTGGCATGGCTGCTGGATGGTTTTTTAAATCGCTTCGCGATTACGCGAAATGTATGATGCAGTGATAATTTATTGAAGGAAAACAGTAATCTTGGAAGTAGCAAGCTTTACAGATTTATTCACCGGAGGCGGGGCAGTGTCAGCTGCTGTGGCGCTGGGACTGATTATTCTTGCAGGCCTTACGTCAATGATAACAGCTTCATTCGGTGTCGGGGGCGGTGTTATGTTGCTGGCGACCATGGCAACGGTTGTGCCGGTAGCCGCGTTGATCCCTGTGCACGGGCTTGTTCAGCTGGGTTCTAACGGGAGCCGTTCATGGCTGACCCGATCGCACATCGACTGGGCCATGGTGAAGTGGTTTAGTGGCGGTGCGCTGGCCGCGGCTGTTGCTGCGTCTTTCATTGTGGTGCAACTGCCGCTAATCACCATTCAGTTTACTGTAGCGGGTTTTATCTTATTTTTAGTGTGGGGACCAAAACCGGCGAAAAGGGAACTGAGCAAAACCGGCCGTTGCATTGCCGGTGCGCTGACGACGGTTGCGACTATGTTTGTGGGCGCGACAGGACCACTGGTCGCCGGGTTTGTGCACCGGAATACCGACAACAAAATGACCCTCACCAGTACATTTGCTACCTGCATGACATTTCAGCACCTGCTTAAAGCCTTTGTTTTCAGCTTTGCCGGATTTGCTTTTTTTCAGTGGTTGCCACTGGTAGTTGCTATGGTAGTCAGCGGCTTTACCGGCACCTGGCTGGGGTTGAAAGTGCTGAAAAAAGTGTCTGACGAGCGCTTTGCACTGCTGTTTAAAGTTATCGTTACCATACTGGCTCTGCGCCTTATCTGGCAGGCAGTGACGTCTCTCTAACGCTTGCTGAGCGTCAGGCCGTATCGCCGGAGTTTTCTGTAAAGTGTTCTGGTGCTTATGCCAAGCACGTCTGCCAGCGCTTCCGGCGTACCGTCGAAGGCTGAAATGATTTCAGACAGGTACGCTTCCTCTGCTTCTTCCAGTGTTTTTAATCTGAGCGGGCCGGACTCCTGTTCGCTTTCCGGTACAGTCAGATGGGAAGGTAAGTCCGCCGGTGTGATGTGTTCATCTACCGATAACAGAGCCGCTTGTTCGGTGACGTTGCGCAATTCTCTGATATTGCCGGGAAATGCATAACGGCTGAGTACAGACAGGGCATCTTTGTTAAAGGCCTTCTTCGTGTGCCCGGCTTGCGCCAGGAATTGCCCGCATAGTGCAGGTATGTCTTCCCTGCGCTGGCGCAGAGAAGGCAGGGCAATAGGAAAGCCGGCAATCCGGTAATAGAGATCTTGTCTGAATTCGCCCTTCTCAACCAGCTGTTTAAGGTTTTTGTGTGTGGCGCAGACCAGCCTGAAATCAGAGTGCTTAAGCTTCAGGCTGCCGACAGGACGGTAAGTGCCTGATTCCAGCAGTCGCAGCAGCTTGACCTGCATACTCATTGGCACATCGCCAATTTCGTCAAAAAACACCGTGCCGCCACTGGCCACGTCAATGAGCCCTTTTTTCGACGATGACGCGCCGGTAAATGCCCCTTTCTCGTGACCGAACAGCTCTGATTCAAATAATGATTCAGTCAGTCCGGTGCATTCAATGACTACAAACGGTTTGTCTTTCCGCGGGCTGCTTTCGTGAATTGCGTGAGCGACAAGTTCTTTTCCGGTGCCTGTTTCTCCTTGCAATAACACGGCAATGTCTGCCGGTGCTGCGCGGCTGATTTGATGCAGCATATTCCTGAAAGACGGTGCACTGCCAATGAGTTTCGCATTACCGGCACGGGGAGAAGCGAAGGTGATCTGCTCCAGCACCTCCAGGTAGCCAAGCACCATACCATCTTCGTCTTCCACCGGCTTCATTGTGATCTGGCAGTGAGAATCGCCTGTGCGGGTTTTGTGATTGTGTACCACTGAGCTTGGTCTTCGTGTACTTTTGCATTCCGCAAGGGGGCAGTCTTCTCCGGCTTGATCACAGGGAACAGCATTGTTGTGAGACACGCTGAAGCAGGTACTTTTACCGGTGATGATGTGCTCTTCATAAGTGTCGCGGTAGAGCTGGTTAACCGCATGCACCACATAATCCGGCGTGATAAAAATCGCCGGCTTATCAATCGCATTGATCATCGACTGAATAATAGAAATGTTCACGTTCATGCCCCCTCAGTGAGTTATGACAATTATGTCACAAGATGTGTCATAAATGACTTTGTTTTTCCGGTGAGAAAGCTTGCGTTGGATCAAATAGCGGCCTGTTCGAAGGGTGTAAGGTAGCGGCTATGAAATTTGCGATGTATCCGAAGTCGTCCGGTGGCTCAAACATCCCTGTTGTGTTCGTTATTCACGCTTTCTGCGCACAATAATTGCGGTTTTTGATTTATCTCAGGCTTCTGTGATTGCCAACGTTACTCTGTGGCACGACTTCTGCTCTGCCAGTGATATTAAATTCGGCTACATCGTCGACATTTCGCCAAATTACTAATTAATCGGGAGATGTTCCTAATGAGCGATACATTACTGGAGTTATCGCGCTGGCAGTTTGCATTGACTGCTATGTTCCACTTTATCTTTGTACCCCTTACCTTAGGTATGACTTTCCTGCTTGCCATCATGGAATCGGTTTACGTGATGACCGGCAAGGAAATCTACAAACAGATGACCAAATTCTGGGGTAAGTTGTTCGGGATAAACTTTGCGATTGGTGTGGCTACCGGCCTCACCATGGAGTTCCAGTTCGGTATGAACTGGTCTTATTATTCACATTACGTGGGTGACATTTTTGGCGCACCATTGGCTATTGAAGGCCTGATGGCTTTCTTCCTTGAATCAACCTTCGTCGGACTGTTCTTCTTTGGCTGGGACCGCATGTCAAAAGTGAAGCACCTTATGGCTACCTGGCTGGTGGCTATCGGTTCTAACTTTTCGGCGCTTTGGATCCTTATCGCCAACGGCTGGATGCAAAACCCTGTGGGCGCTGACTTCAATGTTGAATCTATGCGGATGGAAATGACCAGCTTCGCTGACGTTATTTTTAATCCGGTGGCACAAGTGAAGTTTGTACACACTGTTTCTGCAGGCTATACCACAGGCGCAATGTTCGTGCTGGCTATCTCCAGTTATTACTTACTGAAACACAAGCATGTTGCATTTGCCCGCCGTTCTTTTGCTATCGCTGCGAGCTTTGGTCTGGCGTCTGTGTTGTCAGTCATTATTCTGGGCGATGAAAGCGGATACGAAATTGGTGACGTGCAGAAAGTGAAGCTCGCCGCTGTTGAAGCAGAGTACGAAACCCATCCTGCGCCTGCGCCATTCACCATCTTTGGCATTCCCAATGACGAAGAAGAGCGTATGGACTACGCCATTCAAATCCCCTACGCCATGGGCATCATCGCCACCCGAAGCTTTGATGAAGAAGTTACCGGCATTAAAGATTTGAAAGAGCAGCACCGTGTTCGCATTTTATCCGGTGTACAGGCATACAAGCACATGGATGCAGTGCGTGACGGGTCAGCCACACCGGCTGAGCAGGCCCTGTTTGACGCAAATAAAGAAAACCTCGGTTATGCCATGCTGCTGCAACCCTTTACGCAGGATATTACACGGCCTACACCTGAAGCGCTTGAGCGTGCCGTAGATTACAGTATTCCGCCTGTTGCACCGCTGTTTTATTCCTTCCGCTTAATGGTACTGGCAGGCTTTTTAATGCTGGCTCTGTTCGCGGCAGCGTTCTGGTACAGCACTAAACACCGCATTACTCAGCCCCGCTGGTTACTGAAATCAGCCCTCTACGGTTTACCTCTGCCCTGGATTGCCTGTGAAGCAGGCTGGTTCGTCGCCGAGTTTGGTCGTCAGCCATGGTCTATTGCAGAAGTACTGCCGGTTCATGTGTCTGTTTCCAATCTGAGTGTGGGCGATGTGGTATTCACTATGGTGGGCTACACCTTGTTCTACACCGTGATGTTCATTATCAGCTTCTACCTGATGAAGAAATTCGCCAAAAAAGGACCGGTTCCTCCCGGCGATGAACAGGATGAAGCAAGCGTAATTGGTTTAACTGAAAAAGGAGCAAACGCATGATCGATTATGAAGTGTTGCGGGTGATCTGGTGGGTGCTTGTCGGTGTGTTACTGATTGGCTTTGCCATTACCGACGGCTTTGATTTAGGTGTAGGTTCGCTGCTTACTATTATCGGGCGTACCGACGAAGAGCGCCGGGTGATGATTAATACCATTGGCCCGCACTGGGACGGCAACCAGGTGTGGTTCATTACGGCCGGCGGCGCTATTTTTGCTGCCTGGCCAATGATTTATGCTACTGCGTTTTCCGGCTTTTACATCGCGTTATTTCTTACGCTTGCTGCGTTATGGATGCGTCCCATCGGCTTTGACTACCGTAGTAAACTGCCTGGTGCAAAGTGGCGTCAGCGTTGGGACTGGGCGTTGTTTGCCGGCGGATTTGTTCCGGCACTTATCTTTGGTGTTGCGTTCGGAAACCTGTTGCAGGGCGTACCCTATGAATTTGATAACACGTTGAAATCCACCTACACCGGCTCTTTCTTCGGGTTATTGAATCCCTTTGCCATCCTGACCGGTCTGGTATCCGTTGCATTACTGCTTAATCACGGGGCCACCTGGTTGCAAATGAAAACAGACGGTTTTGTTGAAGTGCGTGCCCGTGCCACCTCAGTGATCCTGTCTCTGGTGACTGTGGCGTTATTTATTCTGGCCGGCGTGGTTGTAGCCTTCGGCATAGATGGATATGTGATGAGCTCTGTAGCAGACACTTATGCCGTCTCAAATCCGTTGCACAAAACCGTTGTCACTGAAACCGGCGCGTGGATGAACAACTATGGTACCTATCCCTGGATGATGATTGCACCGGCACTGGGTATTGCTGGTGGCCTGGCGTGCGCGGCCTTTTCAAAAGCAGGCCGTGCGGGATGGGCATTTGTGTCCAGTTCTGCCATGATAGCCGGCGTTATTTTAACGGCGGGGTTCTCAATGTTCCCGTTCCTGATGCCAAGCAGCACAATGCCGGATGCAAGCCTGACAATGTGGGATGCCACATCCAGTGAAATGACATTACGTGTGATGTTCTTCGTAGCCTGTGTATTTGTACCCATTGTACTGTCTTACACCATCTACGGGTTCTACGTGATGCGTGGAAGAGTTAAACAATCAGATTTAGATAAATCTCACGCGATTTACTAGGAGGCATTATGTGGTATTTCACCTGGATCCTTGGCATTTTACTGGCTTGTTCATTTGGCATTATCAATGCCATGTGGCTGGAGTCTACTGAGAACCTGGACCGCCCTGATACTGAAGAATAAGGGATAATTTGAGTCGTTCCCTCTCACTTACCCGCTGGTTCCAGCAATCTGTCGCCACCGGAAACCCTGCTCCCCGCAGGGCTCTGGTGGCGCTTACCGTCCTCCACGTTTTACGTGATGCTGCGCTCATTGCGGCATACTGGGGTTTTGCTGCCATGGTGTCGCAGTGGATCATTGACGGCGTTGCCGCTTCGTCCTCACTGTTATGGTTTACTGCAATTTGCCTTGCCGGCGTGTGGCTGAGTCAGGGCTGCAGCATCTGGTTGAATCACCACGGCAGACTAAAACTGCTCTCTCGCTTACAGCAACAGCTATTGCGCACATTTGGCCGTCAGCAACATGCTTTAGTGCGTCAGCATTCAACCTTTCACTGGCAAACCTTGTGGCAAATGCACATCCCTGCTGTGGTGAACTGGCATTTTGATTACCGTGTTCAGCAACTGGTGGCCGTATTAGTGCCGCTTTTTGCTCTTGTGGTCATTTTCAGTGTCAGCATAGTTGTGGGCGGGAGTTTGTTGATCACTTTACCCATTGTGCCGTTGTTTATGATCCTGGTTGGTAAAGGTGCTGCGGCATTGCACCGCAAGCATTTTATTGCTCTTGAGCGGCTTGGGCGGCTGTTTACAGACCGGATAACCGCGTTGCCGCTGTTAGCCATGTTTAACGCCCATGACGCACAGGCCAGACGTTTAGACACTGCTGGCCAGCACTTAAGAGAGCGCACCATGAAGGTGGTGTCGGTGGCGTTTTTGTCTGGTACCGTACTGGATTTTTTCTCCACCCTCGCCGTTGCGTTAATTGCTGTGTATATCGGGTTTACATTGCTTGGCGAGTTTAATTTAGGCGAGACTATAGACCTTCAACAAGGTTTGTGGCTGTTATTAGCGGCTCCTTTACTGCTTTCTGAGATGAAGAAGCTGGGGCAGTTTTATCATCAAAAAGCACAGGCTGAGTCTGCCATGGAGGCGATTCAGGATTTATTACGTGATTCTCCGCCGGACGAAGCGCCCGCAAGCCGTGACGAAGTGGCACCAATCATACTAACCGGAGAGCTCACACGGTCACCTGCGTTAAGCACAAATGCACTTAGCATCAACCCGGGTGACTGGATCCGTTTAAATGGTGCATCCGGTGCAGGAAAAACCGTGCTGATGGAGTTACTGAGCGGTCAGCGCCCGGGATTAGTCAAGCCCGTATCTGATTACGTTCTGCTTACGCAAACGCCGGTTATTCTGCCGGGCACGGTAAGAGAGAACTTGTGTCTGGCGATGACCTGTTCTGACACCCAGTTACTTGCGGTACTGGACAGTGTGGAACTGGGGGCCTGGCTTTCTATGTTACCTGCGGGACTGGATACGCCAATGGGTGAGCATCCGCCTTTATCCGGTGGTCAGGCGCAGCGGCTGGCCATTGCCCGGTTGTTACTCCGGCAAGCACCGGTGTGGTTTCTGGACGAACCCACCGCCCACTTGCCTCAGTCTCAGCATGAAGCGATTTGTCACATCATCCATCGTAACTGTCAGCAGGCAACTGTCATCTGGGCATCGCACAAGCCATTGCCATTTGACTGGTTCAGCGCGCACTGGCTGATAAAGGATGGACGTGTTTTCCATACCGCAAGCGCAGAATTATCCGGAACAGAGGGTGAAACAAGAGGAGCCAGCGAATGAAGCAAATCCCCGTAGTCAGCTTATTGCTTGCCATTGCTCACACCAGTGCCGGACTGCTCATTCTTATATTCTCAAGCTGGTTCATTGCGGCCTGCGCACTGATGCCGGTTAACTTTAATTATATGCTGCCGGCAGTCATCATCCGCGCCCTGGCGCTGGTGCGTATTGGTGCCGGCTACGGACACATGTGGCTGGCGCATCACGATTTGCTGGGACGTACCACGGTGCTTCGCAGTGAACTGTTCAGCAAGCTGAAAGACCATGTATTACATGAAAAAGCAGGCGATGTGGAAAAGCTTGCCGCGCAAACTGAACTGTTGTCGTCGGTATGGGTGGGATGGGTTGCCCATCAGGCAAGCGCGGTTGTGCTGGTTATTCTGGCAACGGGCATTGTCACGCAACTGGCGCTGCCCGGCACGTTGGCGATGCGGGTCATGGCGGGCCTCTGGCTCGTACTAACATTGTGGCTTGTAGTGTACGGACTTAATCAGTCAGCGAAACAAACCGCTGAAGAAAAGCGTTTCCGGTTCGATTCAGAGCATTTCTTTAACAGCAGCAGTTTGTGGCATTTATCTGTTAATCGTCGCAACCCTCATTTTGCCTCTGCTCCCGGGCTGGATAAAGTGTGGCGTCATCAGTTTGCCACGGACGTAGCCGGACAATGGGCATTATGGTTGCTGCATGGCTGTGCTATCCTGGCGCTGGTGGCCTTGTTTGCTTTCAATCAGGATAAGGGATTTGGCGACCCGGCATCGCTGATTGTTCCCATGTTGCTACTGAGTATTACCGACTGGCTCGGACGGTCAGTGACGACTGCCGCACACCTCGGGCGCTACCGCCAGGCAAAAAGTGCGTTGGCTCAATCAGGAGCCATAGCCTTACCGGCCATTCACGACACCCAACCCCGGGGGCAAATTCAACTGGAAAGCTTTCAGGCTGTAAATGTTTTGTCGGGTATCGAAGCAACCTTGCCTGTTAAAGGTCTGGTTGTGCTATCCGGCCCCTCCGGCTGCGGTAAGTCATCGTTACTTAAAGCACTGGCCGGTCTGGTACAGGCGAAAGGTGATTTGCGTTTTGATGGTGATATTGTGCCGGCCGGCAGACGCAAGGGTTGGGTGTATGCTGAGCAGTCGCCGGTATTGCTGGAGGCCACATTAAGAATGAATCTGGTGCCGGATGAGTCTGTTCAAAGCGACCGGGCACTGAATAATGCGCTTTCTCAATTCGGTCTGGGGCATTTCTCACAACTGGACGAGTGGCTGGGACAGGGAGGCAGAGTACTCTCCGGTGGCGAGGCAAGACGTGTATCGTTAAGCCGGACTTTGCTCGCTTCGCCAAAGGTCTGGCTGGTTGATGAGCCGTTTGAAGGGCTGGATACCGGCAATCAGCAATATGTCGCCGCCGGGCTGACTGCGGCGGCAGAAAATGCGCTGGTGATTATCGCTACCCATGTCACACCGGAAGATATCCGGCGTTCTGCAGACCAATGGATTGAAATGTAACAGGTTTGCCAGCAAACTGGGGGCAGCTTTTAATAAAACTGCCGGAGACGCTTTTGCATTCCCACGATCATCATCACGGACACCACCACGGGCATCATCATGTCAGCGACGGGCAGCGCATCGGCTGGGCGTTCTGGCTTAACTTTATCTTCACGATCATCGAATTTATCGGCGGCTGGCTCACTAACTCCGTGGCAATTATGGCTGATGCCGTTCACGACTTAGGGGATTCGCTATCCATAGGCCTGGCCTGGTATCTCAGCAAAGTAGGGCATAAAAAAGCCGACGAACAATACACTTATGGTTACAAGCGCCTGAGTTTGCTTGGCGCGATGATCAATGGGCTGATTTTGATTGTGGGTTCCGTTTGGGTGTTATCGGAAGCCATTCCCCGTTTGTGGGCACCTGAAATGCCCGTGACTGAAGGCATGATTGCGCTGGCGATTTTAGGGATCGTGGTCAATGGCGTAGCCGCTTACAAGCTGTCTGGCGGAAACACGCTTAATGAAAAGGTACTGAACTGGCACTTACTGGAAGATGTACTCGGGTGGGTCGCCGTACTGATTGTGGGAATTGTGCTTCAATTCGTTAACTGGCCGGTGCTCGATCCTTTACTCTCGGTGTTGTTTACCCTGTTTATTTTATTCAATGTGGGCCGCTACGTTTATCAGACGGTACGCTTATTTTTACAGGGCAGTCCGGATGCGAAACAACAGCAGGAAATTCACTCAGCATTATTATCTGTTGAACACGTCAGTAACCTTCACCATGTCCATTTCTGGTCTCTTGACGGCGAACAGCATGTACTGACTGCTCACATTGAGCTCGCCTGCGACGTGGATGCCGCCACAGCACGAGCCCTTAAAAAGCAAATAGACGACAAGCTTTCGGGGTTTAATCTGGCACATACCACCATTGAACTTGAAATGCCCGGTGAGGTCTGCCGGGATACTGATGACCATGACCATGACCATGACCATGACCATGACCATGACCATGACCATGACCATGACCATGACCATGACCATGTATAAATTAAAAAGTTGGATAATACCTGATTTCAAATCCCACAGTCATGCCATTAACGTCTATAGATGAATCAGGTTTATCCTTCTTAAGATGATATTTAGCGGAAATACCGCATGTTAAACTGTCCGCCAGAATATAGTGAAAATTTAAGCTGTAATGAGGGATTATATAGGATTTTTGAGCGCTCAGAGTGACAGTGTCAATAATTTCGCCTTGTGAGAAGTTAACCATTTCAGTACTTGAAATTTCTTTAATTGTATAGTTGGTTGTTGAATCCCAATCAATTCCTGTGAAGCCTACTCCAAATGTCAAGTCAGATTGATTAGGGGTCAACTCAATGTTAAACATATCAGAGAAGGCTCTGCTTAGTGAAGTCTCAATAGATATTTCATAATTGACGGAAATTTTTGATTCTATACTTGTTTGGTAAAAGAAGTTTGAATCGTCATTTAAGCTTGTTCTCTTGACTGGTGCTGAAAAGCTGTTTTCTATATCAAGGAACGGGAATCGAGCTGATATAGTAAAATGAGGTGTTTTTCCTATGGCACTGAGTGATGGATAACCTTTATGTGAAAAACTACCACTGAAAGTGTTTTCTTCAGGAGTTGTTGAAAGAAGGTTTAGGTGGGAAATATCAAGAGATTCTCTTATTTTGTAATCAACTGCGGGGATATAGGAGTAAGACAAACCGATGCCACCGATGAATCTCGCTGAATTTATGTATTTTTGGGAAAATAGCGAGAGTTCTTCTACAAAGCTATTAGCCGTATATTTGTAATTTTTATCTTCATTTTCAGTCAACTTCTGAGCAACTAATGTCGCGTCAGTCAAAAGAGATTTAAATCTTGTTCGGGTTTGATGGCTTAAGTTTCCATTAAAATGTAATTGATCTTTGTAACTGGCTTCCCTTAATTGATCTGAAAGGATATCGACTTTCTTCACAAGACAATTTAAGTCTGTTTTTTTATCAGTCCCGGACAATTTGCAAGTTGGCAATACATCTGTGATATCAATAGAGTAATTCAAGTTACTAAACAAAAGCTGCAGTGATTTAACACCTTCCCAAACTATATCAGCGTCTGTGTTCTTATCCTGTATTATTGCAAGTAATGCTTCATAAGCTTTTCCCACAACTGGATTAGTCAGATTTAAGCTCTTTGAAAATTCCGAAACATTTTCGCTGGTCAGAGTAAGAGGCGCGTCAATGGCTTCGTCAGTTTCATCTGATTTTACCTCCAGTGAGAGGGTCAACATGGGAGCACAAGCAAATGAAAGAATATAATTGGATAATTTGATTTTCATAAGAATTCCTTTTCTCGTTAAATATAAACTTAAAATTAATTCGAGAAATATTCAATAAATATTGTGTAAATTTTAAGCAGATCTTTATTTAATATCGGTTCAGTCTTCGTGCTGCATCAGCTTCTCAAGAACGGTAGTTTTGTCGCCGATGCGTTTCTCTGCGTGGTGATGAGTCGTGAATGCCTTTTTTTTAGGGGGCTTTTTGTAGGAACCACACGGAACTTATAGTATTTATTTTTAAGAAATATCAAAATCAGTTTTTAAGGTACGTCACGTGACTAACCATCTGAGATATCCGCCCTGTTTTTAACAGGGCGGCCGGCCCGAACGTCATATTCGGTATTTTCAAACAATGCCTTGCCGATACTCATCACAATGGCACCTTCAGCTTGATTGGCTGTATCGCGTCCTGGAAGAGGTTGCTATCTTGTAGACGGGAATGAACTATAGCTACGCTGTACAATTAAAGCGCACCAAAAAAAGCGACGAATCTGAGTATTAACAGCGATTTATTGAAAAAGGCCAGGGGAATGAATATCAATCTGTCTGCAACACTGGAAACGGCACTAGCTGAAAAGCTGTCGCAGAATGAATCTGAGAAGTGGAAGCAGGAAAATAAAATGGCCATGGAGAGCTATAATGAATTTGTTGATGAAAACGGTAACTTTAGCGACGAATTCAGAGTGTTTTAATGGCTCAGTTTGATGTGTACGTGAACCGGAATTTAAACAAAGAAAAGGCGCTGGTTAGCGCCTTTGTTGGTTCTGTAGTTACATCAGCTTCTCAAGGGTGATGGGCAATTCCCTGACCCGTTTACCTGTTGCATGATAAACCGCGTTGGCTATTGCGGCAGCGAGGCCGGTGATGCCTATTTCTCCAAGACCCTTTGCGCCCACTTCACTGAAGTTATAGTCGGGTTTATCGAGAAATATTACCTCCAGCTCGTCAGGCATATCACCGTGAACAGGCATCAGGTACTCCGCGATATTGTTGTTAACGGGGCGGCCGGTCCGCTCGTCATATTCAGTGTGTTCAAACATCGCCATGCCGATACCCATCACAATGGCACCTTCAACCTGGTTAGCTGCTGTTTTGTGATTAACGATTTTGCCCACATCAATGGCACTGACCACACGGGATACCCGTAAGTCGGCGATTTCAGGATCCCAGCGAATTTCCACAAAGTGAGCGCCGAATACCCGGCTGGAATACCCTTCTTTCATAGCGCCATCGGTACTGCCTTCGCCTTCCGCGCTTCCTGCCTTAATGGCCTTGAGGATGTCGCTGAACGACCGTGCGGTGCCTGAATGCGAAGAAAGTTGCCCGTTTTTAAATGTGAGGTCTTCTTCACTTTCACCGGCAAAAGGAGACTTGTCCATCACCGCATAGGTTTTCAGTTCGGATATGGCATTCTCACAGGCTTGCTTCACTGCAGGAAGCAAACTGGCTGTTGCCCATGAGCCACCGGAAAGCGGGCCGGCCACTAAGTCAGAATCACCGATTTTAACCTCTACTTTTTCCACCGGTATGCCTGTGGCGGCAGATACGGTCTGGGCCATGACATTGTACGTGCCGGTACCAATGTCCTGCACCGCACATGACACACGTACCTTACCATTAGCTAAAAAGGAAACCCTGGCTTTGCTGGATGACTTCATCGCATCCCAGGCACATGCTGCTACACCCCAGCCAAGGATGTCTTTACCATCGCGCATAGAACCCGGTTCCGGATTGCGTTTATCCCAGCCAAATTTAGCCGCGCCTTTGTCGTAGGCTTCTAAGATGTTGGTATCAGACCAGGGTAAATCTTCTACCTGATTACGGTCAGTGAAGTTTTTCCGGCGTAAAGTCAGCGGATCCATATTCATCGCCACAGCCAGTTCATCCATGGCTGATTCCAGCGCAAAGATACCCGGCGCGGCACCCGGCGCCCTCATGGCGGCAGGGCTGCCGGTGTTCATCTGAATTACGCTGTTGGCAATATCCACATTGGGACACTTATAAAAAATCGGCGCGGTACGGCCGGCGGTTTCCACCCGTATATCAATTTCTGATGTACTGTTAAGCGTATGCTGAGTCATAGACGTCAGATTACCCTCAGTATCGGCACTGATTTTAAAGGTTTGCTCTGTGGCAGACCTGTGGCCGGTGGTGGTAAACATCTGCGCTCTGGGGACCATGAAATGCACCGGCTTACCCACTTCCCGTGAAATCGCCGCCGTGGCAATACAATGGGGCCAGGTGAACAACTTACCACCGAATCCTGAACCTAAAAACGGCGTACGCACCACGACATTCTCAGGAACCAGACCAAATACCCTTGCGAGGGTGTTACGGCTGAATGTCACGCCTTGTGTGGCTTCATAAACCACCAGCTTGCCGTCTTCCCACTGCGCCGCTGTGGCATGCATTTCCATAGGGTTGTGGGTTTCAAAAGGTGTGGTGTAAACCGCTTCATGCTTGTGCGCCGATTGGGTGTAGGCTGCCTCTGCGTCTCCACGGCTTTTCTCTGAAGGTTTCTGCTCTATGGGAGACACACCTGCCGCTCTGGCCTGTTTTATAGAGGTCACAGATTGAGCTTCTGAATAGGTGACTTTCACCTTCAATGCGGCTTCGCGGGCTTTCGCAAAGCTGTTCGCCACGACATAAGCGACAAGCTGACCGGCATAATAGATGGTGTCATCTTCAAAGGGCAGACGGCTCTCATCGACTTTAAGCCCCTTGGCCATGTTCGCAGGCACATGGTAAAGCTTGTCTGTGAAGTGGTTGTGGTGAAACACATCCACGACTCCCGGCATTTGTCTGGCCGCCGAGGTATCGAGGGATGTGATTTTTCCCTTAGCGATAGTGCTGTACACACCGTAGCCGTAAAGCATTCCGGGCAGATGGTTATCTGCAGAATATTTTGCCCGTCCGGTCAGCTTATCCGGTCCGTCAACGCGGGGAAGGGCGGCGCCCATGATGTCGCTGGCATTTAAGTCAATAGTCATGGTGTCCTCCTACGCGGTGATGGTTTTAAGGCTGCGGACAACCGCTTGTTGTCCCAGTGGAATTTTAAACCCATTCTGAGACTGGGGCTTCGCTGCCGCAAAAGCCAAAGCTGCTGCCTTTTCAAATGCCGCCTGAGACGGTGTTTTACCCTTCAATGATTGCTCTGCCTCAAACGCACGCCAGGGCTTTGTACCTACTCCGCCCATCGCAATGCGGGCGTCGCTGATGGTTGAGCCCGAGAGCGACACAATTACGGCACTGGAAGCAAGCGCAAACTGATAAGACGCTCTGTCTCTCAGTTTCAGGTAGTGTGACCGGTTGTCCGGCAAGGGCTTGTCTAAGATTACGTGAGTGATGAGTTCGCCCGGGGCCAGATCGTGCTCTTTGTCCGGACTGCTGCCCGGCAGCAAATGAAAGTCGGTAAAAGGAATTTCCCTCTCTCCTTTGGGGCCGGATACCAAAATCGTGGCACCAATGGCGGCCATCGCCACACACATGTCCGACGGATGGCTGGCAATGCAGTGTGCGCTGGTGCCCAGCACTGCGTGAACAGAACGGTTATTGCCTTCTATGGCAGAGCAACCGCTACCCGGTGCCCGTTTGTTACAGGGCGATACGCCGTCGCGGTAGTACGGGCAGCGTACTTTCTGCATAACATTGCCGCCGGTAGTGGCTTTGTTACGCAAAGATGTTGAAGCTCCGGAGAGCAAGGCTTCTGATAAAACAGCGTAACGGGCCTTTACCTCAGGATGCCAGGCAAGGTCGTTATTGGTGACCAGCGCGCCAATTTTAAGTCGCCCGTCTTTTAATTTTTCAATGTCGTACAGGGGCAGGCTGTTGATATCCACGAGGGTGTCGGGCTGCATTACATCCAGCTTCACCAAGTCAATAAGGGTAGAGCCGCCGGCCAGAAATGCATTGGTTTGTGTCGCCTTTGCCTTCACTGCCTGTGCGGCATTTTCTGCTCTTAAGTAGGAAAATTGTCGCATGATGCCTCCTTACACGTGTTTGCTGGCTTGCTGCATAGCAGAAAGAATATTCTTGTACGCACCACACCGGCAGATGTTGCCGCTCATAGCTTCCCGCCAGGCTTCAGGACTGGCCGGAATATCATCACTGCGAATCACATAATCTGCGGTCATCATCTGTCCGGCAGTACAGTAGCCGCACTGAAAGGCATCATTTTCATGAAAGGCTTTTTGCACCGCACTCATCTCACCATTTTCTGATAATCCTTCGATGGTGGTGATGTCATCACCATCGTGCATCACCGCCAGACTCAAACAGCTGTTAATGACTTTGCCGTTCACATGCAGGTTGCAGGCACCGCACTGACCGTGGTCACAGCCTTTCTTGGTACCGGTCAGTTGCAGGTCGTCACGAAGTACATCAAGCAACACTGCATTGGGTTGGACTTTCATTTTCCTGGCTTCACCATTGACCTTGAGGGTGATGGCTACTTTCGACAGCGCTTCCGGGCCATTCTCTTCAATAGCTGATTCCGGTGTTGAGGCACTTCTGGCAGCGCAGCCACTGGCCGCTACGGCAACGCCGGATATGCCAACGCCCTTAAGAAAGTTCCGGCGTGAGCGGGACGCCGTGCTGCTTTTAAAAACTTCTCCGTTTTTCTGATATGGCTTCAACTTATCTTGTGCCATGGATCACTCCTGTTCGGTCTGTGGTGAGGGTGGTGCATAAATGCCAGTGAAATTCACAAGAAAAACTCAGTGTGGAATGGTGAACTGATGCATAAACTTTCACTGTAACGGTCCACATGCCTACGGGGACGGTGTATGGCTGAGATCAACCTGTGCGGATGGAAAGGACGGGATAGACCTGCTCTCATAATTTTAGTTTATTAAAATCAATTTGTTAGCGATTGATGAAGAGAACTAATAGGCGAAAGTTTAATGATTCATTGATCTTTATCCGCGTGATAAATCCGCAATTTGTGGTGCTTTTCATTCACAGAAATTAACGGTGCTTGTGTCTGCTGTGATGTACAGAAACGGATAGCTTGCTGATATTAGTTTTCAGTGTGCTCTTTAGCCGGCAGTGACGAACAGGTATGCTGAGTATGTTTCCTCAATACAACGACAGGACGAATAACGATGACAAAAACCGAACCTATGGAAACGACGTTTGACGTGCGCTTTTATGAAACA
Organism: Alteromonas sp. NFXS44; assembly: GCF_040148705.1. Taxonomy (NCBI): domain Bacteria; kingdom Pseudomonadati; phylum Pseudomonadota; class Gammaproteobacteria; order Alteromonadales; family Alteromonadaceae; genus Alteromonas; species Alteromonas sp. NFXS44. The sequence continues at coordinate 582,786 of NZ_JAGDEA010000012.1, read as the reverse complement.
GACGGGCTTGGTCACGTGGGTAACACTGTGCATGTGGGATGGCTGGAAGCCGCAAGAGATCCTTTATTCCGGCTGTTTGTACCAGACCTGGACTTAACCGCCTGGCCACTGATTCTGGCCAGCTACAAGGTCGACTTTCTGAAGCAAATTTATTACGGAAAATCCGTCACCGTGAAAACATGGGTAGGGCGCCTGGGGAGCAGTTCTTTTGATGTGTATCAGGAGATCTGGCAGGAGGGTGAGCACTGCGCAACGGGAACGACCACTATGGTGCATTTCAATTACAACACGCAAAAAGCCGAACCTGTTCCTGATGCAGTAAGGGAAAAGATGCAGAATTGGTTGAAGGACTAGTCGATGTACGGAAAAGACACAGATTTTATTACGGTAACAGACGACGTCCTGTCACCGGAGCTATGTAAAGATATCATCGCCGCATTTGATGGCAGCGCTAACCTTGCTCCCGGCAAAACCGGCGGAGGGATTGATACTGACAAAAAGCGCAGCACAGATGTTTCTTTCACTCAGGATCCTGTATTCCAACCCTTTCACAAAGAGGTGATGACGAAAACAGGAAATGAACTGTTAAAGTATATTGATGAGTATTTCTTTGCGCTGGTGGGGCCTATAGGCCTGACTGTGAGACATCCGCAGACCGGGCAACCGGTGAAGCTTACCGGCGACAACTATGCGGAAGTGGGGCGCCCGAATCTGGCCAATATGGTGAATTATTTGTTCAGGATCGGGGATATCAATACCCAGCGCTATAAAGCCGCAGAAGGGGGTTACCCGTACTGGCATTCAGAAGTCTATCCGCAACTTCAACACAACGATGCCTTGCACCGCGTTATGCTGTTTATGTTTTACTTAAATGATGTAGAAGAAGGCGGGGAAACGGATTTTTACTATCAGGGAAAAAGTATCAAGCCGAAAGCTGGCAGAATGGTGATTGCACCTGCTCACTTTACCCATACTCACCGGGGCAATATTCCGGTGAGTAATGATAAGTACATCCTCACTTCATGGATGCTGTTCAACCGCGCTGAACAAATTTATACGCAGTAATTACTGCGTATTATGCTGGCGGATCAGTATGCGGCGACGGAAACACCGGTCATGCGGTAGCCCACTGAGGCGATATCGCCTTTCCAGCCTTCGGTAGACAGGGTGCCGGTTACCCAGATGGCGTCGTATAAATCTTCGATGGCGACGCCTTTTTCAAAGGTCACATGAACGATTTGGTTGGATGCCGGTGGCGGAACGTGAATACATGCGCCGAAATAGGGAACCAGTAAAAATTCTGTGGTCAGTTCGTCAGTACCTTCCAGCGGCACCACAAATCCCGGAATTTTTACCAGCTTGTCATTGTACTTTTCAACCACAGGGGCATCGGGCTGCAATTGCGCCATGGTGCTTTCGTGGCTGGCAACCGGCGGCGGAGCGAGTTCGTTGAAGCCCGGCGGGACCAAATCTTCCCAGTATACCTCTTCAGGTTCATTTGCCAGTGCTGGCATTGCCATGACAGACATGATCAGGGTTAGCATTGCGGTGATTTTGTGTGATAAAGCCATAGTTCACTCTTGTCGTTATTACTGTGTCGCCGGAGGCAGCATTTCAGGATACAGATACTATTATCGCATGGATCCCTGAAGGGGAAAGTGCCGTTCAGCGATGGCTGATGCCTGATAGACGAAAGATACAAAAAAGCGGCGTGTCCTTAACGGATCACGCCGCTTTTCAGAGAAGCTGTTTTTTACAGCATCGGCTTCAGGAACCGGCCGGTATGAGACTGCTTCGCTTTAGCAATGTCTTCCGGTGTACCTTCTGCGATGATCTGACCGCCCCCTGAACCGCCTTCGGGGCCAAGATCGACAAGCCAGTCAGCGGTTTTGATAACATCCAGATTGTGCTCAATGACCACGACAGTGTTGCCATGATCTCTCAAGCGGTGCAGTACAGCCAGCAACTGTTTAATATCATGGAAATGCAGACCGGTAGTCGGTTCATCCAGAATGTAAAGTGTCTGGCCGGTGTCCCGCTTCGACAATTCTTTTGCCAGTTTCACCCGTTGTGCTTCACCACCGGACAGCGTTGTTGCAGCCTGGCCTAAACGCACGTATGACAAGCCTACATCAATCAGTGTTTGCAGCTTACGGGCAATGGCTGGAATGGCGTCAAAGAACTCTCTGGCCTCTTCCACCGTCATTTCCAGCACTTCGTGGATGTTCTTTGCTTTGTACTGAATTTCCAGCGTTTCACGGTTGTACCGTTTACCTTTACACACATCACATGGCACATATACGTCTGGCAGGAAGTGCATTTCTACCTTAATGACACCGTCGCCCTGACAGGCTTCACAGCGGCCACCTTTTACGTTAAAGCTGAAGCGGCCCACTTTGTAACCCCGTGAACGGGCTTCCTGTGTTCCGGCAAACAATTCACGGATGGATGTAAAAATGCCTGCGTAAGTGGCCGGATTCGAACGGGGCGTACGGCCAATCGGGCTCTGATCGATGTCGACCACTTTATCCATCATTTCCAGCCCTTCCATGGTTTTGTACGGAGCCGGCTCAGATGTGGTGGCTTTATTCAGTTCGCGGTGCGCAATTTTAAAGAAGGTATCGTTAATCAGCGTCGATTTGCCTGAGCCCGATACGCCGGTAACACAGGTCATTACGCCAACCGGGATCTTCAGGGTTACATCTCTCAGGTTGTTGCCTGAGGCACCTGTCAGCGTTAACCATTTATCATCTTTCGCACAGTTGCGCTTTTCCGGTACTTCAATTTTCTCACGACCAGACAGATATTTGCCGGTAAGTGAGTCTTCACTGTCAAGAATGTCCTGCATGGTGCCGGCAGCAATGACCTGACCACCATGAACACCGGCGCCGGGGCCGATATCAACAATGTAATCCGCCTCGCGGATAGCATCTTCATCGTGCTCGACCACTAATACGGTGTTACCTAAATCCCGCAGGTGCGTGAGCGTCTTCAGCAGGCGTTCGTTATCACGTTGGTGCAGACCGATAGAAGGTTCATCGAGGACGTACATAACGCCGACAAGTCCGGCACCAATCTGGCTGGCCAGACGGATACGTTGCGCTTCACCGCCTGAAAGGGTGTCGGCACTGCGGGACATAGACAGGTAATTCAGACCTACGTTAACCAGGAAGCCCAGGCGGTCGAGAATTTCTTTTAAAATCTTCTCGGCAATCTGCGCTTTCTGCCCGCTCAGACTCAGTGTTTCAAAGAAATTAAAGGCGTCTGCGATAGACATATCTGCGATTTTCGGCAGATTGGTGCCTTCAATAAATACGTTTCGCGCTTCCGTACGCAGTCGTGTTCCGCCGCAGCTGTTACAGGGTTGCTGACTCAGGTTTTTAGCCAGTTCTTCCCTGACTGCATTGGACTCAGTTTCGCGGTAGCGACGTTCCATATTCGGAATGATGCCTTCGAACGGATGCTTGCGCTCCATCACATCGCCGCGCTCGTTGATGTACTTGAAGTTTAGAGACTTACCCTTTGAACCGTACAGCACTACATCGCGGGCCTCATCAGAGAGCTCGCTGAAAGGCGCTGTAAGGCTGAATTTGTAGGCATCGGCTACAGCTTGCAGCATTTGAAAGTAGTAGTAGCTTCGTTTATCCCAGCCACGGATCGCGCCGCCGGATAAACTCAGCTCGTCATTCGAGACCACCAGAACCGGATCGAAGAACTGTCTTGTTCCCAGTCCGTCACACGTCGGGCAGGCACCGGCAGGGTTGTTAAATGAGAACAACCGTGGCTCCAGTTCACTTAAACTGTAACCACAATGAGGACAGGCAAAATTTGCGGAGAACATGATTTCGTCCGCGTCCGGCTCATCCATGTAAGCGACTTTGGCATTTCCGCCTGCCAGTTCCAATGCTGTCTCAAAGGACTCTGCCAGACGAAGTTGCAGATCGTCCCGTACTTTAAACCGGTCGACCACCACTTCAATGGTGTGCTTCTTGCGCAAATCCAGTTCGGGTGGATCGGATAAATCACACACTTCGCCGTCGATGCGGGCACGGATAAAGCCTTGTGCAGCAAGATTCTGCAATGTTTTAACATGCTCACCTTTCCGCTCCTGAATCACCGGTGCCAGCAGCATCAGCTTGGTACCTTCAGGCATAGACAGCACTTTATCTACCATCTGACTGATAGTCTGGGCGTCCAGCGGTACATCGTGGTCAGGACAACGTGGTGTACCGACCCGCGCAAACATTAAACGTAAGTAATCATAAATTTCTGTAATGGTACCAACGGTTGAGCGGGGGTTGTGCGATGTCGACTTCTGTTCAATGGAAATGGCCGGTGACAACCCTTCAATATGATCCACGTCCGGTTTTTCCATCATCGATAAAAACTGACGGGCATACGCCGACAATGATTCAACATAACGTCGCTGACCTTCAGCGTACAGTGTGTCGAATGCTAATGAGGATTTACCGGAGCCAGACAGACCCGTAATCACAACAAGTTTGTCTCTGGGAAGGGTTAAATCGATGTTTTTGAGGTTGTGGGTGCGGGCACCGCGAATTTCGATTTTATCCATTGAAGCCTGAGAATTGCCAAAAGAGAAAGTATGCCACAACGGGCACGAAAATTAATCATTAACTACGTTTAAGTTATTAGTGGGATCACACCCGGAGCATTATCAGACACTGGGCGAATGTTGGATTTGTGTTACACTTCGCGGCCTGAGAAAGAGAAGCACGGGAACACACTTGAACGCACTTGAAGTTCGCGCCGCATTAGCACTGGCGCTGGTATATGTATTGCGCATGATGGGGCTGTTTATGGTCATGCCCGTGCTGGCCGTGGCGGCGATGGATTACCCTGATTATTCACCTTTGCTGGTGGGTCTGGCGATAGGTGGTTACGGACTGACTCAGGCAGCGCTGCAAATTCCCATGGGCATGATGTCAGACCGTTGGGGCCGCAAACCGGTTATTCTGCTCGGACTGTGTATTTTTGCCGCCGGCTCTTTCATCGCCGCATCAGCCGACAGTATGGTGATGATGATTGCAGGACGTATCCTGCAGGGGGCGGGTGCTATTGCCGGTGCAATTATGGCGCTGGCCACTGACGTGAGCCGTGAAACCCAGCGTGCCAAAGTCATGGCCGTCATTGGTATTGCCATTGGTTTCTCATTCTATCTTGCGGTACTGGTCGGTCCCTTAATTGCCCAGAACTGGGGATTGTCCGGTGTATTTGGTGTCACCGGTGTGCTTGCTATTTGTTGTATGCCGCTGGTCAAATGGGTGGTGCCTGATGTCAGTATCAGCGCCAGCGGAGATACCCTTCCGCATGTTTCTGAAATCAAATCTCTGTTTGTTTCACCCCAGCTCTGGCGACTGAATGTCAGCGTGATGGCGTTACATATGATGATAACCCTGTTATTTGTTCAGTTGCCCATTACCCTGACTCAGTTTGATATGACACTGGAGAGCCACTGGATGATTTATTTACCGGTATTAGCCGTGTCGATTATCGGTCTGATAGTGCTGATGGGGATCAGCCGGGGACAAACGCCGAAATCCGTGGTGATTACCGCTGCAGCCTTGATGATGACCGCTTTTCTGATGCTGAATATGCAGGACCACCACATGTGGGTCGTGTTTGCCGCCGTCATTCTGTTTTTTACCGGGTTTAACTATCTTGAAGCCAGCCTGCCGGCACTGGTCTCTACTATTGCTCCGGCCGGGCAGAAGGGCAGTGCAATGGGCATTTATGCCAGCTTTCAGTTCTTCGGAGCGTTCCTGGGCGGTGTGTTGTCCGGCGTTGTGACCGACATCTGGACACCTAAAACCGCTTACCTCGCAGGCGCCATCGGTGCGTGTGTCTGGATGGTCATACTGTTTGGCCTGAAAGAAGTGATGAAGCTAAAGCGGCTTTCCATGCAGGTATCATTCGATAAGGTTGATCCTACGGTACTGGAAACTGAACTGCATAAACTGGAAGGTGTCCATGAAGTGGTGGCTTCCCGTGATGAAAGTGCAGTTTATCTGAAAATCACCAAAGCATTTGATACGTCGGCCGCGCGGGCGCTGCTGGCAAAATACGCCTGATGTCTCATCTGTACGGTATTAATCCTGATTTCCGTTGCTGCCGTATCCTGATTACTTTGCGGCGGCAGCGGATTACTGTAATGTATCCTGCTGTAATGTCCCTGATAGTTAAATGAGCGTAGAGTTAAGTGTTCAGATTGGTTCGTAATTTTCTTTTGCTGGCATGTGTCTTTCAGCTTTCGGGCTGTGCTATTGATGTCAGTTCTTCCAGTTTCCTGCATCAGGATGCCTCCACGTCCGGCCTTGATACCACTGCACTGAGTCAGGCTGTGAATAAAGATGAAGCGGCGATGACCATTACCACGGTAGAAATCGTGAATGGTGAAGAGCTGACACTTAAAGGTGTGGCTGTGGCGTATCCGGACCCTATCGTTAACGTTGTGTTATTTGCCGATAATGGCATGACCATCAGTAAAAATTCAGCGCTGTTGCACGAGTTCGGAAAGCTGCCGGCGAATGTCTTGTGGGTGGATTATCAGGGCACGGGGGCCAGCGATAAGGCCAAAAGAGCAAGAATGTACAATCTCAAACGGGATTCTCTGCTGGTTTACGATTATGCCAAAGAAGTGTTTGCTAATGATTTACCTACGGTGGTACACGGCATTTCCATGGGGACTATCTTCGCCAGCTATGTAGCGGTGAAGCGGGACATCGATGGTCTGGTACTCGACAGTGCAATTAACAAAGTGAATGATGTTGTGCAGAACATGGTGCCGGACTGGACTAAAACATTCACTTTTCTGAAAGTGTCTCCGGAACTGGCAATTATCGAAAACGATGATTTTATCCGTCAGTTTGATAAGCCGCTTTTCCTGGTGGTAGGAGACAAAGACCGGACTACGCCGATCACGTTCAGCCGGGAGTTGTATGAAGTGTCACCCAGTATGGATAAGTGGATTTACGTTGTACCGGGCGGTAAGCACAACAAGTCTATGACATATCCCGATGTGAAAGGGCAGTACCGGATGTTCGTGCGCTCGCTGAAATCCGTCAGATAAAGACTACGCGGCGCAACAGGCAAAAGGGCGGCATGGCCGCTCTTTTTCGTTTCAGGCTATTTTCTGAAGTTAGTTTCTGAGGTTGCAGCCCAGAATGCGAAGGCGCTGAAGATCCCGGTATTTACCTTCAGTGCTTCCGGCTCAACTTTATCCAGCGTATCGTTCTCAGTGTGGTGGTAATCGAAATAATCATTGCCGTCCGGAGAGAAGTTAATCGCCGGCTGACCGGCTTCGCCCAGTGCGCTCATGTCTGACTGGCCCTTAGCGTCGTTTTTGTCTGACATTCCTACACCGTAAGGTGCAAGGTATTCAGCAAAGTCGCGCACTTCAGACAGTGCCTGTGTGCCCACGCCCGGAGCCAGTTCGTAAATAGCGCCGTTACCAAAATCCCACTCTGCGCCAATGATGTGCTTATCCATATCATTCTTATGCTGTACAACATAGTCTTTAGCTCCGTAGAGTCCGATTTCTTCAGCAGCAAACAGAATTACCCGTACAGTGCGGGCCGGACGCTGTGGTAATTCAGCAATGTAATGGCCTGTTGCCAGCGTAATGCCAATGCCGATACCGTCATCAATGGCGCCGGTGCCCACATCCCAGCTGTCCAGGTGCGCACCCAGCGTGACAACTTCTTCAGGGTGTTCACTGCCGGTCACATCGCCGATAACATTAGCGATGCTCGCTACGCGGCCCGTAGGCCCGCTGGCAGACGTATTGAGTGAAAACATGACCGGTTCATCACGGGACAGCATGTTATCCAGTAGATCTGCGTCGGGATTTGAAATCGCCACAGCAGGAATGCGTTTGATGTTTTCTTCGTATTGCATCACCCCGGTGTGAGCAAGACGGTTGTCATCGGTGCCTACTGAGCGTAACAGAAATGCTAGAGCGCCTTTTTCAGCAGCAATGGATGCACCGGCTACTCTGGCGCCAACGGCTTTACCGTAGCCGTGTCCGTCTTTGTGGCGTTCCATGCGGTAAGCCACATAGGCTATTTTGCCATCAAGAGAACCGGGTTTGGCGGCTTTCAGTGCGTCCAGCGTAGCAAACCGGACAACTTCAGCTTCGAGCGGTTTACCGTCTGTTCCCACACTGCCGCCAAGTGCCAGCGCTGTGACTTTATGCGGGTAAGGGGCAGATATCGACGCGGTTAAATCGCCGCGGGTCCACAGCGGAACCTTACTTTCTTCAATCCATATCTTATCGAAACCCAGGCGCTTCATGGTGTCCTGAGCCCACACGACAGCCTTTTCAGAACCGGGTGTCCCGGCAAGCCTGGGGCCGACTTCTGTGGTCAGAGATTCGATGATCTGATAAGACAGATTGTCCTGTCTTGCGTTGGTTTGTAATAAATCCAGAATGACTTTCTGATCGTCAGTGACTGCCTGACTTTGCAGAGGAAGCGCGAAACAGGCACCGGTGAGCAGTGCCAGCAGGGTTTTATTTTTCATTGTTGTTCCTGTGTAGCGGAAGCGGGTTTAGAACCCTACTTTAACGCCTGTTGTGTTCGCAATTCACGGTTTTTACGACCGTTACAGCAATGCAAAGGATTAAAGGGGGGCGTTGCCCTGCCAGGGAAACACCAGAGGAACAAACCAGTATGTAACTGCGAATACTATCAAAAGGAGCGGTGTGCCCAGCTTAATGAAATCGATGAAACGGTACCGGCCCGGCTCTACCACCAGCGTGACCACCGGCGAGGCCACAGGGGTTAGAAATGCCGCAGAGGCAGCAAACAACACAGTCACTGCCAGCGGATAGGGAGATACTCCCGCCTGTTCTGCAGCGGTGATGGCAATCGGGGCCATCAGTACCGCTGATGCGGTATTAGAAAGAAAGTTGGTGAGTACTACGGTAATAAAAAACAGCAGCACCAGTAGTACTTGCGGATCTTTTCCTCCCGCCAGTGTCATCAACATACCGACGATTATTTGCGTCCCGCCGCTGGTGTCCAGGGCCGTGGCAAGGGGAAGCATGCCGGCAATCAGTACCAGTGACTGCCAGTGTATCGCCCTGTAAGCCTCTTCAGCAGATAAGCACCGACCTGTTACTGCCACCGCTACCAGCATCAGAACGGCGATGACCAGTGGCATGACATTGAACAACGAAATCAACACCATCGCGGCAACAATAATGAGTGCCAGCGGCATTTTTTTATAAGCCGGTGCAACGTCATCCCCTTCTGAGGCCCGTTCAAGGACAACGAAGTCGTGGTTCTGATCTTCCAACGCTTTAATGTTTTTCCAGGCGCCGGTTACCAGCAGGCTGTCAGACGGGGCCAGCCGCACGTCTTCTGCAGCCGGAATGGCCTGCTGATTGCGGCGAAGGCCAATGACATCCAGGTGATACCGGTCGCGGAACCGTACATCCTTAATTGTCTTACCTGCCAGCCGGGAATTCGGGTGAATAAGCACTGCTGTTGCACCAAGCTCCCAGTTTTCCTGTTGTTTCTGCGTTGCCGACAGTGTTACCGGCTGTAGCTGAAGCGAAGTACAGGCCGTGTGAAGTTGCTCCGGATCGCCTGAAAGATGAAGAATATCTTTTTCCGATAACACAAAACCGGCGTGGGGCGCCGTGAAATACTGATGTTGTCCGTTTTGATGGCGGGCAATGCCGATAATGCGGATGCCGTAACCGGTATAGAGTTCGCTCATCCCGACAGTCACGTCGTTCAATGCACTTTTGGCGCTTATCATTACATCAGTGATTTCGCGGTCGCTGCGGTAATCTTCCATCAAATGCGCCAGTTTCCGGTGATAGATATCCGGAACCTGCGCAGCATCGTTCTGTGGCAGTAATTTGCGGCCTGCAAAGACAACAAAAATAATGGTGGCAGCAAGAATAAGCAAGCCTGGTAACGAGAAGGAAAAGAACCCTAAAGGTGCGTAGCCGGACTCACTAAGCCTGGCGCTGATCACCAGATTTGGCGGCGTGGCAATCAGTGTGAGCATTCCTGACACCAGTGCGGCGAATGACATGGGAAGCAACAGTGACGACGCAGGCAGCTGATTGCGTTTTGCAATACCGAGAATGACAGGAATGAAAATCGCCACCACCGCAGTGGAGCTCATGATGGCACTCAGAAAGGCGCTGGCAAGCATAATAATGGCCAGCAGGCCGTGTTTGCTCTTCTTGCCGGCAGACTGAATGATGTCGCCAGTGATACTGGCTACGCCGGTTTTATCCAGCATTTCACCGATGACCAGCAGACCGGCAATCAGTACAACCACGCTGTTGCCGAAGCCGGATACCGCCTCGCGGGCAGACATGATGCCGCTTAGGGTGAGGGCTGAAATGACCCCGATGGCAATAAAATCGTAGCGCACTTTATTGCTGAGCATGGCTGCTGCAGCCAGGGCTATCAGCCCGAATACAAACCAGGCATGAAGGGATGCGTCCAGTGCAAACACAGGCTTATTCCGTGTGAGAATGAAAGAATTCTCAGCTTACTCTGCCTGTGCCTGTCTGAACAGACCCTGATATGCGCAGGATCAGTTAAACCCTGAGTTCATCCGGTACACGGCATACACGGGTGCCGGCAATATGATCATGAACACAGCGATGGTCCTTCCTGAAGATAAATGCAATGTTGATAAGGCCAAGTATGCCGCCAATAAAAGGCATGTTGGTGACAACCTGAACCGGCAGGAACCGCATCAGCAGAATACGGCCTAAACCAGCCTGACGGTCCTGTAAATCTTCTATCCGGATATTCAAAAAACGCTTTCCTACCGTTTGACCGAAATGAAACAACAGGTATCCGTTAATCAAGATATAAATCAGAATACTGTAAACAAGGCCGGTGACCACTAAGGTCATATCGGGGTTTTCGAGGGCTTCAAGGCCTGTGTAGAAGAAAAACGGAAGGGATGCGAGTATCGAAATCACTACATCAATGACAGCCGCAGCAAACCTTTCTCCCCGTGATGCCAGACGTTCTTCTGTTGCTGCCTGTGTGACTTCCTCAAATTCTGCCATGAATGCTCCTTATGTTTTCCTGCGTGATGCCAGGAGCACATAATGTCAGGGAATCGGAGAAAAAACAAAAGGCCACAAAAAAAGGGCGCATGAAGCGCCCTAGGTATTCTCGCAAAAGAGAGCAGGAAACCATGAAAACGCTGGTAATGGGGTTACAGGGCTTCAGGTTTTCCCTGACAGCCACAATCCGGTGACTGCCGGAGCTATCATTTCACCCTTTTCAGCAGCTTTCGAGCGACTTTACCTATCTTGACTGATCTTTACCTTGAAGGCGGGCGTCCCACTGATTCCCGTTTAACAATGGTCGGGGTGTACTTGTAAGTGTCTTCTGATGTTGTTGTATTCCCGCTGGCATAGCTCAAAGCCAGTCCGGCGGCGCGGGCTGCCATCATTTCTATCGGGTAGCGCAGAGTGGTAAGTTTCGGGCGACAGTATTTTGCCAGCAGAACGTCATCATATCCGATCACAGACACCTGCCCGGGAATCTCCAGGTTGTGATCCTGCAACATAGACATCGCGCCGGAAGCCATGGCGTCGTTGTAGGCCATTATGCCGGTAAACTCGATCCCCCTTGCCAGCAAATTCTGCACAGCCTGCTCGCCTCCTTCCTGATCCGGCGTACCATATTCAATATGACTGTCAGGAACAGAAAGGCCGAACTCTGCCATCGCATTGCGTATTCCCTGTAACCGCATGGCGGGGTCAGCAATTTGATAACGGCTTGAAATCACTGCCAGTTTGCTATGACCCTGTTTTATCATGTGTTCAGCCATGATTTGCCCGCCGGCTTCGTTATCCAGCCAGACACAGCGGTTGGCGATTTCAGGAATATACCGGTTTATCAGCATGAACCCGGGGATCTGAGACGCAAACTGAATAATCTCTTCGTCCGGTAACGCTTTGCTGTGCACTACCATGGCTTCAACCCGGTGTTCCAGCAAAGTTTCAATTGCCCTGCGTTCTGTCGCCTGCTCAATGGAACCGGCACTGAGCAGGATCTGGACTTCCTGTTTACGGGTAACGGTTTCTATACCATGGGCCAGGGTGGCGAAGAAGGGATCATGGAATTCGGGGATCACAACACCCAAAGATGCACTGCGCTTTGTTACCAGTGCGCGGGCATTGGCATTCGGCCGGTAGCCCATTTCTTCCATGATTTTTTTCACACGTTCCCGTGTGGCGTCGCCTACTTTGGGGCCGTTATTGATAACCCGTGACACAGTTGCCAGTGACACGCCCGCGGCGGTAGCGATATCTTTTATTGTTGCCATTGTGTAGCCAGTGCGGCCCTTGTACAGGTTTGCTCAGCGGAATTGTTTTAAGAAATCTCGCTTGGCTCACCGGACTAAGGGTAAATGTTTTCATTTATTTGCCGTCTATCTTATGAATATTTCAACCGATTGCATTAAAAAAATCCTGACGAATGCTTTCACAAAGGCAAAAATCCTTTAACAGAGCCTTTTCAAAAAGAGGGAAAACGTATACCCTATTTGTTGCGTATGTGTTAATGTTTAACGTAAGCGTTGTGTGAATGACCGGATTTCAGGCACAGTAGGGCTTACAGAAACGATTTTCAGAGAATGTGATTTTGCCAAAGATAACTCAAGCCCCGTTCGGACAAGTAAATGACAAGCCCGTCAGCTTGTTTACCCTGACAAATGACAACGGAATGACCGTGAAGATCACCAACTATGGCGGCATTGTCACGGCTATTCTGGTACCGGACAGAGACGGTAACTTCGCGAATGTTGTCGCCGGTTTTGAAAGCATTGACGACTACGTTAAAGATGGCGCTTTTTTAGGGGCACTTGTGGGGCCTTACGCTAACCGCATTGCAAACGGACGTTTTGCTATTGGCGACACAATGTACGAACTGGAGCAGAATTCAGGCACAAATAATTTACACAGCGCCAGCGCCGGTATTAACAAAAAGTGCTGGCAGGCCGCCACTGACAGTAGTGATAAGGTTGCTACGTTAATCCTGTCGCTGGATTGCGCTGACGGGGAAGGTGGTTTTCCGGGCACACGGCACATTGAAGCTGTCTATGCGCTGAATAATGACAACGAACTGCTGCTGACAATGACAGTAAACAGTACGGCGAAATCGCCGTTAAGTCTTACCACTCACAGCTACTTTAATCTTGCCGGACGCGGTGATGTGCTTGCCCATAAAGTGATGATTAATGCCGGCAGATTTACCCCGGTGGGACCTGAATTTGTGCCAACCGGAGAATTACAGGAAGTCAGCGGTACACCTTTTGATTTCAGGAAATTAAAACCTGTTGGTCAGGATATCGGCGCAGATGATGCGCAAATACGCGCGGGCAGCGGGTACGACCATAATTTTGTGCTCGATACTTTTCCTGCGGATGAAGATGAGCCTGCAGCGCAGGTTGTCGATGAAACCAGCGGCCGTGTGATGACGGTATGGACTAACACGCCGGGCATTCAGTTTTACAGCGCCAACGGATTGAGTGGCGCATCCGGTGATACTGCAACGTTTACCGATGACGGTGCACTGTGTCTGGAACCGCAGGCATTTCCTGATACGCCTAATCAGCCGTCGTTTCCTCTGGGCTGGGTTGAGCCGGGGGAAGCCCATGTAACGCGCATAAAATACGGTTTTTCAACGCAATAATTACCCACTTTCCTGTGATTTCACAGGAAAGATTTATTTTAAAAGGTTAAACGTTTACCTGATTTGTGCGGGCTTAAGGCACAAGAGGGTAGCAGAGTAATGAGAGAAGCAATGAAAACAGCATTTGACCCGACCGACCATCCTCACCGCCGGTTTAATCCGCTGACGGGAGAGTGGGTGTTAGTGTCTCCCCACCGTGCAAAGCGTCCGTGGCAGGGCCAGAATGAACCGCCTTCAAATGAAGAGCGTCCGCAATACGACGAAACCTGCTATCTGTGTCCCGGCAATACCCGCGTGAACGGTGAATTGAACCCGGCCTATACCGGTACTTATGTATTCACGAACGATTTTGCTGCCCTGCAACAGGATACGCCGGATGCATCATCCGATGATCCCCTTTTCACTTTTCAGGCTGAACAGGGCTGCAGCCGGGTTATTTGTTTCTCACCCGACCACAGCAAAACCCTGCCTGAGCTCAGCGACGCAGAGCGTCTTGACGTGGTGAAATGCTGGGTTAAACAAACTGAAGAACTGGGTGCAGATTACACCTGGGTACAGGTATTTGAAAACAAAGGTGCACTGATGGGGTGTTCAAACCCCCATCCCCATGGTCAGGTGTGGGCACAGCATCATTTACCTACGCTGGCGGAAAAGAAACAAGCCCGCTTTACGGCGTATACCGAAAAATACGGCACCAGTTTATTGCTTGATTACGTGCAGCGCGAAACAGAGGCTGATGAACGGGTTGTTTGCAAAAATGATGACTGGGCTGTTGTGGTACCGTACTGGGCAGCGTGGCCGTTTGAAACACTGCTGTTACCCCGTTTTGAAGCCAGTTCACTGCTTGCTTTAACCGCCGGCCAGCAACAGAGCCTGGCTGAAATCATTGGCAACATTACTACCCGTTACGACAACCTGTTCGAGACTTCTTTTCCTTACTCTATGGGCTGGCACAGTGCGCCATTCGATAATAAAGCCCATGGCGAATGGGGACTGCATGCGCATTTCTTCCCGCCGCTATTGCGTTCTGCATCGGTACGCAAATTCATGGTGGGATATGAAATGATGGCAGAAGCCCAGCGGGATCTGACCCCGGAGCAGGCAGCGCAACGATTAAAAGACTTACCGGAAGTTCACTATAAGAAGGCACGAAGCCATGACTGATAACGCACAACTTATTTCCGCTTTTGAAGCGGCTTTCGGCAGCAGCCCAGCGGTCACTGTGCAGGCCCCCGGCCGTGTAAACCTGATAGGCGAACATACCGACTACAATGAAGGCTTTGTATTTCCGGCAGCAATTAACTTTGGTACCTGGATCACCGCGTCGCCCAGAAATGACCGTGTTATTGATGTGGTCGCGCTGGATTATGACGGTCAGCGTAATACTTTCTCTCTGGATAACATTGAGCATGTCAAAGAGGCGACCTGGTCGAACTATATTCGCGGTGTGTGTAAGGTGCTGCTGACCCGTTACCCTGATTTAAAAGGGGCTGATGTGGTGGTGACAGGTAACGTACCGCAAGGCGCCGGATTAAGTTCGTCGGCGTCATTTGAAGTCGCGATTGTGAAAATGTTCAAGGCACTTTACAACCTCGACGTAAACGGGGTCGAAGCTGCGTTACTCGGCCAGAAGGCGGAAAATACCTTTGTCGGTTGCTCATGCGGCATCATGGACCAGTTAATTTCAGCCATGGGTAAGAAAGATTCTGCCATGTTGCTGGATTGCCGTTCTCTGGCTATTCAACATACGCCAATCCCCGACAAGTACAGCATTGTCATCATTAACTCTAATGTGAAACGCGGACTGGTAGACAGCGAATACAATGTGCGTCGTCAGCAGTGTGAAGCGGCTGCAGAAGCGCTGGGTGTGAAAAGCCTGCGGGAAGCCGGTATGGCCATGCTGGACGCCGCGAAAGATAAAATGACAGAAGTGGTATATCGCCGTGCACGGCATATCATCACAGAAAATATCCGTACTCTGGCGATGTTTGATGCGCTCAATGAAGATCGCACCGCCGACGTCAGTGAGTTGATGGCTGCCTCACATGCCTCCATGCGGGATGACTTTGAAATCACGGTAAAACCTATCGATACGCTGGTAGAAATTGTCGGTGACGTTATTGGTCAGCAGGGGGGGGTGCGGATGACCGGCGGTGGCTTCGGTGGTTGCGTCGTGGCACTGGTGCCAAAAAATCTGCTGAGTCAGGTAGAAGAAGCCGTTAATAAACATTATCATGCGCGGACCGGGTATAAACAAAACATTTACATTTGCTCGGCTGAACAGGGGGCGTTTGCCTGACTGTCACAATAACATACTGATAAAAATAACATTCTGTTGGGAAATAATATGAACATTGAGACGTTGGATATCACAGTCTTTGTGATATATGTCATCGCGCTTATTGGAATCGCATGGTGGGTCTCCCGCGAGGAGAAAGGCCATGAGAAGGATACCAATGATTACTTCCTTGCTGGCTCAAGCCTGCCCTGGTGGGCGATTGGGGCATCATTGATCGCTGCTAACATTTCCGCTGAACAAATCATCGGAATGTCCGGCTCTGGTTATACCATCGGTTTAGCCATAGCTTCTTATGAGTGGATGGCAGCCATAACGTTGCTGATTGTTGGTAAGTTCTTCCTGCCAATCTTCCTGAAGCATAAAATTTACACCATGCCCCAGTTCCTGGAACAGCGCTATGATCACCGTGTGCGTGTCGTAATGGCGGTATTCTGGCTGGCAGTGTACGTATTTGTGAACCTCACGGCTGTATTGTGGCTGGGTGCGCTGGCTATTAATACCATCGCCGGCGTGGACATGATGTACGGTATGTTGTTCCTTGGCGTGTTTTCACTGGCCTATTCACTGTACGGCGGCCTGAAGGCTGTGGCCATGACCGATATCATCCAGGTAGTGTTGTTAGTGCTGGGCGGTCTATTCCTGTCATACACTGCGCTGAACCTGATCAGTGACGGTAACGGTGTGATTCAGGGATTTGTTGATATCACAAACCGTCTGCCGGAAAAATTCGATATGATTCTTTCTGAAGATAATCCGCATTATAAGAGCCTGCCGGGTATCTCTGTATTGATTGGCGGTATGTGGATCATGAACCTGTCTTACTGGGGCTTTAACCAATACATCATCCAGCGTACTCTGGCTGCTAAAAGCGTTAAAGAAGCGCAGAAAGGGATCGCGTTTGCGGCATTCCTTAAGCTGCTGATGCCTTTGATTGTGGTGTTACCGGGTATTGCTGCGGTCATACTGGTGCCGGATCTGAACCGTGCTGATGAGGCTTACCCGTCTTTGATGACATTAATGCCGGTTGGTCTGAAAGGTTTGATCTTTGCTGCACTGGTCGCGGCCATCGTGTCTTCACTGGCATCAATGACCAACAGTGTGTCTACCATCTTTACCATGGATTTCTACAAGCCTAAAAACCCTGATAAATCGCAAAACCACTATGTGAAAGTGGGCCGGATTGTGAGCCTGGTATCATTAATTATTGCCATGCTGGTAGCAAAACCACTGTTGGGCAACTTTGATCAGGCGTTCCAGTACATTCAGGAGTTTACCGGCTTCTTCACGCCGGGCATTGTTGCCCTGTTCGCGCTGGGTATGTTCTGGAAGAAAACCACTGCAAATGGTGGTCTGGTTGCTGCGCTGGGGTCGTTCTTCTTCAGCCTTGCGGGCCGTATGTTCTTCCCTGACGTTCCCTTCATTGACCGTGTAGGCATTGTATTTTTGATGTGTGTGGGTCTGGCCGTGCTGATTTCTCTGTCTGAGAAAAAGGGCAACCACGACAATGCGATTGAACTGGGTGAAGTCAGCTTTGCTACGTCCTCCGGCTTCAATATCGCAGCCATTGCAATCACACTGGTGACAGCAGCGTTCTACATTACCTGGTGGTAATAAATCGCCGGTGAGTATGAATTGAAAACCGCCTCCGGGCGGTTTTTTTGTGCTATCAGAAATGATTCGGGCCAAAAGCCACTTAAATTTAATGTTTATTTAAAGTTAAGTAAAGTTTCATAAGTGAAACTTAAATAATTAAGTTTTACAATTTATTTACACTGAACTTGCTTTCCCGTATAAGAGGATCCCGGCGAGACAGGGTGAACGTTATTCCTGTATTCCGGCTGGTATATCAACAGGTAAACCATGCTGAGGTACAGAGAGCACGGCTTTCTGGTTAACGTTTTACCTTTTTTTGCTTTTTGAAAATTGATTCAGAAAGTCACAGCGCGGTGCGGCAATTACCGGGCACCCGATGTGACAGATTCCGCCCGCTGAAATTGTACGTAGTATCACGAAGAGGGGAGGAAAGGCTGGTCGTCCGCAGTATGGATGTTGCGATGTTTCAAAAGTGGTTTCGCATAGATGTTCAGGCTTCTCCTGTTGCTTTTTGTATTCGTGATTCGGTTTTACGAGGGTAATACTATAAGGAGAGCGAATTTTGACGCGCACATCTTCACCATCGAATTCACACACATTTTATTTAAATCCTTTGCGACAGTTATCTAAAACCGGGCTCGCGGTCTTTGCTGCTCTGCACCTCACACCATCATTCGCTCAGGAAGCAGAAGGGGTTGAGGTGATTGAAGTGAGAGGTTTTAAAAACTCACTGAAAGAATCCATGCTGAATAAGAAAGCCGCAGATGTGGTTTCTGATGGTATTTCAGCAGAAGACCTGGGGAAGTTTCCTGACCAGAACGTGGCGGAATCTCTGCAACGTATTACCGGTGTGGCTATTGACCGCAGTGGCGGTGAAGGCCAGTTCATCACGGTCCGGGGTTTCGGGCCGCAATTTAATACCGTCCTGGTGAATGGCCGTCAGATCGCGACAGAAAATCAGGGCAGGGAATTCAGCTTTGACACACTGCCTGCCGAATTGATCAGCGGAGCTGATGTGTATAAAAGCCCTGTCGCTTCCATGCAGGAAGGCGGTATTGGAGCTACTGTGAATGTAACAACCGCGAAGCCGTTTGACTTCGAAGGCTTTGCCGGTGCCGCCAGCGCCAAAGGCATGTATGAAGAATTGTCTGAGGAGATCACGCCGCAGGTATCCGGACTGGTGACTAACCGTTTCCTTGATGACCGCCTCGGACTTTTATTTGCTGCTTCTTATCAGGAACGTAAAGCACAGAACAATACATTGCAGTCTAATTACTGGCGTCCCAATGTGAGTCTGACCAACCGTTCGGAACGGGATAATCCGGCCTATGCAGATTCAGCACAATTTAATGGTGTCTATATACCGCAGAATTATGATCAGCGGGTGGACTTTGCTCACCGTCAGCGTACCAGCGGAAACCTGGTGATGCAGTATGCACTGCAGGACAATATGATCCTGAAAGTTGACGGCCTGTATTCCAAGTTTGAAGTGGATTCCAGCGCCACGAGTGTGGGGCACTGGTTGTCTGACAGTAACCTGGACAACCTGGTATTTAGTGAAAATGGCAGTGTGGTTTCTCTCGACAGCACTCTGGTTGACGGTGTTGGCGGTGCCACAGATTTTATCAGCAGCAGCTTCTCGAGAAATGTTGAAATCAAAGCATACGGCATTAATCTGGACTGGAATGTAACCGATTACCTTACGGCAAATTTCGACATTTCGACGTCAAAAGCCGAAAATGCCAGCGGTGGTGCCAATAACTTTAACGTGGTGGGTTACAACAACGCTTACAGCATTGACTACTCCGGCAGCGTACCTGTCATCACTATTGACGGCGGCGATGCCGCTTTGCAGGACTTCGCTGCGGGACGTCTGCACGTTGCTAACCGCGAAGGTTTTGACGTAGAAGATACCATTGATGAAATGCGGGCTGATTTTACCTGGCTGCCGGACTCCAACAATGCCTTCGCAAAAATGGAATTTGGCGTGTATTACCAGGACCGGCAGAAGCAAAATAACAGTGTTTCATCCAGTTTGTGCAGCATCTATTGCGGCTACCAGTATGATATTCCGGATTCTCTGCTGAGCATTTTTACCGCAGAGAATTTTTTCCCGCAGGCCAGTCAGCAGTGGATAACTTACGATCCGGAGGCCTATTTCGAGTACGCTATTTCTGACGAAGCGGTACAGCAGATATCGGAAGCGTCGGGACAAACGCCGGAAGAAGTGCGGGCGCTTATTGATGCCGAGAGCATCAATAATCCTGCCTTAGGCAGTAACTCCTTCAGTGTGCAGGAAGAAGTGCTGAGTGTGTATTCCCAGCTCTATTTCAGCATGTTGATTTCAGATATGCCGGTGGATATTAACTTCGGCTTACGGTTCAGTCAGACAGATACGTCGGTGGGCGGTTATGGCCGTGAATTGCTGGATGTGTTGCCCATTCCTAATGATCCGTCAGACTACAGCGATGTGTACGCGACCGACGAAGGTGTACCCATCAGCGAGTCGAACAGTTACTCGAACATTCTGCCGAATATCAATGCTCGCATGGAGCTGACAGACGACCTGATGTTACGGGTCGGCTTTTCTGAAACCCTTACGCGGCCTACCATGAGCGACATGGTGCCGGCGTTTAATGTTACCGTAACCCGTCCGGGTAACCTTCAGGCAGAATCAGGAAATGCCCGTCTTAAGCCCTTTTTATCCACCAACATGGATCTCTCTCTGGAGTGGTACTACGCCGATACCAGCTATCTGGCAGTGGCAGCATTCACCAAGGAAGTGGAAGATTTCATTGTTGCGACAGTGGAAACACAAACGCTGAACCTGCAAAGCGGTCAGTATGACTTCAACGTGCGCTTACCCGGAAACGGCGAAACGGCTGACGTAAACGGGCTGGAACTGGCGTGGCTGCATACGTTTGAAAACGGCTTTGGTATTCAGGCGAATGCCACGGTTGTAAACAGTGATGCGTCTCTGGATGCCAGCGACACCACCCAGGTATTTGCCCTTGAAGGTCTCGGCGACTCCCAGAACCTGATCCTGTTTTATGAGCAGGGGCCGTTGCAGGCGCGTGTGGCGTATAACAACCGTGAAGCGTTCATGCAGGATCTGGTAAGCCCGCTGGGTGGAACCGAGCCCCGGTTCACTAAAACCTACGGACAGGTTGACGTGTCAGCCAGCTACGACATCAACGAGTCGTTCACGGTGTTCTTTGAAGGCATCAACGTGACCGGGGAGACCTTGTCCCGTCATGGCCGCTATGAAGAGCAGTTTGTACAGTTAATCGATGACGGAGCCCGCTACACTCTCGGTGTCAGAACCAGTTTCTGATATCCGGTCAATCAGGCAGAGAGGCTGGCTTTCGGCAGCCTCTTCTTCTCTTTATTGTGTGTTTATCAAACAATTTAATGTGTAAATAACTCTTTCCGCTGGTAGCATAGTCACCGGTACTGTTCGTACGTTCTGTTTTCCCCTGACTATTCTTACTTGCGAGGCAATTATGTGTCGTATCCTGACGTTATGTTTTCTGACCGGCTTTGTACTGAGTGCCCGCGCCGGTGCTGACGAGCCACTGCCTGAACAACTCACAATCACGCCATTAATAGAATCTGCAGGGATAGAACTGCCCGGACAGTCCGCAGGTGGTGACAATACACTTCGTTTCCGTGAAGCCGGTACTACGCAGTGGCAGGATGCTAACCCGCTTTACTTTGACCCTGTTAATGGCTCGTTATCCGGTGCCGTAGTGTACCTGAAGCCGTCTTCACACTATGACATTGAACTGAGTGTGACAGATGATGCCGGAACCCGTTTGTATACAGATTCCTTCTATACCGGGGCTGACAAGCCGCCGGTGGACCCTCAGAAGATATATCATCTGAAAGATATTTATCAGGGCGGCACGCTGGATGTAGAAGCGCTGGGTATCGAAGGTGCGCCAGGTGCATGGGCCATGATTAAAGGCGATCTTAATACACCCATTGTAGCCCCGGAGGATGCTCTTTCGGCCATCCGCATCGGTGCGCAAAGTTATGTATATTTTGAAGACATCACCATAGCGCAGGGGGGGCAGCTCGGTTTCTTTGCAGAAGAAGCACACCACATCTGGGTCAACGGATGTGACATCTCTCAGTGGGGAAGACGCCCGGCAGAGTACCGCAAAGGCATCGCTTATGACGACCGGGGCCGGCAGATTAACTACGATTCCGCCTTCTTCATGCGTCGCAGTGGCGTGATCACCGTAGAAAACTGTTATGTGCACGACCCGGTATTTGGCGCAAATCACTGGGGTAACGGCCACCCCAAAGGCACCAATGCCTTCCTTGCTTTCGCTAACCATCCGGAGGAAGCCTTTCAGGGGCAAATCATATTACGCAACAATACCTTCACCGGTACTGATGAGGTGCGCTTTAATGATGTGGTGGAAAGCCGGTTTAACCTCAATAGCGATGGCGGTTTCATCCGCGACTCGGCGGTGTATAACAACACGTTTGCTTACGCCAACGACGACATTATCGAACTGGATGGTGGTCAGCACAACGTACTGGTTTACAACAATGATTTTTCCCACGGTTATGGCGGAATAAGTGTTGCGCCGGTGCGTCGCGGGCCGTCTTATATTTTTCACAACACCGTTCATAGCATGGGCGACGAGCGCGGTATGATGTGGGCAGCTATTAAGGCAGGCGGCGTGTCATCTAATCCTGAAGGGCAGGTTAACCTGTTCAACAACTACGTTTATTCTTCAGGAAACGGTATCACCGCATCCTATGTCCAGGGTGATGACGGGTTCTGGGTAAATGCGGTGAACAATGTGATTATCACCGGTCCGGCGACAGACGTATCCGGCTTCAGCATTCTTGATAAGCAGTTCGATGCCCGCAGTCTCTTCACAGGTAATTACCTGTTTAATCTGGATACCGCCAGCGAGCGGTTTCAGGCTGATATAACAGTGCCTTTTGCCGACTCAACTAAGCTCAACACCGCCTTTGCTCAGTCACTGGCTGAACAGGCAGCGCCGAAAACCATGAACATAGCTGATGGTCTCACCGTTGCTAATTTTTCGAAGTTCGCAGGCGGACTGATCACCGGTAAAACCCGCCCGGTGACCGGCGCAGCTCCTTACTTGTCTTTCAGCCATGTGTTACTTGAGGAAATGCTCAATTTCAATAAGTTTGCACCGGCAAGCTACGATGCGAAACAGGATGACACCGTCAATGGCGGAATGACTATAAGCGATGATGGTTCAACATTAACGTTATCCGGTAACGCATGGAAACAAATCGCAGGGCAGTTCACTGTCGACGCCGGCAGCCGGCTGGTAGCGACAGTTAAAATTGAAGGTCCGGCGGAAATCGCCGCGTTAGGCCTGGATACCAATTTAAAGCAGGGACCCGGCGTGATATTAAGCTTCGGTGGTTCGCAATCATACGGTCATCTTGTTGATGATCTGGGTGAACAGGACGGCTGGCAACGTTTGGTTATACCGGTAGGTCAGTATCTCAAAGCCGGTAATTATCAATATCTGACATTTATTCTCGATAATGATGCCACGCCGCAAGCCGGTAAAATCCACTTCAGACACATAGCGCTGATCCAGGGCGGGGATGAAATATGACCCGGCGACTGCCGGGTCATATCCTGTTAGTTGTCCGTGTTAATCAGGGCAACCTCTCCCAACTCAATACCACGGTAACCGGATTTTGGCGCCCGCTTTAAAGGCGGCAACGAGAACTGCAGACCGGTTATGGCATCCAGGGACAGCGGTGCCTGGTCGAACGGGCCAGCTGTGACAGGCATAAATGTGGGATAGGCACGGGTGAATAACAGCGGAACCGGTTTAAAGGCAGACAGCGGTATCACCAGTGTTTTCCATTCTTTGCTGACCGGGAAGTCTGTGCCGTAAGCCAGACCATCGTTGGCGATAAAGCCCAGTTGCAAGCGGTCACTTCCGCCTGAAGCACGTACGCGAAGTGCAACGGCATCGTAGTCATCCAGCTTTCTGTCAGTCAGCCGGTTGCCCACAGCCAGATCGGTACGCAGTAGCGGACCGCCCTGCTGAATCATTTCATCAAACACGTTGAGGACCACCGTAGCGCCCTCTTGTGTTGCCGAACTGGCAGGCCAGCTGACGGTGTCCTGAGGCGCGATAAATGTTGAGCGGTCTCTGGCCGGGTCTAACAGTGTGACCGGCGTATTTTCCGGCTGCAGTAAGGTATGGTAAAACGCGGTATTCAGAAAATCCCAGTTCTGCGGCTTGCCTTTTTGCTTGCCGGGGAATGTCCACACATCGCCGCTGTCTTCCACGGTAATGGCGTATTCAAGTTTACCGGGTTTTTGCCATGCTTTGTCATCAGGCAAACTGGCTTGCCAGGTAACGCCGTCTGTTGAAGTCATCGGGATGGATTCCCAGGCGTTATAACCCTCGTAACGAAGCTGAAGGGTAACCGAAGGCGATGCACTGATGGCCTCTACGCTTGCAGTAATGGTCAGCGGTTCGTTTACGTTGCGCTTACGCTCAGGGTGATGCACCACCATGGCCGTTTTGGCGGTGAGCGCAGGTAATAAGAACTGCGCATCCTCAACCGGTTGCGTATCTTTGTTTACCGACAGCAAATAGATGCCGGGCGAAACGGCGAATTTGCCATCATCAGCCTGAATACTGACGGTATTGTCTTCGTTTTGACCGTGGACGAAAAAGGTGTTCCCGAGGCCCTCCAGGGACACATCAAACTCACGCGAATGGGAGTAAAGTCGGGCTACTTCACGTTGTAAGCTTGAATTTTGATGGGGATCTTGCAATGTGAGGACATCCGGATACACCTCCAGTCGCCACTGGTCGTTACTCAGCTTATCGAGGAAATACGCCCCCGAACCGTTGTAGCTCACCACCGGCGAGCTGCCCACACCGGCAACATGAGTAAGACGTTCAGCGTCTTCAGGTGCCTGCGTGGTAGAGTTAGAATAATAATATTGCTGTCCGTCGTCGTACTGACTCAGGTCCTGGTCGTATGACAGTGTGACATCGCCAAACTGGTTGCTTTCAGGATAGGCAGGCGCCTGATAATCGTCCGGCAATGAACGGAATGCTTCACCGGCTATCATCAGACTGATGGCCTTGGAGGGTGTGTACAGCAAGTTCAAAAAGTGGGTGTTGTAGTCAGAGTTTGTGCCGGCTATTGCAGCAGGGTCGTAAGCAAACTGGGTCGCCCACTGGAATCCGCCATCACGGAAGCTACGGGCCATTGCCGGATACATTACACTGCGGGTCACATCAGCAGCATCAAACTCATAAATCATTTTTGCTTTGGATGCACAAGCATCAATATCTGCAAAAGGATTGGTGTAGGTCGCCACAGAAGGCAGTACATTGGTATTCAGTGCACTGTATTTCAGCAGGCCTGTGGGATACCACTGAAATGCAACACCATCCACATTGCTGTTACAAATCGCTTCAGCAAAATCCGGCTGATTTCCCTGTTCTGACAGGTTATAGAAAAGTGGCTTGGTTACACCGGTATCTCTGACAGTCGCCAGCAGAGTATTAACGTAGGCAGCGCTTTTTTCAGGGGCCTGGTGGTGCTTAGGTTCATTGAAAAGCTCAAAAGCGATGATATCAGGGTCACTGCCAATTACTTTACCGGTAAAACGGTTTTTGTGAGCCATAAACTGAGTCAGGTAGCGTTGCTGGGCTTTTATCAGCTCAGGCTTTTCGTTCATATCGTTTTTGCTGAAACCCACTGCAAACCCCGGCTCGGAAGGATCGGGTTCCGGATAACCGGCTCCCCACCAGGCGATTGGCGTCAAAATGGCTTTGATACCCCTTTCCTGCAAGCGCATCATCAGATAATCGAACAGTTCCACATATTCGTTATCAAGCATGTTGCCCTGTTTATCTGTGATAAGTTTGTCCCAGACGTGGATCCGGTATGCATCCAGTTTCAGACGGGCAATATGGTCCACATCCATATCGATGGCCGCTTTATGGTCAATTCCCCGGCGGGAAATGGCGCGATAGCCGTAGGCAAACGGCGCGCTGTAGTTAACGCCGAACAGATACACCGGCTCACCACCGGCCCACAGTAGTTTGCCGTCTGATACAGAAACCGGGGTAGGGTGTTTCACTTCCGGAGAAGCGGCAGCAGGTTGGGAAACCATTGCGGCTAACAACGTGGTAGCCAGAAACGTGGTAGAAAATCGCTGTTTAGGTATCAATCGTGAAAACATCATCACTCTTTCTCTGAATTCGTTACAAATAGTCGCCGGATCAACAGACATAACAGTCTGTTTTATTTCCCGCTCTGGTATCCGTCAGGGTTGCCTGACTGCCAGTGCCAGCTGCTTGATACCATGCTGTGCAAATCGTGCTTTGCTTCCCATCCTAGTACCTTCTTAGCATGGTCTGAATTGGCATAGCAGCAGGCAACGTCCCCGGGACGGCGGGCTACAAGCTGGTAAGGGACGGGCTGTTCGCTGGCGCTGGCATAAGCATTCACCATTTCCAACACTGAAATACCGTTGCCCGTACCCAAATTGAATATATGACTACCGGGCTGACCATGCAGGGTTTCAAGGGCTTTCACGTGGCCATCAGCTAAATCACACACGTGAATATAGTCGCGGACACCGGTGCCGTCAGCAGTAGGGTAATCGCTGCCAAATACCGACAATGTCTCACGCTTTCCAACGGCTACCTGGGCGATAAAAGGCATGAGATTATTGGGGATGCCGTTAGGATCTTCGCCAATTTTGCCGCTATCGTGGGCGCCGACAGGATTAAAGTAGCGCAGGATAATGCCACTGAATGCGCCGCTGGCCTGACAGAAGTCCTGAATGATTTGTTCCACCATCAGCTTACTTCTGCCATAAGGATTTGTTGGCCCTAATGGAAAATCTTCAAAAATCGGCACTGACTGCGGATCGCCGTAAACCGTGGCAGATGAACTGAATACCAGCGTGTGTACGCCCGCATCGTTCATTGTTTCAATGAGCGTCTGACTGGCTGTCACGTTGTTGCGATAATACAGCATTGGCTTTTCTACCGACTCGCCCACTGCTTTTGAACCCGCGAAATGAATAACGCCGTCAATGTGGTGCTGGCTGAAAATGTGCTTCAACGTGTCTGCGTCACCCGCATCACCTTCATAGAAAGGGACGGGGCGCTGGCAAATTTGTTCAACACGCTTCAGCGCTTCAGGGTGACTGTTTGAGAAGTTGTCTAACACCACCACAGAGTGGCCCGCTTCAATAAGGGCGATGCAGGTATGAGTACCTATGTAACCTGCGCCGCCTGTAACAAGAATATGCATTCTGTAGAGTCCTGTTCTGTTAGAAAGTCAGCGTTGCCGGCTTCAGATTTTTACCTGAAACCGTGACTGTTGCGCCTTTAAGCGTATCCCCGATTTCCAGCAATAACGCACCTTCGCCCCTTGCTGTAACAACAGGGCTTTGGTTGAGCAGTTTGATGTCGCCTTCAACTGTTGCTGACAGGGTGATGTTATTTGCAAATACGGGATTACCTTTATCGTCCACGAGTTGCGCATAAACAAACACCTTGTCATTCACTCCGGTTGCCGGCGCAACGCCTGACTCGTCGATGTTTAACCGGATGCCTGTCGCGTTTAAAGCGGTTGTGACACTGTGATCCGCAACGACGGCATTATCGATGATGGCTTCTGCGCGCAGGGTGCCGGCTTCAAACTGACCAACATCAAAAGTGAATGGCGGGTGAGCCAGATGCGCTGTGAGCGGAGTATTGTCCGGCTGTTGTTTTGCTACTAACTTGTCGTTCAGGTACAACGCGACTTCCTGAGCGTTAGAAAATACGCGTACCTGTGTACTTGAGTCAGGTTGCCAGTCACTGGCGACATAAACCATCGGGCCACTGTCGTACCGGGCGTCCAGCTGGTCGGCGTCCCGCTGGCTGCGGTAAAAGTAATAGCTGTACTTAGGCTGGCGGTAGATACTCATGATGCCCGAGGATTCGATGTCGTCAGAGTAACCCCGGTTGTAGTCGAACATGACCCAGTATCCGTCGGCAAACGCGGGCACAGTAAAGTTGTCGTTATGGGCTTCCTGCAGGTTTAACGCTTGCTGCAGCAAACGTTGTTCTCCGCTGTTCAGTAGCTGCCGGCTGGTCCGTTCGTCTTCTTTCAGGTTCTGCCAGGAGTCCTGGTTTAACCCGGCGTTTTGCGCATAGTATTCCCAGTCGCCGTATTCTGAAACGATATACGGTTGCCCGGGTGTTTCATAATGCTGCAAGCGGTGCTGGCGGGCCTGAACAAAAATATCATAACCATATTCCCAGCCTGCGGAGAAAGCCCCGGGAAAGTGCCGATGCACAGTGTCTGACAAGGTGGCAATGAATGCGTCCGGCATGTCCGATTCGTTCAGCGAACATTCCCAGGCAATAACACTGGCGTAATTACGGTCCCGGCGGATTAAGTCTTCGCAAGACTGCACAATGTGCGCCTCAAACGCAGGATCGCTGTTGTAGTACTGCCAGCCCAGCACCGCGTCTAAAAGCACCAGTCCAAGCTCGTCGGCTGCTTCCATGAAGGCCTGCGAATGAGGGTAATGGGATAACCTGACATAGTCGAAACCGGCGGACTTAATTTTCACCGCATCGCGGTAGTCGGCCTGTGCAGAGGTTGCGTAGCCCGTAAACGGGTATTCCTGGTGTCGGTTAACGCCACGGAGGAAGGTTTTTTTGCCGTTAATCAGTAACTCATGCTTATCGTTAAAGGCAAATTCCCTGATGCCGATTTTACGGGTTTGGGTTTCTGTTACTTGCCCTTCACGGGAAAGGGTTGTCGTTAAGGTATATAAGCTTGGCGAATCCGGTGACCACAGTGCAGGCGCATTAACGCTGAGAGTCTGCTCAAAGTGCTTATCACTGCCGGCCGATAACTGGTAACTCTCTGTCTCTGTAGCCAGTGTTTTACCATTGAAAGATAAAGACTGAGTAAGCCGGAAAGTCTTTGCTTCATTATAGTGATTCGCAATTTGCGTCTTAACGTTTACCAGTGCTTCGTCTTCGCTTACCTTTGGATAGGTGACAAATACGCCGCCGCCAGCCACTTCCTGTGCCAGCATTTCATCGGTAATCATCAGCTTGTCTTTTACCAGCAGGTTAACATCGCGGTACAGGCCGCCGTATGTGTTGAAGTCCAGCAGGTGAAGCGGTTTAGGGCCGGTAACCGGGTTATCGCGGTTATCCAGTTTTACCCGGAGCAGGTTTTCACCGGGTGTTAAAAATGGGGTCAGATCAAGGGTGAATGGCAGATAGCCACCAGTATGTTCTCCCACTTTCTGTTCGTTCAGCCAAATTTGTGCACTGTTCATGGCTGCTTCAAAGCGAATGAGGACTTCTTTGTCAATCCAGTCCTCCGGCATGGTGAAAGACTTCTGGTACCACGCCGTGCCCTGCCATTGATCGTTGACCACCTCAGGCTCAAGTTGAGGAGTGTGAGGCAGGCTTACATTTTCCCAGTCACCTTTAATGTCTTCGGGCAATACGTCATCTTTTGATTTTTTAAACTGCCAGGCTTTGTTAAAACCAATAGTCTGGCTTACAGGTTGCTGTTTTTCAGTAGTCTGCAGCACAGCCGGTGAAGATGATGATTCAGGTTGATCAGCAGGTTGGCAGGCTGTGAGCGTCCACAACCCCCCTAAAATACAGGTAAGACGAATAGCGTTGATCACGTTAATTAGCCTCTGACGGGTGGTTAGGTATTCGGATTTGTGTGAAAGCAGAAAAAGGAAATATCGCCGGACCCTTTGAGAGAGTCCGGCGAGTTTTTACCTTACATTGAGTACTGGAAGCCGACTAAGTAGCGACGGCCCCACTCGACATAGCTACCCACACGACTTGGATCGTTATCGAAGTATGTGTGTGAAACCTGATTTGTCAGGTTCTGACCTTGCAGCATCAGCTTGAAGTTTTCTGTCACTTCATAGGAAATGCTGGCATCAACGGTCGCTTCGTCGTCAATGGTGTAGATTTCAGTGGGTTCCCAGCTGCCTACACGGGTATATTCACTGCGGTAGTTGTACGATACTTTCGCATCAACACCGGCTTTGTAATACCACAATGTCAGGCTGCCTACGTGTTCAGATAAACCGCCCATTGGTAACGGATTTTCCGCAGGGGTAAATTCTGTCACGTTGCTGTCGGTGAAGCTGTAGTTGGTATAAATACCCAGGCCATCGAAAGGAGACGGCAGCATAGAGAATGCCTGCTGATACATCACTTCGAAACCGCGGATTTGACCACCGTCGCCATTTACCGGGCCGCTGAACTGATAGTCCACGCCATCCAGTGTCAGTACATCAGTCGATGTGCCCACATGGGTCTTCAGATCTTTGAAGAACACTGAGAATGTGAAAGCCGTATCTTCAGAGAAGAAATGCTCGTAGCCTAAGTCAATCTGGTCAGCCACGAAGGGGTCCAGCGAAGGATTACCGCCTGATGCCGTTTTCACTTCAGACTGCGTGTTTAACTGGAAGCCGGTACGCATTTCAATCAATGGCGGACGGGACATGGTGCGGGCAAGGCCCAAACGGATTTGCGAGTCTTCTGTGATACTCACCCGCAGGTTCAGAGACGGCAGGATTTCAGTATAACTGTGATCTACCGATACCGGAGCAAAACCTTCTTCATTTTGCTGAACACCCGATGAGGTAGAACTCGTATGTACGTAGCGTACACCTGCGTTACCCGTATAAGGCACACCAAACATTTCACCTTCAAGGTTGAACATGAAGTAAGCGGCTTTATTGGTTTCCTGCAGATTCCAGCTGGCAAATAAATCGTCGTTTGTGGGCTCGTGATTACTACGGTCGTCAATGCCACCGAAGGCCTGATCGACTGTGCCTTGCCAGTCGTTGATAGTGTAAATGTCAGGGGAGACCAGACCGCCACCTAATGCATAGCTGCTGGCGTAGCCTGAGTCAGCCGTTCCGGTGACACCTTGCCACCAGCTGATTACACTGTTGTCTTTTTCCCGATCTGACCAGCGTACGCCGTAGCTGAACTTCGTCGCATGACCCCAGTCAATATAACGGGAAAAGTCCAGTTTGATCGTCAGCATGTCATCTTCAAGCTCACGATCTTTATCTACCGTCATACCATTTAAGGTGTAGTAGTCCGGGTTGCTGATATCTACATCGGAGGTGATGGCCAGACTGTCGCCGGTAACATCCCAGCCAATATCAACAGGCGTGGGACCTGTATAGTCAGACGTCAGGTTTACCCATCGTGAAGTAATTGATGCTGTTGAGAAACCGATATCCGCATTCACTGTCCACACGTCACCTTGCCAGTCCAGATTCAGACCTGTACTGATAAGCTCATTTTCCTGGAACCATGTAGCGTTATTGACCGAATGTGCGCCCCACAGCATGCCACCGGCAACCAGTTGCTCTGAACCGTCTGCTTTTGTGATGACTTCCGGTGTGGTAGCAGAGTTCTGGTAGTTCCATACGCTGCCGTTTGCCCAGTTACCCCAACCATCAAACCATAACTGGTCTTCACGCTCTTCAATATCAAATTTTGAGTAGAACAGGTTGTATTTCACTTCCAGAGAGTCAGTGGGGATCCACTGTACAACACCCATGGTGCCTACACGCTCAGTGCTTCCGCCTTTAGTGCCTGACTTACCACCCCAGGGAGCGGCTTCAGTAATACCATTGTCATTCACGTCGCCTTGTTCTGCGGCAACTTTGTTGTAGGAATAAGAGGTAGTTTCACGTTGAACGGAAGGTTGATCCTGATAGGCAATACCAAAAGCGAAACCCAGGGTGTCAGACACCGGTTCAACAATGCTGAAACTGCCGCGCTTGCCCTGTGCATCTGCAGTAGGAATGTCGTCGGCTAACGGGTAGTCCATCAGATGGCCTGAGATGGTCAGTTGACGCTCGTCTTTTGACAGTGGCTCAACGAAGTTCATGTTCACCAGACCTGAGATACCCCCTTCTGTCTGGTTCGCCATCGGGCTTTTGAATACTTCTACTGAGCTGATTAATTCGGCAGGGAACTGCTCGTAACGTACGCTGCGGCTTGGCTCGCCGCTAACGATTTCACGACCGTTCATGGTTGCCAGGTTCAGGCGCGGGCCCAAGCCACGAATAGAGATGATGCTGGCATTACCACGGTCACGATCAGCGGCGATCCCGGGTAAACGGGCCAGTGCATCGGTAATAGTAACGTCAGGAAGTTGTCCCAGATCGTCAGTAGAAATGATCTCTACCGTCGAATCAGCAAGTTTTTTGTGCTGAAGGGATTTTGTCAGCGTGCTTCCGAAACCACGTACCGTAATAACTTCGGTTTCGTCTGCAGGAACGGCTGTATCTGTGTCAGTGTTTTCCTGTGCAACAGCAGTTGTCAGCGTAAGGCATTGTGCGAGTGCCGCTGCAGTCAGGCTTAATTTAAATTTATTATTCATACGTAACTCTCAGGGTAAACGTTTACTCATCGTGTCCTAATAATGCGTTGGAGCACGTAGGTACTGTGAGAAATCAGGCGAGACACTGTAGGGCACAGACTGCTATCATTTCACAATAACAACTTTATAACATGAATGGGTAAACGTTTACCATAGATCTTGTGAAATTTTTCTAAAAAAGCCATTTGTGCCTGTAAAATAGCCGTTATTGGAGAGAAAACGATTACATTAAAGCGAAAATTATTAACTTTAGATGTTAATAACTTAATTCGCGGACATCCGTCCGGTCAGGTTAACAAAACGGACCGTCAGTACAGCTCGACAGCGTTTCAGCGTGTGATAAATTCTGACTCAGAATTGAAACAGGTTGGGGCCGCGGGTGTATAAATCCGGAAAAAACCTTGTACGACAATTAACTGGCTGCCACAGCTTTTATTTAACGAAAATATTCCCTTAGCCAGAGAAGAAAATCAGGTATACTGGCCCACTATCACAAAATTTACAGCGACTGCACGGGCAGGGAACAACGTTGAGCAGCAACGTTAAATCCGCCAGAAATCCGCAAAAAGTGTGCGGGGCGGGTGGCTGTGAATTCATAAGTCACAGACAAAGACAGAGTTAACAGGAGACATCGATGGCAACGAAAGGCGTCAACAAAGTCATATTGGTCGGTAACCTCGGGAATGATCCTGAAGTTCGTTACATGCCAAATGGAAACGCCGTAGCAAACCTGAGTCTTGCTACCAGTGAAAGCTGGAAGGATCAACAAGGCCAGATGCAGGAACGTACAGAATGGCATCGGTTAACTATGTACCGTCGTCTGGCGGAAATCGCCGGTGAATATCTGAAAAAAGGCTCACAAATTTACGTTGAAGGTAAATTGCAGACCCGTAAATGGCAGGATCAACAAGGTCAGGACCGTTACACAACGGAGATCATTGTTGACCAGATGCAAATGCTTGGCAGCCGCGATGGCGGTGGTCAGGGCGGTCAGGGTGGCGGTGGCTACCAGCAACGTCCTCAAGGTGGAAACCAGGACGGCAACCAGGGTGGTTACAACAACAACCAGGGCGGAGGCTATCAGCAACGTCCACAGGGTAACAATCAGGGCGGCGGCTACGGCGGTGGCAATCAGGGTGGAAACCAGCAAGGCGGCGGTAACAAGCCGCCTATGGCCGAGCCTGATTTTGACTTTGATGACGATATTCCGTTCTAGGAAAGTCATCGTTCTGAACAAGAACACAAAAATATTCATACTCACAAACCCTGCTTTTTGCAGGGTTTGTTGTTTTTGTTCTCCGGAAAATTCCAGTTATAATTATACCTGATAGGTGCAATGGTAAATGGCGATTGGATTTATATCTGGCAAAGCTCAATGATGTAGTTCGTCAACTGACGACTTACTATTTCAGGAGTTTTTATGCATGCAATCAAATGGCCACAGCAATATCAGCCGGGGTATACCGATAATTTTTGTTCCAATGAGGTAATCGTTAAGGCACTGGATATTCACAAAGTATGGTCCCTGCTGGCACAGCCTTCATGCTGGCCACAGTACTATGCCAATTCTGCCAATCCGGTAATTCATAACAGCAACCGTGAGGCGCTCAAAGCCGGCGATACCTTTTACTTTGAAACCTTCGGTTTTCCCGTTGAATGTGAAGTGGTGGAATATCAGGCTCCGGAGAATGAACAGCCCGGTCGTATAGCCTGGCACGGCTGGAGCGGAGAAGGTGAAGACAGGCTGGATGTACATCATGCCTGGCTAATTGAAGAATTACCCGGTGACAGACTGCGCATTCTGACCCAGGAAACTCAGGTTGGTGAGCCTGCCAAAGCGCTGGCGGTTGCCAAACCTAATCCTATGATCAATGGTCATCAGGAATGGCTGGACGGGTTAGTGTCTGCTGCCCGCCAGTAATTTTAATTACAGTTAAACGGATTCTGCATGTCAGGGCTTAAAAATATCGATTTGAATCTGCTCAAGGTGTTTCTCACCCTGATGGAAGAACAGAACGTGTCGCGGGCCGCAGAGGTCTTGTCGGTGAGTCAGCCGGCAGTCAGTGGCATGCTGAACCGTTTGCGTCAGAACCTGAATGACCCGCTTTTTGTCCGCAGCCAGAGAGGCATCGTTCCCACGGTCAGGGCGCAGGCGTTAGCCGGTCCTGTAAGACGTATCCTGGACGAACTGGATACCGCACTGCAACCGGATGATCTTGACCCTCAAAAAGTGTCTATGACATTGAACGTAGCGGTGACGGATTATTCGTTGAACACCGTGATAACGCCTTTGATACCGCGCTTCAGAGAGCTGGCACCTGAACTTAAAATTGCCTGTCACTGGTTAAATGAATCCACGCTGGCAGAAAAGATGGAGCGGGGAGAATTAGATTTAGCTCTGGTGACACCTGAAACCACGCCGCTGGATTTGAAATCCCGCCTGCTTTTTGAAGAACACTATGTGTGGGTGATGAGACAAGCACATCCGCTTGCAGAAACAGCTCCGGACGTGACGACCTTTTGTCAGGCCGGCCATGCCATCGTGTCGTACAACGGTGGTGCGTTTTCCGGTATCACTGATGAAAAACTGCGTGAACTTGGACTTTCCCGCAACGTTGTACTGTCGGTACCCGGCTTCTTTGTACTTCTGGATATGGTCAGGACCAGCGATCTTTTTGCCGTGGTTCCTGCCAGAATTGCCCGTCAGGTACCGGATCTCAAAGTGCTGCCGTTGCCAGTGGATGTGCCCGGTTTTGCCAAGCATCTTGTATGGCACGGGCGTACCCACCACAGCCCTGTGCACGGATGGATCCGGCAAGCTTTCAGGTTGTAGCCTGAAAGAGAGTGTTCCGGGAAGGGTTTTTCCTGTTAGTATTGCCGGCTTACCGTGCCTGGATGAAGTAGCCGGCACCGGAACTTTACTGTTGAACGGACACCCTGGATTGCTCATTTGAAACTTTGGCTCAGAAGACTACACCTTGTGCTGGCGCTGATTTCAGGACTGTTTATTACCTGTCTGAGTGTGACCGGAGCGCTGCTGGTTTACGCCAAAGATATCCAGATTCTTTCACAACCTGATAAATGGCAGGTGTCATCACAGGATGAAGTACTTCCTCTTTCACGTCTGATGTCCGCCGTTGAAACAGAAACCGGACAACCCTTTGCCATGTTGATGCCGGAAACGGATCCACAGCTTGCCTGGCAGGGAAAGCTGGCGAACGATGAGTATGTCAGTGTCAATCCTTATACCGGTGGTGTTGTGTACCGGTATGACTACTACACCACTATCTACGGCTTCACGATGGCTTTGCATCGCTGGCTATTGTATGAGGACGGAGAGAAGGGCAAGCCGTTACGTAACTGGGTCTCGATAAGCGCACTGGTACTTATCTTCGAGCTTTTACTGGGTTTTTACCTGTGGGTGAAACCGAAAAACAGGTTAAAGCGGCTGGTAATCAAACGCCGCGCAAAGTTACGCATCCTGATGTATCAGCTTCATACAGTGCTGGGTGTCTACTTGTTGGTACCGCTTCTCTTAATTGCGTTTACCGGCATGGCCTTCAACTGGAAAAAGCCAACGCAGCAGGTCGTCGAAACCATCACTTTTTCAGAGGTGGAAACCCGGCCCGTACCCGCGCGGCTAACAGCGTCTGAATCGTTATTGCCTGCCGCCATCGATATCGCTTATGGCCGGGCAACAACAATATTCCCTGATGCCGGGTTATTCCGCATCTATTTCCCTCTGAAAGCCGGTGAACATATTGGTTTCAGAATGCAAAACCCCGGCGAGTCTCATGCTTACAGCTGGGTATGGGCTCACCCGGTGACGGGGCAGGAAACCGGACGTTACGATGCCTCTTCGGCAAACGTTGCCACGCAGGTCTGGAATTTCAAATATAAGTTTCATACCGGCGATTTTGCCGGCCCTTTGGTTCAGTTCTTATGGTTCTTTGTTGCTCTGTTGCCTGCTTTTTTTACCGGCTCAGGGATCTGGTTCTGGTACAAGCGACACGACAAATAAGTCATATCCCGACAAGATAATGAGAATAATTTTCATTATCTTTACATTGCCTTCCTACACCTTTAGTATAACGCGCCTTTCTTCTTGTTATATTTCTTAAAAGAGTTTTCATGTCTAAATTTTCCCTTTCTCTCGTGGCGTTGGCTGTCAGCACCTCTTCAATGGCTGTCGAAACGCAAACAGACGATATTGAACGTATTATTGTTTCCGGAAGCCGTGTTATCGAAAGTATCGATGAAGTGCCGGCATCCATTACAGTCATCTCTCAGCGCCAGATTGAAGAACATCTTAAGGTTAATCCCGAGCTTCAGAGCTTGCTGGCACAAATGGTCCCGGGACTTGCTCCTGATACAGGCAGCTCAAGCAATACCGGTCAGTCGTTGCGGGGCCGGGCGCCTCTGGTCATGATTGACGGTGTGCCGCAGTCAACGCCGCTGAGGAATGGTTCACTGGGGATTAAAACTATCGATCCCAGTGCTCTTGCACGTATCGAGGTGATTAAAGGTGCCACGTCAGTATACGGAAACGGTGCATCAGGCGGCATCATTAACTACATTACGAAGCAAGCTACAACACAGGACAGCCATAAAGGGCAGATCAGTCTGTCATCACGGTTCAGTGCGGTAAAAACAGAAGAGTCCGCCGGCGCCAGGGTATCCGCAGCGGTTAACGGGAAAGCCGGTAACTTTGATTATCTGCTGACTGCCAGTTACGAAGAAAACGGCGTGCAGCGGGATGCAGAGGGCGATATTCTTGGCTTGCAGTACGGGCTTTCAGACGCGGAAACGCAGAACTACTTCACTAAACTGGGTTATGAATTTGATGACGAAAAGCGCCTGCAATTCAGTTACAACTATTTCAGCTCTCAGCAAAAAACAGATTTAGGGGATGTGGCCGGCGACATTAATCAGGGTGAGAAAACCTACGCAATTCACGTTCCGGAAGCCCTTCAGAAACAGGGTAAGCCCCAGGGGCCTGACGGAAATGAAAACATTACTGTTAAATACACCGACAGCAATATTTTCACCAACACCGAAATGACCCTCGATGTGTATTCGCAGGACATAGAAAATGTGTTTTTCTTCTCGCCGAACCTTGCAAATCCTGACGAGGGTTACGACGGGGGCCAGTCGATTATCCGTTCTGAGAAACGTGGTGCCAGAGCCACATTCAACACCATTGTCGACTTCGATGGCGTGGAAGCAACATTTATCTATGGTGTTGATGCCTTGCAGGACACCACTTCACAGCCTCTGGTGGATGGCCGGGTGTGGGTACCTGAAATGGACATGGACAGCATTGCCGGCTTCCTGCAGACCAAGTGGGTAATTCAGGACGATATTATTGTGAAAGCGGGCGTCAGAAGAGAAAGCATTGACTTAACTGTCGATGATTATGAAACACTCAAGCTTTGCCGTACTGCAACACAATGCTCTGTACCGTTACAGGTAAAGGGAGATACCATTGATTATGATGCCACGACGTACAACATAGCTATCAAGTACAACTGGAAGGATGTATTCAGTCCGTTTATTAACTATTCACAGGGTTCAGATATCGCCGATATTGGCCGTTTACTCCGCGCAGCAACAGTAGACGATATCGGTCTGATTCAGACAGAAGCGTCCATTATCGATAACTATGAAGCGGGTTTCACCTCCCTGTTTGATAATGTTCGTATTGAAGTGGCTGCTTACCGCAGCACTTCTGAACTGGGCACCACAAACCAGTTTAATGCCGTTACCGGTGTGTATGAGCCGGTGCGTGCACCGCAGGAAATCTGGGGATATGAAGGATTGGTTGACTACCGTATTTCTGACACCCTGGGTGTCGTTGCGACATACAGTTACGTTGAAGGTAAGAATACTGAAGCCGATATCTATTTAGGCTCGCGCCAAATCAGTCCGCCGAAGGCCACGGTAAATGTAAACTGGCGTCCCCTTGATAGTATGTCATTAACAGTAAGCTATTTGCACGTTGGCGACCGTAAGCGCTTTGCGCCCGATGCAGACGGGGAATATGTGGGAGATCAGGGTCCGGTCTCCAGCTACAACATTTTCAATGTAAGCGGAAAATATCAGTTTGCAGACAACTGGAATGCGTTTATGGGAATCGAGAACCTGTTTAACAGTGATTATTACCCGGCGCGGGCTCAGTCATACACCTACGGTGGCTACAATATTAAAGGTCTGGGTACGACAGCAACCCTGGGCGTGACCTGGTCATTTTAAGACGGGTCTTGCCCGTCTGAAAAGATGATGAGGCATTATCATTTTTTCCGGATGATGGCCGGCGAACCCGCGACTGTGGTGTTCGCCGGTACATCTTCAAACACCACTGCCCCCGCACCGACAATGGCCTGATTGCCAATATTGACGCCGGGTTGAATAACCGCATTAGCACCAATCCACACATTGTCGCCAATGGTCACCGGCGCATTATTCATATTGACGGGGGAATGAATTTCTCCTGTGTCTAATGGCACGGTACTGATGATGGCGCCCGGCCCGACAAATACCCCTTCACCAAGACGGATGTTTTGCTCAGCAATTAATGTCACATTGTGATTGAGAAAAACGAACCGGCCCAGTTCCACGGTAGCGTTACCTGACAAACAAAATACCGGCTCAATCCAGCAGGGACCGCGGCATGTGAAGAGAGCTTTCATTGCCTGTTTTTTGCTTTTAGCCGGCGCGTCTGCTTTGTTAAGTACATCGATGTAAGGCCCTTTTTCATCGCGGCGGGGAAGTGCCGCGCGTAACGAAGGCAGGCTCCGATCTGAAAATGGTAACGGGGTCAAAGTGCTTTCTCTTTTATAAGGGTTTGTTTATTATCGGATTCCGGAATTAAATTGCACATATGAGCACAGGTGTGAAGACTGAAATTATATTGATCCGGCATGGCAGACCCCGCTCAGCAGATAATATCCGTTGTACAGCATCAGGTTACGCGAACTGGATTCGAAAGTATAATGCCGCCGACCTTGACCCCAAAAGTAAACCCGCTAAATTACTGAGTCTTAACAACTACTTTGTCATGAGCAGCGATTTGCGCCGGGCCCGTTCAACGGCCCGATATTGCTGCGGCCATAGTGCCTGTGAGTACAGCAGTTTATTCAGAGAGATGGATATCCCTTATTACCGGTTACCGTTCCGGCTCAGAGCGTGGACCTGGGTTTATTTCAGTCGTGCCCTGTGGATGGCCGGGGCGGGCGGCAGGTTTGAAAGTTATAAAGACGCTAAAGCCCGGGCAGAAATGGCCGTTAACTTATTGGAAGTGCGGGCAAAGACCCATAAAAAAATAGTCATGTTTGGCCATGGAATGATGAACAGGGAAATTCGCAAAAGGTTGCAACAGCGGGGCTGGACAGTTGCAGAGAAGGATAACGGCTATTGGGGCGTTAATCGTCTACACTTAAACGGCTGACAGTACGCTGACACTTTTTTCTGCCGGCGCTGAATAATAACTAAGCGAATTAATCACTATGTACATTGGTTGGACAACTTATCTCAAACAACGTTTTCAGTCGAAGCGTGCCGGCATGGCTGTCGGTGTGTCGTTGTCTGCCGAAACTGCTACCTTCACGGCTTTGCGCAGTAAAGGCGGTGAATTCTTTGTTGTCTCTGAAGTTTCTGTGCTTTATTCCCAGTGGCAGGCGCAACTCAGTAAATGGGTAGCAAAGCAAAAGCTGTCCGGTGCAGAGTGCCATGTTGCGCTGGCGCAAAACTGGTATCAATTACTGCAGATTGACCGGCCCGACGTCAAAGATGACGAAATCAATGACTCTCTGGTGTGGCCGGTGAAAGAGCTTATGGGCTTCGACAAACCCATGGTGCTGGACTACTTTGACCTGCCTGTGCCATTGGCCGGCAATAAAAAGGTCAATGTCGTTGCTATGCCTGAAGACACCATAAAAGAGATTGTCGCCGGTTGTATCGAAGCAAATGTACGGCTGGAAAGTATTTCTGTTGAAGAGCTGGCACACTGCGCGCTACTGCCGGTCATGCAGGAACCGGTTATCACGCTGACGCAGGAAGCCGGAGAAGAAATTATTCTGAACGTCATCAAAGACGGTCACTTGTATCTCAGCCGCAGACTGAAAGGCTTCGAAAACCTGGGGAGTTTTTCTGCAGAAGAACTGAGAATGGGCGTGCTTGATTCATTATGTATTCAAATTCAACGTTCTATGGACTTTTTCGAAAGCCAGCTACGTCAGGCACCAGTACGTAAGGTGATGATTCGTATCAACGCAGCACAAACTGCAATCATTTTGGAACAGATATCACAGGCAGTTTCGGCTGAGGTGACTGAGTTGGATCTTGGCGGCGTGGTCAACGACCCGTCGGAAGTTATCTCTAATCTGAGCAGTCTGGGCATGGCGCTGACGCCTGCACGGAACAGAACGCTGTCTGCAAAACCGGTGGTGGCTGATGAAAAGTAATATCAACCTCTACCAGTCCCGCTTTGAACCACGCATTGATTACCTGTCATTGTCCAGCGTCAGTCTTGCCATTGGCGTTGTGGCTCTCATCGTACTGGTAACAGGCAGTATTTATCATTATCTGGCCAGCAGCGCAGAAGCTGAATACGTGAAGCTGCTGGAACGCAACCGCACCCATCAGAGCCAGATTGATGAATTGCAGGCCGAAGTAACAAACTGGAAAGCTGACCCTGCGCTGATCAAAAAGGTAGAAGACATCAAACTGGATCTCAGTAAGCAACGTCGTGTACTGGAAGAACTTGCTGCCCGCGCCCCGCTGCGGTTCAAAGGTTTCAGTATTCTGCTGGACGACCTGGCTGACAAACATGAGTCTGATCTCTGGATCGAGTCTATGGCGGTGTCAGAAACGAACATGACGTTTAACGGGCAGGTGTCTTCACCCCAGGCTTTTCCCCGCTGGTTACAGCGTTTAAGTGAAACCAGCAGTTTTAGAGGACGTAGTTTTGCTGCTGCGCGGGTGTATATGGACGAAGATGACGCCCTGAAATTCGAGCTGTCCACCCGCAGAACGGCATCAGCAACGGCTGCTGCGCCGGCACAGCAAAATGCGCCGGGTTTAACGCTGCCGGGAGGTGCTCAGTGAGCAAGCCTTCATTACACGTTAAATTTGAAGCGTTATCCCGGCGGGAAAAGATGATGACACTGGTATCCGGTATCGCACTGGTGCTGCTTACAGGCTTCACCTTCTTTATTGAGCCTGCCATGAATGACTTAAGCGAGTACAGAAAAGAACTGGCTGCCGAAGAAATGAAAAAGCAGACGTTACAGGCGCAACAGGCCCTGTTCGTGGAAGCGCTGTCGGTAGACCCGGATGCGGAAAAGCATGCTGAATATGATGAGCTGGTGGCTAAGAAGAATGATTTGTCCGTCAGCTTTTCAACACAACTCGACGAGCTGGTGTCGCCGGATGAAATGGTGTTGCTGGTGGAAGAAGTGTTTTCCCATACCCACGCTCTGACGTTGACTGAAATGTCGTCGGCTGAGCCCGTCTCTGTTTTTGCAGATAACGAATCCATGCAGGATGTAGAGCTTTATCAGCATGGCGTGACAATGACATTCAGGGGCAATTATTTCGACGTTAAGAATTTCATCGAAGTGCTGGAAACCCGCTCAAGGCAGCTCTACTGGCGGTCAATTGATTATGAGGTGACGGCATGGCCGGCGGCAGATGTCACCGTGGAAGTGTATACCCTCAGTACAGATAAGGCGTTTATCGGTGTTTAACAGATGCGGCAAATATTTGGTGTTTACCGGCATTCTGCTCATGATGAGCCAGCTTGTGCATGCCGGCGACCCGACCAGACCGGGACGGGGCTATAAAGGTCAGTCTTCTGCGGTAAAAACGCAGACCGGTTATCAGGTAACAGCGATTTTTAATCATGGCATGCGTCCTCAGGCCATCATTAACGGCAAGCTGGTGGCTGAGGGATATCAGTTCAGTGACGCAACCGTGAAAACAATTTTAAAAGATAAAGTGATTATCAGTCAGCAGCGCGACGGCCGCTGGCAACCGGTGACGCTGTCAGTGAATCCGGCATCATCAGATAAGTTTAGTATCCGCACTGCGGACTCATATTAGGGATCAGGCAATGCGTAAAGCCACCATCACCTTACTTGCAGCTTTCGTTTTGAGCGCCTGTCAGTCAGCGCCAAAAGAATCTGTTGTTGAGCGTTCGTTGAAAGACGAGTTGCAGGCACAGCTGGATGCTGAAAAGGCGAATAAGGCCACTTCTGAAAAATTGGATGAAGTACCGGATGCTGTGAATTCTGCGCTGATGACCGCGCCCGGACCTGCAGCTACGCCGGCGGCACTGCTTGGCCCTGAAAAATACGACATAAATGCCCAAAGCGTGGATGTGCGCCAGTTTTTGTCCGGGCTGGTTTATGACACGCCATACAGTGTGGCAGTGCACCCGGATGTGACCGGTTCGGTTACCCTCGATCTGAAGCAG
Organism: Alteromonas sp. NFXS44; assembly: GCF_040148705.1. Classification (NCBI taxonomy): domain Bacteria; kingdom Pseudomonadati; phylum Pseudomonadota; class Gammaproteobacteria; order Alteromonadales; family Alteromonadaceae; genus Alteromonas; species Alteromonas sp. NFXS44. The sequence goes on along the minus strand of NZ_JAGDEA010000012.1, from coordinate 540,266 downwards.
GTGTCACTGGACGGGGTCATGTCATTACTCTCTGATTTATACGGATTCGATATCCAGAGACAGGGCAACGTATTTCGCGTGTTACCCGCGGGTATGCGTACCGAAACTTTCGCCGTGAACTACCTGCTGATGAAGCGTAACGGGGCGACTCAAACCAGTATCATTTCCGGCGGGGTATCGCAAAATGCCAATGGCGGAAACGGCAGTCAGTCCGGCAGCGGTAACTTCAGTAATTTTACCGGTAGTGAAATGGGCGGCAATGGCCAGTACAGCAGTATGTCCGGTAACAATAATGGCACAATGATCAGCACCCGCACAGAAACTAACTTCTGGGAAGATTTACAAACCAGCCTGGCGTCTATGCTTGGCACCGAAGGGGGGCGTGCGGTGTTTGTTACGCCTCAGGCTGGTCTGGTTACCGTCCGTGCATTACCGTCTGAAATCCGTGCAATAAAGCGCTTTTTGCAGATATCTGAAACCCACCTGCAACGTCAGGTAGTGCTGGAAGCCCGTATTCTTGAAGTGGTGCTGAGTGACGGCTATCAGCAAGGGATCAACTGGAATGAAATTATCGCTAATGTGGGCAGCACGAACTTCTCATTCGCTACCACTGCCGGCACGTTTGGCAACGCACTGACTCCGGATTTGGGCGGTATTACCAGTTTGTCTTTCCTCAATCAGGATTTCTCCGGTGTGTTGAATCTGTTGTCCACGCAGGGGAATGTTCAGGTGCTGTCCAGCCCCCGTGTTACTGCAACAAATAATCAGAAGGCGGTGATTAAAGTGGGTGACGATGAGTATTTTGTTACCGACGTATCCAGCCAGAATACGATTACAGCAACATCAACTTCAGTGGTCCCGGATATTGAACTGACGCCGTTCTTCTCGGGTATTGCGCTGGATGTTACTCCCCAGATTGACGATAAAGGCAGTGTGCTGTTGCACGTGCATCCTTCTGTTATTGAAACCGAAGAGCAGACTAAAGTTGTTACCCTCAACGAAGAAGAAATTGTGCTGCCGCTTGCACAAAGCACTATCCGGGAATCTGACACGGTCATCCGTGCCTCTTCGGGAGAAATTGTTGTTATTGGCGGCCTGATGCAAACCACCATTACCGATAATGAAAGTAAAACGCCGTTGCTGGGGGATATTCCGGTGGTGGGGAACCTGTTCAGAAATAAACGTCAGCAGGAAACCAAAAAAGAACTGATCATACTGCTTAAGCCCACTGTGGTAGAGCCCGGCACGTGGAGTAAGCAAATCGAAATGAGCCGTTCGCAGATGGCTGAATGGCTGTACGTGGAATAAGTCATGTATCTGAGTCACTTTGGCCTTCAGGAGCCGCCCTTCACGTTGACGCCGAATACCCAGTTCTACTTCGGATTGCCCAGCCATAATGAGGCAATGGAAGTACTGAAAACGGCGCTGGACGCAGGTGAAGGCTTTATCAAAGTGACCGGCGAGGTGGGTACGGGCAAAACCCTGCTGTGCCGGAAATTGCTTAACGAATTGCCGGATAACTTTCCCTCCGCTTATATTCCCAACCCCATGCTGTCACCGGAAGAGTTTCGTCGTGCGGTAGCCGCTGAAATTGGTGTGGTGCTGGATGTGGGAGGCGATCAGCAGCAATTTACCCGTCAGATTGAAGCCAAACTGATTGAAAAAGCCAAAGAAGGGTTGTCGGTGGTGCTGATCGTCGACGAAGCCCAGGCCATGCCTGAGGAAACGCTGGAAGCGCTCAGACTTATGACCAATCTGGAAACAGAATCCAAAAAGTTACTTCAGGTGGTGCTGTTTGGTCAGCCGGAGCTCGATCAGAAGCTGGCTACACCCAGATTGCGGCAGCTGAAGCAGCGCATTACTTTCAGCTACCGGCTGGCATTGATGAATGTGGATCAGGTTGAGCAGTATGTGCAGCATCGATTGCAGGTCGCCGGATACAAAGGAGCGCCGGTGTTCGGCCACCGCGCCTGTCAGATGATGGTGTCTGCCTGCCGCGGAACCGCAAGGCTGATTAACGTTGTCTCTCATAAGGCTTTAATGCTGGCCTATGGTGAAGGAAAACATGAAGTGACATTGGAGCATATTAAATATGCCGTGAAAGATACCGAAGCCACACAACGGCGGATAGCCGGTATGTCTCTTCAAGCTGTTGGCCTCGCTTCGGCGGGAGTGGTTATCGCGGTTACTGTCATCGCTGGCATGTGGTTCAGCGGAGGCGCGGCATGAGTGTCATTAATAAAATGCTCCGTGACCTTGAAGGGCAGAATAATCAGGGCGGCAACACAAAAAACTATAAACCGTCCTCATCGGAAGACGATGGCAGAAAGAGCCGGTTGATTATTCTCGGCGTGTTGCTGCTTGCCGCAATTGCATGGAGTGCGTTTACTTTTCTGGTAGATGCCAAAGACAGCGGGGACAGAACCGCCCCACCGGTCAAAGTCGTAACTTCATCGGATAACCAAGCCGGACCTGCGCCGTTATCATTGAATACCTCGTCATCTCCGGTCTCTGATGAATCTGAGCCGGAGCCGCGTCTTACCGCATCAGGAGATAGCAGCCTCACCGCAATAGCACCGCCTGATAATACATCAGTTGCCGTTACAAATAGCTCAGAGCCAGCCCCGGTAACGCCGGAGAATATACCGCAGGCCGGAGTCCGGACAGCGTCACAAGCCGGTGATAATGGTCCGGTCATTGTTTTTAATCAAGTTCAAACAGAATCACAATCCCGGCAGGAAGAGGCTGTACAAATAACGGCTCCGGAATCTGCAGGCAACCGTGTACCGGTAACAAAACCGGAAAAAGCACATAGTAAAACCGCTGATACAGGGGTGATGAAAGTCACTAAGTCGCAGCCTGCCGCTGTGGAAGCTACACTGCGCGATCAGATTGCCGGTGAGATGAAAAAAGGCAATATGCGTGAAGCCACCCGTCTGCTGATACTGTTATCGCAACGGGAGCCGGATAACCTTGATGTCCGCAAGAAACTGGCATCGGTGTATTTCGCAGAAGGACAAGTAGAGCAGGCGCAGCAAATACTGGAACAGGCACTCGTGAAAGCACCGGCGAATACCAGTATCCGGTTGATGCTGGGGCGTCTTTACACTCAGCAGAACTTGGGCGAACTGGCCTGGGAAGTGATCAGTCAACCGGTCGTCACTACCGACACGGACTTTTTGGGATTTCGCGCAGGTTACGCCAATCAGCAGCAAAAATACGACACAGCGATCAATGATTACCGGGCGCTGACAGAACTGCAGCCTGCCACAGCGCGCTGGTGGTTAGGTTTAGGTATTGCTGCAGACAAGCTTGATCAACGACATCTGGCGGTGCAGGCATACCAGAAGGCTCTTAACAGACAAGGGCTTGAAGGCGATGTTGAAATATTCGTCCGGAAACGGATTAAGGATCTCTCGGAGTAATTATGAGTCAGACGAAAATCCGCTTAGGAGATCTGCTGGTACAGGATGGTTTAATTACCGATGAGCAGCTGGTACAGGCGCTGGGGGAACAGCGTAAAACTGGCCGTAAGCTGGGTGCCACACTTATTTCCATGGGGTTGGTGACAGAGCAGGAGTTATTAACGTTACTCTCCCGCCACCTTAAGGTCGCGCTCATCAACCTCGACCAGTATCAGGTTAATGCCAGTGCCGTAAAGCTATTACCGGAAATTCAGGCCCGCCGGTACAGAGCGCTGGTTATTGAAGACAAAGGTGACCGGTTGCTGGTGGCGATGAGCGACCCGGCTGACCTCAACGCGCAGGATAACCTGTCGGATCTGTTGCCCAAACCATTCGATATGGCAGTGGTCAGCGAAGCGCAACTGTATAACGCCTACGATACCCATTATCGTAAAACCGATGAAATCGCCTCTTTCGCTCATGAGCTGGCAGAGGAATATCAGGAATCAGATAACTTTTCGTTAAGTGCCGGTGTGGAAGAAGAGCAGGACACCGCTGTTTCCCGGTTACTTCAGTCAATCTTCGATGATGCGGTCATTGCCAAAGCCTCAGATATTCACATTGAGCCGGATGAAAGCAAGCTGCGAATACGTCAGCGTGTCGACGGTGTGTTACAGGAAACTGTTATTCCGCAGGGAAACATTGCTGCAGCACTGGTATTACGCCTGAAGCTGATGGCCGGTCTGGATATCTCTGAAAAGCGGTTACCTCAGGATGGCCGTACCCAGGTAAAAGTACGGGGACACCGCATTGACGTGCGTTTATCAACCATGCCGGTTCAGTCCGGTGAAGCGGTGGTAATGCGTTTGCTGGATCAGTCAGCCGGAGTATTAACACTGGAACAGACCGGGATGCCCGCGCCGCTGTTGAAACGTTTCCGCACTTTGTTACAACGCCCGCACGGCATGATTCTGGTTACCGGTCCTACCGGTTCAGGGAAAACAACGACCCTTTACGGCGCGCTGAGTGAGCTGAATAAACCGGAAAGAAAAATCATCACTGTTGAAGATCCTGTGGAATACCGTTTACCCAGGGTAAACCAGGTGCAGGTTAACAGCAAAATCGACCTGACTTTCTCCAGTGTACTGCGTACCACATTGCGTCAGGATCCGGACATTATCATGGTGGGGGAAATGCGGGACCAGGAAACAGTGGAAATTGGTCTGCGCGGAGCATTAACCGGTCACCTGGTATTGTCAACGTTACACACCAACGACGCTGTTTCCAGTGCTATCCGCCTGCTTGACATGGGAGCGCCCGGCTATCTGGCGGCCAGTGCATTACGGGGCGTTGTTGCCCAGCGTCTGGTCCGTAAAATTTGTGACAGTTGTGAAAGTGTTTACACCCCCACCCCGGAAGAGGTGTTCTGGCTTAAACATGTCGATGAATCCCTGGGTGAAGTGGTATTTAAAAAAGGTCGCGGTTGCCAGAAATGTAATCAGACCGGCTACAAAGGCCGGATTGGTGTGTTCGAACTGCTGGAACTGAATGACGCCATGATGGATGCGCTGAAGGTTGGGGATACCGTGGGCTTCGCGCAACATGCCAGAGAAAGCAACCGTTACCGGCCGCTGGCTTACGCCGCATTAACCTACGCGAAAATGGGCATGACCACCGTTGAGGAAGTGCTCAAGTTGTCTGAAATGGTCGCCGATACCTCAGATACAGACGTGGAAAAAGCAGAGGACACGGGTGATGGCCAGGTTTAGTTATACTGCCCGTGAAAGAACGGGTGAGTTAACCGAAGGAATTATGGAAGCTACGGACGAGAGCGCCGTGGCAAAGCTGCTGCTGGCCCGCAATGTCATCCCCATCAAAATTGTTGCGAGCAAAGATGAGCCGGCTTCCGGCTCTGAAAAATCCATGGATGTCCACTGGTACACGCCGAATGTGTCGCTGGACGAACTGGTTATCTTTTGTCGTCAGATGTTTTCACTGACCCGTGCCGGTATTCCTATATTGCGGGCCGTCAGCGGTTTGGCTGAGTCCAGTAACTCGGTGCGAATGCGTGTAGCCCTGCTTGATGTTATCGCCCAGTTAGAAAGGGGGCGCAGTTTGTCCTCGGCGCTGCATTTACACAGCGACATTTTCAACCAGCTTTTTGTGAGCATTATTCACGTAGGCGAGAATACCGGTCGTCTGGATGATGCGTTTTTACAGCTGGCTGAGTACCTTGAACGGGAGCAGGAAACCCGTAAGCAAATTAAAGCCGCCACACGGTATCCTGTTTTCGTGCTGATCGCTCTGGCACTGGCCTTTGTGGTGCTCAACGTGTTCGTTATCCCTAAATTTGCCACCATGTTTGCCAAATTCGGTGCAGAACTGCCCGCCATGACCAAAGTGCTGCTGGCCATTTCTGATTTCATGCTTAACCGCAGTTATATTCTTATCGGCATTATCGCCTTAATCAGCTACGGCATTTACCGCTATGTGAGTACCGAAAATGGCCGGTATAAATGGGATCGTCTCAAGCTTCGTCTTCCCGTGGTGGGAGACATCATCCGCCGCTCATTGCTGGCCCGTTTCAGCCGCAGTTTTTCTATGATGCTTCATTCCGGTGTGCCCCTTACTAATGCCCTTAATCTTGTGGCGGATGCGGTCGATAACGCTTATGTGTCTGCTTCTGTTATTGAAATGCGCCAGCGCATCGAGAAGGGCGAGAATTTAACCCGGGTCAGCCGTGCCAGCGGACTCTTCACCCCGATGATCATGCAAATGATTAACGTGGGGGAAGAAACGGGGCGGGTAGATGAGCTGCTTGCCGAGGTTGCCGGATTCTATGAACGGGAAGTGGATTACGACCTGAAAAGCCTGACTGCGAAAATTGAGCCGTTCCTGATTGTGATTGTAGCCGGCATGGTACTGATTCTAGCTCTGGGTATTTTCTCCCCGATGTGGGACATGATGAGTGCGATAAAGGGGGGCCGGTGAGGAAAAGTAACGCCGCCGCAGTGAATGAACAGCGCAAGATGTTCCTTGGCATCATTTCAACCCTGGTGTTTGCCATTTTAATGGGCAGTTTTATCGTCTACTTCTACGAATCGGAGCCGAATTTGAAAGGCCAGATCCTGTTCCGCTTCGGCGATAAACTCGAAGACAGTGCTGTCAGCGCACACTGGCAGTGGCAGGCCGAGGGCCGTCCGGAGCGTATTTTGCTGGTGCACTATAATAGTGAAGGTAAAGAGACCGATCGCCGTCCGGTGGTGATGGGAGCAACGGGCTGGCCCGGCGTTAAACATACAGATGACGGCTGCCGGAAGCTGTGGCAGATGTTACTGAATCAGCCTATGGAAGTGGATGGTTTCAGAGTCCGCGGCGATTTTTACGAAGGTGATACAGAGTCGGGTGAGCCGGTTAATGCTTATTGCCGGTTCGGACTGAGCAGCGGTGACTATTTTGATTATGCAATTTATCGCGGAGATGTGACCTATGAAGATGAGTGATCCGGTACATCGCCAGCATGCAGAAAAACGGGAGAACAGAAACATGGATATACAGCGTTATCGGGCAACACAGAGTCAGGCCGGCTTTACGCTGATTGAACTGACCATTGTTGTGGTATTGCTTGGCCTGCTGGCTGCAGTGGCCATTCCCCGGTTTCTGGACGTGACCGAAGATGCAGAAAATGCCACCGTTGAAGGTGTGGCAGGCGGCTTTGCCACCGGCGTGGGGCTGGTACGGGCGCAATGGGAACTTGAGGCCCGTCCGCAGGACAACGACAGCACGAATCAAACCTTTGTCACATTGGATGGCGTGCGTGTAGGGGTCGACAGTGACACCGGCTACCCTACCGGGCAACTGGCGAATGATGGCAGTTCGGAAGATACCAGTATGAGTAATGCAGATTGCCAGAGCATTTTCAGTCTGATCATGCAGAGTGCACCGACCATTACTGCTAACTGGCAAAATATTCCCACGGAACGATTTCGTTACTATACCGCAGTAAGCAGTGGTACAGGATCTGGCGGAAATGACCAGTGCTACTATTATTTAAGTCAAACCATCAAGAACTTAAACACTGCGCCGGTCGATAACACACAGGGAAATGGATTCATATACGACTCAAGGATAGGTCAGGTTATTGTGTTCACTAACAATAGCGATCAATCCATAACTAACTGAGCAAGATTTTAAGCCATAATATATATAGTTAATTTCCTATTTAGAGGTACTGAACATGCAACAACGTGGTTTTACACTTATCGAACTGGTCATTGTGATCGTGATTTTAGGTATTCTTGCCGTGACGGCAGCCCCCCGTTTCATCGACTTACAAGGTGATGCCCGTGCATCTACCCTGCAAGGTGCTAAAGCGGCACTGACCAGCGGCATGCAACTGGTTTATGCAAAATCTGCCATTGCCGGTGAGCAACGCACGGCCTATGCCGGTGATGCAACCACTCAGATAACTATCAACGGCAATACAGTAGATACAGATTTTGGCTATCCGGATGCCGAAGTGGCTTCCATCACGAACCTGAACTACTGGGTAGAATTCAGCGATGCTGACTGGACAATCACTGTGGGTTCTCCGGCAGCCGGTCAATTTACAATTACGCCGGAAGGCACTGCATATAACGCGACAGAAGCTGATGCTTGTCAGCTTATTTACACTGAGGCCGCGAATGCTAATACAGCACCTGTTATTGTCGTACAGGACCAGGGCTGCTAACCGGAAGTATCAATGAAAAAGCGCGTAGGGCATCTGTGTCCTGCAACCTTGAGAGTTCAGTCGGGCTTTACCCTTGTTGAACTTGTCATCATCATAGTTTTACTGGGTGTGTTATCGGTGGTAGCGATTTCACGCTTCGATGATGGCAAGGGGTACAACGAGTTCCTGCTGCAGAAGCGCCTGCTTAGCGCACTAAGGCATGTTCAGATGCAGGCCATGCAGGACACCCGTGATGGATATTGTCACCGGCTGAACTTCAATTATTCCCCGTCTTCGCTCAATTTCGGCCCGCCAGTGGCCACTCTGGCATCTGCCAGTGCATCCGCGTCCTGTCAGAGCGGCATTGATTTCAGCGCAGCCAGCCACCTCCGTACGGATAACGGTGAAATTAGTGCCATGGAAGTCACGATGTCGGGCTACGATGGCAATGCCTCTGCGCCGGTCTATATCGGTTTTAACAATGTGGGTAAACCATTGACCCCCGGCGCTCTGTGCGCTTCAGGTTCCGGTTGCCGTATTTCATTTGCCGGCAAATCAACCGCCAGCGTGTGCGTAAACAGCCAGGGTTTCATCTATGAATGCTAACCGGGGGTTTACATTACTGGAAACGGTTATCGGGATGGTGATATTTGCTATCGTGCTGGCCACGTCTGTGCAGCTCATTGCTGAACAATCAAAGAAAAGCCTGGAACCCATCTGGCAAACCCGTGCAGCGGAACTCGGACGGGCATTGCTATCGGAAATTAACAGTAAAAAATTTGATGTGCGTTCCAGTTCCAATCCCGACGACCCCCGGTGTAATGAGGGTAATCGCTGTTCTTATACCAATGAATTCGGACCGGGTAGCGGTGAAGTCAGAGCAAACTGGGATGATGTGGATGATTATCACCTGCTCAGCCAGTCCGGGGCCGGTATTACTGACAGCCGTGGCGTTGCACTTATCGCGCCTGACGGCTCACCACTTTATCAGGGGTTTTCGCTGTTTGTCCGCGTGCACTACGATGATAATACCGATGGCATAGACGATGACGATACTAATCAGGATGGCGTATACGATACCGGTACCTATACCGGGAATATAAAACGCATTGTCGTCTTTATTACCACACCGGGTGGCGATACGGTGGTGTTCTCTGCATACAAGTGGAATATCTGATGGCGAAGTTCAGTGTACACAAGGGCTTTACCCTGATTGAACTTGTCACAGTGATTGTGATCCTGGGTGTTGTGGGTTTGGGAATAAGCAGCTTTATGGGGAATACCATGTTGCTGTTTGCCGGCAGTGTTGAGAGAGAGCAACTGATGAACGAGGGCCGCTTCGCCGTAATGCGGATGCAGCGGGAAATGGCCCGTGCTGTGCCAAACAGTTTTCGCATCGCCGGAAACAGTGGAGTGCACTGCGTTGAATTTACCCCGGTCGTCTGGCCTGCCAGCTATGCCACCGCACCTTTTGGTTCAACGTCCAACCGCACGGTAAATATGTTCTGGCCACACGACCCGGATGGTAATTACCATATTGTCGCTAATGATCAGCACATCGTCATTTATCCCCTGCAACCCGCTGACGTATACGATCAGTCACGTAACAGAAAAGCGCGGGTAACAGGATGCTCAGATGACGGAGACGGGCATTGCCTCACCCGTGATGACAGTGATGATGTTATTCAGGTACAGGTAGACCGTGCATTTCAGCAGGCATCACCTCATCACTATGCCTATTTTGTTAACCGGACAATCAGCTACTGTGTGGCGAATGGCAACGTATATCGCAAAGAGGAAAATATGAATACCTCGCAATCTTTGTCGTTGTCTGGTGCTGTAATTGTGGCTGAGCATGTTACAAATTCCTTGTCAGGTAATCCGGCGTCTTCCTATGCCGCTAACGATCCGTTAATGGTATTTGCCGGCCCTGCCGGAAAAAGCAATTTCGTCAGGATAAACCTTCAGTTTAATGATAATGGTGAGCAGGTTAATCATTTTCAGGAGGTGCACGTTGCGTTCAAACCCTGAAACAACATGCACTTTACCCGCATCACAACGCGGCAGCATGCTGGTACTGGCGATGTTTGCTATCGTTGTGCTGTCACTCATTGGTATTTCAATGGCTTCAATGGTGCAGTCATCAGAGAAAACCATTGTGTATGAAGTCATGGGCGAGCGGGCTGAGCAGGCATCGCTGGTGGGAGTAGAAATACTGGTCCACGCGATTAAGCCGGTTAACGGCGGTCTGCATATTTGCGAGACGTCTTTCAATCTGGACAGTCTGGTGGTGAATACTCAAGGGTTTGAAGGCTGTACAATCGTGGTGCGGTGTACCACCCGTTCAATTCCTGTCAGCGGTAACCAGACAGAGTACCATTATGAAATTAAATCCACCGGCACCTGCGCTGCCGGTGATATGGTGGCGACGAAATCCAACACATACAACATGACTAAACCCTTCAACTATTAGTCCTGCCTGGTGTGTTTTCCTTTGCTTCCGGATTTTCCTGAACTTTTCCTGAACGGAATGCCGTCTTCTCAGTCTAACGACTGTTCAGAGTGGTGATTGTCACTCTTTTTGCACACTTTTACATGACGAAACAATTCCTCTGCTGGCTGATTTTTGAACTAAAATTCTGATCAATCATTTAAGCTGACCAGCGAAGCGGTATTTTGTGCGCCTTAGGGGGCTATTTGCTTGCCCAAAGTAGTACCCGTTGTTAAAGTGTGCGGATATATATCTTCATTTCGCAGTCACGCCGCAAGCCATGCCCGAAGAAAGGTATGCAGGCGCAATAACAGGAACTGGCATTTCATGTTTAAAAAGCTTCGAGGCATGTTTTCCAACGATTTGTCCATCGACCTCGGAACGGCTAACACGCTCATCTATGTAAAAGATCAGGGCATCGTACTTAACGAACCATCAGTGGTAGCAATCCGTCAGGAACGGGCATCAGGACCAAAAAGTGTCGCCGCTGTGGGTTCTGAAGCTAAGCGTATGCTTGGCCGTACGCCGGGTAATATCCGTGCTATCCGTCCAATGAAAGACGGCGTTATCGCTGACTTCTATGTGACTGAAAAAATGCTGCAGCATTTTATTAAACAGGTTCACGACAACAATTTCCTGCGTCCCAGCCCGCGAGTGCTGGTATGCGTACCTTGTGGTTCTACTCAGGTAGAACGCCGCGCTATTAAAGAATCTGCACTGGGAGCAGGTGCCCGCGAAGTGTATCTGATAGACGAGCCGATGGCGGCTGCTATTGGTGCGGGTTTACCGGTATCAGAAGCTACCGGTTCCATGGTGGTCGATATCGGTGGTGGTACCACAGAAGTCGCAATTATTTCACTGAACGGTGTGGTGTATTCCTCTTCCGTACGCATTGGTGGTGATAAGTTTGACGAAGCGATCATCAACTATGTGCGTCGTAACTTCGGTTCACTCATCGGTGAAGCTACCGCAGAGCGTATTAAGCACGAAATCGGTGCTGCTTACCCGGGTGATGAAGTACGTGAAATTGAAGTGCGCGGCCGTAATCTGGCGGAAGGTGTGCCCCGTGGCTTCGTGCTGAATTCCAATGAAATTTTAGAAGCCTTACAGGAACCGTTAACCGGTATCGTGTCTGCGGTCATGGTTGCCCTCGAGCAGTCTCCGCCGGAACTGGCTTCAGATATTTCTGAACGCGGCATGGTACTTACCGGTGGTGGTGCGTTACTGAAAGATCTGGACCGCTTACTGATGGAAGAAACCGGTATCCCGGTAGTGGTGGCAGATGATCCGCTTACCTGTGTAGCCCGCGGTGGCGGTAAAGCGTTCGACATGATTGATATACATGGCGGCGACCTGTTCAGCTACGAATAATCAAACCAGAAAGGCTACCGCAAGGTAGCCTTACTGCGTATCACGGGTAATATGGATACGATTTTCACACGCGGACCTTCACTGATTAGCCGCCTCATTCTTGCGCTGGTAATGTCGGTGGCGCTGATAATCGCAGATTCGAAATTTGATGCGTTTCAGTCTTCGCGCGTGTACATGAACTCACTGATGAGTCCATTGCAATATCTTGCGAACCTTCCCAGCGTACTGCTCAGCGCCAGCGCGCAACGTCTTACCTCCCATGAAGATCTCGTTGAAGAAAACCAGCGGCTGACCAATCAGGTTTTGTTGATGAGCGAACGCCTACAGCGATTTGATGTTTTACAGTCTGAAAACGATCAACTCCGTGCCTTACTGGATACGCCGGCAAAGCCGGACGTGCGTAAAAAGGTGGCAGAGCTGATGGCCGTTGAAAACAGTCCTTTCAGCCAGCAAATTGTGATCAACAAAGGAGCCCTGGACGATGTGTTCCTGTCGCAATCGGTGCTGGATGATCGTGGCGTAGTGGGCCAGGTGATGGAAGTGGGTACGACGAATAGCCGTGTGGTGCTGATCACTGATGTGACTCATGCTGTGCCGGTACGCTCAGTACGTAATAATATCCGCTTTATTGCCAGCGGTACCGGCTCTCTCGATGAGCTTCTGCTGGAACATGTCCCTCATAGTGTGGACGTGGAAGTCGGGGATATTCTGGTGACATCAGGTTTAGGACAGGTATTTCCGGAGGGTTATCCGGTGGCACAGGTCAGCCGTGTGACCCGTGACGAAAGCCGTCCGTTTGCTATTGTCGCTGCTACGCCTCTTGCACGGCTGGACAGACTGAAGTATTTACTGTTGTTGTGGCCGGAAAATCATGACGGAGACCCGGAATTTGATCGTGTCAGTACCGCCGGTGATGAAAGCCCGGAGGGTGAGAATGATTAAGACCCGCCACTCTGCCATTATTGCCACTTTACTCATTGCACTGGTTTTACAAATTGTGCCTCTGCCAATCCAGGTCGATATTTACCGGCCGGACTGGGTGCTCATTGTGCTGGCTTACTGGACCATGGCATTGCCTCACCGCGTGAATGTAGGCGTGGCCTTCATGGCAGGAATTGCCATGGATATTTTGTTGGGGACATCGCTGGGGATTCACAGTTTTTCCCTGAGTTTATCGGTATTTACACTGGCGGCTAATTATCAGCGTTTGCGCAATTACTCGGTGTGGCAACAGGCTATTATCATCGGCTTGATCAGTGCGCTCTATCACACCGTTTTATTCTGGCTTCAGCATCTTCTCACCGGCATTCCTTTTCAGCTCAGCTATTTATGGCCAGTCCTCAGTACGATGATTTTATGGCCTTGGATATTCTGGCTGCTCCGTAAAGCACGCAGACAACTCAACATTAATTAGGAGGCGTTATGTCAGCGCAACTTATTCTGGCATCAGCTTCTCCCCGCCGCACTGCATTACTTGACCAGATGGGGTTTGCCCATCGCCAGTTTCCTGTCGATATCGATGAGTCTCCTCTCGACGGAGAATCTCCTGAAACTATGGTGACGCGGTTGGCGGCTGAGAAGGCAAGGGTTGCCAGTGAGCGTCTGAACGCGGAAGCTGATTCGTCTTGCGTGGTGCTGGCTTCAGATACGCTCATCGCTTTTCAGGGCCGGCCGTTAGGTAAGCCGGCAGACCGTGATGATTGTTTTGCCACACTCAGAGCGTTGTCTGATAAGGAACACGACGTGCTTACTGCCGTGAGTATTTATTGCGGCGGTAAATCAAAAACACTGTGCGTATGCACAAAGGTACTTTTCGCCCCTGTCACCGACGACGATATTGCCGCATACTGGGAGACAGGAGAACCTGCAGATAAAGCCGGAAGTTATGCCATTCAGGGTATTGGCGGTCAGTTCGTCAGATCGGTATCCGGCAGTGTGAGTTCAGTGATTGGTCTGCCATTGTACGAGACCCGTTGTTTGTTGAAAGAATTTGGAATTTCATCGTGAGTGCAGAACTGCTAATTAACGTAACGCCCTCTGAATCCAGGGTCGCATTAATCGAAAACGGTATCCTTCAGGAAGTGCACGTAGAGCGGCACACCAAGAAAGGGCTGGTGGGGAATATTTACCGCGGGAAAGTGAGCCGTGTGCTACCTGGCATGCAGGCAGCGTTTGTGGATATCGGTCTGGATAAAGCCGCTTTTTTGCATGCATCAGACATCGTTGTCCACAATGAAATTGTTGATGAGGTATCCAGCAGTCAGCTGCAAAAGCGGGATATCCGCGAGCTGGTGCGTGACGGTCAGGACATTATTGTGCAGGTGGTGAAAGATCCCATCGGTACGAAAGGCGCGCGGCTGACTACTGACATCACAATCCCGTCACGCTATCTGGTCTTCATGCCCAGCGTCACCCATGTCGGCGTCAGCCAGCGCATTGAAGACGAAGCGGAGCGGGAGCGGCTGAAGAATCTGGTACAGGAATACTGTGACGATGAAGGCGGCTTTATTTTGCGAACCGCCGCAGAGGGTGTATCGCAACAGGAGCTCTCTTCCGACGCGGCTTTTCTGCGCCGGTTGTGGAATAAAATTAAACAACGGATGGGTCGCAAGAAGCAGCACATCATGTATGAGGATTTGCCACTGGCCCGCCGGGTGCTGCGGGACTTTGTTGGCACTGATCTGGACCGTATCCGTATCGACTCCAATTTATCTTTCAGGGAATTAGGGGAATTTACCGCCGAATATGTTCCCGAACTGCAAAGCAAACTGGAGTATTACCGTGGCGACCGGCCCATTTTTGACCTGTATGATGTTGAAAATGAAATACAGCGGGCGTTAGATCGCAGGGTCGATCTTAAATCCGGCGGTTATCTCATAATCGATCAGACAGAAGCGATGACCACCATCGATATTAATACCGGTGCGTTTGTCGGTCACCGCAATCTGGAAGAGACCATCTTCAATACTAACATTGAAGCCACGCTGGCTATCGCAAGGCAACTCAGGCTGCGCAATCTGGGTGGTATGATCCTCATCGACTTTATTGATATGTCGGAACCGGATCATAAACGGCGTGTCTTAAATAGTCTGGAAGCGGCAACGGTGAAGGACCGGGCAAAGATTAATATTCACGGGTTTACCTCACTGGGTTTGATTGAAATGACCCGTAAGCGCACCCGCGAAAGTCTTGAGCATACCCTGTGCGGACTGTGCCCGGTATGTAAAGGCCGGGGCTCGGTAAAAACTATCGAGACGATTTGCTTTGAAATTATGCGTGAAGTGGTGCGTGTTAACCGTGCCTATGACGCAGAATTATTTGTTATTTATGCTTCGCCAAATGTGGCCGATGCGCTGCTGGGTGAAGAATCCCATGTTCTGGCTGAGCTGGAAGTGTTTGTGTCTAAGCAGATTAAAGTGCAGACAGAGCCGCTTTACAACCAGGATAAATACGACGTAGTCATGATGTAAGGCGGTGCCCGTTAAGTGAGTAAAGCAGGTAAGGTAGCCACCTGGCTGGTAAAAAAGCTGTGGATGCTGCTGGCAGTCTTTTTAGTGTTGTTTGCTGTCATGCTGAGCGTTATGCGCTACGCATTGCCTCATATCGACCATAAAAAATACCTGCTCGAAGACTATGTCAGTGAAAAATACGGTGTCGATCTCAAAATCGGCAGCGTTCAGGCTGACTGGGGAAAATCAGGCCCCGGTATCGTATTGAATGATGTGGTGCTCGCCAATGGCGACTCTTCTCCGGTGGCACTTGGTATTAAACAAGTCCACATGGAAATCGACTTCTGGGAAAGCCTGCGCTTACGGATGTTGTCTTCCAATGCCTTTACTCTGGATGCACTGACACTCGAAATCGATGCCGATCGTCTGGACGGTGCCGGCGAGAGTGATTTTCCTGTCGTCGATGCCCTCAAAAGCCTTTTTCTTGAGCAATTACAGCGTTTCTCACTAACTGATGGTGAGGTTGCGATTACCCGCAACAACGAGCGGGAAGTACTGCAACTGGAGTCACTGAGCTGGATCAACAAAGACCGGCGTCACCAGGGCACCGGCGCAGTGCGGGTGCAGGAACTGGCAAATAACTCGGCTTCTTTTATTCTCGATCTCACCGGTACCCCTGATTCACTGGATGGCGTGATGTACGCCCGTGCAGAAGATTTGGATATTTCTCCCTGGGTTAGCGGCTTGCTGGCAACACGTCGTCCGTTGCGTGAAAGCCGGGCGAATTTTGAAGTCTGGGCGGAAGTAAAAGAAAGTCACTTCAGTGCGTTTTATACCGAATTCCACGAAAGTAAGCTGGCGTGGGGTGGCGACGATGCGCTGGTGTTTAACTCGGGGATCCGTGGCGGCAGCATTCAGGCGCAACCGGTTAAAGACAAATGGCATTTCCGTGTTGATCAGCTCATTTTTGATGCCAACGATCAGAGCCTGGTAACAGACCTGGTAGGGACCGTATCGGATAATGAATTACTGGTGAATACGGTGAAGCCTGCACCGGTTAACCCTTTTCTGGTGTTATTACCCCTGTTCACAGACGATACCGCCGATGACAATATTCGCGATATCAACCCGGGTGGTCAACTGGCTACACTACAGGTAAAACTGCAGCCGAAAGGGTTCGACCTGGCAGCAAAACTCATTGACGTGAGTTGGGATCAGGATAGCTATGTACCCGGGCTTTCTCACCTCGACATGGATATTTTCTGGCATAAGAAACAAGGTGTGGTGTTGTTATCTGCAGATGACAGCACCCTGGACATCGATAATTTGCTACCGGAATCAGTGAAGGTAAGCAAGCTGAGAGGGAAAGTGTTTGTTTACCGGCAGTCCCCCGATGACGGCAATCACTGGGTTGTCCAGAGCCACAAACTGGATGTGCAGTCGGATAAATTATCGTTTCAACCGGCATTCCGCTTTGATACCACATCACGGGAGTTGTCGGTAAGTGCTGACATCGCGTCCCGTCCGGTAAAAGATATACAGCACCTGTTGCCTGGTCCGGTAATTGGCAAGAACACAACGGCTTTTCTCAACCGGGCTTTCGTCGGGCCGGGGCAAATAGAAGGGGCCACTATACTCTGGCAGGGTAAGCCGGCAGAGTTTCCTTTCAGCGGTAATGAAGGGGTTTTTCAGGCCAAAGTACAGGTAAACGGCAGCACCTTCCGCTTCTCTGATGACTGGCTGCCACTGGAAGGGCTGGACCTTACTTTATTGTTCGAGAACGACAGCCTGACTATGCACAGTCCGGGCGGCACACTTGGTGGTGTTGCTGTAAGTGATATGACTGCTGTGATCCCTGCCTTACGGGGCGACTCAAAAGTGATTATCGATGCCACGGGTAATGCCAGAGGTGCGGATGTCACTTCGCTTATGCTGCAGAGCAGTTTATCCGGTTCGCTGGGACGATTACTGGAAAAAGATGTGCAGATAAAGGGAGACCTTTCTGCCGGCTTACATCTTGAAATTCCTTTCGACAGTAACCAGGTTATTGCCCGGGGAGAAGTGACCCTGCCCGGGAACGATGTTCACGTGAGCAGCGTAAAAATGGATTTTGCCGGCGCTACCGGTAAAGTCAGCTTTGAAAACGAAAAGGTGCAGTTCACTGATTTAGAGGCATCGTTGCTCGGGCAGCCGGTGAGGTTATCTTTTGACGGCAAGCAGGAAGACGAAGATTATCTGGTGGACCTGTCGCTGGATGGTACCTGGAATATTAATCCTCTGCTGGCTGAATTTAACTCTGACTTCGACACTTATTTATCCGGTGATGCCCACTGGCAGGCCGTTGTCGCACTGCGTATTCCGCCGGAAGGATTCAGCTACCGTGCGAATATCACTACGCCGTTAACCGGCCTTAGTTCAAAGTTGCCAGCTCCTTTTGCTAAAACAGCAGACAGTGATTTGCTGTTCAATGTGATCAGTGAAGGGAATGAGCAAGCCTCAACGGTGAAAGCCAGCTTAGGGGATGATGTGCGCTTTGAAGGTGTACTGCCTCATCAGGAAATGCAGTTTTCCCGCGCCCACCTGGCTTTGGGTGACAGCGACTTTGTAGGCATGGGCATTGGTTTCAGCATCTCTGCCGCCATGGATGTCGTGAATGTGACGGACTGGTACAAAACCATCGAGTTACTGGTAAACGGCATGGGCAGTGGCGGCGAACCCGGTATGCAGAAAAACGCGTTGTTTTCTGTGCCGGAACGTATTTTTGTTAATGCCGGTAACCTGGTGATTGCCGGTCAGAATCTGCACAACGCTAAAATTACCACCAAGCAGCAAAACAATAACTGGATGCTAGATATTAACGCCACGGAAGCCAGAGCGACGGTGAATTTGTATGATGACTGGCTGGCGCGGGGCGTTACCGTTGAAGCTGACTATATTCGTTTTGAAAGTTGGGAATCAGAAGATGAAGGCGTGGCCCATAACTGGGATGCGAATACGTTACCGCCGGTCTACTTCCACTGCAAACAATGCATATTCCTCGACAAAGATTTAGGCGAGGTAACACTGGATGTGACGAAAGCGACGTCTGGTCTGGATATCAGGCAACTCAGTGCAGTGAGTAGGCATGGCAAGTTTTCGGCAAAAGGAAAATGGGTCTTTGACGGCGACGACAACAACACTTTACTGGGCGGTTCGCTGGAAAGTGATGATGTGGGCATGATGTTGAAAAACTGGGGCGTCGACAGTGGCATTAAAGACTCAGGCGCCAGAATGAATTTTGATTTAAGCTGGGCAAAATCCCCCATGGATTTTAGTGTAGAAACCGTGACAGGCGATGTAAAGTGGTCTTTGTCAGACGGTTATCTCAGCGAAGTCAGTGATAAAGGCTCCCGTATTTTTACCCTTTTCAGCCTGAATTCACTGGTGCGTAAACTGAGCCTGGATTTCCGTGATGTGTTCGCGAAGGGCTTCTTTTATGATGATATGAGCGGTACCTTGTCCATCGCTGACGGCAAGGCGTATACAGGCGATACCGTAATTGATGGCGGTGCCGGTGAGATCAACATCAAAGGTTATACGGATCTGGTGGAAAACCAGCTGAATTACAACGTGGTGTTTTCGCCTAACGTCACCGGCAACCTGCCTATCCTGGTGTACTTCCTTGCCACGCCGCCAACCGCACTGGCTGCACTGGCTCTGGACCAGGTGTTAACATCAGCGAAAGTCATATCAAATGTGAACTACCATGTTACCGGCAGCTTAAGTGAACCGGTATTTGAAGAGGTGGGCAGGGACAGCAAAGAAGTTGCACTGCCGGCGAAAACCCGGCCGGCAACATCGCCGGATGATCCCATCACAGACCAGGACATGGAGCGCATCAAACTGGAGGTAAACAATGGTTAATGTCGTCGCAATACAGATGACATCCGGGCCGGATGTCGAAGCGAACTTACAGTTTGTTGAATCTCAACTTGCGTTACTGCCAGACCCGGACGAAGTGACCAGTCTGGTTGTATTGCCTGAGTGTTTCGCCTGTTTCGGCACCCGTGACGGTACATTACTGACTATCGCAGAAGCGAAAGGTGAAGGCAAAATTCAACAGGCACTCAGTGCTATGGCGGCAAAATACCGGTGCTATCTGGCGGGTGGCACTATTCCGCTCAAAACCTCTGAGGAAAACCTGTTTACAGCTTCCTGCCTGTTTTATTCGCCGGATGGCGAACTGATAACCGAATACCAGAAGATTCACCTTTTCGATGTGGCGGTAAATGACCGCACCGGTACCTATCTGGAATCTAAATACACGAAACCCGGCGGCCGGGTGGTGGTTACAGATACTGAGGTCGGGCGTATTGGCCTGGCAGTATGTTATGATGTGCGCTTTCCCGGCTTATTTACTGCAATGGGAGACATCGATATTCTGGTGTTGCCTGCTGCTTTTACGCAGCGTACCGGCGAAGCTCACTGGGAAGTGCTTTTGCGAAGCCGTGCAATTGAAAAACAGTGTTTTGTGGCTGGCGCAAATCAAACCGGCATTCATGCCAATCAGCGCGAAACCTACGGTCACAGTATGGTGATTTCTCCCTGGGGGGATGTTCTGGCCTGCGAGCCTGAACAGACCGGGCTGGTAAGTGCTAAAATAGACATTAACGATCGGGTGAAGTTGAAGGCGAATATGCCTGTCAGCCAACATAACCGGTTCAGGAGCCAACTTGTTTAATAACGTAAAAACGCATCTGCTTACAGACTCAGGCCTTGATTTGTCATCGCTGGAAAAAGCGCTGGGTGAAATTTATCACCATGACAATGACTATGCTGACCTGTATTTTCAGTCCAGCCAGCATGAAAGCTGGGTGCTGGAAGACGGCATCATCAAAGACGGCAGCTACAACATCGAGCGCGGTGTGGGTGTGCGAGCAGTCAGTGGTGAAAAAACAGGTTTTGCATACTCTGACGACATCAATGAAACGGCTCTGCTGGACGCCTGCCGTGCAGCCCGCACGATTGCTCCTTCCGGTGGTAAACATCATGTTCAGTCACTGGAAACCGGCAGCTATATCACCCGTTACAAAGACAACAATCCCTTGCTTGCCATGCAGGACGCTGAAAAAATTGCGCTGTTAAAATCGGTGGATGCTTATATCCGTCAAAAAGAACCCGGTATTAATCAGGTGGTAGTGAGCTTAAGCGGCGTGTATGAAGAAGTACTGGTGGCTGCGACTGATGGCACCCTGGCGGCAGATATTCGTCCGCTGGTGCGTCTGAACTGCTCGGTACTGATGGAAAAAGGCGATCGCAGGGAGCGTGGCAGTGCCGGTGCAGGCGGGCGCCACTCATACGACTTCTTCACCACAGATAAAGACGGCCGGCCTTTTTACGAGACCCTGGCCGATGAAGCACTGCACATGGCACGGGTTAATATGGAAGCGATAGCCAGCCCTGCCGGGACCATGCCGGTGGTGTTAGGTAACGGCTGGCCGGGTGTGCTGCTGCATGAAGCAGTAGGCCATGGTCTGGAAGGTGACTTCAACCGTAAAGGTGCATCTACTTTCAGCGGCCGTATAGGCGAGCGTGTAGCTGCTAAAGGGGTCACAGTGGTAGATGACGGCACAATGGCTGACCGCCGTGGTTCTCTGTCTGTAGATGATGAGGGCACGCCGTCAGCACATAATGTACTGATTGAAGACGGCATCCTGAAAGGTTACATGCAGGATAAAATGAACGCCCGTCTGATGGGGGTGAGCCCAACCGGAAACGGACGCCGTGAGTCCTTCGCACACTTACCCATGCCTCGTATGACCAATACTTACATGATGGCCGGTGAGCACGACCCGCAGGAGATTATTGCGTCAATCGACAAAGGTATTTACGCACCGAACTTCGCCGGTGGTCAGGTAGATATCACATCCGGTAAGTTTGTATTTTCCAGCGCAGAGGCTTATCTGATTGAGAACGGTAAAATTACTGCGCCGGTAAAAGGCGCTACCCTTATTGGCAATGGCCCGGAAGTCATGCAGAAAATTTCCATGATCGGCAATGATGTGGCGCTGGATCGTGGTGTAGGTGTGTGCGGTAAAGACGGCCAGTCTGTGCCGGTTGGCGTTGGTCAGCCAACGCTGAAGGTGGATGAACTCACCGTAGGTGGTACTGCATAACCTCAAAATCCACATTGATGCGGGTAAAGCCGTGAGCTTTGCCCGTTATCCTCTTTTTCCCCTGCTTTTCCATATTAGCTGACCAACTGTTCTGATATACGGCCTCTCTGCAATAGCCTGCATTTCATACCAGCAAGATTTTAAGTAACGGATTGACTACAGTGAAGAACTAGTACTTTTTTACTGTTTGCATTCTTTACATTAATTTCCACTTAATTCATTAATTTTAGTTATTTCAATGAGTTATGAAATGATATTTATTTTGCTAAAACTGAATTGATTTTCGAATTGCTGACGATTCAGTGTGTTATGGAACAACTTAAGGCCAGATTATGGACTCTACAAAATTCATTAAAACAAGCGTACTTGCTTTAGCAGTTAGCACTGCACTCTTATCTTCTGCGGCTAATGCAATTGCAATCTCTGTAGAAAACGATGCATCTGTACTTACAGACGCGCTTATCATTCCAAATTCGGGTTTGACAGTAACCAGCTCCAGCTTAACCGGCGTATCTGGTCAGTCAGGTACGTTTACCAACTCAGATGGCACTTACGGATTGGCCGGTGAGGGTGGCCTGGTGTTCAGTACCGGTAATGTAGCTGATTATGAATCCGGTCCGAATACCAGAAATAATTTTTCCACCGGATGGGGAACGAGTGCCAGCAGCGCACAAAACGCAATTTTAAGTGAAATCACAGGGCAGTCGGTGCATCGTGATCCTGTGGAATTGAATATTACATTCGATGTAGACAGTAGTGTTGATACCATTTCCTTTGTTGCTGCTTTTGGTTCTGAAGAATATCCTGAGTATGTGAGCTCATCATTCGTTGACGGTTTTGCATTGTTACTGAACGATGAAAACGTAGCCGGTGCACAGCTTTCCGGCGCGGTTGCCGGTGACCCGCTCTATCCTATCACTATCAACCACCCTGATTTTGCGAATATCAGCGGTACTGAGCTGGATGGTATGCTGGCGCCAAATGGTATCCCTTTACTTCGCTTCGATATCCCGGTAACACCGGGGAGTACTGGAAATACCTTTACGATGCTGCTGGCAGATGCCAGTGACAGTGCTTACGATACAACAATTTACCTGAGTAGCTTCGGTAACTTCGAAAGTGAAAGTGGCAGCTCTGAATTCACTCCGTTAATGCCTGATCCCAGCAACCCTACAGACGCTAATGGCGGATTTGTTTTTGTGCTGCCAGAAGTTGAAGCGAACGAAACAATCTGGATCGATCCTGATGTGTCAACCGGCTATACCTACACGGCAACAGGCGGCGGTTTGTTTGCCAGCGTAACTGCACCTACCTTACTCAGCGTTAATGATGGTGACGGTTACGAAGTCGTGTTCATCAATGAGTTCGGCCTTGAAGAAACGGTGGCATTGCTTGCCGGACAAACATTCACATTCGACTTTCCGGTAAGCAGCTTCACAATTCAGGGAATCGATGAAAACCTGATGCTGGACCCCACAGACCCTGCTGCATTCGTAACGGGTGTTTCCTTCAGTGCCGGAGGGAGTTACGGTGTGGTTCAAACCCCTGTTACAACCACAGTTGGCGGTGGTATAAACGTACCAGAACCAGCGACTCTGGCCATGCTGGCGATGAGCCTGTTCGGTTTCCGCCAGTTCAGAAGAAAGTAATCTGAAAATCTGATATTGTTTTAAAGTTCACGGGCGGTTTTACCGCCCGTTTAATTTTCAGTAAACGGAATTATCATGGGAATTCGATTTGTACCCGCCATCTTGCCGGCAGTTTTATTGTCTTTCGGTGTATCAGCAGCCGATGGTGAAGGAAAATTTGCTGCCAAAGGCGCAGGCAGAAAATCATGCGAAGCTTTTAATCAGGCATATCAGGCAAAGAGTAACGAATACTATCTTTACGGTGGTTGGATTGAAGGCTACGTGTCGGCTTTCAACAGTTTCCAGAAAGAAACCTACGATATTACGCCCTGGCAAACTACCGAGCTGATGATGTTTTTTATTTCAAAACATTGTGAAAAACAGCCGGAAACCCGCATATTGACTGCTGTGAATACGATGCTAAGTTCATTTGCCTCAACACGCTTAACTAAAGAGTCAGACTTAGTTGAAGTTAACCTGAAGAACAGCAAGAGCTATTTCTACGCTGAAACACTGTTAGCAGTGCGGGAGGCTTTGCATGGTCAGGGCTATGATGTGGATGTGGGTGAAACAAGTTTTGATGAAAAACTGGTTAAAGCTATTTTGTCATATCAGAAAAGCAAAGGGCTAACCCAATCCGGTTTTCCTGATCAGCAAACGCTGGTTAATCTGTTGCTGATTCCGTCTCAAAACACTTCAGCTCAATAAATTGAGTGCTGTTACAGATCCTTGGCGGTACTGTAACAGCATGACTGTTACCCTTCGTGAATCACTTCTTTTAAGTACTGAAATAACTCGCGGAACGCTTTTGGCGGTGCGTTGTTCTCCCGCTCTTTTCTGATTTGACGGTGGAACTGCCGCAGTTTCTGGCGATCCAGGGCTGGATGCTCTTCCATCAGGCGTTGTATGGCGTCATCACCTTCATTAATTACCGCTTCTCTGGCTTTTTCCAGCGCGTGAAACGCGGCATTGCTGGCCTGGTGTGCGTGCGTCAATTTTGCCAGCGCAGCTTCAATATCGCTGGTATCCCGGCTGCGCATTAATTTGCCGATAAACTGAAGCTGACGTCTGAAACCATCTTTTTTGCGGTTAATATTCCGCGCCAGCATCACTGCGTCTTCCAGTTCTTCGTCCATTGGAATGGTGGCAAGGTGGGCCGGCGTTAAGTTAACCAGGTCTTCTCCGAGCTTCTGACGTTCAGCAGACAGACGCTTCAGTTCGGATTTACTGATTAATTCACTCTCATCATCCTGATCAATTTCATTAAATAAGTTTTCTTCATCAGAATGGTGGTTGTTATCGCTCATTTGGCACTCATAAATGTTACACTGCAGTATTCGGTTATTGTGACATACAGACGGAAATAGCGAAACTCACTATGCAAATTGAAAAGCAAATTGCGGAAATTCAGAATGTCGTAGACGACGTTCTCAAAATGGCGCTGAAAAAAGGTGCGACGCAGGCCGAGGCCAGTATGTCGAAAGTGCAGGGGATTGCAGTGTCATCCCGCATGTGCGATGTAGAAAATGTGGAATTTAATAACGACGGTGGTCTGGGGATCAGCGTTTATGTCGGTAAGCATAAGGGCAGTGCGTCTACAGCGGATCTGAGTAAGGAAGCGCTGGCACTGACGGTAGAAAAAGCGGTGGATATTGCCCGTTATACCAGTGAAGACCCGTGCACTGGCCTGGCAGACAAAGAACTGATTGCCACTGAATTTCCTGATTTAGAATTGTATCACCCCATTGAACTGGACCCGCAAAAGGGCATTGAAATTGCCATTGAAGCTGAGCGGGCCGCCATGGCATACGACAAACGCATTACCAACTCAGACGGCGCATCTTATAACGCAAACCTGGGGATGCGGGTGTATGGTAATACCTATGGTATCAACGCCGGCTATCCGAGCAGTCGTTACAGCGTGAGCTGCATGATGATTGGCTCTGAAAATGGTGATATGCAGCGGGATTATGCCTATACAGTGAACCGTCAGGCGCATTTGCTTAAACCTCCTGCAGAAGTGGGCCGCGAAGCCGCTGAGGCAACAGTCGCCCGTCTGGGAGCCCGTAAGATTGCCACAGGCAAAGTACCGGTCATGTTGCATAAGGACGTTGCCAGTTCATTATTCGGCCATTATGTCAGTGCTATCAGCGGTGGCAGCCTGTACCGCCGTTCTTCATTCCTGCTGGATAAGCTGGGCGAACAGGTTTTCCCTCAATGGCTGAACATTGAAGAGATGCCTCATTTGAAATCAGGGCTGGCCAGTTCCAGCTTTGATGCTGAAGGGGTGGCAACACAAGACATGACGATTGTGGAGAACGGTTGTTTATCTCACTATCTCTACACGACCTATTCAGCACGCAAACTGGGTGTTATTTCAAACGGTCACGCTGGCGGTATCCACAACTGGATAGTGGGTAATACCGGGCAGTCTGATGCTGAAATGCTCAAAGAAATGGGCACCGGTTTACTGGTTACAGAGTTAATGGGGCAGGGTGTAAACACCGTAACAGGCGATTATTCCCGTGGTGCTGCCGGCTTCTGGGTTGAAAACGGTATTATCCAGTATCCGGTTCACGAAGTGACCATTGCCGGTAATCTGAAAGATATGTTTATGAACATTGCTGCCATCGGCGCCGAACGCGAGCTTCGCGGCGGTGTTCAAACCGGCTCAGTTCTGATTGGTGAAATGCGTATAGCCGGCAGCTGATGCCGGCTTCAATCAAATAGCCGTATCAGAAACATCAGACACAAAAAATGCAGCCAGAGGCTGCATTTTTTTCATCTGTGGAATGTGAAAGCTAATGCCCGGCGGGCTATCAGCTGTCTACAGAACCGCAGAAACGGTAACCTTCACCGTGGATGGTTACAATCAACTCTTCATCGCTCGGCTCGGATTCGAAGTGTTTACGGATCCGGCGGATGGTTACGTCAACAGTACGGTCGTTCGGGCGCAGTTCACGGCCTGTCATTTCCATAATTAGCTGTTCACGGGTAAGAATTTTGCCAGGGTTGCTCAGGAACAGGTGCAGTGCACGGAATTCAGAGCGTGGCAGACGGAATTCCGTGCTGCTTGGTGAAATCAGTGAGCGGCTGTCGCCATCCAGAATCCAGCCGTTGAAGCTGACGCGGCTTGGTAAGTCGTCGTCTTCTGCAGAACTGGTAGTGCGTGCAAGCAGGTTGCGGGCACGGATAGTCAGTTCACGTGGATTGAAAGGTTTAGTCAGATAATCATCTGCACCGATTTCCAGACCCAGAATACGGTCTACATCGTTGTCACGGCCAGTCAGGAAAATCAGACCTACATTCTTACGGTCGCGTACTTCACGCGCCAGAATCAGACCATTTTTGCCCGGCAGGTTAATATCCATGATAACCAGGTTAATAGAGTGATTTTCGAAGAAATCATGCATCTGATCGCCATTCTCGGCCTCAAACACATTGTAGCCTTCAGCTTCGAACAAGCTCTTTAGTGTGGTACGCGTTACCACTTCGTCTTCAACAATTAATATATTTGGCGTCTGCATGGTGTTTTACACTCTTCTACAATCGATTAAGCTAGCTTCTGACAATTCTAATATCCGGGTGACTATTTTAAAAGCGTTTATCGGATAACTTGTCAACGGTATAAGGATTTGTACAAAATTTACAAGGGCTTATTCACCTTTTAACGGTAAATTTCCTGTTTCAGAGCTTTCGACAGGGAAAATGATAATAAATTCCACGCCGTTTCCTTCTTCACTGGTAATTGAGATGGTGCCGTTCAGTGCCTGTGTTACCAGGTTGTAGACCAGATGCATACCCAGTCCGGAGCCACCTTGCCCCCGCTTAGTTGTAACAAACGGGTCAAAGATACGTTTGCGGATATCATTCGATATGCCTTTTCCGTTATCTTTGTAAATTAATTTCATTTTTGTCGGTGTCATCATTTCCGCAATGATGTCTATTTCACCGTGTTCTATATGCTCAAAGCCGTGTATGACAGAATTCATGATCAGATTTATTATTATCTGATTGATAGGGCCGGCTTTGGTCTCCACTGATAACGTCGGATCGCAGTCTACGCGAATATCATGATGGAGCTTTTTTAATCTGGGACGTAAGGATAACAGTATCTCATTAACCAGCTGTGCAAAGCAAAATCTGCGGTTACTTTCTGAAGACTGGTCTACCGCAACCTGTTTAAAGCTGGAAATCAGCTCTGCTGCACGGTTAAGGTTCCGGTAGATGATATTCAGGTTTTCCTGACTCTCATTTAAGAACCTGGCCATTGTACTGGCTTTTAGCGTTTTACTCTCGAATTCTTTTTGAATGATGTGCAATCTGTCCAGCATCATGGTGGAAGCCGTGACACCAAGACCGATTGGCGTGTTAACTTCGTGGGCCACACCGGCAACCATATCTCCAAGTGACGCCATTTTTTCGTTCTGAACGATTTGTCGTTGAAACTGGTGTAACTTCTCCAGTGTCTGGATTAACTCCTGGTTGGCATCTTTCAGCGCGTTCGTGCGCTGACTCACCATATCTTCCAGGCTGGCATTCAGTTTACGGTGCTGCTCTTCCGCCATTTTCTGTTTTTGCATGTATTCCTGGATACGACTCAGCATTACGTTAATCGATTCAGATAAATACGCCAGCTCTCTGATATTGCCGGGTTCAGCACGGGCGGAGTAATCCCTTTGCCGAGACGTTTTACTGAGAAAATCTCCCAGACGTTGGATAGGCGCAGTAATGAGCTTTTGCATTTTGAGAGAAACAATAAAGCAGATCACCAGCATCAGAATAATGACGGTGACAGACGTCAATATGGACTGTTGGATTTTTTCATTCAGACGATGTGTGGACACCTGAATATAAATGTACCCCGCCGTTGAGGCATCTTCATTCTCGATGGCACGTGCAATTTCAACGATTTCGTTTGAGTAAACCGGACGAAAATAATTACTGACAGAGGACTCTTTCGAACTGGTACGGGTTTCGCCTTCTTTGGTATAGTTTGCCACCATTCTGAGCTGACCGGATATATCCTGCTGGTAAATATGCACGTTGAGCAAATCAGGAGAAACCGCCAGGTTTTTAAGTTTATTACCCAGTAACCGTTTATCTCTGTCTGATTGTACTTTAAGAAGGTCGTCTTTAAACAGGGCGGCGAGTAAGTCAATAAAGATAGTGACATCTTCGCGCTGTGCTTCGCGGTAATGATTCACCTGGTTGTAGCCTGACAAACCCGCAGATACAAGCAAAGACGCTGTGGCGATGGCCATAACCATCCACAAAAACAAACTACGTATTGATAGCTGCACAGCGTGCTGACTCATTAAACAGTGTCTTATTCTAAGCGCGTCCCTTCACTCAATAGTGGCTTATAGTTGCGTAAAAATAAAGCAACATCCGTGATTTATTCCTTTAAATCATCGTCCTGTAGAGTGAGAGGTAAGATTCTGCTGACGCTTCCCAGGTGAAACGGGTTTGCATGCCACGGATTTGCATTTCTCTGAACAGCACCGGGTGTTCATAGTAGAACAACAGGGCACGGCGGATACACGCCAGCAGCGCCTCCGGTGTCGGGGCATCAAAAACAAAGCCTGTTGCGTGCTCTTTATCCTGACACTGGTCAATGACAGTGTCTTTCAGGCCACCTACTGAACGTACTATGGGTAATGTTCCGTAGGCAAGGCTGTACATCTGATTCAGGCCACAAGGCTCGAACTGGGATGGCATCAGGAAGAAATCTGCGCCGGCTTCCACAAGGTGGGCGTGGTGGGTACTGAAACCGTTTATAAAGGCAAATTGTTGAGGATGGTTCTGGGCAAACTCATCCAGATCCATACAAACCGTGGGATCACCGGTGCCGACAATGACCATCTGTACGTTGTGGTGCATCAAATCCTGCAAAATAGGAACAAGGTAACCGAAGCCTTTCTGTTCCGTTAAACGGCACACCATGCCCAGCAGCGGCACATCGGGATTCTGAGGTAAATGGCTGAGTTCCTGTAACGCGAGTTTGCAGGTTTTCTTATCGTGTAAGGTGTCGACGGAATAATGTTGCGGCAGATAAGCATCGTCCTGCGGATTCCATTGCCCATAATCACAACCGTTCAGAATACCCGACAAATCTTGCTGGCGCATGACCAGACGGCCGTGCAGGCCGTGTGATCCTAAGTCTGTAAGCAGCTCTTTTGCGTAATTCGGACTGACGGTTGTTACCTTCGTGGCGAATTCGATGCCCGACTGCAACATATTGATGTAGCCGCCGTGGATCTGAGACAAAATCGCAGGGTGATGGCGAAGATAAGGAATGTCGTCCAGTTTGTGCACGCCCTGAAAGGCTGCATTGTGAATCGTAAAAACCGTCTTCGTCTGATTGAAGTAGCCGGACTGATCAAAGCGCAACAGAAAGGGCAGCATGGCCGTGTGCCAGTCGTGACAATGGATAATATCAGGCTGAATACTCAGTGCCTGCAATGCATTCAACGCTGCTCCGCAAAAGAAGCTGAAGCGTTCAGCATTGTCCTGGTAGGCTTCATAGGTGCTGCTGTACAAACCGTCGCGGGCGAAATATTCAGGATAGTCAATAAAGTAGATATTTAGCCCCTGCCAGGACAACTGTTTGATGTTGTAGTGGTATACCTTACCTTCGGCAAATAATGTCTGCTGTGCACAGGCATCGGCGAGTTTATATTCGTCCGTAATCGCCTTGTAATAGGGCATGATGATGCTGATTTGTTCACCGGCATCCAGTAAAGCCAGAGGCAATGCCTTTCCTACGTCGGCAAGTCCTCCTGTTTTGACTAAATCTTCCACTTCTGAAATGGCGAAAACGATATTCACAACAAGACTCCCGACAACCTCAAAGCAATGGCGCTGCTTTGTTTTCCAAACAGTTAAATCAACACCGGTTATGTGTGGTAAACGTTACCACACAGTTCAAAATCTGCCTATCCGCAAATACTCAAATACAATGAAAAGCGGGAATCCTGCGCCACCGTGTGGGTTTGCGGAAAAATATCACCAAGCAGTCCGGGGTAGGGTAAGAACCGGTTGGCAACCATTTGTAATGTGCCTTTTGAGTTCAGGCAGCGGCGGCTGTCTTCAATAAACCGGCGGGTCACTGTGTAATCTGTTTTCACGCCGGTATGAAACGGCGGGTTGGTGACAATGTGTGAGAAAGATTTGTTCACGCCATGCAAGCCGTCTGATGCAACCAGTGTTGCTGACTGCTGGTTTGCGGCCAGTGTTCTGGCACTGCAATAAATCGCAAGGGCACTGACATCCAGCAATGTTATATCCAGATGGGGAAAACGACGCAGCAAATGTGCACCGATAACACCGGCACCACAGGCAAAATCCAGTACTTTACCCCGTAAACGGTCAGATCCTTTGTCCAGCAGCATACGGGTACCGTCATCCAGTTCACCGTGACTGAATACGCCGGGCATGGAAACGACTTCCCACCGGATCCCCTGAACCTCGTATTCCGCTTCGTCAATCCAGTCCCCGGGGTTAAACGCTGTTCCTGCTTTATCAGGTATCACCGTAACCAGACTACAATGCCTTGCAGAGTCTACTTTCTGTGACGGACCGGTCTTTTCAATCAGCTTGCCGATACTCTTAATGCCACCTTTATTTTCGCCCACAATGTGAATGCGACCGCCTTCCTGCAACGCAGAGACAGCCATGGCCAGCAACATCTGCATATGCGCTTTTGATTTAGGCATGTAAATCAGAATGTCAGAAAAACGGGTTTCCGCCGGAATGAACGGGGCAAACAGATGGCGGAGAGCGCCGGTCTTTTGTTCAATGCAAAAGCCAGCCTCAGAATGACTGACATCGCGGCTGTCGAATTCACAGCAGGGGATCACCCGCACACTTTCACTGAAAATGTCGAAGTACTGGTGAAGAAAGGTCACAGGTCGGTGATCTATCTGATCGGCAAAATACGCGTCGGCAGGGTTGATAATCAACCAGTTACCTTCTTCAAAAAGTGCCAGGTTTCTTTCCATTAACTGGCTTTGCGGGCTGAGCATGTGTGTTTTCCGGTTATTTTATTATTCTGTACGTTGGTATATGAGATCCCACACACCGTGGCCAAGCTTTTGTCCGCGGACTTCAAACTTCGTAATTGGCCGGTAGTCCGGACGGGGCACATAGTCTCCGTCTGTCGCGGTATTCTCATAGCCGGGAGCCGCATTCATCACTTCCGCCATATACTCAGCGTAAGGTTCCCAGTCAGTCGCCATATGGAATTTACCGCCGACAGCAAGCTTTTCACGCACCATTTGTACAAATTCAGGTTGTACGATACGACGTTTATGGTGACGCTTTTTATGCCATGGATCAGGAAAGTAGAGTTGAACCCGGGCGAGGCTGCCGTCAGGGATCATTTTCTTAAACACTTCTACCGCGTCGTATTCCATGACACGTAAGTTCGTCAAGCCTCGTTCACCGGCTTCCGATAAACATGCGCCTACTCCGGGACGATGTACTTCAATACCAAAAAAGTTTGATTGTGGGTCGTTCTCTGCCATTTCTACCAGAGATTTGCCCATTCCGAAACCTATTTCCAGCACCACCGGCGCATCGCGACCGTAAAGATCCTGTAAAGACAGCATTTCATCTTTAGACTCAATGCCCATGGTTGGCCAGAAAGATTCCAGCGCTTTAGCCTGTCCTTTGGTTAATCTGCCTTCACGTTTAACAAAGCTGCGTACCTTGCTGATGTAAACGCCGGCGGCTTCCGCCTCTTCCTGATTTTTGTATTGACCCATTTTTTCGTGTCCGCACTATTACCGGTTAAACAGGGGCGGCATTATGCCCGCTGCCCGGGTGATTGCAATATAGAGTGGTTAATTTTACTGCAATTACTGTGGTACTGCTGTGAAATCCGCCGGATTAGTCCACAATCGACTGTAAAATACGGCTCACAGTGTCCGGTTGCTCTAAAAGACACATGTGGCCGGCGCCGGGAACCGGCGTGTATGTGGCTGAAGGAATCGTTTCTGCGGCGTCTTTAAGTACACCGGCTGTGACTACCTGATCGTCAGCGGCGGCAATGATATGAACAGGGAAGGAGCAGGCTTTCAGTTTGTCTGTCAGCGCTGGTCTTGGCGTGGTCGCTTGTGTGTGAGCCAGTAAGGTGGCCGCACCGAGATCTTTTCCCATGTCCTGCACTACACCGGCTACAGCGGGGTTTT
Organism: Alteromonas sp. NFXS44; assembly: GCF_040148705.1. NCBI lineage: Bacteria > Pseudomonadati > Pseudomonadota > Gammaproteobacteria > Alteromonadales > Alteromonadaceae > Alteromonas > Alteromonas sp. NFXS44. The sequence goes on along the minus strand of NZ_JAGDEA010000012.1, from coordinate 507,863 downwards.
TCTGGTGGTCAGGGTGAACAAAGCGGGTAATGTAGGCCGGGCTGTCAGGTTTGAAACTGCCTTTTTTCAACATAGTGACCAATTGGGCACGGCGTTTTTCTTCTTCTGCAGTTAAACCGTAAGGAGAGCTGGCGATCATCGTCAGTGATGCCACGCTGTCAGGGTTGTCAATTGCCCAGCGCGCAGCAATATAACCGCCCATGGAAAAGCCGGCAAGGTGCACTTTTTCACCTGCCAGAACACGGTCGGTGGTCAAAGCCAGCATCTCATCCATGGAAGAGGCCCACTGCAGAGGTACGTATCGACGCTGATGAACCTGCAGTTTCTGCCATACCGGCAACCAGACTCTTTCATCACACAATGTGCCCGGAAGAAATAATGTAGGAAGTGACACGCTTACACCTGCTTAACTTTGGTATTCAGCGCGGCATGTTATCATAGCGGGGTAGCAGAAAGAGTGAATAAATAGCCTAAATGACAAAGCAATTCTCAGAACGTGTACTGGACTGGTTCGATGTGCATGGCCGTAAACATCTTCCCTGGCAGCAGAATATTACGCCCTACGGGGTTTGGGTGTCGGAAATCATGCTTCAGCAAACGCAGGTTTCAACTGTCATCCCTTATTACCAGCGCTTTATGGACAGTTTTCCTACGGTAAATGACCTGGCAGATGCATCGCAGGATGCTGTTCTGGATCACTGGACGGGGTTGGGGTACTACGCCAGAGCCCGTAATCTTCATAAAGCGGCAGGTATTATCGCCGGGCAGTATAAAGGTCAGTTTCCGGCGACCCTTGATGAGGTTGTCGCTTTACCCGGCATCGGCCGTTCTACTGCCGGCGCTGTACTGTCTATCGCTTGCGGTCAGAATCATCCAATCCTTGATGGCAATGTTAAACGGGTACTGGCCCGGTGCTATGCCGTGGAAGGATGGCCGGGACAAAAGCCGGTAGAGAATCAACTATGGGAATATGCCGCTGCGAATACCCCTGAGCAACGGTGTAATCACTACACTCAGGCCATGATGGACTTGGGAGCCATGATATGTACCCGTTCAAAGCCCCGTTGTGATGCGTGTCCGTTGCAAACAGATTGCCTGGCCTATGCGCAGGGGCGGCAAGGAGAGTTTCCAGGTAAAAAGCCAAAGAAAGTATTGCCTGTGCGTACCACGTCTATGGTAGCAGTGCTTTATCACGGCAGTGTGTTAATGGCGCAGCGTCCTCCTGCCGGTCTCTGGGGCGGATTGTACGGATTTATAGAAACAGATAAAGCGGTCACAGAACTGACAGGTGAGTTACCGGTGAGTGTGGGCGAAATGAAAGCGCTTGAGCCTTTCAGGCATACCTTCAGTCATTTTCATCTGGATATTCAGCCCTGGTTGATTCTGGCTGACGGCATTGAGCCGCAGCGGGTTGAGGAAAATAATCAGCGCTGGTTTAATCTTGATGAGCCTCTGGGCGTGGGTACGGCAGCACCCACGCAAAAAATTATCTCGCAAATAAAACAATTCCTTTAGACTATGCCCACATTCGCGGGTTTGTCAGCCCGCCTTAAGGAGACACCATGAGCAGACAAGTATTTTGCCAGCATCTGAATAAAGACGCAGACGGACTGGATTTTCAGCTTTATCCCGGCGAACTGGGAAAGCGTATTTTTGACAATATTTCTAAAGAAGCCTTTGCCGCATGGCAGAAAAAGCAAACCATGCTGATCAACGAACAAAAGCTGAATATGATGGAACCCACAGACAGAAAGTTCCTGGAAGAAAAGATGGAGGCCTTTTTGTTCGAAGGGATTGAGCCGACCATCGAAGGCTACGTCCCCCCGAAGAAGTAGTGTTAAACGGCTGAAAAATGCACGGGTTGCTGTTTTTTTCTCTGAATTGCGCAACTAATGCGCAGTTGAAAAAAATATGCAGAAAAACGGTTGACTTGAAGCACGGAAATCCGTTTAATACGCACCCACAGCAGGACAGGCTTTAAAAAGTCTTCTAGCTACCAAGTTTCGCCCAGATAGCTCAGTTGGTAGAGCAGCGGATTGAAAATACGAAGCTTTTCGCTTCTTCAATTTGCTAACTCATTGAGTTATATTGAGAAGTAAGTCGCTAAGCACTTGGAATTTGCTTGCAAAGTTTTGCAAAGAAATTCAAAGCTTAATAAGCACAGTTTTATGTGCCTCGATAGCTCAGTTGGTAGAGCAGCGGATTGAAAATCCGCGTGTCCCTGGTTCGATCCCGGGTCGAGGCACCATTATTACATCAAGCCCTGCAAGACATTGCGGGGTTTTTTGTATCTGCCAGCCAGTCCCAAGTTTCCAAATAAATCCGGTTTTTCCAAAAACTATTTAGAAGGCTTTACCTTAATGGGTAGCAATCTATAGTTTCGGATAGTTGTTTTAACACTTTCATGGCCCAAGAGCAATTGTGCATGCTCAAGCTCGACGTCACTCGCCGTTTTCTTACGAATATCACGTTCTTGAAACCTTTCGGTTAAAACCTCTTTCTCTAGTGCTTTAATCATCCAAGTACGCCAAATGCCACGAAAACCTCCTGCGGTGTATGGTTGTCCCTTCCTGTTACTGAACAAGTAGAGACTTTTCACCTTTCCTGGTAGCTTCTGGATCCGCTCAAGCGTTAGTCTAAGTTGATCAGACCATTCAAATAAGTACTTTTTCCCAGTACGTTTTTGAGTTTTACTCATGCCTGTGAGCAATCCATCTTCAACAAACGAGTCGAAACGAAGCGACAACATATCTGTTTGGCGAACCGTTCAAGTTAATTGTCGCTCTATACATTGGGTAAGTGGGTGCGGCAGCTTCGTGAAGAACGCGATGGCAAATCGCCTCAGGCCACGCCAATGACGCCGGAACAACGAGAAATCCGCGAGTTGAAGAAACAAGTTGAACGCCTTGAATTAGAAAAGGAAATATTAAAAAAGGCTTCTGCTCTGTTAATGTCGGACTCCATGAAACACTCTCGTTAATCGAGAAACTGAGTCAGAGCAATAAGCACCGATATTCGGTAAATAATCTGTGTGCGGTACTGGATGTCCACCGCAGCACATTTAAATACTGGCAACAGCGCGATAAGCGGCCATCGCCGGAAGCTATCCGGCTACGCAGCCTGGTACGCGAAGCGTACCGACTAAGCGGTGGTTCTGCCGGAGCGAGAACTATATCAGACATCATTACGAACGATGAGTCTCACGACGTTACGCTAAGTCGTTACCGTGCCGGCAAGTTCATGAAAGCGCTTAGCTTGTTCAGTTGTCAGTTACCGAAACACGCTTACAAGAAAGGGACGCAGGAGCACGTTGCTATCCCGAATTTGCTCGATAGACAGTTCGCCGTTACAGCACCAAATCAGGTCTGGTGCGGCGATGTGAGCTTTATATGGACGGGGAATCGCTGGGCTTATCTGGCTGTGGTTATCGACCTGTTTGCCCGCAAGCCAATAGGTTGGGCAATGAGTCATTCACCGGACAGCAACCTGACCTGCCAGGCTCTGACAATGGCATTCGAGTATCGGGGAAAGCCTAAAAACGTGATGTTCCATAGCGACCAGGGATGTCATTACACGAGCCGAAAATTCCGTCAGCTAATTTGGCGGTATCGCTTAACACAAAGTATGAGTCGCAGGGGAAATTGTTGGGATAACAGCCCGATGGAACGCTTTTTCAGAAGTCTCAAAACCGAATGGGTTCCAACTACTGGTTACCGGAATTTTGCTGAAGCAAAGCAGAAGATTGGTGATTACATTCATGGCTATTACAGCCGACTGAGACCGCATTCATACAACGGTGGTCTAACACCGAATGAATCGGAGAAACGTTATTGGAATAGCTACAACGATGTGGCCAAAATTACTTGACCACTACAATGAGTTACAAGCAGTTGATCGAGGGACAACGATACCAGATTGAGGCCTACTTACGCGAGGGTTTCAGTTACCGGGAGATCGGAAAACGTCTGAGCGTGAGTCACAGCACAATCAGCCGGGAAGTAAATCGCAATAGAATACGGGATAACCACTATTTGCCGGAAGTCGCTCAGGCAAAGGCACTGAAGCGCCGCAGCCAGGCCGTAAAGTTCAGGATATCTGAACTGACGATTACCTTTGTAGAGTTCGGGCTGAACGAGAAATGGAGCCCTGAGCAAATTGCTGGTGTAGGTAAAATCATCGGTCATCATGTCAGTCACGAATGGATTTATCGCTACGTCCAGCGTGATAAATTACGTGGCGGTAGGTTGTACAAACAGCTGCGCCAGAGTCACCGAAGGTATCGTAAAGGTGACCGTGCGAAGCGGGTAATTATTCCGAATCGCGTTGGCATTGAGCACCGTCCCGCTATAGTGAACAAGAAAAAACGGTTCGGTGACTGGGAAGCTGACACGGTTCTGGGCAAGCAAGGAACGGGCGCGATTGTTAGCCTGGTCGAGCGCACAAGTAAGCTGTACCTGATACGCAAAGTGCCAGCGAAAAGCGCAGCAGACGTGGCCCGAGCCATGATTGGCATGCTGTGGAAATATCGAGGTCATGTCCGAACAATCACAGCGGACAACGGCAGTGAATTCTGTGACCATGAGCTGGTCGCTGAGAAGCTCAAAACCAATATCTACTTTGCGAACCCGTATTAATCCTGGGAACGCGGATTGAATGAAAACTTCAACGGTTTGCTGCGCCAGTACATCCGGAAAGGCACCGATTTACGGACGGTATCGGAGAGGCAAATTAGTGAAATAGAGCGGGCATTAAATGCCAGACCGAGAAAGTGCCTCGGCTTCAGGCAACCTGTTACGGTATTCAATGAATTACGCAGGGCTGCCTAAATTAGCGAGTGGTGCGCTTCGGAGTTGAATTCGCGTAGTGTCATTTATGGGGATTAATCATCATGAACCAAAAAAGTTGTCAGGCTTTTCCACATCGGCCAGTCACTTCATTGTATTTTCCTCTTGACCTCAAGTTAGCTTTAAATTGTACGCTCATTTGGAAATTACAATGAATGTGGTGATATGAAAATGAATGGGCTAGAAACTTTCGTTACTAATGTGACTAAACATTGGTCTGGGCTAAACACTGAAACCGTAGTGGCGGTTAGGCAGCTATTAGTCGATCTTACTACAACACCATCTGATGAGGCGTGGTTAAATGAAATAGTCCACGAAAGACCTGCCGCAAAAGAGTTATACCGAGATCCTCAACATGGATTTATTCTACTGGCTCATAGCGAAGAAAAAGGCTTGTATCGACAACCACATAACCACGGTGCTGGCTGGGTCTTTTATGCTGTTTATTCCGGAGAAATAGCCATGACAACGTATAAGCAAATTACCTCTAGTCGCGGTAAAACGGCTCTGGTTTCGAGAGGCTCGGATGTAATCGCTGGTAAACAGTGTCGAGTATTTTTGCCGGGTGATATTCATGACACCCATTGTATGACCGAAGGGTTTGTTCAGTTTCGCCTTACTAGTTCTGATTTTAAGAAAGAAATTCAAGAAGGCCGGATGATTAAGTTTGATCCCTAAACTAGTTATGTTTACACGGTCAGCGGGCTTCAACGACGTTTGACTGCGGCGGAAGAAACCGTTTTATGTTTTCGTGCCTGGTCCTTTCCAGCGATTCTTAAAAGTTTTTGAAACGTGGCGCATTCGCTGTGTTTTTCTGCGTTACATTTTGCTGCATGTTCGAGGCATCTCTGTATAGCGATGAGTTGCTTAACCCGTTGGGCAATTTCGTTTGCTCGTGCGGTTAAACTTTCCCGGTTTACTTCGAATCGACCTTTCGTTGTTAACATCGACCGTATTTCTTCAAGAGAAAAGCCAGCCCTTTGCCCTAACGCAATAAACTCAAGTTGTTCGAAAACATTCGCATTGAAAACCCGCTTCAAACCACTCCTTCCAATGGACTTTAAAAGATTTTTCTCTTCGTAAAACCTAATGGTGGAAGCTGGAAGTCCTGTTTTTTTTGATAGTTTTGAAATGTCTATTGAGTACATCAGCCCGACCTTGACTTAATGTTAACTTGAAGTATTACATTACAAAAAACACATCGTTTGTGCAATCAAACTCACTGATTGCTCTGGAGTTGGGAATGTCTGAAAACGGCGTTAATTCAAATGAACACAGTAATGAACGTGAAGGCTCTTCAAAGGCTGCTTTATCCAGCCTTATCTCTACAATGCTCATGTCAACATTGGCGGTGAGTATCACGAATATAGCGTTGCCGGCATTAGCAAGCAGTTTTGATACAACTATTTCGGCAGTGAGCTGGGTGGTAATTGCATACCTAGTGTCTGTGACGACTTTTATTGTCGGCGCAGGCGTACTGGGTGACATTTTAGGCAAGAAACCTTTGCTGTTGCTGGGCGTTGGGATCTTTTCATTTGCCTCATTAATGTGTGCCTTGTCGCTCAATTTTTGGATGTTGGTTACTGCAAGATTCATACAGGGCTTAGGCGCTACATTTATATTGTCACAAACATTAGCGATAGCTAGCGCCTCATTTCCAAAATCAAAAACCGGAACAGTAATGGGATTGTTGAGCTCGACTGCCGCTATAGGAACTGCGCTCGGGCCTGTGGTTGGGGGCTTCTTGCTTGATGCATTTGGCTGGCACTCGATATTTTGGGTGTTGTTTACACTGGGCGGCATTAACCTTGCGCTTTCTTCAACGCTGATTCCCATTGAGCGGTTCAAGTATACCGGCACGGTGAAACAGTACGATGTCATCGGAACGTTGTTGCTTGGGTTATCTTGTTTGCTGTATGCGTTATCAATGACCGTACACGCTACTATTGCCCCCTTATCGAGCGCTGTACTATTTATATCTGCAATTTTAGTTTTTATGGTTTTTCTGATTAGTCAGCGTAAGGGGCAATTTCCATTAATCAACCTGGCCTTTTTTCATCACACATTGCGTAATGTCACATTAGCGTCAAACTTTTTGGTTGACGCCGTAGCAATGTCAACCTTAGTTGTTGGGCCTTACTATTTGACTTATGGCTTGGGACTTTCTGTAACAAAGGCTGGCATGCTGATGGCAGTTGGTCCTGTCTTGGCTGCATGTTCTGGCTATCCCTCAGGAAAACTTGTCGATGTCATTGGTGTGAAGCGTGTTATGTTGTTAGGGCTTTCACAAATGTTTATTGGTGTGATTTGTTTTGCCTTTTTACCAGTGCGATGGGGTGAATATGGCTACATAGCCGCACTTTTCATATTGGCACCTGGACGCCAGCTGTTTCTAGCGTCGAACCATACTTTTGTTATGAGCAGTGCGACTAAGAGGGAAAAGGGATTAGCTGCTGGTGTGCTTAATCTGGTTAAAAATTTAGGTCTGATGACAGGAGCTTCAATGATGGTTGGCGTGTTTGCCTCACAACTAAAAAATGCAAATGCAGCAATTGCAACTCAACAAGAGTTAGGCGCCGCTTTTACTTCAACATTTTTATTAGCTGGTGTTGCTATCGGTGCTTCGCTGCTCAGTATTTATCTATTTAGTAATAAAGCTTCTGAATTTCATTAAATACTAGGCCCATATATGCCATAAATCACTGTTAAGAAAATACAACGCGGAAGTTTAATATGTCTCGAACATTTATAGAATCAGGACCCGGTTTACCTCATTGGGCCAACCCAATAAGTCATGCGGTTGTAGTGGGAAAAATGTGCTTTGTCAGCGGCCAACTTTCGATTAACGAAGAGGGCGTTTATGTAAAAGGAACAATCACTGAAGAAGCAACACTGGCGTTTAACAACGTATTTGCCGCACTAGCATCTGCTGGATTTGATAAAAGTGAAATAGCTTACATCGATATCGCGTTTTCAGACCTGACGGAATTAAGCGCAGTCGATGCGTTGTACATGACTTTATTCCCGGAAGGAAAAAGGCCTGCCCGCACAATTTACGAGGCCGCAAAACTACCATTTAATGGGAAAGTTAAAATTGTTGCTACCGCGGTTAAAGATTGAATGGTAAAAATGTTTAACGCTTCCCAATAGGGTAGAAAGTTACTTTCCCATATCTGGTAAATATCCAATGCAACTTCTATTGGATACATGCCGTGGAGGTTTTGAAACACACCTGCTTGAAAGTCAAAGTCGAGGTCTTTGGCCAGTTCGGCATACGGGCCAATGCCAACATAGGTAAAATCAGTGATATAGGAGAAATGCCAAGTTCCACCGTGTTTCTCTAACCGTATTTCTACTGGATGAAAACCACCTGTTTCAGCGGAGTAATCAGGGTCACGAAAGTTGAGCGTGACTGCGCAAGTAGACGCTGGTGTATCACCTATTTCTTGTTCAAGCGCGTCGACAAATTGCTTGGATACAGGCAGCGCCAGTTCCTGATAATCATATGTGTTCCTTCGGGCTATTTAAAAAGGCCCTCGCAGCGTTATTTGCTAATTTAAGTAAAGAAAGTTGCTGCAAGGGTTTGGGCAAGTTGAAGTGTTTAGGCTTTCGCTTTTTGAGAAGCTTTAGCGACTGCTGGCTTTTTCGAGGACTTGGCCGGAGACAGTAGATACGAGTCCAGTTCTCCGTTTTCAAGGGCCTTAATCACTGTTGCGATAGTTTCTGGAATTTTACTGGCTTCTCCTAATTTGAAAATTGGTAACTCATCATCACCATATTGACCAAAAAAAGGTCTACGATTCAAGTTGAGGAGGAGTCCATCCCATTGCTTACCCTTGAGCGAACTCAATACTGATATAGTCATGTTGTTTACCTCGTTGGGTTAGTTAGGGCGAATGAAGCCCATGTGGGGTTTGGATTGTTTGCGTTGGTTTTCTTCTGTCAACAGTGTGATAGCAGAAAGTCTGTGATTCTGTTTTGGGCTGAACAGTTTTCGTCTTGCAATGATGGCGAAATCGCCGGGCGTTAAGGTTTTTAGTTCAGCTAACGCCTGTTGCTCGGCTCGTTTGGCCGAAGTTAAGCCAAGTACCTGTTTGTATAATCGTAACAATTACTACGTCTTATAAACGGCCTGCAATAGATGACAGAAGGCTTGAGCCTGTTCCGATTGATGTTGGTTTAGCTGACTACCTGAGTAAAAATCTTCACAGAAGAATTTTCGGGAAGCATCGGAATTTTTATATATCAAGAAATCTTGTGAACAAGATGGCTGACTATTTTGAGCTGAGATTAAATAAATAAGTCCTAGAGAAGCATAGCTGCTTTGGCTATGCTTTCAAAAAAATTATCTTCCATTATATAAAGCCTTATATCATAGTTATCTGAAGGTAAGCATCAAATAATAGCCTACTGATATTACGAAAGGAATTGCTACGTTAATGGATTTTTTGAATCTTATATACTTAATTAAAAGCTCTTCTTTTCCCTTTTCTTCATCAGTATTGTACTTCCTTGAATAGAGTTTAAGGTAATTTAATATGCTGATTTCCTTCAAGTAATCACAGGTTATTATCATCAATACTGTGTGTGTTGTGAAGTAAAATGTAAATGTTAAGGAGCTGCTATCTTCTAATCGGATGAAAAGGTCTTTACTAAAAAAGGCTGCAATGTTTATAAAAAATAGACATAGGAATCGGTAAAATATTTTCTCACGCTTAATTTTTATTTCTGAAGTGCTTTCAAGGATTTCTTGATACTTTTCTGGGTGTTTTTTCTTTAAATTGATTAGGTTCTTATCATACCTATAATTTCTTGAAAGTGTAGGCAGCTGTAGTATGTTCAATAACCATGTGAAAAATAGTGCTAAAAAAGAAACTAAAAAAATTGAGTAACTTACTGTCTTGTCATAATTTTGGTGGTTATAGATATCGTAATAAATATAGAATAGAAAGTAATACTGAGAAAGAAGAGTTATTGAAATTATAAAAATAAGGCTAAGCATTACTCCTAGCCGGAATTTTGAAAATATATTCAGTTCAAAGTGTTCATTGTTATCAAAGTGACGTTCAAATATCAATGATAGAGAATCTAGTCATCTTACTGATACGAATGCTCTAATGTTTTTTCATGATTCTCTTCTATCCAAACCTCTATCATCATCTCTAACTTTTTTGAGTAAGAATAGTAGAAAAATATTGGTAGGGAAGTGAAAGATAAGGCTAAAACTATGATTTCTTTAAAGTTGGAGAGGTTCTTTAATTTCAGGCCAAATAAACTTAGTTCTGTGTTTTGGAGTGACTGTGAGAAATAAAGTAATAGTATTGGAAATGCATAAAATGATAATGACTTAATATATTTCGCTGTATATAATTCTTTTTTCTTGGAGATTTCCTTTATGAAATCTTCATTGAAGATCTTTTCTTTGTTAGTCGGAATTCTTAATATCTTTCTAAACTCTTCTTTCTGAGAAGATAGTGCACTGCTCCAAATGTGCTTCTTGGTAACCTCTTCTTTTTCTCTCATAAATATATGTCCGTATAAAAATTGCATCGTCTCCGCTTGATAAGGTCCTTCGTAGCTCAGAAGACGAGCTTACTGCGGTAGGGCAGAACTTTTTTCGTTCAAAGAGCACCCCCATTTTACACTTTTTTCCTCAAAAAAAATGATACATAAACTCTTACACAAGCGATTTTTGTAACACTAAAAGTAACATTTATTTTTTTATTTTTTATTTATGTTAGGTAAATCAGTTGTTTATGATTTTGGTTGTGTGTTGCCTCTGGCCACCATTCTTAGAAGCCTCGCGTAAGCGGGGCTTTTTTGATTCCGGAACCTGAAAATACCATCCGTTCCGGTGCCTTACCTAAAAAATGAAAAGCACGGCAATGAATGGAAAAATAATTGCGGTGACTGCCAGAGCCAGAATCCACTCCCGTCTTTCATCAGCTGCCATTTGCTTTTTATGATCTTCCCAGGTTTTCATTTCCGTCTCCGGTGGTGTCATTATTTTTAAGTTAGCATGCTTTTTAATCACAAAGTAATATCGCGACAGCCTCTGTGCTATAGTGTGCATTGCTTCACGCATCTCTTCGTTTTTTATTTCAAAGGTTCTTCTATGATTCATCCCCGCTATGCACCGGTGGTTTTTGCATTATTCATGGCTTTTTTTATGTCCGGCATTATGTCGCTGGTAGTAACAACAATTAATATCGGTTTTACAGACGGGTTGATTATTAGCTGGCTGAATTCCTGGCCGCTGACGTTTGCCATCGCTTTTCCTGTGATTATGGTGGTGTCGCCGGTAGTCAGGCGCATCGTTATGCGCCTTGTGGCAACAGAGGTGGCTGCGCAGAGGTGAAGGGTTAACCCGGCAGTAACGCCAGCGCCGCGAGTAAGGTCATGATGATAACCAGCCAGCGGTAGTGAGCTTCACTGATACGTTTTACCAGCCAGATCCCGCAATACACCCCTGCAATGATGAGTGGCAGAGCGAGCAAATTCAATTTCAGGCTTTCCCAATTGATGGTCTCCCACACAAAAACATGAAAAGGGACCTTAAACAGGTTGATGACAAGGAAAAACCAGGCAGCAGTGCCAATAAATACATTTTTAGGTAACCGCATACTCAGCAGGTAAACAGCCATCACGGAACCGGCCAGATTACCTACCATAGTGGTGAATCCCCCCATGACACCGGTCAGCACAGCAAACGTTGTATTATCAGGCACCTCGGCTTTTCGCTTTTCCAGCCATAGCATTAACGCCACACTGACGAAAATAATCACCGCCATGATCCGCATGAACATACCGTCGTCGATGTGGTCGCCCAGCCACGTGCCAAGCAATACTCCGGCGATCGCAGGAGGAAACAGTTTCATCAGAAACTGCCAGTTTGCGTGTCTGTGATAGTGATAGACTGCAAAAATATCAGCGGCAATCAGCATTGGCAGCATGATACCGGAAGAACCTTTTCCGCCGAACAGTATGGCAAGTAAGGGAACTGACAGCAGAGATGTACCATGGATGCCGGCCTTGGCCAGACCGACCATAAAGCCAATTGCCAGCACGATACTGATGTCTGTAAACGAAAGTTGTTCGATAAACAAAAAGAAGCTCCTCAGATTGACTTCTCTGACGAAGAATAAAAGCGTCAGCGTTGAGGCGGGGATGAAAAAATAAATTATAAAGCACTTACAACAGGGAACAAACCATGAAACGAATGAAGAGCAAACGACTCGCGTGCGGCATAGCAGTGCTGCTTGCCCTCTCTGTATCGCAGGCCATGGCGGCTCCGGGGTATTACCGTGAACCGGTTTTGCATAATGACCAGCTGATATTCAACGCTGAAGGCGATCTCTGGTCTGTAGATTTGAACACTAAGAATGGCGGTCAGTTCGGAGCGACACGGTTAACTACCCAACGGGCAGAAGAAACCCAGCCGGTTATTTCTCCTGATGGTACACAACTGGCGTTTATTGCTAACTATGAAGGCACGACAGAAGTTTATATTAAACCTGTGAGTGGTGGTGTAGCAAAGCGTGCCACCTTCGAAAATGCGGCAGTTAAATTACACCAGTGGACGACATCCGGCGCGCTTCTTTACAGCACTAACAGCCATACGGGACCAGCCAATAGTTATGTTCTTAAACTGCTGGAGCCGGATTCAGGCAAGGTCACTATTTTACCTCTCGCTGATGCAGTAGAGGGGGTCATTGATGACAAAGGTGAGTGGCTCTACTTTGTTCGTTTTGGCTTACAGGTTTCCGGCGACAATGCAAACTATTACCAGGGGGGCGCGAAAGGTGAACTCTGGCGCTGGAAACTGCATTCCGGGCAGGAGGCTGAGCGGTTAACAGCAGACCATAACGGTTCTGTACGCACCCCAATGCTGGCAGACAACCGCATTTATTTTATCAGTAACCAGGATGGCCCGGACAGCCTCTGGTCGATGACTCCCGACGGTAAATCTCTGCGAAAAGAATCCGCAACGGCAGACTGGACGGTACGCGGTGCCAGTGCTGACAGCAACCGGATTGTGTACCAGCAGGGTGCGGATTTAGTGCTCAAAGACTTGTCATCAGGCAGCAGCGATATTGTGCCGGTTCAGCTGATTTCAGATTTTCCCTACCTGCGGGAGTACTGGGACAATGCGCCTCTTGAGTTCCTTACCAATACGGCCTTCGCGCAATCCGGTGATGCCGTTGTGCTGACGGCCAGAGGCCGCATTGCTATTGCCAGAACAGATGGTTCAAGACTGGTTGAAGTGGATACGCCGGAAGATTCACGCAGCCGGAAAGCCCTGCTCAGTCATGACGGGAAGTGGGTTTATGCATTAAACGATACCAGCGGTGAAACGGAGATCTGGCGTTTTGCTGCGGACGGTTCTGACCAGGCTGAGCAACTCACAAAAAATGGTGATGCATTTCGCTGGCAGTTATCCCTTTCACCTGACGGTAAGTGGCTTGCCTTCGACGACAATGAGGGAAAGGTTCAGGTTCTCAATACTTCCGATAGCACGGTGTCCACGGTACTGGACGACAGTGACGGATTGTTTGCCACCCCGGACCTGGTGTGGTCTGCAGACAGTAAACTGCTTGCAGTCAGCCGTAATATTTTAGGCAACGAGCGCAACAGTATTTATCTGTATGCCATGGCTGAAAAACGGGGGATGGAAGTGACATCGGATAAATACCAGTCTTACTCTCCGGCGTTCAGTGCAGACAGTCAGTGGCTTTATTTTCTGTCTGACCGGCATTTTGTTGCTTCACCGTCGAATCCCTGGGGCGACCGTGCCATGGGGACCGCCTTTGACAAACCGACACAAATTTTTGCTCTTGATCTTACCGGTAACGGTGATTTCAGTTTTGCCGCGCCAACCGAGCTGAACCGTAAAGTTAAAGGCTCAGAAAAAGATGAATCGGGGACAGAGTTGGAAGGTGAGCAGTACGGCTCCGTTGTGACATGGGATGGCCTGACTTCGAGACTCTGGCAGGTGCCAGTCAGTCCGGCTAACTATGGTCATCTGACTATGACTGACTCAACCTTATTTGTAACGGAACAAAGTGGCAGCGCAGCCGTGCTGAAAGGGATGGCAATTAAGCACGACAGTAAGCTGAAGGCGGTGACCTCCGGTGTGGCAGGTTACGCTTTATCCGCAGACGGAAAGTCCCTGTTTGTGCACAAACAGGGTAAGGGCAATAAGCACATGTATATCGTGCCTGCCAGTACCAGTTTTCCGAAAGACTTGTCAGGTAAGCAACTCGATACAGCAGGCTGGCAAATGCGCATTACGCCGCAGCAGGAATGGGCGCAGATGTTCCATGATGCCTGGCTGATGCACAGGGAGTCACTGTTCGATCCGGCGATGCGGGGGCTCGACTGGAAACAGGTAGAAAAGAAATACGCTCCGCTGCTTGCACGTGTAACACACCGGAGTGAACTGAATGACGTTTTTGCCCAGATGATGGGAGAGCTCAATGCGTTACACAGTCAGGTGCGGGGCGGTGAAATGCCGGCTGATAAAAATGCAGCCAAAGCGGCCATGCCGGGCGGTATCCTTGAAGACACCGCTGATGGTGTACTGCTTTCCCACATTTACCGTTACGACAGTGAAATTCCGGCAGAAGCTCCACCTCTGGCAAAGCCGGGTACCGATGCGAAAGAAGGCGACATAGTCCTTGCGGTAAATGGCCGTGAAACACAAACCCGCGCAGACGTAGTACGGGCGCTCATGAACACCGCCGGTAAGCAAGTGTTGCTGACACTGAAACGGGGTGGGGAAGTAGTGAGAACCGTTGTTACCCCGACAGATGTGAATACAGATTTTGCACAGCGCTACCGTGACTGGGTAATGGCGAACAGCGAAAAAGTGAATCAGGAAGATGCTGACATCGGCTATCTGCACCTCTATGCAATGGGGGGGAATGATGTGGCGTCGTTTGCACGGGAGTTCTATGCCCAGTATAAAAAGGATGGCTTAATCATTGATGTCAGGCGTAATCGCGGTGGTAACGTAGACAGCATGATCCTAGAGAAACTGCTCCGGCGGGTATGGATGTTCTGGCAGTATCCTACCGGTAGCGTGGGCACAAACATGCAGCAAACCTTCCGTGGTCACCTTGTGGTACTGGCCGATCAGTTTACCTATTCAGATGGCGAAACTTTCACTGCCGGAGTAAAAGCAATGCGCCTGGCTCCGGTTATCGGCAAGCAGACTGCAGGTGCCGGTGTGTGGCTTACCGGACGCAACTGCGTTGCCGATAATGGTATGGCGCGGGTGGCTGAATTTCCTGTATTTGCTGCAGACGGGCGCTGGATAACTGAAGGGCGGGGGATCAGTCCGGACAGGGAAGTCGATAATCTTCCTTATGCAACATTCAATGGAAAAGACGCTCAACTGGACGCTGCAATCCGCTATTTAAAAGAGCAGATAAAACTGAATCCGGTAAACCCGCTGGAAGGGGAGACACTCCCGGATGTCCGCACGCCGGCGCATGATATCCGGCCGTAACGGGGCTACATCAGGTTTATATTTTCAGTTTGCTTTTTGGTCAGTTAGTGTTGTTATAATTGTCGTACAAACATGGAGTGTGTCATGAAAACAAATATTTTCGTAGCAACATTTCTGGCCTTACTGACAGGGAGTTTGTCTGTCGATGCCACTGGCAATGAGCCGGAATTCCTCAAGTATTACCCGACGTGTGATTACGAAATTATTGATACCGGTGTGGCTGTTGTTATGTCATTTGTGCATGGCAATGTGGTCAGCGAGGCTGCGCACAACGACATGATGGCGGATGCCCGTGATGATTTGTTTAACAAGGCGCTGGAGGTCGATGCCCGGGGGATCGTGTTACTAAAAGCCAAATTTAATCAGATCAATAATAATCGCGGCAAAATGAGGGTGACCGCAGAGCTGTTATCCGGGTGCAAGGACGGCAGCGATTATAATGAAGGTGATGTGACTCCACTCACACCAAACGGACACAAACAGTTCAGCATGAAAGTTATACGCTCTGAACGAACCATTACCCTCGATGCGTTCGGTGCCGGCGAAGTAATAACGCCTGCACTGCCAGAAAATACCGTCGTGAGTATCGCTGAGGGCATGTACGGCATCAAACCCGGTGACTCGTCAGAAAAGGTGAAAGACATTTTTGGTACTCCTTCCTTTACGTTCAGACAGGATGAGCACTGGACAATGCTTGCCTATGGCCGCTCACACTGGATTACCCTGAAAGACGGCATCGTGGCAGAGGCCCGATTCGGCTCACCATTCTTTGGGAATGAACTGACCAACTTTTTCTTCTTTGATGATCGCTTCGACTACCGTAAGTGGTCAATTAATAGCATCGGGAAGGGAGACATTTACACCGGCAAAAAACAACAGATTTTCAGGCAGGGAAGTATAACGCTTACGCTCACCGGCGAAACTTATCTGGTGAACAATCAACAGGACGAAGAGCAGGAAGCTACCGGTTTTGTATTGCGCGATGAAGAACTGATGGCAGCGTTACCTGAGTTTACCTGGCAGAAAAGCAATGAGGCCGTTGAATATCTGAATGAATACACAGCGCAGGACAGAGAAACCGGGAGTTTAGATATTTCTGCACTGCCCGGCGAGAAGATTGGCTGGACGAGCCGGCAATCCGGAAAAGGATATGTGCTGATAAACCCCTGGACGCTGGTGGAAGTCGTAGGACAGAATGTCAGCAAGGTCAACGTCAGCCCTGATTTCATTCAAAGTGAATATACAGACTCTCACAACTGGCATTTCGCACAATTTTACAAAGGGCAACCGAAAGCTGACGCTCTGTCCGCCGCCGGTGAAAACAGCTTCGTTATATATGATGTTATCGAAGTGGAAGCGCCTGATTATCTGTATAAAGTCTATATGTCAGAAATAAACGGCAGAGAGCAGGTGTACAGTATGGAAATGCGTATTTTTTAACGTATGCCCTGCTTGATTGGTGTAGTGGCTTTTGAGTTCTTTTTGCAGATCCATTATCGTGCTTAATCGCAAACGATGAAAAAGGTACGCTGATGAGACACGACGAATTTTTGGGGTATTGCCGGGAGCAACTTATTCTGAGTTTCCGCAATACTTTGTCAGGCAAGCCGGACGACGTGCAAAAGCACCGGACCGAAGGCCTTATTCAGGCAGCAAAACTGCTAGGAATTGCCAGCCATTCTGATATTTCGCAAATCATCGAAGAAGAGCATTTGGCTGTTTTTGGTGAAACAGTCAGCGAGCGGACCGCACGAAAAAAATCCCTCACTGAGCTAAAAGAGCTGTCTCCGGATATTTACTACGACATCCCTACAATCGAACGGCTGTAAAACGCGCTGCGGCAGCTACTCAGGACGCGGTTGAATACACGGGCGTGACATCAGCTTTATACTTTAGTTTGCTTTTTGGCCAGTTAGTGTTGTTATAATTGTCGTACAAACATGGAGTGTGTCATGAAAACAAATACTTTCGTAGCAACATTTCTGGCCTTACTGACAGGGAGTTTGTCTGCCAATGCTACCGGCAAGGAGCCGGAATTCCTCAAGTATTACCCGACATGTGATTACGATGTACTCGATACCACTGTGGTAAGTGTGATGTCTTATGTGCGTGGTGACAAAATCAGCGATGCCGCGCATAAAGAAATGATGGCCGAGGCAAGGGACGATTTGTTTTACGAAGCCCTTGATGTCGATGCACAGGGTGTGGCGGTATTACGGACAAAATTTCAGCAAACCAGCTATGACCGTGGCATGTTAAGGGTAACGGCCCAGTTGTTATCTGAATGCAAAGATGGCAGTGAATATGTTGATGGTGATCTGACCCCGTTTACTCCGGACGGATTCAAACAATTCGGCATGAATGTCATCCGCGCCAGACAAACGATCTCAGCGCCGGCGTTTGACGCCTCCGATGATAAAACCCCGCCATTGCCTCAAAACACTGAAATCAGTATCGGGCAGGGCATGTATGGCATCAAACCCGGTGATAAGCAGGAAAAAGTAGAAGCGTTGTTCGGAACGCCTTCTTTTACGTTCAGGCAGGATGAGCACTGGACAATGCTTGCCTATGGACGCTCGCACTGGATTACCCTGAAAGACGGTATCGTGGCAGAAGCCCGGTTCGGCTCAGCATTCTTTGGTAATGAACTGACCAATTTTTTCTTTTTTGATGATCGCTTCGACTACCGTAAGTGGTCAATTAATGGCATCGGGAAGGGAGAGAGTTATTCAGGCAAACAGCAAATGTCTTTCAGACAGGGAGATATTACCCTTACGCTCATCGGCGAAACCTATCTGGTGAACGATCAGAAAGACGTAGAGCGGGAAGCTACCGGTTTTGTATTGCGCAATGAAAAAGTGATGGCGTCGTTACCTGAATTTACCTGGCAGGAAAACAATGAGGCTGTGGCATTTCTGGATGACTTTACAAATCGGGACGACAACGGGGAAAGTCTGGATATCTCCGCACTGCCCGGTGAAAAAATTGGCTGGACGAACCGGCGATTTGGCAAAGGGTATGTGTTAATAAACCCCTGGACGCTGGTAGAAGTCATTGGCCGGAATGTCAGTAAGGTGAATGTCAGCCCTGACTTTATTCAGAATAAATACACCCAAACTCATCACTGGCGCTTTGCGCAGTTCTTCAAAGGGCAATCAAAAAACGATGCCTTATCTGCGGTGGGCGAAGACAGTTTCGTAATGAATGATGTTATCGAAGTGGAAGCGCCTGATTATCTGTATAAAGTCTTTATGTCAGAAATAAACGGCAAAGAGCAGGTGTACAGCATGGAAATGCGTATTTTTTAACGTACCCACGCCCGAACAACGCTCTGCGTCCTCTACTCAGGACGCAGTTGAACACACAGGCGTGACATCAGCTGGTTGTATACGCCTTCAATATTCAGTGGCATCTACTTACTTTTCAGTTATATAAATGTATAACTATGTATGTTTGCTGCTGATTTCACTGACAATTTCAGTAACTTCTCGCCTGCGACTCATTCTTGTTTCAATGTTAAGTGATTAATTTATAGTCAAAATTTAATGCTTGTACTATCAGTGTCGCAAATGTCGTTAAAAGTGCTTATTGTCGCCAAATAACCGAAAGTATAATTTCGCGAATTTGGATCTTGTTCATACTGTGTACTACGTTTATTGGCATCACCGATCACTTTCTGTCCGGTTTAATGCCAACACCGAATAGTGAGGAGTAATCAGGTGAGTACACGGGTTTTAGTTGTAGATGATTCCGTTTCGATCAGACAAATGGTGGAAATGACATTGCGTGCGGCTAACTTCGAAGTGACATTAGCCGAAGACGGTCAGCATGCACTGGATATGTGTTCCGGTTCCGCATTTGATGTTGTGCTTACAGACCAGAACATGCCACGCATGGACGGACTGACACTGATTAAAGCGCTCAGAGGCAAACCGGCATTCCAACGCGTTCCTATCGTCATGTTAACCACCGAAGCCGGTGATGACATGAAAGCAAAAGGGCGTGCAGCCGGTGCTACCGGCTGGATGGTTAAGCCCTTTGACCCCAATAAACTCGTGACAGTTATTAATAAGTTGGCCAGCTGATTCTATGCTTCACGGGAGCGTAAAATGTCCATTGATGTTGGGCAGTTTCATACTGTCTTTTTCGACGAAAGCGACGAACACTTGCAGGAAATGGAACGCATCTTACTGGAAATTGATGTGTCTGCCCCTGATGATGAAGAACTGAACAGCATATTCCGCGCTGCCCACTCCATTAAAGGCGGCAGCGGTATTTTTGGTTTCGACGCACTTACCCGTCTGACCCATGTCATGGAAAACCTGCTCGACCAGGCCCGCAAACACCTTATGCCACTCACTACAGAATCCGTGGACTTACTGCTTTCCTCCACAGATGTACTGAAGGAAACCCTCGAAGCTTACAAAGCAGGAACTGATACTCCCGACGACAATATTTCTGCCCGTATTGCTGAACTGGAAACCGTCCTTGGGAGCGGGAGTCAGGGAGAAAATAGCAGTCAGGCCAGCCAGCCGGCGGCATCCTCTGAATCCGGTGATGACGGTGAAGGGTTCGATTTCGGCTTTTTTGATGATGAAGATGAATTACCTGTTGTTGCAGAAAGCGCAGATGAAACCCCTTCTGCCAACACCACAGACGTTGCGGCAGATGCCAAAGCGTCCGGGCAGCCAGACCCTGTTCCGGCGGCCGTCGCAGTGAAACCGAAAGTACCGGCGAAAGCCTCACCGGCCAAAGAGAACGCTTCTATCCGCGTAGATACTACCAAGATCGATGGATTAGTGAATCTGGTGGGAGAGCTTGTGATCACCCAGTCAATGCTCTCGATGGTGGGCAGTGAAGTGGACGGACAGGCAAGCGACCGGTTGCAACATGTAATCACCGAGTTGCAACGCAATACACGGGAAATTCAGGAATCGGTGATGTCCATGCGGATGTTGCCTGTAAATATGACCTTCAGCCGCTTCCCCCGGGTTGTTCGTGACTTGTCTAAAAAGTTAGGTAAGCAGGTCAATCTGGTGATGGAAGGTGAGCATACCGAAATTGACAAGAGTTTGATTGAAAAGCTGGTGGATCCGCTTACCCACTTAGTGCGCAACAGTATTGATCACGGTGTGGAATCCCCGGAGGTCCGCAAGGCAGCCGGTAAACCAGAGGCGGGTACGGTGACTCTGAGTGCGGAGCAAAAAGGCGGCAATATCGTCATCGGTATTACAGACGACGGTGCCGGTCTTAACCGTGAGCGCATTCTGGACAAAGCACGACAAAATGGTCTGCCATTCAGTGACGACATGCCAGACAGTGATGTGTGGAATCTGATTTTCGAACCCGGTTTTTCTACAGCTGCGGAAGTGACTGATGTCAGTGGCCGGGGAGTCGGTATGGACGTAGTCAGACGAAATATTGAGTCGATTGGCGGAAGAATTGAGATAATTTCAAAAACTGGAGAAGGATCAGGGTTTTACATCCAGTTACCCCTTACTTTAGCCATTCTTGATGGCATGTGTGTGAAAGTTGGAAGTCGCATTTTTGTGATTCCTCTACTAAATATAATTGAGTCATTCCAACCAAAACCTAACGAACTGAAAAATATCCGGAATGAAAAACTGCTGTGGATCAGAGAACAGTACTGGCCAATGGTGGCACTGCACCAAATGATGGATATCGATGATGCCGTCACGTCGGCTACTCAAGGCATTGTTGTACTGGTGGAAAGTAGCAAAAAACGCTACGGCATTCAGGTTGACTCCATTTTAGGTCAGCAGCAGGTGGTGATTAAGAGTCTGGAACGCCATTACCGGAAAATCCCCGGTCTGGCAGGAGCAACAATTATGGGGGATGGCACCGTGGCTATGATACTGGATGCAGATGCCGTGGCAGAACATTGTCAACTGCCCGCAGAAGAGGAGTTATGTGTATGAGCGAAGCCGCCGTACAACAGTCGGTGATGGCCGGAGATGATCGTGAATTTCTCAGTTTTGTTTTAGGTGAGGAGCACTACGCGCTGGACATCACCACCGTGAAGGAAATCAGAGGTTACGAGCAGGTAACGAAAATCGCTAATGCTCCTGACTTTATAAAAGGGGTCATGAACCTGCGGGGCGATATTGTGCCTGTGGTTGACCTGCGCATTAAGTTCAATGTGGGCGAAGCCACTTACAACGAATTCACCATTGTCATTATGTTGAATGTGGATGAGCGCATAGTGGGTGTTGTGGTTGACGGTGTATCTGATGTTATCCGTTTAAGTGAAGAAGAAATGTTGCCACCTCCGGAGTTTGGCGTGGCGTTTGATAGTCGGTATTTACATGGCTTGGCGGATGTGGACGAAACCATGGTCATTCTTGTCAATATTGAAAGTTTAATTAACAGCAATGAACTTGGGCTGGTGGAAGTCGGTCAGGCGAGTGTAGGAGAGTAATCGATGGGTGTTTTTAAATGGTTAAGTGGTGAGGACAATGCCGTAGTAGGATCGCTGGAAAGCATCCAGGCCCTTGAAGCATCGTCTGCAAGTCTTCTGATTCTGGATGGCCAGTGCAACATAGTGGTCGCAAACAAAGCGGCAAAAGCGCTGCTGGGGCAACTGGAAGGTAGTATTAAAGCCCGCAATGGTGGTTTTTCGGTCATGACCCTTATTGGCAGTAATATCAGTGCCCTGGGCCTGCAGGCCAGCAGTCTTCAGCAGGCAGCGGCGCAGTCGCCGGGCGGTGGCGAGGTGTTACTGGAACTGAAGGACCGGAATATTAAGGTTACGGTGGCCGGGCTCAAAAACGTGCGTGGCGAGACAACCGCCTACAGTGTCGAACTGATTGATAATCAGGACGCCATTTTAACCAATGCTATTACTGACGCACTGAATCGCGTTCAGGCAGTTATTCAGTTCTATCCGGACGGTACTATCATTACGGCTAATGAAAACTTTTGTGGCGCAGTGGGTTATGACCTGGAGGAAATTCAGGGTCAACACCACCGTATGTTTTGCAAAGGTGACTATGCTTCCAGTCAGGAATATAAAGATTTCTGGCGTAATCTGGCGCGGGGGCAGGTGTCCTCAGGTGAGTTCTGCCGCATTCGTAAAGATGGCAGTGAGATCTGGATCAATGCATCTTACAATCCGGTATACGATGAAAACGGTAAAGTAATTCGTGTTGTTAAATTTGCCACAGACATTACTGACGAGAAAATCAAAAATGCTTATTACGGTGGTCAGATTGAAGCATTGAACCGTGCTCAGGCGGTTATCGAGTTTAATCTGGACGGCACGATTATCAACGCCAATGAGAACTTCCTGGGTGCTATGGGTTATTCACTGGAAGAAATTCAGGGCAAACATCACAGCATGTTTGTGGATGCGGAATATAAGAAAAGTCCGGAATACCGGTCTTTCTGGGAGCAACTGGGTAAAGGTATTTACTTCGCCGATGAATTTAGACGCATCAATAAAGCCGGTGACGATGTGTGGATCCAGGCTTCCTACAATCCGATTTTTGACCAGAATGGTAAACCCTACCGTGTGGTTAAATACGCCGTGGATATTACTGCGCGGGTTAAGGCGGTTCAGGCTATCCGCGCCACTATGCAGCGTCTGGTGGTGGGCGATCTGGATACCGACCCGTTACGACTTGATGGTGATTTCGCTGAGCTGGGTACCTCAATTAACCAGTTCGTTCAGGATAATAAACGCATCATCGGCACCATCAGCGATGTTATGTCTTCAATGTCGGCCGGTGACTTAACAAGCCGGGTTGATGATGACTTCCAGGGCGAATTCCAGGTGCTGGCCAATGCCATCAACTCATTTGCCGAAGAAATCTCAGGCACTATCCGTTCGATTAACGAGGCGGTAGACACCATTAATACGGCTTCGTCGGAAATTGCCACAGGTAACGCCGATTTATCCAGCCGGACTGAGCAGCAGGCGTCCAGTCTGGAAGAAACGGCTTCCGCTATGGAAGAACTGACCGGCACCGTGCGTCTGAATGCAGAGAACGCAGAGCAGGCAAACATGCTGGCTTCACAGGCTTCAAAAGTTGCAAATGAAGGCGGGGACCTTATTCGTCAGGTGGTCGATACCATGGGCGATATTAATGCGTCAGCTCAGGAAATCTCAGACATCATCGGCGTCATTGACGGTATTGCCTTCCAGACTAACATCCTTGCCCTGAATGCGGCTGTAGAGGCAGCCAGAGCCGGTGAGCAGGGCCGCGGCTTTGCCGTGGTAGCATCGGAAGTGCGTACGCTGGCACAACGTTCAGCGGAAGCCGCGAAGGAAATTAAAGAATTAATTTCTGACTCTGTGGGCAAAATCAACGGCGGTAACCAGCTGGTTAACAAATCCGGCGATACCATGGCTGAAGTGGTTAATGCGATTCAGCGCGTGAACGACATCATGTCTGAAATCTCTGCAGCGTCTTCTGAGCAGGCTACCAGTATCGAAGAAGTGGGCAAAGCCGTGAACAGCATGGACGAAATGACGCAACAAAACGCGGCACTGGTTGAAGAGGCTGCTGCTGCGGCTGACAGCTTGCAACAACAAGCCATTGGCCTGACAGAACGGGTTGCGATGTTTAAACTGGATGGCGGCAGTTTGCTTGCGCCACCGCCGGCTAAGAGAATGAACGGCTCTGCAAAGCCGGCCGCGCGTATGACAGCCGTGAGTACGCCTAAAGCTCTGAAGCCAGGCTCGCCAAGCGAAAGTGAGTGGGAGACATTCTAAATGACCGCCGCAACCGCTGAACAAGTCGACAGAGAATATGCTTATAGTCAGGACGACTTCGAACGGGTGCGCGCCACCGTGTTTAAAATTGCAGGCATTCGTCTGGCAGACTCTAAAGTCACCATGGTGTACAGCCGGTTATCCCGGCGCCTTAGGGCGCTGGGGCTGAAAACCTTTAGTGACTATTTAAAAGTGGTAGAGCGCAGTGACATTGAACAACAGGAATTTGTTAATGCGCTGACTACTAACTTAACGTCATTTTTCCGTGAGCCTCATCATTTCTCCGCGCTGGAAAAATACCTTCGTAATCATTCCAATGTGACCGCGATTTGGTGCGCGGCGAGCAGTACAGGAGAAGAACCTTACTCTATTGCTATGACGGTAGCTGAAACCTTTGGCTCATTCCGGCCGGGTATCAAAATCTACGCATCGGACATTGACAGCAAGGTGCTGGCAACCGCAAAAAATGGTGTATACAAAGCGTCGTCTATCGAGAAAATGTCGCCGGAAAGACAAAAGCAGTTTTTCTACCGGGGCAAAGGCTCGAAATCCGGCATGGTGCGGGTGGTCGATGAAGTGCGGGAGATGGTGGAATTCAGGCAAATCAATCTGTTACATAAAGATTATGGCTTCAAAGAGAAAATGGATGTCATTTTTTGCCGTAACGTAATGATTTACTTTGATAAACCGACTCAATATCAGATCCTGAACAGGCTGGTCGGGCACCTCAAGCATGACAGCTTGTACATCGCCGGACACTCTGAGCATTTTGCTGATGCGTCGGATATCCTCAGACCGGTCGGTAAAACAATTTATGCACCAGTCAGGTAGTTACACAAAACGTGACTGCCCATGATTTTAGTCAGCCTCCTTCCTACTATGACAGTCGTTTTGGCCGTGATGCGGTAAAAATTTTACCCGGCCAATACTACGTCACTGCGGCAGACAAACTCATTGTGACGGTACTGGGATCCTGCGTGGCAGTATGCCTGTATGACCCCATCACTGAAGTTGGCGGCATGAACCATTTCATGCTGCCAAATAATAAGCAAATCGACAAAATGTCATTCGAAGCGAACCGTTACGGTGTGCATGCCATGGAAGTGCTGTTAAATGATTGTCTGCATCTTGGCGGTGAAAAGAAACGTCTGGTTGCCAAGGTATTCGGCGGTGCCAGAGTGTTGCCCGGATACGTGCAAAATGATATTGGCGCAACCAATTCTGAATTTGCCATCGAATTCTTAAGAACCGAAAATATTCCCATCCTGGCCAGCGATCTGATGGCTAATTACGCCCGCAAAATTTACTTCACGCCATCTACCGGTTCGGTGCTGATGAAGCGCATTTACGACATGAACAACAACACTATTCATGACCGTGAAGCGGAACTCGCCATGCGAGTTAACGAGGAAACGAAAGCGACCGGTTCCATTGATATGTTTGGGAATTAAGCCGGAAAAGGCCTGTAAGTCATAAAAATCGATTCCTGAAACGTTTTCCGTGTGTCAAAAAAGTTTTTTAAAAAATCTGTTTGCGGTAGTTTTTGTGATGTTATAACATTTTGCGTCGGTAAATTCCCGGCACAAAAGATTTTATGAAAAAGCAGTTTTTATATTCATTACTCGCACTATCCACCAGCGCAGCAGCACAAGAGAGTGTTATTGCCGCGCAGGAAAAGAAGGATGACGTGGAACACATTGAAGTGAAGCGACATTTCCAGCCTTACCGTGGCAATGTTCCGTTAATTCAAACGCCGCAGGCAGTTGATCGCATCAGTGCAGATCAGTTAACCAATGAAGGTATTACCCGTTTCATTGATGCGCTGGATTTTTCGCCTGCTGTAGTCAGACAGAATAATTCCGGCGGCATGTTCGACAGTTTTGCTATCCGTGGTTTCTCAGGCGATGAAAACAACGCCACTGGCTACCTCATTAACGGCTTTAATGTTCGCGGTTACAGCGGGAACCGCGGCACCGTAAATATTCAGTCCGTTGAAGTGATGAAGGGCCCGGGCTCGGCCTTGTACGGTCAGGGAGAACCCGGCGGTACCATCAACATCATTACTAAAAATCCACAGTTTGAAGAACAGGGCTACGTTCAGGGCACGCTGGGTAATTACAGTAAGAAACAGGTTGAATTCGATTACACGAATGGTCTGAATGATGACATGGCTTACCGGCTCAATGGTTCATATGAAGACTCAGACACTTACAGAGATACCGTTTTCTTCAAAAACCTGAATATCAATCCTTCGTTTATCTGGAACCTGTCTGACGTAACCAGTGTGAGTTATCAGATGGAAATCCTTGATCAGGAAAAGCCGCTGGACCGCGGTGTTTACGTACTGGACAACGATTTTGATACGGTGAATCCGGAAGACTTCTACGGTGATATCCGGGACGGTGCGCATGAGGTGAAAACCTTCGGTCATCAACTGGTGCTGAACCACGAACTGACTCACAGCTGGCATCTGCTTACAGGCATGGCGTACCGCGATTCATCCATGAAAGGACAATCTTCAGATACTGAGCTGTCGGCAGGTCGTCAGTTATTGCTGGCTGATCCGGACATTCTTTCGCGCCAGCGAAGAACCCGTGATTATGAAGCGCAGGATTTATCCTTACGTGCAGAACTAAGCGGTGAAGCAGAGGTTACCGGTTTAACCAATAACCTGCTGATTGGTCTGGATTACTACAATTATCATATCGATACGGACTATCGTCGCTGGCGTACAGCCCGGGGCGCCGGTGACACCACTTACAGTATCGAACCGGCGAATCCTGATTACACCATAGCCCGTCCTGATGTCTCCCCTGTTACCCTTACTGCAGAAAAGCAACAGGGTCTGGGTTTTTATGCGCAGGATCTTATCGAGCTGAATGAAGCCACCAAACTTCTGCTGGGTTTCCGTGTAGACAAATTTGAGCAGGAAATTTATGACCATCTGGCAGGTGCAGGTCAGAGCCGGGATCAAACAGTGGTCACACCCCGTCTCGGTCTGACTTATGCTGTAAACGAAAAAGTCAGCCTGTATACCAGCTATGCTGAAGGGTTCAGACCCAACCCCAGGCTTGACTCCGACCGCAATGCGTTTGACCCGGAAGAAACTACCTCGTTTGAGGTGGGTGCTAAGTGGGAAAATCTGGCTGAGCGGTTCTCCGGTAGCATTGCCATCTTTGACGCTGAAAAAACCAATATGCTGACAGCAGAGCCCAACACCGGGTTGTCGGCGACATTAGGTACAGTGGAGAGTCAGGGCATTGAGTTTCAGTTGACCACAGACTTAACAGCCAATACCCGTCTGGATTTCTCGTATGCTTACACGGATGCGCAAACCGCCAATGAAGTGAACAACCTCGATTGGGGCGTGACCATTCCGAAAGGGTCCCGCCTGATCAATGTGGCGAAACATGCAGGTTTTATCTCGCTGAATCACTACACGCAACTGATGGAAAAAGAGGCCTTCTTCGGCGCTACGGTGCGTTACGTGGGCGACCGGTTGGGGGAAACCACTGACGCAGGATTTATACTGCCGTCTTATACGCTGGTGAACCTGTCGGCTTCGCTGGCATTAAATGAGAAGCTGAGTGTGAAGTTCGACGTCAACAACCTGTTTGATGAAATCTACTTTGAAAACTCATACCACAAGCTTTGGGTAATGCCGGGCTCACCGGTGAATTACACTGCCAGCGTGAAATATCAGTTTTAACTAAATATGCTCATAAAGCCGGTCGCGCTGCCTTCAGGGGCCGCTGACCGGCTTTTCTATATTTAAGCCGCTACCAGTCCTGATAAATCACAGTGACGCCAGGAAAGTACCGATACGCTTTATACCTTCATCCAGTGCAGTTTCTGAAGCTGCGAAGGACAAACGCACATAGTCATCGCCAGTGACTTCGCCAAAATCATTACCCGGTGTCAGGGCAACGTGCTGTTCTTCCAGTAACCGCTCACAGAATGTCATGGCGTTCAGACCGGTAGAGGTGACGTTGATATATACATAAAACGCGCCGTCCGGCTCCACATCCACGGATAATCCAGCCTGCTTTAAGCCATCAAGAACCCGCTGACGCCGGTGCAGCAGAATATCTCTGCGTCCTTCGCAAACGTTCAGGGTTTCCGGGGTGAAACAGGCCAGCGCCGCATATTGCGCGGGGGTCGACGGGCAAATGTATAAGTTCTGCGCCAGACGCTCCATCACCGGCACCATGTCATCCGGCACTACACACCAGCCTAAACGCCAGCCGGTCATACCGAAGTACTTTGAAAAGCTGTTGATCACAATGGCGTCGGGGTCAAAAGCCAGTACGGTCTGAGCGTGACCATGATGGCTGAGATTCAGGTAAATTTCGTCAACAATACGCCAGCCACCGCGGGATTTTACAAAATCGCATATTGCCGCCAGATCACTTTCAGGCACCGATGTGCCCGTGGGATTAGACGGTGATGCCAGCATCACACCTCTGGTATCGCTCTGCCAGTTTGCCTGCACGTTGTGTGGTGTCAGCTGAAAGCGCTGTTCAGCGCCGGCGGGAATGCTTTGCAACTGCCCGCCAAAGCTTCTGATAAACTGACGGTTGCACGGGTAGGCAGGGTCCGCCAGCATCACTTTATCGCCGTGGTTAACTAGCGCAGCACATACCAGAAGCAGCGCGGCTGATGCCCCGGCAGTCACCACAACATTGTTCGGATTGACAGCAACACCGTGTCGCTGACGATAGAAACCGGCGATGGCTTCCCGCAGGGCCGGTAAACCTAAGGCTGACGTGTAGGGCAGTTCTGCCTTTTCCATGACATCCTGCATGGCCTGCACAACCGGACCAGGAGCACCGAAATCCGGTTCGCCAATATTGAGTCTGACGACATGATGCCCTTTTGCTTCAAGGGCACTGGCTTTCTCTGAAAAAGCCATGGCATAGAAGGGTGTAATGGCGTTGGCACGATCTGAAAACTTCAACAAAACAGGCTCCCCGTAAAAACGAGGAGCCATGATACCGCAAACCGGTCAGCGCCAGCCAGCTTACTTGTAGATCACCTGGTTTACGATGTTTTCCAGGCCTTCCTGTTTGCCGGATACCGGCTTAGGATCCAGTGCATTATCGCTGGCGAACTTAGCTACGTCTTCCAGCGACATTTTACCGTTTAATACCTGTTGACCGAAATCTTCTGACCAGCCAGCATAGCGTTTCTCAACGGCGTTACCCAGTGCTTCTGACTCCAGCAGTGCAGCGGCTTTCTTCAGGCCCAGCGCACAGGTATCCATGCCGCCGATGTGGCCCAGGAATAAGTCCTCCGGCTCGGTGCTCTGACGGCGTAATTTGGTGTCAAAGTTAAAGCCACCAGACGTGTAGCCTCCATTTTTCAGTATTTCGTAACAAATCAGTGTCATTTCTTCTACTGAATTAGGGAACTGGTCAGTATCCCAGCCTAATTGCGGGTCACCGCGGTTGGCATCAATAGAGCCGAAGATCCCCAGTGCAAATGCAGTGGCAATTTCGTGATGGAAAGAGTGGCCGGACAATGTGGCGTGGTTGGCTTCAATGTTGACGGCAAACTCTTTCTCTAAACCAAATTCAGACAGGAAGCCGTGTACAGTTGCTGTGTCGTAATCGTACTGATGCTTCGTCGGCTCCTGTGGCTTAGGTTCAATCAGCAGCAGGCCGTCGAAGCCGATTTTGTGCTTGTGCTCAACCACCATGTTCATGAAGCGCCCCAGTTGCTGACGTTCACGTTTTAAATCGGTGTTCAGCAGGGTTTCGTAACCTTCACGGCCGCCCCACAGCACGTAGTTTTCACCGCCAAGTTGCTTTGTTGCGTTCATGGCATGAAACACCTGAGTGGCTGCGCGTGCAAACACGGCCGGATCCGGATTGGTCGCTGCGCCGGACATGTATCGCGGGTGGCTGAATACATTTGCAGTGCCCCACAGCAGTTTCATGCCGGTTTCTTCCTGCTTGTGCGCCAGCACTTCAGTCATGGTGGAAAAGTTGTGCACGTATTCCTTCAGAGACTGACCTTCCGGTGCCACATCAACATCGTGAAAGCAGTAGTAGGGCGCGCCGAGTTTTTCCAGAAACGAAAATGCGGCATCCGCTTTCGCTTTGGCTTGCGTCATGGCATCACCCTGAGTCAGCCAGGGACGATTAAACGTGCCGGCACCGAATACATCAGCTCCGTCCCAGCAGAAGTTGTGCCAGTAGCAGGCAGCAAAGCGCAGGTGCGCTTCCATGGTTTTACCCATGATCACTTCTTCCGGGTTGTAGTGTTTAAATGCCAGCGGATTGGTTGAGTCCGCGCCTTCATATTTGATCTTTGGAATTGCGTCGAAATAGTTGCTCATATTCTTTTTCCTGTTCAGGCAGGGTTATGGTGAAGACAGTGTGAAAGACCCTGCGCAGTTCAACAATTATGTTAATTCGTGAAAGTTTTCTGTTTTTTCGGTGACGACCAGAAAGGTTCTATGGCGTAGTAAAGCTCACGGAACTGCTGACGTTTTGCTAAATAGGCTTCGTTAACTTTGGGGTCTGGTTTATATTCCGCTTCTGCTTCGGGCTGGAAACAAATATCAGATAAGGATTTGTCGGGATTCACCGCCAGTTGCGCAAGCCTTGCCGCTCCGAGCGCAGGGCCAACATCTCCGCCTTTGCGGTAAGTTAAGTTCTGACCGCTGATATCGCTGAGCAATTGTCGCCAGAAAGGACTTTTCGCTCCGCCGCCTATCAGACTGATTGACGATACACTGACGCCACTTTGATGCACTGCGTCCATGCCGTCTGCCAGCGCCATGGAAACACCTTCAATAACAGCTCTGGCCATGTGTGCGCGGGTAGTGCTGGCTGTGACCCCGAAAAAGGCTGCTTTCGCATAAGGATTATTATGCGGTGTCCGCTCACCGGTCAGGTAAGGCAAAAACAACGGCGTAGCTTCATCAGAATAAGAGACTGACTGCTCAACATCATCAAGCATCGCCCCTACATCCTCGTAACCACTTTGACCTGCGTACCATTGTAAACAGCTCGCAGCACTCAGCATTACCGACATCATATGCCAGCGGGAAGGCAGAGCATGACAGAAGCTGTGTACAGCCTGCTCTGTGTTAATGCGAAAGGTATCGGTGACGGCAAAGTAAACCCCGGATGTGCCCAGTGACAGCATGGCCTGACCCGGATCAACAATACCGCAGCCAATAGCGCCGGCAGCGTTATCGCCACCGCCGCCGGCAACAGGGACGGATTTCATGCCCCAGCGTTCGGCAAGACTGGCCGTCAGCTCTCCGGTGACCGCATTCCCTTCGAAAAGTGCCGGCATATGAGATTCATTCAGCCCTGTGGCAGCCAGCAATATGCTGTCCCATTTACGGGATTCCGTATTCAGCCAGATAGTGCCGGCTGCATCTGACATTTCACTGGCAAACTCACCGGTAAGTTTGTAACGCAGGTAATCTTTGGGCAGCAGTACTTTGTGAATGCGTCCGTAGACGTCAGGTTCATGGTGCTTGACCCACAGGATTTTAGGCGCGGTAAAGCCTGCCATCACAATATTGCCGCTGCGCTGACGTGCGTCGCTCACAGCCGCTTCAATTTCATGACATTCATCGTCGCAGCGGCCGTCGTTCCACAAAATGGCAGGGCGCAATACGTCACCGTTTTCATCCAGCAAGGTTGCGCCGTGCATTTGTCCGCTCAGTCCGATAGCCTTCACGGTACTTAAGTCCTGCGATGCTTTCAGCGCATCCAGACACTGACAGGTCGCTTCCCACCAGTCTGCCGGATCCTGCTCTGACCATAAAGCCCTTGGCATCGACACATTCAGAGACGCATGAGTGGTTCTTACCACCGCGCCCTGTTCATCTGTTAACACCACTTTTACCCCTGAGGTGCCTAAATCAATGCCTAAGTACATGTTGTTTCCACTTCTGATAATCCGCTATTTCTCTATGTTGATTATCAAAAGCGATCAGAGCAATTATGAAATTTTGTAATCTTTTTGTTAATTGCAGTGCACTGGTTTAGGATGGGTAAAAACAATATTCATAAACCGCTTTACGGAATTTAATTAGTCAGGGCCAGCTATGTTTGAAAAATCGCACAGTATCACGCTGCTGTTTAATGCCAGTAAGGTGTACGACCGCCAGATCATTGAAGGGATTGGCCGCTATTTACAAACTTCCGGGGCCGACTGGGATTTGTATCTTGAAGAAGACTTTATGACCCGTCTGGAGCATCTGGACGAGTGGAGCGGCAACGGGATTATTGCGGATTTTGATAATCCGGCCATCGAGAAGGCGCTGACAAAGGCCAGAGTACCGGTGGTGGCAGTGGGCGGCTCTTATCAAAATCAGGCTGATTATCCCCAAGTGCCCTACGTCGCCACAGACAATTTCGCGCTGGTTGAAGCCGCTTTTGAACATTTAAAGCAAAAGGGGATAGAGCGCTTTGCTTTCTACGGTGCGCCACTTAACCCGCAACACCGCTGGGCGCAGGAACGTGAGCGGGCTATGCTGGAACTGACACGGCGGGAAGGGTACGAGTGTTATGTTTACCGCGGACATGCTGTGCGCCCGGAAACCTGGCAATATTCTTTAAAACGGCTCACTGACTGGCTGAAAAGTCTACCCGCCCCGGCAGGTATTGTGGCAGTCACCGATGCCCGCGCCCGTCACCTTCTGCAAGCCTGTGATCATCTCGGATTACTCATCCCTGAACGTTTCTCGGTCATCGGTATCGATGATGATGAACTGGCCCGTTATTTAAGCCGTGTCAGCCTGACATCAGTGAAGCAGGGCTGTTTTGATATGGGATTTCAGGCCGCCAGAATGCTGCACCGTCAGTTGCAGGGCATGCCTGTCAGTAAAGCGCCGGTACTGGTACCACCCGAGCGCGTAGCTGAGCGGCAGTCTACCGATTACAAAGCGATTAAAGATCCACTGGTAATGCAGGCCATGCATTTCATACGGCATAACGCCTGTCGCGGTATTAAGGTTGACCAGGTGCTGGACTACGTAGGTATATCCCGCTCAAACCTGGAGGGCCGCTTTAAAGAGGAGCGGGGACACAGTATTCACACCGAAATTCATAACGAAAAACTGAGCAGGGCCTGCAAAATGCTGAAGGAAACCGACGAAGCCGCCGTGGAAATTGCCGGTGTTTGCGGATACCCCTCTATTCAGTATATGTACGCCATTTTCCGCAAGCACTTTGATCAGACTCCGGTGGAGTACCGTCAGGCTCACCGGCCCCAAAGTCTGGATGAATTGCCCGTGGAAGGCTTATCAAAATTTGCCGCCATCTAGAGAGCAGTAGAACTTAAATAACGCAGAATTATTAATACCGGAGAATCAGTACCCTATGGACACCGTGTTATCAGCAAGTACAGACAAGCCCTCTGAAAACAGGAGTTTTATACTCTTCATCAGTGTTGTTGCCACTATAGGTGGTTTCTTATTCGGGTTCGACAGTGGCGTTATCAACGGGACTGTTGACGGTTTACAGGCCGCCTTTCAGTCAGAAAGTGTGGGGACCGGATTTAATGTTTCCAGTATGCTTTTAGGGTGTGCCGTCGGTGCTTTTTTTGCCGGGCGGCTGGCAGATAAGTACGGCAGAAGAGCATTGCTGCTGGTGGCAGCAGTGTTCTTTATCATCAGTGCCTGGGGCTCCGGCGTTTCTACCAGCGGTGGTGAGTTTGTTTTTTATCGTATCCTGGGTGGGCTTGCGGTAGGCGCTGCCTCTGTTATGGCTCCGGCTTATATTGCCGAAGTCTCGCCTGCCAGATACCGTGGCATGCTCACGTCGATCCAGCAAATCGCTATTATCAGCGGGTTATTTGCCGCTTTTCTCAGTAACTACATTCTTGCCGATTTCGCCTCGGGTTCTACGCAGGCTCTGTGGATGGATTATGCAGCCTGGCGCTGGATGTTCTGGATGGAGCTGATCCCGGCGTCGTTGTTCTTAGTGATGCTGCTATTTATACCTGAAAGTCCCCGTTTCCTTGTCGTTAAAGGAGATAAAGTCAAAGCGCTGCAAGTTCTGGGTAAGCTTTACGGTGATGCAGGAGCGGGCAAGCTGACTGAAATTGAATCCACACTGGCAAATGATCATCAGCCGCGCCTGAGCGACCTGAAAAAACCGGATACCGGAAAGGTCAGACCCATCGTGTGGATTGGTCTGGGCCTTGCCACCTTGCAGCAACTGGTGGGTATTAACGTGGTGTTCTATTACGGCGCGGTGTTATGGCAGGCCGTCGGCTTCTCAGAAAGTGATGCCCTTCTGATCAACGTGATAAGCGGAGCTATCAGTATTGCTGCCTGCCTTGTTACCCTGGCAATCATCGATAAAGTGGGCCGTAAACCGCTGTTGAAGTGGGGGTCTGCCGGTATGTCTGTCACGCTTATCGCGCTGGTTGTCGCGTTTGGCAACGCAGAGCAGGGGATGGACGGAAAACTGATAATGGGTGCCTGGGGACCAGTAGCACTGATTGCTGCCAATCTGTATGTGTTTTGCTTCAACTTCTCGTGGGGACCGGTCATGTGGGTGATGCTGGGGGAAATGTTCCCCAATCAAATCCGTGGCTCCGGTCTGGCGGTGAGCGGATTGATCCAGTGGCTGACAAACTTCGCCATCACATGGACTTTCCCGATGATGTTGGCCGGTATTGGTCTGGCAGGCGCGTACGGCTTCTATGCATTGTGTGCAGTGCTGTCAGTGATTTTTGTCAGTAAGTACGTGTATGAAACCCGTGGTCGTGAACTGGAAGATATGAAAGGCTGAGGCGGCGGTAAAAACCTTACATCCACTGAGTATTAATGGCATACGAAAAGCGGTAGTATGCCTTTTTACGTTTCAGCCTTTTACCGCAAGCAGATACCGGAGTGTAAAGGGCTGCATCTCAAGGATGCCTCATGTCACAGCCGGTCAGACTCCTCAGTTTTTCCATCGCTTTTGCCTGCATATTGTTATCGCTCAACTTCGGATTGCGCTCTTCCATGGGCTTCTTCATGGAGCCTGTTTCTTCAGAGTTTGGTTACGGCCGTGAGGTGTTTGCTTTTGCGCTGGCGATGCAAAATTTATGGTGGGGACTCTTTCAGCCTGTTGCCGGGGCGATGGCAGACCGTTTCGGTACCGTAAAAACCGTTATTCTGGGCGCCTTCCTGTATGCCGGTGGTTTAGCGGTTACTGCCTTCAGTGACAGCGCCGGCAGCCTGAACGCGGGAGCCGGCTTGCTGATGGGGATGGGCATCGCCGCCTCCGGTCTGGGTGTGGTATTGCCTGCGATGGCAAGAATGGTGTCTCCGGAAAAACGCTCATTTGCCTTAGGTCTTGGCAGTGCAGCCGGCTCCGCCGGACAGTTGCTGGTAGTACCCGTTGCACAGCATTTTATTGCCGCTTATGGCTGGAGCAATGCGTTGTTACTGATGGCGGGAAGTGCGCTGATGATGAGCCTGATGGCCGGTTCATTAACCGGCAGCGGCGGGCAGCAGGCGGCGCAGGGCAATACACAGGTGCGTCAGACTGTGAAAGAGGCGCTGAAAGAGGCTTGTACCTACCCCCATTACTGGCTGATTGTGGTGGGGTTTTATGTGTGCGGTTTCCAACTGGCATTCATTACCGTGCATATGCCTGCATTTCTTGCTGACAGGGGCTTTACCGCTGACATCGCGGTCATGAGCCTGGCACTTATCGGGTTGTTTAACATCTTTGGATGCCTGTTGTCCGGCTCATGGGCGGGTAAATATTCCAAGAAAAATCTGCTCACCCTCATTTACGCATTGCGGGCTGTTGCCATTGCCGGCTTTATGTATTTTCCTATGTCATCAACATCGGTCTACATATTCTCTATTGTGACTGGTTTGTTGTGGCTGGCCACGGTGCCGCCCACATCCGGGCTGGTGGTGCAGTTATTCGGTCTGCCGCACATGGGGCTGCTGTACGGCATTGTGTTTTTAAGCCATCAGTTGGGTTCATTCAGCGGAGTCTGGCTGGGTGGTTATCTGTACGATACCACCGGTTCTTACGATGTAGTCTGGTGGAGTGCCTGCGTAATTGCCGGTATCACTGCGCTGATCCACATTTTCATTGATGAGCGCCCGGTTTTAAGATTGCGAACGGCACAGGCATAGTGAAGACGGGCGTGATGTCACGCCTGTCTGTTGATTCAGATAAAACGTGACATATCCGGGTGGGCTATCTCAATCCATTGTTTCAATGACGGTTCTTCAATGAAACTGAAGTCGGCGAAGTCAAAGCCCGGCGCTACGCTGCAGCCCACCAGAGTGTATTCGCCGGTGGTTTCAGCGGCCTGAAAGTTGCCGGCCGGAATGACAGCTGCATAGCCATGTTCCCTGCCACCAATCCGCTGTTCCCTCAACTGTTGTTGATGGATATGGTACAGACGTAATGCTGCTCCCTCGTAATGGTTCCAGACTTCATCGTGTAAAACGCGGTGGAAGCGGCTTACCTGACCTTCAAGCAACAGAAAGTAGATATGCGTCATGGCGGGGCGGCCCAGACCGTGTGCAGGTGAATTAACCTGTTTATCAGACTTGAATATCTGCCTGTAAAATCCGCCTTCCGGGTGGGGTTCCAGTTGCAGTTGGTCGATTAATTCGTGATGTCGCGTTTTGCCCATGTTTTTATAATTCTTCTTTTGTGTGTTTACCCTGTACAAATAGCATACCGCGCCCGTTAATCGAAAACATCATCTTTATTAACTAATTCTAAACAAATCCGATGTGGCGAACGGGTGAACTTTTTTTCACAACATCACCGTATGAATGAGAAATTCCCCGGCGCTTTTTGTCTGTTCAGGCCATACAGAACCGCGCACTCATTCAATTTGAAAGGTGAAAACGTGAAATATCAGAAGTTTACGACCGTTAATGTTGGCGATAATGCATTCAAAGCAATCAGTTTCGATTCCATTGGGCAGCAATTCGACCTCGACCGTCTGCCTTTCTGCATAAAGATCCTGCTGGAAAACTTAATCCGCCACGAAGACAAGGAATTCGTAAGCAGCGAAGATATTGAGAAAGTGGCAAAGTGGGATATTAAAGATGACAGTCAGCATGAAATTTCCTTTGTGCCGGCCAGGGTAATTCTGCAGGACTTTACCGGCGTGCCCGCCATTGTTGACCTCGCCGCCATGCGTGATGCGGTAAATAATTTAGGGGGAGATGCACAAACCATTAACCCTCTGAACCCTGTTGAGCTGGTTATCGACCACTCTGTTATGGTGGATTATTTTGCCTCAGAGGATGCCTTCGAGAAAAATACCGGTGTGGAAGTTCAGCGAAACCGTGAGCGCTATCAGTTTCTGAAATGGGGGCAGTCTTCTTTCGACAACTTCAAAGTGGTGCCGCCGGGCCGGGGTATCGTGCACCAGGTGAACCTGGAATATCTCGCACGTTGTGCATTTACCAAACAGGAAGGAGACGACACACTGGTGTATCCGGATACGCTGGTAGGCACAGATTCTCATACCACGATGATTAACGGTCTTGGCGTGCTTGGCTGGGGCGTAGGTGGTATTGAAGCCGAAGCGGCCATGCTGGGACAACCCGTTACCATGCTGCGCCCGGATGTGGTGGGCTTCCGTTTGACCGGTAAGTTAAATCCCGGCGTAACTGCTACTGACATGGTTCTGACGATCACTGAACAATTGCGTGAGCATGGTGTGGTGGGCAAGTTCGTTGAATTCTACGGCCCGGGCATCAAATACCTTACCACTGCAGACCGCGCGACCATTGCGAACATGGCGCCTGAATACGGTGCCACCTGCGGTATCTTCCCGGTAGACAGCGTGGCACTGGATTACCTGAAGCTGACCGGTCGTCCTGACGAACAGATTGAACTGGTAGAAGCCTACGCAAAATCAGCCGGTCTGTGGCACGACGATCACACCAAAGATGCCATTTATCACGAAACGCTGGAATTGGACCTGGCTGATGTGGTGCCTTCTATTGCAGGACCCAAACGTCCGCAGGACCGTATTGCTCTTGATACTGCCGCGAGTGCCTTCACTGACTGGTATCAGTCTCAGATTGATATAAAAGTCGAAGGTGAAGAAGCTAAATTTGTTGCCGAAGGCGGCGACATGGCAGAGGTGGACGAAGAACAGGATTCTTTCGTCGACTTCAATGGTGAGAAATTTAATCTGGAAGACGGTGCAATAGTTATTGCCGCCATTACCAGCTGTACGAATACGTCTAACCCGTCAGTGCTTATCGGTGCCGGTTTGCTGGCGAAGAAAGCGGTGGAACTGGGTCTGACCCGTAAGCCGTGGGTGAAAACTTCACTGGCGCCGGGTTCACAAGTGGTCACACAGTATCTGGAAGATGCAGGACTGATGGAGCCGCTTGAGCAACTTGGCTTTAACCTTGTGGGATACGGCTGTACAACCTGTATCGGAAACTCAGGTCCGCTGCCCGAAGAAATTTCCCGTGCAATTAACGATGCGAAACTCACCGTCACCTCGGTATTGTCCGGTAACCGAAACTTTGAAGGTCGTATCCATCCGGATGTAGCGGCTAACTACCTGGCTTCTCCACCGCTGGTGGTGGCATACGCGCTGGCTGGTAATATGAAAGTGGATATTACCCGTGAGCCAATCGGTACAGATAAGAACGGAAAACCGGTGTATCTGAAAGATCTGTGGCCATCAGAACAGGAAATTCAGGCGAAAATTAACGACTATGTATCGGGCGATTTGTTTAAGCAGAAATACGCGGATGTATTTAAAGGCAATGACATCTGGAACGAACTGAATGTGTCTTCAAGCTCTGTGTATGACTGGCCGGACTCCTCTTACATCAAACATCCGCCTTTCTTTGCTGACATGGGCAGTAAACCTGCGGCACTGAGTGCCATTGAAGGTGCGCGTTGTCTGGTGAAGGTGGGCGACTCCATTACCACCGACCATATTTCTCCTGCCGGCGCCATTGCCCCGGACAGCCCCGCGGGACAATATCTGCAGGAGCAGGGTATTAAGCCGGAAGACTTTAACTCTCTGGGATCACGCCGTGGTAACCACGAGGTGATGATGCGGGGTACGTTTGCCAATGTGAGACTGAAAAATCAGTTAGCACCCGGCACCACCGGCAGCGCAACCACCCATTATCCCAGCGGTGATGCCATGTCTATCTTCCATGCGGCCATGCGCTACCGTGAAGACGGTGTGCCGGCTGTGGTTATCGGAGGCAAAGAGTATGGTACAGGCTCAAGCCGGGACTGGGCAGCCAAAGGGCCGTCATTATTAGGTGTCAAAGCCGTAATGGTAGAGAGTTATGAGCGTATTCACCGTTCTAACCTCATCGGTATGGGCATTCTGCCGTTGCAGTTTAAACAGGGCGACAGCGCGTCATCACTGTCGTTGCGTGGTGACGAAACCTACAGCATTGCGCCGGTTGAACGTGGCCAGAAGGAAGTGCAGGTAACTGTTACTCCGGACGATGGTGAGGCCCGTCAATTTATGATGGACGTACGGATTGATACCGCCAATGAGTTTACCTACTTCGAAAACGGCGGCATCCTGCACTATGTTATCCGCGAGTATCTGAAGAAAGGCGCTTAAATATAGCGCCGTCTTTCGGCAAGTACGCCCAGAATGATGAATGCACTGATAAAGCCCGCGCCCTGTAAATACCAGGGCAGGTATTTTATCAGGTAGAGCAGGAACGGCGCACCGTGAATAGTGAGCAGCCCGTATCCGAAAGCACACAGCAACACGAACAGTGTGGTGCGGATAAGAAAATGATATGGCGCCAGCATCCGTTTGATATGTTTATTGATGATATCGCCGTACACCACCAGAATGGTGGCCATCAGCATGATACTCAGTTGGGTGTAATAGGGAGATAGCCACTGGCTTAACTGGCCAAATAGTTCTGTCATAAATTCACTGCAAAAATGCCCGCTTTGATAGCGGGCATTTTACGTTTTGTGGCAAAGAAAACCTACGTCTGAATTAAGGGTCAGCGTATGTACCTGACCACTCAGGTATTAACCGGCCAGCAAGGTGGATACGGCTTTGTAGCCTTGCTGAATAGTTTGCAGTTTATCCGGTGTCTGGTCGCGTTCAACGAAACGGTGCTCTACGCCCGCCTGCTTCGACGCAGCAAAGATTTTGGCAAAGTTAATTGTACCGGTACCTACGTCAGCGAACTGGCCCTGCTTGTCCATGTCTTTGACGTGCCACAGCTTGAAGCGGCCGGGATGTTTGGCAAAGTAGGCCAGCGGATCTTTATTGGCTTTGAACATCCAGAACAAATCCATTTCCATCGCCATTTTGTCAGCGTCCACTTCGTTCAGTAACACATCGTATGGCTCGACACCGTCAGTAACGTGGAATTCGAAGTCATGATTGTGGTAGGCCAGTTTCAGTCCCTGACGGTTACAGGCATCGCCCCACTTATTGCATTCTTCTGCCAGCTTTTTATACACATCGATGGTGGTACCGCGCTGTTCTTCAGTCAGATAAGGGATAACCACATACTTGTGGCCTACTTCGAGGGCGGTTTCGATAACTTTATTAATGCCTTCCTTGCGGAACATATCCAGAGGAATATGCGCAGAAGGTGCTGAAAGGCCTTCACCATCAACAATTTTGCGGATTTCTTTCGGGCTGTGACCAAAATAACCGGCGAATTCCAGTTCTTTATAGCCTACCGCTGAAACCAGTTTCAGCACGGCGGGCACACTGACGGCCATCATATCGCGCAGTGTATACAGCTGTAATCCTACGCGGGTTTCCGCTTTAGCCTGACCAAATGCAAATCCCGGTGCCATCAGCAGGCCTGCTCCGGCTGCGCCCAGTTTTACGAATTGACGACGGTCCAGTGAGGACTGGCCGATCTTGCTGGCAATATGACTTGCCTTATTGTTTCTGCCTGACATGTTATTCTCCTTCGTCATTTGCACTTGCTCACGAAGTTACAGCATACGCAGCAAGTAAAAGTCATCGTTCTGTTTAATCCGGAGCCTGTCCGGTGCTGCCCCGTAAAATGAGTTCGAACGGCATAATTACCTTTGGTGCCGTTGTCAGTTTGCCTTCCAGTACGTCCACTAACAAGTTTACAGCAGTGCGGCCGAAGGCTTCTGCCGGCTGTGCAATGGTGGTCAGAGGGGGATCGCAATAGGCGGCAAAGTCGATATTATCAAAGCCGGCAACCGAGATATCCTGAGGTACCCGCAAACCTGCGTTTTTAAAGCCCTGAAGTGCACCCAGAGCGGTTTCATCGTTCTCACAAAATACCGCAGTGGGACGGTTATCCAGTGCCAGCATCCGGCCGGCAGCTTCATATCCCGCCTGCAACGTAAAATCGCCGGCGAAAAGCAAAGATTGATCGTAAGGAATATCGGCGGCCTGTAACGCATCACGGTAACCGGCAAGCCGCTCCTGTGTGAGGGGACTGTCTGCAGGCCCCTTAAAAAGCGCA
The DNA here is from genome assembly GCF_040148705.1 of Alteromonas sp. NFXS44. Lineage (NCBI taxonomy): Bacteria > Pseudomonadati > Pseudomonadota > Gammaproteobacteria > Alteromonadales > Alteromonadaceae > Alteromonas > Alteromonas sp. NFXS44. Next base: position 466,347 of record NZ_JAGDEA010000012.1, on the reverse strand, counting down.
ATACGTTTGTGACCAAGAGAGAGCAGATGCTCCGTCATGGCTCTGGCCGCGGCGCGGTTATCCAGCGTCACGGTCGGGCAAATATTCGAACTGAGCACCTCACAGGCATTCACCATGGGCAGCATACTGTCGTTTTTGCCGGTATCTTCTGAAAACGGGTTGTGTGCGCGAAGCTGGATGAGTCCGTCAGCTTGCGATGTTTGTACCATCCTGGCGTAATTCGCCTCGATGTCTGCATTGCCAAGCGTATTGCCCAGTAACAGAGAATAGCCGGATTCGGCTGCAGCTTCCTGCATGCCACTGATCACGCGGGCAAAAAATACGTTTGCCACCGTAGGAACCAGTACCACCAGGCTGTGGGTTTTACCGGAGCGGAATTTTACCGCCATCAGATTTGGCTTATATCCTACTTCACTCACTGCTGACATGACCTTAGCCCGTGTCTTAGGCGAAACACGTTCAGGCTGCTGCAGGGCCCGCGACACAGTTGCCACGGAAACTCCGGCTAAATCAGCGACATCTCGGATATTTGGCATTACCTTTTTCTCAAACCACTTCTTTATTCTTAGCAGTGCGAAGCGAGGTATTCGCTTCTGTGCATATGTAACGCATTACATTTTATGGCGACAGGATTACCCAAATGAAACTATAAATCCAGTTTTAAATGTGAAATATAAACAAAAAATATACAAAAATTCCGTGTATTCATTACATTTGAACGTTAAAACTACGACGATGGTAGAAAATTCGTTGACATCAATTTATGTAATCCGTTACATTTTTACAGTAATTACATATTTGTAACAACGATGCGCATAATTGGGGGAAATACATGGCGAAGTTGCAGCGGGTTCGCATGGGTATGGTCGGTGGTGGTGAAGGTGCTTTTATCGGCGCCGTCCATCGTCACGCAGCAGGCCTGGACGGTCAGTACGATTTGGTTTGCGGGGCATTCAGCCGCGATTCTGGTAATAATCAGCGTACCGGAGACAGTTTGGGTTTAAGCAGCGACCGCGTTTATGCGTCGTGGCAGGAAATGCTGGAAGCAGAAAATAAATTACCTGCTGACGAGCGAATGGAAGTGGTTGTGGTAGTCACGCCAAACCATCTCCACGTACCGGTTACCATTGCAGCGCTGGAAGCTGGCTATCATGTATTCTGCGAAAAACCTGCCGGTCTGAATCTGGCAGAAACCAAAGAGCTGGCGAAAGTCGTTAACAGTTCAGACCGCCTGTATGGTCTGGCACATACCTACCTGGGATATCCCATGGTGTGGCAGGCTAAAGCCATGGTTGAAGATGGCAAACTGGGCAACATCCGTAAAATTCTCGTTGAGTACCCGCAGGGCTGGTTAAGCGGCGAAGACGATCCTGATAACAAACAGGCTGCATGGCGCACAGATCCGGCATTGTCCGGCGGTGCAGGCTGTATGGGCGATATCGGTACCCATGCCTTTGGTCTGGCGGAATTTATCAGCGGCCACACGGTAACTGAACTGTGTGCAGACATGAACATTATTGTACCGAACCGCCGTTTAGACGATGACGGTGCAGCATTCTTCCGCACTGCCGAAGGCGCTAAGGGCGTGCTCATCGCCAGCCAGGTGTGTGCCGGTGAAGAGAACGCGCTGAAAATTAAAGTGTACGGTGATAAAGGCGGACTGGAATGGCATCAGATGGAGCCTAACTCCGTTATTTTCCGCACACTGGATGCACCTTACTGCGTATACCGTGCCGGTTCCGGCCAGCCGGGTTTGTACCCTGAAGCGTCCGATCGCTGCCGTACTCCGTCAGGTCATCCTGAAGGCTATCTTGAAGCTTTTGCTAACCTCTACCGTTACTTTGCCATCGCTGTACGCGAAGGTCAGACAGGTAAAGCTGAAGGCGTGCCCGGTCTGAAGTCCGGTTTACGCGGAATGGCATTTATTGAAGCAATGGTTGCCTCCGGCGCCAGCGACGTGAAGTGGCATCCGATCCCGGATACCGAGTAACAGACCCGTTTACAGAATTTAGGAGATTACCATGGCAGCAATTAAAGGCCCTGCGATTTTTTTAGCACAATTTGCAGGTGACAAAGCGCCGTTCGATACCCTGGAAGGGATGGCAAAGTGGGCCGCTTCACTGGGCTACAAGGGCATTCAGGTGCCTACTGACCCCAAATTATTTGATTTAGAAATTGCCGCAGAAAGTCAGGAATACTGCGACAAAGTAAAAGCCATGTGTGCTGAAGCCGGTGTTGAAATTACCGAGCTGTCTACACATTTGCAGGGACAGCTGGTGGCTGTTCACCCTGCTTACGATGAGTTATTCGATAACTTCGCGCCTGAGCATTTACACGGTAAGCCGAAAGAGCGTACTGAGTGGGCAATTAATCAGCTGATGCTGGCGGCAAAAGCCAGTAAGCGTCTTGGCTTGAAAGCGCACGTGACTTTCTCCGGTGCATTGATGTGGCATCTTGTTTATCCGTGGCCGCAACGTCCTGCCGGTCTTGTTGACGAAGGCTTCAAAGAACTGGGTAACCGCTGGAGACCTATTCTGGATGCATTCGAAGAAGCTGGTGTTGATTTGTGCTACGAAATCCACCCGGGTGAAGACTTACACGACGGTGCAACATTTGAGCGTTTCCTGCAGGAAGTTGGCGATCACCCCCGCGCAAACATTCTGTTCGATCCCAGCCACTTCGTGCTGCAACAACTGGATTACCTGGACTTTATCGACCGTTACCACGACCGCATCAAAATGTTCCATGTAAAAGATGCTGAGTTCCTGCCAAATGGCAGAAGCGGCGTATACGGTGGTTACCAGGGTTGGGTAGACCGTCCGGGACGCTTCCGTTCACTGGGCGACGGCCAGGTAGATTTTAAGAGCATCTTTACTAAGCTTACCCAGTACGGTTTTGAAGGCTGGGCAGTGCTTGAGTGGGAATGCTGTTTGAAAGATTCTGCGCAGGGTGCAGCTGAAGGTGCGCCATTTATCGCATCTCATATTATTGAGCCAACTAAAGTTGCGTTCGATGACTTTGCCGGTGCTGGCAGCAGCACAGAAAGAAACCGCCGGATCCTGGGTCTGGACAAATAATAATAATGCCCGGGGCCAAAAGGCCCCGAAGTAGTAAGAGGATATAACAATGATAATGACCCGCCTGAGCATTATGATGTTTCTCCAGTTTTTTATCTGGGGTGGCTGGTTTGTGACCTTAGGTACCTTCATGGGGCAAACACTGGGCGCTTCCGGTAGTGAAATCGGTATGGCGTTTTCTACCCAGTCCTGGGGGGCGATTATTGCGCCTTTCATCGTTGGCTTAATCGCTGACCGTTTCTTCAATGCAGAACGTATTCTGGGTGTGCTTCACCTGATTGGCGCAGCGCTGATGTACATGATGTACACCTCCACAGATTTTGCTTCATTCTACCCTTATGTACTGGGCTATATGATTGCCTACATGCCAACACTGGCGCTGGTTAACTCGGTATCATTCGGCCAGATGACTGATCCGTCAAAACAATTCGGTAAAGTACGTGTTTGGGGAACCATAGGTTGGATTTTAGCCGGTCTGGTGATCAGCTATGTGTTCTCATGGGATTCCGCCAGCGGCATTACTGAAGGCGCACTGCGTAACACCTTTGCACTTTCTGCCATTGGCTCATTAATTCTGGGTATCTTCAGCTTTACACTGCCTGCTACACCACCTAAAGCGAAAGGTACAGCATCGGCAAGTCTGGGTGAAATGCTGGGTCTTGATGCACTGACACTGCTAAAAAGCCGCAGCTTCCTTGTGTTCTTCCTGTCTTCGGTACTGATTTGTATTCCGCTTGCGTTCTATTATCAGAATGCGAATCCGTTCCTGGCCGGCATCGGCGTGGAAAATCCGACGGGTAAAATGGCGCTGGGTCAGGTTTCAGAAGCATTGTTCATTCTGGCACTGCCTGTATTCCTGAACCGTTTCGGCATCAAGGCAACGTTATTGCTGGGTATGCTGGCGTGGGTACTGCGTTATGTGATGTTCGCCTACGGTGATGCTGAAGACGGTATGTTCTTATTATTAATCGGTATTGCACTGCACGGTATTTGTTACGATTTCTTCTTCGTATCCGGACAGATTTATACCGATGCTAAAGCCGGTGAAAAAATCAAAAGTGCGGCGCAGGGCCTTATCACATTAGCCACCTATGGTGTGGGTATGCTGATTGGTTTCTGGGTTGCAGGTAAGATCACCGACACCTACACATCAGAAGCCGGAGCGGACTGGAGCAGCATCTGGTTGTTCCCTGCAGGGTTCGCGGCTGTCGTACTGGTACTTTTCTTCATCCTGTTCAAAGACGAGAAGGTTTCCACCGATGCGTAATTCGCGTAGAGCGGTGCTTAAAGGGCTGGCGCTGTCAGGGGTTGGGCTGACAGCGACCAGTGCTTTATCTCTTCATGCGCATGCTGGCACAAGCCAGCATGCCGCCCTCAAAGGAAATATCAAACATGCAGTGGCGCGTTGGACATTTCCGGATCTTTCTTTAGAGGAGCTTTGCCTTGCCATTAAAGATATGGGCTTTTCAGCGATCGACTTAGTGGGTCCTGATGAGTGGCATATTCTTAAGAAACATGGTGTGCATTGCTCTATGTGTAATGGTGCTGAACTGAATCTTGAAGACGGCTGGTGTGACGACCGTTTTCATGAGGCTCTCATCGAACGTTACATTCCGCATATAGAGAAAGTGGCGGCAGCCGGTTACACCAACCTCATTTGTTTTAGTGGTAACAAACGGGGTATGGACAACGAAACCGGACTGAAAAATGCCGTTAAAGGGCTATCACAAATTCTGCCTCATGCTGAAAAGCACGGGGTAGTGCTGCAAATGGAACTGTTTAACAGCAAGGTCAATCATCCTGATTACATGGCCGACAATTCAGCCTGGGGTATCGAGCTGTGTCGCCGGCTGGGATCAGCGCATTTTAAATTGCTGTACGACATCTACCATATGCAGATAAGCGAGGGTGACATCATTCGCACCATACGTGACAACCATCAGTATTTCGGGCATTACCACACAGCGGGTGTGCCGGGGCGTCACGAGATTGATGACTCTCAGGAACTGTATTATCCGGCCATTGCGAAAGCGATTAAGGATTTACCGTTTGACGGGTATCTGGCCCAGGAATTTATTCCAACTCCAGACAGTAAGGCAGGCAAACTGAAGTCGCTTAACCAGGCGATCCGCATTTGTGATGTCTGATCAGTAGAAACGCTTTTGCCGGACGTGTTTAAGGGGACAAAACATGGCAAGTAATAACTATGATGCGATCGTTGTCGGATCGGGGATCAGTGGCGGCTGGGCTGCCAAAGAACTGACCGAGAAAGGCCTTAAAGTACTCATGCTGGAACGTGGCCGAAATATTGAGCACGTTAAAGATTATATTAATGCGCATAAAGAAAGCTGGGACTATCCTCACCGGGGCCTGGCTACGCAGGACATGAAAGAAGTTTATCCTGCACTTTCCCGCGATTACCCGCTGAATGAAATGACGCTTGGTATGTGGGCTAATGAGCAGGAAGCGCCATACATTGAAAAAGAGCGCTTTGACTGGTACCGCGCCTATCAAATGGGTGGACGTTCACTGTTATGGGGACGTCAGAGCTACCGTCTGAATCCGGAAGATTTCATGGCTAACGGCAAAGAAGGTATCGCCGTTGACTGGCCAATTCGTTATGAAGACCTGTCGCCATGGTATGACTACGTTGAAAAATATGCTGGTATCAGTGGTACCCGTGAAGGCTTGAGCGTTCTGCCTGACGGTCACTTCATGCCTCCTATTCCGCTGAATGCGGTTGAGAAAGATGTTGCTGCCCGGGTTAAGAAAGCGTTTGGTGGTTCACGTCATTTCATCCACTCACGTTCTGCAAACATTACCCAGGGGATTAATGATATCCGTGTGGGTTGTCAGTTCCGTAACAAGTGCTGGTTAGGCTGTCCGTTTGGCGGCTATTTCTCAACTCAATCTTCTACGCTGCCGGCAGCAATGGCAACCGGTAACCTGACAGTGCGTCCTTTCTCAATCGTAAAAGAAATCAAATACGATAAAGATAAGAAACGTGCAACCGGTGTTGAAATCATTGATGCGGAAACTAACGAGACTTACGAGTTCAACAGTAAAATTGTATTCGTAAACGCCTCTGCCTTTAACTCTGCATGGCTGCTGATGAACTCAGCAACTGATGTGTGGGAAGGCGGTCTGGGCAGCAGCTCTGGCGAGCTGGGTCACAACGTAATGGACCACCACTTCCGCGTAGGCGCAAGCGCCAGTGTTGAAGGCTACGAAGACAGCTATTACTTCGGCCGTCGTCCGGCTGGTTTCTATGTGCCCCGTTTCCGTAACTGGGATGGCGACAAGCGTGATTACGTACGTGGCTTCGGTTATCAGGGTTCTGCAAGCCGCGGTGGCTGGCGTAAAGACATCGCCGAGCTTGGTCTGGGGTCTAACCTGAAAGATGCGATGTCTGAGCCGGGTGACTGGACTATTGGTATGACAGCGTTCGGTGAAATGCTGCCGCATCATGACAACCGTATCTATCTTGATAGCAAGAAGAAAGATAAATGGGGTCTGCCGGTACTTGCCATGGACGTTAAGATCCGTGAAAACGAATACAAAATGCGTAAAGACATGAAGCAGGACGCCATTGACATGTTTGAGGCTGCTGGCCTTAAAAATGTTCAGGGTTATGATGCTGATTACGCACCGGGTATGGGTATTCACGAAATGGGTACGGCGCGTATGGGCCGCGATCCGAAGAGTTCAGTACTTAACAAGCACAATCAGGTTTGGGATGCACCAAACGTGTTCGTGACCGATGGTGCGGCAATGACTTCAGCATCGTGTGTTAACCCGTCTCTGACCTACATGGCAATGACTGCCCGTGCAGCAGACTTTGCAGTAGACGAACTGAAAAAAGGAAACCTGTAGCCATGAACCGTCGTGATTTATTGAAATTTATCACTGCTGCCACAGGTGTTGCATTTGTAGGTGGCAAAGCGCTGGCTTATGAAAATCTGCCAGTGGTGCCCCTGTCCGACACCGGTTTCAGCAAGGAAGACGTAGCCTTCTTCAACGAACTGGGCGAAGTTATCCTTCCCCGTACCGACACACCGGGAGCAAAAGACGCCGACGTAGGTAGCTGTATGGCCGTACTGGTAGCAGACTGCTATCACCCGACTATGCAGAAAACCTTCAAAGAAGGCCTGGTAACCCTGAAGAAGCGTGCTGAAAAAGAGTATGGCAAAGACTTCCTGTTACTTTCTGCTGAGCAGAAGATGGAACTGCTGTCTGCGCTCGACGAAGAAGCTAAAGCCTATAATGCTAAGAAAGGCATTTGGGGTGATGTAGCCATGAGCAATCCTAATGCGGGAGCGCCATGGGATGAAGAGCTGGTTGCTCCTCATTACTTCTCGCTGATCAAGCAACTGGTGCTGTTCTCGTTCTTCACGTCAGAAGTTGGCTCGACGAAAGTACTGCGTTACGTTGCCATTCCGACTAAATACGAAGATATCCCTTATAAGAAAGGTGACAGAGCCTGGGCTACCTGAGGTAGCCTTTTCACCAACACCATCATTTCAATATTAAGGGCACATAATGAAAAAGATGACAAAAACAACATTGCTATCCGGCTTAGCACTGTCACTGGCGTCAACAGCGTCAGTGGCGAAGGAACTGAGTCCGGAAGAGCAAGCTGCTAAATCCGAAGTGTGGGAACCTGTTCCTGCTATGGTTGAAACCGCGCCGGGTAAAGCACCTTCTGATGCGGTGGTACTGTTTGACGGTTCTGACTTATCCGCTTTTGAATCACTGAAAGGTGGTGAAGCGAAGTGGACGGTAGAAGATGGCACGCTAACCGTAAAACCAGGCACCGGTGACATTGTCAGCAAGCAGTCTTTCTGCAGCGTGCAACTGCATGCCGAGTGGAAAACGCCTGAGGATATTGAGGGGCTGGAAAGCCAGCAGCGCAACAACTCCGGTATTTTCCTGCAGCAGCGTTATGAAGTTCAGGTTCTGGACTCTTATAACAATAAAACTTACCCCAACGGCCAGGCCGGCAGCATCTACAAGCAGGCTATTCCGTTGGTTAACCCGGTCAATCCGCCGGGTGAGTGGCAGAGTTACGACATCATTTTCAATGCGCCTGAGTTTGACGGTGATGAACTGGTGAAACCGGGTTACCTGACCGTTTTAATTAACGGTGTGCTGGTACAAAACCACACTGAAATCTTAGGTAAAACGGAATGGATTGGCGGACCTTCTTATGAAGCGCATGGTTGTGCACCTATTCAGTTACAGGACCACAGTAACCCTGTGAGTTTCCGTAATATCTGGGTACGTGAAATCGGCCAGAATACTCTGACGGACTTCCGTTAAGCTTTACAGTGATAAACCTTCAAAGCCGCGAATTATCGCGGCTTTTTTATGCGTAGTTGCCAGCCCCGCCACGAGACTTTTATAAGCCCTGATCGTAAAAGTGAAAAAAGTGATGAGCAGATAAATGGCTTGTTAATAAAAGGAAAGTGAGTTTTTCCGGCCCGTATATTAACTTTTCATTTATGCCAGTCGGCGATAAAACCGCTCCTGTTTACCGAATTATGCTATTCAAGCTGGCATTGATCTGAGTGCCGCAGCATGCGTGTTTCCAGCATTCTCCCTTTTCGTATACCAGGAGTTCCTATGCGATTTTCAAAAAGTGCAATTACCGGTTGCTCATTAGTGGCAGTGGTTGCCGCTTCGTTCATCTATTCTTCGGCAAAAGATGATTCTGGCAGAGACATTAAAGCCAGTAGCAAAGTTGATGTGCTGCTAATCGGTGGCGGTATTATGAGTGCAACCCTGGGGACTTATCTGCAGGAACTTGAGCCGTCGTGGTCCATGATGATGGCCGAGCGTCTGGACGGTCCCGGCGAGGAGAGTTCAAACGGCTGGAATAACGCCGGAACCGGCCACTCTGCTTTGATGGAACTTAACTATACACCGCAACAGGAAGACGGTTCGGTTAATATCGATAAAGCTGTGAAGGTCAATGAAGCTTTTCAGATAAGCCGGCAGTTCTGGGCGTCTCAGGTTGAAAATGGTCACATGCATGATCCTGAGTCGTTTATCCGCAGCGTTGACCACATGAGTTTCGTCTGGGGCGACACCAATGTGAACTTCCTTCGCGCCCGCTATGCTGAGTTGCAGAAGCACAGTTTATTCAACAGCATGGATTACAGCGAAGATCCGGCCCAAATTGGCAAATGGGCGCCTCTTTTAATTGCCGGGCGTGATCCGCAGCAAAAAATTGCAGCGACCCGCTCCGTCATCGGCACCGATGTGAATTACGGAGAGATCACCCGTCAGCTGGTGAACGGGCTGAAATCTCAGGATAACTTTGAGCTGCGCCAGCGCTCTGAAGTGCGCGGGCTGAGCCAGAATGAAGACGGGTCCTGGCATGTGCTGATTGCCGATTTAGTGGCAGATAAGGAATATACCGTTGATGCAAATTTCGTTTTTATTGGTGCCGGTGGCGCAGCGTTACCGCTTTTACAGGCTTCGGGTATTCCGGAAGCAGAAAGTTATGGCGGCTTCCCGGTGGGTGGTCAGTTCCTGTATACCGATAACCCGGAAATTGTCGCAAATCATAAAGTGAAAGCTTACGGGCAGGCTGAGGTAGGTGCTCCGCCTATGTCGGTTCCCCATCTGGACGCCCGCCGCATCGATGGCAAAGAGATCGTATTGTTCGGCCCCTTTGCCACATTCTCTACCAAATTTCTGAAGAATGGTTCGTTGTGGGATCTGATTCACTCAACCACGATGTCTAATCTTATCCCCATGACAGAAGTGGGTCTGGATAACTTTAATCTGGTGCAATACCTGATAAGTCAGGTAATGCTGGATGACGAAGACAGACTGGAAGAGTTACGGAAGTATTACCCTGAAGCGAAAGCAGAAGACTGGAAATTGATCACCGCCGGTCAGCGTGTACAGATCATCAAGAAAGATCCGCAAACCGGTGGTCGTCTTCAATTTGGTACCGAAGTGGTTGTGTCGAAAGATAAGTCTCTGACGGCACTGCTGGGGGCATCGCCCGGCGCGTCTACCGCAGCACCAATTATGCTTAATCTGATGGAGCAGGCATTTCCTGACAAATTGTCCGGTGAATGGCTGCCTCAACTGAAAGCGATTATCCCGTCCTATGGCACCAAGCTGAATGGTAATGTGAACGCAACACTGGATGAGCTCAATGCGACCAGCGAGACCCTGCATCTGAAAAAGCCGGTTGCTGCAACCGGGAAAGCGCCGGTACCGGAAGCGGGTGTACCAGTGGTTGAAAAATCTGAAGTGGCAGATATCGCCCTGTAAAGCCGTGCTTACCGGATTGCACAGTCTGTGTTAACGCACAGACGGCATGTGCCGTGGTTGAAGACAATGCACGGCACATGGTTAATTTGCTTGTCTGGTGAACAATTGATCTATATAATGCGCGCCCTTACAGCCATCAAACCTATCTAGTTCCTTGTCTCTATACAGTTTGGCTGTACTGTCGAGGCTACAACCGTAAGGAGCGTGTAATGCGTCATTACGAAATCGTATTTATGGTTCACCCTGATCAGAGTGAACAAGTACCTGGTATGATCGAGCGTTATACCACTATCCTGAAGCAAGAAGGTGGTCAAATCCATCGTCTGGAAGACTGGGGCCGTCGTCAACTGGCTTACCCAATCGAAAAGCTTCACAAAGCACACTACGTTTTGATCAACGCTGAAGCAACTGCAGAAGCTGTTGACGAGCTGGAAAATGCTTTCCGCTTTAACGATGTGATCCTGCGTAACCTGGTTATGCGCACGAAGAACGCTGTGACTGAACCTTCTCCAATGATGAAGGAAGAACGTCGTGAGCGTCGTGACGATTCTGCTCCACGCGGTGAGCGCGCGGAAAAGAAAACTGAAACCACTGAAGACAACGCGTAAGGAGATCTATCATGGCTCGTTTTTTCAGACGTCGTAAGTTCTGCCGTTTTTCTGCAGAAGGTGTTGAGCAAATCGATTATAAAGATATTGCTACACTGAAAAACTACATCACTGAGAGCGGTAAAATCGTTCCTAGCCGTATCACTGGTACCAGTGCAAAGTATCAGCGTCAGCTGTCTACTGCTATTAAACGTGCGCGTTTCTTAGCACTGCTGCCGTACACAGATTCACACAACAAGTAATTGGCGAAGGAGTAACTTAGATGGAAATCATCTTATTAGACAAAATCGCTAACCTTGGTGGTCTGGGCGATACAGTTAACGTTAAAGCTGGTTTTGCGCGTAACTTCCTGTTCCCACAGGGTAAAGCAGTTCCTGCAACTAAAGCTAACGTTGAAAAGTTTGAAGCTCGCCGCGCAGAGTTGGAAGCAAAAATCGCTGACCAGTTGTCTACTGCTGAAGCTCGTGCTGCTAAAGTTGCTGAACTGGGTGAAGTGACTATCGCTGCTCCTGCTGGTGACGAAGGCAAGCTGTTCGGTTCAATCGGTACACGTGACATCGCTGAAGCAATCACTGCTGCCGGCGTTGAAGTATCTAAAGCAGAAGTTAAACTGCCTACCGGTACACTGCGTGAAACTGGCGAATACGACATCGACCTGCAGTTACACTCTGAAGTAATGACATCTGTTAAGGTTGTTATTGTTGCAGAAGCTTAATTGCCAGTTGATTAAGTAATACTGAAAACCGCTGCACTTGCAGCGGTTTTTTTATGCCCGTTAAAGTGTTTCCCGTATCAACTTACAGCATTAACAGCATTTGAATATCACACCGCGCGTAGGGGGAAGGTGTGGGTTTATCCACTTCTTTGAATCCCAGTTTGCGGTAAAGGCTGATAGCCGGTGCCAGTTTCCTGTTACTTTCCAGGTAAAGCTTCTTCGCTCCCGTATCACGGGCCTTTTGTATGGCAGCTTCCCCGAGGATTGCTCCCAGACCTTGGCCCTGTTCGCTGTCTGCCACAGCCATTTTAGCCAGTTCATAGCAGTCATCATCCATGGCTATCAGTGCCACCGTTCCGCAAATATCACCGTCAGGATTTTGCATCAGCAAAACATGGCCCCCTTTTTTAAGAATGTAATTTTCGGGGTCCCCCAGCGAGGCATGATCTGAGCTTTCCATGGTGAAATAGCGTTCTATCCAGTGCTTATTGAGCTGGTAAAACGCATCACGATGCTCAGGGGAATAGTCAATTACGCGGAATCCCCGTGTTGCCTTTTGTTTTATCAGGCCCAGCAAAGACGTTTGTGACAGCAGGTTTTCTACGGCACCCAGCTGTTCAAGGAAGTCCGGCGCCACGTCGTTCAGTGCTGAATTAAGGGCATTGCCGATGTCGGCTATCTGCTTTTCAAGCACCGGCTGCATCGTCAGAGCTTTATCTGACAATGAAAGCAGTTGCATCCGCTTATCCAGCTCAGAAGGGCGGGTGACAAGTAATCCTGCGCTTTTCATCTGAGCGGTGGTTTTACTGACAAACGGGTGAGACTGGCCGGTAATTTCTGCAATGGTACTCACACTTAAAGGCGATTCCTGCATCAGACTATACATGACAGGGAACCAGCTTGGTTCCATTGGAACGTTATACGCTTTATAGACTTCACTGGCCTGTGCAACCAGCTTTTCAGACAATCTCCGGAACCGGCTGCCCAGTGCAGCTGCACCTGCCAGTTGTAAAACATCACCCATTTCCCAAACTCCACAATATGCGTAACTAGTTACGTATATTAGATCTCAACGGGTAATGTGACAAGGGGAAATGATATAGCCGGCAAGAGAATCCTCTATACGAGACTTTTATAAAGGCCCGTGTAAGCATCCGCCATGGCGGCGATACTGAAATGCTGCTGCACATGATGAAACGCGTTTTCAGCCAGAGCGCGGGCTTCTGCCGGGCTATCCAGCAAACGAAGAATTTCCCGCGCCAGTGCAGGCGGGTCTCCGGGCTCAACCAGTAAGCCGGTTTTTTCGTTGTGGATAATTTCCGGAATGCCGCCAACAGGGCAGCTTATCATGGGGACTTTACAGGCCCCGGCCTGAAGCAGGATTATGCCAAGGCCCTCTGCATAAGCAGGGTGAACCATCACATCAATATTTGGCAAAATACGCGGAACATCTGATGTGAACCCGCACAGCCTGATATTTTTACCGGCTCCGGAGTCATCTGCCAGTTGCTGATACGCAGCCTGTTGTTTACCTTTACCGAACAGTAAGCAGGTCACATCCTGCCTGCGGGCCATTACTGCCTGCATGGCCATGATGAGATCTTTCTGACCTTTCCTCGGAATAAGCTGGGCGAAGTTTGCGATGACCTTATGGTTAGCTGGGATGTCATATTTTTCCCGAAACCACTCAGCGTCCCTGCTGTAGCGGAAGTCATTCAGATCGACTGCCGAGTGGATCACAGGCTGCAGGATCTGTTTGCAATGCCGTGACACCACATCATGTACACCCCGTGAAATACTGACGACAGCTTTGTAGTGCCGGTACTTCACTGCAGCCAGTGCAGTCTCTTTATTATCTACCCTGCGGGTACATACAGCCGGAATACCGCACAGTGAACTCACCAGGCCGCCCCACACATCGGCGCCCCGGCGGCTGTGAATATGCAGAATATCCGGTTCAAGACTTTTTATAAGCCGGTAAAGGCGGAAAGGAAACCTGAGATCCGTATCGCCGGAGTAAGGGACCGGATGCTTGATACAGCCGGGCGCCGGGATGTGAGAAATGGCACTGTCTGATGCGCACATCAGGTGGCTGGTAATGGTGTCTTCGGGCAACGCATTGATAAGATATTCAACCTGTTTGGCACCGCCATACAACTGTCTGCCAAGCTCCACATGCATCACCTTTATCGTCATAGCCACTTCTCCAGCCATGCAGTGACTTTTTGTGGCGTGATAGCCCGCATGCAGTCGTGGGCTCCGTTACAAACCGGCTTACGCTTACAGGGGGCGCAGGGTAAGTTTTCGTACAATACTGTGGCATCCGGATTATCTGTTTTCGTATATGGACAGGTGGAACCGAACAGGGCCAGAACAGGTCGCTGATGACAAATCGCCAGGTGAGTCAAACCCGTATCCACACCAACTACAGCACGTGCATTTGCCAGAATGGCCCCGCTGGCAGCAAGAGACAGTTGTCCCGCCAAAGAGAATATATGTTCTTTGTCTGAAGCCAGTTCTGACGCCGTATCCGCATCGTCGGGCCCTCCGGCAATAATCACCGGAAGACTGTCATGAATGTTTAACCACGCTATGACATCTTTCCAGTGCTGCACCGGCCAGTGTTTCTGAGGACGGGTAGTGAAGGGACACAGAACGATATAATCGTCACTGATACCGCTGGCAGCAAGGGCATCCTGCGCCTGGCGCACAGCCGGCGGGGAGGCGGGCAGTGTCATAGTGAAGTCATTTGCACCAAGATAGCGCCCCAGTGCTTTGTACTCCGAGCTGATGTCACAAGAGTCCGGTTTATTCAGTGATTCTGTGAGTAGTAAGTGACTGTGCTCTTTGCTTTTAAACCCTATGCGGCGGCCTGCGCCGGATAACCAGCAAAAAAAGGCGCTTTTAAGCAGTCCCTGTGCATCTATAGCGATATCGAAGTGATGTGATGACAGTTCTGTCTTAAATGCTCTTACAGCACGACAGAGGCTCAACCAGCGCTTTTTTTTTGCCAGTGCTGACCATTCTTTCTTCGGCCAGGGAATAACCTGGTCAACATCAGGATGAGCAGCAATAAAGCTGGCATAGGGTGCTTCGGTAAGCCATACAATGCGTGAAGCATTTAGTGAGGATTTTATGTTGGATGGCAAACCCGAGGCCATTACAATGTCACCGATGGCGCTTAGTTTAACCAGAAGTACAGCAGGCTTGTGACTCTTGTCCGGCATAACAAACACAATAATTGAAAACTGATTTTTAGTTAAACAAAGCTTCACGACAGTTTAATGACGAAAGGACGCAGAGTACGTATGACTGCCCGCAAAAACCAATACCGGCCCGGCCTCAGTGAGACGTTGTTTCGCTGGTTTTATTCACTAGTGCTGGCGCTGATCGTTCCGTTCGCTTTTCTGAATCTCATCATTCGCGGGCAGAGAAGAAATAAAGAATATAACCATCGCCGGTTTGAGCGATTTGGTTTTGTACGTCCTCCAGCCGCACCGGGAGGATACCTTTTTCACTGTGTGTCGGTAGGCGAGGTGGTTGCGGCGTCTGTGCTGATTAAGCAGTTAATGAAAGAAGAACCGGAAACACCGGTGACGATAACCACCACCACGCCCACCGGTTCGGCGCGGGTCAGATCCATATTCAAAGATACTGTTCACCACTTCTATTTACCCTACGATTTACACATGGCTATGGCGGGCATGCTGCGGCGGGTGAAGCCCAAAATGGTGCTGATCACTGAGGTGGAGCTGTGGCCTAATCTGATCCATAGTTGCTGGCGTCGAGACATTCCGGTTGTAGTGATTAATGCGCGTATGACAGATCGCTCCGCCAGACGATATAAGAAATTGAAAATACTGTTTGAGCCCATGCTCCACAAGCTTTCCCATGTATGTGCCCAGGGCATGAGAGACTTTAAAAATTACCAGTTTCTCGGTATCAAACAAGAAAAGTTAACACTTACTAACAATATAAAGTTCGACCAGGCAATGGCTGCACCGGATGCCGGTGCATCATTTTACGGACTTGAAAAAAACGCCCGCCGGGTACTGATTGGTGGTAGTACTCATGAAGGTGAGGAAAGTGCCTTACTTGATGCTTATCAGAGCCTGAAGCCCGGATTTCCGGATTTATTACTCATTCTTGTACCCAGGCATCCGGAGCGGTTTGCCCGTGTAGCGGATCTGCTGGAACAAACAGGGTTGCACTACCTCCGCACAGCTTCACCGGGCGCGCAGGTGAGCAGTGAGACTGATGTTTTGCTGGTAGATGAAATGGGCAAGCTCAATACGGCGTACACATTCGGCACCATTGCCTTTGTCGGTGGCAGTCTTGCGGATAAAGGTGGTCACAACGCCCTGGAGCCGGCTGCACAGAAATTACCGGTGCTCATGGGACCCAACGTTTATAACAATCCGCTTATTTGCCAGTACCTGCAAGAATGTGGTGCGCTCAGCATTGTAGAAGATGCAACGCAACTCGCCGCCTGTTGTAAAACGTTGCTTGATTCTCCCGATGCTGCCCGTGTGGCGGGCGAGGCCGGATTTGCAGTGATCAGTGCAAACCGGGGCGCGACCGGGAAGACACTGGAAGTCATCCGTTCATCCCTTTGAGCCTTTTTGGTGCATGTGAATTGAAATGGTGCGTGCTATTGGTGCGTCAACAGCGGATAATGGTTGGTAAATGCCCTGTAAAAAGCATAAGGTACTGATAACTATGTTATTTTAAAAGTTGGTCTGTCTATTGCTTTCATAAGCGCCGACGGTGTAGCTCAAGTAAAAAATAAACAACAACGCATCCAATAATAATAATAGAGGGGAGCGCTTGAATACACGTTATTTCCAGGGAGAGGCACCCTGCCCCAAGGGTAGGGTGCCGTTCTGGCCTCACACCGGTTCACTCTCCGGTATGATCAAGCTGATTAATTTCCATCCTGCTTTCGGCGCAATATCTTTACCATTCAAAAATGCATGAGAACGTCCGTTTTCGTCCAGAGCAATCAGCGGAATAGCTCTGTCGCCGTATCTTGCTGAATAATCTTCGAAAGTAAATTCTTCGCTCAGGCGTGTGGTTTTCACGGATGCATCATGAGAGACTGCAGAGGCCAGGTATCCGTATGTGACTCCCTCAGCAAACAGTGTCAGTTTCTGCGCATACTGGGTGCTGACCTGATGCGATGGCCGTGCACTTTGTTCGTTGTTGGTTAAGCCCCACACTTTATCTTTGCCCATGGTGTACTCAAAATGATAAGCAATCATAGGGTTAAGTTGTTTGTAGGGAGACATGATCAGTACAGTACCGAATAAACCTAAATCCAGGCTTCGCGCTGCGTGATCCGACATGGGGTTACCGAAATAGGCCGGAATATCCATCATTCTGGTTTCTTTAATGGCATCCCAGTTGGTATCGGCAATACAAACCGGCAAATCATGTGCTTTCAGTTCTTTTGCCAGCATCCGGCTGAACTTACTGCCGCCGAAAATTAAAAAGCCGTTTGGCGCAGGGGAGCGAACCTTCAGAAGTTTGGCCACAGATTTAGATGACAGACTCTGCACAACGACGGTGGTAATAATGACCACAAAGACGATGGGAACGATAACCCCTGCACCCTCATAGCCAATTTCCTCCAGCTTCAGAGAAAACAGTGCAGATACGGCTGCCGCTACAATACCTCTGGGCGCTATCCAGCTGATCAGCGCCAGTTCACGCCAGTTTAGTCCTGTGCCCACAGAGGAAGCCAGTACTGAAAGAGGTCTGGCGATAAACATAATGGCTACCAGAACCACAATGACGCCGGAGCCGACCTCGAACACAGAATCGAGATTCAACCGTGACGCAAGAATAATAAACAGGCCGGAAATCAGAAGAACACTTAAGGTTTCTTTAAACTCCAGGATGTCTTCCACGTCCACATTTTTCATATTTGCAAGTACCATACCGGCAATAGTCACCGCCAGCAGGCCTGACTCATGGGCTACATGATTAGAGATAGCAAAAACACCCAGTATCAGGGTGAGAACGGCGGTGTTTTGCAGATAGTGGGGGATCAGTTCTTTACGTAGCGACAGACCAAGCAGGTAGCCGGCGGCCAGACCAAGGGCGGTGCCCATACCTACCGTCTTACCAAACGCCACCAGGGTATGTATCAGCGCCGTGTCCTGAGAGGCCACAATGTACTCGTAAACCAGCACCGCCAGAAGCGCACCGATAGGGTCAATGACAATGCCTTCCCAGCGCAATATGTTAGCGATGTTACTTTTCGGTCTGACGGTTCTGATCATCGGCACAATGACCGTCGGGCCTGTTACGGTTACGATGGCACCAAACAGGGCTGCAAGCTGCCAGGATAAATCCAGGCTCAGATGGGCAGCGATGGTTGCCACCACCCAGGTGACCAGCACGCCAACGCTGCACAGGTTTCTCACCATATTGCCGTGACCCGCAATATCACTGAATTTTAGTGTCAGTGAACCTTCAAACAGGATGATGGCCACCGACAGGGATACAACTGGAAACAGAAGATCCCCGAACAGTGCGTCTGCATCGAGCACGCCAAATACCGGACCAACGATAATACCGGTTATCAGCAAAGGTAAAATGGCTGGCAGGCGTATTTTATAAGCCAGAAACTGACAGAATATAGACAGCAGGCCGACACTGACCAGGCTTAATAACGGGTCTGACACGTGGTGTTCCTTCTTAAAGTTGAAGCTATGCCGCTGATGCCCGGCATATTTATTATTTTCCGGCTTTTATACTGACCTCAGGTCAAAGCGGATTTATCGTTAACCATTGCAAAAAATAATCGTCACAATGGTATAGTAGTCTGAACTTGTGCATATCACATTGTTTTATTTAGATTAACCTTATTTACAGCAGAAAGAGAATATCAGTGAACCGTATTGTTTTCATTTTAAGCCCGTTATTGTTACTGGCAGGTTGCAGTGTGTCAGCAGATCCACAACATGGTGTTGAGGTGCTGTCTACCTATACGCTGGATAACGCGCTGAAGGAAACATCGGGCCTGTTTTGCGACAGCAACAGTATTTACACCATCAATGACTCTGGCAATGAGCCGGAATTGTTTACCCTTGGACAGGATGGATCGCTGACCGCAAGGGTGACGCTGGATGCAAAAAACCGTGACTGGGAAGCCATTACCGGTGACGATGAATATTTCTATATTGGTGACATCGGAAATAATGCCGGTAAGCATAAATCACTCACCGTCTATAAAATTAACCGTGCAGACCCCGTGCAGGAAGCAGTAAAGCGGCGTTTTACCTACGCAGGTAATACGCCGCAGGAAAATGCTCCCTATGCTCACGATTATGATGGTGAAGCCATGACAATGCGGGATGGAAAACTGATCCTGTTTTCAAAAAGCTGGGCTACGGAGCAGTCACACGTATACGTTTTACAGGATATAAAAGCTAAGCAAGTACTTACTCCATTTACGTCAGTAGACGGACTTCCCGGCGTTGTCACCGGCGCAGACTGGAACGGTGACACACAGGAATTTGTCCTCGTCGGTTACCGCAGTAATGCCCTGGGCATGTTTAAACCTTTCATCGCCACTGTCAGTGGTGACTATCAGCTTAAGACAGTCGACTTTCTCTCACAATTCGCGCAGGTCGAAGGTGTTTGCTACGGTCCTGACGGTAACGTGTGGATTTCACAGGAAAGCACGCCTTATACCTCTGCAAAACTCGCAAAGCTAAAATTTCATTAATGGCTATAAAATCAACACACTGATATTTTTTTGGGTATAGTTAGACTAATTGAGGATGGTTTTATATACCCAAAAAGCTGCCCGTTTGCTTATACTTTAATCACTCGCTGAGGTAAGCCCTTTGCAGAATGATAATAAAGCGGAGCAGAACCATGTTGAAACAGGTAACCACATTAGCACTTTGTGCCCTGCTGACACCTCAGGTATGTCTGGCTAGTTCTTCTATTGGTGACCAGGCTGAAGCCTGGCTGGAAGAAAAACTTGATTACTCCGGTGATATCTCCGTTTCCCTGTCGAAAAATAAAATCAGGTTTAATGGCTGCCGTCAGAAAGATTACAAACTGAGTCTGGCAACCAAAATCAGCGATTCAGTTAATCTTGAAGCAGTGGCATCTTACGGTCGCGCTGTAATGGACTTTGGTGTCTTCAGTCAACGGGTGACATCGAGAGCGTATGAACTGATTACCTGGTGGGAACAACCAGCTTACCGGGTTGGGGTAGCGTCCGGCGTACGTCCTGCTCATGATATTGATTTACCGGTAAGCGGCTCTTTCGCTCTGCCTGACAGCAACACCGTATCAGTGTATCTGGAAACGGAAGGTGCTGAAGAAAACCACACCATGTCGTTTGCTGTTCGCAGAGAAACCTGGCACGGCGATACATCAGATATCACTTTGTCTCAGGACAAGAGCTACGATAATCAGGTGCAGTTGGGTTACCGCGTAAGCTTTTAATTCAGTGTTGAGAGGCTGATAAAAAAAGGGGCGATTATCATCATCGCCCCTTTTTCGTTGTTAAGCGGTTTACTCAGGTACCGGAAAACCACGTGCTCGCATCAGGGCATCTGTTTGCGCATCGCGACCACGGAACAGACGGTAAGCTTCGGCCGGGTCCATTGCATTTCGGACAGCAAAGAGATATTTCACCAGCTTTGCCGATAATTCTTTATCGTAGAAGCCGCCCGGCGCTTCTGCGAATGCTTCCGCTGCATCCGCAGAGAGAACGTCTGCCCACATGTAGCCATAGTACGCTGCTGCATAACCTTCACTGGAGAATACATGTCCGAACTGTGTGCTGCGGTGACGCATCACAATCTCTTCAGGCATATCCAGCGCCTTCAGTTGATCCCGTTCAAAGGCATCAGGGTCAATCTTCTCAGGATCGGTGGTGTGATACAGCAAATCCATGATTGCCGACGCCATGTATTCGGTTGTTCCGAAACCGGAATTGAAGGTGGCTGCATTCTTAATTTTTTTTACCAGTTCCGCAGGGATAGGCTCGCCGGTTTTGTAGTGCACCAGGTAGTTATTGATGACTTCATCAGTGGTAAGCCAGCGCTCAAGCAATTGTGACTGAAACTCGGTATAGTCACGTACACCGGAGTGGGACGTGGGGTATTCCACATCTGAAGACAGGAAATGCAGGGCATGACCAAATTCGTGGAAATAGGTATTGGCGTCATCCCAGGAAATTAGCGTGGGTTCGCCCTCAGGGCCTTTAACGAAGTTAGAATTGTTAGAAGCCAGCACAGTGGTTTCACCGTCAAAGGTGGTGTAACTGCGGTATGTAGTCGCCCATGCTCCTGAGCGTTTGCCCTGGCGTGCGAATGGATCGAGATACCAGAGACCAATCAGTTTGCCGCTGTCCTTATCTTTTACTTCCCATACCTTCACATCAGGGTGAAAAACCGGTACCGAACCTTCAGGAACCGGTGTGAAGTCAAAGTTAAACAGACGGCCGGCGACATAGAACATCGCTTCACGGAGTTTATCCAGTTGCAGATATTGTTTTACTTCGTTTGAGTCCAGGTCGTATTTAGCTTTACGTACTTTTTCGGCATAAAAACGGTAATCCCAGGGCTTGATAGTAATGTTTGCGCCTTCTTCATCAGCGATAGCCTGCATGTCAGCCACTTCTTCGTCTACCCTCGCAATGGCTGCCGGCCAGACTTTCATCATCAGATCCATGGCATTCTCAGGTGTTTTTGCCATACGGTCTTCTAAACGCCACTGGGCGTAATTGTCATACCCCAACAATTCGACCCGTTCATCACGTAGCGTCAGGATTTGTTTGATGATGTCATTGTTATCATATTCATCGCCGTTATCACCACGGTTGTAGTAGGTGTTCCACACCTGCTCACGAAGCGCCCGGTCTGTGCTGTAAGTGAGGAAAGGATCCATAGATGAGCGCGTGTTAGTAATTGCATACTTACCTTCCTGGCCGCGTTCTTTTGCAGCAGCGGCTGCACCTTTTACGAATGAATCAGGCAGGCCGCCCAGCTGCTCCGCGGTGATATAAGTCACGTAGTTTTCTTCGTCGGCCAGCACATTCGTTGAGAACTGGTTGTACAGCGTAGCCAGCTCTTTGTTGATTTCGGCATAGCGTGCTTTTGCGTCACCATCCAGGGTTGCGCCGTTACGGGCGAAGCTGTTGTAGGTGATCCATGTAATACGTTGTTCTTCGGGCGTCAGCGATTTCAGTTCTTTACTTTCGTAAACCGCTTTAATGCGCTTAAACAGCGCTTCATTTTGGGTGATTTTTGTTGAAAATGCGGAAAGTTCCGGAGACATTTCTGCCCGCACATCCCGAAATTCAGGGCTGGATTTGTTCGAGCTGAAAATACCGTAGTAACGGAATACACGGTCCAGTGCACTGCCGGCACGTTCCATGGCGACAATCGTATTGTCGAACGTAGGCGGTTCAGGGTTATTTGCAATGGCGTCTATTTCTTCCAGGTTAAGTGCCATTCCTTTTCTCAGGGCTGGCTTAACATCTTCAACCTTCATTTTGTCGAACTGAGGAACGCCGCCGTAAGGCCCGGGGAAGGGTTGCAGTAACACATTGTCAAATTCCGGAGACTGATGCTGCGTTTGTGCACTTGCATCCGGTGAGGTCGTTGCAGCCTGGTTGGCTGCCTGGTCAGAACATGCGCCGAGGGTAAGCGCAACAGCCAGCGCTGTCAGCGAGGCGGTAAATTTTTTCATTATAGAGTTCCATCGTCGTTATTATCAGCGGTTCAGTGTATAAGAATGCGGCGCTGAGGGCCATATAACGACGACGGGTTCCGGGACAGGTACGGTGGACTGTGGTCTTTACGCGAAGACCACAGTTTTGTTGCGGTGAATAATGACCCGGTCTTCCAGGTGATAACGCACACCGTGGGCCAGCGCTGTCACTTCGCAATCTTTGCCTTTGCGGACCATGTCTGCGGCTGAATCGCTGTGACTGATGCGCTTTACGCTCTGCTCGATGATAGGGCCTTCATCGAGATCCTTGGTCACGTAGTGACACGTGGCTCCAATCAGCTTAACACCGCGATCATAGGCCTGTTGATAAGGTCTTGCACCGGCAAAAGACGGCAGGAAACTGTGATGAATATTAATCGCCTTACCTTGTAACTTCGTGCACAACGTATCCGGCAGAATTTGCATGAATCGGGCAAGTACTGTGAGGTCAATTTGGTATTCGCTGATCAGCGTTTCTATCTGCGAGAACGCCTGTTCTTTACCCAGAGCTTTAAAATCCACCCAATGGAACGGTACTTTGTACCAGTCAGCAAACTGTTTCATCTGTGGGTGATTACCGATGATCACCGGAATGTCGCAGTGCAGTTCGCCGGTGTGCCAGCGGTGCAGCAAATCTACCAGGCAGTGGGATTCAAGGCTGGCCAGCAGAGCAACACGCTGTTTTACGCGGGAGTCGGTCAGTTTCCAGTTCATCCGGAATTCATCTGCAACGGGTGTAAACGCTTTTACAAACCCGTCATAGTCCAGTTTGATTGAGTCAGCCCCGATTTCATGGCGCATAAAAAAGCGACCGGTTTGCAGGTCGGTATGGTGATTAGCCTCGACGATAGTTGCCCCGTGACTGGCAAGGAACTGGGAAACTCTGGCGACAAGGCCAATCTGGTCCGGACAATCGATTACAAGACGAAAAGTTTGTTGCATGAGATGTAAAGGCTCTGACAAATAGGTTGTTGAATTCAGTGTGTTGTTTTACCCATGCAATTGGCATCTGTAAAGCCTCAATTGATATATCTCATACCAGACCCCGCCGCAATCGCTCGCGAACGGAGATATCAGGCTCCAGAGACCAGGAGTGCCGCACGGGGTAGCGGACACCTGATGGCGTAGAGACAGACTCAAAAAAGTGAAAGTCACGGAATTGCAGTTTGATATCCGGAGGCAACAGAGGGGCAGGCTGGTCGCTGCCGGCCTTCCTGACAACAGTGACATGAGGTTTGTATTCAGGGTTTTCCAGCGGTATTCCCGCTTCACGGGCGGCTTTACGTACACACTTAGCTAAATGCATCAATGGCGGGCACGGCTCATCAGGGCCCGCATATAAAATTTTAGGTCCGTCCCACACGCCGGTGGTGTTGAGGGCCACAGAAAAAGGTTCTGCAGCGACGTCGTCCAGTGCGTGTAACAGTGCTTCATGCTGTCTCTGGTTGATGTCGCCAAGAAATGCCAGCGTGAGGTGATAGTTCTCAGGTGGCACCGCAGCAGGCGGGGCTTTCTGACCGTGAGCGACAATGGCACCTGTTTTCCTGAGCGCTACAGTCGGAAGAGCCCGTTCCCGCCAGCCGGAAAGCGCGAGCTTCTCCTGCAAAGAAAGATCAAGGCCGATAAATGAACGCATTGCGGTAACCCGTGTTTTTCTGTGAAAGGCGTACAGTAAACCAGGCTTGCAGGGGATTCAAAGTAAACCGGGTTAATTTACTGCCATGCTTCAGCGGTATGCTCCGGTTCAGAAATGCTGACCGTATTCCGGCCTTCTGCTTTTGACTGGTAAAGTGCTTTGTCAGCACGGTCAAACAGCGCTTGCCAGCCTGAATCATCGTGACGACTTAACGCACTGCCTATGCTGATTGTAATATTCATTGGCTTATCGTTCATCATCACCGGCCGGCTTGCCACAGACTGCCGCAATCGTTCACTCACCCGCTGCAATTGTTCTGCATTACAACGTGTCAGAATAATCAGAAATTCTTCGCCGCCGATCCTGAAACAGTTGTCTTCGTCTCTGACAATGTCTTTTGCCCGCGATGTTATTTGCTGCAGAGCAACGTCACCGGCATGGTGACCCCATTTATCGTTAATTGCTTTAAAGTGATCAACGTCAAATATGATGATGCCGAAAGTGTGTCCTGTCCGCTGCGCTGTTTCCCGGCATGAAAGTGCGCAGGGCTCAAGTGCTTTTCTGTTCAGCCAGCCGGTGAGGAAATCCGTGTCCGAGAGCTTTTTCAGCATCTGCTGATGTTCGCCGTTGATGACGTAATTTAATGTTACTGCCAGCATTGAAATAAAAGTAATAACGGCCAGCGAGCCTGCAATCTGAAATATGTCGTTACCGGTAAATGCCAGTGCGTCGTGAGAAGTGAGTAACGCCACAGTGCGTATTAACATCTGCAGGGCGAAAATGGTAATTGTGATAAGCAGTGGCCACAGGAATCTCCCCTTTTTACGCATGGCGGTGTGCCACAACATGTTAATGGAAGCGCCACTGAGCATCACTACAACGGGAGTCAGGATAATAAATCTGGCATCAACCGACCCTCTGAAATCCGGACTCAGATGGAGCAGAAGGGTGAAAAGCGCCACACCGGTTGCCAGATAAGGCGGTGCTTTACCGTATATGTACAGGGCAATACCAGAGGTGATAAAAGCATGGCCTGCCATGTATAACACATTCGCTATTCCCGGGTGCAGCAGGCCTTGTACGTCGAATTTAATGCAGACAAAAGCGGTAAGGTTGGAGACGAGAAAGCAGGCGCCGGCACACATCCAGTGGAAGATATAGTTTGATGCCTTGTGACTTTGCCAGGCCATGCCCATAGTAAAACACAATGTCATACTGGCAATGGCCGTACAAATAATGATGGTCTGTAAATCCATTTACTCACTTCATTTATCTGATACGAAATTTGAATATATGAAAGTAAAACTGTATCCGGAAAATAAAAACAGTTCGCTTACAGTCTAAAATCTAAACGGAAGTGGCTGACATATCAATGACTTTATGTATTTCTTCCGGGGCACAGGTATATACTTGCCAGATTATCTGTTGAACCTGTTTTCTTGTTATGCAAATTAAATTACCTGCCGCAGGCCTGATCCCTGAACTGATAACTGCTGTTGCCGCCGGCAATGTCATTGTCGGTGCACCGCCCGGGGCGGGCAAATCTACCGTACTGCCTCTGGCACTGCTGGAGCTTGTTCCGGGGCGCATTGTCATGTTGCAACCGCGGCGGGTTGTGGTACGCAATCTGGCAGCTTACCTTGCTTCATTGCTCGGAGAGGAAACCGGACAAACTGTGGGTTACCGTATCCGCGGTGAAAGTAAGGTCAGTAAGCAAACACGTCTGGAGATTGTCACAGAAGGTGTGTTGTCTGCCCGTATCCAGAGGGACCCGGAATTAGCAGGTGTTGACTTAATCATCTTTGACGAATTTCACGAACGCAGTATTCACAGTGACTTTGGTCTTGCGCTGGCGCTGGAAGTACAGGAAGGGTTGCGGGAAGATTTATCTCTGGTGGTGATGTCTGCCACTCTCGATGTGGATGAATTACTGACGCTGATGCCCGATGCCAAGGTGCTGAAATCTGCCGGCAGGCAGTTTGAGGTAGAGGAAGTCTATACCGGTCAGGTACAAAGCCATACTTTGCATGAGCAGGTTACCAGGCAAATTCAGTTCAGCCTTGCACAGGATGACGGCGATATTCTCGTTTTTTTACCGGGCGCAGGCGCGATTAACAAAGTTGCCACCTTGCTGGAACAGCGGCTGAATGCATCTGAATATGTGGTGCATCCTCTGTATGGCGCGTTGAGTAAACAACGGCAAACTGCCGCTATTTTACCGGATAGCCGGGGAATGAGAAAAATCATTCTTGCTACTAATATTGCCGAAACCAGCCTGACGATTGAAGGCATTAAAGTAGTCATAGATGCCGGTCTTGAAAATGTCGCTAATTACCATCCTCCCACCGGATTTACCCGCCTGAATACGCAGATGATTTCACAGGCATCGGCTATTCAGCGCAAGGGACGGGCAGGGCGCCTGGGGCCAGGGAAAGTGTATCGCATGTGGCCGAAAGAGCAGCATGACAGACTGGCAAAATACCCGCTGCCACAAATTTTGCGTGAAGATATCTCCCCGCTTACTCTGGATGCGCTGGCCTGGGGAACTGAATTGCATAATATGCGCATGTTGACGCCTCCTTCTCAGGCGCAATCTGCAGCAGCATTACACCGCCTGCAACAAGCCGGTGCCGTAGACCGCGATGGTACGTTAACAGCACATGGTCGCGGACTTAACAAATTATCGGTGCACCCGGCTCTGGCAAATATGTTAGTGAAGGCAAAAGAAGCCGGAGCGCAGACGCGCCTGCCTGAACTGGAGGATGTTGCCTGTTATGTGGCGGCTGCCTGTGAAGAGCATTCGGCTTCTGAGCGCCAATTTCACGTATCAGCCTGGCTTGAACAACTGGCAGAACCCCAGTTATCCGGTTTGAAAGCCAGGGCCTCGCGGTTTGCATCTGCACTTGGCATCTCACTGAAAGCAGAGCCCCGAAAGTTAACTGGTGAAGCTGTTGCAGTGTGTCTCGCGCTGGCTTTTCCTGAGCGGGTTGCGAGACGTAAGCAGGGTAGTGATTATAAGCTGGCCAGTGGCCGGGGTGCTGCTCTGCCTGAAGGCATGGTTGAAAGGTCTGACTGGCTGGTGGTTAAGGAAGGGCAGGTTAACGGCTCTGACGTGATCATTCGTCAGGCCGAACCTGTTAATGAAACCCTATTAAGACAGTTATATCCGCAGGCTTTCAAACTTAAAGATACGGTGACGTACAACAGTCAGAAGAAGCAAATGGAAGCGCGCAAAACCGAAGGTTTCCATGAAATAGTGTTTAGCAGTGAACCGGCAGCTAACGTGCCGGCCCGCATTCGCGGTGAGGCCTGGGTATCGTTGCTGAAAGGATTGCCGTTATCCGCGTGGCCTTTCAGTGAAAAAGACTGGCAATGGTGGTACCGGTATCAAATGGCCTGCGGGTGTGACTTACATCAACCGCAAGCTTTCGACAGCCCGCCGGTATGGAAAAAACCTGAGTCACCATTGTCGCTTCTGGACCGTAGTGATATTTCCGCACGATTATCTTCGTTTAAAAGTTGGGAGCAGCTTGCCGGCCTGTCCTGGGCGACACTGCTACACCAGTCACTTCCGTGGAGCCAGCAACATGCCATGGACAATGCTTTGCCACTGAGCATCACCGTGCCTTCCGGTGAAAAAAGGAAACTGGTCTACCGGTCAAACGGCGAAGTCGTGCTTCCGGTCAGACTGCAGGAAATGTTTGGTTGTGCAGATATTTTCACTGTTGCGGACGGTGCAAAAGTCATCACACTTGAGTTGCTGTCTCCGGCGGGAAGACCAGTACAAACGACATCGGATTTGGCAGGCTTCTGGCAGGGTAGTTATCTTGCTGTGCAGAAAGAAATGAAAGGGCGATATCCGAAACACCGGTGGCCTGATAATCCCATGGAAGCTGAAGCCGGACGTTCAATGAAGCCCCGAAAATAAACAGGTGGTTGTTCCTGAACTATTGTACCCGTCTTACAACTTTAATCATGTTTGAACGGTGTATACAACTAATTTACGCGTTGCAATTATTATGCAAGTATTTGTTATTAAAAGAGATCCTCTGACCAGTTAATGGCTAAATACTTGTTCATTTTTTCAACTGCATGATAAGTAAGAAGTTTCTTATTCACTATAGTCATTCATCTAGACACGGGCATTGACCCCGCGCAAAAAGTCCTCAGGTTTCCGTTGTCAACGTCTCATCAAGCATGCTTATATAGAATTGTTGTACAAATATGAGTCAACATTTGAGGGAGACGAAATGAGCAAAGTTGCACTGGTCACAGGTGGCACCCGGGGAATAGGTGAAGCAATTTGTGTAGCGTTGAAAGATGCGGGTTACACTGTTGTGGCAAATTATGGTGGTAACGATGAAGCGGCTAAGGCGTTTACTGAACGCACAGGCATACCTTCATTTAAGTTCGATGTCTCGAATTTTGAGAAAACGAAAGAAGCAATTGACCAAATCGCGACAGATTATGGTCCGGTGGATATTCTAATCAACAATGCCGGGATCACCCGGGACGGCACCATGCACAGAATGAATTTTGAGCAATGGGATGCCGTTATTCAAACTAACCTCGCTTCCTGTTTTAACACGTGTCGCTCAGTGATTGATTCAATGCGCGCCCGTGGTTTTGGTCGCATTGTTAATATCGGTTCGGTTAACGGTCAGGCTGGTCAGTATGGCCAGGTTAACTATGCGGCAGCTAAGTCCGGTATTCATGGTTTTACTAAAGCGCTGGCACTTGAGGGTGCAGGTAAAGGTGTAACCGTAAACGCTATTGCGCCGGGTTATGTTGATACTGACATGGTGCGTGCGGTACCGGAAGAAGTATTGAAGAAGATCATTGCAACAATTCCGGTGGGTCGTTTGGGGAAACCTGAAGACATCGCCCGTAGTGTTATGTTCTTAATAGGCGATGAAGCCGGATTTATTACCGGTTCTACATTGTCCATTAACGGCGGACAGCACATGTACTAAGCTGTACGGTTACAATGTTCACAGAGCACGCCCGTGCTCTGTGAACTGACCGTATCCGGATTCAGCTACTCGCTTTCTTTATTGCCGTCGCTCTCTTTGAGTTCATCCGGCAACACACCAATCGCTTTCATCACATCCAGTCCCGGAAAACCATCAGCAATCAGGTTGCTGGCCAGCTGATATTCGCGGATCCCTGCGCGGGTTGCCGGTCCGATAATACCGTCGGGTTTACCTACATCGTAACCGGAGGCATTAAGCGCTGTTTGCAGTTTCAAAATGTCATCCCTGGTATAAGCCGGTAATTCCGGTAACGCTTTATCAATACCGGCTTCACCGGCAATTTGGTCAGCCAGCTTACCTACGGCGATGGCGTAGAATTCGGAATTGTTCCAACGCATGATGATACGGAAGTTATGGTAGGCAATGAACGCCGGACCGTTATGACCGGCAGGTACAACGACATATCCTTTCTCATCACTGTTACCCAGCGCACTGCCGTCTGCTTTTTTGATCCCGCTTTCGTTCCACTCAGTAATACTGCGCCGGTTTTTATATCCCGTTTCGCGATAATCGAAATTATCCGGTAACTGAATTTCCCTTCCCCAACGGAATCCGGGTTGCCAGCCTAATTGGGACAAGAAGTTAGCCGCTGAAGCGAGGGCATCTTCTTCACTGTCCCACAGATTGATCTGGCCATCGCCGTCGCCGTCAATCGCATAGTTCATATACGCTGAGGGCATAAATTGTGTATGGCCCATGGCGCCTGCCCAGGAACCTACCATTTTGGTCTGATCTAAAGATTCTCTTTCAAGAAGCTTAACCGCAGTGACTAATTCTTTGGAAAAATAGCTGCTACGTCTTTCATCACAGGCAAGAGTCGCCAGTGAATTCAGTACATTCATCTTACCTTTGTAACCACCAAAATTGGTTTCCAGCCCCCAAAATGCCACCAGATAATGGGCGGGCACACCGTATTTATGGCTTAAGCTGCTTAACAGTTCTTTATGTTTAGCGTACATCTCCCGGCCTTTGCCGATGCGCCATGCCGTAACGCGTTTGCTGTAGTAGCCCGGAAAGGTTTGTACAAATTCAGGCTGGCTGCGGTCCAGCGAGATCACGCGGGGCTGATATTGAATGTTGGCGAACACGGCCTTTGCCGTTTCTTCTTTCACGCCCTGTTCTACGGCTTGCTGAGATAACTGTGTTTTACACTGTTCAAAATCTGTATTGGCATAAGCTGAAGAAGTCGCTGTCAGCAGTGACAGTATTGAAAAACCAAGCTTACGCGGCATCCATTTAGACATTGCATATTACCTTTGTTGATGAGGCGTTCATGCTACCTTATCTGAGCCCCCGGGAGCGAGGGAAACATGGGGAAAATACGGCGCGCTCCGCCGGTGAGATCAGGAACGCTGCAGGAAAGAGTTATTTGTCTGGGAGGGCTTATGCGTACTTGTGGATGAAATCAGTGATAACCGGGCGTACCGATTTGCGGAACTTAGATCCACTGAAGATGCCGTAATGACCGGCTCCCTGTTGTACGTGATGTTTACGCATATTTTTCGGAATATTTTTACAAATATCCTGTGCAGCTTCTGTTTGTCCTAAGCCGCAAATATCATCATCAGCACCCTCTACGGTAAGCAGAGCAGTATTGTCGATGGTTTCAAAATCTACAGGAACACCCTGATAAGTAATCGCACCGCGGGCAATCTCGTTATTCTTGAATACCCGTTCAATGGTTTCAAGATAGAACTCGGCGGGCATGTCCAGTACCGCCAGATATTCATCATAAAAGGCGCGGAAACGATCAGCATCTTCTTCTTCACCAAATACCAGATTTTGGAAGAAATTCTGATACTTTTTCATGTGAGTTTGCTGGTTCATACTGATAAAACCGCCCAGCTGCATGAAACCGGGATACACCTGACGACCTTCGCCCGGATAACCATAAGGTACCGACATAATCGCCACATTACGGAACCAGTTCATCGGATGTTCCTGAGCGAACTCGTTCACCCGTGTAGGATTCTTAGAGCAATCAATGGGGCCCGCCATGAGAGTGAGCGACTTGGGCACACAGGCATTTTTCTGTCCGGCCATCACTGCGGTGGCGATTAAAGCCTGAACAGTAGGCTGACATATCGCCATTAAGTGCGTGCCAGGCCCTAAGAACTCAAGAAACTCGATAAGATAACTCACATAGCAATCAAAACTGAACGGACCGTCTTCCAGCGGTACTTCTCTGGCATCAGCCCAGTCAGTCACATAAATCTCGTGATCCGGAAGCAGCGCTTCCACCGTGCCTTTCAACAAGGTAGCAAAATGGCCGGATAAAGGCGCAACAAGCAAGACCTTGTGATCATCTTTCACACCGATCCGGTTGAAATGAATGAGATCACAAAACGGCTTGCTCAACACGATTTCTTCTTTCACCTTATGGCGTTTATCGTCGATTTTGATTTCGTCGATATTAAATCCCAGCTTCTCGTAGCGTTGTGTCAGCCGCATGGCAGTTTCCAGCGAAGCGCGGGTTATGCGGCCGGGTAAGGTATGTGCGAAAAGATTGGAAGGATGGTTCGCAATATCATTAAGCAGACTGAAACCCTCGTGCATAATGTATGCGCCGCGCGTCAAATAATCGTAAGCCTGATAATTCATTACGTCTCTCCTCAAATACTGGCTGGGGCTAAGACCTTTTGGGGGATGAAAAGGTTCACTTGATGTGGGGTAACCTGAGCGGCCTCTGAAGGCCGCTCAGGAGGGACTTATGCTTTTGCTGCGCTTTGGAATTTCGCAGTCATTTCGTCGCTTAAACCTTTGAACATCTCGCCAGCTTTCTGCTGTGCATCAGAAATTACTGCATATGAGCTTTTCGCTGCATCAGTAACAGTTTCCTGAATAGTTTCAACATATGCCTTGTTCATTTCAGCCAGACCAGACAGATCTTTCTGCTGAGAAGCTTTTTCAAAATAAGACATATTTTCAGATAACAGAGAAGAATACAGGGCGTTCTGTTTTTCTGCCAGATCCTGCATTGTACTCATGTTCAATGTCGCAAGGTCAGTCATCGGCTTCATTGCGCTTTTCATTTGCTCGTTCATTTGCTCAAACATTACTTGTCTCCAGTTTCCGGGGTAAGTTAGCTAGTTGATTTAGTCGTTGTCGCAGTCTTTTTAGCAGTCGTGCGACGGGTACGTGTTGCTGGTTTCTTTGCTGCTGCAGCAGGTTTTGCCTCAGCAGTCGCTTCCTTTGCTTCTTCAGCAACGGCTTTTGTCTCTTCAGCGGCCTTTTCAACAGTTTCCTTTGTTTCTTCAGCCATTTTCTCTGCTGCCTTTACCGGCGCTTTCGCGGCTTCAGGCGCAGCTTTTTTCGGTGCGGCAGCTTTCGTGGTTTTCTTCACGGCTGCTGTCGCTTTTTCAACTGTTTCTTTGGTTTCTTCAGTCGCGGTGGCCAGACTGGCCGCCATCACTTCGGTCATCTCTTCACGCATGGCGTTAAGGGTGGAGTAGGTGTCTTTTGAGGCGCTGGTCATGCGTTCACGCACTGACTCAGCCAGTTCAGAATTCGCTGTCATTACACCTTTAAACTCTGTTTGTTTCGTTACCGCTTCAATGTAACGAACACTGTCGCTCAGCAAACCCGTAAATAACGTAGTTTGGTGTTGAGACAGACTTTCCAGCGTTTTTGTATTCACAGCAAACAGCGTATGTACCGGTTTAGTGGTACTTTTCAGCTGTTCTGAAAACTTGCCAAACATACTCTTCTCCCGACCAGTTGATGAAGTCCTTCTGCTGCGTTGCAGCAAGATTTGATTAGATATTAACCAGGGCATTTGAAGAGATCAACAAAAATGTTGCGGTGCAGCAAGAATGTTTAGACGATTATTTAATAAGCAAATAGCTTTTTATGCTGCTCTGCAGCATTGAAGAGGAAATGTGGCAGGTCTGTCTGTTCTGGGGCAGGAGAATTGCTCCCCTGCCAGTATGTGATACTTACTTCTGGTTCTTCTTCCAGGCATCCATATTCTGTTCGATGATTTTGTTAAACATCCCGAAGGGCGTGTTATCCATCATATTTTTCATCATTCCCTGCACCTGATCCTGTTGCTCTATGAAGGTAACAAGAGATTGTTCAAGGTACTGTCGCAGAAAGTCCTGCATGTCAGTGTCGTAATAACGGATTAGTTGTTTGAGTAACGAATTTGTCAACAGTGACTGATTTTCGTTGGCTTCGGATTCACTGATGATTTGCAGCAATAATGACTTGGTAATGTCATCTTCGCTTTTGGAGTCAATCACCTTAAATTCCTGACGTTCATTGATTAACGCCTTTATATAATCGAGGTTAACGTACTGACTCTGAGATGTGTCGTACAATCTGCGATTAGGATATTTTTTAATGATGATCATAATGTTACCTCCGGCGATGCTGAAATGAGAGTAACGCACAAAATACCGCTGCGGCAACCTAAAAGGTGTGAAAATAAGCGACACTCTGACTACCTTTTTCACTGATAAGAAAATCTGATTTTTGTTAACTTACTGAAATTATTGATTAAATCGTGATTGGCATAGTTATCGCTGTATGACTGTTGAGAGCCTGAATAGCCGGATTATCTTTCTTTTAATCACATTCATTTGAAGATAACGCATTTCAGGCAATTCAAATGAAACCGGAGATTATTATGACTAAACTTGTCAAATCACTTGTGATGAGCCTCGCTGTTGCTTGCACGTTAAATTTCGCTGCACAGGCTGCTCAGGAAACCAAAGAGGCTGCCCCGTCAAGTGCGCCGATGACACAGTCGCAGGATTTCGATGATGTAACTCTTGAGAAATTTACTGTCGCGATGAATGCGGTCAGTGATGTTGCAGATAAATATCAGTCTGAACTGAAAGGTGATGAAACACCTGAGAAGATGCAGCAAATTCAGCAGGCTGCACAAACTGAAATGGTAACAGAAATTGAAAAAACCGGTCTTGAGGTGCAAACCTACACGACCATTGCACAACTGGTACAAACGGATGAAAAACTAAGATCCCGCGTACTGGACATCGCTAAAACACAAAATAGCGAATCGTAATACTGAATCCTCATGTAGACAGAAGCAAAGCGGGGCGTTGAACGCCCCCTTTTTTTTGTCTGCCGGTTTATCCCAGCTGTTTTTTCACGTAACTGCCCGGAGCTGCTTCGATGGCCGGATATTTTTCATTTTCACCGGGCTGCGGGGCATTCACTTTCGTTTTCCGGTGACTTTGCAACCATGCATGCCAGTCTGGCCACCATGAGCCTTCCTGCTTCACAGCACCATCAAACCATTCGCTGGCACTTGCCGGCAGATTGTCATTAATCCAGTGCGGATATTTCCCCGGATCAGGCGGGTTAATTACCCCTGCAAGGTGTCCCGACCCGGCGAGTACAAAGCGTGTATCGCCGGATACCAGTTGCGTACCTTTGTAGGCGCCCTGCCACAGCACAATGTGGTCTGCCAGAGTAGTCAGGAAATACACCGGCACATCAATATTTCCAAGGTCGACAGGAATGCCGTCTATTTCTACCGCCCCCGGCACTTTCAGTTTATCTTTCCAGTACATGGTGCGGATGTATTGCTTAAAACAGGCCGCGGTGATGTTGGTGGCGTCGCTGTTCCAGAATAAAATATCAAACGCAGCAGGGTCTTTGCCCTTGAGGTAGTTATTAATAAAATACGACCAGAAAAGGTTATTTTCCCGCAGCAAACTAAAGCTCAGGCCCAGAATGCGGCCGTCGTAAATACCTTTGATGTCTGCGTTCTGCTCCATTACAGGTAATGCATCTTCGGTAAGGTAATTACCGATTTCGCCGGGTTCACTGAAGTCCAGCAAGGTGGTCAGTAAAGTGAGTGACTCAATGCGGGTGTCTTTTTTCGCACGCAGATAAGCCGTTGCTGCGCTCAGCAATGTGCCGCCCACACAAAAGCCCACCATATTCACTTTCTTCTTACCGGTGATATCACAAACTACACCTAGGGCTTCCACCGGACCTTTCTTCATGTAATCGAAGAAATCCTGATCCGCCAGTTTTGCATCCGGGTTGACCCAGGAAATCATAAACACCGAAAAACCGGCATCAAGCAGGCCTTTTACCACGGACTTACGTTCGTCGAGGTCAAGAATGTAGTATTTGTTTATGAAAGGAGGCACAAACAGTATTGGCGTCGAAAAGGTTTTCTCATGCTTCGGCGTGTAATGAATTAATTGCATCAAATCATTCTGATAAACGATCTGCCCTTCGGTGGTAGCCAGGTTGATACCTAACTCGAAGGCATCCATATCGGTCTGTGTGATTTTGAACGCTTCAAGAGGACTCTTTTCCAGATCCCGCATGAAATTCTCAATGCCTTTCACCATGTTCTGGCCTTTGGTTTTCAGAATTTCTTCGCACACTTCCGGGTTTGACAGTAAGTAATTGGTCGGTGATACCGAGTTGATATATTGACGGGTGTAGAATTTTACCTGTTCTTCCGACTTGGGATCTTTGAAATGCATGGATGAAATCATGCCCTGCAACATCTTGGAATTAATCAGGTAAGCCTGCTTCATGTAGCTGAATATGGGATTGTCCTGCCAGTCTGTATGAGAAAAACGACGGTCGCCTTTTTCTTCCTGCATAACAGGATGGGCATTCTCTCCCAACATGGCCTTAGTCGCCTGCTGCCACAATTCAGTTTGTTGACGCATGAAATCCATTTGCGTCTGGATAAGCTTTGCCGAATCTACCTCTACCGTGTCATTTGACAGCAGCGAACCTAACTTTTCCGGGTCGAACATAGCGGATGTCTCCTCACTGCTATTTTTCTTCGTCAGAATGTTATGAACCATGGCGTTAAACTGCTGTGCGTATTGATTCAATGTGTCCAGAATATGATCTTTGTCCTGCTCGTGCACAAAAAACCTCCGTGCTTATTTTTTGCTGGTTCCTGTGGTTGCCATGCTTTCCAGCATCTTTTGATAAAATGAGAATGCTTGCTGACTGCCGTCCAGGTAGGGCTTCAGCATGGACATCATGGCTTCCTGATTTCCGCTTTTGATTTGCTCGCTGAGTTGTGAGATGGTGGCCTCATGAAGTTTGCTCATATCCGGCCATCCCATGAGTTCTCTTGCTTCCTTGGGTGAAAGGTCGATATCGATGGAAATTTTCATGTTTCACTCCTTTCTGGCGCCTTCCGGGCCATCCGGATTGATTGTTCTGGCGTAATCATAAGATTACTGCAAGATGACAATGATTTGCACGGTTAGTTTCAGGCTGGAAATTCAGCCGCGAAAACCGCAAAATCCCCTTTGACGTTTTCTATATTGGCATGATAAGTGGCTAAAAAACAGACGAAAGTTAATAAACCAAAGAAAATTGGCAGCAAGCCCCGCCGTCGCTGGCCCGGGCTGTTGTTCAAGTTATGTATTGTCGGGTTCGTGGTGCTGGCAGGGTACATGGTGTATCTGGATGCCCAGATTAAGCACACCTTTACAGGCAATAAATGGGAAGTCCCGGCGCAAATATTTGCCCGGCCGCTGGTGTTATCTGAAGCGCTGGAAATCACGCCAAAAGAAGTGTTGGATGAACTGAAACTGCTTGGTTACCGGAAGGTCACCAATCCCGATAGTAGCGGAGAATATCGTTATACCGGCAATAAGCTGGTGGTTCAGCGACGGGCTTTCAGTTTTCCTGACGGCGATGAGCCTTTGCGTCAGATCACCATTACCTGGCAGGGCAGCCGCATCAGCAGTATCCGCGATGACAGTGCCGGTATTTCACTGCCGAAAATTCGTCTGGAGCCCTGGCTTGTCACGCGGATGGTAAGTGGCAGCCGCGAAGACCGTATGCTGGTGAAGCTGAATGAAATTCCGCCTTTATTGCCGAAAGCCCTGATCCTTGTCGAAGATAAAGATTTCTACAAGCACCACGGGGTCGCACCACTTTCTATTCTCCGCGCACTGGTTGCCAACATTCAGGCAGGGAGAACCGTTCAGGGTGGCAGTACTTTAACGCAGCAGCTGGTGAAAAACCTGTACCTCACCAGGGAAAAAGCGCTGACGCGGAAGATAAAAGAAGCATTGATGGCACTCATCATCGATGCCCGTTACAGCAAAGATGAAATTTTACAGGCCTATCTGAACGAAGTTTTTCTGGGTCAGAACGGTGACATGGCTGTGCACGGGTTTGGCCTTGCCAGTTATTTCTATTTCGACCGGCCGGCCAATGAACTCAGCGTACCTGAAATCGCCACGCTGGTGGCCATGATAAAAGGGCCATCCTATTACAATCCGAGACGCTACGAGGAACGGGTTATTGAGCGGCGTAATCTGGTGTTGCGCATTTTATTTGAAGCCAACGAACTCGACCGTAAGCAATACGAATTTGCTATTAACTCTCCTGTAGGTCTGGCGTCCGGCGCGAGCTTAGCCAGCGGGAAACATCCTGCTTTTATGGATAAAGTGCGCCGTGAACTGAACACCATTCTTGCCGATCCTTCCCTGCGTGACTCCGGGGTGAAGGTATTTACCACGCTGGATATATACGCCCAGCGCAGGGCTGAAAAAGCGGTTGAAAACACACTGAAAGGTTTGCAGTCAGATCGCAAAGCTGAGTTACAGGCCGCGATGATTGTGACGGATATCGCCAGTGGTGAAATTCGTGCCATTGTGGGCAGTAAAGATACCAGCTTCAAAGGGTTTAACCGTGCGCTGGATGCCAAACGTCAGGTGGGATCACTCATTAAGCCGGCAGTGTATCTCACTGCTCTTGAAGACCCGGTGATGTTTAATCTGGCCACGCCGTTACAGGACGAACCCATTACACTGGAAAACGGTAGCGGACAAACCTGGTCACCCCTGAATGCGGATAAGAAATTCCGTGGACAAGTATCTCTGATTGAAGGTCTGACAGAATCGTTAAATGTGCCTACGGTAAATCTCGGTATGCAAGTGGGGCTCGACAATGTGGCAGAAACCATTCACCGGCTGGGAGTAGAGAGTGACTTCCGCGAGGTGCCGGCTATGACACTCGGAGCCATGTCGTTATCGCCGCTGGAAACTAACCAGATGTATCAGACCATTTCGAACAATGGCCGTTATATTCCGCTGCATACTGTGACATCGGTTGTTTCTTCGAATAACCGGCTGGTATGGCAGAATGCCGATTACTATTCCCAGCGGGTAGATGAGGCCGCGACATACCTGCTGAACTACGCGTTGTATAAAGTGACCACTGAAGGTACAGCGAAACGTGTGGGCAGTAACTTCCCGAATATCAACATGGGCGGTAAAACCGGCACCACAGATGATTACCGCGACAGCTGGTTTACCGGCTTTGACCGGAATAATGTGGCAACTGTATGGGTAGGGAATGATGATAACCAGCCAGTGCTGTTAACCGGTGCAGGCGGGGCCTTACCTGTGTTTGTAAACTATCAGAAAAGTCAGTCGCCCAAGTCACTGTCACGACGTTTTCCGGAAGGGTTAGGTATTGCACATTTCGACAGTCAGACGGGTGCACTGACCATTGCCGGCTGTCCTGACTCCATGAGTGTGCCGGCTATTCTTGATGTACTGCCGCCGCCGGCGCAGGATTGCTACGGTAAGCCTGTAGCGCCTCCGGGCAAAGAAAAGAAAAGCTGGTGGGAACGTTTGTTTGGAAACTAAGGCTTTTTCTTATCGAAAAAGCCCTGTAGTCAGAACTGGCAGCGACATACGGCTCAGTAAAAATCTGTCCCGCTACCAGATCTGACTCAGGGAAGGCCCTACGGGAGCTCGTCGGGATTAGTGAAAGCGGTCTGCAATGTGTTGCACACCGCTGAATAACACTGCGCTGGCGAGGTACGCGACAACCGGTCCCAGCGCAAGCAACAACAACGCACCTGATGTCATCATCATTACTCTCCTTTGATGTCTTCAGAAGACATCACATCTTCCTGTTTAAGATCTCGGATCTTGATGTCAGCAACCAGTGTTTCTTCAGCTACTTCAGGTTCGGCCTGGTACGTAGTGTTGGCCACAAGCTGAGTCACTTCAGACAGGATTTCTGTGCGCACATTATCGATTTGTTGCTCAACCATCTCAGATAAATAGCCCTGAAGCTGGCTTTGCAATGATGTTTCAGCCATTGCCGGTACAGACAGAACAGAAGTAGCAACAAGTGCAAGTGCAGTG
Source organism: Alteromonas sp. NFXS44 (assembly GCF_040148705.1). Taxonomy (NCBI): domain Bacteria; kingdom Pseudomonadati; phylum Pseudomonadota; class Gammaproteobacteria; order Alteromonadales; family Alteromonadaceae; genus Alteromonas; species Alteromonas sp. NFXS44. Next base: position 427,118 of record NZ_JAGDEA010000012.1, on the reverse strand, counting down.
AATTGACGACGTAAAGTAAACATAATTTCTCCAAAGTTAAGGTTAATAAACTGCACTCTTACTGACTTCCCGGCAGTTAATTGTTAAGTCGCATTAACTTTAGCGATAGTTGTGCCAACACGAAAAAAAATTTTAAAGTGTTGATTTTAAACGTTTTATTTTGTCTGTGTGGAAAAGCTTTGATAAGTGTAAATAGTATAAGCACTAAGAATTAGTAATTTTGAAAACTCTATTTGGCGAATTTGACCAGGTATGATGTACGGGGCTGACAGGTGAGTCAGCCCGCGATGATTTTGGTTGTGGCCGGGGCATAGTTTGCCGCCCCGACAACATCAGAGCAGCTTAATGCGCGTCTTTCTTTTTAGAAAACAGTGAAACAATACCCACAATTACCGAACCGGCAATCAAACCAGCCACACCATCGGTGATAAGGGAGATGACAAAGCTGAGTTGCTCCACACTGTGATTAATGGATTCAGCGAGGTGGTGCATAAACGGAATATTGTGAGTAAGGATGCCGCCGCCAACGAGGAACATAGCAATGGTGCCGACAAAAGCGAGGGTTTTCATTAACAGAGGCGCAGCAACGAGCAGGGCGCGGCCAGTGACACGCTGAAAACCGTTGTAGCCGCCGGTAAGTGATTTTCTGAGCAGATACAGACCGACATCGTCCATTTTCACAATGCCGGCAACCAGACCATACACACCGGCGGTGATCCCCACACTCAATGCGCACAATACACCTACCTGAGTAACAAAATCAGCCTGCTGCACGCTACCCAGTGCAATGACGATAATCTCTGCGGACAAAATAAAATCAGTCCGGATGGCGCCTTTAATCTTGTCTTTCTCAAGCGCCACAAGATCAATATTTTCCTGTGAGAGTTTTTCAATTCTGGCTTCACGCTCTGCTTCATCTTCTTTATGGAAAAGCCGGTGCAATACTTTTTCAGCCCCTTCGAAACACAGGTACAGACCACCAATGACCAGCATGACGGTGATCAGAACCGGAATAAAAGCAGAAATAAGCAGCGCTGCAGGTACAAGGAACACTTTGTTGAGCAGTGAGCCTTTTGCCACAGCCCAAACCACAGGCAGTTCTCTTTCGGCACGTACTCCCTGAACCTGGTTGGCATTTAATGCAAGATCATCACCCAGTACCCCGGCAGTTTTCTGCGCAGCCACTTTAGACATGGCGGAAATGTCATCCAGCAAAGTAGCGATATCATCAATCAGGGCGAGTAGGTTAGCGGCTGCCATAGGTTTTCCTCAAAAAGAATCGGGGCATAGGTTATCTGTAGAAGCCCTTATACGCAATACAGACTAATTTTGATTCTCTTCTTCTTTGACCCCTTTATTTATCCGCGCATCAATAAATTTCTCAAACCCTTTGCCCCTGTCTGAACAGGTCGCCCGTCCACCGGTAAAACGTGAAATAAATGCCAGGGTTTGCGTGGTTTTACTACTGCAATCCACTTCAACGGCAGGGGGCGGGGCAAGAGGATCTTCTTTTTCTGCGCCTTTACGGGGATCGCTGATATCCGGTGACGTTTTTGCCCGCCTGAGTTCTTTGGCTACTTGCTCAGCATCCTGCTGTGTACTGGCAGCCTGTTGCCGGCTGAAAAAAGCATCCAGAGCACGGCGCGATGTTAATGATGGTCTGTTTGAAACCGTGCCTGAATCTGTTGGCGCAGCCGGCTGCGCGATAACAGAAGAGACAGGCGGTTGAACCGGCTCTGACGTTTCAGGTTGCACAGGTTGTTGCTGTGGCGGTTCTTTTACTGCCGGCGGTGTTTTGATGTCAGGCGGGGCTGCCTGTTCCTGAGTTGGTTTGGACTCCGGTGCGGCAGGTTCAGTCTTGTCGGGCACTGATGCTTCCGGAATGGTTTCCGGTAGTGTGTCCGGTTCCCGGACGGTCTGAGGTTGTGGCAGACGGATTAACGTCGCCGTGATGGGCGTACTGACCACGGGCTCCGGAATATCGCGCTTACTTTCCATCAGCGCCAGTGCGGCAAGCAATATAAGGTGAATAATAACAGACACAACAAAGACCCCGCTTTTCTTTCCTGAGCGGGGTGGATCAAATGTTGGCCTTTGAGGGGCAAAGAAAGCGGTGTCCGTGGTTTCCATACGCGACAGAAGACCGCTGAAATAAGATGAAGTTCCCGGTCTTTACACAAGCACGATTTTGGTTGCCCAATTGTGGTGCGTTATTTTGCCTTCGCACGATCATGGTGCGTAATTTTTAAGCTCTCCATTCGTTTTAATGCATAAATATCTGTTTTTTATAGATTAAAATTTGTGGCATAGGACTTGGTTTACTTCAGCAACCCCCGCTAAAAGCGAAAACAAACAACCATTATTTGGGAGCAACACATGAAACTAGTCACAGCTATCATCAAGCCATTCAAGCTGGATGATGTTCGTGAAGCCATTTCAGAGATCGGTATCGACGGTCTTACCGTTACCGAAGTGAAAGGGTTTGGACGTCAAAAAGGACACACTGAATTATATCGCGGCGCCGAATATCAGGTGGATTTCTTACCAAAAGTAAAACTGGAAGTTGCCGTTCAGGCAGACCAGGTTGAGCGTTTGGTAGAAGCCATCGTTGGCGCAGCAAAAACGGGCAAGATCGGTGACGGTAAAGTATTCGTCTACGACCTTGAACATGCTGTTCGTATTCGTACCGGCGAAGCTGACGCAGACGCGCTGTAAAACAACACAATAAGAAATTGCGGAGAAAACAATGGAAATCACATTTGAACTCGGGTATGCATTAGATACCTTCTATTTCCTTATTTGCGGTGCGTTAGTCATGTGGATGGCTGCCGGCTTTGCCATGCTTGAGGCGGGTCTGGTTCGTGCTAAAAACACCACTGAAATTCTGACCAAGAACGTGGCGCTGTATGCCATTGCCTGTACCATGTATATGATCTGCGGTTACAGCATCATGTACGGCGGTGGTGACTTCACATTATTCCTTTCCGGTATTGTTGGTGACGGTGCAACAGGTGTTGCAGAAGAACCGGCTACCTACGCGCCTTCAGCTGACTTCTTCTTCCAGGTAGTATTCGTTGCCACGGCAATGTCTATCGTATCCGGTGCGGTTGCTGAGCGTATGAAACTGTGGGCCTTCCTGGCATTCGCAGTTGTGATGACTGGTTTCATCTATCCAATGGAAGGTGCATGGACATGGGGCGGTGAGTCTGTATTCGGTATGTACGTACTGGGCGACAACGGTTTCTCTGACTTTGCAGGTTCCGGTATTGTTCACATGGCAGGTGCTGCTGCTGCGTTAGCCGGTGTACTGGTACTTGGTGCCCGTAAAGGTAAATACACTGCAGATGGCAAAGTAAATGCTATCCCGGGTGCTAACCTGCCTCTGGCGACTTTAGGTACATTCATTCTGTGGATGGGTTGGTTCGGCTTCAACGGTGGTTCTGTTCTGGCAACAGCTACTGTAGAAAGTGCTAACTCTGTTGCGGTTGTATTCATGAACACCAATGCTGCCGCCGCCGGTGGTGCAATTGCTGCGCTGCTGCTGGCCCGCGTAATGTTCGGTAAAGCTGACCTGACTATGGTTCTTAACGGTGCACTGGCTGGTCTGGTAGCTATTACTGCTGAACCTTCAACGCCAACGCCTCTGATGGCAACACTTTTCGGTGCATTAGGTGGTCTGCTGGTTGTTCTGAGCATCGTGTTCCTGGACAAACTGAAAATCGATGATCCTGTAGGTGCTATCTCTGTTCACGGTGTAGTCGGTCTGTTAGGTCTGTTACTGGTGCCGGTAACTAACGAAGGTTCTACTTTCGGTGGTCAGCTGTTAGGTGCTGCTACAATCTTTGTATGGGTATTCGTAACCAGTCTGATTGTTTGGGTAATCCTGAAAGCTGTAATGGGCATCCGGGTTTCTGAAGAAGAAGAATTTGAAGGTGTTGACGTTGCTGAATGTGGTCTGGAAGCATATCCTGATTTTACTTCAGGTCGTTAATCTTCAACACGGAGACTTGATTGGGCAACCTATAACAAAAGCATAATGCTCAACTCACCAAAATTTGAACCCCGCATCTGCGGGGTTTTTTCTGTTTAATAGAAATAAATAATTAACATCTTTTAAAAAATAGATTGGTCGTTTTCCGGCTCTCTGTTGTACGCATAGTTACACCAACTATCGTGCTTTTCCCAGGAGACCGTTATGAGTAAAAAACCAACTCTCACCACCAGCGCGGGCGCGCCCGTCGAATCTAACGAAACCAGCAAAACAGCGGGCGCAAGAGGTCCGGTTCTGCTGACAGATTATCAGCTTGTTGAAAAGCTGGCACACCAGAACAGGGAGCGTATTCCTGAGCGTACGGTGCATGCCAAAGGCTGGGGTTTGCAGGGTACATTTACAGTGACCCACGACATTACCCGGTACACCTGTGCCGACCTGTTCTCTGAGATTGGAAAAAAGACCGAAGTGCTGAGTCGCTGGTCTACCGTTGCAGGGGAATCAGGCGCTGCTGACACCGAGCGTGATGTACGAGGTTTCAGTCTTAAGTTTTACACCGAAGAAGGTAACTGGGATATGGTAGGTAACAATACCCCAATCTTCTTTATCCGCGACGCGTTTAAGTTTCCGGATTTTATCCGTACTCAAAAGCGCCATCCGAAAACGAATCTTCGCAGCCCGGAAGCGATGTTTGATTTCTGGGCCGGACAACCTGAGTCTGTGCATCAGGTCACCATTCTGATGTCTGATCGTGGTATTCCTAAGAACCCTATGTACATGAACGGCTACGGCTCACACACTTTCAGTATGTGGAATGCCAAAGGCGAGCGTTTCTGGGTGAAATTCCACTTTAAAACACAGCAGGGGCATGAACATTACACCAATGATGAGGCTGAAGAGATCATAGGTAAAACCCGCGAGTCTTACCAGGAAGACTTAATCAATGCCATCGAAGACGGCAAATATCCTAAATGGACTCTGTACATTCAGGTGATGCCTGAAGAAGAGGCAGGGAAGCAGGCTTATAATCCTTTCGACCTCACCAAAGTGTGGCCTCATGGTGATTTCCCTCTGATTGAAGTGGGCGAACTGGAAATGCACACCGTGCCTGAAAACTACTTCCAGATGATTGAGAATGCAGCCTACAGCCCGTCAAACGTGGTGCCCGGTATCGGCTTCAGTCCTGACAAGATGCTGCAGGCCCGGGTGTTCTCCTATGCAGATGCTCACCGTTATCGTCTTGGAACTCACTATGAAGCCTTACCGGCTAATGCGCCGAAGAAAGCGGAGTTGAACCATTATCATAAAGACGGTGCGATGCGCTTCTTTACCAATGATTTTGGTAATCCTGACGCCTATTACGAGCCAAACCAGCACAACGGTCCGGTGGCTCAAATCAAGAATCCGGAACCACCGCTGCGCATCGATGGCGATGCTGACCGCTATTATCAGGAAGAATCGGACATTGATTACGTGCAGCCAAGAGCCCTTTACAACATGTTCTCTGACGAGCAGAAAGAAAGGTTGTACAAGAACTATGCTGCCGCGATGGGGCCATGTTCAGACGGCGTAAAAGAGCGCTGGTACGCTGTTCTTGAAAAAGTACATCCTGACTACGCTGCAGGTGTCCGAAAAGCGGTGGAAGCGTTGGATACAGACGTTAACGCGGTGCCCATCACCGAAGATACGCCTCTGGAAGATAAGTAACAGTTGCCCGGTTACGGGCAATTAAACTGAAAAACAAAACACCCGGCAGATGCCGGGTGTTTTCGTTGTGAAGAATCAATCGCGGGGAACCGGCCCCCGCGAAATTGCTTACTTCAGGCTGTCTGTTTCAATGTACCTGTACGGGTTAACGTACCAGCCGGAGCTGATGTGCCTTCTGACGCCACACTGTCCGGTTCTTTTACCAGGTAAGTCGCCAGCTCTTCGTCTGTGACCAGACGTACCACACGCATACCGGACTCTTCGTAATCTGCGTTAATAAGCCCGAGTTCAGCGAAGCGGGCGAACAAATCACAGGACGGATACGCGCCCCATTTCTGTTTGAACACTTCAGCGTTCGATACGATATCGCATAAGTGATTTACCGGCGGGTTGTAGTGGGCGTGGAATTGCTTGAATACATGACGGCCGGTGTTAACCAGATAAAGGCCTGCCTGACTGCAACGTGCAGCAAAATCCAAATCGCCGATACCAAAGCCGTGATAATCGAGATCGAACCCGCCTACACGCTCATAATCCTTCCGGGTGATACCGAAGATATTAGTATCGAACTGCACAAACGGGACTTTTTCTGCGGCAGTGGCCTGAGGAAGGGCAAGCTGCTGCACATAGCTTTCGCTGATATCTTCCGCTTTTTTATCCAGCTGGCATACATTGGCAGTGACAACCTTACCGATGGCGAGTGAACGGACCAGATCTTGAAGTAAAGATTCAGGGCAGATGCAGTCCACATCCAGGTAAATAAATTTGTCGGTTTTGCAGGTATCGAAACCACGGTTACGGGCTTTTGGGATCGGAAGTTCATCACTTGCTGCAAAACGGTGCACGATAGGGAAGTTTTCGCTACTTAATAGTGATTCGTCACTTGGCGGAGCCATCCACACAATCACCATTTCTTTAGGTAAAAGTGTAGAGCGTTCTATGCTGCTAATCAGGTTAGACAACTGCTGGGTACGTCGCTTAACAATAGTAACAATACTAAAATCAGTGCTCATGGCGTCGTCTCTCTGTCGGTTCATGTCCCTGCGGGACGGGTTAATTTCCAACCACAGATACGGCTCGTGGTGAGTCTGTTAGAAAAACAGTGAATAAATCCGCAAAATTACTGCAAACTTAGTTCCACCTTTAAACTAAAGTATAGTGAACGGGCTAACTTCGCGTTAATTCGTCATTTTTTGTTTTCTGGCCGGCCCGGATGAATTGCAGGGCGGAGTGTGATAAATATGAATTTACACAAAGCCGGTAATTTTTACAGCGGATAGACAGAGCGGGGAAATGCATTTGCGACTGATGAAAAAGAGTCTGAAGCCGGTTATTACCGGTATAGTGTTACTGGGCGTGTCTGCCGTTGCCGGGGCATACGACCGGATCACCGGTGAAATGTTTGCCAGCCGTTCCGAGGTCATTGCACAGCACGGGATGGTAGCCACCAGTCAGCCTCTGGCGACCCAGGTGGGGCTGGATATTCTTAAGCAGGGTGGCAATGCCATCGACGCAGCGATTGCAGCGAATGCCATGCTTGGTCTGGTGGAGCCCACCGGAAGCGGTATCGGCGGTGATCTGTTTGCTATCGTGTGGAGTGCAGAAGAGAAGAAACTCTATGGTCTGAATGCGTCCGGCCGTTCACCCCGTACCCTGACCAAAGCCGTGTTTGCAGAAAAAGGGCTCAATAAAGTGCCCTCATTTGGTCCGTTGCCGGTATCGGTTCCCGGGGCTGTGGATGGCTGGTTTGAGCTGCACAGCAAGTTCGGCTCTCTGCCTGTTACTGCCATTTTAACTCCGTCTATTGAATATGCCCGTAATGGTTTTCCGGTTTCTGAACTCATTGCGTATTACCTGCAAATGAATGCCGACCGGATTGGTCAATATGACGGATTTGCTGAAACCTTTATGCCAGGCGGTAAAGTACCTAAAAAAGGGGATGTGTTTAAAAATCCCGGACTGGCTGCCACCTACGAAAAAATCGCCACCGGCGGCAGAGATGCCTTTTATAAAGGCGATATTGCGCGGACAATCGCTGCCTACATGAAAGAGCAGGGCGGTTACCTTACCTTAGATGACCTGGCCAGCCATACGTCAGAGTGGGTCGAACCGGTATCCGCGAATTACCGGGGGTACGATGTATGGGAATTACCCCCTAACGGACAGGGCATTGCTGCTCTGCAAATCCTGAATATTCTTGAGCGTTACGATATTGAAGGGATGGGATTCGGCTCAGCAGACTACATTCACACTTTCGTTGAAGCGAAAAAGCTGGCATTTGAAGACCGCGCAAAATTCTATGCAGATATGGCATTTACTTCAGTGCCCGTAGACTGGCTGGTGTCTAAAGACTACGCCGCAGAGCGGCAGCAACTTATCAATCCGGAAAAAGCGGCCAAACGCTATGATGCCGGTGTGTACGAAGGTGATACCGTGTACCTGACTGTCGCCGATAAAGACGGCAACATGGTGTCTCTGATCCAGAGTAACTACCGTGGTATGGGCTCAGGCATGACGCCGCCGGAACTGGGCTTTGTGCTGCAGAATCGGGGGGAGCTGTTCACCATGCAGGAAGGACACGCGAATGAGTATGCACCGGGCAAGCGTCCCTTCCACACGATTATTCCTGCCTTCGTTACGCGCAATGGTAAGCCGTGGTTAAGCTTTGGTGTAATGGGCGGTGCCACGCAGCCACAAATGCATGCACAAATCATCGTCGACCTGATTGATTTTGGCATGAACTTACAGGAAGCCGGTGACGCGCCCCGTATATTACATTCCGGTTCCAGCAGTCCTACCGGACATCTCATGCTGGATGGCGGTCAGGTACATCTTGAATCAGGCTTCAGTGAAACAGTTAAACGTGAACTGATGGAGAGAGGTCACACTCTGCAACCTGCCGTCGGGATCTACGGCGGTTATCAGGCAATTATGCTGGATAGTCAGCGGGGTGTGTATTTCGGTGCCTCTGAAAGCCGAAAAGATGGACAAGCCGCGGGGTATTGAGCCACACTATTAGTTACTGGCCCGGGAAAATGCCCATAAATCAATAATCAGCGGGCAAACGGAAGGATGTCATGAGTCAACCTCAAAAAGGGGTGTGCGCCGAACCGAATCTGCATGCGCAATATTTATTGCTGAATGTCGTGGATGACGATGCAGAAACGGTGAGGGGAAAGCTTGCCCGCGTGTTGGATATATTCGATTTTTACGAAAACGAGCACTATGAAGCCATGCTCACCGGCATGATTGCCATCGGTGCCGGTTTCTGGTCTGAATTGTATCCGGGCTTTATTCCCACTGAACTGGCTCCGTTTCCGGATATGCAGTGTGAAGATCGCACTGCCCCTTCCACGCCCTGCGACCTGTTTATTCAAATACGTGCTGACCGTGCTGACATCTGTCATGCGGTAGGCATGGAAGTGATGGAGCTGCTCAGGCTGCACGTTGAGCTGGTGGAGCAGGTAAGGGGTTTCCGTTATCTCGATGGCCGTGATCTGAATGGTTTTATCTATGCGCCGGACAATCCGCGTGGAATGCAGCGGCGTAAAACCGGCATTATCGATAATGACGAACTGGCTTTTAACGGCGGCAGTTACGTGCATGTGCAACGTTACCGTCACGATTTACGACGCTGGGAAAGTCTTACCGCCCGCCAGCAGGAACAAATTATTGGTCTGACCCGGGAACACAACCTGGTGAGTCAGGAGCAAAACCCCATGTCTCATTGTATCCGCGCGTCGGCGAAAGGGCCTGATGATGATTTACCGGGGTTAATTAAGCAGGGAATGCCTTACGGAGATCTGACAACTCAGGGACTTTTCTTTGTGAGCTGTTCAGCCAGTGCACGGCCTTTCAAGTCTATGTTGCACAGCCAGGTTTTCGGGACCGGAGACGGTGATTATGACCGCTGGCTGGATTACACCAGTGCGGAAACCGGAGCATCTTTCTTTGCGCCGCCGGTTAACTTTATCCGCGAGCACGCAAAAAAATAACAGGCTAGTGGTGCAGCTTCAATGCACCGTCCCAGTCTTCACTGAGCGTTAAATTACGGTATTGCAGGCACACATCAATGTGATGCTGAGGCAGTTGGTCCTGCGGATTGATATCTCTGGCTTTCATGAAGTGAGCAATGGCGTCGTCCCACTCCCTGCGCATACGACAGGCCAGTCCGGCGGTGATTTGTGTTTGTACAGAGAGCCTGGCTTTCTGTTCTTCCTCACTCAGATGGTCGAGCACTTCATACACCTCAATGGCACTTTGCCGGCCTTTCACTTTAACCCAGTCAAGTAAACGGGTTTTAACCGGATAGCCCGCGCCTACCGTTTCCAGGGTTTGTGCGCTGACAATAATGTCTGCATTGTATTTTTTGGTCAGAGACTCAAGTCTGTAAGCAATATTCACACTGTCGCCGAGTACCGTGGTGTCCATACGGTCATCTGAACCGATAGTTCCAATGATCACCGGCCCGAAATGAATACCGATCCCGATATTAATGGGCAGATATTCACAGTTATCCCTGTGAGAGTTGTACATCACCAGCGCTTTACGTAAATCGATAGCAGCCTGAAGGGCGTCGCGGGCTTTATCTTTGGCGGTGCCGCCCGGGTGGTCGAATAGCGCCATGATGGCGTCGCCAATAAATTTGTCGATAAATCCACGATTCTGGTGAATAGGATCATTCATTCGCAGGAAATAGGAATTAAGGAAGCCCATGAGTTCCTGCGGGCTGAGATGCTCTGACAAGCCGGTGAAGCCGCGGATATCACAAAACAGGATAGCCACTTCATCTTCGTCTGCATGTCCCAGTTCCAGTGTGGCTCCGCTGCCATGTTTGGCAAAGTGTTCAACGAACTGACGGGGGACGAATTTTTGGAAGGTTTTACTCAGTTGCATCGCTTCATTAGCTTTTTCGATGTAACTGGCTTCGCGGCCGTCAGGGGTATCAGAAACCGGCGTTTTCTTCGGATGTGTTCTGTCGAGTTCAGCCTTCAGTTCGTGGATTTGTGCAGACTGTCTGAACAGGAAATATGCGGCAACACCGCCCACAGCGATAAGACCATAAATGAGTAGCCAGCTTAACGTCATGGTGTCACCACATATCCAACACTACAGAGAGCCTAACACTTTATCAGCAATGCTGAGTGTTTTATCAATTACGTCTGCAGTATGCATTTTTGACACAAACCCTGCTTCATAAGATGCCGGTGCCAGGTAAACACCGTTGTCCAGCATGCCGTGATAGAACACCCGGAATTGTTCCTGGTTGCAGTTGATGGCCTGCTGGTAGTTCGTCACACGGTCAATACCGGTAAAGAACAAGCCGAACATGCTGCCGGCAACGTTGGTGGTCATAGGAATGCCGTGTTTATCCGCCAGAGCCTGAAAACCGTCTGCCAGTGCCTGTGTTTGAGCGAAAATCCCTTCATACATGGCGTCATCATCAAGTTGAGCCAGTGCGGCAAGGCCGGCTGCCATAGCCACCGGATTACCTGATAAAGTCCCTGCCTGATAAACCGGACCGGTAGGGGCGATATGTTCAATAATGTCGCGGCGGCCGCCGAATGCGCCCACCGGCATACCGCCACCAATCACTTTACCCAGACAGGTAAGGTCCGGCTTGATGTTGTATCTTGCCTGTGCACCGCCTTTGGCGACACGGAAGCCTGTCATCACTTCATCGAAAATCAGTACACTGCCGTGGTCATCACAGATCTTACGTAAGCCTTCAAGGAATCCTTCTACAGGCGGAATACAGTTCATGTTGCCGGCAACCGGTTCAACGATGATGCAGGCGATGTCATCGCCGTGTTCACGGAAGACTTCTTCAACGCTTTCAAGGTTGTTGTATTCCACCGTCAGCGTATGCTGCGCCACATCCGCAGGCACACCCGGTGAACTCGGTACGCCCAGTGTCAGTGCGCCGGAACCGGCTTTAACCAGCAGTGAATCAGCATGACCGTGGTAACAGCCTTCAAATTTAACCAGCTTGTTGCGGCCGGTATAGCCACGGGCCAGCCGGATTGCCGACATGGTTGCTTCGGTCCCTGAATTAACCATGCGTACCATTTCCATTGACGGCACCATGCTGCTGACCATTTCGGCCATGATAATTTCTGATTCTGTAGGCGCACCAAAACTTAATCCGTTTTGTGCTGCGCTGATAACGGCTTCACGGATTTTATCGTTGTTATGACCCAGCACCATGGGGCCCCAGGACTGCACGTAATCAATGTACTGATTGTCGTCAGCATCCCAGATGTAAGCGCCGTCTGCTTTAGTAATGAAACGGGGTGTGCCGCCTACCGCTTTAAAGGCACGGACCGGGGAGTTTACGCCACCGGGGATCGTTTTTTGCGCGCGGGCAAAGAGGACTTCAGATTTTGACATAATGCTTATTGGCTCTTGTTAGTGTACCAAACCACGTCGCGTTCATATTTCGCGACCAGATCTTCAACACCCAGTGTAAGCGCGAAGAGTGCCATTCTCACCAGCACGCCGTTATCGGTCTGCCGGAAGATGGCCAGGTTCGGGTTGGTATTCAAATCGTTATCCAGCTCATTAGCTTCCATACGGGAATCCCGCGGAAGTGGATGCATGATCACCGTTTTTGACTGGAAGTGCTTAGTGTAAATAGACTGGTTGAGGCGGAAGCGGCCACGGTATTTATTGGCTTCTTCCTGAGAGGGAAAGCGTTCTTCCTGAATGCGTGTCTGATAACAGATGTCCGCATCTACCGTGCCGTCAATATGCTCAGAGATAGTCAGTTTGTGACCGGCATCTTCAATGGCAGAGACAATGTAGTCCGGCATGGCCAGCTCTGCAGGTGCGATAAGTGTAAAGTGGATATCCTTATACAGACACAGCAGTTTCGACAAAGAGTGTACGGTGCGGCCATAGCGCAGATCACCAATCATAGCGATGTGGAGTCCGTCGATGCCTTTGCCGTTGTATTCCAGCTCACGCTTGATGGTGAATAAGTCCAGTAATGCCTGAGTCGGGTGTTCGTTTGCGCCGTCACCGCCGTTGATAACCGGTACACGACTGCCATCAGCAAATTCGCTTACTGAGCCCGCCTGCGGATGACGCATGGCAATAATGTCGGAATAGCCGCTTAATACACGGGCCGTGTCGTAAAGCGATTCACCTTTCGCCAGCGCAGAGTTGCTCATGCCGGTGGTTTCCCGTACTTCTCCGCCAAGCAGGTTAAAGGCAGTCCCGAAACTTACCCGTGTACGTGTGCTGGGTTCGAAAAATAAGTTACCCAGGATGGCGCCGTCCAGCACCGTAGTGCGCTTTTGACGCTTTGCATAAGGCTCCATGGAATGGGCCACAGAAAAGACTTTCTCGATGGCATCACGATCGAATTGATTGACCGAAAGGATATGGTTGCCGGTAAACTGTGACATAGTGCTCTCAACAAACAAAATAAACCTGAACAGTTTATCAAAAAGCCGGCGATGTGTAGAGATAAGAACCTTAAATAGGTTTATGAGTTTTTCTGCGCAGGCCGGGGTAAAATCAAACTTTCTTCAGATAATCACCGGATGAATGTGACAAAGCGACCGCAGGCAAACAAACCATCCCGTTCATGGTGGCGGACTGACTGTCCGCAGTGCAGGCGTATGCGTATGATATTCATCTGGGCGGTTATCGTATTTGTGGTGTATTTTTATGTCTGGAACTGATTCTGACCCTATTTATGTCAGGGCAACGTCAAAGGGTAACGGCATCACTGCACTGGTGCTGGGTGTGGCCGGACTGATAATGTCGGCAATATGGATGAAGTTTCTGCCGGACTGGCTGTTTCTGGCTGCTATTTTCCTGACCAGTGCGTCGATTGTATCGCTGCTCATCGGCTGCTTCAAAGTAAGAGAGCCTCAGTTCAGTATCGAAATTTCTCCGCAGGAAATCCGTTATCATCACCGGTTGGGCAACTGGCTGTTACAGTGGGATAACGTGCAGCGTATAGACTGCCCGCGGGTGCAGCAGGGTTTAGAACAGGTGGAGCTTGAAGCGGTAGGTTTCCGGATTAAAGACTACGGTGCGTTCTTAAATCATGTTTCCCCCCGGCTGGCCACCCATTTACTGATGGAGCAACGTCCGTTGCTGCTTCACAGGGGTGAAAAAAACTGTAAAACCGGTGCCTGTTTCGAGCAGGAAATGTTTGATGATAAACATTACACCACTGCAGACAATCAAACTTTTACCGGCGTTAAAGCCATGCTGGCGAACAGAATGTCTCAGCTTCGTCAGTCGCTGGGGTATGATGTGTTTATTGCCGCCTCTGATATTGACCGTGAACCTGCTGACTTTGCCCGCTTTATGCGCCAGTGCCAGCAAGCCCGTCAGGACAGGCTTATGAATACTCAGGCAGGTTGATGCCTGCACCTTCCCCTCAGTCACCGGCTCAGGGAAAGGTGTAATTCATTTCTTCCAGGAAGCGTCTGGCTTCTGTCATTAATATTTCGCACTCATTCAGCAGAGCAGGCAGATGCTCTGCAATCAGGAAGTTTTGCTCAAGCTTCAGCGCGATTTCCAGTTCTGAAGCCAGTTCCTGTAACTTCGGTACACCGGTGTAGCAGCAGGCTCCGTGGAGTTTGTGCACTTCCGCCTTCAGGCCGTCGAAGTCTTTTTCTTTCCACATCGATTTTAATGTGGAAATGGTGGGCGGCAGCAACACCACAAAATCCCCCAGTAACGAGCGTGCAGCTTCCGGGTTCTGGTGGGTGCGTTTAACCGCCAGTTGCCAGTCCAGAGTAGGTAAAGCCATGGCTGTCGGGGTGGCGTTCTGACACCAGCGCTTAATCAAATCGAGAAGCGCGCCCATTTCGATAGGCTTGGGCAGATAATCGTCCATACCTGAAGCCAGTAGCCTTTCCTGTTCCTCTTTGAAAGCATGGGCGGTGACTGCAATGATGGGGGTACCCATATTCAGAGCCGTTTTGCGGATCAGTCTTGATGCCTGCAAACCGTCCATACCCGGCATCTGAACATCCATCAGGATGAGATCATATTCCGAGCTCTGACAACGGTTAACGGCATCCTGCCCGCTCATAGACGTGGTCAGACTGACCGGCGAGTGATCCAGCCAGGTATGCAACAGCTTAAGGTTCATTTCCATGTCATCAACAGCCAGAATACGTGCCTTAGGCAGGTTATTCATCTTATCCTGCATCGGATTGCGGCGACGGGCTGTTTTCTGATGCAGCAGGCTTTCCAGTTTGGTGAGTGTGACAGGCATTCTTACCTGTTCATGGAAGTGCTGGGTCAGGCTGGGATACTGGTTGAACGGTTCCGGGCCGGAATACCACAGGATGCGTTTCTTCGCCGGAAACTCCACCAGTTCACTGAGGTACGTGTTCCGCTTCTCCAGATGGGAAACCGGTACGGTAGCAAACAGCAAATCAGGATGTATATCCAGCATGTTCAGAAAGGCTACGGAATCTGCTGATGTCACCCTGGCTCCCAGCGCGGTGAGCATGGAGGCTGTGGCTCTGCGGGTGTCCGGTACAGGGTCGAATACCACAACCCGTTTTCCAATCCATTCGGCGCTTGGTGTCAGACTGTATTTCTGACTAAGCTGATTCGCCCGCAGACGAATGTCAAAGACACTGCCAAGCCCGGGAACACTGTTTAAATCCAGTGTACCGCGCATCAGTTTAATCAGCTCCCGGCAGATAACCAGGCCAAGCCCTGTGCCCTGATAACTGCGGTTCAACGCATCATCAATCTGGGAGAAGGCATTAAACAGCTTTTTCTTATCCTGGCGGCTGATACCAATACCGGTATCTTCAATCCGGAAGTGCAATTCATGGATGCCGTGGGGGAGGGACGTGCCTTTCACTGTAAGGGTAATGGTGCCGGAAGAGGTGAACTTCAGTGCGTTACTGAGAAGGTTGTTCAGTACCTGCTTGATTCTGAATACATCGCCGATGAGTTTTTCCGGTAACGGGCCGGTATCAAAAACAAATTCCAGCCGCTTGGAGTGGGCAGACTTAGACATCAGCGTCACCATGTCTTCCAGTAACTGGTTCGGTGAGAATGGCTGATTGTTAATTTGCAGTTTGCCGGCCTCAATTTTAGAGAAGTCGAGTACGTCATTGACGATACCCAGCAGGTTATCCGCCGCTGTGTTGATGATTCGAACCTGCTCCTGTTGTTCCACTGGCAGGGCAACATGGGTGAGCTCTTTACTGAATCCGAGAATGGCATTGAGAGGCGTACGGATTTCATGGCTCATATTGGCCAGGAACTGAGATTTTACGTTACTGGCTTTAATAGCGTCTTTGCGGGCAATGTCCAGACGGGCATTCTGCTCTTCAATGAGTTCCATATTATTGCGAAGCTCATTGGTTGCCTGACTGACCTCAGAGGCCAGCTGATTGCGACTCTTTTCCATGAGGGCGAAAGAGAACAACCCGGCTTCGATAAACACGCCTACCTGGAAGCAGTATGTGGTGTAGTCATTGGAAGGTAGAACATTCAGTAAGCTCAGAATGCCCACAATTGCGCCGCTGGCCAGCATGCCCCAGGCGAAGATGAAATAGAGGGCGGGTTTGAACTTATTAAGGTAAGCCTCAAAGCCGGCATAGATGTAACTGCAAATCGCAATCATACCCACGCCATACACCAGGTTATTCTTCCAGATGTGAGGCAGCAAATCGATGAGGCAGCCTGCGCCGATAACGCCCTGCAAAACCAGCAGAGACATGATCATCGGATGGGCATTCGGGGCATGTTTTTTGGTTTCCAGAAAGGTAACCGCGAACAGCCCGGAGCTGATCCCGATGATGACGAAAATCATCTCTGTATGCGCAGCAAACCACGGGTCAAAGCCGTCGCGGAATATCAGGTGAAGATGGCCGCCCCAGACAAATTGCCATAGCAATACCGCCACAATGTAGCCCACATAAGCGACCAGGCTTGGCTCTCTGGAACCGAAGAACAGCGCGAAGTTGTATATTGCCAGAATGATCAGGCCGCCGTAGAACAATCCCCACAACAGACTGTCCAGTTGTACGCCGAAACTATGGCGGGTTTCCGGCTCCACAGATAACGGTACAATCAGACTGGAAGAGGAACTTTCAACCCGCAGGTATAACTCCAGCGGGGCGTCCACCGGCAGCTCAGCCCGCATGGTCGGTACGCGGAATATCTGCTCGGTTTGCAGCTTACCCTGATGACTTTGCTTTAAGACTTCATCGCCTCTGACGAGATAAAAATCGACTTTATCCAACTGGCTGAAATCGATATTGAATACCCAGTCACGGGTATTACTGGTGTTGTTGAATTTGGTAACCAGCCACAATGCGCGGGACTGAAAACCGAAGTTAGGATTCGGGTCGGTGTAAAAACGGAAATCAGGACGACGCTTGATTGCTTCACTGATAGTCAGCTGCGTGTCTGTCTCGAAGTAAAATTCAAAATTGTCCGTCAGGCTGGTTTCAATATTTTCATTGATGAGCTGATGGGTAGTCTGTGCCTGAGCCGGCGCAGTGCACACCCCAAAAAACATCAAGATGCTGAACCAGGACCACAGTACTGCGCGCATTTTTGATAAGCTGGTTGGAAAAACGTGCGCCTATTAAACCACCAACAGGCGCGTTTGTACAAAAAACAGGGTGTAAATTGCTGCTATCTGTAAAATTAGCCTTCCGCATTACGGAAGGCTTGACGGTTATTTAAGCATGGGCAGATTCAGGTCGTGTTTCTGCGCACATTTCTGTGCCAGTTCGTAACCTGCATCAGCATGACGCATCACGCCGGTGGCCGGGTCATTCCAGAGCACACGGCCAATGCGCTTGTCAGCTTCTTCAGTACCGTCACACACAATCACAACACCTGAATGCTGGCTGAAACCCATGCCCACACCACCACCATGATGCAGCGATACCCAGGTGGCACCGCCCGCTGTATTCAGCATGGCATTGAGCAGGGGCCAGTCGGAAACCGCATCCGAACCGTCCATCATGGCTTCGGTTTCACGGTTCGGGCTCGACACAGAACCGCTGTCCAGGTGATCACGGCCAATAACCACCGGCGCTTTCAGTTCGCCGTTACGGTACATTTCGTTGAACGCCAGTCCGAGACGGTGACGGTCGCCCAGTCCCACCCAGCAAATGCGTGCCGGTAAACCCTGGAAGCTGATCCGTTCCTGCGCCATATCCAGCCAGTTGTGCAATGAAGCGTCATCAGGCAGCAGCTCTTTTACTTTGGCATCGGTTTTGTAAATATCTTCCGGGTCGCCTGACAGGGCAACCCAGCGGAATGGCCCTACACCTTCACAAAAGCGCGGACGAATATAAGCGGGTACAAACCCCGGGAAGTTAAAGGCATTGGTTACACCTTCCTGCAAAGCCACCTGACGAATGTTATTCCCATAATCAAAGGTAGGGATGCCCATATCATCAAAGGCCAGCATCGCTTTTACATGTTCCGCCATAGACACTTTCGCTGCTGCAGTCACTGCTGCCGGGTCGCTCACCCGTTTCTCACGCCATTCTTCCAGCGTCCATCCCGCAGGCAGGTAGCCGTTAACCGGGTCGTGGGCTGATGTCTGGTCGGTAACCATATCCGGCTTAATGCCACGCTTAACCATTTCCGGCAGTATTTCCGCTGCATTTCCTAACAGGCCTACCGATACCGGTTTACCGTTTTCTTTTGCCCGCTCAAGGATGGCCAGAGCTTCATCCAGTGTCTCTGCCTTTTCGTCCAGATATCGGGTGCGCAGGCGCATATCAATGCGGGTAGCATCGCACTCAATAGCGAGCATGGAGGCGCCGGCCATGGTGGCCGCTAAAGGCTGTGCTCCGCCCATACCGCCCAGTCCGGCAGTCAGGATCCAACGTCCTGCCAGATCGCCGTTGAAATGCTGGCGGCCGGCTTCGACGAAGGTTTCATAGGTGCCCTGAACAATGCCCTGAGAGCCGATGTAAATCCATGAGCCGGCGGTCATCTGGCCGTACATCATGAGGCCTTTTTTATCGAGCTCGTTAAAGGTGTCCCAGTTCGCCCAGTGGGGAACAAGATTGGAATTGGCAATCAGTACCCGCGGCGCATTTTCGTGGGTGGGGAACACTCCCACCGGCTTCCCTGACTGCACCAGCAGGGTTTCATCGTCATTCAGGTTTTTAAGCGTATCGACAATCTTGTCGAAGCATTCCCAGTTTCTGGCTGCTTTACCGATACCGCCGTAAACCACCAGATCTTCGGGACGCTCTGCCACTTCCGGGTCCAGGTTGTTCATCAACATACGCAGGGGCGCTTCGGTCAGCCAGCTTTTAGCGTTCAGTTCACTGCCTCTCGGGGCACGGATTACTCGGGATGTTGTCATGATCTTTCCTCAGGATTTTGCCCGGTCAATCAGCCGGGAGAGTAACTGTTTTAATTCGTTTTGAAGCGGAGCAGCATAAGACGCATCGTATTGCGGGCGGCCGGGTTCTGCCGGCTCACGCAGGTAGCAGCGCTGGGCGATTTCCAGTTGCAGTGCATGAATACCTTGTCCCGGATTGCCGTAGTGACGGGTGATCCAGCCGCCTTTGAAGCGACCATTGCTTACCGCAGAATGTACGCTGCTTTGCAACGCAGAAAATGCAATGGTGGCGTAGTCGCTGTGGCAACTTTTATCTGTGTTTGTACCCAGATTCAGGCCCGGTAATTCACCTTCAAATAAACGGGGGCACATTGAGCGGATGGAATGGGCATCAAACAGAACGACCTGCCCGTGCTGACGCTTAAGCCGGTTCAGCTGGTGGGACAATGCGTTGTGATAGGGCACAAACCACGTGGCTTTACGGTATTCCGTTTCTTCTTCAGAAAGCGGTGCGGGATAAAACGGTACGCCGTCAAAACGTTCCTGCGGGCAAAGTTGTGTGGTGGTCTGGCCCGGATAAAGCGATACACCGGACGGGTCCCGGTTTAAATCGATGACCGTGCGGGAGATATGGCTGCGCACCACGGTAATACCGAGTTCAGGCGCGAAACTGTATAGTTTGTCTACCCACCAGTCTGTGTCAGCCAGTGCCGTTTCTTTATCGCATTGGAGCTGTTGTGCTATTTCATCCGGTATGGTCAGTCCGGTATGAGGGATACTCAGCACAAGGGGCGCATTGCCCTCGCTGATTTCCAGCCAGTCAGTGCTCATGCTGACGCTCCGCCGGACTGCGCCGGGTTAAATATCTCTGCGACCGGTCCTGTGAGGTCTGAGCCTGCTACGAGCGCAAAGGCGGCTGCCATGTCTTTTGCCATGTAGCGGTCATCCTGCAACATAGGGACTTCACTACGCAGAGTTTGTCTGACGGTTTCCAGATGAGGACTGGTTTTCATGTCACCGTGCAAATCGATGCCCTGTACCGCGATCAACAATTCTATGGCCAGAATATGCTGCAGATTGGTGTTCATTCCAGCCAGTCTGCGTGCACCGTGCGCGGCCATTGAAACATGATCTTCCTGATTCGCGCTGGTGGGGATGGAGTCCACACTGGCCGGGAATGCCTGTTGTTTGTTTTCAGATACCAGGGCCGCTGCAGTAACCTGCGGGATCATAAAGCCTGAATTCAGGCCCGGACGGGGCGTTAAAAATGCCGGCAGACCTGACAGCGCAGGGTCAACCAGCATGGCAATACGCCGCTCGCTTAAAGAACCGATTTCGCACACGGCCATGGCAATCATATCGGCTGCAAAGGCAACTGGTTCGGCATGAAAATTTCCCCCTGACAGGGCTTCATCCGTATCACTGAAAATGAGGGGATTATCTGACACACCGTTGGCTTCAGTGAGCAGGGTGGTAGCGGCCTGATTCAGTAAGTCAAAAGCGGCACCCATGACCTGGGGCTGACAGCGCAGGCAGTAAGGGTCCTGCACTTTCTCGCATTGCAGATGAGAGTCACGGATTGTACTGCCTTCCAGAAGCTCACGCAGCGCTGCAGCTACGGTGATTTGGCCCTGGTGACCACGCAAGGCGTGAATGCGTGGATCCATCGGGGCGGTTGAGCCTTTGGCCGCATCGGTAGACATGGCACCGGTAATAAGTGCGGTGGCGAAGCCATGTTGTGCGGCGAACAGTCCTGCAAGGGCCTGAGCCGTAGAGTATTGGGTACCATTGAGGAGCGCCAGACCTTCCTTCGGCCCGGGGCTGAGCGGCGTGAGTGAAGCTTTAGCCATGGCGTCAGCGGCAGGCATTTGTTTGCCGTCGACCAGCACATCGCCCAGTCCAATAAGCGCCATAGTCATATGAGATAAAGGCGCAAGATCGCCGGATGCCCCGACTGAGCCTTTTTCCGGTACAACCGGGGTAATCCCTTCATTGAGGAAAGCTTCCAGCAGTTTAACCGTTTCCAGCTTCACACCGGATGCACCGTGTCCCAGGCTGGCCAGTTTAAGCGCCATCATCAAACGGATCACGTTAACCGGAGCCGGCTCACCCACGCCGGCAGCATGGGAAATGACAATATTGTGCTGCAGTTGTGCCAGCTGATCATCAGGAATACGCACATTCGCCAGTTTTCCGAAGCCGGTATTAATACCGTATACCGGTTTGTTGCGGGCGATAATGCGCTGTACTGCCTGTTCTGAGGCAATCACCGCGGGTAATGCATCTTCGTGCAGAACAGCCGGTGCGCCTTCGTAAATCGTACACCAGTCTTTAAGTGATACCTGACCAGGTTGCATTATTATTGTTGTCATTTTTCCAGTCCTCTGAAGATTCGGCGACGTAAGGGATTAAGTCCGATTTGATAGATAAGGTGTGCCGGTGACGGTGCGTCCCAGCAGGCAAGGTCGCAGTACTTTCCGGCTTCCAGACTGCCGGTCTGAGATTGCTGACCCAACGCCGCGGCGGCATGAAGTGTCATACCGCTGAATGCTTCAGCAACGGTAAGTCCGAAAAGGGTACAGGCCATGTTCATGATAAGTAGTGGTGACGTTACCGGCGATGTACCGGGATTGGCATCTGTAGCAACTGCCATCGGGACATTATGTTGTCTCAGTAATTCAACCGGTGGCTTCTGTGTTTCTCTCAAGCAATAAAAGGCACCCGGCAACAACACTGCTACGGTGCCGGAAGCGGCCATGGCTTTCACGTCTTTCGCGGTGGCAAATTCAATGTGATCGGCAGACAGTGCCTGGTAGTTAGCTGCCAGCGACACGCTGCCATTATCAGACAGTTGTCCGGCATGAAGTTTTACCTTGATCCCGGCCTGTCTGGCAGTGTCGAAAATCCGGCTGGTTTGCTGTGGCGTAAAGGCAATGTGCTCACAAAATGCGTCCACTGCATCAATGTTGCCATCTGCCAGAGCAGCCGGTATCAACTGTTCGCACACATACGATACATAGTCGTCAGCGCGGCCTTTAAATTCCGGCGGTACCACATGCGCGGCCAGCAGTGTGGGGGAGACTGACACTGCACGATGCTGCGCCAGTGACCGTGCAACCCGTAACTGCTTAAGTTCAGACTCAATATCCTGTCCGTAACCGGATTTTATTTCTACCGTCGTCACACCCTGTGCAAGCAGGCTGTCGAGGCGGGGCAGGGTTTCATCCCGCAGGGTTTGTTCTGATGCGGCGCGGGTTGAGGTGAGCGTAGACATAATGCCGCCACCTTGTGCGGCGATGTCAGCGTAACTGGTCCCTTCCAGCCTGGCTTCAAATTCATTGGCACGGCTGCCTGCATATACCAGATGGGTATGACAGTCGATGAGGCCGGGTGTCACCAGCAAGCCCTGTAAATCAATAACCTGATCAGAATGATACTGCGCAGTGACGGCGGCAGCAGGACCGGCGGCCAGAATTTTGCCATCAGCCATCGCGACCGCACCGTCTTCTGTTATCGCCAGAGGGGCGGCGGGATCGGCCATGGTTACCAGCCTTGCATTCACCCAAATCTTTTCAGCTTGTTGCTTCATGCGCTTGTCTCTGTGGACGCTATTTCAATTTAATATAGCCAACAATTTTTAATATGTATAGTCATATAAATCCAAATATTTATCCATTTCACCGCAATATCTATGTTACGTCTTGTATTTATTGCCAGCCCCCGATATAACAGAACAATAAAAATAAAATTGCCTGTCACCATTAATATAAGTATAGACATAAGAGGTAAGCATGAATTCAGTGTTGATTGCGGTGTGCATAATGCTGGCGCTAAGTCTGGCGCGGGTGCACGTAGTTATAGCGCTTATTATCGCGACGTTTGCGGGTGGCCTGCTCAGTGGTCTGGGTACCTTAGGCACGCTGAATAACTTCAACAGCGGACTGGGTGCAGGCGCGACGGTAGCACTGTCGTATGCTTTTCTGGGGGCCTTTGCGGTGGCAATTTCCCGCTCGGGTATTCCTGATCTGCTGGCCGGACAGGTACTGAAAAAACTTAATAAGAAGCAGGGGGAAAATCCCGCGCTGGCACGGAATATCCGTTATGGCGTAATGGCTGCTTTGTTAGTGATGGCGGTATGCTCGCAAAACCTCATTCCTATTCATATTGCCTTTATTCCTTTGCTGGTACCGCCTCTGCTGCTGGTCACGCAAAAGCTAAAGCTGGACCGCCGGGCGATTGCCTGCGTGCTGACGTTTGGTTTGATCACCCCGTATATGTTTCTGCCGGTGGGCTTCGGTTCCATTTATCTGAACGACATTCTGCTGGTAAATCTGCAGGAAAGCGGCGCTGATGTGTCCGGTGTATCTGTCATCCGTGCCATGGCATTGCCTGCCCTTGGCATGCTGGCCGGTTTACTGGTTGCTGTGTTTATCAGCTATCGCAAACCGCGGGAATACAGTGATAAAAAGCTGAAACGGGCTGAGCATACAGAGGTGAAATACAGTGGCCGTTCACTGGCGGTGTCAGGTGTTGCTGTGATTACTGCATTTGTGGTGCAACTGATGTTTGACTCTATGGTGCTGGGTGCACTGGTGGGCTTTGTGATCTTCAGTATCAGCGGGGTTATCCGCTGGAAGCAGGCCGATGATGTTTTTGTTGAAGGCATGAAGATGATGGCCAACGTGGGCTTTATCATGATCACAGCGTCCGGGTTCGCGGCAGTGATGCGTGCAACCGGAGATATTCAGTCTCTGGTCGATACCAGTGCGGCGTTGATTGATAACAGCAAGGCGTTAGGCGCGCTGATGATGTTACTGGTGGGACTGGTGATCACCCTTGGTGTGGGTTCTTCTTTTTCCACTGTCCCGATTATCGCTGCGATTTTTGTGCCGCTGGCCTTGCAACTGGGTTTTAGCCCGCTGGCCATTGTCACGCTGGTGGGTACGGCAGGTGCACTGGGCGATGCGGGCTCTCCGGCTTCAGATTCCACTTTGGGACCCACTGCCGGACTCAATGCAGACGGTCAGCACAACCATATCTGGGACACGGTTGTACCTACCTTCTTACACTACAATTTACCCTTGCTGGCAGGCGGTTGGGTGGCTGCCATGTTGTTATAGCCGGAAGCCGCAGCCTTTATAAAAGCGAGGCTGCGGTTAACCGAAAGCGGGTGAGAAACGGGCGAGAAGATTATAGGCATCGCCCGGAAATAACTGCCTTACGTAGGTGATCCCTTCGCCGCCACGCCATGTCTGACGCTCCAGCAACAAACATGCTGTACCTTCTTCAATACCCAGCGCTTCAGCCTGCTCTGCATTGGCTGAAATGGCAGAGATACGGTGCTGGGCTTTACTCCATGCTACATGTTCAAGCAGCCAGTGACCCGGCGACACATCCTCAAACGTGATGCCTTCAGCCTCAGGCACGGCATTCAGGTTGATGAGACGCATTTCCAGTGCAAAGGGCCGGTTACTTGCCAGATGCAGACAGCGTAATTCCAGTAACGGATTGTCTGCACCCAGTTCCAGTTCTTCTGTTTTCCGTTTCTGCGCGGTGCGTTTGCGCCGTGATAACAGAGAGAAGCCGTATGGCTGCCCCCGGTTAGCGATTTCAGTTTGTATATCAGGAATATCCACAATGACAGACTGAATTTTCGGACGCGCTACAAAAGAGCCGGCACGACGGCGGCGGTGAATCAATCCTTCATCTACCAGAGAGGTAATGGCTTTGTTTACCGTCATACGGGAACACCCGTAACGCTCAACAAGCTCATGCTCAAAAGGGATTTTGTGACCCGGAGGCCAGGTGCCCGAGAGGATCTGCTGACGAATGTCGTTACAGATTGTCTGGTGCAGCGTATCTTTGACCCCTTTTTCCTGCGGTTCTGGCGGCATTACTGAAATACTCTGTTAATGGTCTTAATGAAGGCGCGTTGCGCGTGTTCTCTGCCGGCATGGCGGCCTTCTTTTACTGTAAGCCGGCCATTTACCCACACACAGTCAATCAGGTCTTTATTGTGACAGAAAACCAGTTGCTCGATAATATTATCGTGAGACCTTAGCATATCGGGTAACCCGCTGATTTTCAAAGAAACCATATCGGCACAGGCGCCGGGTTGCAATCCGGGAGCAACGCCCAGTGCCTGAGCGCCGCCGGCAACGCTTTGTTGCCACAAAGACTGACCACAGCGTTCACCTGCAAGACGCTGGCTTACATTCCGGTTTTGCAGTTGCAGGCGCTGACCATATTCCAGCAGTCGCAACTCTTCCGGTGCATCAATTTTTACGTTGGAGTCTGAACCCACACCAATGCGGCCGCCGGCTTCCAGGAACGGGTTAAGCGGAAACAGACCGTCGCCCAGATTGGCTTCGGTAACAGGGCACAACCCGGCGACAGCTTGTGAACGTGCAATACCGGAAATTTCGGCGTCATCCAGGTGAGTAGCATGCACCAGACACCAGCGCGCATTCACGGGCTGATTGTCCAGCAACCACTGAACGGGACGGGCACCGTAATGGGCCAGACAACTGTTCACCTCTTTCATTTGCTCAGCAATGTGAATGTGAACCGGTCCGTTCCCCAGCGATGTTAAAAACTGCAGCTCTTCTGCCGTCACTGCCCGTAAGCTGTGGGGGGCTACGCCGGTTACGGCACCGTCTGTAGTCAGCAGCCGGCGTTCAATATGCTCATAGAGTTTACCGAAGTCGTCAGTGCTGTGAATGAAGCGTTGCTGTGCAGCTTCCGGTGCCTGACCGCCGAAACCACTGTGTGCATAGAAAACCGGAAGCATTGTCAAGTTGATGCCGGTATCGATGGCAGCATCGATGATGGCATCACTCATGGCGGCGGGCTGGCCGTACGGTTTACCATCAGGCGCATGGTGAAGGTAATGAAATTCGCCCACACGGGTAAACCCGCTCTCCAGCATTTCGATGTATGCAAGGGTAGCAATCGCAGTAAGATCGTCCGGTGTGAGTTTTTCTAAAAAGCGGTACATGACCTGCCGCCAGGTCCAGAACGAATCTGCGCCCGGTCCTTTCACTTCTGCAAGCCCTGCCATCCCTCTTTGAAACGCGTGACTGTGCAGGTCCGGCATGCCGGGAAGCAGCACATCAATCACAAGATCTGAAGGTTCAGGGCTTGCCGGTGTGATATGACTTATTTTCCCGCCGGCAATACTGATGCGCTGATCCTGATGCCAGCCGTCAGGGAGCAATACATGACGGGCAAAAAGGGTATAGTCAGAAAGCGATGCTGTATGTGATGTCATGGTAGCTACCGTTAGGAAGATGATAAATTTATTGTATAGACATAATTTGGGAAAGGAAACAAAAATACCGGCTCAGTCGTCGACAGAGCCGGTTGCATAATTATGCGTTGCAGCGTTATTTGTACAGGTTGTTGAAGATAAACTTGTACGTGCCGTGTGACTGGGCGCGCCATTGAGGCTGGAAGCCCAGCAGGTACACCTCGCCGTCACCGTAATTCACTTCCATAGCAGCCGCTTTGCCATTTATCGCTTCAGGGTGCAGCAACACACCGCTCAGCAATACGTCACCTTCTTCAGGGTAGGAAGACAATATGGTGCCGTCAAAGCCGGGTAACGTATCAAAGGCAGGGCCGTGTGAGAACATCACCACCGGGTCATCCGGCAGCCCCAGTGTGGCTGCACTGTCAGCTTCTTTGTTCAGTTCGGTTTGTACCAGTGCACCGGCACAATAGAAAACGTCGCTGCCCACACCGGCGAGGACATTTTTTACCGGCAGTCCCAGCAAGCTGATAGCGGCATCAGACGCCTGGTTGAAGGCAATGAGTTTACCGCCACGGGCAACAAAATCCCGTAATGCCTGCGCACCTTCTGAACCGATGCCTCCGGCATATTTTGCCGGTACAGGATCTTCTGTGGCACCACCGGTACGGTTATACCAGCTGTCGTTCTTAGGCGCACTGAAGCCTTCGGTGATCCAGCTTAAATCAATGTCCGGCAGTACCAGTACATCAATTTTCGACAGTAAATCTCCGGCTTTCATATCGTCGTTGTAAAGGGTAACCGGGTTATAACCATACTGTTCGAATATCCAACGGGTCCAGCCTTCATCCATAGACGGTTTCCACGGACGGTAGAGCCCAACTCTCGCTGTTTCTATTGCCTGTGCATTTTCAGGTACGCGGGAAGTGCCTTGCAGAGTAACATCGTGGGCTGTGGCCAGCGCTTCAGCGCTATCTTTTTCTATCCCTGAAATAAAGAATGCGGGTTGCTTGTCATGCATTCCGCGGCTTACCGAAGCACTCTTTGCAAGGGCTGCATTAATGAGAGCGAAGCTGGCATTCTGATCCTGAGGAGCCACAAATACGCTCCCCCGGCCTTCAATGCCGGAGGGCAGATCTACTGTTGTTATGGCTTTCAGTTTCTTCTTTTCGCGGTCAGACAGTTTGGATGTCAGCGCTACTGTATCCACACCCATTTGCAGGGGTAAAGTCCAGCCTGTGGCATCGTAGGGCAGATTTTCCGGAAGGCCGTCTTTATCAACAAAGGTGGCGGGATACGTTTGACGTTCAAATAACTCCTGTACCAGTCCGGCGAACGGCTGGTCCATGGGAATAACCCAGCTGCCTGCAGCGACTTTGGTGTCGCCAAATGTAGCGGATTTACTTACCTGATACACTTCAATCTGCTGGCGCAGCATGACTTCAACCAGTTCACCGGCCTCTGATAAATCGTGTTGCTGAGCCGGAATTATCCAGGCAAAAGGCCCTTCTTCTTTAAAACGGGCGACGGTATCGCGACCCGACTGATAGCGGTCATACAAGATTTGCTCGCGGTAGCGTGATGCAGTATCCAGCGTAGAGATCGAAGCCACTTCCATATAGTGTACGGCATCACCCAGCGTCCATTTGCCGCCTTTCCACGGAGACGGATACATCACCTGAGGCTTCAGATCCTTGCGGTTATCCGGAAAGTCTTTGGCATCGTATTCCCAGGGCGTGGCGTAAAGGTGAAGAGCCGTTTCCGTGAAATAGGAAATAGTGTGGCGGAAGGCGTGGGTGTAATCCAGAAAGCCCGGGAACCAGTTATCAAACCGGGCCTGCGCGATGGCTCCCGGTAACTGCTGGTGTTCGAACTCGCCAATCATGTGCATGCCAATCAGGCTGGTCCAGTGTCGTACCAGCGGGTCGATATTTTCTGAAATAGGATCTGAAAACGGCGGTACCCAAATCCGGGCAGGAAAGGGTGCTTTCTGATGCTGGGAATAGAAAATCGCCGGCGCATTCTCCTGTACCTGAGCGGTGACAGAGCGGCTTTCTGTCATATTCAGCATGTAGCCGTCACGGTTGTTGTCGTGGCCGACGTACTCCTGATACAGCCACGGCATGGGGCTGGTTTCGTGCTCTGTTCCGGTGTTCTGGCGATACCAGTCGACCACCATGTCCTGTCCGTCCGGGTTCAGTGTCGGCCATAAAACCAGAATCACATCGTCAAGGATGCGGCTGATTTTCGGGTCGCCCGGGGTCACCATGGTATGAGCCAGTTTGATAGGAAGCTGATGGTCAGCCACTTCAGAGGCGTGCATGCCGCCATCAATATGAACGATAATTTTTGACGTGGCAGCCAGTTTCCGGGCTTCCTCATCTGTTAGATCCCTGGAGTCAGCCAGCCTGCGTGAAATGGCTTTATACTCTTCCCACTTTGCCAGGTTTTCCGGTGTGGAGATGATGGCGTATTCGAAGGTTTTACCTTGCGTGGTTTTACCCGCCGTAAACATTTGCATTTTATCCGTGCTGTCTGCCAGCGCATGAAAATACTTCAGTGAATCTTCGTAATTCGCCAGATAAAAATCATCACCCGGCGCGTGCCCCAGCACATCAACCGGAGCCGGTACGGCATCGTTTTGTGCCAGTACCGGCGCAGACGTGCCAGGCAGGCCACTGATCATCAAACCCAGAGCCAGCTTTCTAAAGGATTTAACGGGCTTTGCTGTGAAAAACGCCCCGTTGGAAATAGTCATATTTGTTCCTTTTTTAATGTTGTTATCCGGCAACCGCACTGTAGTGCCATTGCCTGAGTGTCCGTCAGAAGAAGTCTTTACGTACGGTTATACCAACTGTTCTGGGTTGAGCGCTACTGGCAAACACATTGGGATATGATGAACTGCCGCTGATATAGGTTATGGCGTTCTTGTCGAACAGGTTGTTCACGTACAGCGATAAACCCCAGCCGTTGTCGTAGTTATCCAGGTTGAAGCGGACATTTGCCAGAGTGTAGCTGTCGAGCTTCAGATAATACGTGTCGTCGGGTCGCAGTTCTGAGTAGGAAGAGCCCACATAGTTGGCATCGGCACGGACTGAACCGTCGAAGCCGTCAATCAGGGCCGGAAGTGTCCAGGTGGCCGCAATCATGGCGGTTACTTCAGGTATGTAAGGAATACGGTCACCATCCTGACCCGGCGCTAAAATCACATCACTGACCTGATCGGCAGTTAACTCAGCATTCAGGAAATTCATATTTCCGGTAAGCAGGAAGTCATCTGTTACGCGCCAGCCACTTTCCAGCTCAAGGCCGGTGATTTGTGCTGTCCCGGCATTGGATAAGAAGGAGAACGCGCCGTCTGTCGTCCGCCCGCGCACCTGCATGTTTTCCCAGTCAATCAGATAAGCCGCAGCATTAAATTGCACATCGCGGTCTAGCCAGGAGCTTTTGAAACCGGCTTCATAGTTCCACAAAGAATCAGACTGATAGCC
Source organism: Alteromonas sp. NFXS44 (assembly GCF_040148705.1). Classification (NCBI taxonomy): domain Bacteria; kingdom Pseudomonadati; phylum Pseudomonadota; class Gammaproteobacteria; order Alteromonadales; family Alteromonadaceae; genus Alteromonas; species Alteromonas sp. NFXS44. The sequence continues at coordinate 397,365 of NZ_JAGDEA010000012.1, read as the reverse complement.
GGTAAGCATTTCTTCCAGTCCGATAACGTTATTCGCACCGCCGGGACGAAACCCTTCTGCTGCAGTGGCATAGATCATCATGTCAGCATCAACTTCCCACGCCGCGTTAAATTTGAACATAAAGTCACTTTCGGAAAATTCCTGAGACGTGCGGGGCTTCTCAAACGCGTTGATCAGTTCCCATGCATCAGTGGTTTCACCGGTGACGACTTTGTCGTAATCAAACCAGCGGGTACCCACGGTCAGTGCCAGCTTGTCTGTCGTATGCCAGGTGACCTCGCCAAACACCGCTTTTTGCTCAAGATCATCCAGAATATACCGGCGGTAGAACAGCTCCATCGGCTCGATCAGCTCGCCGGTTGCAGCGTCAGCTGCGCCATCCTGAGATTGTACGTAGTCATTCCGTTTCTGATAGAAGGCACCGACAGTCCAGTCAATGGCAGTTTCCATATTCGAAGTCAGCCGGATTTCGTGGGTCTTGTTGGTCATATACCCTTTGTGCTGCAACACTGCCGGCGTCAGCCCGTTGACGTAATCGTAGTATTCCGTCAGGGTCGCTTCATCACAGGCCGTACCGTCGTTCCAGCGCGACTGACAGCGGTCTTCTGTGAGGTACGTGTCGATGTAATAACTGTCGTCCATATTGAACTCGGTCCAGCGCTTAAAATAGCCGGTAGTGGCAGTAAGCGTGGCAAAATCCATCTCCCAGTTCAGCGTTGCGCTGTATAACTTGGTTGTATCTTCAAAGGGCTGGTTGATTTGTGATACTGATTCAAATTCGCCAACTGTGGGATGCCACTGGCCGTTACCGGCTTCTGTGGAGTCCATCAGGTACATGGCGTCCAGCGTGATATCTTCACTTGGGGTGTACCGCAGCATAATGCGCCCCCCTTCTTTGTCGTAATCGTTGGTGTCTTCGATGCCAAGAAACGTGTTATCAACATAACCGTCACTGGATTTCTTGAAACCGACCACACGGGCATCCAGTACACCTTCAATCAGCGGAACGTTTACCATGGCATCAACTGATGACGTCGTGCCGCCATGCTCAATGGTACCGGTTGATAATTCTACCGCGCCTTCGAAATCATCAATGGGCTTGTTAAAGATAGTACGGATAGCACCACCCATTGAGCCTGCGCCATACAACGTGCCTTGTGGTCCGCGAACCACTTCTACGCGGTTTACATCGAATAATGACGCCATCGGAGGGCGGCTTCCGGCATTACTGCTAACCCCCACTGAGCCACTCAGCGGCGTTTCATCATAGTAAATACCCACCGTTCCTTCGCCCGGTGCTGTCACGCCACGTAAACTGATCCGCTGATTACCGGGGCTGCTTTCCTCAATACGCATTCCCGGCACCATCTTCGTGAACTCGCTCACACTGGTGATCCCCGTTCGCTTCAACGTTTTGCCTGACAATGCGGATATCGCCACCGGCGTTTCCTGCAGTGTGGTGGTGCGGCGGGTGGCGGTAACCTCTATACGCTCCAGCAGGTCAGAATCTGACTGACTGGCCGGTGTTGTGGCATTTGCCGGTTCCTGAGCAAAAGCAGCACCGGAAGACATCGCCGCAGTGACGAAAAAGCACAGTGCGGAACGTTTGAAAAGCGGAGAAAGAGAAGCAGTGTGTGTGGCTTTCATTATCGCATCCTTATGCAGGTAGTATTTTAATAGGTCTATACATTTAAGGGTTGCGGGTGCAATAAGTCTGCCTTTGATACTTTTGTATAGTGTGAGTGTCCTATTTATCGCGTTGAATTTCGTATTTATGAGGATGGCTTTACTAATATTTCAGTTAAAGTGCAGCGGGGTTTTCAGTTCTTATAGATATATACAAGATGATTTCTGGTGAATAAAAATGCTATTTAGCTGAATGTTGAGCATGGAGAGTGCAACTTGCACTAATGTTGGGCGGAGGGGCTTGCGGCGGGAAAACACTGAGGCGCGGTATTAACCACACGCCTCAACAATCATGACATCCACGCCGTGCTGCCTGATACGTTGTACGGCTTCAGGGTTGGCCTGGCTGTCGGTGATTACAATGTCTACTTCCTCCAGGCCACAGAAAAGCAGGTTGCCTTTCACACCGATTTTGGTGCTGTCAGCCAGTACCACCAGCTTGTCAGCCCGCTTGCGAAGCTTCTGTTCTGCGAGAATCAGCAGCGGGTCGGTTTCCATGATGCCAAATTCGCTGACCCCCGGTGACCCCATGAACATCATGCTGCCCCGGTATTTTTGCGTCGTATCGTTTTCAAACGAGCTGAGAATAATGCTCTGGTGGCGGTAAACCTGTCCGCCGGGCAGGGCAACCTGATTCTGGCTGCTTTCCAGCAGTTCGTGGGCAAGAATGAATGAGTTAGTCAGGATGTTCAGTTTTCTGTCCGCCAGGAACTCGGCCATCATAAACGTCGATGTACCGCCGTTTATAATGATGGCCTCACCGTCCTGAACGAGCTGGGTGGCTGCTTTGGCAATCATCCGCTTAGTGTTCGCATTACGGCTTCTGTCCTGTGCAAAAATGCTGGCAGAAAGCCCGGGTTTACTATCCCGTACCGCATTCTCTTTTACCTGCGCACCGCCACGAATTTTGCGGATTTTGTCCAGTGCCGCCAGCTTGACTAAATCCCGGCGGATGGTGGCTTCTGACGATTTTAATTGTGAGCAGAGATCTTTCACGCTGAGAAATTCGGTTTCATCCAGGGCGCTGATGATCAGTTGATGCCGTTGTTTTTCAAGCATGTGCGGTCTTCTTATTTTTCCGTAAATAACAAGGGGCAACGAACCCCGGTTTATCCTGCCGTTTCCGGGCGGGCAGTAGTTTCTGTGTCGCGGAGCCGGTTCAATGCCTCTGTGAAAGCGGGTTCCGGCACAATGGCTCCGGGAAACCGGATAATGGTGGACGCTACATCAGCCCCCTGCTGCGCGGCCTGACGGACGCCTTTTCCGTCGAGACGGGCTGCCAGATAGCCGCCGGTAAATCCGTCACCCGCCGAGGTGGTATCGACAACATGGGCTACCGGTATCACGGGAATGTTGACCATGGTTTCATTAAACAGCACGCGTATCTGGTCGGTTCCGTTCTTCGCAACAACTTCTTTCACGCCCCAGCCAGCCACAATATCCATCACATCAAAACAGTCTTTATGGCCGAAAAGCCGTTTGTGTTCATCCATGCCGGGAAAGGCGATATCAGCAATGCGGTAAGCCCGGCGGGTCCATACAGCAGCTTCATCAACAGACGCCCACAGTTGCGGCCGGTAGTTAGGATCAAAAGCTACTCTGGTGCCGTTTTCTCTTGCCTGATGCAGCCAGTCGAACAATAAAGCCCGTTGGGTTTCATCCAGCACCGCCAGTGTAATTCCGCTCAGGTAAATTAAATCTGCCTGCTGTAAAGGTGTTGGTTCTGAGCCGGTAAGGGTTTGCTGCCACAGCGTTACCCACTCCCTTGCTGCTGCGTCATTACGCCAGTACTGAAAGCTTCTTTCTCCGCTGGCGTCGGTATGAATGGCGTAGAGTCCCGGACTCTTTTCGGAGTGGGTAAGTATGAAGCCGGTGTTGATACCTTCCTCAACCATGGCTTGTTTCATAGCCACGCTAAAGGGATCCCGCCCCACAGCGGTGAGCATGCTCACCTCGCAGGCGGGCAGGCAGCGCTTGAGATATACCGCCGTATTGTAAACATCGCCGGCAAAACTCTGCCTGAATAATCCGGCTTCCGCGCGGGATAATTCCACCATCACTTCGCCGGCAAGCAGGCAGTGCGGGGTGGTTGTGGTAAAAAGCGTATCTGCTGTCACAGGCTCTGACCTAATTGCTTACCCGTTCAAGCTGATAGGCATCTTTATAGATGCCTCTGGCCGCTTCTTTAACCATTTCAGCCACTTTAGGCACGGCTGTTTTGGGGAATACAGCGGCCGGTGCGGTGATACCTACCGATGCCACCACGGTGCCCAGGCTATTGCGCACAGGAACGGCAACACAACGTACGTCCTTGTTATATTCTCTTTCGTCAACGGCATAGCCTAATGCCCGTACCCGGTTAAGCTCTTTGCGTAAATCGGCGATGTTAGTGATAGTAAACGGCGTATGCTGTTCCATAGGATGTTCGGCCAGCAACAGTTCCAGATTGTCGTAATACAAAAACGCCAGAAACACCTTTCCTGTTGAGGAACAGTGCATTTGGGCTTCTACCCCCGGGCGTTTGGATACCATTAACGGATTCGGGCTGTCGAACACTTCGACGATCAGCGCTTTACCGTGATTCGGTACAGCCAGATGCGCAGTATGACCGGTACGCAGGGCCAGACGCTGAATATGAGGAATGGCCATTTGCTGCATGCGATCTGAGTGAATGATTTGCAGACCCAACTGCATCAGATTGGCACCACAGAAGTAAATTTTGCCGCGCTTTTCCAGCATCTCTTCGGCGACCAGCGTACGCAGTAAACGGAAAACCGTGGTTCGCGGCAGATCAAGTGCAGCTTCCAGTTCCTGCATGGTCATGCCGCGATCTCTGCTGGCCAGCAAGCGGAAAACTTCGCAGGCATGCACCACACTGGGGATCAAATATCGTTCTGTCATAACTGTGTCCTTTTTTGCTATGTAGCTAACCTTTATCCGCTGCCGGAAGGGAACTGCCAATCCCGCCCGGTACGGGTTACCGGGCTAAGAATCCGCCATCCACGGCCAGAATGTGTCCGTTGATGTAATTGCTTGCTGCGCTGGCAAGAAAAACGGCTGCCCCCTGTAAGTCCTGCGCCTCGCCCCAGCGGTTAGCAGGAATACGCTTGAGAATTTCAGTGCTGCGGTTTTCATCATCCTGCAGGGCCTGAGTATTGTCGGTACGGATGTAGCCCGGTGCGATGGCATTAACCTGCACATTATGCGCGCCCCATTCATTGGCCAGCGCTTTGGTTAAACCGGCAATGGCGTGCTTGCTGGCGGTATAGGCAGGAACCGTTATGCCTCCGCTGTAGCTCAGCATCGATGCAATATTGATAATTTTCCCCGACTGGCGCTCTACCATGGTTTTGCCGATGGCTTGCGACAAAATAAATGCAGAATCAATATTCACCCGCATCACTTCCTGCCACTTATCCAGCGGAAAATCAGTCGCCGGTGCCCGGAAAATCGTTCCGCCGTTATTGAGCAGAATATCCACGCCGCCATACACAGATAACGCTTCTTCAGCGAGGGCTTGTGTTGCATCAGCGTCACTTAAATTGGCTGACAATGCGGTGGCTTCGCCACCGTTATCGCGGATTTGGGCAACAGTATCGTCACACCCGCCGGCGCGGCTGCTGGCACAGACCACTCTGGCGCCTGCACTGGCAAGCCCGCTGGCGAGGGCCTGGCCTATTCCACGGCTCGCGCCCGTCACCAGGGCTGTTTTGTTCGTTAGATCAAATGAAACAGACATAACCGGTTTCCTTAAGGTTGTTGTGCTCTGGCCACTTCTACGGCGTAAACGTGCACCGGGCCATGCATATTGGAACGGAAGACCACCCACTTGTTATCAGGGGTAAAGGTAACGTTAGGTTCAAGGCGGTAGTCGTGGTCAGCCATATTGACCAGACGCTCTGCCTGTAAGGTTGCCGGTTTAATCAATGACGCTGCATCAGGGGCACTGATCCCGGCCACATCGTTTACTGGTTCATCCCTGAACAGATAAATCCATTTACCGTCTTTTGCTCTGGCAACCATTTCTTCATCGCCACCGTCACCGGCAAACAGCTTGCCGTCGGGGGAAATGTTGAAATGCACTGACCAGTAGTCACGGGGCATGTGCCGCCAGATACGATCTCCTGAGGAAAGATCGACACTGGCTAACCAGAACACTTCCCCGCGGGGTGTTTGTAAGTCGTAGAAAATACGGCTGCCGCTGTGGTCAAAGAACTCATGACCGGCAATTTCCATATTCATGCTGCGGGTGTGCATTTTTTGAATATGGCTGCCATCCACATTCATCGTCCAGATGCGATCCACTTTATGCCAGGGGCCTTCATGGCAAAACATGATTTTGTCCGGGTCAGCGGGGGAGAACTGAATGTGATTCAGCCAGTCAGTGGCTTTATGTATGGTTCGTTGTTCGCCGGTTTGGGTATCCACCACAAACATTTCCATGGGAATACGTGCTTCCAGCCGCTCGTTAATGCGCACTTCTTTGGCTTCTGCAAAGGTCAGCGGTTTGCCATCTTTACCGGTCGCTTCATAACGGGCTTCAAAACGGGCGTGGCGGGGACCGGATTCAATGCTGTATTCGCGCTCTGCAAATGCACCAATGAGCAGGCTTTCATCCTTATTGATGGAATGAATTTTTCCCCTCGGTACGGTGGCAACATGCCGGACCCGGCCATTGTCTATATTGATAGCCAGAACTTCTGTGGGCTGTTGCAGCTCATTTTTGGCAACGACTTCACCACTTCCTGCGCCTTCTATACGGGTCACATACACATCACGGCTGGCAGGGCCCATGAACAATATGCCCGCGTCAGGGTCTTCAAACAGCCGCTTAACAGTCCCGTCTTTCAGATTAACAACGGCGACCCCTCTCGGGTTATCCACCGAAATGACCATGCTGTTGCCATCTGCGCTGTAGGCATTTTGATGAAAATATAACGAACGGGATCCGGGTTCTTCAGACAGACGTATTACCCGGTGGCCGGTGTCTTTATCAATCCATGATTTGGGAATGTCTTCAGCATTGACTGCCGGAGACAAAGCCCCGGCCATCAGGGCAACAGCTGCGGTGAGCAATGTTCTATACATTGGCATTTTCATGACGACTCCCCGCTGACGAACCGTTGTCCTGTGCAATACCAACCGTGTTATTACCCCACAAGTCGCGGTAAGCGAAGCCTGATAAGTCTTCGACAATGGCTTTGTTTTCTTCGCTTGTGGGTGTTGTTGCTCCGCACTTTAAGTGCTCAATTTCGTTCATCAGCACTTCGTGGGTTTCTTTGGATAACTTAAATTTAGTCGAAACCCAAAAGCCGAAAATGAGTACCACTACCGGGCCAATGGCGAGCATCAGGACGATGGTGGAAATGGCCTGGCTGCTTTGGGTTTCTGCGCCGGAAATAAAGCCGCCGCCTTCCAGAATAATACCCACAGACATCACTGCAACGGCCTGGGTTGCTTTACGGATAAAGGTCATCACGCCGGCAAAGCTGCCTTCACGGCGTCGGGCGGTCACAATCTGGTCTACATCAGCCATGTAATTGTATGTGTTCCAGGGAATGTAGTTCAGTGCTCCCCGGCCTAGTCCGGCAACAATGACGCCCAGCATCAGCCACATGAAGTTGAAGTTATCGGTGGTGATATACATGGCAACCAGAGAGACAATGGCAATGATGTAAAGCAAAATGGCAACACGGTAACTGGGGGCCGGACCAAATTTCATCACCATGGGGATCGCGACTGCGACAGCAAAGAGCTGTGCAACATAGGTTACGGCCATCATTTCTGATGCAATGACCACAGAACCGCCTATAGCGAACACCACGAAATACGTGAACACGGCATTAAATACGTCCTGACTGATGTAACCACCCAGATACATACCCAGGTGCAGCCTGAAGGCGCGGATCTTCATGGTTGAGGTAAGGTTGGTGTACAGCGCTTTGAGCGTGCCGGAAACCGTCCAGCCTTTGCCTTTGGTCAGCTCCTGTTCCCCGACTTCCCGTTCCCAGGTGAAAAGCCATACGGTGAACACAACCACCATAAACAGCACGGAGAAAATGACACCCATGATTAAGAAGGTGGAGGCTGACTCTTTGCCACCCACTGCACTGACTATCCAGCTTGGCAGAATGCCGGCCAGGATGGCTGACACCTGACCCGTCAGAATGCGGGCACCGGCCAGTTTGGCCTTTTTCTTATAGTCATCTGTCATTTCTGCTGCAAGGGTTTCATAAGGAATGATGACCGCTGCGTAGACCAGCTCGAAGAAGACATACGTCACAAGGTAATACAGATAATGCTGACCACTCACCCACATCAATGCAAAGCTGGGTAACAGAGGAATGGAGAAGATAAGAAATACCCGGCGTCGTCCGAAACGACGTCCCAGTCTGGTATTGCCTAATCCATCAGAAATATGACCAATAAGCGGGCTCGCCACTGCATCAAGTATACGGGCGATGGCGAAAATACTGGCGGCCTGAACGGCTGACAAGCCGCAGAATGTGGTATAGAAAAATAATATCCAGCCACTGATCACGGCCATGGAGCCGGCCCCGAGAATATCATTGAGGCCGTATGCTACGTAGTTTACCGGTTTGAGTTCGCGTCGTGCCATGGTGCGCTCCTCCTTGATTAAATCAATCAGATGTATGCGTTCATGTACTCAACGAGTGCCAGAATCGCCATGGACTGGCCGTAAGGCATCGACGTCAGCGGAATATCCTTGTAGCCCTGTAAGGTGTCAAACACCGGCGTACCAAACGAGACCTGCTGTAACTCGCCGGTTTCATCGATGTTTTCAAGCACGGCTTTGATGGCTTTTTCTGCACAAGGGCGGTATTCATCGCTGATGTAGCCTTTGCGTACCGCTTTTAAGATGCCATATGCGAAACCGGCAGCGGCAGACGCTTCAAGGTAAGAACTGGGATCATCCAGCAGTGTGTGCCACAAACCGCTTTCATGCTGTGTTTCAACCAGCGCTTTGACCTGAGCCTCCAGGGTTTCAATCAAAAACAATCGCAGTGCGTCGGTTTCAGGGAGATCCAGCAGCTCTATAAACTCAGGAATGGCAATGGTGACCCAGCAATTACCACGGGCCCACAGTGCGTCAGCGAAGTTGTGACGGCCGTCGAATGTCCAGCCGTGGAACCATAATCCGGTTTTACGATCAGCCAGGTATTTGGTGTGTACCATAAACTGGCGCTTAGCTTCTTCAACATAATGAGGGCGGTCGAGTAGCAAGCCGATTTTTGCCAGCGGCATAACACTCATCATCAGCGTGTCATCCCACATTTGCTGGTAGTTTACCGAGTTGAAAACAATATGCTGGATACCGTTTTCTTCAGTGCGTGGAATACCATCCATGATCCACTCTGCCCACACATCCAGATACGGCAGGTAGCTGCGGTTGCCCGTACGTTCCTGCATGTATGCCAGTGTCAGGAAGGGCGACATGGTGTTAACGTTTTTCGTGGGAGTGCCTTCTGCAAAGCGGTTAGCAAACCAGTCCTCTATAATTTCACGGGCCTTATCGTCGCCGGTGATATCCCAATATTTAAGCAAGCCATATAAACCAATGCCGTGGGTCCATTCCCAGTCATTCCAGCCTTTGGTGTCTATCACTCTGCCGTCTTCCAGCTTTAGTAAGAATTCTCCGGTTTCATCGGTGATGTTCACCAGATTATCGGTGAGTTTGTCTATGTTCTGCCGGACGGTGGAATACGCGATGTCGTTAACTAATGCAGGCATGATAAGTCCTTCTTTAAAACCAAACGGGTAACGGCGTTACCGAAATAATCAATTTCAATCACGTTACCTCGATTTACATTGGCTTAACATCGAAATGTTAAAATATGTGACATTAATTTCACATTTGAAACAGAGGGTTCAGCGAAGTGAAATCAAAAAAGGAAGGACGTTGAAAAAAGGGCGGCAAAACTGCCGCCCGAAGGGTAGGTTTGACTGACACAAACCTTTTCCACACACTGTTGCGCTTTACTGGTGAAAGCGCGTCATTCTATGAAAGCGCTGACTTCACCAGCGCCAGATTCTGAATAGCGGCCAGGCCCCACTGGGCGGCATCATTTGTCGATACCCAGGCGGCTTCATCAACGGGGTTGAGTACCTCAGGACCCGTTACCCGGGTTGTGCCAATGGATTTCTCTCCACCCCATTCCTGCCTGAATTCTTTCCAGGCGCGTCTGGCCAGTTCAGGATCATTTTCCTGCGCAGCCACATAGGCGGTTAACCGCGAGTGGGCCACGGTAAGGCTGTTGCCGCGCATCACTTTCCCCAGCGCTGCCTCCTGCTCTTCATCCGGCGCGCTGTAAAGCCGGCCGTATTTAAGCCAGGCTTCCCGGTAAGCCGGAATATCGATGAGCTGATTAAGTTCTGTGGACATTTCGATGAGGCCGAACACTGAACTTAAATGAGACAGGGTTGGGTCAGCTTCAGGGTAAGGTACTAACGCCTGTTTCTCAGGATCATACCCAAATGCGCCGGCGAAAAAGCCCTGAGGGTGATTGCCGATGACCGTCATGGCATCCGCAAGACGTGCTCTGTACTTATCATCGCCGGTACGTTCCCAGGCGGTCAGCCAGTTTGCGGCTGCAGAGCCCCAGTCTGTGCCGGCTCCCATTTTTGCCAGGCCGGGGATCGGATTGGTTCTTTCTACCTTGCGGGTAGGGTTGAGCACGGCCAGCGCTTTATCCGCATCTGTCACTTCGCTGAGGACATCACCTGTGCGGTCATCGCCGGTAATGAAATAGTGAAAACGGCGATAGGACGCGGTGCTTATCCGCATTTGCTTGGCACTGCATCCCCAGTGCTGCACATTGTGACGGGTGCCTAATCCTTTAAAGCGGCCAGCGTGATAAATGTCCACATCGCGGTTGTGGCGGGTCATTCTTTCTGCCAGATGGAAGGTGGTGGGATCCCCCGTGCGCAGGAAGGAGTGCCAGAGCCACAGGTCAGGCGAGAGCTCTGAGTTATCCCAGGCATATCCGCCTATGTCATAGCGCCACACATGCCGGTCGCTGTCGTAGGTATGCATAATGTCGCCATAGTTCCAGAATCCGTACCAGTGACGTTGCTCCACTTGCCCGGCATAGTATTCCACTTGCCAGGCCAGGCGATCTTCAATCTTCTTCATGGCAGGGGTTGATGAGTCCGGTAAGCTCCAGGAGCCGCCGAATACTTTGGCTGCCAGGTAGTCCTGCGGTGCGGCAATGAGTCTGGCCGGTTCGCGGATTGCCGCTGCCATATCAATGGTTTGCTGGCGGGATGGCGTACTGCCGGTTACGGCCAAGGTAAATTCTGTGGTGCGCGCAATACCATGCGCGTCGCCGAATCCGGGCTCGTAGTCTTCGTAGATAATATTCAGGGCATCGAGTTGTTTGTCGTAGGTATCCTGACCCATGCCGTCATGGTAAAAACGTAAATCCATCGCGGGGGCTTCAGGAGAGTAGAACCAGATAGTGGCAGAAGATTCATCCTGACCGGTGTCCCGTAAATCAATTTGCACCGGGTGCAATTGCCAGAAATCCCGCATACCAAACAGGATCCCGCCGGACACGCCTCCGAGGTAGCCAGTGCCGCTGGCGCGATGTCCCTGATCTGAACCAATCCAGCCATGACCGGCTTTGGTACGTTTGCGGATTTCAAAACCGTTGGCCGTTGTCTGGGTGAGGGTGACATCGTTCCACACGGGAATGTAATGCAAACGGCTGGTTACCCGTTCATCCCACTCTGACTCAGGTGGCAGAGCAATACCCTCAATTTGCGCTTTCCGGACTGCTTCACCCGGATCACGGCGTAGCCCGGTGATGCCCCTTACTGCCTCGCCCCATAAACCGTTGTCTGCGCCCACTAAGCGAACGTGGCGGTTGTATAGCTCGTCTCTTTGCACCACGTTAAACCTGAGACCTAAACCACTGATAAAGTCGGTTTCTGCATCTCCGTCGAAGATAAATGAATGGGTGAGTTGTACGGTTTCACCGCCTGCATAAGCGTACATGCGTAACGTGAAAGGTAGCCAGTCACGTTGTGATGCAGTGCGGTTTATGCCGGTTACTTTAATTACCGCCCGCACCGGACCGTTTTGTTCCACAACGACCTGTTGAATTTGAGATTCAAAATGCTCATTGGTGGCGTCGTTATCAGGCGACGCTTTGCGCATTCCCACCAGTTTGGCGTCTTTCCCCGTTACTTTGCCATCGCGGGAGAGCGTGCTGATTAACGACGAACCTTTTTTGGGGACAGAAAACTGTATGACACCGGTGTTTACATTGATGTGCTGATTCGATTCATCAACGGATACCGCCTTAGCTGGCGTGGCGGGTTTACTTTTCACTATTTTACACGCATCACCGCATTGGGCGTCTGCCGGAATAGCATGCGCAGTCCACTTAACCGAGCCATCGGGCCAGTAAGCGGTGGGCCAGGACTGCAGCGGAATCTGCATGCCTGATTCATGAACCAGTGACAATGGCGTTTCAGCTTGTAATTCGCCGCGGGGCCAGGGATAGCCAAATGTGGTGCCCGGTTGATAAGCGGGTTGTTCTCCCTCCAACCAGCTCAGTGCACCGGGCAGTCGCGTTACCGGCTTTATTGCCTGTTGCCTTGTTGCCTGCCCCGCCACCGTTGAAGCACAACCTGTTGCTGACAATGCAAACGGTACGGACGCCACCATACTGCTGTTAACGATGAATTGCCGTCTGTCCATGAGATTCCTTTAATACCAAATCTGAAACTAAAAAGATTAACCACTTGTTAATCTTTGTTTAACTTCTATCATACGAGAACGAAAATAACACTATTTGACCGGTTGTGATTGCCAGTGAATCGTCAAAGAGTTTCACATTTGAAAAATAGTGTTATGGCACAAGGAGGGAGTATGGTTTCAGTCAGAACGTGTATTGTTGCAGGTGCTTTGTTTTCACTGGTCTGTGGCTGTAGTGGTAATGCATCACCGGGGATGACTGCCAGTGCACAGGTGGTGGAAGAAAAATGGACAAAAGGCGACATTATTTATCAAAACCCGTTATCCCGGGAGGCGGATATGGCGGGCTGGCGTATGGAAGGCCCGGGCCAGACAGCCTTTCAGAATGGTTGGATGCAAATGTGGTCGCCCGACGAAGCAGGTCACCATGTGTTCTGGATGCCTGAGACGTTGCCTGACAGTTTCATTGCAGAGTGGAATGCGCAGGCGCTGAAAACAGATGCGGGACTGGTTATCGTGTTTTTTGCCGCAAAAGGTATACATGGTGAAGATATTTTTGATGCAAGCCTTACTCCGAGGGATGGCACATTCACCCAATATACCAACGGGGATATTCGCAGTTACCATATTTCTTATTACGCGAACGCTGCGCACAATCCGGCAAGGGGACACGCTAACCTGCGAAAAAACAACACATTCTCGTTACTGCAACAAGGTGAGCCCGGCATAGCGGCAACAGATACCCGCATCAATCATATTCGCTTAGTGAAGCACAATAATCATATTCAGCTTTCAATCAACGGGCGCACCGTTATCGATTACACCGACGATATGCCCGTGGTAGACGGCATCGACACCGGCCCGCCGTTACAGGACGGAAAGTTAGGCTTCCGGCAAATGCAGTGGACAAAGTTTCAGTACCGCGATTTGAAAATTTGGGCGCTAAAAGAAGCTGGCCATGGGGAATAACAATAGACAAAGTCTTTCCCGGCGGGATTTCCTGCTCGCCTCATCGTCCGCAGCCTTGCTGGCTGCATGTCAGCAATCTTCAGTTATCACCTCATCACAGGCCGGTATGAATACGCAGTCGTTTAAGACCAATTCGCCTTTTGCTATGCCGGATATCATTGTTCCCGACTTTGCTCATACGCCGGAGTTTGATATCCGCGTCTTTGGTGCCATCGCGGGTGATAAGCACGCCAACAACCGGGCGATCGCAAGTGCAATTGATGCTGCCCATCAGGCTGGTGGCGGACGGGTGATTATTCCTCAGGGAGAGTGGGTCTGCGGTAAAATCCATTTAAAGAGCTTTGTGAATTTGCACATCCGGAAAGGTGCTCAGCTTACTTTTTCGGGGGATCCGAAGGATTACTTACCCGCTGTAAAAACATCCTGGGAAGGCATGGAGTGTTATAACTACTCGCCACTTATTTACGCTTACGGATGCGAGCACATTGCGCTCAGCGGTGAGGGCAAGCTTTTTGCCAACCTGGATACCTGGAAAATTTGGTATAAGCGTCCGCCTGAACATATGCAGGCGCTGGCGAATCTTTATCATATGGCAGTGAAAGGCGAACCGGTGGAAGCCCGCAAAATGGATTATGAAGGTGCCAACCTGCGTCCTCACTTCGTGCATTTCAATCGTTGTAAACACGTGCTGATAGAAGATATTGATATCGAAAACAGCCCGTTCTGGGTACTGCATCCTTACATGAGTGAGCATGTTGTCATCCGCGGCGTTTCGGTAAAAGCGTACGGGCACAATAATGACGGCGTTGATCCTGAAATGACACAGAATCTGCTGATTGAACATTGTGAGTTTGACCAGGGGGATGATGCAATAGCCATTAAGGCTGGCAGAAATCAGGACGCCTGGCGCTTAAACATGCCGTGCAAAAACGTGGTCATCCGGCATTGCCGGATAAAGCGGGCTCATCAGCTAATCGCCATAGGCAGTGAATTATCCGGTGGCATTGAAAATGTGTTTGTTGATGATTGCCATTTTGAAGGCGGCGCAGCGTTTAAGTATGAAGGCACGGGCAATCTGGTGCTGATTAAAACCAATGAGCGCAGAGGTGGTTATGTACGAAATATAGTGGTACAGAATATCACCGCACCTGCCATCAACGGCGGCGCACTGACCATAGCAACAGATGTACTGTATCAATGGAAAGATCTTGTACCCACTTACGAGCGTAAACTGACGACTATCTCCGGCATTCATTTGCAGAACGTCCGGGTGGGCAAAGCCGGGTATCTGTGTAAGATAGAAGGCCAGGCAGAAATGCCGGTCAGCAACGTCACACTCAGCAATGTGGTTGCAGAAAACACCCGCGAAGAGGCGGTTCAGAATAGCAATGTAAATGGATATTCATGGCAAAACTCACAAAATTAAATGCTTTACTCATTACGAAGCTCATTCCTGCACTCTGTGGATCTCTATCAATTTTGAGGGCTGAATAGCCGCATCGGGTATGCTCTTGACTCGTCTTCTGAAACTATCACAATTCCTTCTCTCTCGTTTATGGCACCGTCATAGTTGAAAGGGAACACTCCGAAGGCTAATAAGCCGTGATAATCAAGGTCTTCATAGCAAGATTCGACCTTGATAGATACGTTAAAAAGAGCATTGATTCCGGCAACAGGTTCGACATTTCCGGAATAAAGACAGCCAACACTATTGGAGCCGCTGATCATACCGTCGTCGTCGATGGCAACAGAGAGGGTGTAAGTAGAAAACTCATCTGTCGACGTCCTCGAATAATTACCTGCGATGTCCCTGAGGGAAATTGTATCCTGTGCGACAAGCTTCGTAGCTGAGAACTCAATAACCGAACCTGACAGATGGGCTACTCCATCGAGCTTTCCATCGTCAGCACTTGCCTGCACTGAACCATATCGCGTCATACCGTCTCTGGGATAGTACATAGTATCTTCAGAGGTAAACTCATTACTGCTGACAACCCCGTTAGAGAGAAACATATTGAGGGACTCTTCAGCAAACAGAACTGCAGTCCCTCCGGGGGCAATTGCCAATACTGCGTTTTCCTGGTTACCTTCAACTGTCGTTGCCTGACCAAACCAAATGCCAGTCACATCATCAGTTTGTTCTGCGTCAACGTTATCACTGTTATCGCTGCATGCAGCCAGACATAATGTGCCTGCAATAGCAGTGACCAGAATTAAAGACTTTAAAAACGCACCTGTCGTTGAATGGGCATTTTTGAATTGAGAATTGAGGCTTATCTTCAATTTAACTTTCCTTGTCGCTTTTCTTCCCTAGGAAAAAAGTAACATTAACCAGCGACATTGAATCGGTGAGTTCTCCTATATATGAACGGGTTACTGAATTTTTTCCCACAGGGCAGTGTCCAACCGGGGGGGGCCGATTATCCCTTTAAGAAAATAAATCCGAACCGGGAAAGCAAATTTCCGGCGTCAGGGAAATAGCTGGTAATGTATCGTTGTCTGACTATTCAGTGGATGTATCAATACTTCACCAATACACTCATCAATCATCCGGCGTCAAAAACTCATAAAAACTGGCAACACCAGCTTCAAGAAAACTGTCTACCGGGCCAAATTCTTCTTCGTCTGAAAGGTAAAGCGCTTCACGGCCTTTTTCCAGCAGTGTGCAGGCCACTTCATCTTCTTCAGCGGTTTCCATGTAGGCGTTTTTCTCTGCCGTGAAGTATTCCGGCGATTTTGCATGGAATGCTTTCGGATAATAAAACTCTACGTGGTTGGTACAGTGTCGGGGGCCGTCCGGATACACGGTGCTGACAACCAGTACTTCGGGATACCACTCAATCATGATGTTGGGATAGATAAAGCACCAAATCGCACCGTACCTGGGGAGGTTGCCCGCGAAGCGCTCAGCCAGCGCATCCTGAAAATGGCGGTAGTGAGGTGTTGTCGCTTTCAGTAAATCCTGTCCCAGTCCCACTTTCTGAACTGAGAAATCATTGCCAAATTCCCATTCCAGGTCGTCGGCTTTCACGTACTGTTTTAAACCCGGGTGCATAGAGAATACGTGGTAATTTTCCAGGTAAATCTCGATGAATGTCTTCCAGTTAAAGTTATAGCGGGCCGTTTCCAGATCAGCGAAAAAATAATCATCGAAGTTAATGTAGCTGCTAAGACCCAGTGCTTCTAAGTCCATGTCAGGCGCGCGGTCGCGGAAAAGTAAGCCGTGCCAGTTTACCAGTGACTCTTTTTTCAGTGCACCGGTTTGCTTTTCGCCAAATTGCGGTGTGCCACGCAGCGTGCCCAGGTTGTCATAGCCCCAGCAATGCAACTTACAGATTATGTTTCGTGTGCGCCCTGCGCCTTCAAGCAGTTTTGCCTGTCTGTGCAGACAAACATTCGACACGATGTCATAACCATCACCCTGATTAAAAAGCACATAGCGATCATGCAGGTGAGGCAGGGTAAAATAACTGAACTTTTCGGGTACCATAAGAGTGTGGCCTGCATAACGCAGCCCTTTTTCGAAGGCAAACTTAACCTCAGCATCGCATGATGCAGCGTCGAAATAGCTCTTCACCGGCGGATATTGAAATGCCATTGAGTTCTCCGGCAATGACAAAAAGTAAGCTGCAAGACAGGCTGGCAGAGTAGGATCCGGCTTACCCGAATTTGGCGCATTTTTACTCTGTAAATGAGTCCGCGTAAAGAATAATTTTTAAATAAAATGGTGTGCGGCTAACCGAAATCTCAAGTGTTGCTCTATCTGAGATAAAAGACTGGCTTCAGTGGCGCGCTGACGGGGCTGTTATCGGGATTGTGGTCCATAATGTCGCCCATATACGCCCACCATTTTTGCATTATAGCCTGCTCTGGCAGGGTATCCATTTTGTGATTTTCCGGGCGCTTAAGTGTGGCGAAGAGTTGCAGCGTTTGCGGATGAAGGAAAATGGAATAGTCTTCTATTCCGGCCTCTTTCAGTAGCGTCACCAACTCCGGCCATATTTCATCATGGCGTTTTTCATATTCCGCTTCAAAACCGGGGCGTAATTGCATTACAAATGCGATGGTTTCCACAGGTTGCTCCTGGTGAGTAAACAAAGAAAGGCTTCCTCTCAGGAAGCCTTATGTAACATAGCTAATTACTTCGGTATCAGAACTGGTAAGTCACACCTACAGCGTACTCACGTCCGGACCACTGCAGATCTGATAAACGGTGCGGGCCTGCAGTATAAGTTTTCACTTCACCGGTTAAGTTACGACCGTCAGCGTATAAGCGCAGGTTTTCTGTGACGTTGTACACAATTTTTGCGTCCAGATACCCGGAATCATCAACGAAGACGGGGTTCCCGGAACGGTCTGCCGGCGATGCCAGGTATTCGTCGCGATAGTTGTATGCAAGGCGAACACTCCACATATCCGTTTCATAGAACGCCGTCAGGTTATAGCTGTTTTCAGATTGTGAGGGGAAGGGCAGTTCTTCACCGTTTAACTGGTTGAACAAACCAACATCATCAGCAGACATGCGGGTGTAGTTCACACTACCGCCGAAGCCGTCGAAGGGCGCCGGCAACCAGGTGAATACAGTGGAAGCCTGAAGTTCGATACCTTTGGTGGTTACACCTGAGCTATTGATTTTCTGGCGCACATCAAACAGGCGACCGTCGCCGAAGAAGTCTACGTCAAAACGGGTTTCTGCATCAATGATCCAGCTGGTGATATCTTTGATGAAGTAAGCACCGGAGATGACTGAGTTCTCATCGGGATACCAGTTCAGTGAAATATCAAACTGATTCGCACGATACGGATTCAGAGCGGGGTTACCGGCAGTACAGTAATCGTGAATATCATCTTCAACAGAGCGTCGTGTTTTATAAATGGTACAGTCAGCGTTCACGTTCAAGTCGGTGGTTTTTGGCCGTGACATGACTTTTGCTGCACCCATGTAAAGCACCAGCTCATTAGGAATGATGCCGAGGTTCACGTTAATGCTTGGCAGCGTGTCGCTGTATTCACCGTCAACAGTTTTACGGCCCTCGAAATCCTCCGGATGATCCGGGTCTTCCACACCTGCTAAGTCTTCGCCGGTGATTGGGTCAGTGAGAACATCACCATTCTCATCAACCTGGTCAACAATAATCCGTTCCCAAACGTTACCGTTTGCAGCCGTTTTCGTTTTAACGTACCGCACACCGGCATTACCCCAAAGACGCATTTCACCCACGTAAGTCTCGAAGTTACCCTGCAGATAGATGGCCTGTGTTTCTACCGATACGTCGTAGTTGCCTGAACGCACATCGAGATCTTCACGGGTTGTGTTGTCGTCCGAAATGGCCTGAATTGCATCGATGAAAGGCTGGGTATCAACGGCCTGATAAGAGCCTACGGTACTTACCGGTAAATCGTAGCCGTCAAACAACTCATCTGACTGGAAAGTATTGCCGCTGATCAGCGCAATCTGGTCATCAACGGTCCACTCAACACCATTATATACCTGACCCACATCACGAATGATGTTGTACTGATAATCGGCGTTGATCTGTTCCTGTTTCGTGTACTGCACACCGGAGCGCACCATAGTGATGAAATCTGAATCCGGCACATAAGTGAAATCCAGTTTTGCCATGGTTTCGTCTGATTCATCGGTATGCGGTGCATATTTATAGCGTGAGCGTGAGCGGTAGCTGCCCGGGTCGTTTACATCAAAACGGTCGGAGGTATCGGTAGGGTCATCGGCATTATAAAAATAGCCGTCGTTGAAATCCCACTCCGGCATGCCTTCATCATTCAGCGTAACAGCAATGCCCGCAAGACCTTCGGCAGTAATGTGGGTATCCCGGGAATCAATGTCCTGCGTAGAGTCTGATTTGGAGAACAAGCCTTCTACGCTCCACACATCGGCATCATATTCGAAACCTGTTTCGAAGATAGACGTTGTCTGATCCCAGGCGAAATTCAGCGTACGGTTGGTTACACCGGCGGCAATGGTCTCAAAATAGGTCACATTGTGCTGGTCATCAACCACTACGGATGCCGGATCGACACGGGCGGCGGAACCTGATTCCAGGTGCAGGTTCAGGTCAGTTGCGGTCTTGTCACGATCGTTATAGGTGTAACCCACATGTGTCTGGAAACGATCATTGAAACGGTACTGTACCATCAGGTTGGCGCTGATCCGGTCTTCCTCACGACCCCAGATACCGTAGCGGGGGATACGGGGAGAGAAGTCATACCATTGTTGCTCACACAGATTCTGATCACTGGATGTGGCGCAGTCTGCTTTGTCAGTAATATCTGCAAAATCCTGATTCACGAACGTCTTTTCTGCGGTGTTGTCGTAATCATCGAACAGCATCCATTCGGTATTCCGGATAGCATGGATCATGGTGTTCTTTTTCTCACTGGTCACGTTCGCCAGTACACCGAAATCTTCATTAAATTTGTATACGCCAACAAAGTTAAAGCGGTTATTGGGCTCGCCGGTAAGGTCGTTGTACTGGCCTTCGGCGTTCACAGACAGGAAGTTCTCAGTAAACTCGTTAGGTTTACGGGTGTTAACCTGCACGGTACCACCGATACCCCCTTCAGTTAGCCGGGCTTCTGAACCTTTAATTACATCCAGTGAGCGGATCAGTTCTGACGCCATGGCGCGGAAGTCGACACCACGGTCGCCGCCGAAGCCCTGGGCTGATACATTATTCACTTCTACACGGAGCAAACCGGGTTCAACACCGCGGATACTGATTGACGCACCTTCACCAAAATCACGGTCAAGTTGAACGCCGGGAATACGTTGCAGGGCTTCACCCACGTTTTTGTCAGGGAACTGGCCGACATCTTCAGCTACAAGGGAGTCCATAATGGTGCCTGCCATCTTCTTACGGTCGATAGCGCCACGCTGACTGAAACGGATACCTTTGACTTCAATAACTTCTGTTTCGTCATCTGCATTTTCTGCTTCTGCAGTTTCAGCGTTATTGGCATTAGCAATAGCGGACACCTTAATGGCGTCTTCCTGCTGCGTAGCGGTATTCTGCTGTGCAAATACCGGCACTGCTGCCAGTGAAAGAGACGCACAGGATCCTGCAATCAGTATGTTTGAAATAAGTGTGGCAAGTGGCTTGCGGGCAAGGGTAGGGTTTTGCCCTGTGTTTCTTCTGTTGTCCTTGAAGTTTTTCATTTTAACCTCGATTTGCTGTTATCGGCCAAGTTCGATGTAAGTCTTCCGTACATGTTTTTAATATTTTGTTTACATCGAAAATGATGGTAATCCCGGCCCAAAAAGCCGTCAACACAGCCCAATCATTTCCAATCAAGCGTTTTCATCCACAATCAGCCGTCAAGGGATAAATAAGCTTTTAACTATAAAGTTCCATAATTGAAATGAGAGCGGTTGGTGTGTGTTTAAGGTTATGATTAATAATGGTTTTTAAGGTAATAAAATAAGCAGTTTTGATGTCGTTTACCGGTGTGTCAGGTCAGTCATCGTGCTTTTCGGGGTCAAAATTACCGGTCAATAGTGGCCAGAACTATTTTCGGAAAAGTACAAAAAATTCAATATATGAAACTAACAGGTTTTTAAATCTGTTTTGACGGCTGGTTTACAATTATTTCGCGGGAATTGCCGGTGTAAAAATAACAGGATAAATTGCGTGTTTGCCCGGAGGGTTGGGTACAGAGGATTGAGCAAACACGCTTGAAAAGGGTTGAACTACAATTGATTATCCAGAAAGGAAAGTACCTTGTCGATGTTGCCGGCAGATGTATTTTCTAGAATGATCTGAATATCCGGTTTAAAACTGGCCAGCCAGGTAAAAAGATAGCGGTGATTCATCTCACCTGTGCCGGAAGGTAATTCCCCGAATTTTTTGTGGTCTTTGGTGATGAAGTCTTTACAGTGCACTGCGACGATTTGCTGTCCAAGCTTTGCAAACATCTCATCCATGGCAGCCTCCTGAGAGAAAGGCATATTTACCGGAAAGAAATTTACCGGGTCATAGATCACTTTTACATTAGAAGAGTCCACCGCCTCCAGCAACTGACACAAACGTTCCGGTGTATTAATAATGTGGTGATGGGCTACACCCTCGATACCGATGATTACCCCGAACTTCTCTGCGGTCAGGGCAAGCCTTTTCACTGAGGTAACCAGCTCATCAAACGCTTTCTCTGAATGATTATCGGGATGCCATAGGCAATCTGCATTAATACTGCCGGTTTCCGTTCCCACAATTTTGCAACCGAAGTCGCTGGCAAACTGCAAATGCTCTTCAAACCATTGCAACGACACTTCACGGATTTGCTTATCAGGATGCACCGGGTTGATGTAGCAACCCAGCACGGCAATATCGATATTGTGTGCAGCGAAGGCGTTTTTCACTTTGCTGGCAAAGCCCGGTGTAATACGCCCTGCATCCGGTCCCATAAAAGGAAAGGACTTGGGCAAAGCCAGTTGCACGCAGGACACATCATACTTGCCAATGCGGTTGCAGACTTCCTCAATACTGCCCTGACCAAAATCATGGGCGCGTACGCCGATATTCAATGCACTCATGTTTACAGACCCAGCATAGGTTTTAAGCGCTCAGCAACTATTGCTGCAGTGATTTCTGCGCCTTCTTTGCTGGTGTGGGTATGAGCATCACCAAAATAGCTGTCTATTAACTCATGGGGTTTACCGTCATAAGCGCTTGCAACCAATTCGTGTAAATCGATAAAAGCCGTGTTGCCAGTGCGGGCCACCGCCTCTGCCCATTGGGGATAACTGTCACGGGCGCGGGCAATACGAAAGTCGTTGTCTTCCCATTTTTTACGGGGAACCGGAGAGCAAATTACCGGGATGACGCCCTGCGCTTTGGCCTCTCCAATCATCTTACGTAAATACCAGCCATAGGTGTGAACAACTTCAGGTTCGCCGGTAAGCATGTTCTCAATACGTTTTTGCTCCATGCCTGTGCCCTTAATGGTACCGCGGGCTCTGGAGTCATCGTTAAGCGCGCCGGCATCATTATGGCCAAATTGTAACAGCACAATATCGCCGGGCTTCATCATATTCAGTGCCCGTTGCCAGTGTCCGCCGGTGACGAAAGTCCGGCTGCTCAGGCCTCCAACGGCGCGGTTAACAAAGTTCACATTGGTATCAGGTAACGCGGCGGCAATAAAATCACCCCAACCCCACTGACCGCCGGCACCATCCCCACGACCGTTTCTGACAGTGGAATCGCCCACCATAAACACACTGCGCAGTCCCTGATTTTGCACCACGGGTAAATTAACGAACGTCCAGTTGTTCGCAGTAACCGCATTACCTGCTTCTGAATACAATACCGGTGAAAGAAACGGGCGCATGCCTTTTAGGGCAGCGACAACGACTTCAGCGTGAAGCTTTGCCCCCTGCGTATGAAAGTGAGTATGATCCTTTGGATAAAGCGCAGCGGTTTCTTCCTTGCCCAGTGCTTCTAATTGATCAGCAGCGGCATTGGTCACATCAATAAAAGGTGTATGCAGTTCCATGGCCAGACTGTGCATCCAGCCACCATATTCACCGGAGCCCCGTTCGATACGATCGCCATGCCAGATATTTCTGGCCGTCAGCGACAGTAAAACAGGGGTGGCTTTTTTCTGTCGGACATCTGCCACCATCTGACGGATATAGTGGCCGAAAGAAAATACCCGCTCGTCTTTGTCAGTCAGCAAATTGTGTATGTCGCGGTATTCTTCAGTCAGAGACTTCAATGTCCCTCTGGCTCTGGAGGCGTCATTCACAGGGCTGGCATCATTATGACCGAACTGGATAAGCACGATATCCCCCGGCTTCACATCGTTAAGTAATTTGTCCCACCACCCTTCAGCAATAAAGGTCCGCGTGCTGCGACCTCCTTTGGCACGGTTATCAACGGTGACTTGTTTGTCGTCGAAGTATTGCTGAAAAACCGCTCCCCAGCCCTGGTGATCAGCATTGTTATACGTGGCTGCAGTGGAATCGCCGGCGATAAAAATGGTGGCTGGTGTCAGATGCTTTTCATCATCTGCAAGTGCGGTAAGAGAAAACACCGCACAAAAACTGGTAACGAAGAACGCGAAAACGGGGCGTAAGAAGCGTGGTAGATAAGGCATATTATTTCTCTGCTTTGTCATGTTGCGATACACGTAGGTAACTGGCCAGGTCTGATTGCTTACGGCTGATTTCATCCGCTATAAATTGAGCGAATATCCCTGCGCCGTGTTCGTTTGAATGAGTCTGATCGTCATCCACAAAATAGGTTTGTGCTTCAGCCTGTCCCAGCCGGGTGGCCCAGTCATGGGAAAGCGACATTAAATCAATGTAGGGTACATTCACGGAGGTGGTGATTTCAGGCAGCACGTCCCGCACAACCAGATCGCCGTAGTTGTGCTGTTGCGTGAGAGAAATATTGTGATTGCGGATCATGGGGGAAATCACAACAGGATGTGCTCCCTTACCCTGAATGGTTTCAAGTAACCCGGTCAATCGTGACACGTAAACGGACTTTGGGGTTTTCTTATCGTTGTGGCCCAGTTGGATCAGTACCCAGTCATCAGGCTGGATTTGTCCCGCCATTTTCTGCCAGAGCACACCATCGGGCACAGAGAATGCTTCGGTGCCTTCTCCGCTGTCTGCATAGTTAATGACAGTCATTGACGGCGCCAACCATGCTGGCAGCAACTGTCCCCAACCGGTATAGCGGTCTTCGCTGGCCTTTGACCATTGCGGCGTTTGATCGCACACCGTTGAATCACCGATGATGAATAAGGAGCGGCTGTTCCTCATTGGTGTAACTTCAATACTGCTGATGGTATTAAGGGGCTGCATAAAGGTAAGGTTCAGTCCATCCGTTGACGGCTCGCTGACATCCTGAATGGGCTGGCCTTCCGGGTCGCGCACATTAACCGCGAAGTAAGCAGTGGAAGACCCGGGGTTAGCAGGCATATCGCTGGCGACCGCCGGAGTGAACATTTTTCTGCGGCTCTCTGCGTAGATATCTGATGACAGTGTGCCGGAAACAGCGACCCGGTAATTGCCCGTGCCGCCCCCCAGTTTGCATGTTAACGGTACGCCACTGCACACTGATTTAAGTGAATCTGCTGACCAGTGCGTTGTGTCGTCACCCCAGGCGTTAAGCAGTGTCTGCAGTTCTTCTTCGGTAATGGGAATAGCACTGCCATGACGGGTGCCGGCAGGCAAATTAAGCTGAGGCGTTCTGTCTTCAAAGTGAATAAAGTCTCTGGTGAACATAGCACCAAACCGGTGTGTCATGTAGGCATCGTAATACACCAGGAAGCCGTCTTTCACCTTCAGCGTCGTCGGGCCTTCTACCCACAAACTATCCGGAGAAAAAGACGATTCAGTGAACCTCCATGGCCCGTTGATATTATCACTGAAAGCCGTATGTAAGCGTTTGGCCGCAGGATAACGGGTCTCGTCTTTTACCAGCATCACGTATCCTGAATCCAGCGCCGTAATGTTGGCATCAATGACATTAAAGTCCGGCTGATAGAAGAGGGTGGTCGGGGTAAATCCGGCGAAATCCTTTGTGCGTGTTGCATAGATGCGATGATCCCAGCCTTTATCTGCCTGAGCCTCAGTTTGAGGATATTTTCCGGCCAGGGTCGATGCCCAGAAGATGACAAACTCCTGCTCAGTTTCGTCATAATAAATTTCCGGCGCCCAGGCATTTTTAGCGGCCGGATAGGACGACATCACAGGAACAAATTGCTGTTCGCTCCAGGTGACCAAATCATCACTGTGAGCTATACCAATACCTTTGTCTTCCCAGCCGG
The DNA here is from genome assembly GCF_040148705.1 of Alteromonas sp. NFXS44. Classification (NCBI taxonomy): domain Bacteria; kingdom Pseudomonadati; phylum Pseudomonadota; class Gammaproteobacteria; order Alteromonadales; family Alteromonadaceae; genus Alteromonas; species Alteromonas sp. NFXS44. Next base: position 372,191 of record NZ_JAGDEA010000012.1, on the reverse strand, counting down.
TAGTCCACACCATGTGAAAAGATTCCGGTCCTCTGATTAACGTGGGATCCCGCATCAGTTTCGTGCCGGCATCGGGTGTTAAAACGGCATTATCGTTATTCAACGCTATCCAGTTCAGACCGTCTCTGCTGTATGCCAGGTGCAAGCCGTCCTCACCGTTGCCTCTGAACGACGCAAACAGGTAAGCGGTATAGTCAGGCTCGGATTGGGGAGGAGGGGATTTGGCACAGCTTGCCAGGAAAAAAGCTGTGAAGGTAATGATGCTTGCAAAAAGAGCGGTGCGGCCGGCAAGCATTCCTGCAAATGGATTGGTTAGTTTCACTGTGATTCATCCTGAAAAGTACAGTCAAATTCAATCACAAGGGTTCACAATGCGTAAACAGGAATGTAAAAAAAATTTCACATTTGAACCGGCGGGTTCAAAAATTATTTTGCCGGTAAGGATATAAGCGCAGGCGCATTCCTGTCAGTAGTCAGCCAGTTACCTTCAAACTGCAACTCAGTGACCTGAATGACACTGCGTCTGGACTCTGCATTCTCTTTCCCTGCATTCTCTCCCACTCTGCCGCCATGAGTGAAATAGAACAGCCAGGCGCGGTCATTTTCAACCACTACATCAGGATGGCCCCCATTAATACCGTCGTCTTTTCCTGTTCCGGGTTCCGCCAGTAAATAGCCGGCTTGTTGTTCCCAGCGCGTTAAATCAGTAGAGCGGTAAACCGCCAGTCCTCTCCAGGCATCAACAATCAGCCACCAGTAACCTTGCCACTTAAAAGCAACCGGACCTTCCCCGCGACTGGCCAGCTGAGCTTTGCCTTTGTCCTGCCAGTGATACAAGTCGTCGCTGTCAGCATAGTACACAGACTTCCCGTCAGGCTCATTGTTGTAAAACATGCGCCAGCCACCATCCGGCAGGGCTATGACATCGGCATCAATGACTTTCTCATTGGCCAGCTTCAGTGTTGACTCGTAATGCCATGACAGCATGTCAGTACTGGTGAAATGCGCGATGGTGCGGGGATGAGCCCAGTCCGTAAATACGCCGGGCACAATGGTGAGATACATGTGCCAGGTTTCTTCGTGAAAAAACACATCCGGTGCCCAGTAGGTAATACTGTTATCACCGGAGTGGGGATAGTTGATAACAGCATTGCGCTTGTAGCGCCATGTCACACCACCATCCGTCGACTCTGCGATACTGACAGGCGTTCCATGAACCCATTCAACCCCTTCGGGGTCTGGCATATTGGCACGCCGGTTTGTGTAGTACATGAACCAACTGGAGGTGAGAGGATTCCACATCACTGTAGGATCGGCGGCGCCGTCATAAACGGGGTCACGGTAAAGTGGTTTCGGGGCTGCCTTACCTTGCACAGACTGTGTTTCAGACACGCTTCTGACACCGGCACAAGCTGTTATCAAAGAAACAGCAAGGCATAGAATAATTGCTTCAGGCTTCATCCCTGTCCACGTTAATGAGTCGTCTGTGAATGGAGCGAGTGTAGAGCGGGCGGTGTTCCGCAGGCAAGGCTGAACAGGCGGCTTCAACGTTTTGTTTCAATAATGAAATTACCGCCCGGTTTGTCAGCTTATTGCGTATCGGCGGGGATTGGCTCACAATGGCTAAAAAGCAGTGAACCACATCATAACGAAAATAACGCATGAGCGACGAAATCATTATCAACCGGGATGGGGTTGAGCAACTTCCTCTACGCCGGTTTACCGAAGATGCCTATTTAAATTACTCCATGTACGTAATCATGGACCGGGCATTACCTCATATCGCAGATGGCTTAAAGCCCGTTCAACGCCGCATTATATATGCGATGTCTGATCTTGGTTTAAGTGCAACGGCAAAATATAAGAAGTCGGCCAGAACCGTGGGTGACGTATTAGGTAAATTCCACCCTCACGGTGATTCTGCCTGTTACGAAGCCATGGTATTGATGGCCCAGCCGTTTTCATACCGCTATCCACTGGTAGACGGACAAGGAAATTGGGGGGCACCGGACGACCCTAAATCCTTTGCTGCCATGCGTTATACCGAAGCCCGTTTATCCCGTTTCAGTGAAGTGTTGCTGAACGAGCTGGGCCAGGGCACCGTAGACTGGATGCCTAACTTCGACGGTACGCTGAAAGAACCTAAAGTTTTACCTGCCCGTTTGCCGCATATTTTGCTAAATGGCGTGACAGGGATTGCCGTAGGGATGGCCACAGACATTCCTCCTCATAACGTGCGTGAAGTCGCCAATGCCTGTGCCATGCTGCTGGATGACAGCAAAGCCGAATTAACTGACGTACTGGAGCATGTTCAGGGACCGGATTTCCCAACCGATGCAGAAATAATTACCCCGCGGGCAGACATCCGGAAAATTTACGAAACCGGACGTGGTTCAATAAAAATGCGCGCTGTGTACACTGAAGAAAGTGGCGACATTGTTATTACGGCGCTACCTCACCAGGCCTCCGGCGGCAAAGTGTTAGAGCAAATTGCTGCGCAGATGCAGGCGAAAAAGCTGCCTATGGTAAGTGATTTACGTGACGAATCTGACCACGAAAATCCAACCCGCCTTGTTATCACGCCGCGTTCTAACCGTGTGGACAGTGAACAGCTTATGCAGCATTTGTTCGCGACTACAGATTTAGAGAAAAGTTACCGCGTAAACCTGAATATGATTGGTCTTGACGGCCGTCCTCAGGTGAAAGATTTGCGCACTATTCTGGCGGAATGGCTGGTTTACCGTAAAGACACCGTAACCCGCCGTCTTCAGTACCGCCTGGATAAAGTGCTGGCGCGTTTGCATATTTTAGAAGGTTTAATGATTGCCTTCTTAAATATCGATGAAGTGATTGAGATCATCCGCACCTTTGATGAGCCGAAAGCAGAGCTTATGCGCCGGTTCTCACTGTCTGATAAGCAGGCAGAAGCCATTCTGGAACTGAAATTACGTCACCTTGCGAAGTTAGAAGAGATGAAAATTAAAGGTGAGCAGGATGAGCTGGAAGAGGAGCGCAAGAAACTGGAAACCTTACTGGGTTCTGATCGCCGCTTAAAGACGCTGATTAAGAAAGAAATTCTGGCTGATGCTGAGAAGTATGGTGATGATCGCCGTTCGCCGCTGGTAGAGCGTGGCGAAGCCAAAGCCCTGTCTGAAAAAGAGCTTATTCCGTCCGAAGCGGTCACAGTAGTTCTGTCGGAAAAAGGCTGGGCACGATGCGCCAAAGGTCATGACGTAGACGCAGAAGGGCTAAGCTATAAAGCTGGTGACGGATTTCTGGCGAGCGCGAAAGGCCGGAGCAATCAGCCTGCGGTGTTTTTAGATAGCTCCGGCCGTGCATTCTCCTGTGACGCCCATGGTTTGCCTTCTGCCCGCAGTCAGGGTGAACCGCTCACCGGGCGCTTCAGCGTAGTGGGTGGAGAACAGTTTACTGATGTACTCATGGGTGATGATGAGCAGCGATATCTCATTGCATCCGATGCCGGTTATGGGTTTGTCGGCAAATTTGCGGATATGATCAGCAAAAATAAAGCCGGTAAGGCTTTCTTAAGTTTACCCTCGGCAGCCAAAGTGATTACGCCGCAGCGGGTAAATGATATTGAATCCGATTGGTGTTTAGCCATTTCTAACGAAGGGCGTATGTTGCTGTTCCCGTTGCGGGATTTACCCAGCCTTGCGAAAGGAAAAGGCAATAAAATCATTAATATCCCATCAGCGAAAGCACAAACCCGTGAAGAGTTTGTGTGCTGTTTAGCCGTTGTACCTGACGGCGCATCGGTGAAAGTGGTTGCTGGCAAACGCAGCATGACGCTGTCACCGGCAGACCTTGAACATTACCAGGGTGAGCGGGGACGCCGGGGCAACAAACTTCCCCGTGGTTTGCAGCGGGTAGACGATCTGATAGTTGAACTACCCAAAGCTGCTGCGCCTGAAACAGACAGCGAATGCAACGACGACGCCTAAGTCTCTGACTGCAATCAGCTTACCTGCTGCGGTTTAGACCAATTATTGAGTTGTGGCCCGGTATTACCGGGCTACACTTAATAAGATTGGATAAAACAGGAATGTCCGTATGCTGGGGATTGTGTTCACAACGCTGGTTGAAATGCTGGAAGAAAAGGTCTCACCGGAATTTGCTGATGAGGTGATTGTCGCGGCGAACCTTGAAAATGATGGTGCCTACACCTCGGTAGGTTACTACCCTTTCTCTGAAATGCAGAAACTGGTTGGTGTACTGGTGGAAAAAACCGGTAAGCCTGCAGAAGAACTGCTGCATGACTTCGGCTACTATTTGTTTGGCCGTCTTGCAACCTCCCATGGCCAGGTGATGGCAGGGCGCAGCGGCATTCTTGATGCCCTCAGTGTGCTGGACAACGATATTCATGTTCAGGTCCGCAAGCTCTATCCTGATGCTGATTTACCGACTTTCAAAGTGTTGTCAAAAACGGATAACACCATGCTGTTAGAATATTACTCAACCAGGGAATTGCATTCTCTGGCAGAAGGTCTGATGGACGGTGCAGCCGATTACTTCGGGCAAACGATCCGGCGCACAAAAGCAAAATCAGATAAGCCCCATACCTATGAATTCAATATCACCGTTGAAAGCTGATGTGGAAATGGACAAAAACAGCAAGGCGATTGCAGCGCTGGAGCGCCGTTTAGCCAGGGAAAAGCGTGCCCGTGAACAGGCGGAAGCCCTGTTGACTGAACGTAGCGAGGCCTTGTTTGACGCTCTTCAGCAGAGTCAGGCAACGGAAACCCGGTTGCGTCTTGCCATGTGGGCTGCCCAGGAGTCTTACTGGGAATGGCGTGCCAGTGACGACAGAATTACCATCCGTTCATTTTCACTCCATTCCGCTAAAGAGTCTCTGCGGGAAAGCAGTCCTTTTGACCTGCTTCGAAATATTCACGAAGAGGACATTTCCAATCTGGAGTTTCAGTGGTCCATCGTACTGCATGGCGGCGAAGACCGGCTGGAGGTGGCCTTCCGTTACCGGTTCCGCGAAATGTTTCTCTGGATGCGTTTACGGGGCAGAGTGCTGGAACGGGACGAATTTGGTTCTGCAGTGCGGATTGTGGGCACTACCCGCGACATCACTTACGAACGTGAAGCAGAGCAGACCTTTCATCTGATGGCATCCGCCTTCGCAAGCTCCCGCGAAGCAATGCTGGTGCTGTCAGACGACTATTCCATCACTGAGTGTAACGAGGCATTCGTTTCTCTTATCAAAGTTCAGGATAAAAGTATGACCCTCGGCTGGTCATTAAAGGACTTGATCGTTGATGCAGACAAATATTTGTCGAAGCACGGAAATCAGCAAATACGCTTCGAAACGACGCTGGTAACACTTGATGAGCGGGAATTGCCGGTAGATATATCGTTGGCACGGTTTGAAAGCCAGTATCAGAAAAAGCCCTATCTGATTGCTACTGTCCGTGACATATCAGAGCGTAAGTTTAATGAAACCCGCTTACGTCAGATGGCCATGCATGATGATCTGACCGGTTTGAGTAACCGCAACGGGCTGAATGAAGCTTTAGAAAACGCACTGGAATCCGGCCAGAATTTTAAGCTTTTGTTTATCGACCTGGACGGGTTTAAACAAATCAATGACGGCGCCGGTCATGAAATCGGTGACCGCTGTTTACAGGAGGTGGCCCGCGTACTTTCCCGCATACATTACAACAGCAAAACTGTCACCCGCTGGGGTGGCGATGAGTTTGTGGTGGTATTGCCGGATTGTGATGAAGATCGTGCCAGCGCCATCGGTGAATCTGTCATTAAGGGGATAGAAAACCTTAAAATTGAGGCGCAGAGTACCGAGTTGCATCTTTCCGCGAGTATCGGCATTGCCTGTCATCCGTTTGATGGCGGCAGCGTTGAACGCTTAATCCAGAATGCCGACGCAGCCATGTATCAGGCGAAGATTGGCGGTAAAGGGCGGGTGAGTGTTTACCAGCAGGGGTTATGGGAGAGTATGAAGGCGCAGGTCAGCATGCTGTCTGATTTACGTAAAACCATCGAGCAGGATAGCCTGGATTTCTACATTCAGGGTAAATACGATGTTCAGGGTGTGCTGAAATCCGGCGAGGTATTGTGCCGGTGGCAGTCAGCTATGCACGGAAACGTCTCTCCGGGCATTTTCATTCCGCTGGCTGAGGCAAATCAGCTGGATTTACAAATCGGCTTGCAGGCTTTGTCCCGCGCCTGTGACTACCTCACCGTTATGGCACAGCAGCATCAGGTTGTGCCTCTTGCCGTAAATATCAGTGCCAACCAGTTGTTAGATCCTCACTTCCCCGTTCAGGCGAAAGCCATTTGTGCGGAAAAAAAGGTGTCAGAGTCATTAATTGAAATAGAACTGACTGAGTCTATTTTTATGCAGGATGAGCAGCGGGCAATTAGTGCACTTCAGGCGTTAAGGGATGCCGGCTTCGACCTGGCGCTGGATGATTTTGGCAGCGGATTCTCTGCGTTAAGTTATCTTAGAATGTTTGAGTTCAGTACGGTAAAGCTGGATCGCAGTCTGCTGAAAGACATCCATCATGACGTGAAAGCGCTGGCGCTGTTTCAGGGTATTATTGCCATGTTGCAACGTTTAGAAATTCACACCGTAGTGGAAGGGGTGGAATTGTCCGAATACCTGCCGTTACTGCGTGAAGCCAGGGTGGATTTATTACAGGGCTTCTATTTTGATAAGCCATCCGGGTTCAGTGAATTCCTTGCAAGATTACCGGAACAGAGTGCGGTAACAGGCTGACCTTTGCAAAGATGGCAGGCGTAAATAAAAAAGGCTGCTTCACCTTTGGTGAAGCAGCCTTTTGCCAATGAAAATACGGTAGATATCTGCTGTGTAATTACTTAGCGTTTGTGCTTTCGAAAATTTTGTCAGCAGACGCCGCAACAAAGCCCTGGTACAGTTTTCCGTCAGGCAGTTCGTAGCGCTGTGCGAACTCGTAGAAGCAGGATGGGATCTGAACCGTTTCTTCGTTCATTTCAACACCGGCTTTGTCGGCCATCGTTGATGACTGGGCAAGAAATACGTCTTCGCCACCTTTGATTTCGCCACCTGAGGTATTCAGAACAAAACCCGCTTCCTTAAGCAGCGTGTTCACATCAACCAGAGACTGTGTCTGGCTGAGGTGGTTAACACTCACGGTAAAGTGGTTAGCCTGAAAGCCCCATGCCGCCATCCACGCTGCATATTCAGATTCATTCAGCAGCGTATCGTAGTCTTCTTTGGACAGTGACCACTGAGGCCCTGAATAAAGAAACGTTTCGCTGGTGGTGATGCTTTCATCCATTTGCTCTACCAGCTTACGGATGATCGCCTGAGAGGCTTCTGACAGCTCTTCTACACGGAGTTCACTGATAAACACTTTAGGTTTAGTCAGGTCGGCGTGTTCGAAATGCTTTGCGGTCAGCTTTTTGGCTTCAAAGTCGTAATCGCCTTTCGCCTCATAGCCCAGCGCCAGAAAGTGCGCAGCGAGTTTGTCTAACCGGCATTTGTCGAGATTAAAAGTGCGGAACGCCACATGATCGTTCACGATACTGTCACTGTTTTCCTCACCCACCAGCAGCGCATGAATTTTATGGGCTGAAGGTGTGATAGCCACATATTTGTCCCACAGGCGGTCAAATAAGGTATCTACATTTGTATGCATGTTAACTGCGTCCTTTTGCTACAGCGTTAAACCCGGGCTTAATGTACCCGGCAGGGTGACTTTTTCCAGCTCAACAGATGCTACAGGGTATGCGCAATAGTCGGCTGCGTAGTACGCGCTGGCGCGGTGGTTGCCACTTTCGCCTACACCACCAAAGGGTGCTGCACTGCTTGCTCCGGTGATCGGGCGGTTCCAGTTAACAATACCGGCGCGGATACGCTGGAAGAAATAACGGTAGTCTTCTTCGCTGTCGCCCAGGAAACCCGCAGATAAACCGTAACGGGTATTGTTTGCTTCTTTGATAGCTGCATCAAAATCGGTGTAGCGGATGACTTTCAGTAACGGTCCGAAATGTTCTTCGTCCGGCAAGGCATCAAGCATGTCTGTTACGTCAACAATGCCAGGTGTTGCAAAGCCCTTGTTTGCTTCCGGCTGAGTCAGTTCCACAATCACTTTGCCGCCAAGAGAAACCAGTTCCGCCTGAGCATCGACCATCATTCTGGCCGCTTTGGCAGAAATCATCGCACCCATGAACGGCTGTTCCTGCGCGTCATAGTCGCCAACTTTGATGTTTTTTGTAACTTCAATCAGGCGGTTCAGGATGGCATCCCCTGCAGCACCTGACGGCAGGAATAAACGGCGGGAGCATGTACAACGCTGACCGGAGGTCACAAAAGCTGATTGCACAATGTCGTGAACGGCAGCATCGGTGTCGGCAACGTCTTTTACGATCAGCGGGTTATTTCCGCCCATTTCCAGAGCCAGAATTTTGCCCGGATGTCCTGCAAACTGCTCGTGAAGAATTTTACCGGTACGGGAACTGCCGGTGAAGAACAGACCGTCAATACCAGCGTGCGTTGCCAGTGCTTTGCCTGTTTCTACTTCACCCTGCACAAGATTGAGTACACCAGCCGGCAGACCTGCTTTTTCCCACAGCTTCACCATGAATTCAGCCACAGCCGGCGTTAAATCGCTGGGTTTAAACACAATGGTGTTGCCCGCCATCAGCGCAGGTACAATGTGGCCATTTGGTAAGTGGCCCGGGAAATTATACGGACCAAATACGGCTACCACACCATGGGGCTTATGGCGGATGAATGCCTGGCCTGTGGGCATAGGGTTTTCAACAGTACCGGTACGTTCATGATAGGCCTTTTCGGAAATACCGATTTTACCTGTCATGGCGCCCACTTCTGTTGCCGTTTCCCATTCAGGTTTACCTGTTTCACGGGCAATGATTTTAGCCAGTTCAGGCTTGCTGTCTGCCAGCAGTTCACCGTATTTTTTGATGACAGTCAGGCGCTCGTCAAAGCTTTGAAATGACCAGTCTGTTAACGCATTACGCGCGGCAGCGATGGCCTCGTCAACCTGTGCTGCGGTGGCAGCTTGTCCTTCCCAGATAACCTGGTCTTTTGCCGGATCAACCGACTGAATAGTGTGTCCTTGTCCAGCGACCCACTCACCATTGATAAAGTGTGTAGTTTGCATGAATCAATCCTGTCGTTAGTCCCGAAAGCTGACTGGCGCAAAACGTACCATGTCGCCTTCGTTTATATTTAGTGCCGTTGCAGCCTGGCGGGAAATGGCAGCAACATTGTTTTCTTCGCTGACCGCCAAATCAGTGGCAACGGCGCGAAAATCCGCTACAGAGGTATTAATGATGTAACAGGTCTGTCCGCCTTGTGCTGCCGTCTGGTCGTCAATGACCACCGGTAGCTTGCGGCTTGCCTGTGCTGTGCGGATATGGCTCAGATTCGCTTCTACAGTCGGGCCGGCGTCGAAAATATCTACGTAGCCACGGCAGCTGAAGCCTTCTTCCTGAAGCAGAAGCAGGGCAGGGCGGGTTTTATCATGAACCTGACCAATCACTGCTTGGGCTTCTTTACTCAATAAATTGACGTAAATGGGGTATTTGGGCATCAACTCCGCAATAAAGCGTTTATTGCCGATACCGGTAAGGTAATCCGCTGTGGGGAAGTCCAGCGAAAAGAAATGCTCTTCAAGCCAGGCCCAGAACGGTGATTTACCTTCTTCGTCACTGACACCGCGCATTTCGGCAATGATGGTTTCTGAGAACCGTTCACGGTGCTCCATCATAAACAAAAATCGCACTTTAGACAGGAAGCGGCCGTTAATACCGCCTCTTGCCTGTTCGCGCAGAAACAGCGTGCAGATTTCGGTGACGCCGGTGTAGTCGTTACACACAGAAAGAATATCCACAGTATTGTGAATATTCAGCTCACGGGAGGCATGTACAACTTTGCCCATGTGATAATGGTAGAACGCATCATCCAGACCTACAGCGGCCTCAATACCCGTGGTGCCCACCACAGTGCCGGTGGTGGTATCTTCCATAACAAAAAGGTAAGACTGATTGCCGGGTTGAACCACCTGTTCGGAAAAAGCGCTTTCTGCACGACGGATTTTTTTGCGCAGCAGCGTTTCATTTACCGGTAATGACGTAAAGCCAATACCAGACTCCACTGCGATGTTGTTCAGCGCGTCGTAGTCACCAGTGTTAATAGGACGAATAATATACATAACCGCGTTTCCGGAGCCGTTGTTTATCAGGCGTTAACTACGCTGGCTACAGCGCGTTCAAAGCGTGCCATACCATCGCGGATTTCTTCTTCTGAAATGATCAGAGAAGGCGCGAAGCGCACTACATTGGCACCGGCCACCAGGCACATCAGTTTTTCGTTAGCTGAAGCAACCAGGAAGTCACGGGCGCGGCCTTCGTAGTCTTTGTTCAGGGCAGCACCCAGCAACAGACCCTGTCCACGAATTTCTTCGAACACATTGTATTTAGTGTTGATTTCACCCAGCAGTTCACGGAACAGGTTTTCTTTCTCGATTACACCGTTTAGCACTTCCGGGGTATTCACTACGTCAAGAGCAGCTTCGGCTACTGCACATGCCAGCGGGTTACCGCCGTAAGTGCTGCCATGAGTACCGGCTTTCAGGTGTGCGGCAATTTCAGCGGTAGTCAGCATGGCACCAATAGGGAAGCCGCCGCCTAATGATTTCGCTGTGGTCAGAATATCCGGCGTCACGTCCAGACCCATGTACGCGTACAGTTTGCCGGTACGGCCAACACCCGATTGCACTTCATCAAAGATCAGCAGTGCATTGTGCTTATCACACAGTTCACGCACGCCTTTTACGAAGTCAGGATCAGGAGAGATAATACCGCCTTCACCTTGCAGAGGCTCCATCATGACCGCACAGGTTTTGTCTGAAATCAGTTTTTCAAATGCTGCAAGATCGTTGTAGTCACAGTGAACAACAGCGCCCGGCTTAGGGCCAAAACCATCAGAATATGCAGCTTGTCCGCCTACGGTTACAGTAAAAAAAGTACGACCGTGGAAACCTTTGTTAAAGGCGATGATTTCGTTTTTCTCTTCACCGAATTTTTCCAGCGCATAGCGACGTGCCAGTTTCAGTGCCGCTTCATTAGATTCAGCACCTGAGTTAGCAAAGTAAACGCGTTCGGCAAATGTGGCTTCAGTCAGCTTCTTTGCCAGACGCAATGCAGGTTCGTTGGTGAAAACGTTACTTAAGTGCCATAATTTGCTGCCCTGTTCGGTTAATGCTTTAACCAGTGCAGGGTGGCTGTGACCCAGTACGTTTACGGCAATACCACCTGCGAAATCGATGTATTCAGCACCATCCTGATCCCAAACGCGGGACCCTTCACCACGTACCGGAACCATGTTGGCCGGATTGTAGTTAGGGACCATGACCTCATCAAAGGTTGCGCGAGTTACGTTCATTATAGTTACCTCTTTTATCGGGCATCCGCTGTGCAAATGTGAAATTGTGCAGATGATGTTGGATGCGAAAAGTACGAATTAGCTATACAGTATGCCAGTTAATCGCCACTTTGTAACCTTGGCAATCCCGCTGCAGGCCTTGTTTTTAGAGGGTTTTAGCTTGTTTTGCATAAAAAGTGCATAAGCATTCAGCTTATTTGTCTAAGCTTATGCAATTTGTTAATAAGTTGAGTCAGGGCAAGTGGCGGCGGGGCGAAGGACATACCGTAAATTTTAGCGGTATGAATGATTATCCAGTAAAAATTTTTGATTAAATTTTGTGGAAGTGCACGAAAAACGGCGATTTCGTGCACAAAAGACGTTAATCCAGAGGCGGATTCTCAATCAGAGGGAGCTGAAAGATGTCGGTGGATTTCAAAATGTCACGTTCGCTTCTGACAAAGCCCGTTTTATGCAGTGCCAGCGGGATTTCGTCTTTGTTCAGAAATTTACCCTGGTGCAACATACGTACAGCGGCATAAGCTTTGGCTTTCTTGTAAAGCTCTGTGAGATCGTGAGGGTGTTGATCATTCTCTGTGATTTCAATAAACGGCAGCGCCAGGCGCAGACGTTTAAATTGCAGTATCTCCAACAGCCTCGCTGTAAGCGGCTCAGAAAATTCCTGCTGCATAGCAATGAGATAATTTGCCGATGGTTGTACTTTCGCCATCGCTCCGTGCTGTTCTGTGTCCTTTGCAATTTCCGCTTCTCTTAACAACGCAATCTGCGCCTGTTCAAAGGCTTTAAAATATAACCGTGACACCGCACACCGCCCCAGCTGGGACAGGATCCCTGCGGTGAAGGCTTCATGGGGCGGTAAATCATAATCATCAGCCAGTGCGCGCATAGTCAGACCCGTTGACTGAGCGAATTGCGTGATACGATTTTTAATGTCCGGATAGGGATCGGTAATTTTCGGCAGAGCCCGGCGCAGAATCATGGCCGGCAGCAATAAACGGAGGTTTTCAATACCGATAAAGCTCAGCGCCGTGCGTAAGGTTTCCACCGGAATCACTTTTCCCTTAGAGTCCTTACGACGAAACTTAGGTGCATTTACCACGGTCATGAGGTCATCGTAGAGCCATGGTAATGCCGCAGCATGAGGTTCAATGCGGGAAATAGATGTGGCCCTGACTGACAGAATATCCAGCAGCGGCGCAACGTCATGACTCAGGTTAAGTACAGAGGTGAGCACAATCTCTGTATTGTCTATTTCATCTTTCAGCAACTCAAAAACGTACTGGTGAAGTTCGGCATTTACCCTGTCCATCACACTGGCTTCTGACTGTGCCTGAAGCTGTTTGTTTTTAATGGCGACTTTTTCAACATGCAGCAAACGGCGACGGGCATCGCCCTGTTCCGACTGGGCAAACGCCACTTCCCCCGGACTGCGGCGGCCCATCATCTGAGACACCCGCGCAGGCGCAATCAGCAGGTTATCAAACCTCTCATTGATTGGGGGTAAGTTGTCAGGGGTATGCTCCACTACCGGGCGGCTCCTGCGTACGTCATTTTTATTCGGGGTGCTGTCGGGTACAGAAAACGAAAGCATATCGGGCTACCGGAAAAATCATAGTAACCTGTTATCGGCCGGAGTATGACTTTTTTTGAATACTTTCTGAATATTATGCATCTGCCAGCGTAATAAACCGCTGCAAAATAGCGTGGCCATACTCTGTCAGCAGTGACTCAGGATGAAACTGGACCCCCCACAGAGGCAGCGTTCTGTGGGCTATCGCCATAATTTCCCGCTGACCACTTTCGTTAATACACCAGGCTTCTACTGACAAACTGTCCGGCAAGGTTTCAGGTTCAAGTACCAGTGAGTGATACCGGGTGACAGTGTATCCGTCGGGCAAGTCGCTGAACATTCCCGTATTATTGTGGTAGAGGGCAGAGGTCTTACCGTGCCTGACTTTATCTGCACGCGTGACTTTACCGCCGAACACCTGACCAATAGACTGATGCCCCAGGCAAACTCCCAGCATGGGAATTTTTCCGGCAAAGTGGTCAATGGCGCTGAGGGTAATACCGGCTTCATCCGGCGTGCAGGGACCCGGTGATAACACCAGGTATTGCGGTGCCAGCGCGGCGATTTGCTCAAGGGAGATTTCGTCGTTACGCACCACTTTTACCTGCTGGCCCAGCTCAGTGAAGTAGCGGGCCAGGTTATGGGTAAAGGAATCGAAGTTATCAATTAATAACAACACAAACTGACTCCGTAAATTGTGCCGGCTTAGCGTGGACGGGGAATGAAGCCCAGAGTGTCGTAAACCTTATCCAGTGTGTTAGCCGCACGGGCAGAGGCTTTTTCTGCCCCTTTTTTCATGACTTCATCAAGATAAGCACGATCTTCCCGTAATGCTTTGAAGCGTGTTTGTACTGGCTCAAGCAGTGCTACGACAGCAGCAGCCACATCGCCTTTAAGGTGACCATACATTTTATCTTCGTATTCAGGAACCAGTTCATCAATGGAACGGCCTGTAGACAGAGACAATAATGTCAGCAGGTTAGATACACCCGGCTTTTCTTCAGTGTCGAAATAAATGCGTGCCTGCTCGTCAGAATCAGTTACCGCGCTTTTGATTTTCTTAGTGAGCTTTTTCGGATCTTCGAGCAAGCCGATGAAGTTTTTCGGATTGTCGTCAGATTTAGACATCTTTTTGCCGGGATCCTGCAGGCTCATAATGCGTGCGCCGAATTCAGGGATGAACGGATCAGGGATGGCAAACATATCGCCGTAGATATTGTTCATACGTGTGGCAACATCACGGGCCAGTTCCAGATGTTGTTTCTGGTCGTCACCTACCGGTACCTGATTTGCCTGATATAGCAGAATATCTGCGGCCATCAGTGCCGGGTAGGTGAAAAGGCCGGCATTGATATTGGTTACATTCTTTGCAGACTTGTCTTTAAACTGAGTCATGCGGTTCAGCTCACCCATCTGAGTATAGCAGTTCAGGATCCAGGCCAGCTGGGCATGTTCGGGTACATGGGACTGCACGAACAAGGTGCTCTTTTCGGGGTCAATGCCGCAGGCCAGGTATAAGGCCAGCCCGTCAAGGCAGGCTTCCCGTAACGCTGCGGGCTCCTGACGCACCGTAATGGCATGCAAATCTACCAGCATATACAGGCAATCGTGATCATCCTGCATGGCAACCCACTGTTTGAGGGCTCCCATGTAATTACCGATAGTAAGTTGTCCTGAGGGCTGACAGCCACTTAATACAATGGGTTTGTTACTCATTTCCTGATTACCTGTACCTGCTGAATTCAGACGTTGTTTGCGGCGGCTAATTCCCGTCGCATGTCGTCAATTACATTTTTATAGTCGGGGGCATTAAATATTGCCGAACCGGCAACGAACATATCAGCGCCGGCTTCTGCGATGGCACGAATGTTATCGGTTTTTACCCCTCCGTCAATTTCAATACGGATATTTTTAGCACTTTCTTCAACCCGCTGTTTAACTGCACGGAGTTTATCGAGGGTTGAAGGGATAAATGACTGACCTCCGAAACCCGGGTTCACCGACATGATCAATATGTGATGCAGTTTGTCGATGACATGGTCAAGGTAATGAAGCGGGGTGGCCGGATTAAAAACCAGTCCGGGCTGGCAGCCGTTATCAATGATCAATTGCAGCGAACGGTCGACGTGCTGACTCGCCTCGGGATGAAAACTGATATAGCTGGCGCCGGCTTTGGCAAATTGTTCGATAAGGTCGTCCACCGGTGACACCATCAGATGCACGTCGATGGGGGCGGTAATGCCATATTTCCGCAATGCTTCGCAAATCATCGGACCAAATGAAAGGTTGGGGACATAGTGGTTGTCCATCACATCAAAGTGAACTACATCAGCACCTGCTGCCAGCACTGCCTCCACGTCTTCTCCTAACCTGGCGAAATCGGCAGACAATATAGAAGGGGCGATTAAAAACTCTTTCATAGCTTCATACCTTATATGTTCTTAAGAACGCACCGGATAATAGCGCGGCAGACCGCGTTTGTCTTGTTTGCGGCCAGCATAAGCAGGGCCGGATACCGCAAATAAGTGCGAATTATAGTGCCGCAATGACATTTCTCACTAAATGTCATGAAATAGGATGAATGACTGCACCAAAATGGTGATGTTGTTCATATTTAGTGCGAACCATATTGGTGCTGTTTGGTTTTATTTAATGTCACATTTAAATTTTGTGAATAAAAATTCATTGTAATCAGTTGGTTATTCATAAATTTATGATTTTAATCAGATGGGCATTAGTTTTGCCTTATACGAGAAAGCTGAATAAAAACAATAAGACAGAAATCGTTCAATACGTACATAAATAAAATCCAACGGAGAACACATGAAAACTTCCATTCAAAAAACGTTGCTGGCTGTTGCCGTATCATCTGCAGCTTTACTGACTTCTGCGCCTTCTTTTGCAGAATTGAGTGCGAACGTAAGTGTCACAAACAACTACATCTGGCGTGGTCTGACTCAGACTACTAACGAACCTGCTATTCAGGGGGGTATCGACTACGCTGACGAAAGCGGTTTCTATGCCGGTACATGGGTATCTAATGTTCAGTATGCGTCAGATGACGTGTACTCATACGAGCATGATCTGTACTTCGGTTTCTCAGGTGAGTCTGGTGACTTCACTTATGATGTCGGTTACCTGTACTACAACTACGATGAAGAAGCTGAATTCGATTTCGGTGAAATCTACGGTACTGTAGGTTACGGCGGTTTCAGTGCAACCCTTTACTTACTGGCTAATACTGAAGCTGATGAAGGCGAAGGCCAGGACTTCGGTTTTGCTCAGGCTTCTTACGTGTCTCTGGACTACGGCATGCCGGTAGCTTCCGGTGCAGAGCTGGGTCTGCACGTTGGTTATCACCAGGGTGACTTTGCAGAAGCTTTCAACGGTGTTGAAGGTTATGCAGACTGGGCAGTATCTATCGCGAAAGACGGTTTCACTTTCGCCATTACCGGTACAGATTTAGATGATGAATATCCGGGAGACGCTCTGGATAACGATTCAATCAAGTATGTTATTTCTTACGGTGTAGATTTCGAACTGTAAGATCAACATACCTCTTTTATAACGTTGAGAGTAAAAGCCCGGAGCATCTGTCTCTGGGTTTTTTATTTTAAATACAGCCATAAGGTAACTTCGCCTCCCGCTGTTATCCGAAGATGAAAAAAAAGCCACTTTTCCTGTACTAACTTCAGCTTGTTAGAATTCTTATTGTCGCTATAATAAGGTTACTTTTTAGCCGGCGAAGACAATCATGGAAAAGATAAGTTTCTTTCGTAAATCACGCTTCTGCGTGAAAAAACCAGTAGGTGCTCTCGTTGCGATAGCAGTCATGCTGTCTGCTGCATTTTGCGATCCGGCCACCGTGACAAAAGCTGTATGCGACTTTCAGGATGAAGCGCAAACGGTAACTCAGGCAGCAGCCTTGCCCCGTGAGTGTTCAGCGCTGATGATGACTGAAGTCAGCTGGCTGGAATGGGCGTCCGGTAAGTCCACATCTTATCAGTTTCATTTCTTCGACCTGTTAGAACTGCTCTATGGCAATTCAGACAGAGATTTCCAACCCGCAGGCAAATAATGCTTATCAGCGGTAAACCTAAATCTCCCGGCTTTTTCGCCATGATTCTGAGCGTACTCGCCAGTGCATTTGGTGTGCAGAGCCAGCAAAATTACGAGCGGGATTTTAATCAGGGTAAGCTGGCCGGATTCATTGTAACCGGTGTGATATTCGTTGCATTACTGGTGTTGGGTTTGGCGAGTCTGGTAAACGCCATCATTAACTGAGTATTACTTCAAACCTGTGTGCTTCAGCACCGGTTTTACCGGCTTCTTTCTGCGTTTGCGGGGTTTAGGGGGCGGTAAATCTGTCGCCGGAGCAAAATATGCCAGCAACTCAGCCGCAGGTTTGCGGTTTTCACCCTTCTGACTGATAGAGCGCTTTACTGACAATTCCGAAATTTCCGCGCCGGCATAAAGCTTCCTGGTCAGCGGAAGATCATGATTGGATATCAATACCGGTATGCCCCGTTTCTTAGAGGCGCGAATTGCCAGCTCTGCCAGCTTGTGCTGTGAGTCCAGGCCAAAACTCTTGGATGCGTAACTGGTGAAAGCCGCTGTTTTGCTCAGGGGAGCATAAGGCGGATCACAGTAAATCACATTACCCCGTCTGGCACGACTGAACACCTTCTCAAACGGTAAGCAGGTGAACACCGCCTTTTGGGAGCGCTCGGCAAACACCATCATTTCTTCTTCAGGGAAGTAAGGCTTTTTATAACGGCCGAAAGGAACGTTAAATTTGCCGGCAAGGCTGTAGCGGCAAAGGCCATTGTAGCCATGACGGTTCAGGTAGAGAAACAGGATAGCGCGGTAATATTCATCCGCAGTGTGATTAAACTCTTCCCGCAGCGCGTAGTAAGTGGCTTCAACGTTATGTTTGTCAGAGAAAAAGCGGGACGCATCATGTACAACGGCATCCGGTTGGGCTTTCAGAAAGTTGTACAGATTAATGAGATCGGGGTTAATGTCGTTAAGCAAATAACGCTTAAAGTCTGTATTTAAAAATACAGAGCCAGCACCAACAAAAGGCTCAATCAACCGATTGCCCGAAGGAAGTTTGGCATTGATGTTTTCTACCAGGCTGTACTTACCGCCAGCCCACTTCAGGAAGGCCCGGTTCTTCTTCTGCATCATGCTTTTTGAATGTTACCCACGCGCACATCACGTTTTTAACGTGTTATAGGATGTTATTTGCTATTTGTCCCGGGCCAGCCGGATATTCAGTGACTATCAAAGCCATAATCGATTGTATCTGTCATCGGTGATCCTCACAACCTGCAATCGAATAACCGGCGCATTTAACGGCGAATTAAAGCGGGAACGATCAGATTTGCAGCAAAGTTGCAGGTGATAACGACAAACACGTTGAAGGTTAGCGGGCAGATGCTAAAAAACGGTCGAGCACATTAGCAAAGGCCTGCCTTTCCCGCTGAGACAATGGCGGTGGACCGGAGGTTTGCACGCCACTTGCACGCATGGTGTCCATAAAATCACGGATATTCAGCCGTGAGCGGATATTTTCGCGGGTAAGTTCTTCACCCCTTGGTGTGACGACACATGCCTGTTTACTGATGACTTCGTCTGCCAGGGGGATGTCTGAGGTAACGACCAGGTCGCCCGCTGATACCCGTTGTACGATTTCGTTATCGGCAATATCGAATCCTTTCTCCACCTGCAGGCGTGTAAGCCAAGGGGAAGGCGGAACCCTGATCCCATGGTTTGCCACGAAGGTAACCATGGTTTTAGTGCGCGGCCCGGCTTTGAACAGGATTTCTTTAATGGCAACCGGGCAGGCATCGGCGTCTACCCAGATGCTCACAGCCATTATTGGCTTACCTTTTCAATTTCTTCCAGAACATTGCGACCCCGCTTGATGAAGATTTTTTCACGGCCCTGGAAAGGCGGGATGGTGGCCACAGCATTGTTAGCTTCTGAAAAAGCGTCGAATTTGTCATTGTATAAAATAACAAACCAGTCACCGCCGTAACGCTGAGTGCGGTAAATCCAGATGAAGCTTTCCATGTTGTTGTCTTTGATGAACTCTTTCATCAGGGTTTCATCTTTGAGACCGGCAAGCTGAACGATGTAATCGTCTGCCTGAATACTGTTAAACAGTTGTTCATTGTCATAGTTGCCACTGCCACTGAATACCGGTTCTGCTCTGGCCGGTGTCTCAGGTGCAGACGGCGCCGGACTGGTACGGGATTCGGTGACCTCAGCCGCACGGGGGCTTACAGAAGGTGTGGCAGGAGGTGTCACTCTTGCGACCTCACGGACAGGCTGTGCCGTTTCAGTTGCAGGTACTTGCGTACGGGTAGCAATGCGGGCTGGTTCGTCAGCCGGGGGCTGTGATACCTGAGCCGGTTCTTCCGGAATATCACGGATTTGTCCTTTAGGACGGCTCTCCAGCACCATAGGTTTGCGACCCACTTTAGCCTCGGTGATCAGCGGCTTCTCCGGTTCAGAACGTCTTTGAGGTTCTGGCTGAACTGGCTGCACCTTGCGGCCGGATACAAATTCATCAAAACCTGCTGATGCCATAGGCTCACGGGGAATGCTGGTTCTGACCGGTGTCACTTCCTGCACTTGTGCCGGCGCTTCTTCAAACTCTTCACGGGTATCAGTAATTGATGCAATTAACTCGTCTGCTGATGCGTTTTCAGCGGTTGTGTCAGAGAAATCGCTTCCGGTACTGAAAGATGAGGCTTCAGATCCTGTGTCAGTCTCCGGTTCTGCTGGTGTATCCTGCGATACCGGCACTTCCACTTTCTCAGCCGTCACGTCTTCGATAAAGCTGAGTAAGTCTTCCGGCTGGGCATTGTCTTCAGCAGCTGATTGAGTCTGGTCTTTTTCATCGATAGCGGCAACAGCCCTGTCCCAGGAAACGACGGGTTTATCTTCCTGCACGGCTTTTTCTGCAGGATCTTTCAGTTCATCAAAGGCCGAGCCCGGTTCAACGGAGGATACTGGCGGGAATTGGTCATCAATAGGGTCAAACAGGGCCTTGATATCATCGCCGTACTGCATGTAAATCAGGCCACCGAAAACGGCAACAAACATCACAGCGACAAGTGAAATGAAGAGAGGGGAAGCCAGTACACTGGTACTTCTTGTTTGCAGATGTTCCTCCTGGCCATTGCGTTTAGCCAGGTGCTCGTGAAAAGCCTTACGTCGGTTCTCAATCATAGTATCTAACTCTGAGCCAGGTTGTTGAGTCGCCACTGACTGACTGCTTATAAGCAGAGGCGTATCGGTGTTTTTTGCCGGTAGCCATTTCCGGGCTCTCTCCGCCCAGGTTGACTCACCGAACAGTAATACATTCAAATGTTGCTTATTGCCTGCAAAACGGCTTTGCAGTACCAGATCCCACAGCTCCTGAAGCAGTTCGTCCGGTACATGCTCCGCCTGGGTAATGGTTATGAGAATGGGACCAACGTGCTCGTTAAGCCCTGCAAGCAACTCATTCAGCGGCCGTATATAGCTGCCAACCAGTGTACCCAGTAATTGTCTGCAAAGTTGACGACGATAATCTGACAGCTCCATAGTAGGATCGGCTGTCACGTAGGCGATTTCTGTCTCATCGTGTTGCTGGAACACAAAAGATTCCAGCGTCTTTTTTTGCTGAGCAGCGGAATCCCCGCTTACAAAAATTAGTTGTGAAGAATAGTTGACCAGATATTCCAGTCTTTCATGCAATTCAGATTGCACCTGATTACCCTCAGCTGATTACTGGTGTTACGCACTTACCATTGAATGTCTGGCGATACTGATGCGCAGGTTGCCGGTCAGCGAAGAAGTTGCGTTAAAATTTCGTCGCTGACGTCTTTAGTCACAAGCGCATGTCCGATACCTTGCGGAATAACAAAACGGATATTACCCGCTTCGACTTTTTTATCCCGGCGCATATGCTTCATGTAGGCATCTTTGTTCATGCTGTCGGGACCCGCTACCGGAAGGTCGAACGCTGCCATCAGGGCAATAACCCGACGACTTTCTGACGCATCCATCCAATTCAGTGCTTCTGCAGCCTGACACGCAATTACTGTACCAGCTGCTACGGCTTCACCGTGTAACCAATTTCCATATCCCTGTTCTGCTTCGATAGCATGACCAAATGTGTGACCGAGGTTAAGTATGGCACGTAATCCGCCTTCCCGCTCATCCTTGGCTACCACGTCTGCTTTTATCTCACAGCAACGGTAGATGGCGTCTGCCAGTGTTTTAGTTTCCAGTGTTTTAAGCTTATCGGCATGATCTTCCAACCACTTGAAGAAATTTTTGTCATAAATTATGCCGTACTTAATAACTTCTGCCATGCCGGCCGCAAATTCTCTGGCCGGAAGGGTGGATTGGGTATCCGTATCGATGGCGACAAAAACCGGCTGGTAGAACGCGCCAATCATGTTTTTCCCAAGGGGATGATTAACCGCGGTTTTACCGCCAACGGATGAATCAACCTGAGAGAGCAGGGTGGTGGGAACCTGTATAAACGGAACGCCACGCTGGTAAGAGGCGGCAGCAAATCCGCATAAATCACCGATTACCCCACCGCCCAACGCAATAAGGGTGGTATCTCTGGCAGCATTCATCTCCAGCAGACGTGTCATGATAACGCCGAATTGTTCCAGAGATTTATGTTGCTCACCATCGGGGATAATGATGGTTTCAATATGCACATCGCCACAAGCAGCTTTCGCTTTTTCGAGATAAAGCGGTGCCACTACATCATTAGTAATAATGACAGCCAGCGGGCCTTTGATATAAGGAGAGAGAACAGCAGGCTTTGAGAGTAAGCCCGCTTCTATGTGAATCGGGTAGCTACGATCTCCGAGTTCTACAGTTAACATCGACATCACGCAGCGCCCCTATTCCTGAATGTTACTTATAATCCGATTTTGCTGATGATTTGGTTAGCTACCGCACGGGCAGACTGATCATCAGTATCAACAATGTAATCCGCCACTTCTTCGTAAAGCGGGTTACGTTCCTCAGCAAGGTTACGCAGGATTTGCTCCGGTTCACCTTTTTGCAGCAGAGGACGACGCTTGTCACGTTGAGTACGGGCGACTTGCTTGTCGATAGTAGTTTGCAGGTATACAACGATACCCCGGGCAGATAAACGGTTACGCACAGCTTTATTGGTTACTGAACCGCCACCTGTCGCCAACACGATACCTTGCTTGTCCGTAAGATCGTTTATGACGTTTTCTTCGCGCTTGCGGAAACCTTCTTCACCTTCCAGGTCAAAAATCCATGTAATATCAGCACCGGTACGGCGCTCAATTTCCTGGTCGGAATCAAAAAAATCTAGGTGAAGTTCGTCTGCAAGGTGTCTGCCGATGGTGCTTTTGCCAGCACCCATGGGGCCAATTAAAAAGATATTACGTTTTTCAGCCATATTTGCTTATATCACAACTTTTATTCTGTTAGGGGTAGTGGTCTTGCCTTCGGGACTACCCATTCACTTGCGCCCGTTCACTTCAACAACAGGCACAACGCTTAAAACCTCGCTTTATTTTCGAGAGCGGGATTATCTCAGTTTCACGGGCAGCGATGCAAGTTTTGTTGTACTTTTAATCGATAGACTTTGAAATCAGCACGTTAGCGCTATAAATAACAACGACAGACCGGTTAACTGGTCTGCCGTTCAGGGTTATTTTGACGTTACGTTGTGAAAAGTCTTACAAAGATTCTGCTACGATCTTCGGTGTGACGAAAATGAGCAGCTCCCGTTTCTGATACACAGAGGCGTTTCTTTTAAATAAATTTCCAACTACCGGTAAATCGCCGAATAACGGTACTTTGGATACATCTGAGGTACTGGTTTGCTGGAAAATACCACCCAGCACCACAGTTTCGCCATTATCTACCAGCACTTGTGTCTGGATTTCCTGCGTATCAATGGCAACCGCCGGGCCGGTAGATGTATCAACCGTTTCACCACGGGTATCCTGAGTAACTACCAAATCAAGAATGATCCGGTTATCAGGGGTAATGTGTGGTGTCACTTTCAGACTCAGTACCGCTTTCTTAAACTCTACTGACGTAGCGCCGCTGGACGTCGCCTGTACATAAGGAATTTCTGTACCCTGCTCAATATAAGCTTCATGCTGGTTGGCGACTGTAATACGGGGACTGGCAATGATTTCACCTTTATTCTCCGACTCCAGTGCTGACAATTCCAAATCCAGGATGTTACCGTCTATTAAATCGGCAATCTGAAAACCAATACGGGCCACACCTGTGGTGGTTACCGGCAGGTTCACATTCAGCCGGTCAGAAATGTCCGGTACACTGCCAGAGGAGGCAGAATCAGCACCTTCCAGTGAACCTGAAATCGCACCGTTGCTTTGGGTATCTGTGATACCCCAGCGTACGCCGAGTTCTTCATCGACATTGTCACGTACTGTGACCATACGGGATTCTATAAGTACCTGCTTGACCGGAATATCCAGCGCATTAATAACAGCGCGGGCTTCATCGATAGACTCCTGAGTATCTTTCAACAACAGCGTGTTGGTGCGTTCATCTACTGTGACTGAGCCACGGTCTGATAAAATGCCGCCATCCTGCGATTTCAAAATTTGCGCAATGGCGTCCGCCTTTGCGTAATTCACCGTGATATTCGATGTAGTCAGCGGTGCCAGATCTGACACCTGCTTTTTCGATTGTAACTGGGCAGTTTCCCGCGCGGTCAGCTCTTCTGCCGGAGCAACCAGCAGAATATTGCCTTCCATACGCTTATCCAGCCCTTTGATTTTGAGAATCATCGCCAGTGCCTGATCCCAGGGCACCCCTTCAAGGCGAATAGTTACGTTGCCGGTAACCGTGTCTGTGGTTACCAGGTTGAAGCCATTGGTTTGAGCAATGATTTGCAGCACCTGACGAACCGGTACGTCCTGGAAGTCCAGTGAAATAGGCTTGCCTGAGTATTCCGGATCTTTATCAAGTTCAGCCAGTTCTTCTTTACTCATTGGCTGTAGTTCAATACGCAGCGTATTGCCCTGCTTGCGGTGGCGGGCCAGCACGGTGCCTTTGTAATTGATTACAAGGCTGGCACTTTCTTCGTCCTGGAAAGTCTCAATAGACTGCACCTCTGTGCCGAACTGAACTACATCGAGTTCAACCAGCTGGTCATCTCCGAGTTCAGTTTTTGGCAGAGTGATGGTGAGTTTTCCCTGTGCCTCAATGAGTTGCGGCGAAAAGTTGTCGTTATCAAATTCGATAACGGTGACAGCCATATTGTCGGCTTCACGGGAAAAATCGATATTGGTCAGGGTTGAGTTGAAGATCTTATCGACTTCAGCGTAAGGATCCAGCAGTACGGTTTCCTGTTCCTGGGCAATAGCCGGCGCAGCCAGGACATTAAAAATCACCAGCGCAGCCACAGAGCCACCCACCCAAAGCCATCTGCGGCTCTGGTTGTGCAGCTTTTTATTGAAAAGGTATCGCTCAGACATTGTTATTATCTCCTGCCGCTGCATTCATCGACAGCGTGGTTTGTTCCCGTTGCCAGCATCCCGCTCCGTCGGGTAGCAATTGTTCAATAATAATGGATTCGGTGCCAATTGACTTAATTTTTCCGTAAAACAAACCGACATGACTTCCTTCACGGGCTTTTAACAGGCTGCCCTCGTTGGTCTTGAACAATACCCAGCGTACACCCTGCGTGCTAAATGTGCCAGATAACGTCAGAGAATCAAGACCATACTTCTCAAGTTCTTCTTTTCTGCGGTCAAAATCAGGCTGTAAACAATTGTTGTTTGTGGCGACGACCACCGGAGAAGTGCGATCCACCGGACGGGCGAATGGGCTTCTGAAAGAAGAGGCTTCATATTCAAAAGCAGGTTGGGATTTGAACTCAGGGTACGGGTCAACCTGTACCTGCGTTGTAGCTTTTACCTGCTGGATATACGACACCAGGTCGTCCACCCGTGCGCCACAGGCAGAAAGTACAGAAACCAGTGCTGCAAGCAGAACAAAACGTGACGATTTTAACATCATGGCTGTTTTGCTCCCTGTTGAGAATTCATGGAAGTACGGTAGGTTTTCGCTTGCATCTGCAGATTCAGACGGTCCGCTTCGTGCACAATCTCAAAATCGTGCAGAGTAACGATCCTTGGTAAATCGGCTATTTCAGACACAAATTCACCAAAGTTGTGATAGCCGCCTGATACCTCAATTTCGATAGGTAATTCAGTATAGAATTCTTTCGGCACTTCCTGCTGCCAGTTCAGTAGCTTAAAGGTAAGACCTGACGTGGTACCTACATAGGTAATGTCGTCCAGTAGTCCCGGCGTTTCGTTACTGGTGGGCAGTGAACGTAGCATGGTAGAGAAATCGGCCTCAATTTGCTTTAACTGTTCCATATAAGCATTGAGGTTCACCGCGATACGGTATTTGGCCTGGAACTGCATTTTCAGTTCCTGTTCTTCAATTTCTGCCTGTTCAAGCACCGGGAGCTTAGGTTTTACAATGAACCAGTAGCTCAATGCACCGACCACGATAATCACGAACAGCATAACCACCAGTTTGACTTCTTTCGACCAGATGGCGACTTGTTCGAAGTCCAGTTCATTGAGTTCTTTCAGCTTACTAAAATCAAAACTCATTTTTTGTTACCTCCCGCAGAAGGTTGTTCAATGCGTGGTGCAACTTCCGGGCTGATATTAAATTTAAGTGTGAAGTCGCTTACTGCGTCACTGGCCGATGTGTCTGCTTTAATAGATGACAATTCACCGCCCGAAAATACCGGAGAGTTATCAAGCCGGCGCATAAAGTCTGACAGGCGGTTATTGGAGTCACTCAGCCCCTGTATTTCAATACTGTTTCCCAGTCTTCTCATGGAAGTAAAAGACACACCGGCTGGCAGGATCCTGGCCAGCTCATCAAACACCGAGGGAGCAACGTTCCGGCTGACCTGAAGCTGTTCAATCAGTGCCATGCGCTGTTCAATCGCTTTCTTCGCTTCTTTAATTTTCTGGATTTCCGCGATTTGCTTATTCAGAACAGCAATTTCTTGTTTGAGGTAATTATTGCGGGAATTCTGATTACGGATTTGTGCATCAATGACCTGACCCACAGCCCAGAAAATTGCACCGACAAAAATGGCGATGCCAAGAATTAGGATCAGATACTGTTGTTTTTGTTGCTGGCGTTGCTTTTCCCGCCACGGAAGCAGGTTTACATGTGCCATTCGCTAAAGCTCCGGCTGGCCAGACCCGCGGCAAGGGCAAGCTGGGGGGCCAGCGCCGCCAGTTTTTCCTGATCGAGTTTGGGATTAACGGTCATACCTTCAAAAGGATTAAATACTTCTATTTCCATACCCAGGTCTTGTCTCAATGACTCGACAAGTTCCGGTATGGTGGCACCGCCGCCGGCGAAGACAATTTTCTCCGGGCGATCACCGTGTAATGTAGACACGTACATCTGAATGGCCCGCTGGATCTGTTGCTGCAGATTGGCAGCAAAAATGGGCAGGGTATCCTGTTGCCAGTTACCCGGCAGCGTGCCCAGCAGAATTTGTTTTTCTACCTCGTCGGGCTCCATCATATTGATGGCCGCAAGATCCTGAATCAGCATATTCATGCCAAAAGCATGCTCTTTGGTGTAAATCACTTCACCGTTTTGCCATACACAGATTTGCAGCAGTGAAGCACCCAGGTTGATACAGCAAATTTTCTCGTCCTCATTTTCCAGAGGATGGAAGTAAAACAGGGCATTACCCAGCGCATAACCTTCCATATCAACCACTTTAGGTTCGAAGGGAACTTCTCTTACCAGAGTGATACGGCTGTCGACCAGGTCTTTGTGGGCAGCAGAAAGGAGCACATTGTCTTTGCCAGGGTAGGTTTTACTGGGACCGAGTACTTCGAAGTCCAGATACACTTCCTCGAGAGGATAGGGGATCAGGCTGTCTGCTTCGATTTCAATCTGACCTTCCAGTTCGAAATCAGACTGTTCCGGGTCCATGTGTACCACTTTACTGATCACAGACGAGCCCGCTACGGCAATATTGACCGCTTTAACCTTCGTTTTCAGTACTTTCTTAATTTTCTTCAGCGTAATACTGATGGCGTCGAAATCTTTGATTTCACGCTCGGAAAACGCCCGTTTCGAGATGGGCTCGCATGCGAACGCCTGCAGCACAAAGCCTTTGGCATTGCGTTCAATCAACACTGCTTTTATTTGACGAGTGCCTATGTCAAGGCCCACAATAGGTGGCAGCTTTTTCTTAAACAGCGATTTCATTTGCTGGCGTCCGGAATTTCAGAATTAATACTCTAAGGTAGAATGTAACGCAAAATATTTAAACTGTATGGTTATGATACAGGTACATAGGTATAAATTTCTGACACTAACCGGCGTAACACTCTTGGTAATGAAAACTTCGTGAAGTACATAAAATCCCTTTTTCTGATTGCAATTATTGGCGGCACGCTAGGCGTAGCGGCACTTGCCGGTATTTATTTTTATATCAAACCAGACCTGCCAAGTGTTACTGTCCTGAAGGATGTACGCTTACAAACACCCATGAGAATTTATACCTATGATGGAAAATTAATTTCTCAATATGGAGTTAAACGGCGGATCCCGGTAAAACTTGAGGACGTACCTGAAAAATTGATTCAGGCGGTAATTGCTACCGAAGACAGCCGTTTTTATGAGCATTATGGTATCGATCCTATTGGTGTGGCCCGGGCGGCTTTCAATTTAATTATCACCGGTGAAAAGCAGCAGGGCGCCAGTACGCTCACCATGCAGCTCGCCCGCGGATTCTTCCTGACCCGCGATAAAACCTTCATCCGTAAGATCAAAGAAATTTTCATTGCTATTCACATGGAGCAGGTGCTGAGTAAGCAGGAAATCCTCGAGCTATACCTGAACAAGGTTGAACTTGGTCACCGTGCATTTGGCTTCGGTGCCGCTGCCCAGGTGTATTACGGTAAAAATTTAAAAGAACTGAGCCTTGCCCAACTCGCTACGATTGCCGGTTTACCGCAGGCGCCATCGGTGCTGAATCCTGTAAGCCGGCCGGAACGTTCGGTTGAGCGCCGGCGTATTGTGTTATTGCGTATGCTGGATGAGGGCTTTATCACGAAGGCTGAGTTTAGTGAGGCCGCCGGTGCGCCGGTAACGGCACGTAAACACGGCGCTGAAATAGATCTCGACGCCCCGTACCTTGCTGATTTGATCTACAACGAGATGGTTGAAATCTACGGGAAGGAAGAGGCTGAAACCGGGGGATATCAGGTATACGCCACTGCGCCGTCTGATATTCAGCAAGCAGCACAGGACGCAGTAGTACGTAATTTGCACGACTATGATGAACGTCATGGTTACAGAGGTCCGGTGACCTGGTTGTGGAACAAGCCTGCGAAAGATGAAGATGATGAGCCGGAAGAAAATTCTCTGGCCCTGACCGATCAAAACAAACAATGGACGCCGGATGAAGTGCGGGCTGCGCTGGATGCGGTGCCGCATTTCCACCCGCTGGTGCCAGCGGTGGTCACGCAGGTCTTTGATCCTGCCACGCAGGAAGAAGAGCCGTCGATAACAGTGACCGACCTGAATGGCGTAGAGCGTGTGATTAACTGGGAGGGTCTCGACTGGGCCCGCCCTTACATTACCGATTCCCGCCAGGGGGATGAACCTGAAACCGCATCGGATATTGTTTCTCCCGGTGCTGTGATTTATATCCGCATGCAGGACGAGCAGTGGCGGCTGGCACAAATTCCGGCGGTCAGCGGTGCTCTCATTGCACTGAATCCTCATAACGGTGCGGCTGAGGCTGTGGTTGGCGGCTACAGCTTCTATCAGAGCCAGTTTAACCGTGCTACCCAGGCCAAGCGTCAGGTAGGTTCAAATATTAAACCCTTTATCTATTCCGCTGCGCTGGAAAATGGTTATACCCTGGCATCCGTCATTAATGATGCGCCGATTAATCAGTGGGATGCCACCACCGGTGTGGCCTGGCGTCCGCAGAACTCACCTCCGGAATACGACGGACCAATCCGTATGCGGGTGGCACTGGGTAAATCGAAGAACGTGGTCTCAGTGCGTTTGCTGCGGGGTGTTGGATTACAAAAAGCCAGGGAGCATCTGGCAAAATTCGGCTTCGATAAAGACGAAGTGCCTAACGATGAAACCGTGTCACTAGGTTCCGGCGCGCACACGCCGCTGGAAGTCATAAGGGCCATGTCTGTTATCGCCAACGGCGGTTACCTGATTACACCATACTTTATAGACCGTGTGCTCAATGAGCAGGGAGAGCAATTGTGGCAAGCCTCTCCGGCGTGGGCGTGCAACCCGTGCTCTGAAAGCGGTGAGCAAATAGCGGGCGCGACTGCTCAGGACTACAGTGAAGACAATGTAGAGGCTATGCTGGAAGCCCAGCTGAACGCTGAGGGCGGCCTGGGCAAAGGCTTGCCGGTCACAACTGATGATTCAACAGAAAAGCGCTCAGCACCAAGAGTGATCAGTGCACAAAATGCCTTCCTGGTAGCTGATATGATGCGAACCGGTGTACGTGCCAATGGCAGCTGGAGCAAGAAAACGTACTGGATGGGCACCGGCTGGCGGGCGAGAAATATTCTGCAGCGGGATGACCTGTCGGGCAAAACGGGTACAACCAATGATGCGCGGGATACGTGGTTCAGCGGATTTCATCGGGACATTATCGCAACAGCCTGGGTAGGATTTGACGATATGAACCGTAATCTTGGCCGTTCTACCCGTAATCAGAATCTGATTAACCGTAATCCTGAGAAGTTTAACTGGCTGGGTAATGCCATGATTGGTGGTGAAGATGGCGCGAAAGCGGCGCAACCTGCCTGGATCCGGTTTATGCAGAAAATACTCGATGGTGTGCCGGAAGAACCGATGGCCATTCCGGAAGGAGTGGTACGAGTTCGTATCGACAGGGGCACAGGAAAGTTGACCAGACGAACAGACCATACGACACTATTTGAATACTTTGCGCAAGGCACCGAACCGAAGGTGTTCGTGCTTGACGATGAAATCGTCGATCCTGCACAAGGTGACGAAAACACAGCGCCCGAGCCAGAGGAAATCTTTTAGGCGAGAAGGTTTTGGCCGGGCTACATTCCCAACAATAAATCGGATAAACAATGTCAGACGAGTCAAACCGATATTTATATATACCCCACGCTGGACCCTCACTGTTAGAAACGCCCTTGTTGAACAAGGGCAGTGCTTTTACGGCCCGTGAACGGGCCTCTTTCAACCTGACCGGATTACTTCCGCCAAGGTATGAGTCAATCGAAGAACAGGTTGAACGTGCGTTCATGCAATACAGTTCTTTTGATGATGCTCTGAATAAGCACATCTATCTGCGGGCCATTCAGGATAATAACGAAACCCTGTTCTATCGCCTTATCCAGTCACATATTGAAGAAATGATGCCCATCATCTACACCCCTACAGTAGGTGATGCCTGTGAGCAGTTTTCTGACATCTATCGCAGTTCCCGCGGACTTTTTGTTTCCTGGGAAGAACGTCATCAACTGGATGATATCGTCAGGAACGCAACAAAACGTAAAGTAAAAGTGATTGTTGTAACCGACGGTGAGCGGATCCTGGGTCTCGGTGACCAGGGGATCGGCGGCATGGGTATTCCAATCGGTAAACTGTCGCTGTATACCGCTTGTGGGGGTATCAGCCCGGCATACACGTTACCTGTTATGCTGGACGTGGGTACCAACAATGAAAAACTGTTGAATGACCCGATGTACATGGGCGCGCGCCATCCGCGTATCGGTCAGGAAGAATATGACGAATTTGTCGACATGTTCATCAAAGCGGTTAAACGCCGCTGGCCGGAAGTAATGATTCAGTTCGAAGATTTTGCTCAGCCAAATGCAATGCCTTTATTGCAACGCTACCGCAATGAAATCTGCTGTTTCAATGATGACATTCAGGGCACCGCAGCGGTGACTCTGGGTACCATTCTGGCAGCCTGCCGGACCACTCAGCGCAAATTGTCTGAGATGAAAGTGGTCTTTGTCGGTGCCGGCTCAGCAGGTTGCGGTATTGCAGAAATGCTGATCCAGCAAATGGTGTCGGAAGGACTGACTGATGCGCAGGCGCGCAAGCAGGTCTTTATGATTGACCGTTTTGGCTTGCTGACCGAAGGTATGGAAGGCTTACGTGACTTCCAGGCGAAGCTGCAGCACAGTCAGGAAGACATTGCAGGCTGGACGTTCTCCGGTAAATTCCCGTCGTTGCTGGATGTGATGCATTGTGCTCAGCCTGATGTGCTGATTGGTGTGTCCGGTCAGCCGGGTCTGTTCACTGAGCAGGTTATCCGCGCAATGAAGAGTCATTGCGAACTGCCCATTATCTTCCCGTTGAGTAATCCGTCACGTCAGGTTGAAGCCCGGCCTGAGCAGGTTATTGAGTGGACAGACGGTGAAGTTGTCATTGCTACCGGCAGCCCGTTCAAACCTGTTGAGTACAACGGTAAGGTGTATCCTGTTGCCCAGTGTAACAACAGTTATATCTTCCCGGGGATTGGCCTGGGTGTTATTGCGGGTAAGGCAAAGCTGATCAGTGATGAAATGTTGATGGCAGCCAGTAATGCGCTGGCGTCAGCATCACCTATGGCTAATACCGGTGAAGGCTGCTTACTGCCGCCACTTACTGAAATTGCGACTCTGAGCAAAGACATCGCCTTTGCCGTGGCGAAAGTGGCTATGGAGCAGGATCTGGCGCTGGAAATGACGGACGAGGCCCTGAAAGCGAGTATTGAGAAAAATTTCTGGCAGGCCGAATACCGCCCGTATAAGCGGGTAAGTATTTAAGCACAGGAGCCGGAGCCGCTAATACCGGTATATAGCATACCGGTATTATTCAGCGCCGGCCTGCATTGACTGCGAATAAAAAAGACCGTACAACGCAAGTTGTACGGTCTTTTCGTTTTTAAAGATGCAACCCCTTCGAGATGAATTCCTGCGGTAATCCTTTCTGCTTAAATCCCTTCAGGGAAGAGCGATTCTTTAGTTACTACCTGAATGCTCTCGATGATGTTGCGGACATCCGGATCTAATTTTTCATTTTTAAGGGCGAGCATCCGGTTACGTTCAAAGAGCTCTGTATGTTGTTCAATGCGTTTACCCATTTTATTCCAGGCCTGAGCCCTTGCCTGATATGGCCAGGCTTCCAGCTCGATGCGTTGTGAATCCAGTTGCGTTAGCAACATTGACGCAACAGAAGCAATAGTCATACCTCCGAATATGCTTGAATCTGTTTTGTCAGGATCTATGGACACGAAAGTAGTCATCATCGGACCATAGGTTTTTAACCAGTCGTAATATTTGTTGAAAGCCTGCTCATCATACTCATCAACAGCAAAGTTGTACGACTCACGTTCAGATACGGTCACCCGTGTAGGTGTAGGGTCTACATAAACGGCAGTGGTGGTTGTGGCTGTGGTAACGATAGGACCGGCATCAGACGCTTCGGGCATGGCGTCATCTGCGCCGCCTACCGTTAGCAATCCGCCTTTACCAAGGCCGCCTTTTACTTCCTGAGCCTTATACGTGCGCAGGGCCATTACCATCTGGTTGTAAGAATCGGCAAACGCAGTTACCAGCATTTTACCTTCTGGTGTTTTCGAGAAACCACCGGCGCCACCGGCTGCCGCCCCGGCAAACATGCCCCCAAACAGACTGAAGTCATGATTCGCTGCGCTGCCTGTGGATGATGAAACCTGAACACCGGAGCGGTTATCAATGAGCAGTAACGAGGTTGCCGCTTCGTTTTTACTGAAGCCGCCGCCCACGATAGAGCCCAGCGCGCCAAATAATGCACCGCCTATGGCTTTACCGCCCTGTGTTTTTTCTGCAAACAACACGGAAGGGCTGATAGTATAGTCTGCGGCAACCATCTGGCCGCCACCGATGTTTGAGCCGGATCGCAACTGACCGGACTGCATCAACTGCCGCTCAGTATTCATAGCATTCATAGCACGGCCCCGCTCGACAATTACAAAGCAGTTGGATTGCTGAATCATCAGGCGGATCACCGGAATCGTGCTGCCTAATTTGGGGTAGGTCCTGCGGTATTCGGACCACCAGGGTAAAGAGGTGTCTTCAAACACACTGAGTGTACCGAGGGTCTCGTCGCAGTTTTCCAACTGAGTATTATTGTTAGCTGCAGATGCCCCGCCGGCTCCACCACTTACAGCGCCAGAATCACTACCGCCCATTTTAGGACTGGTAGACATACAGGCGGTCGCAAAAAACAAAGCGCTGATAACGGTTATAACGGGTTTGGCGAGGGATTGTACCTGGGATGCACAACCTGAGCCTGGATTATTCCTTTTCACAATCAATTCCTCTGATAGGTGTAATGAGTAAACCGGACCAGGCTGGATTAATGGTGATATTAGAAACAACACCCGATTCCGGTGTTGAACAAAAGATGGCGGAGTTGACTGCGCGAACTTATCCATAAGCTTCGGGGATGGTCGCAATTCCCTTTTGACGACTCAACAAATTCAAAATAGCACTGCAGGCCAGATGGGACAAGATAATTGATCAAAAAATGATCATAGTATGGGATAAGCAACAATACCTGACAGGAGGAACAGGAATTTAACTTCTTGCATGTACCCTTAACTTATTGATCTTTCGTTCGGTGTGAACGGCTTTGCATACAGGTTGAAGAAAAACTGTACGCTCTGCGGCTAAAAAGTAAACGAACGCATACGTAAACTAAAAAACCGCCTGCACAGGCCTTAAAGTGTCGGTACATCGCTACGTTTTCACTTCAAAAATGACTAAGTCACCCACTGTGTTGTTAGTTAATTTTCTGTTTTATATGCTCTTTTTTTCTTTGGCACACTGCTTGATATGACCATGGCACAGGAACAAATTCTGGTTAACGCCTATATAGAATTTAAGTGATATTGAAACAGCAATGCAGAGAAAACGGAGAATAATAATGAAAACAGGAGCTGGTGCAGTAATGAAGCGCTATACACAGAAAATTAGTCGTGCTCTGAAGCAGGCAGGCCCCGCGGCTCTTATTATTTCTTTTGTTTCGCTACTGACTGCCTGTGGTGGTGGCAGTGGTAGTGAAGTGACTCAGGTCGAAGATACAGAAACGTTTTTCTCTAATTTCACACTAAATATCTCAGATGCGCCGGTGGATAACGCCAGTGAAGTGGTCGTATTTTTAAGCACCGTTGAGTTACGCGGGAATGGTGATGCAATCACCATCGATGTCACAGACAGTAACGGCGATCCCCGCGAGATAGATTTGCTTACCCTTCAGGGAAATGCATTTGCATCGTTGATAGAAGATTTTGAATTGCCCGCCGGTGAATACACGCAAATTCGAATCCCTGTGTCTGAAGCGTCTTACGTGGTTATGGATGATGGCACCTGGCCTTTGTCCGTACCTTCCGGTGAAGTGAAGTTAGACGGTTTTACTGCGCTGGACGGAGAGGAACAGACATTTACCGTCGAATTTGATTTACGCAAAAGCCTGGTAGATCCACAAGGTCAGGATGAGGTGTTCCTGAAGCCACGGGGAATACGCCTGGTCGATAACAGCGAAGCCGGCGGCATTGAAGGCCGTGTCGGGGAGTCATTGCTGACTCAGGCAGCTTGTTCTGTGAAGTCTGACTTTACTTACGGCAATGCTGTTTACGTATTTGAAGGCACGGGTCTGGATGCGGCCTCCTTAGGGGATGATGCAGACACCAGTGCCACGGATACTGAGTTTCGCCCGGTCGCTATTGCAACGGTTAATACCGAGACCAGTTTCGATCAATCATCTTACGGGCTGGGCTATCTGGAAGCCGGCGATTACACGCTGGCACTGACCTGTCTGGGTCATCTGGACGAGCCTGAAACCGACGATGATAACGAATTTTCTTTTTTAACTGTCAAAGAAGTCACGGTTGCTGCTAACGAAGTAACAATAGCCAACTTTGACAATTGAGCCTGTTTGCGGGCAATGGACTGTCCGCTCTTTTATTCTTGTCTGGTGTGAAAGCATCTCAGAGTTATCTGAGATTTCACACCAGAGGTTTACATTTGAGCCGGCCAGCTAGCCGGCTCCGGACAATCATTGCGTGGTGGCTGCTTAATTGATACTTTAACGGTATCAACGCGTTTACCCTCATCTTACATGACTCTCCCTGAGATAGACTTTGCCCAGGCAGTGGGGCTGCTTAGCTTTGTGCTTGGCATACTGTGCTTTTACCAAAAAGACGACCGGCATCTGAAATTGATGATGGTGGTGATGAACCTTAATCATGCCTTCCACTTTTTCCTTCTGAATGCCATTACGGCAGCCGTAAGCGCACTGCTGGCCGTTTTGCGAACCGGATTATCGCTGAAAACCAGTTCGCCGGTGGTGGCTTTCTGGTTCATTGCTTTTACGATGGGGTGGGGGATCTGGCTGGCAGACAGCTGGAAAGACTTGTTCCCCATTCTCGGCAGTTGCGTAGGTACTTATGCGGTTTTTTGTCTCACCGGCATTTCAATGCGCATTGCCTTCATTATTGGTGCATTGTGCTGGCTGACTAATAATATACTGGTGGGGTCTATAGGCACCACGCTGCTGGAACTTACCCTGATTGCGGTGAATTTAAATACCATCCGCCGGCTCTGGCTGCATAAAAAACTTAATGAAGATATCCATGAGGCAGGAACCTGATGTTTATTCCTAAAAACATGCGCATGCCTGCGGGCGGACAAACCTGGTCGTTCATTAGAGCGCACAGCTTCGGTGTGATGATTACACCTGATCTCACCGCCACACATTTACCTTTTGTGGTTCGTGAACAGGAAGGGCAACTGCTGGGTCATATGGCGAAGGCAAATCCTCAGTGGCGGGAAGCAGATGGTCAGCGGGTGCTGGTGATTTTTTCCGGCCCTCACAGCTATATTTCTCCCCGCTGGTATGCCAGTAAGCCAAACGTCCCCACATGGAATTATGCTGCTGTACATGCTTACGGGACGCTGGAACTTGTTGAGGATGAGGCAAACCTTGCCGCCATGATGGCACTGGTTGAAACCTACGATCCGGGACTCACCGGGGATAAAAGTATTATGTCTGACGACTATGTGAATAAGTTATCCGGTGCAACCACCGGATTTCGTATTCAGGTGGACACGCTGGAAGGCAAAGAGAAACTGAATCAGCACAAGTCACAGGCTGATCAGCAAGGCGTTTACCGGGCTTTGCAGCAATTACAAGAAACAGACGCACAAGCGCTGGCGAACTACATGAAATCACGGCGATTGGGGACGGGGGAATAATTTCCGGGCCCTGTCTTTAATCTGTTATTATCCATTTCCATCTTTAGCGTGACAAAATTCCCCCGTAATCCATCATGGTAAAAATCCTGTTTGCTTTTATTGGCCTTGCTGCGTCCGTGGCAGGCATTATTACGCTCACTGCTGTGCACGATCTTTACAGTAAAAAGCGCGTTAATCTTGATCCCCACCTGCGGGAGATTTCCGGTATCGAGTTCGATAAGAAAGACCGGTTATGGGCGATTAATGATGGTGGCGATGACCCGGTGCTCTATCAACTGGATGATGACGGCAGTATTGTTCGCAAAATCCATGTGACCAACGCGAAAAATATCGACTGGGAAGATATGACTCAGGATGCCTTCGGGCATTTTTTCTTAGGGGATTTCGGCAATAACGATCAGTCGAGAAAATGGCTGACGGTATACAAAATAGAAAATCCAATCGATATTAAAACCGATACGACGGAAGCTGAAATCATCAAATTTACTTATCCGGAAATGGACGGTTCTCCAATCCCGCCGGAACACCGTAATTTTGATTTGGAAGCATTCGTGGAATTTGACCACAATCTGTATCTGTTTACCAAAAACCGTACTATTCCTTTCGACGGTCTGACTAACCTGTACCGCATCGGCGATTATGCTGCGAACTTTGAAGCTGAATTGCTGGGCTCATTCCAAACCTGTACCACGCTGGAAAAACTCTGTTGGATCACGTCGGCGGCCTTAAACCCTGAAAGGGATATGTTGGTTCTGCTGGACTCCACCAGCTTATGGTTGTTCGAGAATTTTGAAGGAGATAATTTCTTTTCCGGCGATGTCTCACGGATTGATTTAGGTATCGTGACCCAAAAGGAAGCGGTGGCGTTTTATAACAGCAATACCATTGTACTGACCGATGAGGAGTTCAATGGCATTGGTGGGAATGCCTATGTCATCAAGCTGGATGAAGCTGAGATTAAGCGCATCCGCTGATGCCGCTGTCCCTGAGACAGAACAGCGGCTGATAACTTAGATATCAGGGGCAGTGTTTATCTGGCGAACTGTCTGAACACGTAGGGTAATGACGCTCCCAGCGTTTCTCCGTGAGAGAGGCCCTGAAGCGTAGTCATTTGAGCATCAACACCGGCTGCTTTTAAACGTTCAACCATTCTGGCGGTTTCACCGGCAGGAACCGATTCTCTGGCTTTGTATACGGCAGCCAGTGTTGCGGCATCCCGATCTCCCCGCGGGCGGCGTTTTGCCTCACCGCCAGAACCCGTGAGTACTAACAGGCTTTTGTCTTTAATGTCAGCGGGGCTTTCCGCTAGCAGGTCATGCTCCTCAGATAAAATATAGCCTTCTCCCCACCACAATGACGGATCGACAGGGGCATAGAACGCGAAGCTGTCTGGCCGGGTAAACAGGGCGTGCAAAACGAAAATACCGCCATAGGAATGACCCCATAATCCCGTCTTCTCAGGGTTAACCGGGGTATTGTCTGAAATGGCAGGAATGACCTTACCGGTGATAAAAGACAAGTATCCGTCTGCACCACCATATTCTCTGCCGGGACGTTGCTCTTTAGCACTCAATGCAGATTCATTGACGGCCGGTGTATAGTCATAGGCGCGGGCATCGCCGTCTATGCGCAGATCGTTGTCATGAGCGAGGAATGCCAGTACCGGCGGGGCTGCGCTTTGCGACAGCTCAGTAAGCAAGTCTGCAGACACTTCCATCAGTGCAGCATTACCATCGAGCATGATGAGTAAAGGAAAGCCCTCTTCCGGCGCCGGTGTTTCCGGTATCGCCAGATTCACCCGGTACGCTTTCTGCGTATCGTGTTTTGCGTCGTGTCTGGTGAATTGTAAACGGGTGAAGCGGTAGCCAGGGGCGCCGGTATCAGCCACGGTTTTACCGGTTGTTATTGTAAGATCCGGTTGAGCGTTTACTGGTGAGACGTGACTAAGAGACATACTGAAAAGTGAAAAAATCAAAACTCTGATAAACATATTGATAGCCTGAATAACGGAAAACGTGAGTGCGACTGCAAATTGATGCCTGATAACGAATCAGGTAAATGCCACGACCGATTTTACCACTAATGAGAATGATTATCTTTTGCTATTTGATTTGTTCAGGGGATGAGGACAGTGTCTTAAAAAACAACCTGCCGGATGGCAGGTTGTGATACAAAGTAAATTACAGCCCGAGGGTGAAAATCTTCGAGTTACGCTGGAAGTTATACAGTTCCTTTTTCGCCTGCGGCAGTTCGCTGAGATCTGAAGGACGGAAACCGTGTTCCAGAAACCAGTGTGCTGTCAGCGTAGTCAGAACGAACAAGGTGTGAATGCCTGAATCCAGTGCACGACGTTTCACTTCATCCAGAATGCGCTCTGCCCGGTTTTTGCCACGGTAGTCCGGATGCGTTGCCACACAAGCCAGCTCCGCTTTGCCTTCTTCCGGATAAAGATACAGCGCCGCACAGGCGATGATCATGCCGTCACGCACAATGATAATGAACTGATTGATTTCATTCTCAAGGCGTTCACGGGAGCGCTTCACCAGCGCGCCACTTTCTTCCAGCGGCTTGATGAGGTTAATGATACCGCCCACATCTTCAATGGTGGCACCACGTAACTGCTCGTAATGGTGCTCCATCACCAGCGAACCGGCGCCGTCACGGGTGAACAATTCCTGCAACAATGCACCGTCAGTCTCATAGCTGATGCAGTGAGCACGGGGGATCCCGGCAGCCACACTGGTGGTCAGTGCACTTAACACCGTTTGCTCAGTCTGAATTTGCTCTTCAAAAATGAGCTCTTCCAGTTGCGGACGTTCAATGGTGCGCAGTAATTTACCGTCGTTATGACGAATACCGTCGTCTTTGGAGAAAACGATAATTTTATCCGCCTTCAGCGCAATCGCAGCCTGTGTCGCCACATCTTCATGGGATAAGTTGAACACTTCTCCAGTGGTGGAATACCCCATGGGAGAAAGCAGAACAATCGAGCCATCATTCAGATGATCGTTGATACCTGTGGTATCAATCCGGCGTACAAGGCCAGTATTTTCGTAATCAACACCACCACGTACACCCATAGGTTTAGCGACGACCAGATTACCGGTACACACGCGAATTTGCGCGCCGTGCATAGGCGAGTTGGGCAGTCCCATGGTCAGCAATGCTTCTACGTGACTACGCACTGAACCGGCGGCATCTTTGACACATTCCAGGGTTTGCTTGTCGGTAATGCGGACACCGTCAAGAAAACGCCCCTCGATGCCCCGCATGTTAACCCGCTCGTCTATTTGCGGACGGGCTCCGTGCACCAGCACCAGACGTACACCTAAACTGGCGAGCAGGGCGATATCGTGAATAATGTTGGCAAAGTTGCTCTGTTCGATGGCCTCACCACCAAACATCAGCACAAAGGTTTTTCCTCTGTGCGCGTTGATGTACGGCAGCGAGCTGCGAAAGAGTTTTATGCCATCATGATGAGCTAACACCATTTTTTGTGTTACCCCAGCTTATCCAGATTTTCCAGCTCCTGATACAGTGCTTTGGTCACTGTTTCCTGGCTGGTGCCGCCCAGAATATTGCGTTGGTTAACGCCGTATTCCAGTTGCAGTACCGGATACACATCGTCTTCGATTTTATCGCAGATGGCCTGTAAATCAGCCAGCGGTAAATCTTCGATGGCACAGCCTTTGTCGATGGCTGCCAGCACCACTTTACCTGCAATATCATGGCCGGTACGGAACGGAATGCCCTTACCTACCAGATAATCGGCCAGTTCGGTGGCGTTAGCATAGCCCTGCTGGGCGGCTTCACGGCAACGCTCTTCATTCAGCGACAGTGAGTCGAGCACTTCAACAGCAATACACAGACAAATATGCCATTGGTTTACGGTATCAATGGCACCTTCTTTGTCTTCCTGCATGTCTTTGTTGTATGCCAGTGGCAAACCTTTCATGGTAACCAGCAGGCCTTGCAGGCTGCCGAAAACACGTCCGCATTTACCACGCATCAGTTCCAGTGCATCAGGGTTTTTCTTCTGCGGCATCAGTGACGAGCCGGAAGTTACCGCATCACCCAGTTGCAGGAAGCCCGCTTCACCTGAATTGTAGAAAATCAGATCTTCAGCCATACGGGAAATATGCATCATACTGGTGGACGCACAGAACAGCAGTTCCAGCACGAAGTCACGGTCTGATACTGCATCCAGGCTGTTCAGGCAGGGTGAATCAAAGCCCAGTTTTTCCGCCAGTTCATAACGGTCAACCGGATAGGTGGTACCTGCAAGCGCACCGGAGCCGAGCGGGCACTGGTTCATGCGCTTTTTCAGGTCTTTCATCCGGGCCAGGTCACGCTTGAACATTTCCACATAGGCTAAACACCAGTGTGCAAAATGAATGGGCTGGGCACGTTGTAAGTGCGTGTACCCCGGAATAATGGCTTGCTGGTGGCGGCTGGCGGTATTCAGCAATGAGCGGATCAGCGCTTTTAAGTCAGCTTTCAACGAGTCAACGTGTTCACGGACCCATAAACGAAAATCTGTCGCGACCTGATCGTTACGGCTGCGACCTGTGTGCAGTTTACGACCAATGTCACCCAGCTTATCGATAAGTGCCGCTTCCACGAAGCTGTGAATGTCTTCTTCCGGACTGGCGTCGAAATCTAACTCGCCTTTCTCCGCCAGTACTTTCAGTTCAGACAGGGCAGACTCTAACTGCGCCTGTTCGTCTTCAGTCAGTACACCGGCTTTCTTAAGACCGCGTGACCAGATAATGGAGCCCTGGATATCCTGTGCTGCCATCACTCTGTCGAACGGCAGTGAATCATTCACCTGCCGGAACATGTTGCTACTGCCTGCCGCAAAACGGCCGCCCCACAATGCCATGATATTCTCCTGTTACTGCTGCTTTTTCAGTGCTTCGATACGGCTGGACAGACTGAACAGGCGGATAAAGCCTTCAGCATGACTCTGGTCGTATACGTCATCAGCACCGAAGGTTGCGAAATCTTCAGAGTACAGGCTGTTTGGTGAGCGACGTTGCGTCACGGTTGCCTGACCTTTGTAAAGCTTCACAACGATGTCACCGGTTACGCGCTTAGCGAAAGACGCAGCGCCGGCCAGAAGGGCATCATTCAGCGGAGTGAACCAGCGGCCGTCATACATCACGTGGGAGTATTCCAGACCAATCTGTTCACGGTATTTAAGCGAGGCTTTATCCAGCACCATGGTTTCCAGCGCTTTATACGCGGCTACCATTACTGTGCCTCCCGGCGTTTCATAACAACCGCGGGACTTCATACCTACCAGACGGTTCTCAACGATGTCGATGCGGCCAACGCCATGTGCAGCAGCAATGGTGTTCAGCTTAACCAGTGCCTGGTATGGCGACAGGGCTTCATCATTCACTTTCGTCAGACGACCTTCTTCGAAAGACAGAGTGACACGTTCCG
Organism: Alteromonas sp. NFXS44; assembly: GCF_040148705.1. Taxonomy (NCBI): domain Bacteria; kingdom Pseudomonadati; phylum Pseudomonadota; class Gammaproteobacteria; order Alteromonadales; family Alteromonadaceae; genus Alteromonas; species Alteromonas sp. NFXS44. Next base: position 330,382 of record NZ_JAGDEA010000012.1, on the reverse strand, counting down.
CCTGGTCAGGTGCATCTTCCGGATCAACAGTTAGTGTCCAAACCTGTTTGGTAGGCTCTTGCCATGGATCTTCCAGCTCACCACCTTCGTGGGAGATGTGCCATGCGTTTGCATCACGGCTATAGATTTTGGTCGCAGAAGCAGTCGTTTTGATATTACGTTCTGCCAGGTACGCCAGCAGATCTTCACGGGACACCATGTCCCACTCACGCCATGGCGCGATGACGTGCAGATCTGGTGCCAGAGAAGCAAAGGTGCCCTCGAAACGTACCTGGTCGTTACCTTTACCGGTACAACCGTGACACAGCGCATCTGCGCCAACTTTACGGGCAATTTCTACCTGTGCTTTTGCAATCACAGGGCGGGCCATAGAGGTACCCAGCAGGTATTCACCTTCGTAAATAGCACCGGTAGTGATAGTCGGATAAATGTATTCGCTGACGAACTCTTCTTTCAGATCAACGATATGACATTCACTGGCACCGGAAGCGATAGCTTTTTCTTTCAGGCCAACCAGTTCTTCATCACCCTGACCGACATCAGCGGCAAATGCCACAACTTCACAGTCATAGTTTTCTTTCAGCCATGGAATGATGGCCGAGGTATCTAGCCCGCCGGAATAGGCGAGTACGACTTTATTCACGTTCTTTTTCATTAAACCTGTCCTCTCAGGAACCTAGTAGTTTGGTCAGTATTGCGTTTTGGGCATGCATTCTGTTTTCTGCTTCCTGCATCAGCAGTGATTTGTCACTGTCGATAAGCGAACCGGTGATTTCCAGGTCGCGGTGAGCAGGCTGACAATGCATGACATATTGTGCGCCGGTTTTTTCCATCAGGGCTTCGTTGACCTGATAAGGCATAAATTTATCTTTAATGGCTTCAAGGGGCGTATCATCGCCCATTGATAACCAGGTATCAGCATAAAGCACATCAGCGCCGATAGCGGCATCAATATCGTTGCTTTGCACTATTTTAACGCCGGTTTTAGCGGCAATGTCTTGTGCTTGCGCAACAATTTCCGGATCGGCTTCGTGTCCTGGCGGTGTAACCACAACCTGGTTGCAGCCCAGCAGTGCGCCAACAATTAACAATGAATGGGTTACGTTGTTGCCGTCACCGATATAAGCCATAGTCAAGCCTTCGGTTTTTCCGAACGCTTCAAACATGGTGAGGTAATCAGCCAGACCCTGACACGGGTGATACTTATCGCAAAGCGCATTGATCACCGGTACTTTTGCTGCTTTTGCGTAGTCTTCCAGCGTGCTGTGTGAGAATACACGGGCAACAATGGCGTCTGCCCAGCACGCCAGATTGGCAGCGGTATCCACGTTATCTTCACGGCCGGCCAGTTTGCCGCCCTGTACGTCCAGGTAAACCATATGGCCACCCAGTTTATTAATGCCGATATCGAAACTTACGCGGGTACGCAGAGAAGGCTTTTCAAACAGTGCTGCAACAGACTTACCTGCCAGTACCTGGCTGTACTTCGCCGGGTTTTGCTTGATGGTTACGGCTAAATCTAACAGCGCCTTCGTGTCTTCGGGTGTCCAGTTAGCAAAGGACAATAAATCCTGTTTCATGGTCAATATCCTCAATACGGCTATGGCGCGATGCGCGTACCGGTATCCTTATTTAAAATGTCACTGATGCTGGCATCCCAGCTTGCGATGGTGACCGGACGTCCCAGGGACGAAGCTGCCAGCAGAGCCGCATCTGTTTTTACCTTCATGCCGTCTGTGATTACACCACCGGCAACCAGGCTGTCTATTTGTTGTTGGTTTAATGAGCTTAACAGCGCTTTATCGGCATCAAGCACGCCTTTGACGTTAGACAATAGCAGCAACTCGCCGTCAAGCAACTGGGCGATTACGGTGGCTGCCTGGTCGGCATTGATATTCAGCAAACGGCCCTGCGCACTGGCGCCGATGGAACTGACTACCGGTAACAGATCTTTGCCGGTTAGTGCTTTAAGCAGTTCCGGGCTGTTTGCCGAAGGTACGCCAACGGCACCGTATTTTTCATCCAGCGGCTCGCAGCTTACCATGTTGCCGTCTAATAAAGACAAGCCAACAGGTGTTAATCCGCTACGAATTGCCAGTGCACACAATGCTTTGTTCGCGCTACCGGCCAGTGTGCCGCAGATGTACGGCATATGTTCGTCCGGTGTTACCCGCAGACCATCAATTTTCTGGCTGGGCAAATTCAGTGCGGCCATCAGTGTTTCAACCAGCGGACCGCCACCATGTACGATGACCACAGGACGGGTCTTCATGACTTCACCGACAGAAGTCAGTAATGACAGCGCCGCATTTTCATCTTCAAGCAGCGCACCGCCCACTTTAATAACAATAGGAGACAACTTCATTATGCAATCAGTCCCTGAGCGTCGGGCAGGCCACTGACCAGGTTTGCACATTGCATTGCCTGCGAGGCTGCACCTTTCATTGTATTGTCGATGGCACTGGTAATAACGGCATAGCCTGACTGAGCATCCAGTTTCCAGTGCAAATCAACAAACGGCGTATTCACTACATCATCAATTTTCGGGAAGGTATCGCGAATGCGGACAACAGGTTTGCCTTCATAGGCGGTGTGATAGGCAGATGACAGTTGCTCAGCGCTGGCGCCCGGCTTCAATTTCACAGTAATCGTGGCCAGAATGCCCCGCTTAAAGTTACCCAGATGCGGGGTGAAAATCACACCGGTGCCAAGCCATGCCTCGATTTCCGGGGTGTGTCTGTGACCCAGCACGCCGTAAGCCTGCAGGCTTACTTCGCAGAAGCTGTTATTTAGTGCGGCTTTACGGCCAGCACCGCTGACGCCTGACACCGCGTTTATGACCGGGCGCACGGCACTGTCTAACAAGCCGTTTTCCAGCAGAGGTTTTAGCGCTGTCAATGAAGCTGTGGGGTAACAACCCGGCACGGCAACGATTTTCGCTGCCGCAATATCCTTGGCATACCATTCAGCAAGGCCATACACCGCTTTATCCAGACACGCCTCTGAGGTGTGTTTGAAACCGTAGAACTGTTCAAATACTTCTGTATTCTTAATGCGGAATGCGCCGGATAAATCCAGTACTTTGGCTTTGCCTTTACTCAGTGCAGCCATCCAGTCGTGACTGGCTTCGTGAGGCGTGGCCAGGAAAACCAGATCCATGGTATCTGCGAGTGTGTCTAACGTGCTGTCATTCATCGGCGTAAGCATGTACTGGCTCAGGTGTGCATACTGACCGTGGATCGCAGCAATGGATTTATTGCCGTCGGCACTGTTTTCAGAAACATAGGTGCCCAGCAAATCCATAGCAGGGTGACGATGAACTAAATCAACGAGTTGTGCGCCAGTGTAACCACTGGCTCCGATAACTGATACTTTTAACATAATAGGTTTAATTAATTCTGTAGAGGGATAAAAAATCACTTTCTACCTTTGTACGCGAATGAAAGGGATACTGTTTTCATTCGCCCGCGTACAAAGGTAAAAAGTGCGCTACCGCAAAAGCAAATCCACACCGGATCGTCGGTGTACATAATGCAATGTGTAGCCAGCCAGGGGAGAGCTAAACTGTTTTACCTTGTCAACCTGCTGGTCGGGCCTGCTGGTTGGTTGAATCATGAGATTGTCCTGTCATTTTCTCTGTCTTCACGATAAAACGTTGCCATGGCTGACTTTGAGCGCCTATCGAATGCTGCAGAGATTACTAAACCGTCGCCTATGATACTTATTGCGAATAAATATGCAATAAATATGTATAAATATTTCTCTGTGCCGGGCGCGGTGAATTTCGTAATATAAATGGTATCTATGAAGATTGTTTGACAGTCCGGTGGCGCACCGTTTTGTCACGATACGCACATATTTACTGCCTGTGGTAAGAAAGAAAGGACACAAAAATGAACAAAAAAACCGTCGCACTGGTTGCCCATGACCATAAAAAAGCAGAACTCCTTGCGTGGGTGAATAAACATTTAGACAGTATGCAAAAATGCGAACTGGTGGCAACGGGTACCACCGGTGGTCTGATTGCAGATGATACCGGACTGAGTATCAAACGTTTTAAGAGTGGTCCGCTCGGGGGCGACCAGCAAATTGGAGCGCTCATTGCCGAAGGAAAACTGGATGCACTGATTTTCTTCTGGGATCCACTTAATCCTGCCCCTCATGATCCTGATGTAAAAGCGCTGCTGCGCCTGTGTTCGGTATGGAATGTGCCGGTGGCGTGTTCTTCGGCGACTGCTGATCTTATTATCACATCGCCGTTATTTTTCGCTGAAGATTACTTGCCGCTGAAACCGCAGTATTAAGAGAAATAGAAAAAGCCGGACCGGTTTACGCCGGTCCGGCGGTTGGCATTGAAGTGTGTGCCAACGTCGGTGGACTCGTGCTTATTGTTAAGTCAGTGTAGGCGGGATTTCTGCAAAGTTGTTTAGTGATACTGTAAAGCTTCTGTAAAGTTGGTGACACCGCGTCTTTACGGTGGTCGGAGTCAGGTAAACTTACTATCAGCAGGACAGGAGCCATGCCATGACACAGACCGTTTTCTCCATGTCAGTATTACGTTCAATGTCATCAACGCACACCCAACGTTTTTTTAAGCCGCAGAATTTTGGAGGCAATGAGATGGTCGCCACAGCGACAAAGCAGTCTATTTTGATCATTGATGATGACCGTGAACTGACGGACATGCTGAAAACTTATCTCGAGGCAACCGGTTACAGTGTCATCGTGGCCAATGACGGATACAGTGGTCTGGCGGCGGCAACCTCCGGTGAGTCTGTTGACCTGGTCCTGCTTGACGTCATGATGCCTCAACTGGATGGCTTTGAAGTGCTGAAAAAATTGCGTATCAGCCATTTAACCCCCGTACTGATGCTAACCGCCCGGGGCGATGATTATGATCGCATCCTCGGACTGGAACTCGGGGCTGATGATTATTTACCCAAGCCATTTAATCACCGTGAACTGGTGGCGCGGGTGAAGGCTATTTTCCGCCGTCTGGAAATGTCTACCCAGTCCAGGCAGCAACAGGATTTGTCTGTAAACCATATATCACTGAGCATGAGCCGGCAGACAGTGGCAAGCCATAATGTGGCGCTGACACTCACTAACACCGAATTTGCTATACTGCATTTACTAATGGTTAATGCCGGTCAGCTGGTCACGAAAGATGACATCAGCCAGAAGGTGCTGGGTAAGAAGTTACAGGCCTTTGACCGCAGTATCGATATGCATGTCAGTAATCTGCGTAAGAAGATTGCTGAAACCACGAATGATGAAAAGATAAAAACCATTCGCGGGTCGGGATATTTACTAAGACTGGCTTCATGAATTCACTTGCACGTTTCAATCCGGCCCGGCGTTTAGTCGGGCGTTTGTTTTTATGGTTCTGGGTAACCTTTATTTTTACCGCAGTTGTGACTTTTTATGCGGTGAGTTTTTTCAATGAAAACGCAGAAGTCCGGGCACCGGATGCGCGTGAGCTGGAAGCCCTGAACCGTGCTGTTGCTGCTATTAATCGTGTAATTCAGGAAGACGGCGCTAAACCCGCCCGCCGCATTCTGGAAGAAGCTGACCGGATAAGCCGGCACAGACTTATCGCTGTAGGCATTGATGACGGCGCGATGGTGCAGGGAGGAGGGCCGCCAGTCAGGCGCAGTGAAGAGGATGATCTGACCAGGCTGGCTAAGCAGGCTTCACCGTTGTCGCTGGTGCGGGGGAATTTTGAGACAATCGGACCTGCCAGAGTCGCTATTAACGGTAAAGATTTTGCCATTTATGTTTCGCTGATGAACGGGCCTCCCGACAGTCAGCAGCCACTCAAATATTTTCTTTGTATCGCACTGGTGATTACCATTGTCTTATCCTATCTTTTCGCCCGATCTCTGGTGCGTCCAATCACTATCTTGCAGGAAACCAGTCGTGAACTGGCGGGGGGTAACTGGAAAGCCAGGGTGAAGGAAGCCGATGGCAGACGTGATGAGTTAGGAAGTTTATCCCGCGATTTTAACGCCATGGCATCGCAGCTCGAACAAATGTGGTTAGGACAGCAGCGGCTACTGGCCGATATCTCCCACGAATTACGTTCTCCTCTTGCCCGTTTACAAATGGCGGTAGGTCTGGCGCATCAACAGAACGTAGATCCGGCGGCTCTTGCCCGGATAGAGCGGGAAGCCGAACGGATGGACTCGATGATCGGACAGTTGCTTACATTAACCCGGGCAGAGTCCGGCAAGCCGGAAATCTCTCCGGTGATGATAAGCGTGCTGTTTGACCGTACCTTTGCCGACGCCAGATTCGAAGCGTCTAACCGGAACATCCTGTTTGAGGTTGCAGCATTGCCACAGCAAACCGTTAACGTGAACAGTATGCTGTTATGCAGCGCCGTTGAAAACGTAGTGAGAAATGCCATTCGCTACGCGGAGTCTTCAGTATCGGTAGCCGTTTCTGTGAAGGAGTCGCAGTGGTCTGTTGTTGTTAAGGATGACGGCCCGGGGCTATCTGAAGAGGAATGCAGCTCTGTATTTGCACCGTTCTACCGTGCAAGTCTTGCCAGAGATCGTGAGTCCGGCGGGGTTGGTTTGGGACTTGCCATTGCAAAAGCCGCAGTGGAAATGCATCATGGCGACATTAAAGCAACCCGAAATGCGTCCGGTGGACTGGCTGTCACCATTTCTCTGCCACTGGACGGGCGTGATACATGGTCCGGACAATCTCCACAGAACACTCATTAATTCATAACAGCGATGCCATTCCTGCGTTCTGGCAGCAGCATGTTACCTCAGGTGTGCTGACTGCCAGAGACGGCGTGAAGCTGGCTTATGCGCTTTGTATCCCTGCACAGCCTGCCGCTACCATTGTTATCAGCAGCGGCCGTATTGAAGCGTACCTGAAGTATCAGGAAGTGATGTTTGACCTGTACAATCAGGGCTTTGCTGTTTTCATTATGGATCACCGGGGGCAGGGGCTGTCGGACAGAATGACCGCTAATCCGCATCAGGGCTTCGTCCGGGATTTTGCAGATTATGTCAGTGACCTTCACCTCTTCATTACAGAGGTGGTATTGGCCAGACAACCTGACGGAGAGCGTTACCTGCTTGCCCACAGCATGGGGTGTGCGATTGGAGCACTCACGACTCTGGCCCATCCGTCATTGTTTCAGAAACTTGTTTTTTGTTCTCCCATGTTCGGTATACGTCCCGCGTTACCGGGCTGGATTGCCAATTCGTTGCTCAATATGGTGGAGCGCCGCTATCAGAAAGCCGGGCAACAGGAAGGCTATTTTATCGGGCAAAAAGATTACTCGCCGGTTACCTTCGATGCCAATCATCTCACACACAGCGAACTGCGATACCGTTTGTTCCGTGATACTTACGCAAACACGCCAGAGGTCCAGCTTGGCGGTGTAACCGTTCACTGGCTGAGAGCGGCCATGAAAGCCATGGATTTTATTGAGAATAATGCCGGTGATATTAAGCAACCTGTGTTAATTCTCAGTGCCGGCGACGATACGGTGGTGGATAACCGCAGGCAGCGAAGGGTGGCCGGACTCATGCCGGATGCTGTTCTGCATTCCTGTGAGGGGGCGTATCACGAAATTCTCATTGAAGCAGACCGGATCCGCGAGCCTGCTATGAACAGGACCCTCGATTTTCTCGCCTGATTTGCAAAAGTGTCTCTATTTTACACACACTGACGGGGGACAGAGTCGCCGGCAATGTATTCTGCTGACCGGTCGAGCTTCTGTAAATGACTGACCTGACTTCGTTTTTCATTAAATTTTAATGACACTGAAAATTGCGGTATGGCTAATGCAATACTTTCGTATAAGACACGGGAAAACTCATCAGAGTGAACCGTTGCAAAATAAAACTTAACGACAGAAAAGTTGCCCTATAAAGCAATGCGAGGCCAGAAAATCATGCAAAAATATGCTTCATTAAGAACAATGCGTTTACAAGCGCCCAAAAATACAGATTTATCTTCTGTTTACGGGCATGCAATTAGCACTTTCACTCCTTTGTCAGACAAAGTGGTTGAGTTCGTCGGAAACTCTGTGGCGCAACGACGTGCACGTCGCTGGGCTGCTCAGGCGCAAACTAACAGGGTGCTTAACGCACTGTAAAGGTCCATTGCACCAAAACTGCCCACAGCTACCGCCCTTCCTCCGCTGTGGGCTTGTCTCATGTCCTATCACACCGTATCCTTGCTCCACAGCAAAATTCGTGATGTGACCATGTTTGATATCGTTTTATACCAGCCAGAAATTCCGCCCAATACCGGCAACATTATCCGTTTGTGTGCTAACACAGGCTTTTCCCTGCATTTGATAGAGCCTCTGGGCTTCGACTGGGACGATAAGCGTGTCAGACGTGCTGGTCTCGACTACCATGAATTTGCCGACGTAAAGCGCCACGCCAGTCTGGACGCTTATCTCGAAAGCGAACAACCGGCGCGCATTATCGCCTGTACCACTAAAGGTAAAGCGTTTCACAGTGATGTGAAATACCAGAAAGGTGATGCGTTAATCTTCGGCCCTGAAACCCGTGGTCTGCCCGACGAGTTTATTCAGTCCTTGCCCCCGGAGCAACGCGTACGCATCCCCATGTTGCCAGACAGCCGCAGCATGAATCTGTCCAATGCCGTGTCAGTTTTCGTTTACGAAAGTTGGCGGCAAACGGGATATGAAGGCGCAAGATAAAAATAATCTGATTGTCACGCCCCCGTCCAGCCTTGTCTGTGGACCACTGTGAAGTAATGTTAAGTTGTGTAAAGCCCGTAGTGTAAAGATGCGGGCTTTTGTATTTTAGGTATTTTCACTTAAGGAAAGACTGTGTTATCACCAGGATCCCACCGATGGGTAAAATGGCTTCTGTTACTGGTTGTCATTGCTGTACCCGCCTACGCTGCATGGAATATGTTCGCAGCACCCGCCCGTGACACCAGCGCATTTTTATTTTCGCAGGTTGGCCGCGGTACCATCGAAAAGAACATCATTGCAACGGGCCAACTGGAACCCAAACGTTACGTTGTCGTTGGTGCTCAGGTGTCCGGTCAGGTTGAGAAAATCCATGTGGAAGAAGGTGATGTGGTGGAAGCCGGCGATTTGCTGGTGGAAATTGATGCGACAGTTTTTGAAACACAGGTACAGAACGCGGAATTTGCGCTGGATGTGAAGAACGCGAACCTTGCCCAGCTTAAAGCTGAGCGGGAACTGGCATTGCTGCGTGAGAAACGGAACAATAATCTGTTTGATCAGGATGCAGTGAGTGCTGATACCGCTATCAGCAGCCGTATTGACGTCAAAGTACTGGATTCAAAAATTAAAGCCAGTATTGCGCAAATTAAAGCTGACGAAGCATCTCTGGCCGGTGATAAAGCGACACTGGGATTTGCAAAAATTTATGCGCCTATCAGCGGCACGGTAGCGTCTATTGCTGTACGTGAAGGACAAACATTAAATGCGAACCAGAACGCACCGGAGCTGCTGCAGATCTCAGACCTTACTACCATGACATTACGGGCAGAAGTCTCTGAAGCTGATGTGGAAAGTATTAAGCGGGGTATGCCGGTGTACTTCTCCACTATTGGTAATACCCGTAAAAAATATCACTCTGTAGTACGTCAGGTATTACCAACACCCACCATTATTAATGATGTAGTGCTGTATCAGGTGCTGGTGGATGTGGAAAACACCGAAGGTACGTTGATGGACTCTATGACTACCCAGGTTTTCTTTGTCGAAGAGAAGGAAGAAAATACCCTGGTAGTCCCGCTGGCAGCGGTTAAAGGACCTCCCCGTGATAAATTTGTCATGATCCGTGAGCAGGGCGAACTGGTAAGAAAGCCGGTAAAGACCGGGGTGAGCACCCGCACTGAAATTCAGATTTTATCCGGTCTGAATGAAGGTGACGAAATTGTTTCCGGACAGGCATCTGCCGCCGCAGGCACTAAAGATAATAACGACCGTGGTTTCGGCGGTCCCATGGGTGGTCCGCCTATGAGGGGGCCACGTGGCTGACGTACCTTTAATTGAACTGGCGAATGTAACCCGCAGTTATCAAACTGAAGGTACAGAAGTCAGGGCGCTGGACGGTGTCTCACTGCGGATCCAAAAAGGTGAGTTTGTTGCCATCATGGGGCAGTCCGGGTCCGGAAAATCGACCCTGATGAATATCCTCGGTTGTCTGGACACGCCCACATCAGGCAGCTATACCATTCACGGCCACGATGTGAATAAGCTGTCACAGGAACAGTTGTCAGCGCTGCGCCTGAAAACCTTCGGCTTCGTCTTTCAGCGTTATCAGTTACTCGCCAGCCTCACCGCGACGGAAAACGTTGCGCTGCCGGCAATATACAGTAACACCGATAAGAGCGTCCGTGAGGAGCGGGCATCAGCGTTACTGGCCAAGCTCGGGCTGGGTGACCGGCAGGATCACCGCCCCGGTGAGTTATCCGGTGGTCAGCAGCAGCGGGTATCTGTTGCCCGTGCACTGATAAACGGTGCTGAGGTTATTCTGGCTGATGAACCCACCGGCGCACTGGACTCTGCCAGCGGAGAGCAACTGCTCAATCTGCTGAAAGAACTGCACGGGGAAGGGGTTACCATCATTCTTATCACCCACGATCCGGCTGTGGCAGAATATGCTCAGCGTCAGGTGCATCTGCTGGACGGACAAATCGTGTCTGATTCGGGGGAAGCTGCTAAGCCGGCGACGACATCTGCTGCACATTCATCGTCGATAAAACCGTTTAAAAGTATTTCCGGCGTTGCAGCACTGGGTATGGCTTTTTCATCACTGCGGCTTAACTGGTTCCGTACCTTACTCACCCTGCTGGGGATCATCATTGGTGTAGCAGCGGTGGTCACCATGATGGCAATCGGGGAAGGGGGAAAACAGGACGTACTGAAGCGTATTGAAGCTATTGGTACCAACCTGATTTCAGTGCGGCCGGGCGGTAAAAATATGCGCAATTCCGGTGATGTAGCGACGCTGACTCTGGCAGATGCTGACGCATTACGTGATATTCCCGGCGTGACCTACGTTGCGCCGGAACGTTCTTCCCGCAATACCATGCGCTATGGGGAAAATGATTTCTCCGGCAGGATTAAAGGCTCCACGCCGGATTACCTTCACGTGAAAGATTGGGAAATGGCGCAGGGCGTATTTTTCACCACCGAAGACGTGAACAATTATGCACCGGTTGTGGTGATAGGTGATACGGTTGCTGAAACCTTATTTACCGATAAGATGCAGGCAGTTGGTAAGTACATACTTATGTCAAACAGCCTGTATCAGGTGATTGGTGTATTAAAATCGAAGGGCGCAACTGCCGGTGGTAGTGATCAGGATGACGAAGTGCTGATCCCCATCACAACAGGACGGTTAAAGGTTTTTGGCCGTGAATACCTGAGCGGCATCACAATTAAAGCTGCCAGTTCAGAAGTCGCATCAGATGTGAAGGATGCAGTCCTTGCTGTGCTTACCGAACGTCATGGTACAGAAGATGTGATGGTGTTTACCACTGACTCTCTGGTTGAGGCGGTTACCGAGACACAAAATACACTTACCTGGCTTTTAGCGTCTGTTGCAGCCATATCGTTATTTGTTGGCGGTATTGGTGTGATGAATATCATGCTGGTAAATGTGTCTGAACGTAAACGGGAAATTGGTCTGCGGATGGCCACCGGTGCCAAGCCGGCTGATATTCTCAAACAGTTCAATATTGAAGCCTGGGTGGTGTGTATTCTCGGCGGCTGTGTGGGCATTCTGCTCGGGTATCTGGTGATCCTAATCGTGTCTCAGTTTTCCATTTCAGTGGCTTATACACTGCTACCGCCTGTACTGGCATTTATTACATCGCTGCTGGTGGGCGTACTGTTCGGTTATGCTCCTGCACTCAAGGCGTCCCGCCTTAGCCCCATTGATGCGTTGTCAGAGGATTGAGTTTTGAAGAAATCAGGATGTTTGCTGATAGCAGCATTAATGACAGGTTGTGCTTATACGCCGTCAGACCTGGACGGACAAAAGTCAAAAGCACAGCCGGATGTTTTTGATATTTATACACAGGACGGCGCCGGCGTAGACATTGCGGAAAACTGGTGGAGTGTGTTTAATTCTGAGGGATTAAATGCACTTATGGTTCGCCTGGCAGACAGTAACCTGACACTGGAAGAAGCAGCACTGCGGCTGCAACGGGCTGAGCTGATTTTACGTCAGAGTCAGGCCGACAATATTCCGGATATTACTGCCAGTGCAAGCGGCCGCAGCGGAAAAACCTTCGATACCGGCACGGAGTCAAACAGTACATCCGGCAGTGTGGGCGTGAGTTACACTTTTGATGTATGGGGCAGTCGTGAAGCCACTCAGCTTGGCAATAAGCTGAGTATCGACAGCCAGCAGTTTAGCCGCCGCAGTGCAGCATTGCAGGTGCAGGGGTTGCTGACAAGCGAGTACTTTACCTTGTTGTCACTGGAGCAACGCCTTGTCATCGCAAAACAAAACTACGAAGCGGCTGATCAACTGTATAAGCTGGTGGACATTCGCTTTCAGGAAGGGGATGCGTCGGGTATTGAGGTGAGCCAGCAACAGAACACCATGATCAGTGCCCGTGGCGAACTGTTACGGGTGAATTATCAGGCTACATTGAGCCGCCGCGCCATTGCGGTTCTGTTGGGGGATGAAACCTTAACCGCCATCAGTGGTGAAGAAAAGCTGCTGTCATTTGTTCTGCCGGATATTGAATTGTATCAGCCGGCTGCGGTGTTAAAGCAACGTCCAGACGTGCAGATTGCGGATATTGCTTTGAAGCAGGCTGATATTGATGTGTATCTGGCAGGTATTCAGGGGCTGCCGGGATTAAGTCTGAGCGGTAGCTTGTCAGTCAGTGATTTGCTCGATCTGGCTTCCGGCTGGAGTGTGAGTGCCGCAATAAGCAGCGCCGCTACACTGTTCGACGGTGGCCGTATCGATGCCGGTAAGAAGATTGCCGATGTGGATCTGGCTCTGGCATGGAATAACTACCGCGCCACCACGTTAAGCGCATCTCAGTCACTGTTGGATTCGCTGGACAACTATGCATACCTGAAAGCGGCTTATGAACTGGATGTCGCTTCAATGGAAAACAACGCACGGTTATACCGGTTAGCTGAAATTCGTTACAAAGCCGGTGATATCGATTTTCTGAATTTGCTGAGTGCGCAACGAAGCTGGTTCTCGGCACAATTGTCGGTTATGACCAGTTATCAGCAGACCTTATCAGCTGCCGCAACGATTTATCAGGAAGCGGGTGGTAAGCCTGAACTGGTTACCTTGTAGTGGTTATATGAAAGGGGAAGAAAAGCGGGTAGCTGGTGCTACTCGCTTTTTAAATCTCTTGCCAGTAATGCCAGAGCGGCTTCTTTCGGCGGCTTACCGTGATAAAGCACAGCATATATTTGCTCACAAATAGGCATTTCCACGCCATATTGCTTCGCCAGTGCATGCACTTCTTCGGTATTGCGGTAACCCTCGACAACCTGGCCGATGTCACGCATGGCGGTGTCCACGTCTTTCCCTTGTCCCAGCGCAAGACCAAAACGGCGGTTTCTGGACTGATTGTCAGTACAGGTTAATACCAGGTCACCCAGACCGGCCATTCCCATGAAGGTTTCCGGTTGAGCACCCACTTTAACACCAAGACGGGTCAGTTCAGCCAGTCCCCGGGTAATTAACGCCGTACGGGCATTGGCACCAAAGCCAAGGCCATCAGCCAGACCTGCACCGATGGCGATAACGTTTTTCACTGCGCCGCCGAGTTGCACGCCAATGAAATCAGGATTTTTGTAAACCCTGAATGAACGGCTGCAATGCAGCTTGCGGGCAAAATCATCGACCAGCGATTCACAAGTGGACGACAGTGAAATGGCAGTTGGCAGACCTGCAGCCATTTCTTTTGCGAACGTCGGGCCGGAAAGTACTGCCAGCGGATAAGTATAACCCAATACATCCAGTGCAACGTCACGCAACAGTCTGCCGGTACCCGGTTCCAGACCTTTAGTAGCCCAGATCAGCCGGTGATCAGCTTTTAGCATCGGCTTGATGGTATTAAGTAAATCTTTAAAGGCATAGCTGGGAACGACAATAAGAATGTCGCGGCTGGCTGATACTGCTTTGGAAAGATCGGCTTCTACTGTCAGAGCATCGGGAAATTTGGCGCCGGGCAGATAACGGGCGTTTTCCCTGCTGTCTGCCAGTGCCTGCATGTGGGCTTCGTCGCGGCCCCATAACAACGTGGGGTTGTTATTTCTGGCCAGACAAAAAGCAAGGGCGGTGCCATAAGACCCCGCCCCCAATACGGTTACTGAACCGGTATTCATAAAAGAGTGACTTAAGCGTCTAGCTTCTGACCACCTTCCTGCGCTTGCTGTGCACGTTTCTGCATGTAAGCGGCGAAGATAGCGTCGAAGTTAACCGGAGCCAGGTTCAGAGCCGGGAATGTGCCACGGTTAACCAGATTTGAAATAGCTTCACGGGCATAAGGGAATAACAGGTTAGGGCAGTAAGAACCTAACAGAGGTGCTTTAGCCTGATCCGGCATTTCCGGTGCAATCGCAAAAATACCCGCCTGTTCTACTTCACACAGGAACGCGGTTTCTTCACCAACGGTCGCAGTAACGGTTACAGATAAAACAACTTCAAATGCATTTTCAGCCATTTTATTTGTAGACGTATCAATGTCTAATTTGATTTCCGGCTTCCATTCTTTCTGGAAGATAGCCGGCGCATTCGGAGATTCAAAAGAGATGTCTTTTGTGTAGATGCGTTGAATATTGAATTGAGGACCCTGGGCTTGCTGGCCTGCCTCTGCGCCATTGGTGTTCTGATTTTCTTCAGCCATGATAATTCCTGAATTAGTAAATACGTTCTTAACTTAAAATTATTGCGCTAACAGCGCATCGAGTTTTTGTTGTGATTCAAGAGCAAATAAGTCATCACATCCGCCCACATGGGTATCGTTGATAAATATCTGCGGTACTGTCCAACCGCCGTCAGCTCTTTCTATCATCACATCGCGAAGTTCAGGGTTCACATCAATTGCGATTTCCTCGAATGCTACGCCTTTTTGCGCTAATAATGCTTTAGCACGATGACAGTAAGGGCAATACCCCTTGGTATAAATTTCTACTTTACTCACAATCTGCTCCTGTGTTCCGGCCCGTTATTTGGCAACCGGAAGTCCGGCAGAGTTCCAGGCGTTCATGCCGCCTTTCAGCACTTTCACGTTTGCGAAGCCGGCTTTGTTCATGGCCGCTGCAATACCGCGTGCGCTGTTACCCATTGCACATACAACAATAATGGGTTTGTCTTTTACGTTTTCAAGCTTTTTGAAATCTTTTGCTCTGACTTCCTCAGGTTTCAGCTGGCGGGCACCGAGAATGTGACCGGTTTTAAACTCGTTAGGCGCGCGGGTATCAAAAACAACGGCGTCTTCTTTATTTACCAGCATGGTCATTTCGTGGGTGTTTACTTCTTTTACTGATGAAGTGAAACCTGTGACATAGCTGAAAATCAGCATTGCAACTAAGGCGACCCACGCACCGGCTAACAGCATATTATTACCGGCAAACTCTACGAGCTGTTCCATTCCTAAAACCCTTACTTTACATGGAAGACTAAAAATCGACTGCAAAGTATATAGAAAAACCGCACAGAAACCAGCCTGACGGCGCATCATTGAATTAGTCGATTGCAGATGAATCCTCTATCCCGTTGATATAGTATGGACTTTGAATCAGAGTCAGGTGCTGTCAGAGGCAAAGCAACGGGTGAGTGTACAAAATTTCAATCAGGCCGGTCCGTCCGGAAAGTCCGTTCGCGGGCCTCTTCTCAGTGTCCTATGCTGGCTGTGCCTGTTCACCGTGCTGCTACCTCAGGCTTATGCTCAGGAACAACAACAGGCAAAACTCGCTGAGTTACAAGCTGAACTTAAAGCCAGACAAGCGACACTGGCAGCCAATAAGGCGAATGCCGGTGAATTGCAGGCAGCGCTGAAGCAATCTGAACTTGAAATCGCCTCCACGGCCAAATCTCTCAATGATACCTCTGTACAACTGGCTGATAACCGTGAACAGCAAAAAAAGCTGGAAGCAGAACAGGAAGCGCTGAGAAAGGCCATTCTGCAGCAACAAACCATGCTGGCGAATCAGTTACGCAGTGCTTTCATGGCCGGTAATTATGATTATGCAAAGATGCTGTTTTACCAGGACGAAGCCAGTACCTTTGAACGCGTGCTGACTTATTATCAGTATCTGAGCAAAGCCCGCTCAAAGGAGATCACCACTTTCCGCTCGAATGTGGAACAGCTGGTTCAGGTTAATGAGGCGCTTTCGGAGAAAGCCAGAGCACTGAACAGCCTGCTGGCGGATCAGAAGTCTCAGCAGGCAGTGTTGCTGGCCCGTCAGGCAGATCGTTCTGAAACACTGAAAAAACTTAATCAAAAAATCGAGAGTGATGCTGCCAGAGTAGATGAGCTCAAGCAAAACGAAGAAGCGCTTGTGCGGGCCATTGATGAGGCGCGCCGTCGTGCGGAATCGGCGAAATCAGAACTGGCGGGTTTATCCGGCTACAAAGGGAAGTTGTTGAAACCGGCTTCCGGACGAGTACGCAAGCTGTTCGGAACCCGTCGTCAGGGGCAGGTGCGCTGGAAAGGCATTATCATTGAAGGTGCAGAAGGTACACCGGTGAGAGCCGTGTCTCATGGCCGTGTCCTTTATTCTGACTGGCTGCGTGGTTTCGGGCTGGTAGCCATTGTTGATCACGGGCAGGGCTATATGAGTGTGTATGGTCACAATCAGGCATTGCTGAAGCAAGCCGGAGATACGGTGGGCGATGGTGAAACGATTGCTTTAGTCGGACAAAGTGGCGGACAGAACTATCCTAATCTATACTTTGAAATCCGGCACAAGGGCAAAGCTCTTAATCCCTCAAGCTGGCTGGATCTCTGATATTCCGGCGAACTGAGCGGCCTCCTCAAAAATTGTTCAAAAAATGTCAAAAAAAGCGCATTTGAAATTTCATATTTCGAAGATCACTGTTATGCTCAATATGTATGGAATGCAATACTAAATAAATAACCCGTATGGACGCAGGGTAACAAAGGTCATAAGAACCTTATAATTACACTATTAAAATAATAGGCGTGCGCTTGCTAAAAATTTGTTTACTCAAAAGAACTGACCGTCAGTTGGTTGATTGGTTTGCGTTGTTTTTGGGTGTGTTGTTTGCACTCTTCTGTCTACCCGTCGCGGCTGCAAGTGTCCAACCAAAAGTCGTCGTTATTATCGACGATATCGGACATCGTTTCTCTGACCGCAGGGCGCTTGACCTGCCAAGAGAAGTGACGTTCTCGATTCTTCCTGATGCTCCCATGACTACTGAAATGTCCGAACTGGCTCATGCCCAGGGGCGGGATATAATGTTACACATGCCGATGGAATCCTTTGATGGCCAGGAAATGGGGCCTGACGGATTGCGCGTAGGTATGTTTGAAACTCAGATGGAACTTCAATTTGTCCGTGCAATGGAAAGTGTGCCTTATGCGATTGGCGTGAACAATCACATGGGAAGCAGGCTGACCAGCATGTTCAATCCGATGCGCTCTTTTATGGATTTGCTGAAGCAACGAAATTTATTCTTTGTAGACAGCCGTACATCCGTGAAAACTGTGGCGGAGGAAGCCGCATTGCACGCCGGGATCCCGGTAGCACGAAGGCATGTGTTTCTCGACCATGTCATCGACGAAGCGGCCATTGAAAAAGAGTTCGATCGTATGTTGCTGCTTGCCCGTGAAACGGGGACTGCTGTAGCCATTGCTCATCCGCACAGACTGACCATGAAAATCCTGCAAAAGCGTTTGCCTGAGCTGGAGGAAATGGGGATCAGACTGTCGACGGTCAGCGATTTATTCGAGCCTGAACCGGCGATGATGGCCCAGCAAAAGTCAGAGGACACGATGAGGCCACAGATGGTCGCGCCGAATTAATCCTTTTTTTGGGATTGTAATTTTGAATTTCGCCAAGACTGTTATATTATAACGTCCCTTTTGCTGGCGAGGCGAGAAATGTCCCGAATTCAGGATGCTGACAATCCGACTAAATTAGACAGGCTGGGTATATGGATATCCAGCTTGTGTGCGTTGCATTGTCTTGCTTTGCCTTTGTTGCTGCCGCTGATCCCGCTTATCGGCTCAACGTTCTTCGCGCAACTTTGGTTTGAGCGCACCATTCTTACTATTTCCATGCTGATAGGCGCTGTGGCACTGATTAACGGCGCGGTGCGTTATCACGGGCAATATTATCCGCTGGTTCTGTTATTTTCAGGCGGGGTTATTTACTGGTTCAAAGATATATTCGGGCACGACTACGAACCCTTTACCATTGCCACCGGTGCGCTGCTTATTGTTGCCGGCCACTGGATAAACATGCGTTTGTGCCGCCAGTGCCGCTGTTGCCGCAATACGGTACTATCTCAGCATCTCGCAAAATAACATCGTTAACACATCCGTCGCGTAGCATTCAGCGTTTCGCATGCTACGTCCGGCACATTGCTGAAAATCCCGTCCACGCCCCATTGCTGAAGTAACAGCATATCCTCAGGGTTATCCACAGTGTAGACGAACACCTTATAGCCCTCGGCTTTTGCCCGCCTGACATAACGTTCTTCAACGATATCCAGTGCAATGTGTAATGACCAGGGCTTTAGTGAGTCTGCGAACTGCAGTAAACCGGTATGGATACTGGCGGTAAGTGCACCGGTTTTCAGGTCCGGTCTGGCGCGGCTGATCTCTGCAAGCCATTGATGATTGAAAGACGATATCACCATGGAGTTTGTACTGGCGCCACTTTCTTCACAAGCGCGGTCAAAAGCGCTGAGCCAGCGGGAGGTGTCTGTCAGCCCTTTGATTTCAACATTGCATAATGCATCTTCAGGCAGGGTCGC
Organism: Alteromonas sp. NFXS44; assembly: GCF_040148705.1. Classification (NCBI taxonomy): domain Bacteria; kingdom Pseudomonadati; phylum Pseudomonadota; class Gammaproteobacteria; order Alteromonadales; family Alteromonadaceae; genus Alteromonas; species Alteromonas sp. NFXS44. The sequence continues at coordinate 311,405 of NZ_JAGDEA010000012.1, read as the reverse complement.
CAGGGTTTCTGCAAGAAACGGAATACGCTCACCCTGACCGGCATCCAGTGAGCGCAGATAGTCTGTTGTTTGATCGGCAACCCGCCCCCGGCCATTCGTGGTTCTGTGTAACCAGCGGTCATGAAACACCACGATGTCATCGCCGATCTGATAAGTATCGAACTCAACACCGTGTGCTCCCATGGCGAATCCGAGCCTGAAGGCCAGCAACGTGTTCTCCGGTGCCGCCTTACTTGCCCCGCGATGAGCGAGTACTATCATTTACTTGTCCTGTTTATGGAGCCTTTGTGCGTTCATGGTTTCGTAGATGGAGGCTGATGTCACCAGTATGCCACCTATTAACGCTTTCCAGCCCGGAGACTCATGTAAAATTAGCATAGCCAGGATTACGCCGTACAGTGGCTGCATGCAGGCAATCAGAGAAAAAGTTTTTGCCCGCAAGTGGATGAGCGCGGTTGCTATAAGCGCGTGGGGTACTGCGGTAAACATGGAGCCGAGAACGGCCAGCAGCAACCATGTATCAAAGGTGGCATCACTGAGGTGTTCACTGGCAAAAGGCAGCAGGCAGGCTATCACCACCAGGATTTGCCAGGCCATGGCCTTCGCACCTGAATAGTGAGAAAAGTGCTGGCGGTGAAGTAAGTTTCTCAGGGCATAAAGCACGGCAGAAAAAATACCGGTCAGCACACCCAATGTCACCTCGTTCTCCAGCGATATTTCCGGCACCAGCAGCGCCACGCCCACAAAAACAATTAACGCACTGAAAAAGTCCTGCCAGACAAGCCGGATTTTCTCAAAGAAGGGTTCAATAAGAACGGTTATGACCGGGAAGGTAAACAGGGCAATCATACCCACTGCTACACCGGCGTATTGCATCGCCGCGAAGTAAGTAACCCAGTGCACGGCCATCAGACCACCCAGCAACAGGGCAATACCGTAATCACGTTTGTTGTTCAGTCTGAAGGTTTCACCGGCCAGACGCATGAATACAGCAAGGCACAGACAGGCAAATACCGAGCGCCCGAAAGTAATATCCGTTGCGCTCAAGGGAATAATATTTGAAAAAAGGCCTGTGCCGCCCAGTAAGATAACGGTGATATGAAGCGTTATCAGGCTTCGTTTAACAGGATCCACAATCAGGCAGATTTATTTGCCTTCGCATGGGCAAACACTTCCCCGAGGCGGGTAGTCATGCCTGCTTCCATATCATCAAATTCAATCTGGTCTTTTTCGAAGCAAACCACAATGGTAGAGCCAAGTTTAAAGCGGCCCATTTCATCGCCTTTTTCCAGTTTAACGGCTGCTTCATCATCGCTTTCGTATTGCCAGTGCTGCACGTTTTTACCAGCAGGCGGTGTCACTGTACCGGACCAGACGGTTTCGATACTGGCTACAATGGTTGCACCAACCAGCACCATGGCCATTTTCCCTGCCGGGGTGTCGAAAAATGCGATTACCCGTTCATTGCGGGCAAATAATCCCGGTACATTTTCAGCAGTCAGCGGGTTAACGGAGAACAGCTCGCCGGGTACATACACCATGTCTGTCAGTGTGCCTTCAACGGGCATGTGAATACGGTGATAGTCTTTCGGCGACAGATAAATGGTCGCGAACTTACCGTTTTTGAAAGGCTTTGCCAGTTCAGGTTTGCCACCCAGTAAGGTGGTAAGGCTGTAATTGTGGCCTTTCGCCTGAAAAATACTGTCCTGATGAATGTCACCAAACTGGCTGACTGCACCGTCAACTGCCTGGATCAGCACATCATCACCTTCTGCAATTTGACGGACTTCAGGTTTCAGCTGACGGGTGAAGAATTCATTGAAGGTTTTGTAGTGCTCCGGATGGGGATACAGCGCTTCGCTCATATCCACATTGTATTTCTTGATGAAAAATTTGATAAACGCTGTGGTCACGCCGCCGGCTTCAGCAGCCGCAAACTTACCAATCAGGCGGGATAAAAGATGCTTGGGCAAAATATATTGAAGGTTAACCTTGAACCAGTCCAGCACGGGCACTCCGAAAAATAATAGTTATCTAGTTTCTGTCGCGGATGATTGTACATCAAGTTGTAAACAAACGGATGCACTTTACCGTTATGGGCCATCAGTGTTTGATATAAGCGGAAGGGGAAAATGGATTAAAAGCGGTTAGCCCTTCTGTCCGGGAGCGGCGCTATCTTCGTGAACACGCCGTAAACACATCCCTGTGGGCTCGACTGCCGCATCCCTGCGGCAGACGGTTCACTCAGACAACACCGCCCCCGTTCGCGGGCTCCCCGTTTCGGGCATCCATTCTTTTACAATCTTTGCGCCAGATAGTTCACGCAGGCAATTCCGTCTCCGTGGCAGGAAGGGCTTACGGTTCTGTCATCCAAATCCGACTCTTCAGCGCTGTGCACGTATCAGCTTTTTTAAAACGGATTGGTATAGCTCGGGCGCTGTTCGTCCATGGTCGCCAGAATGCGGTGGTAGCTGTCGAAGCGGGCGCTGCTGATTTTGCCTTCTTCTACTGCTTCACGGATGAGGCAGCCGGGATCGTTCATGTGTTTGCAGTCGCGGAATTTGCAACCGCCCAGATAATCACGAAACTCTATGAAGCCGCGGGTGATTTGCTCTACCGGCATATGCCATAAGCTGAATTCCCGCACGCCCGGGGAATCGATAAGATCGCCTCCCTCAGGGAAATGAAGTAATTTTGCTGCGGTGGTTGTGTGCTGACCAAGACCGGAGTTGTCTGATATTTCACCGACCAGTTCATCGGCATCCGGCAGCACCTGATTGATGATACTGGATTTGCCCACACCGGACTGGCCTACAAAAACACTGACTTTGTCATTCAGACAGGTTTTCAGTTCGTCCAGGCCGTCACCGCGCTTGCAACTGGTATAAATCAATCTGTAACCCAGAGATTCATACACCGCCAGTTGCTGTTTTACCGTGTCGAATTCTTCGTCGCTCAGTAACTCGGTTTTGTTGAGGATCAGAACGGGGGCAATGCCGGTATCTTCGCAGGCAACCAGATAGCGGTCGATGATATTCAGGGATAAATCGGGCTTTACCGCACTGACAACAATGATCTGATCGATATTCGCGGCGATGGGTTTCACGCCGTCGTAATAGTCTGGCCGGGTAAGTACGGAACGGCGATCGCGGACGATTTCAATCACGCCACTGACACCGGACTCGTTTTCATTACCGGTGTCGAACAGGACATCATCACCGCAAACCACCGATTCGATAGTCCGGCGGATGTGACAGCGGTACACCGTACCCTGCTGATCTTCAACGTCTGCGTGCTTGCCGAAACGACCGACAACCCGGCCGGGGATCAGGTTGGCGGCATCAATCTGCTTTTCAGGATCAGATGCTTTATCTTTCAGCCGGCGGGCCCGGTTTGCTGCAACCTGGCGCTTCTGGCGGTGTGTCAGTTTTGGTTTTTTTGCCACGATTTCCTGCAAAGTTAACGTATACTTGACCAATGATACCGTTTGTCAGGCCCGTGTGCCATGTTAAAGACGAGGAAACTAGAATGACAAAACACGATGGCAATTTAGTCTGGATTGATATGGAAATGACAGGGCTGGACCCTGAAACCTGTAAGGTGCTGGAAATCGCCACTATCGTCACTGACCCGCAGCTCAATATACTGGCTGAAGGGCCGGTGATAGCTGTACACCAGCCGGATGCGATTTTAGATGGTATGGATGAGTGGTGCACCCGTGTGCATGGCAACAGCGGGCTCACTGCCAGATGCCGCGAGAGTCAAATTGATGAAGCAGAAGCGGCGAAACAAACCATCGCATTTTTGAGTGATTATGTAGATGCGGGAAAATCGCCTCTTTGTGGCAATACTATCGGACAGGATCGCCGTTTTATGGTGAAGTATATGCCGGAACTGGAAGCGTATTTTCACTACCGCAGTATAGATGTGAGCACGATTAAGGAACTGGTTAAGCGCTGGCAGCCGGAAATTCTCGACGGCTTCACGAAGAAAGGTGTGCATCTGGCGCTGGACGATATCCGTGAGTCTATAGCGGAATTGCAGTATTACCGGGAAAAAGTGTTTACGATTTAAGCAAACGAACCGGTATTTCGAAAAAAATTCAAATTAAGTGTTGCGCATCGCTGGGATTTTTGTAAAATGCGCTCCACTTTTGCGAAGGGCCACTTTCGCAAAACGACTGAACCGGTTTGCGGGAATAGCTCAGTTGGTAGAGCACGACCTTGCCAAGGTCGGGGTCGCGAGTTCGAATCTCGTTTCCCGCTCCAATTTTTCAGTCATCACCAAGTTTTTTGTTGCGGGAATAGCTCAGTTGGTAGAGCACGACCTTGCCAAGGTCGGGGTCGCGAGTTCGAATCTCGTTTCCCGCTCCAATTCTTCATCTATATTTCTTGATATTCCGACACATAATCCTGCAAATCTGCAAGGTATGCCTGTTTCTGTGCATCCGGTAACCAGCTCGCTTTGAAACTGTTTTCTGCCAGTGTCACCAGCTCTTTAACGGTAAAGTCACCTTCTTCCTGAAGGGCAATAAAATTCTCATTCAAATAAGCCCTAAAGTAAGACGGATCGTCAGAATTGATGCACGGCATCAGTCCGTATTGCAGCATCTTTTTGATTTCAGCAGAGGTCAGTGACTGCACTACAAAGCGGTTGGATACAGGACATACGGTCAGTCCCAGCTTTTTTTCTCTGGCAAGGTTACATAATGCCTCAGATTCCAGAATGTTGACGCCATGGTCTATGCGGTCAACGCCAATATCTTCTATCACCTGCCGGATGTGCTCCAGAGTATTATCCTGATTTACATCGCAGTGCATGGTGAGTTTCAGGCCCATACTACGGGCTTTTTCAAAAACAGCGCTGAACTTAGCCGGCGGGTTATTTTTTTCGTCAGAATCCAGCCCCACGCCAATGATTTTATCCAGGTGGGGTTGCGCCATCATCAGGTGTTCCATAGCGGATTCAGCAGACATGTCTCGCAGGAAACATAAAATGAGATTGGTCTGCACACTCAGTTCAGCAGCGGCATCACTGCGGGCGCGGTGAATACCGTTTATCACAGTATCAAAACTCACACCACGGCTGGTATGTGCCTGCGGGTCGAAAAACAGCTCAACATATACAATATTTTGCGTGGCTGCTTTGCGGAGATAGTGCATGGTGAGCTGATAAAAGTCAGATTCATCTTTCAGCACGCTCATCCCTGCATAATAGATATCCAGAAAAGAAGGCAGGTCATGGAAGTTATAAGCTGCAATCATTTCCTGCGGTGTCTTAGCCTGTAACGACACATTATTTTTCTGCGCCAGAGCGAAACTTAATTCCGGCTCCAGTGTGCCTTCAATATGTACGTGAAGCTCTGCCTTGGGCAACTTTTCTAAAAAGGGTCTTAATTCCATAAATACCGCCACCTGATAATGAGTAGGAAACAACAGTTCTGTTTTATAGTCAGAAAAAACTCAGCAAAAACTGAGCCTGACCGGGTCAGACTTAGCAGGAAGTCACGATTTAAATGTGTCCGGGATTTCGGGGACTACCGTGAAAGCAGTGAACACGCTGCCGGACTCAGCTTGCCGCTGCCACTCAACGTAGAAAAGGCAGGTAAACAAATTAAACATTCAGGGATTTATTCACGTTAACATTTTATTAATGAATTTTTATTCAATTTTTGACGCGCGATGCTGGTGCAATAACCGCTAAAGTTGCACGAAAGTCTTGCTTGATATGTCTTATACGGCGTGCCGGTGTGGTGCGGTCAGCCGGAACGGATAGTGTTGGAAGATTATCTTTCCATTTATATGCATTTTTATTCATTTTTAAGTGTTTGTGGCGTAGCTTTTCCAGTAAAATTAAACAACCAGACGGCACAAAACGTGCACTTCGGGTGATATGCAACGGTATGCCAATACGGTTGCCACGCCCGGCGACACTTTTTTATGTTTCACTCCGCACTGTACGGGGTGAACAAAGTGAAGTCTGCAAGCGCAAGATTCATCAGACCGGACGACGTATCCGGTTTCAGGAGAACACACAAACATGAAATCATTTCCCCGTAGCGGATTTGTATATTCCGCTATAGCCGGTGCTATTGCCGGGGCACTGGCATCGCCGCAGGTTCTGGCCCAGGAAGCTCAGGCCACAGAAAAACAAATCGAAAAGATTGAAGTTACTGCAACCCGCCGCAGCGGTTCACTGCAGGAGGTGCCGATTAATATCTCTGCACTGACTTCAGATGTTATGGCTCAGCAGGATATTGAAGATCTCGATGACGTTGCCCGTTGGGTGCCCGGCCTGACAGTAACCGATCAGGGCGGTCGCTCTGACTCTCCTGTTATTGTGCGTGGTCTGAACACCAATTCTTCCGGTCCAAGTTCTGATGGTGGCACGGTCGCCACTTACTTCGGTGAAATTCCTTTATTTCTGAACATGCGTCTTATTGACGTTGACCGTGTTGAAGTACTTATTGGTCCGCAGGGAACCTTATACGGGGCCGGTACACTGGGCGGGGCTATCCGTTATATTCCGAAAGCGGTGGATCTGGATTTCACCTCAGGAGAGGTATTCGGAGATGCATACAGCGTCAGCGAAAGCGATTCTTTAGGCGGTGAAGGCGGCTTTATTTTCAACGCGCCGCTGATCGACGGTGAAATGGGTGTGCGCATGTCGCTTAACTATTTCAATAATCCGGGCTTTCTGGATTACAACTACGTAGTGCGGGAAGGCGGTGTATCTCTGCCTGATCCGGATTGGAACGACGATGCGGCAGTATCAGAAAATCTACGCCGCGTTGAAGATGCCAACGGAGAAGACACGTTAACTGCCCGCATAGCGCTGCGCTGGGTACCGAACGACTGGCTTGACGGTACTTTAAGCTACTTCTATCAGAAGCAGGAAGTTGAAGGACGCTCAATTACACAATTTGATGCGCTGGCTGCTGATAATCCGCTGAGCGATGTGATTGGTCCCTATGAATCGGCTTACCGCTACGAAGAGCCCCGTGAGAAAGAAGATGAATTACTCAGCCTTGAGCTGAAAGCGGATCTGGGTTTTGCTGAACTGGTATCTGCTACCGGCTATTCCCAATTCGATGCAATTGGTCAGCGGGATCAGACCGACCTGCTCATCCGTCTGGACTATAGCTATGAAGAGTTTCCTGCGTTTTCTGCCTACACCGAAGAAGTGGATGAGCGTAAAATTCTGACTCAGGAATTGCGTCTGGTTTCACAGGCGGAAGGCCCGTTAAGCTGGATTGCAGGCTTCTACTACAATAAAACGGAATACGACGGCTACAGTAAAGAATTTACCCCGGGCTTTGATGAATATGCCATTGATGTCTGGGAAGTTGGCGGGAACTATCGTCCTGATTCGCTGGAATACTACTCAGTCAGCAACACAGAAACTACGGAGTCAGCGTTTTACGGTGAAGTCAGCTACGAAGTGAATGAAAAGCTCAATGTGACACTGGGTATGCGTGCATATCAGTACGACATCGAGTCAGCCTCTGCTATAGACTTACCGTTGTACTACTCAGTGTTTGAAGGTCGCGGTGAAGACTCCATTGAACTGGATTACAGTTCTGCACCGGCGGATGATTCAGGCACATTGTTTAAATTCAATGCCAGCTATCAGTTCGATGACAACACAATGGGTTATGTGACCATAAGTGAAGGTTTCCGTATTGGTGGTGCTAACGGTGTTGGTGCCTGCCCGTCTGATATTGATGATATCGCCACGCAGATTGTTTGTGCTTTGCCTGATGAGCAAAATTACGAGCCGGATACCACTACCAACTACGAACTCGGCCTGAAGAGCAGCTACTTTAAGAACCGTTTGCAGCTGAATCTTGCCCTGTTTAACGTGGACTGGGATGATGCACAGGTAGGCGGTGCGACCATTAACGGTCAGCAACCCATTACCACGAATGCCGAAGGGGCTAACTCCAGAGGTGCTGAAATCTCGGTGCGTGCACTGGCAACCGATAACATCACCCTTTACGCCACCTATTCAAAAACCATTGCCAGGCTGACTGCTGATGCGCCATTCCTGTTCGGTGTGTTTGGAGAGCAGGGCAGTGCATTGCAGGATTACTACGACGGTAAAGATGGCGACCGCCTGCCGGGTTCTCCTGAACAACAGTTCTCATTCGGTGTAAACTACGCCACTGAAGTTCTGGACGGCAAGATGCTGGATCTTAACTACGGCTTAACCGCTCAGGATGACGTGTTCTCGACGGTTGGCCTGCGCCAGAATGGTGAGGCACTGCCGGGTTATGCAGTCAGTAACTTCAACGCGAAGTTGTCTGACGATGCATGGAGTGTCACTTTCTACATTGATAACCTGTTCGACAAGTACGCTTATACTTCGGTACGTCGTGACCGCGGTGATATGGGACTGGCGACGTTTGCCTCCATGACACCTAACGGTACCGAACTATTACGTAACTACGGCCACTACGTGTTAACACCACGCACCGTCGGGTTGAAATTCAACTATCAGTTCGAACTGTAACGGATGGTTTATGTTAGGCTAAAGGCACCGCTAAGGTGCCTTTATTTTTTATGATGGAAATAAGAGAACACTGTTTACTGACTGCGAAGCAGGCAATTAACAACAAACAATACCCGCAGGCACACCAGGCGCTTGTGCAGGCCATCAGGCAAACCGGTGACTTTGAAGAAGCCTATTTCCTGCTGGGTATTATTCACATTGAACTGATGCAAATCAGCAAGGCAGCAGCCCTGCTGGAAAAATCCGTGAGCCTTGGCGGAACGGCAAAAACTTATGTTTATCTGGCGAAGTGTTATGCCCTTCAGGGCAACATGACAGAGGCGAAAGCCGCTGCGGCAAACGCGCCGGTTTCTGCACTTGATGATGCTCTGTCTCTGGACACTACCGGTGTGGCATTAAGCCGTGCGGGTGATCATCAAACTGCGCTTAACTATTTTGAAAAAGCGCTTCAGCTGGCACCGGATAATCCTGCTTTTTATTACAATACCGGTGTTTCTGCCAAGTTCGCCGGTGATTTTGGCCGGGCTAAGGAAGCATTTGAAACGGCAATCCGCCTTGCGCCCGCATACAGTCAGGCACATTTCGCCTTGTCTGACTTGGAAACCAGCCCGGATAATCCGGACAGGATAGCCGCGCTGGAAGCATTGGATGCCAGGCTGGCTGAGCGTCAACCCCCTGATATTGACGGCAGATTGCATGTGGCCCATGCACTGACGAAGGAATGGGAAGCAAAAAAGGAATACGGCGAGGCGTTTACGCTTCTTAAGCGGGCGAAATCAGAAAAACTGGCAACACTGCCGCATCATGACAGCGACTTTTCTGCGGTATTCGACATGCTGGAGCGCATTGACCTTGAGCCGCCGGTAAACACGCAACCGGTAACAGGCCGGCACACCCCGTTATTCGTCACCGGCATGCCCCGTTCGGGTACTACGCTGGCAGAGCGTATTTTGTCGAACCATACCCGTGTGGCTTCAGGCGGTGAGTTACAGGATTTCGGGGTCAGCGTGAAAGAAATTGTACGCACGCCCTCACAAGTGGTGCTTGATGCTGAAACGCTGACAAAAGGGATGCAGGCAGACAGCGCGGCCATGGGGAATCGCTACCTTGAGCGTACCGCTCATCTTACCGGCGGCAAGCCATATCTGGTTGATAAACTGCCATTTAATTTCTTTTATATACCGCTTATACGCAAAGCACTGCCGCAGGCACGCATTGTGTGTATGCTCCGTCATCCCATGGATACCTGTACCGGTAACTTTCGTCAGTTGTTTTCAATAAACAGCCCTTACTACAGCTATGCCTATGACATTGATACGATTGGGCGGGTGTATACCCGGTTTTACCATCTTATGCAGCGGTGGGCAAAACAGGCGCCTGATCAGATATACCTGCAATCCTATGAAGCGCTGGTTGCAGACCCTGCCGGAGAAATTAAAACGCTGCTCAGGTTTTGCGGTTTGCCCTGGGAGGAAAAGTGTTTGCACGTGGAGCAAAACGATAAACCGGTATCTACGGCCAGTAAAGTACAGGTAAGAGAAGCCATCAATGCAAAGTCAGTAGGAAACTGGCGCAGATACAAAGCGCATCTTACAGACCTGGCTGCTCAGTTTGAGAAAAACGGTGTGCCTTACTGAATATCGGCGAGCGCTGGTGCATGCCACATAAGCTGGTCGGATGACTTGATTTTCATCTGACCAGCGGCTACTCTCACTGGTCTAACCAGAATAAGGGAAGCAAGATGGCAAAACCGAATCCACTGAGACAGTTTGCTTTAAAAGCAAATAAATACCCCTCCTTTATCAGCCGCCGGTTGATGACTGCTATGTTCCGCCATACGGTTAAACTCGCGGGCACGGCTAAACTGGATATTCTTGCTTCAGATCTCACCTCGGTCACGTTTCAGATTAAAAACCGTAAGCGGGTTCAGAATCACATTGGCAGTGTGCATGCTGCGGCCATGGGCTTGCTGGCGGAATCTGCCACGGGTTTTATCGTCGGGGTGAATCTGCCGGGAGACAAACTCCCGCTAATCAAATACATGAACCTGAAGTACGTAAAGCGGGCTGAAGGCGATATGAAAGCAGAAGCGGTGCTGACTGCGGAACAAATAGCTCTTATGCAGACGGAAGAAAAAGGTGAGGTGCTTGTTCAGGTTAAGGTGACTGATGCAAACCACATCGAACCGGTGATTTGTGAAATGTGCTGGGCCTGGGTGCCAAAGAAAAAATGACAGTAATATTAAGATCTGTGTAAAAAGCGGCTGGTGCCGCTTTTTTTGTTTGACATCCAACGTCATAAAAACTATTTGTTGTGATGCGAAAAGCACAAGTTTTGTTAGTGGCTCTGTTGCCTGAGTGACATGGCCTGAAACCGTTCTCAAATAGTATTGCAGCAAACAGGTTTTAGTATGACGAATAGTACTCGTGATAGTCTGATAAAGCGCCCGTTTATGGATAAAAAGCATTATCCCTACGGATTTGCACGTTCCGGCGATTTTTCGATAAAAGAAGCGAAAATTCTCGCAGAAAATGGTAGTGTGATTGCAGCACTGGTAGATGGAAAGCTGACACCTGAAACGGATCAGGATATGCGCTTCATTGCTGTTGCTCATGGTGAGACCGAACCGGCTTCACCAGAAGAAAAAGTGTGGCTAAAGTACCAGAAACGTATTAACCGACCTAAAGCCGCCTCAATCTATGGCTCCAAAAAAGTTGCACTGACAGAATCTGACGATGGTGGCACTGCGGACGACACCGATATCGTGTTAGATGACGATTAACTTGTAAATCAGTTGTAACCGCCATCCTATATTTGGCTGTAAAATAAGCTAAATGGGGATATTCATCCTATTTATTCTATATATTGGGATACATGTCTCACTTTTAGCCATTTTTTTGTTTTATCTTTCTAATGCCTTCGTTATAGTCCGCGCTACGGTATATTCCGCATATATTTTTAATAAGGTTACGAGACACAAATCCATAATACAGGAGATTTGACTGTGAAAATGATGTCAGGCGCTGCCATGGTGGTTGAAGCGCTAAAAGATGTGGGAGTCACACATGTGTTCGGTTACCCGGGTGGTGCCGTTTTAGACATTTACGATGCGCTGTTTGCGCAGGATGATGTCAAACATGTCCTCGTACGTCACGAACAGGCGGCCGCCCATATGGCGGATGGTTATGCACGTTCAACTGGCAAAACCGGCACAGTCCTCGTCACCTCTGGTCCGGGCGCAACCAATACCATTACCGGTATTGCTACTGCGTACATGGACTCTATTCCTATGGTGGTATTGTCCGGTCAGGTAATGTCATCACTCATTGGTGAGGATGCATTCCAGGAAACGGATATGGTGGGCTGTTCCCGCCCCATCGTTAAACACAGCTTTCTGGTAAAACGGGCTGTTGATATTCCTGAAGCCATTGCCAAAGCCTTTTATATTGCCAACTCCGGCCGTCCGGGCCCGGTAGTGGTTGATTTGCCAAAAGATATTGTAAACGTTCAGGATTCCCATCCGTACGTATTCCCTGAGTCAGTGGCTATGCGCTCGTATAACCCCACTGAAAAGGGCCATATGAAGCAAATCAAAAAAGCCGTTGCTTCTATGCTTAAAGCAGAACGTCCGGTGATGTACGTGGGTGGTGGTGCTGTTGCCTGTGAGGCATCCGGTAAAGTTATTGAGCTGGCTGAGATGCTGAATGCACCGGTAACCTGCACGCTGATGGGGCTTGGCGCTATGCCGGGTACCCATGAACAGTTCGTCGGTATGCTGGGAATGCACGGTACACTGGAAGCCAATAAAACCATGCACAATTCAGACTGCATAATTGCACTGGGTGCCCGTTTTGATGACCGTGTTACCAACAACGTTTCAAAGTTCTGTCCTCATGCTGAAATCATTCATGTGGATATTGACCCTGCATCGATTTCAAAAACCATTAATGCGCACATTCCGGTTGTTGGCAGTGTGGATAAAGTGCTTGATCAGATCCTTGAGCAACTGGCTGATGTGGATTTCTCCGGCCAGAAAGAAAAGCTCAGCGACTGGTGGCAACAAATCACCCAGTGGCGCGGCCGTGAGTGCCTGAAGTACGAACAGGGCGATACGGTAATTAAGCCTCAGCGTGTTATCGAAGCTTTGTACAAGCACACCAACGGCGATGCGTACGTCAGTTCTGACGTGGGTCAGCACCAGATGTTTGCTGCTTTATATTATCCTTATAAAAAGCCCCGTCAGTGGATCAATTCCGGTGGTCTGGGCACCATGGGCTTTGGTTTACCGGCAGCCATGGGCGTACAGTTCGCACACCCTGAAGCGACCTCAGTGGTTGTAACCGGTGACGGCAGTATTCAGATGAATATTCAGGAACTGTCTACCTGTTTGCAGTACAACTTACCGGTGAAGATTATCTCTCTGAACAACCGTGCGCTGGGCATGGTACGTCAGTGGCAGGATATGATTTATAAAGGTCGTCACTCTCATTCTTACATGGACTCAATGCCTGACTTTGTGAAGCTGGCAGAGGCTTATGGCCATGTAGGTATCAAAGTGGATCGTCTCGATGAGCTCGACGCCGCGATGGAAAAATGTTTCAGCTATACCGACAGACTGGTATTCATGGACATTGCTGTAGACCAGAACGAACACGTTTATCCAATGCAAGTGAAATTCGGTGCAATGGATGACATGCGCCTGAGCAAAACGGAGCGAACCTGATGAGAAGAATTATTTCAGTATTAATGGAAAACGCGCCGGGCGCACTGTCACGTATCGTGGGCGTATTTTCACAACGTGGATATAACGTTGATTCACTGTGTGTTGCCGCAACAGACGACCCCAGTTTGTCTCGCCTGACCATTACCACTCACGGTGATGATAAAGTGATTGAGCAAATCACCAAACAGGTGAACAAACTCATCGACGTGCTTAAAGTGGTCGATTTAACCGACGGCACCCACGTAGAACGTGAACTGATGTTGATTAAAGTGGCTACACGGACTGAAGAGATCCGCGCTGAAGTGAAGCGCACCAGTGATATCTTCCGTGGCAGTATTGTTGATGTAAACGGCAGCAATTACACCATTGAAATCACAGGTACATCAGACAAGCTGGATGCTTTCGCGTCTGCAATGGGTGAATGTGCAGAAATTATCGAATCATCCCGCACCGGCGTATGCGGATTAGCCCGCGGTGAACGTGCGCTGAGACCATAAATCAGCGGTAGTGAAAAGAACGACAAAACCGGTATCGCCCTGTGATACCGGTTTTTTTATGCCCCTTTGCCGTAATACACTTCCACCCGTAAAGCCAGCCCGTACGAAGGTTTAAAATCTTCTTCCTTCAGCCATAAAATAAACGGTTCTATTTCGTAAAACAGCCAGTCACGGGTGGGATTCATGCGGTAGCGGAAGCTGGTGTACACCTCACTGAGCTCGTTTGACGGTTTTGTCAGTCCTTCTGTAAACAGGGTATAGATAGCGGCGGAATGTGAAGTCAGCGGTTGCAGATATTGCAGTTCGTGCCGCCACAACCAGTCTTCGTGTTCATCGCGGTAGTAATAACGGTTGTTGAAGCGGAATACATGGTCGTCGTGGCTGAGATATTGAAATGTTGCTCCTATTTCAGCACCCAGTCCGTCGCGGTTGTAATAATAGGTTTCAGCGTCGTAAAACAGGGCGACTGTATCGGAGAGCGGCGCCATATCCTGAAAACGGGCTTTCGCATAAATTTGCCCCCGCCGGCCGGTACCGATACGGTACGACATTCTGGCATTGTCACTGGCACGGTAACGCAGGGCGATGGTTGTGTTATCGCGGTTCCGGGCAACCGGGTCTCTTGCCGCTTTAATGGTATTTTGGTTATCGTTATCTTCGTTATCGCTGAGCACCAGGTCTACGCGGTCTTCCAGCGCCGGCAGTTTTACGCGGATCCGGAAACGTAAATCCATTTCACTGAGGTCCCGCGTTCTGGGTTCCCAGCCCAGGCTCACCCGGCCTTCGGCCCTGGCATCACGGTAAGCGTCACTGCCTTCCAGAGCAAAAAAGCTGTCGAGTTGCCGTGCGGTGTAGTCCATGGAGCGGGTTAGCTCCTGTTGCCAGTTATCGAACCAGAGTTTTTCATCTGTACCGGCTTCTGCCTGCTGGCTTTGTTCAACCGGAAGACGCTCAACGTCTCCGTCTGACAGCCGGGGCAGTGCAACACACAGTAACAACACGATACATGACATAAATTAATTCAGGGTTTCAGACCCGGGCTTCCTATCCAGTTTTTAGCATGAAGTGAAATCAGGCATTCGTCAAAAGTTTAAATAAGTATAAAAACGTAAAGATGAAACGGTTCACCTCACAATTGTAAATTATGTCGTGAAAGGTTCTTATTGCGGTGGCATACTGTGGGTCTTGATGTAAAGGAGATTTTTTGATGGGTGGAATTAGTATCTGGCAATTGCTGATTGTTTTAGTGATTGTTGTTCTTCTGTTTGGCACCAAGCGACTCAAGAGCATTGGCTCCGATCTTGGTGGTGCAGTAAAAGGTTTTAAGAAAGCAGTAACTGATGAAGAGTCAGATGCTGATTTCTCACAGGAAAAGCGCGTTGAAAACAAAAACGAGGCGCAATCTGTAGAAGCAGAGTCCAAGGCAGACGTTAAAGAAAAATCCTGATGTTTGACATTGGCTTCTGGGAATTATTGGTGATTGGAGTGCTGGCACTACTTGTGCTGGGGCCGGAACGTTTACCCGGCGCAATGCGCTCCACCATCAAAACAGTGCGCAGCGTGCGTAATATGGCAACAGGCTTCAAGCAGGAAGTGGAACACCAGTTACGTGTGCATGAATTGCATGAAAATCTGAAAAAGGCTGAGCAACAGGGCCTTAAAGATATTGCGCCGGAACTTAAAGAAAGCGTCGATGAACTTAAAGATGCCGCGAAGTCCGTGCAGGAACCTTATAAAAAGAAGTAAATGTCTGACGCTAACTCTCTTATCTCGCACCTGATTGAGCTGCGAAACCGTGTCTTGCACGCACTGGCAAGTGTGCTGCTGGTGTTTTTGTGTCTGGCGTATTTCGCTCAGGATCTTTACCGTCTTCTGGCTGAGCCTTTGCTGAGCACGATGCCGGAAAACACATCCATGATTGCAACGGATGTTGCATCACCGTTTTTTGCACCGTTTAAACTTACGCTGGTGCTGTCATTTTTTATTGCTATTCCCTATGTGCTTTATCAGGTCTGGGCTTTTGTCGCGCCGGGCTTATACAAGAATGAGAAAAAGCTGGTCGCGCCGCTGTTATTCTCAAGCACACTGCTATTTTATGCGGGGATGGCGTTTGCCTATTTCGTGGTTTTCCCTATCGCCTTTGCGTTCTTTAACAGTGTGGCGCCTGAAGGGGTAACCGTCAGTACGGATATTTCCAGTTATCTGAACTTCGTACTTAAATTGTTTTTCGCATTCGGGGTGTCATTTGAGATCCCGATTGCCATCATATTGTTATGCTGGACAGGCGTGACCGATGCGGCAACGCTGCGGGCTAAACGTCCTTACGTGGTGGTCGGTGCCTTCATACTGGGCATGCTGCTGACACCTCCGGATGTTATTTCCCAGACATTACTGGCAATTCCAATGTGGTTCTTATTTGAAGTGGGCGTCATCGTCGGTGGATTTTACGCAGGTAAAAAAGAAGATGATGAGGACGAGCAATCGTCCGACTCTGAGTCAATTTAGCTCAGACAGATCGGGACAGACGATCTGAAGATGACAAGTAAGGAATAATAATGAAATCAAAAATAAAACTGGCCGGTGTGGCCCTCATTGGCGCTTTATCACTTACGGCGCAGGCTGAAACCGTTACTGAAGCCATGCAGGCTTGTAAAAACGAAAAAAACGACCTGAAACGTCTTATCTGTTATGACGCCGTTGCCGGTTCAATGAACATCTATGCCGGAGCAGGCAAGTCTGTTGATGACATTGCCAGCGAGCAACCCAAGCGTCAGCCGGTTACCACTGCCAGCAAGCCACAAATTACGGAAGATGACTTTGGTCTGGAAGCACAGCGCCTGGCGGCAGAGAATCTGCCTGAAAATATGTCCGGTACTATTACGGATGTGTCGACCAGCCCGCGGGGTGACTACATTATCACGCTGGATAGTGGTATGGTCTGGCGTCAGACTTCCGATGATGTGAACTACAAATTCCGCAAAGGCGATACCGTAATGGTGGAGCGTGGTGCACTGGGCGCTTTCTATCTGAAGAAGTCCGGCGCCAGTGGCAGAATTGGCGTACGCCGGATCAAGTAAGTTGAAATGGTTCGATGCCGGCGTCAACCTCCTTGACCGCCGGTTTAATCCCCACGATGTTATCGCCCGCGCTGTAGAAGCAGGGGTCGATAAACTTTGTATCATCACCACTGAGCCTGATGAGTGGGATGATGCACAAGCGCTTTATCAACGTTATCCTGAACACCTTTGTTATACCGTCGGTTGTCACCCGCATAACGCTAAGGTTATGACAGAGGATGACTTTACCGGTCTGGAACAGCGCCTTGATTGTCCGGGTGTTGTTGCTGTAGGTGAGTGCGGGCTCGACTTTAACCGTGATTTTTCCCCCCGTGATGTTCAGGAATCGGTCTTTCGCCGGCAACTGGCGATTGCGGTTAAACATAATAAGCCTGTCTATCTTCACGAGCGTGATGCTTTCGCACTGCAATTAGATTGTCTGGACAGTGTTGAAGGGCAACTGGCCGGTGGCATTGCCCATTGCTTTACCGGATACCATGACGCCATGCAGGCCTATCTCGACCGGGGTCTGTATATCGGTATCACCGGCTGGGTCTGTGATGAGAAACGTGGCGGAGACTTAAGAGAAGCGGTGAAGCAGTTACCCCTTAACCGGTTAATTCTAGAAACCGATGCGCCTTATTTATTTCCGAAAAATCATCGTCCGAAGTCAAAAAATAATGAACCTGCTTTTATCTCATCAATTGGTAGGTATTTGGCTGATTTGACAGAAATAAGTTATGAAGAGTTGGCACAAAACAGTTATGCTAATACTTGCAGGGTATTCAAAGTTGCAAGGTAGAATAATAAATGCAATTGAACACGGGGATGGTCCGCCGGTACGATGAGTGGCTGATCGCAATAACGCTGGCCGTTGTTGCCTTGTTTCTTTATGTTGTGCAACCCTACATCCGCGCCGACGATCAACAGCAGCGCATTTCTGAAATTCGTTATACTTCGTCAGCAGCATCTGCTTTTTCCATTCAAAGTTACTCCGAAATAGCCGCCGTAGACTGGACGCCTGTGAGCAACCCGGTAAATCTGGGTATGCAGGACGGTGTACACTGGTTTAATTTCTCTGTCAGACGTGATGCGCTTTTATCTGAAGAAGCGTTACTCGAAGTGGCTTATCCGCTGCTGGACAACATAGAAGTCTCTTTTTTTACGCCTGAACAGCACGGCCCTGTAGCGACTCTTTATGGCGGCGATGCGTTGCCGTTTACAGAGTGGGATATACGTCACCCCTCCATGTTATTTACCATCCCGGCGGGCTACGCACAGCTGGATGTGGTGCTGAAAGTGAAAACATCAGGGGCAGTAAGATTGCCTGTGCGTGTGTGGAATAAGACAGAATTCATCGAATATACCTCCAGCCTGAGTCACCTGATGGGGGCGTTCTTCGGTTTCCTGCTGGCCATCGGGGTAAGCAACTTTTTCTTCTTTCTGACCACCCGTAGTGCCACATTTTTACTTTACACCGCTTACGTCATTTCGCTGTCGCTGACGCTGGCGACTCTGAACGGTCAGGCCTTTGCGTATTTGTGGCCGCAGTGGGGCTGGTTTGAACAACGGGCCGTCGCTATTTGTGCCAATGCTGCCATTATGTTTGCCATGCTGTTTTCCCGCTCCTTACTGGAAGTTTCTTCCCATAGCCGGAAAATTGATAAAGCACTGAAAGCGGTGGCAGCCCTGTTCGGGTTAAATGTCATTGTCAGCCTGTTTCTGCCCTATGCATGGCTTATCAAAGTGTTTCTGGTAATGCTGGGGCTGGTGGTTATTTTTACCCTGGCCATCGGTATCTGGCTTGCCATGCGGGGGCACACCATCGCCAGGTACTATTCTTTTGCCTGGAGTATTTTGCTGGTCAGCGGTTTATCTGCCAGCCTGGATAATCTGGGGGTATTCAGCACCAGTATACCGTCCAATTATTTGCTGATGCTCGGGGCGTCAGTAGAAACTTTACTGCTGACGTTTATTATCGCCATTGGATACAGCCAGCAAAAAGAAACCGCCTTTGAATCGTCCCGTAAAGCCCTTGAGCAGGAAAAACTATCTGCACAGGCGCGGGAGGATTTGGTGGAAATTCAGCGTCAGTATGCCGATGAAATGGAATACAAGGTGCAGGAACGTACCCTGGAGCTGGAAATTGCACTGCGCGAATTATCACAGGCCAACGAAGAACTGGAGCGCCTTAACAGCATCGACTCACTGACAGGGATCCGTAACCGCAGGCACTTTGATAAACGCTTGCTGGCAGAGAGCCGGCGCAGTCGTCGTGAACAAACTGAGCTTAGCCTCGCAATGATTGACATCGACCACTTCAAGTCGGTTAATGACGAATACGGACATGCTGCGGGTGATGCCTGTATTTGTCATATTGCCCGTTTACTGCAATCACAGTTACGCCGTTCGTCAGACGATGTATGCCGCTATGGCGGTGAAGAATTTGGCATTATTTTGCCTAACACCGACATTGAGGGTGCCCGACAAGTCGTGGAATCCATGCGCAGAATGATTGAGCAGACGCCGGTTGAAATTGACGGCCAGGTTATTCAGCTGACGATGAGCGCCGGTGTCGCATGTGCCGTTATTCAGCGTGAAGCACACGAACTCGATTTACTGAAGTACGCAGACAGCCTGTTGTACCGCGCTAAGCAAAACGGGCGGAATCAGGTTGTCGCGGAAATCTTTTCTGGAGAATCATCATGACATTTTCACCTTTCCCGGCAAAAAGAATGCGCCGCCTCAGAAGTCAGGACGCATTGCGGGATATGGTCGCAGAGCACGTGCTCACGGTAAAAGATCTGATTTACCCTGTATTTGTTCTGCCGGGCAAAAACCAGCGGGAAGCTGTGCCTTCCATGCCGGGCGTTGAACGTTTATCTGTGGATTTACTGGTGGAAGAAGCCGGTAAGTGGGTCGACCTTGGGATCCCCGCTCTGGCGCCTTTTCCGGTTACGCCTATGGAGCTGAAAACTGACTGTGCGAAAGAAGCGTGGAATCCGCAGGGACTGGCACAGCAGGCACTGCGTGCGTTAAAGGACGCTTATCCGCAACTGATGCTGATGTCTGACGTGGCACTGGATCCGTTTACTTCCCACGGACAGGACGGCATCATCGATAAAGACGGGTATGTGGTAAATGACATCACCGTGGATGCGCTGATAAAGCAGGCGCTGTCGCATGCTGAAGCCGGCGCTGACATCGTGGCTCCGTCGGACATGATGGATGGCAGAATTGGTGCCATCCGCAATGCCCTTGAAGCTGACGGCCACCACAACACCTGCATCATGGCTTATGCTGCCAAGTATGCGTCAGCCTATTACGGTCCTTTCAGGGACGCTGTGGGCTCTGCTGCGAACATCAAAGGCGGTAACAAGAAAACTTATCAGATGGACCCTGCAAACAGCGATGAAGCTATTCACGAAATTGCCATGGATCTGCAGGAAGGCGCAGACATGGTCATGGTGAAACCCGGCATGCCGTATCTGGATATTGTCCGTCGTTGTAAAGAAGAGCTGAAGGTGCCGACTTTTGCCTATCAGGTAAGCGGCGAATACGCTATGCACAAAGCGGCGTTTGCTAATGGCTGGTTGAAGGAAGATGAAGTTATTCTGGAATCGCTGCTTGCATTTAAGCGGGCCGGTGCAGATGGCATTCTGACTTACTTTGCGCCGCAGGCTGCGCAGTTACTGAAGGGCTGAATATCTACCGCCCGCTGACACATCTGAGACTGCCGGCCTGATACAGGCCGGTTTTACTTCGCCCGGTAAATACCGGTTACAGACAATGCAGCTTCCAGCCCGCACGGTGTTGTAACCAGGTTTCGTTGGCCAGCTCAGCGTTAATAAGCGGATGGGCCGCCAGCCAGCCTTGTGGCAGGATCAGTGTCCAGTCATCACCGTCCACTTTCAGTTCTACCTCCGGAATGTGTTTGTTCTGGCGACGCAGACACAACACAACGGCAATTCTTAACACCCGTAACAAGCCTTCCAGCATTGGCCTTACTTCTTCATGGTAATGAGAAAAAGTGTCTGACTTGATTGCGAGGCGGTGACATTTTACCAGGTCGCGTATCGCCACACGCTGTAGTTTGGTGTAACCGGGCAAATCGATATACGTCAGCAGGTAGGCACCATGCTCATGATGCTTTTTAAACTCAACATGCAGGCCGATTTCATGCAGGGTTGCTGCAGCCCCCAGCACGGCTTCAGTATCAAGGTGGCACAAACTGGTTTGCGCACATAACTGATGACACAGGCGCAGTGCCAGGCCCCGCACTGACTCAGCATGGTGGCGGTCGATGTGATACCGCTTCATAGTATGATTCAGGGTCTGGCTGCGGCGGTCATTTTCCTGGAGGTTATCCAGCATGCCGTAAATCAGACCTTCCCGCAGTGCGCCGCCGGAAATATTCATATCACGGATTTTCAGGCGCTCGAACAGGGTGATCAGAATCGCCAGGCCACTGGGGAAAATCGGCTTGCGGGACTCTTCCAGTCCTTTGATGTTCAGGTTGTCGATATGACCACATGCGATACATTCATCACGCAGTTTATACAGGTAATCAAGGCGGATAGCATCGCTGATCCCCTGTGCGACCAGGATTTCTGTGATGGCTTGTGGTGTACCTGATGCGCCCAGACAGTTATGCCAGTCAAAGCACAGGAAGGTATCAGCCACGCTGTCCAGAAGGGCGTTGGCTTTCTGTTGTGCTTTATCGAAGTTGGCCCGGGTGATTTGGCCTTTAGGGAAGTGCCGTTCCATGAACGTGACACATCCCATATCCAGACTGACCAGGTGGATAGGGTGCATATCATTGCCAATGATAATTTCGGTGCTCGCGCCGCCGATATCAATCACCAGGGAATTGCCCTGATTCGCGGAGGTATACGCAACCCCGAGATAAATCTGCCGCGCCTCTTCTTCACCGCTGATGACTTCGAGCTTGTGGCCCAGAATGGATTCTGCTTTGTGAATGAAATCCGCGGCATTTACTGCCAGACGCAGTGTTGCAGTAGCGACCACTTTTACATTGGAACGGGGAATATCCTGCAGGCGTTCGGCGAATGTCTGTAAACACTGCCAGCCACGCTCCATGCTGACTTCATCCAGTTCCATATCGTCATTTAAACCGGCAGCCAGCCTGACTTTCTGTTTCACTTTACCGATGATTTGCACACTGCCGTTCACGACATGCACCACCACCATGTGGAAACTGTTGGAACCCAGGTCCACGGCGGCGTAATACTCGCCGTGAACAACCGCATCATGTTGAAGTTCTGGCTGCATAGATTTTACTGGTTTGACGGTTTCTTATTGTTGCTGTTGCGGCGACTGTTGCCACGACGGGACGAATTCCGGTTAGTCGGAGTACGCCGGCGACGGGGTTTCGGTGCAGTCACATCATCCAGTAATGCGGTTCTGTCAAATTCGGTAACAGGAATGGCATGCTGAATATATTCTTCAATCGCCGGCAGGTTCTGTGCGTACTTTTCACAGGCGAAGCTGATAGCGGCACCGCTGGCTCCTGCACGGCCTGTACGACCGATACGGTGCACGTAATCTTCCGCATCGTCCGGCAGGTCGTAATTGAATACGTGGGTCACTTTATCAATGTGCAGACCACGGGCGGCAACGTCAGTGGCAACCAGAATATCGAGATTGTTCTTGGTGAAGTCTTCAAGGATCGACAGACGCTTTTTCTGCGGAACATCGCCGCTTAACAGGCCAACACGGTAACCATCTGCTGCCAGCCAGTCGTTAACCCGCTCACAACCGCTCTTGGTGTTTGCGAAAATAATGGCTTTATCCGGCCATTCTTCTTCCAGCAGGGTAAGCAGAAGAAGCATTTTGTCTTCATCTGACGGGTAGAACAGTTCTTCAGACACCCGGGTGGCTGTTTTGCGCTCCGGTTCAACCTGCACGTGAGTAGGGTTGTTCATATGCTCATAGGCCAGTTCCTGTACGCGGTAGCTCAGCGTTGCTGAGAACAGCATGCTCAGGCGTTCAGTGGCAGCAGGCATTCTGCGGAACAGGAAACGGATATCTTTAATAAAGCCTAAATCGAACATGCGATCCGCTTCATCGAGTACGGCAGCCTGAATATTATCCAGCGAGAACACACCTTGTTTGTAGTAATCAAGAATGCGTCCTGTCGTACCGATAATAATATCTACCCCTTCTTCTAGCGATTCGCGTTGACTTTGGTATCCTTCGCCCCCATAAATGAGACCAAGTGACAGTCCGGAGTGCTCGCTGAGCGGCTTGGCATCATTATAAATTTGAACCGCAAGTTCACGGGTAGGTGCCATGATGATGGCGCGCGGTCCGGATTGACTACTGGCGTCATTTTGCGCTTTTTCCAACAGGTGGTGGAAAGTTGCGACAAGAAATGCCATTGTCTTGCCCGTACCGGTTTGTGCCTGACCGGCGATATCCAGTCCCTCTAGCAGGGGCGGCAAAGCAAGTGCCTGGATTGGAGTACAATGAGTGAAGTTTGCAGACTTCAATGCCTCAACAACTTTGGTATTGATGGGCAAGTCGGAAAAATGTGTTTCAGTTAAATGTGTTGTTTGCATAGCTTATAGCTTATCTGTGCTTGCATTAAAAAACGGTTTCTTATAACACTAATGGTAAAGCTGAGACAAATCAGCAGCAGACCAAATATTGGAGAAAAGAATGAGCGACAAAATTATCAAGTTAACTGACGACAAATTTGAAGCAGATGTTATCAATGCTGCTGGTCCTGTGCTGGTTGACTTCTGGGCCGAGTGGTGTGGCCCTTGTAAAATGATCGCACCAATTCTCGAAGAAGTTGCGACCGAGTTTGATGGCAAATTAACAGTTGGTAAGTTGAATGTCGATGAAAATAATGAAACGCCACCAAAATATGGCATTCGTGGCATCCCAACTTTACTGCTGTTCAAAAACGGTAATGTTGCCGCTACAAAAGTTGGCGCATTGTCAAAAACTCAACTGACAGAGTTCCTGAACGAAAACCTTTAATCGTTAACGGAACATCCGAATCAGAAAAACCTGCCGGTCTGCCGGCAGGTTTTTTTATACTCTGTTCTTCTGCAATTTGATCCATCTCAACAACCGGTAATGGACATAACAGCATATTACCGCTATCACTTATATAAGCTGACAATGTAAACCTTCACATCAGTGAACGTGTGACAACTTTGTCTGTCAGATGCTGCTGTATGTGCCGGTTAGTGCAAAGTAAATATCGGGCATTAAAGTTTTTTTAACAATTGCGGCAAAAAAAGTGGACGCTCCTCAATTAAGGTGCTAACGTTTGGATATATGCTCAAACCGAGCAGCGTTCTGCTTAAGTCCGACCCGGACAAACATCTATTCCAACTTTTTTTTTTAATTTAGGGGCTAACGTCCCGTAAGCGAAGTCCAAGCACAAAGACCCACCAACATGAATTTAACCGAACTGAAGAATAAACCAATTAGCGAGTTGGTTGCCCTGGCCGAAGAAATGGGCCTGGAAAATATGGCTCGCGCCAGAAAACAAGACATCATTTTCTCTATTCTGAAAAGCCACGCCAAAGGCGGTGAAGACATTTTCGGTGATGGTGTGCTTGAAATTTTGCAGGACGGCTTTGGCTTCCTGCGTTCAGCTGACTCTTCTTATCTTGCCGGGCCGGATGATATTTATGTATCGCCCAGCCAGATTCGACGTTTCAATCTTCGCACCGGTGATACGATTTCAGGAAAAATCAGACCACCCAAAGATAGCGAACGCTATTTTGCCCTCCTGAAAATCCGTGAAGTTAACTTCGACAAGCCAGAAAACTCCCGTAACAAAATCCTCTTCGAAAACCTTACTCCTCTGCATGCTAACGACCGTTTGCGTATGGAACGTGGTAATGGTTCGTCTGAAGATATTACCGCCCGGGTTCTGGATCTGGCATCGCCAATTGGCCGTGGCCAGCGTGGCCTTATCGTTGCACCGCCTAAAGCCGGTAAAACGCTGTTACTGCAGAATATTGCCCAGTCTATCGCAGCAAACCACCCCGAGTGTGAGCTGATGGTTCTGCTTATCGACGAGCGTCCGGAAGAAGTAACCGAGATGCATCGTCTGGTACGTGGTGAAGTGGTTGCTTCAACCTTCGACGAACCAGCAAGCCGTCACGTACAGGTTGCGGAAATGGTTATCGAGAAAGCCAAGCGCCTGGTAGAGCACAAGAAAGACGTTGTTATCCTGCTTGATTCAATTACCCGCCTGGCCCGTGCATATAACACCATTATTCCTTCATCAGGTAAAGTACTTACCGGCGGTGTGGATGCCAACGCGCTGCACAAACCTAAGCGTTTCTTCGGTGCCGCCCGAAACGTTGAGGAAGGCGGTAGTCTGACTATCATCGCAACCGCGCTTATCGATACCGGCTCTAAGATGGATGAAGTTATCTACGAAGAGTTTAAAGGTACAGGTAACATGGAACTGCACCTGAACCGTAAGATTGCAGAGAAACGTGTATTCCCTGCTATCGACTTTAACCGCTCAGGTACCCGTCGTGAAGAGCTGCTGACCAGTCAGGACGAACTGCAGAAAATGTGGATCCTGCGTAAGATTGTTCACGAAATGTCTGAAGTTGACGCCATGGAATTCCTCATCAACAAACTGTCGATGACGAAAACCAATGATGAGTTCTTTGATGCGATGAAGCGTCAGAAGAGCTAAATCCTTCCGGATACGAAAAGCGGCGCCTGCATGGCGCCGTTTTTTATTCCGCATTGTTTGTTGTTTATCCCGCCTCAGCCGCATACCGGCGGGAGTGTTGTAAAACTGATTTTAAATTGGTGCAGATTCAGATAGGGTAAATATTCTTATAATAAGGAATATTAACATGCACACACGACTCCTCTCCGCCGCAGTCATGCTGGCGTTTTCTTCATTTTCACAAGCACAAACTGATGTGGCTGCGATGGCAGATAAAATCGAGCCTGAAGTGATCAAATGGCGCCACCATCTGCACGAAAATCCTGAGTTATCAAACCGCGAATTTGAAACGGCAAAATACGTTGCAAAGTACCTGAAATCTCTTGGACTGGAGGTTGAAACCGGTGTTGCCAAAACCGGTGTGGTGGCTGTGCTTGACAGTGGCAAGCCCGGACCCGTGGTTGCCCTGCGGGCAGATATGGATGGCCTGCCGGTGCCGGAAGAGAACGAACTGCCATGGCGTTCAAAAGCCAAAGGTGAGTATAACGGTAAAGAAGTACCGGTAATGCACGCCTGCGGTCACGACACCCATATGGCCATGCTGATGGGCGCTGCAAAAATTCTGACAGAAATGAAAGGTGAGCTGCGCGGCAAAGTGAAATTCATTTTTCAGCCCGCTGAAGAAGGTGCGCCTCCGGGTGAACTGGGTGGTGCTGAAGTGATGGTGAAAGAGGGCGTGTTGAAGAGTCCTGACGTGGACGTGATCTTTGGTCTGCATATCAGCTCGAATCTGGACATCGACAAAGTCAGCTACAAGCCGGGCGGTGCCATGGCAGCGGTTGACCCGTTCAAAATTGTGATCCACGGTAAGCAGGCCCACGGTGCGTACCCGTGGAAAAGTGTGGATCCCATCGTGACAGCGGCGCAAATGGTTATGTCACTGCAAACCATCGTGTCCCGTGAGATCAAGCTGATTGATGATGCTGCTGTAGTAACAGTGGGTGCCATTCATGGTGGTAACCGCTCGAATATTATTCCCCGTGAAGTGGAACTGGTCGGTACTATCCGTACGTTAGACAAAGCTGCCCGTGAACATGTTTATGAAGCGATGGAGCGTAAGGTTAAAGGTATCGCTGACAGCATGGGCGCTGAAGCTGAACTGACTCTGCCACTGGATTACAGTTATCCCATTACTTATAACGATCCTGAACTGACGATGGACATGTTGCCTACGCTGCAGCGTACTGCCGGAAAAGACGGCGCGGTACTGGCCAAAGCAGTAACCGGCGCAGAAGACTTCTCGTTCTATCAGGAACAGATCCCCGGTCTTTTCCTCTGGGTTGGCGGTAAGCCTCTTGATGTGCCGGAAGCGGATTCTCCTGCTCACCACACTCCGGATTTCTACGTCGATGACAAGGGTATGAAGCTGGGTGTTAAATTGCTGACTAATTTAACACTGGATTACATGGCAAAGGCTGATTAAACTTTTAAGTTTCCCTTAATGCGTAGAGTTCATGCGGTATGCGCACATCAGAAACTGTAAAGTGGTTATTGCTGGTACTGTTCAGTGCCGGCCTTAACCTGATACCGCCGCCATTTATCAGTGGCGGCTTAACAGCATTCGGTTTGCCTGTTGCCGTGTTCATGGCTTTGCGAATGCCTGCAGCTCTGTCCATTCCGGGCATCGTTCTGGCTGTGGCGCCGGTGTGGTTTATTCACGGTGTCACACTGCCTGTTATTCTCTGCTCCGGACTGCCTTTTATTTTAGTGCTCTGCAAAAGGCGGCAATCGCCCTGCGAACCACTGAAAACCGGCATCGGGGTTTACAGTTCGCTGGCGGTACTTGTCCTCGCTTTTCAGCAGTGGAGTGAGCAAAACGGCTTTAATACCGCGGCGTTTACCACCGTCTCAGTGACCTGGTTTTGCCTGTTATCTTCGGTGCTATCAGCGCACCTTGCCTACCTTTTTACCCGGCTGGCCTGGCATCCCGGCACATTCAAAAAAGACATTAACTTTAAATATTTGCTGGCTTATTGCTTCAGCGCGTTATTCTTTCTGGCGGTGCTGTGCGTCAGCTATTCGTTTATCCATCAATATCAGCAGCGTCAGAAAAGTCAGATAGAGCTTTATATGGCTCAGCGGCTTCATGTTTTGTCCGGGCAGGTAAAAGATTTTCTCGACACCCATCAGCGGGCGATTAATTTTGCTGCCGGTACGCTCTCTGCCGTGCCCGGTGCTACACAACCCGACGCAGTGCAAACCGGTCGTTTACTGAGCGGGCTGGCTGAATCCAGTCCGGCTTTTCTTACCTTTCTGACGGCCAATGCGCAGGGGGAAATTACCCATGCATGGCCTGAAACGCTGCTTGCGAAAGCTACTGATGCGGGCATGCTTGACGTGTCCGGCCGTGAGTATTTTTCACAGGTCGTCGCCAGCGGGACACCGTATCTGTCAGATGCGTTTCGTGGTCGGGGGTTCGGACAGGACCCGATTA
Source organism: Alteromonas sp. NFXS44 (assembly GCF_040148705.1). Classification (NCBI taxonomy): domain Bacteria; kingdom Pseudomonadati; phylum Pseudomonadota; class Gammaproteobacteria; order Alteromonadales; family Alteromonadaceae; genus Alteromonas; species Alteromonas sp. NFXS44. The sequence goes on along the minus strand of NZ_JAGDEA010000012.1, from coordinate 283,447 downwards.
TCGCCTTGTCGGCACCGGTAACCGGAGCAGACGGTGAAGTCACCGGCATTCTGGAAGGGTCATTATCGCTGTCATCTTTCAGTCGTTTCGAGAGCAGTAACATTAATGGCTTTATGTTGCTGGTGGAAGACAGTGAAAGAAAGCTGGTGTATGGCTCAGAGGTGCTCAGTGCCCAGCCGTTAATGCCTTCGCTTCTGGGCAATTGCGGCACCGGATGCGATGCACTGACTAAGGTTAATAACGAAACGTGGTTTGTGAGAAGTGTGCAGATAGAGGGCAGCGGCTGGCACGTACGTATTCTTTACAGCTGGCAGCGCTTTTTGCAACTCACCAACTCATCGCTGATTACCGTGCTTGAATTGCTGGCGGTATTTGCCGTGACCGGTTTACTGGCCGGCTTCGCCCTGGCTTCTGTTGTTAACCGCCCCCTTAAAAAACTTATCGGCCAGTTTGAAGCCTTTGATCCTAATAACCGGGGCGGGGGAATCGTCCCCTCTGAGAGTTTGCCGGTAACAGAATTACGAAGTCTGGAGTCAGCGTTTGATTCTATGCAGCGACGGCTGTTCGGTGCCTTTGATGATTTAGAACGCTCGCGGGAATCCCAACGAAAGCTCAACCTGGAACTGGCAGAGCTGAACCGGACACTGGCTTCACGGGTCGAGGAAAAGACCCTGCACCTGGAAGCTGCGGTGAAACAGGCGGAAGCTGCAAATGTGGCGAAATCTCAGTTTCTTGCCAACATGTCACATGAAATCCGTACACCGATGAACGGTATTATCGGCTCCTGCGATAATCTTCTGGAAGATGACTTACCGCGGGGTGCAGCAAGGCGCATTGGCATGATTGCCCAGTCTGCCTCCAATTTGTTGATGATCCTCGACAGTATTCTCGACTGGTCGAAAATTGAAGCCGGCAAAATGCAAACCGAGTCGGTGAATTTTTCATTGCAAAAAGTGCTGGAAGCATCATTTCATCTTCACCAGGATGCAGCCATTAATAATGGTGTGACGTCATCAATGACCTACCTTACGCCACTTCCCGACATGTTATGTGGTGACATGGGTAAGCTGAGTCAGGTGCTGAATAACCTGCTGAGCAATGCGGTGAAATTTACTACAGAAGGCGAAATCACCGTTCTCGCCGGCTTTGAAAACAGGCAACTGACACTCACCGTTAAGGATACCGGCACCGGCATCGCAACTGAAAAACTGGAACATATCTTCGAGCAGTTTGCTCAGGCAGATGCGTCTACGACCCGTCTTTATGGTGGCACGGGTCTTGGCTTACCCATCACCAGAAAGCTGGTTGAACTGATGAACGGAACCATAGAGGTTGCTTCAGAACCCGGTGAAGGCACCAGTTTTACCGTTACCATTCCCTTTGACATCGCTGAAGCGGAGCCTGAAGCAGAGAGTGAGCCGGATGCGTTTATTCCGGATAATCTGAAAGTGCTGGTGGTGGAAGATAATGATATTAACGCCCATATCGTAGTGGATATGCTGAAAAATAAAGGGATCCGGTGCGTACGTGTGGCCAACGGTAAACAGGCCGTGGCGGCGGTGCGTCAGATGCAGTTTCACATTGTGTTGATGGATTGCCAGATGCCGGAAATGGACGGGTTCGAAGCAACCCGAGCTATCCGCGGGCTTGAGTCAGAGAAAGCGGGCATTCCCGTGATTGCACTGACAGCCAATGCCTTCGTGGATGATCAACAGGCTTGTCTGACTGCCGGTATGAATGCTTATCTGAGTAAGCCGGTTAAGCGCCGGCAATTACTCAGCATGCTGGCGCAAACCTGGAAGACGCACTATGGCTCAACCGGCGGCTGAACATCTTTGGCTGATTTCTGATTCGGGTTACCAATAAACCGCAGTGCCAGGTAGCCAAGCAGGCCGGATACGAGTGAACCCGCCAGAATGCCCAGACGTTCATCAAAGGCTTTTTCCGAGCCGCCGAATGCCAGTGAACCGATAAACAGACTCATGGTAAAGCCGACGCCACACAACAGGGCACAGCCATAAATATGTCTGAATGACAAATCTTCCGGCAGATTGGCAAACTTCATTTTCACCGACAGCCATGAAAACAAGAACACGCCAAGCTGCTTACCGATAACCAGACCAAAAAATACCCCCAGGGTTACCGGATGTGTCAGTGCGTCTGCTTCCATCTCGCTAAAGTTAATGCCGGCGTTCGCAAAAGCGAAAAGGGGCAGGATGACAAAACTGACACTGCTGTTCAGGCTGTGCTCCAGATGAATGACCGGTGAATATTCCGTATCCTTTTTATCGCGCATCGGAATAAATGCAGCCAGAACAACACCGGCAAGGGTGGCATGCACGCCGGATTTAAGCATGGCAGCCCACAGTACCAGTCCGATTAATACATAAGGGGGAATGTCGGTAACGTTGCGGCGGTTCATCCAGAACAGTACGGGTAAACAAACAGCTGCTACGATCAATGCAGATAAAGAAATATTATCTGTGTAGAAAAGGGCGATGATGACAATGGCGCCGATGTCATCAATGATGGCCAGCGTGACCAGGAATATTTTTAAACTGGCGGGTACTCTGCTGCCGAGCAGTGCCATGATTCCCAGTGCAAAAGCGATGTCTGTGGCAGCCGGAATGGCCCATCCTTCCATGGCATTTTCAGCACCAAAGGTCAGCGCAAGGTAAATGGCAACCGGTATAATCATGCCGCCTACAGCACCGGCAGCCGGCAGTACAATATTTTTAGGATCAGACAGGCCGCCTTCACACACGGCCCGCTTCAGTTCCAGCCCGACATGGAAAAAAAATACTGCCATCAGACCATCGTTAATCCACAGCAGCAGGGCTTTGTCGATTTCGAAGCTGCCGGCGGCCACCGTCACCTTCATATCAAGAAAATCTTTATACACGCCGTTTAACGGCGTGTTGGCAATGATCAGCGCGAGAAGGGTGGCTCCCATCAGGATGATGCCTGCTGACGCGTCCCTTTTCAGAAATGACTGTACGTCAGAAACAATTTCTTCAAGGACATTCTCTACGCCCGTTTTTGCCATGTGATTACTCCACGTTTAATAAAGCCTTCTGAAATGCCTGAGCTGCCAGGCTTATCTGACGGTGTTTTACGGTCACAGCTTGCCAGTGGTTTACTAACGGGAAGTCATTGATGTTGAGGATTCTCACACTGTCCGGCGGCGTGTGCGCCAGAGTGTGTTCGGAAAGAATCGCCAGACCCAGCCCCGATGTGACCGCAAGACGAATCGCTTCGTTACTTTCAATAATCATGGAATTCCGGAACACCAACCCTTTGTTGTCAGTGTAATCCTGAATTGCCCGACGCGTACCGCTGCCGTATTCCCGTAGTAAGAATTTATGATTGATGAGGTCTTTTAGATCACAGTTATCCGGGCCGTCATAATCAGGCGGCGCGATAACAACCAGCTTGTTTTGTAAAAATGGCGTACAGATCAGGTTGTCGTCCTGGGGCGGCTGACTGAAAATGTACACGTCATCCCGGTTGTGGCGCATGCGCTCAATAATATCCGCGCGGTTGCCCACGGTGAAACGCACTTCAATATTAGGGTGTTGCCGGCAGAACGGGCTTAAAATGGGTGGAACCACATATTTAGCTGTCGTTACGACTGCCAGCTTCAGGGTACCGATTTCCACCCCTTTCAACGCATGGATCTGACTTTCCAGTCTGGACTGAGAGCCCAGCACTTCCTGTGCACACTGATAAACGGCTTCTCCGGCTTCTGTCATTTTCAACTGGCCGTATGTCTGTTCAAATAATGGCATGCCTACAATACCGGACAACTTTTTAAGTTGTAACGAAACGGTGGGCTGAGAAAGAGAAAGCGCCGAGGATGCCGCAGTGATAGAACCGTGATCGACAATACTCTGGAAGACCTCCAGAAGACGAAATGTCAAAGATTGCATAAAGACTCCCTGGTTCATGCAAATATAAATAATTCACTATTGATAGTAATAAAATATAACGAAGGATCTATTTATTACAGTCTTATCATCGCAGGTAATGTGGGTATTATCAGATTTTATGCTAAAATCGCGTGCTTTCTGATCCGCCTGATTAATTTCACATCAAACAGCGGGTCTTACCAACGTCTCAAACCATGGGGAGTCACACGATGGCTAAAGTTGCTATTGTCATGGGGTCTACGTCTGATTGGCCGACAATGCAAAACGCGGCGAAGATGCTTAAATCGTTCGGAGTGGAATTTGAAGCAAAGGTGGTCTCTGCCCACCGTACACCTAATCTGCTGGTGGAATTTGCCGAAACTGCACATGACGAAGGTTTCAGCTGTATTATTGCCGGCGCGGGCGGAGCCGCGCATTTGCCCGGCATGATTGCTGCCCATACCCATCTGCCTGTTTTTGGCTGCCCCGTGAAATCAAAAGCGCTGAACGGTATTGATTCTTTGCTTTCCATCGTACAAATGCCTAAAGGTGTGGCTGTAGGTACACTGGCCATTGGTGATGCCGGTGCCGCTAACGCCGGTTTGCTTGCTGCTCAGGTTGTGGCGTTGCAGGACGAAGCGGTACGGGACGCTGTCATTGCATTCAGAAAAACACAAACAGATACAGTACTGAGCAACGGTAATCTGGAGCTTGATGAATGAGAGTATTGGTGTACGGCGCAGGTCAACTTGCGCAAATGATGTATCTTGCGGGCTGTCCGCTGGGTATTGAAGTGCAGGCTGTTGAAGTCAGTAATGACACGGTTGTACACCCTGTCAGCAAGCGTCCGCTGGATATCAGTCTGGCGCAGGCCATAGAGTCTTCAGATGCCCTGACAGTTGAATTTGAGCACGTGCCGGAAAGGCTGCTCGAACAGGCCAGCAAAACAGAAAAACTCTATCCGTCCATGAATGCCATCCTGGTCGGGGCAGATCGTGTCAGAGAAAAGCGTTTGCTTGATGCGCTGAATGTACCCAATGCAGCCCATCAGGTAGTCACGTATATCGACGAGCTGGAAGACTGTGTATCGGCACTCGGCGATAAGCTGATCATCAAAGCCAGCCGTGACGGTTACGACGGTTATGGCCAGTGGCGTTTAATGAGCGAAGAGCAACTTCCCGAAATCAAACAGGCGCTGAGCAATCTTGATCTTAAAAAAGTGCCTCTGGTGGTTGAAGCCATGGTGAACTTTGATCGCGAATTGTCGCTGGTTGGCGTGCGGGATAAAGACGGTGACATCAAGGTGTACCCTCTGGCTGAGAACCTGCACCACCAGGGGCAGCTGCATGTGTCTGTGGCACCGGCTCCGTTCGTCTCTGAAGCGTTGCAGAAAAAAGCCGGAGAGATTTTCCGTGTGCTGGCTGAAGGCATGAACTATGTGGGCGTGCTGGCCGTGGAAATGTTCCAGTGCGGAGATGAACTGCTGGTCAATGAACTGGCGCCGCGGGTACATAACTCCGGCCACTGGTCGATGAGCGGTAGCGACACCAGTCAGTTTGAAAATCATCTGCGCGCAGTCACCGGCCTACCGTTAGGGGATACAGAAGCCCGCGGGCCCAGCGCCATGGTTAACATTATTGGTTGCAGCAGCTTTTCCCGTGATCTGTTGAAGATAGCCGGCTGTCATTTGCACTGGTACGGTAAGACCGTCCGTGAAAAGCGCAAAATGGGCCATATTAACGTGACGGCAGCATCCTATGCTGAACTGGGAAGTAAGCTTGAAGAGCTTGGCCAGTATGTACCGTCAGAGTATTTCCCTAAACTGGGAAAAGAAGCGCGTAAACTTAAGCAGATAGAGTCTTGACAGAAATAATTCTGTCGCTAGAATACGCATCCGCTGTTCGCAGCAAGCTTTAGAGAGTGTGCCGACTTAGCTCAGTTGGTAGAGCAACTGACTTGTAATCAGTAGGTCGCCAGTTCGATTCCGGCAGTCGGCACCATTCTCTCTGCATCCGCTGAAAATTCTTCGTTTTCTTGCAGTAAATCAAACTGCACACTTCCTAAATCAGGTTATCTCTCCTAAGATGGTGTTAAACCAACGTCTTTCACCGGAGCGAAAACGTGTCTGTGTTTTTCAGACTGTCAGTCTCTTTCCTGGCATTGTTGTTAACTTCTGCAGCGTCTGCGGCATCACAGTTTGAACTGACAAACACGCAGGCAAGAGCAACCTTTCCGATGGCTGAAACAGCCGCTGTCTACACCACAATCACGAATCACTCAGATCAGCCGGTTATCCTTGTCCGCGCCAGTGTCAGTGAAGATCTGGCCGCACAGGTGCAAATACATTCAACTGTCATGCAGGACGGGATGATGAAAATGCGTCAGTTGAAAGACGGGATAACCGTCGCTCCCGGAGAGTCTGTGGCTATGCAATCCGGCGGTACGCATTTTATGCTGACCGGGTTAGTCTCAGGGCTGGAAGCCGGTTCAGCTTTTCCCATGACCTTATATTTCAGCGACGGGTCTGAACAGAAGGTGACAGTGCCGGTAGTCAATGCTTCGGAGACAATGCATCATCATCATCATGGTAATCATCACTGACCGTGAAGAACGGATAGAAACAATTGAACTGACTAATCTATAAAATAGATTTTATTTATTTTTATCGATTGCTATTATTGAATCATAACGATTCAAAAACAATTTATTCCACTAAGGAGTGTACGATGAGCAAGATTGATATTGGAATTTCAGAAAACGATCGTTTTGAGATTGCCGAAGGACTGAAAAGATTGCTGGCAGACTCTTATACCTTGTACCTGCAAACGCATAATTTCCACTGGAACGTCACCGGACCACAATTCCGCGAACTGCATCTTATGTTTGAGGAGCATTACACCGAGCTGGCAACTGCTGTGGATGATATTGCCGAGCGCATCAGAACGTTAGGTGTTGCAGCGCCGGGTACTTATAAGTCATTTGTTGAGTTGTCTTCAATTGAAGAAGTTGAGGGTGTGCCGGAAGCGTCTGAGATGGTACGCTTGTTAACACACGGTCATGAGGCCGTTGTGAAAACATCCCGCAGTGTGCTGAAGCTGGCACAGGATGCCGATGACGAATCTTCAGCTGCCCTTGTTTCAGACCGCATGCGTGTACATGAAAAAACCGCATGGATGTTACGGGCGATGCTGCCTCAATAAGGTATAAAAAATAACATGACGACATCATGGACTAAATCGCTGTGTCTGGCCGCTGTGCTGGGCACAGCTTTTTCTGCTCAGGCGACAGAACTGAACGTAGAAGAACTGACCACCGGTCTTTCTCACCCCTGGGGAATGGCTTTTTTGCCTGACGGTAAAATGGTGATTACCGAACGGGCAGGAAACATCCGTATTTTTGACAAGACTGCCGGCCTGAGTGCTCCGCTGAAGAATGTACCGGAAGTGGCTGCTGTGAATCAGGGCGGATTACTGGGTATCACCGCTGATCCTGATTTTGCAAACAACCAGACCATTTACTTTTGTTACAGCAAACCGGGTGAAGGTGGCAGTAGCAGCAGTGTCAGCAAAGCCAAGATCGCCGGAGACAGCCTGACTGATGTCGAAACCATCTTTTCAGCTTCACCGCTGGTGGATAACGGTTTTCACTTTGGGTGCCGCGTAGCGTTTGATAATGAGGGACATCTGTTCATCACTCTGGGCGATCGTTACAAGTACATGAAAGAGGCGCAGAACACTGATAATCATCTGGGCACGGTTGTGCGGATCTGGCCTGACGGTTCTGTACCGGAAGATAATCCGTTCACCAAAGGTGACGCGCCGCAGGTATACAGTTACGGTCACCGCAATGTGCAGGGCCTGACAGTTCATCCGCAAACCGGTGAAGTCTGGGCAATGGAGCACGGTCCGAAAGGCGGAGATGAAGTGAATTTGCTGGGCAAAGGTAACAATTATGGCTGGCCGCTGATCACTTACGGTATTGATTACAGTGGTGACATTATTTCTGACAAAACAGAAATGGAAGGCATGGAGCAGCCCGTTGTTTACTGGGATCCGTCTATCGCACCGTCCGGCATGGTGTTCTACAGCGGTGACAAATTCCCTGAGTGGAAAGGTGATTTGCTGGTGGGTTCACTCAAGTTTACACACCTTCGCCACATTGACATGGAGGGCGGAAAACCTGGTGAGCAGACAGAATATCTCCGTGACAGAAACGAACGTATCCGTGATGTGATTGAAGGGCCTGATGGCTATTTATATCTGCTGACCGACACGCCGGAAGGTAAGTTGCTCAAGGTATCACCGGAGTAAACCGGCTGACTGCTGTTACCGGCATTACCCTTTAAAGTGAAAAGCTCACCGGACAGTGAGCTTTATTGTCTGCAGCGCTATTCGGCCTGCACGTATAACTCACCGTCGTATAAGCCCTGGATGGTGAGCTTCTGATTGGCCAGTGAGCGCAGATAATCAATGTGTTCCTGCATTATACGCTGGCCCGGAATAATAAGCGGTATGCCCGGGGGATAAGGCGTTACCAGACCTGCCGCAATTCGACCCGCACTTTCCTGCCAGGGGATCGGTTCGCGCTTTCCAAAGAACGCCGTCGAAGGCAGCATTTCCAGATTAATCGCCGGAATGCTCGAAGGGATAGCCGGCCGGCTCTTGCTGCGGTTCAGGCTTGCCTTGCCTTGATCCAGTTTCTTCAGCGCGTTGTACAGGCGCACTATCTTCGAACGCATACCGCCGAGTGTCAGCAGTACCAGAATGGTGCTGTGGGTGAACTTCTCGATTTCCAGACCCACTTCATCCATCAGGAAACGGTGAATTTCCTGATTGGAATAGGATAGCGCCGAGACATCAATCAGGATTTTCAGCGGGTCATGACCAATGTTATCCTGCTCGAAATGGTCAAATGCCCGGGCAAAATCCTTGGCTTCCAGAATGCGAATGCGGCTAAAGCGTGCAACTTGCTCTTTCAGTTCCGCCACATTGCTCAGCAGTTCGTTAATAATTTTGTAGCCTTCCATTTCCAGCTGCTGACGACACACGTCCAAAGAGGCAATCAGCTGATACTTCGGCGATGTGCTGGTATGAATGCTGTAAATTTCTTTGAAGAAATCCTCGTCGAAATCCGGGTCATTTACGTGAATAAACGATGCCTGGGAGAACGCCGAAACCACTTTGTGCGCCGAGTGTGTCACGTAGTCCGCACCAGCATAGATGGCTGAGTATGGACGCAGCTGCGGATGGAACAGGGAATAAGCGAACCAGGCTTCGTCGATGAATACCTTGATGCCGTAGGAATGGGCCAGTTCCACCACCTGACGCAGGTCTGTAAGCAGACCATCATAAGTACAACCGGTGAGCACCACCAGTTTGGCGTCCTGGTTCTCTTCAATTAGTTCTTTCAGCTGTGACAGGCGAGGTGGTGAGAAAATACCGAAATCCGGATTAAACACGCTATCCAGATATACCGGCATTGCGCGTGCCTGCACAATACCGTAGTGCACGGATTTGTGGCAGTTACGGTCAGCGATCACTTTATCGCCTTCACGCAGCAGGGTTTGCAGAATGATTTTGTTAGATGTGGATGAACCGTTGGTAACAAAGTACGAATGTCGTACTTCGAAAGTAGCCGCAAGTGCTGACTGAGCGCGACCAATGGCGTGGGTGCCGTCAGACAATGAACCCAGCGAATCAACGCTTACTGACAGGTCGCTGACGAATACATTGCGGCCGAAGAAGCGGTAAAAATCACTGATGTAGGGCGAGTTACGGAAGCTCGCGCCGCCACTATGTCCCGGCGTGTGCCAGGAATCGTTGGCTTCAAGTACATACTCTTTGTACGCAGTCCAGAACGGGGTTTCGTTGCGGTCATCAAAATCATTAATGATATAACCCAGAATAGACTCAGGATCGGAGATAATATCGTTGCGATAAAAGAACGATTCCATGCCGGTGGTCTGGTTAACGATATCCAGTCCTTTAATGGCATCACCCAGCACGTAAACGGGCAGCTCAGGACGAATGTTTTTTATCGCCTCGATAACCACTGCATTGTTCTGTACTTTGCTGTTGCCGGTCTCGCCGATCTCAAAAGCTTTAACTTCGGTATCCCAACTGAAAACAACAGCCTGTATATCACCGTCGTTGTGAACAATTTCCAGTGCGCTCTGGACCCTGTCAGCCTCAACAACCGTGAGTTCGATGTCGGGACGGTCAAACAGTTCTGTGGTTGAGCGAATACTGCCGGCTAGCTGTTCCAGCAGTTCGGCTGAATCTTCAATGATTAGAATTTTTAATTGCGGCAACATAGATAAAGGCAAGTACCGGTTGAGAAAATGAGATTATCAGTGTAACGCCGAAGTGCGGGCTTGTCAGTCTTGCTTTTGCAGCTAACGCACCCATATCATTGAACAAATATTCAGAACAGGCAAAAACGCATGGATAATTTAGTTGCGAACAATACCGTTGATATCACTCCGGAGAATTTTCAGCAGGTCATTCTGATGGATTCACGGGAAAAAGTGGTACTTGTGGATTTTTGGGCAGAATGGAGCGAGGAGTCGAAAAGTGTTTCTCCCACACTGGCAAAGATCGCGTCTGAATACGGTAATAATTTAATTCTTGCCCGCGTCGATTGTGACCAGCAGCAGGAAGTCGCGGCGCAGTTCGGTATTCGCAGTCTGCCCACTGTTATGGTAGTGAAAGACGGCCAGCCGGTGGACGGCTTTGCCGGCGTTCAGGGTGAAGACCAGATCCGCGAGTTCCTGAGTAAGTACCTGCCAAGCCCGGAAGATGAATTACTGGCGAAAGCCGGTGAAGCCATTTACGAAGGTGATTATGCAACGGCATTCCCGTTTGCCAAACAAGCCTTTGAAATGAACGAAGGTAATATTAACGCCCGTTATATGTACATCGACTGCCTGGTGGAAACCGGTTCGGTAGATGCTGCAAAGGCGCTGCTGGCAACGATTACTCTGGTCGACCAGGATAGTCGCTATCAAACGCTGACCGGTAAAGTTGAACTGGCAGAACAGGCCGCTGAGTCTCCGGAAATTACGCAGTTAACCGCACAGGTAGAAGCTGAACCCGATAATCTGCAATTGAAAGTGGAATTAGCGGTGCAGTTACAGCAGGCCCATAAATCTGCCGAAGCATTGGCATTGTTATTTACTGTGCTAAAGACAGACTTGAATTTCGGTGAAGCGAAAAAGCTGATGCTGGATATGATTAATGCATTGCCGGATGGCGACAATCTGAAGTCTGAGTACCGCCGTAAGGTTTACAGCCTGCTCTATTAATCGTTGTCTGACGGCGGGGTTTGCTGCGGGTAGGGTGTAAAACCGCCTTCAGCAAGCCAGCACAGCGCTTCGAAGTAGCTGGAAAAGTAAGCCCGTTCGTAATTTGTTCCGCGAATGTCTTCCCGCAGGTGAGGATGGGTTCGTTCAATTTGTGCCCGCTTCACCATGCCCGCATCAAGCACATAGGCAGATCGCGTCAGACCCATGGTGATGTTCTTCTTTATTCCCCTTGCCAGCACATTCTGACATTCAGGTGTAGACAATACCCAGCGGCGACCGTCCATTATGGCTCCCCAGGGTTCATTGTTAAACCCTTGCGCCATCCGGTGAATATCCTCTGTCATGGCCTCTGCTGTGGCTTTATTCCAGGCACCCGTTGCAAACACTTCAAGCAGGTTGCCTGAAACGTCGAGTGCATAGTGTCCCTGAAGAGGAAATCTCATTGGTTATCCTTTAATGCATAACTACAGTATTGATATAGCAGATATTTTGAGGTTTTGTGACAAAATATAACTGGTCAAATGTGTTAACGTTGTCTCCGGTCAAAAGATCAGGCGTCATCAGGGTTGTGCATCAGCAACCAAAACAAACTTAATGAGGAGAAATGCATGGACTGGTTATGGCCGGCACTGGCTATTGTTTGCATTGTTGAAGGGCTGGGACCGTTAATTATGCCTGACCGTTGGCGATTATACCTGCTTTCTGTAAGCCAGCAATCGAGCAATAGTCTAAGACAAGTCGGAGGAGTGCTGGTGGTGATTGGCGTTGTCAGCCTGGTGTATCTATCCCGTTGAACGATCGTTAATTTATAAAAAAATAATATGGCTCAGACTATGTCTGTCTTATTTTTGCGCATAAAACAGATGATCAAAGGTCGCAATCTTTGGTAGAATCCCCGCCTAATTTTTTTACACACTAGATTCATGGCAAAGAACGTTGTGGTACTCGGCACTCAATGGGGTGACGAGGGTAAAGGTAAGGTCGTAGACCTGTTAACAGATCGCGCAAAATACGTGGTTCGCTATCAGGGCGGTCACAATGCCGGTCACACACTGGTAATCGACGGTGAGAAAACCGTCCTCCACTTAATCCCGTCCGGTATTCTGCGTGACAACGTTACCTGCATCATTGGTAACGGCGTGGTATTAAGCCCGGAAGCACTGATGAAAGAAATCACCATGTTGGAAGAACGTGGTGTGCCTGTGCGGGAACGTTTAAAAATTAGTGAAGCCTGCCCGCTTATCCTGCCTTATCACATTGCACTGGACGTGGCCCGCGAAAAGGCCCGTGGCAGCAAAGCAATCGGTACAACCGGTCGTGGTATCGGTCCGGCTTACGAAGATAAAGTGTCACGTCGTGGTCTGCGCGTAGGCGATCTTTTCAATCCTGAAGATTTCGCGGCAAAACTGAAAGAAGTTCTGGACGTACATAACTTCACGTTGACGCAATACTACAAAGAGCCGGCAGTGGATTTCGATGAAACCCTCAAGCAGGCGCTGGCTGTGGCAGATATCCTGAAAGCCATGGTTGTTGACGTAACCGACGAACTGGACAAAGCCCACAAAGCGGGTTTGCCAATTATGTTTGAAGGTGCGCAAGGTACACTGCTGGATATTGACCACGGTACGTATCCTTACGTTACGTCTTCTAATACCACAGTAGGTGGCGTTGCTACCGGTGCCGGTTTTGGTCCGCTGAACCTGGATTACGTGTTAGGCATTGTTAAAGCGTACACAACCCGTGTTGGTTCCGGTCCTTTCCCTACAGAACTGGCTTGCGATGTGGGTGAGCACCTGGGCGTAAAAGGTCACGAGTTTGGTGCGACCACCGGCCGTAAGCGTCGTACCGGCTGGTTCGATGCCGTAGCGATGAAACGTGCTGTGCAAATTAACTCTATCACCGGTTTTTGCTTAACCAAGCTGGACGTACTGGATGGTCTGGAAACTCTGCAAATCTGTGTGGGTTATAAAGACGCAGACGGTAACGTGAAAGACGTTCCGCCTATGGCTGCTGACGGCTACGACCTGGTTACTCCGGTTTACGAAGAAATGCCGGGCTGGAAAGAGACGACTTTCGGCGTCACTGATTTCGATAAGTTACCTCAGGAAGCGCGCAACTATATTGCCCGCCTTGAAGCCATTACCGGCGTGCCTGTTGATATCGTATCAACGGGGCCTGACCGTAACGAAACTATCGTGTTACGTCATCCTTACGACGCGTAAGCGAAAAGATAAATACCTGAAAAGCCTGCTTCCGAGCAGGCTTTTTTGTCGGTAAAGTAAACTTCTGAATGCTGAACAGCGGAGTGAATCTATACAAGTTGTAATCGATACCGGTAACGCGCCCTCTCAGGACACCGGGCATTATGCTGCAACGTTCGCAGCGCTGCGAAGCACCTTTTTCGCCAATAAAACCCGTGATATCAGCTGGCGCAAACAGCAGTTGCTGGCCCTTAAGACCATGCTTGTTACCCATGAGCAGGACATTCACCGCGCCCTGAATCAGGATTTAGGCAAATGTGAAACAGAAGCCCGTACTTCGGAAACCGGCTTTTTACTCTCTGACCTCAAGCACACACTCAAACATATCGACAGCTGGGCAGATTTACGTCACGTATCTACGCCCCTGGCGGCGCAGCCGGCCCGCAGCTATCTGCAACCGGAGCCGTTGGGTGTAGTGCTGATCATCGGGGCGTGGAATTATCCCGTGCAATTGCTTTTAGCGCCGCTGATTGCGGCACTGGCAGCGGGTAATTGTGCCATTGTCAAACCGTCAGAACTGGCCCCGGCATCATCAGCATTAATGGCCAGCTTGTTGCCTCAGTATCTGGAAGACGATGCCGTGGCAGTTGTTGAAGGCGCTAAAGAGGAGACGCAGGCTTTATTAGCTCTTCCTTTCGACCATATCTTTTATACCGGTGGCGAAGCGGTAGGCAAAATTGTAATGTCTGCAGCGGCGAAACACCTTACGCCGGTTACGCTGGAGCTTGGCGGGAAGAGCCCCTGTATTGTTGACGCCAGTTGCAGGCTGGACGTCACCGCCAGGCGGATAGTGTGGGGTAAATGGATGAACTGCGGCCAGACCTGCATCGCCCCGGACTATATCCTGATTGAGAAGGGGTTTGCTGAAGCGTTTCTTGCCGCCCTTGAACGGGAAATCACTAAGCAGTACGGGCCTGAACCTTTGCAAAGCAAAGATTACGGGCATATCGTCAATACCCGTCATTACGAAAGGCTGTGTCAGCTCATTGCGGATCTGCAATGTCGTATTGGTGGCGAACGGGACGACGGGACACGCAAGCTGGCCCCGGCTGTGGTGTTAAATCCTCCGGCAGACAGTACGCTGATGCAGGAAGAAATATTCGGCCCGGTGTTGCCGGTCATCGAACTGGAGAACATAGAAGACAGCATTGGCTTTATCCGCGGGCGGGCGAAACCTCTGGCGCTGTATCTTTTCAGTGAAGATCACGGCTTTCGTGACAAAGTACTTACGCAAACCAGTGCGGGCAGCGTGTGTGTGAACGACACGATGATGTTTATGACCAATGCCAACTTACCTTTTGGCGGGGTCGGCAGCAGTGGTATGGGGCGCTATCACGGACAATATGGCTTTGATACGTTCAGTCATCTTAAATCTGTGATGGTAAGAGCCTCGAAGTTTGACGTAGCGGTACGCTACGCCCCGTATTCCCGATTTAAATTATGGCTGTTGAAAAAATTATTATAAAGGAGAGCACATGCCTCAACCGTTTCATCTTGCAATTCCCGTTGACGATTTAGTCGCTGCTGCTGCGTTTTACGGAGACTTACTGGGCTGCGAGCGCGGGCGCAGCGATACCCGCTGGATTGACTGGAACTTCTATGGCCATCAACTGGTAACCCATTGCGTTGATGCCATGCCCTCTGCACCACAGCACAATGAAGTAGATAGCCACGCGGTGCCGGTGCCCCATTTCGGTGTGGTGCTGGATATGGCAGACTGGCACAAACTGGCTGAACGGTTAAAAGCGGCAGAAATATCGTTTGTTATAGAGCCCTACGTGCGTTTTAAAGGGGATCCAGGCGAACAGGCGACCATGTTTTTTCATGATCCTGCAGGCAATGCGCTGGAGTTCAAGGCGTTTAAATCGCTTTCTCAGTTGTTCGCTGTGTAACAGACATAAAAAAGCGCAGCGTTGTGCTGCGCCTCATTAACCGGGCCACTGAGCCCGTGTAAGCTGACTACAATTCCACTTCTTCAACAATTGCCTTACCGCGTCCTCTGGCTTCAGAGGCTGCATCCAGGCCTGTTTCAGTGCGCTTGATCAGGTGCACATCCCCAAAGTTACTTTCTTTCATGGTGTAACCCATCGCTTCAAGCGCCTTTACGACGTCCGCCGGCATGCCTGCATGATACGCAATGGTATCTTTGGGCCAGAGCTGATGATGGAAGCGGGGGCTGTTTGCCGACTCGTCTGCTGTCATATCAAAAAACAGCGCGTTCAGTATGGACTGTGCCACTGAAGAAATAATCGTGGTACCGCCCGGTGAGCCGGTGACCAGTTTTACTTTATCGCCTTTCAGCACAATAGTTGGCGTCATGGAAGACAGCATGCGCTTACCCGGCTGGATTTCGTTAGCGGTACCGCCGATGGCTCCAAAGAAGTTAGGCACGCCGGCCTTGGCACTGAAGTCGTCCATTTCGTCGTTCAGCAGGAAGCCGGCACCTTCTACCACCACGCCACTGCCAAAGGACAGGTTAATGGTAGTGGTATTCGCTACCGCATTGCCCCATTTGTCCATAACCGAGAAATGGGTGGTGTCCGGACTTTCATATAAGCCGGGTTTCACGTCTTCTGTCGCTGAAATGGCTTCAGGATCCACTTCTCCGGCACGGGCAGTAATGTAGGCCGGTTCTAATAACGCTTTTACAGGCACTTCGACAAAGTCGGGGTCGCCCATGTATTCGGCACGGTCAGCAAACACACGTTTACCGATTTCAGACATCAGATGAATATACTCTTTACTGTTTTGTGCAGGCAGAGACTGATTTTTCAGTACTTCATTGAGCATACTGATCCACTGGGCAACGGCCACACCGCCAGAGCTGGGAGGCGGTGCCGTGATGAGTTTGTAATCCTGCCAGGGATAAACAACCGGTGTGCGCCATTTAGCTTCGTAACCCTGTAAATCCTTTTCTGTGACCAGGCCGCCATTTTCACCCATGAAACCGGCGATAATGCGGGCGGTCTCGCCTTCGTAAAAGCCTTTTTCACCTTCGTCACGAATGCGGGTCAGCGCTGCGGCTAACTCAGGTTGCTTAAACAGCACATCTGCAGTGCGGGCTTCACCGAAATAGTCGCCAAAGTTGCTGGTGATCCCTTCTTTTTCCTGTCTGGCCATGTAGCGGGTGATATGATCAGCCAGTTTCGCCGGCACATTAAATCCCTTTTCTGCCAGGTCTACAGCAGGCTGCACCAGACGGTTCCACGGTAATTTACCGTAGCGCTGATGTGCCGCCCACATGCCGGCAACTGAACCGGGCACACCGGAGGCTTTTGCCCCAAACAGCGATTCCAGGGTTTTCACGTCACCGTTTTCATCAAGGTACATATCACGGTGGGCTGCCGCCGGTGCCATTTCACGATAATCCATAAAAGCAGCTTCATCGTCGAAAAAGATGGTCATGAAACCACCGCCTCCGATGTTACCCGCTTCAGGGAAGGTCACCGCCAGGACAAATTGCGCCGTGATGGCCGCATCAACCGCGTTACCGCCTTCGTTTAATACTGCCATGGCAGCATCGGCGGCAAAGGTATCAGGCATAGACACCGCCTGCAGGCTGGTTTCAACCTCCGTAGCCGGTGCAGATACCGTTGGTTTTTCACCGGAGCATCCTGCCGCCACAAACAAAAATAGCGAGAGTAAAAGTAATCGCATAATGGCTATCCAATCATAATGATGCTGGCGATGACATAGGCAACGAGTGTCAGTCCGCCAGCGGTAAGTGCATAGGGAAGCTGGGTACGGATGTGCGTTAACAGGTCGCACCCGGCCGCGATAGACGATACCGCTGAGGTATCGGAAATAGGGGAGCAGTGATCACCAAATACGCCGCCGCCCAGAATAGCGGCTATGACCAGAGAGGGTGGCAGTCCTAACGACTGGATCAGTGGAACACCGATGGGGATCAATATAGCAAACGTGCCCCAACTGGTGCCGGTGGTAAACGACATGACCGCGCCGGCCAGAAACAGCATGGGAACAATTAATACCAGAGGCAGGTACTCACCCACAATACCGGCAACGAAGACACCGGTGCCGAGCACTTTTAAGCTGGCTCCCAGTGTCATGGAAAGTAATACAATGGACACCAGCGGGAGCAGTTCGCCCATCCCCTTAAAGCCAATTTCTACAGCTTCGTGGTGGGTAAAACGCTTATGCAGAATTAACAGGAAGTACGCGACAACGGTAGCAAGAATGGTGGCGTACAATACAGATTTGCTGCCACTGCCGTTAGCCAGCACGCCATCACCGGTCCACAACATAAAGCCCACCATGCTGACAACCATGAGCACCAGCGGCACCACCATAAAGCGTACTTTGGTTGCCGGTTCTGACTCAATGACAGTACCGGTATGAGTCATGGCGGCATCTTCTTTTGCCATCGGACCGTGCACTTTATCTTTCACTATGGTGTACACCACAATTGCCAGAGTGATAAGGGCGTAGAAATTCAGTGGTACTGTGCCCCACAGAATACTGGCGGAAGACTGCTCCAGCTCGTAACCGTCCAGCAGGCCAAGGACGAATGCACCCCATCCGTTCAGTAAGATAAGAATACAGACCGGCGCGCTGGTACTGTCGATGATGTAGGCCAGGCGTGCCCGGCTCATTTTGAATTTATCAAATAAACCCCGGGCGAATATGCCGGCGGTGAGTACACTTAAATTAGACTCGATAAATACTGCAACACCGGTGATCATCGTCAGACTGCCAACCTGCCGCTTACTTCTGGCAATGCCTTTGCCTGTGAGCCAGTTTACGGTAGCCGTGACACCGCCTGAGTCGCGGATATAGGCTAACAGCGCACCCACCAGAATAGAGAATATGAGGATCCGGGTATTACCCGGACTGGCGGCAACGTCGATGGTTCTTTCGATAGCATTCACCGGCGCCAGCAATACGCCGTCACCGGTCACACTCAATAAAATCAACGCTTCTGATGAGAGAACGGCCAGTAACAAGGCCATGATGACTTCTTTTTTCCAGAACACCACAAAAATAGCGACGAGAGGCGGGATAATTGAAACCCAATCCATGAAAAATGTTCCTGCTTTTATTCTAATGATTGATCGCAAATCAGGCGCTGAGATTCAGTGCACTATGTCCGCGGGGCAGTGTGACGCTTTATAAAAAAGCGTGGCGATAGCCTAACTGAGAACTTACCGGTTCTGCCAGTACTTTTACCTCAGTGATTGAGTATTGCTTCGTAAACCCGGGTTATCACACTGCCATATTTGGCGGTTTCAAATTCGCTGCCGGCAAACTGCAGGTTGCCGGTACTTTGTTTCTCAACCGGTGTATGTCTGGCGTTGGTAAACAGCACAATACCGAGATCCTGCGCCGGGTCGATAACCGTTGCCGTGCCTGTCCAGCCAGTATGACCAAAAGCTTGTGAACTGGCATAGGGACCGAAATGCCAGCGATTACTGCCGTTGCCGCCCCTGCGCCAGCCAAGTCCGAAACCGGGATTCAGCGGGGAAGGAGCGGTAAACAGTGAAATAGTGTCCCGGTTGGTCAGTGCAACCTGTCCATAGCCACCGCCATTTAATAAGGTTTGCATCAGCACGGCAAAATCATCCACCGTGGAGAACAGTCCTGCATGCCCCGACACACCGCCCATGCTGTACCAGGCCTTTTCGTCATGCACTTCTCCCCGCAGCGTGTGCGTGCGGATGCCGGGGAAATCGATATTGTGACTGCGTGTATTGCCATTTATTTCTGTCGCGGCGATCTGATTGGGTGCAAACCCTTTTTTCAGCGGGTTAAACACCGTGTGATTAAGCTGAAGCGGGCCGTAAATAAACTGCTCACAGTAACGGTCAAGAGACATGCCTGTTATCCGCTCAACCAGCAGTCCCAGCAGCATAAAGTTGGTGTCACTGTACGTAGCCTGCGTGCCTTTGCTTATCTGAAAAGGTACCACAGTGGTTAATAAGGTTGATGTATGTGTTTTATCCCGTGAGCGGAAAGACTCACCGTAGCGTTCGCCGGGGGCAAAGAAGCGCACCTCAGGACCGTAGCCGGACTGATGACTCAGTAAATCTCTGACAGTGCGGGCTTCACGGCCACCGCCGGCGTACTCCGGCAGGTACTGATACACCGGCGCATCTATACTCAATTTCCCTTCAGACACCAGTTTCATCAGTGCCAGGTTAGTAGCAAACATTTTCGTGTTAGAGGCTACATCAAACAGCGTGCCCGGTGTCATCGGCTCCGGCTTTGCGTGGCGGGTGCCTGTTTTATCGTAAAGCAGCGCATTGCCATAGGCTGTACGTTTAATCACAGCGCCGTCTTTGATAACCAGTAATACGGCCCCGGGAAATCCATCCTCAATGTCCTGCTGAATTAACGCATCAACCGGTCTGAAGGCTTGTTGCCATTTTTGCGTTTCGTCTGTCAATGAAGGCCAGGGAATGGTGACGTGCAAAGCGTCGCTTTCTGAATCGCTTTGCACCTCAAGGGTGTTCGTACCGTTGTGCGTACGCTTTTTCAGAGAATAACTGTAGGTATGACCGGCCTCCAGGGGAGAGGCAATGTTCAGCGTTTCGCCATTTACCTTCACCGTGGCGTTGATGGTTGTAGCCGGCGTCAGTAAGATTTCGCCGCGTCCTTTGTACGCTTTAAACGCGACCTTGTCGTTCACCTCTTCCCGGCTGGAACGCTCTTGTTGGGGGAAATCACTGTCAATATGTCCTGACTGAGGACGCTTCTCTTCAGCAGGTGCGGCTTTCAGTGCCGTTTCACGGGCGTAGCGGGTATTCAGCGCTTTGAGCTTTTGCGGAAAATACTTGTCCAGCAAAGCGAACAGTGCGGCTGCTGTGCGGCTGTTAATCGCACCGGTTACGTTATCCTGCACAAAGTGCATCTGGAACGCCGACAACGCATTGATGGTTTGCTCATCCAGTGTGCCGGTTTCCACCACGCCGTATCCGTAAGTGCGCAGCGCAGCCTGCGTTAAAGAAACAGATGGCAGGGCGCGGTTAAAGCGTTGCCAGTATGTCGTTAATGTACCGGTGTCATACCAGGCGCCTATCCCTTCCAGATACAGCTGATACCATGGAAAACGCGGGCCCGGGTCATTTTTTCTGTTAAATGCGATATCTGCATGGCCGACAACAGCGGTGGGAGAAATGTCCGGGTTGCGGGCGAGTATGTCTTTTGCCAGCGCAATGAGCACCTGAATTTGTTCCGGGTGATAATCAGGAAATACACAAAGGCGGTTGCTGCCGTGTTCTGACCGGCTGGCCGCTGTCTCATTATCCCGCTGACATTGAGGTACATTCACAATCTCAATGCCGATGGATGTATCATTCAAATGGTTACGTGTTTGCCACTCACCTTTACCGGCATGCCAGGCACGTTTCGATTCAGGTACAAGCTGCAGCACAGATGCCTCATCACCCGGAAACGTGGGGTCAGACGGATCGGTGACCAGGTAATGCGAACTCAGCCCGCCTTCATCTACCAGCGCATGCACACTTTTCTGGTAATCTATCGCGGTAAAGTGCATAACAAGCACTTTCACCCGTTCACCGGTATTTTTCGATGGCATACTGGTGTAACCGCCGGCGCAGCCAATCAGTGTGGCAACCGCGCAGGTAGCGACCAGAAAGCGAAAGTGTCGGGATAAGAGTGACATGTTATTACCGGTTAATGCTGCATGAAATAACCAAATTATCACAATTATTTCCTAAGTAAATAATAAAATATTCCAATGGCGGGTGTGTATCATTTAATGTCGAACTTAAAGAATAGCCAATGAAGAGATTGATTTGCCTGGACGTACTGCGGGGGCTTACCATTGTGTTAATGGTTCTGGTGAATAATCCCGGAAGCTGGCAAACCGTTTACTGGCCGTTATTGCATGCACAATGGCATGGACTGACACCGACAGATCTGGTATTTCCTTTCTTTATTTTCGCCATGGGCGTGGCAATCCCTTTTTCTTCTTATCGTCAGCAAGGCGGTTCAGCCGGAGCAATGCTGGTAAGAATACTGAAACGCAGCGTATTGCTGTTCTTATGTGGCCTGTTCCTCGCGCTGTTTTATTACAATCCTTATAATCCGGATTTCGACTGGGTCCGGGACCGGCTGGAAAATATCCGGGTGATGGGGGTTCTGCAGCGACTGGCACTGGTTTACTTTTTTACTGCGATACTGGCGATGTGCCTGCGTATTCGCGGACTGCTGTTTGTCGCCGTGTTGCTGGTAGCGGCGTACTGGGCGGCGATGACGTTTATTCCCTATGCTGATGCAGCCGGCACCTTACATCAGGGGCAGTGGGCATACGGCAACAGTCTCGCAGCATGGATAGATGCCGGCGTGTTGGGAAAGCACCATGTTTACTATTCTACTGCAATGCCATTTCCTTTTGATCCGGAAGGTTTGTTAAGCACCATGCCTGCAGTATCGACCTGCCTCTGCGGCGTAATGTGTGGCCTGTGTTTACAACGGGAAGCGGAAATGCCTGCACTTAAAATGGCGGGTGCAGGCATCATTCTCATTCTGGCCGGGGGCGTCATGGCGCTGTGGGTGCCGGTGAATAAAGCGCTCTGGTCACCGGGCTTTACCGCATTAACGGCAGGCTGCGCAATGGGGTGTCTGGCGTTGTTGCACTGGATTACAGACTTGCGCGGTTATCAACGCTGGGCGCAGCCCTTTATTATCGCAGGGGCAAACAGTATTGTATTTTTCATGTTATCAGGTATTGCTGCGCGCCTGCTTTTTATGATTCCGGCGGGCTCCGGTTCCCTGAAAGCTGCGATTTACCAGTCTGTGTTCCTGCCCTATTTTTCGCCTTTCAATGCTTCTTTTTTGTTTGCGGTAAGCTTTCTTTGTGTGATGTTTTTACCGGTATGGTGGATGTACCGGAAGCACTGGTTTATCCGGCTGTAACGCTGAATCATTTTGTTATGTAAATGATAAGTAAAGCTTATGACGTTTACGGGCCATTGACGTCGAAGATGCATATTATATTTCATGCATTTTATTCAGGCAGGCAAATACCATGACCAAACCTATTCTTTTTAACGGGCGGCGAAAAACCCTTAAATCTCTGGCTTCACTGGCAGTAGCGACACCGGTGATCCTGCTCACCGGTTGCGGTGGCAGCGGCGGTAGTAGTTCGTCTTCAACCAGCACATCAACAGGCAGTACATCAACCGGTTCTTCCTCCGGCAGCAGCGGCACAGGCACAACGACTGTGGCTGACAACGGCAGTTGGCTGAGTGGCGGTACAGATTCAATGACAGCGGATTTCCCCGCTGACAGCATTTTTGAAAACAGCAGTACCTGCTCTGTTGAACTGACCGGACAGCAAACGGAAGGTCCATGCTATTTCGACTCTGACTATCTTGATGATATCTCAGAAGGTCAAACTGGTTTGCCCATGCAGTTATGCCTGCAACTCATAGACGAACAATGTAATCCGCTGTCAGGCTATGAAATAGAAGTGTGGCACTGCGATGTGGAAGGCATTTATTCCGGCGATACGACAGGAAGCAGTGACACCAACGGGTTCAATTCTTATTTTTGTACAGGGAACGACAGTGAAGCGCTGCAATCGCGCTGGTTTCGCGGCATTGCAGTAACAGACAGCAGTGGCCGTGTGAACTTTAAGACCTGCTTCCCGGGCTGGTATGCCAGCCGTGCCATTCACATTCACTTCAGAGTGAAGAATAATAACAACGACGAGCTGATTTCCCAGTTTGGCTTTGATGATGATTTCTGTACAGATATCTGTACCAGCCATTCTGATTATATCAATCACGGTGCGCCAGACACATACCTGACCAACGACACGGTATTCGGCAGTGATTACAACGAGTATGTGTTCAACCTCGAACAAAATGACGACGGCTCCCTGCTGGCCTACAAGCGCATCATCATCTCCTGACCGGACGACAGGTTTTGCACTGCCGGAAGTGCTCACTTCATTCTATAAAATAAGGCGTGACAGCGGACTGATCACGCCATTTCCTCCTTGTTGCAGCACATGCGTGTAGATTTGTGTTGTTCGCACATCGGAATGCCCCAGTTGATGCTGGACAGTTCTGATATCAGCCCCGGCCGCCAACAGGTGCGTGGCAAATGAATGCCTTAACGTGTGCGGCGTAACGTGTTTCTTTATGCCTGCCTCCTGACTTGCCCGCTTTACATTTCGCTGCAACTGCTTTTCATCAATGTGGTGACGTCGTAGCAGTTTAGTTTCGGGGTCAACGGAAAGTCGCCTGGAAGGAAATAAATACTGCCACTCCAGCGTTTTATTTCTGGAATGATATTTTTTGCGAAGCCCCTGCGGGATCCAGGCACCGGAAAATTCCGGTACAGTCAGATCACGGGATAATAACTGGTCGACTTGCCCGATTTGTGACGTCAGTAACGGAATGAGAGATTCAGAAAGTGTGACGATGCGATGTTTTCCTCCTTTTCCGAACCATACCCTTAGACATTTGTAATCAAAGTCGATATCTCCGGTGCGTAATCTTACGCACTCCATAAGCCGCAGACCGCTACCATAAAGCAGAGCAACTGCCAGGTAATGTTGTGCGCTGACACGCCCGAGTAAGGCCCGGACTTCGGATTGCGTCAGTACCACGGGTAGCTTACGCTCCCGTTTACTGTTCAAAAAGCTCATGTCTTCCGGCAACGGTAAATCAAGATATTTGTTGTAAAGAAAGAGCAGCGCGTTAAGGGCGATTGCCTGAGTGCTTTTCGCACACTGTTTTTGAATAGCTAAATAAGTCAGATAACTCTCAACATGCTGAGCGTCCATCTCCTGAGGCCGGGCATAGTTGTGGTACCGGATAAAGTCTGTAATCCACGTTAAATACGTTTCTATGGTTCTTTTGGCGTAGCCTCTCGACAACATAAATTCATACACTTCCCGCAGAAACTTTGATTTCATAATGCTTATCAAAATAAAAACAGCTTAAGAATATGTGAGAGTCGTGAAAACTGGCTGGAGGGATGGTTTTACACCATTTAACATTTCACTTCACAAACGGTGCATTTTGCTCCCGCGAAAATGCACCAAAACCGCACAAGCTTTTAAAGGTGGGGCTTCTGAGATATTCTGGAGAAATGAAAACAGACAATTACACCAATGTGGGGTGGTTGTTCACGCCGTGTTGGTGTCTATTTAGTAGTTAGCAGCCTTAGATGAAATTAACCGAAAAATACATTCAATATTTAAATCGAGCATCTTGGGTTGTGGCTGAGATACCGCTTTTGGTTCCGCCAGCTATAGTTGCCTATTTGTTTCATCCTGGTATTGATTACCCTGTGAAACTTATTATCACTGGCTTTTTTTCAGCGTTAATCACAATATTTCATTGTTTGATTGGGGTAAGTGCCGCGCTTAAAAAGGACGTAAAAACCGCAATCAACTTTTTAATACTTCCTATTGCGGTGGCTATTTTTGTAATCTATTTGGGTTTTGCCTAAGTCGGCTGCTAACAAACCACTGTAGTCACTCGCTGGCGCTCGTTGGGACACAAACACGCAGGCTCCCTTCGCTTCGCTCCGTATTATAGCCTGCGTATTTGTGCCCCTAAGTGGGGTGTTATGTTTCCGGTGGCCCATAGATGTTTTCAGAGAGCGAAGTAAAAGAAATAGCATCAGATATCGCCTCAGAATACACTGGCGAGTTAATTGAGCATCCAGAAAATATCACTATTAAACTCTGTAGCGGCAGAAAGGAAATGTACATAGAGTGGCCAAAACACGATTTAGCAGAGGTCTGGATGACCTTCATTCAGGATGGCGAGGACCTTTATCAAGATTGGTTTGAGTGTATGGAGTCCGAGGATAAGCGAGAATTCGTTCAATACGTCCGCTCCATACCCAATAAATTCTTCAGTCAAGAGGTTCGAGTTAAACGGCATGGTTTAATATTCAGGCGCTATATTCTCGAATCAAAACACGAATCAGGCTGGGGTAACATTTTTGAGTAATCAAAACATAACAAATTGCTCAAGCGGGACAAATTACCTGCGCTCCGCTCCGGCGATTTGCCCCTTAGCAAGGCGTTATGTGACTTTGAATAAATGAACAACAAAGATAGAAAAAAACTCATTCTCCAGACTATAGAGAAACGAGATTACGATAGTATCCATGATGCACATAGAGAACTTGGTGGGGACATCGACTCTCTTGAGGCCGTTCCATTTGGCTCTAGAAATGAAATAATTAGAATATGCGAAGATCTTGCAGATGGCGTTATCGATTCTAAACAATCTATAGCACGGTTGAAGGCCTTTGTTAGCTCAGTTCCGGACTAATTTGCATCTGCCGTCACATAACAAACGCATTAAATCGCTCGCAAGCTCGCTGGGACGCTAACACATGGGCTGCGTCACTTCGTTCCTAATTTTAGCCCATGTGTTATCGCCCTTTATGCGGGTGTTAGCTTTCAAGGAGGATTTTTTGGACATACCAGCTTCAATCTATATTGGCATTGGTGCAGTAATAGCCGCAATCGTGGCTGGCTTCTTTTCATTTTTGAACCTTGTTAGCTCAAAAGAGAACAAAGTTTCAGAATTCCGACAAAATTGGATAAATGGAATAAGAGAAGAAATTTCAGAATATTCTGCTTCTATGCGTGAAGTAGTTCGATTACGAGCTCATAACGACAAAGGTAAGGTTGAAAACTACCTCGAACAAAGCTCTCCGCTCTACTTCAAAGCGGTAAATACCTACAACAAAATTCGTCTGCGTTTAAATCCTGTGCACGCGGCAAATGAGCCTGATAGTCATGAGGCAAAACTTCTATCAGCAATTAAAAGCACACACGCTTCCTTTAATGCTAAGGAATATAAAGAGGCAATGGAGAAAGCAAATGACATTCCAGACATTGCGGCTCCGTTTTTAAAAGATGAATGGGAACGGGTGAAAGAAGGAGAAAAACGCTATCAAAACATTAGACGATTTGCTACCTACTCAATTGTTATCGGTATGCTATTAGTGTTGTTTTTATTAGCCGCCCTAATCTATTTGAGCATTGAAAGCTAACAATCTGCTGTAATCGCTCGCAGGCTCGCTGGGACGCAAACACATGGGCTGCGTCGCTTCGCTCCTAAATTTTAGCCCATGTGTTTCCGCCCCTAAGCAGGGCGTTAGCTTTCAAGGAGGATTTTTTGGACATACCAGCTTCAATCTATATTGGCATTGGTGCAGTAATAGCCGCAATCGTGGCTGGCTTCTTTTCATTTTTGAACCTTGTTAGCTCAAAAGAGAACAAAGTTTCAGAATTCCGACAAAATTGGATAAATGGAATAAGAGAAGAAATTTCAGAATATTCTGCTTCTATGCGTGAAGTAGTTCGATTACGAGCTCATAACGACAAAGGTAAGGTTGAAAACTACCTCGAACAAAGCTCTCCGCTCTACTTCAAAGCGGTAAATACCTACAACAAAATTCGTCTGCGTTTAAATCCTGTGCACGCGGCAAATGAGCCTGATAGTCATGAGGCAAAACTTCTATCAGCAATTAAAAGCACACACGCTTCCTTTAATGCTAAGGAATATAAAGAGGCAATGGAGAAAGCAAATGACATTCCAGACATTGCGGCTCCGTTTTTAAAAGATGAATGGGAACGGGTGAAAGAAGGAGAAAAACGCTATCAAAACATTAGACGATTTGCTACCTACTCAATTGTTATCGGTATGCTATTAGTGTTGTTTTTATTAGCCGCCCTAATCTATTTGAGCATTGAAAGCTAACAATCTGCTGTAATCGCTCGCAGGCTCGCTGGGACGCAAACACATGGGCTGCGTCGCTTCGCTCCTAAATTTTAGCCCATGTGTTTCCGCCCCTAAGCAGGGCGTTATGTTCTACAAGGAATTGTTTATGAAAAAGCTCTTTATATTGTTATTACCGATAACCTTTCTGTTCGTATGCTCTCAAGCAAGTGCCACTAACGACAAGACCGAACTAAAAGAGCTTGCAGAAAACTCAGGTAAGTTGGCAATCATTGCAGATGAATGCACAGAGTCAGAGGATACAGCTTCACCTTCCTGCAAAAAATTTATCAAGGAATTCAACAAAGGAAGTATTAATAAGCAGCTCAAGTCCTTCGGCAAAAACGTTGATAAATATATCGTTTTAGATAAGGATTTAACGTTAAGCGCGGTCACTTCCATAGGTGTAATCTCAGAAGCCTTGTCTTTTATTTTAAGCGAAAAAGACTAGGAAGTGCATAAGCGAACATAACAATCACATTAAGTCGGTCGCAAGCTCCCTGGGACAGTAACACGTGGGCTCTGTCGCTTCGCTCGGATTTTAGCCCACGTGTTACTGCCCCTTATGTGGGTGTTAGGTCACAAGGGAGGTGACTTTGTATGTTTAATATCTTTAAAAGAAAGCAAAAAAAACCTCCTAGCAGAAATCAGGTTAAACTTTGTGAACAGCTAGGACTGAAGATATCCCCAAAAATGGGGCAGGCTGATGTGTCTAAACTTCTAGGCGAAGCACTTCAGCAAGAAAAATATAAAGCAATCTATGATTCTATTCAGTTAGAGCGCGAAAGGAAATTTGAAAAAGAAGATCGCGAGGAGTATGGAGATGAACTTGTCAACGAGTTGAAAAGCTGGGAAGCAAAATGCAATTCCGATTCTCACTTTTATCTAGTTTTCAAAAGGGGGAAAACGATACATTACGATATCGCCGAACTTGAAAGTGCTGATATAGCTGGTAGTAATAAATATTACATCGAGTTAAATTTTCAGTTTCCCAAACGCTATAAAGATAAGGTGTTCGGCGACTATGTTGAATGGGAAAAAGATATTACCATCAAGGCTCATCAAGTACTAAAAATTCAATCTCTAAACCGATTTATTGACGGTGGCAACATCAAAGAATACGAGAGCGCTAAAATGCAATGTGAAGTTCTTGCAACGCAAGTTGAGACCTAACAAACGCATTAAAACGCTCGCAGGCTCGCTGGGACGCTAACACATGGGCTGCGTCACTTCGTTCCTATTTTAGCCCATGTGTTATCGCCCTTTATGCGGGTGTTAGCTGCCAGCAAGGAAGCAATTGAGGTTACATTGGAAAAATACATACATAAAAGCACATTAGATAAAACGAACTTTTTTCATTTCATTTTTATTTTCTTTGCTGTTCTTTTTTTGAGTTTTGTTGGGTTTGATCTCAGCAAAGAAGACGAGCGTTCATTTGTTTTTTCTCTCTTGTTTATTTTATGGTTTACCTATGGAGTAGCTAGCGATAAAGTTGGAGTTTTTGAATTTCGTAAAACAACAGACTATTCGCCATCGGGTATATTCGCAGGTATTTGTCTTTGTTGGTGGGTAGCGCTTACCGATTATTTTTTAGTTATTGAGCAAGATTCACGTTTTAGCGGTTTGTTTTTAGCCTACGCGATATTTTCAACCATTGGATTAATCGCGGAATTTATACACTATTTCAGCGATAGAGAGGGAGAGTCAATTGCCCCATGGTACGTAATTCGACCAGGTCAAATCATATTGCTGATTACGTTGGGCGCTATGCTCTATTTTTTCTTTTACGGCAGTTGGGAATTTCATATTGGAGATCCTTTCGATTTTTTGTCTAGGATAATACGAGGCCACTAAGTTGCATGGCAGCTAACAATCAAATTAAGTCACTCGCTCCGCTCGCTGGGTCGCAAACACGTGGGCTGACTCGCTTCGCTCGGGATTTTAGCCCACGTGTTTGCGCCCCTTATTTGGGTGTTATGTGCAAGGAGATAGAATGGAACATCTTTCTTTTGAACCAACCTCAATTCAGCGAAATCAACTTATTGCTTTAACAAAGGGAAATGATCTAAACGAAGCAAATTTGAAAGACTTGTACCAGTTTGAAAATGTACTCCGTAAGCATCTTCAGGAAACCAAACCCGGTACTTTCATTCGTGAGGATTTACGTGTGGCTATTGAAAATACACAAGCAGTTATTCAAATGAAACAGGCTGAAAAATCATGGTATGAAAAACCTATTGGACTTATCGGAATTGGTTTGTTTGTTACCGTCTTAGGCGGGCTGTACGTCTTATATTTGACTAATTAGCATTGAACATAACAAAAAAATTAAGTCGCTCGCGGGCTCGCTGGGACACAAACATGGCGGCTGTGTCGCTTCGCTCCGATTGTAGCCGCCATGTTTGTGCCCCTTATTTGGGTGTTATACGCCGTTGTCTTCCTCAAATGTAAAGTGTCGCGGTAACTGTTTAGGGCAAGGTAGTTTCGCTAGGTTGTCCTAGTGCCTGCCGGTTTAGGTTTTCAAAGCGACTTAATCACCCCTATCTTTTAAGCTCAGCAACGCCAGCAATCGGCATCTCAAGTTTTGCTGGCTCGCTCATTTATCAAACTGCCGTTTTATCATCTGGCTTTTGGCAGGTTGTTGTTTTAAGGTAATTGTTATTATCTAAATCAACAGTTTGTATTAGCAGGCGGTGGCGGCAAAGCCGCGTGGGGCAGGTGTCTCGCGCGAATAACAAACCGCTCAAATCGCTCGCAAGCTCGCTGGGACACAAACGCGGTGGCTGTGTCGCTTCGCTCCGATTATAGCCACCGCGTTTGTGCCCTTTAGCGGGGCGTTATGCGATAAGGATATCGATTTGAAATTTCTGGTAGTTTTAGCAAGCTCTAGATCTGATGGTAATACTGCAAAGTTATCCCATGTGATTGCAGATTGCCTGCAAGCCCAGACAGTTGATCTTCAAAATTTATCAATTTCATATTTTGATTACGAAAATCGCAATAAATCTGATGACTTCATTCCGTTAGTTGAACGCATCGTGTCATCAGACTTTGTTGTATTCGCTACGCCTGTATACTGGTATTCCATGTCGGCACAGATGAAAACCTTCTTTGACCGCATGACTGATTTGCTAACAGTAAATAAAGAACTAGGTCGAAAGCTTCGGGGTATGCCAATATCGGTAGTTGCTACAGGTACAGATGCGGAATTGCCTGCTAGTTTCAAAAGTCAATTCGAGCTAATCTCTGGCTACCTTGGGCTGGTCTATCGCGAACCTCTGTATTGTTGCTGTCCAGATGAATTTAACCTTCAGCAACACCAGCAGGCTATCCAAGGTTATCTTAACAAAATCGCATAACAAACTGCTATAGTCGCTCGCAGGCTCGCTGGGACACAAACACGTGGGCAGTGTCACTTCGTTCCGATTTTAGCCCACGTGTTTGTGCCCCTAAGCTGGGCGTTAGGTTTTTAGGGAGGATAAATTAAATGGATTCTTTATTTGCAGGTGTTGGCGCGCTCGGTGCGCTATTTTATTTTATACTCATTTTGCTATGGATTACTGTGCCCATATTTGTCTTTCTTATATCTAAGAGAGTAAAAAACATCAGGGACATGGGGATTGAGTATGGCAAGGAACTCAAAGAACTAAATGCTAGCGTTAAATATCTCAAGCGTAAGTACAATGAGTCCATTGATATACCCAAAGAATAAGTTTTATTGGCTTCGTAAAAAAGAGGTTGTATTGGGGCAAACCTAACAATCGCATTAAATCGCTCGCAAGCTCGCTGGGACGCTAACACATGGGCTGCGTCACTTCGTTCCTATTTTAGCCCATGTGTTAG
Source organism: Alteromonas sp. NFXS44 (assembly GCF_040148705.1). Lineage (NCBI taxonomy): Bacteria > Pseudomonadati > Pseudomonadota > Gammaproteobacteria > Alteromonadales > Alteromonadaceae > Alteromonas > Alteromonas sp. NFXS44. The sequence goes on along the minus strand of NZ_JAGDEA010000012.1, from coordinate 252,390 downwards.
CGCCCTTTATGCGGGTGTTAGGCTAGGAATTAGCATGGATGCATTAAAATTAACTGTAAAAACGTTAGAGCTAATGAAAGGTGTATACTTGAAGAAGTGTGGTATACATATTTTAGTACATATCGAAAAATACCAAATGCTTGTGATAGGAACGATAGCAGTAATTTGGAATATAGATAATCAAAGTAATTGGCCCGAACCACTTATCGTACTGCTAACGGTAATTTTCGCTGCTCTAGCACTTAAGAAAATAATCATCAAAGGTAATGTGGATGAAGACCTTGAGAAAGTAATTTCACGTTCTAAGCCAATTAGTGATTGGTACACTAACGATAAATCGCAAGAAAACCTGAAAATAGCAGTGTATAGGAAAGATCCAGCGTTAATTCTGACTCTACATTATGACCCTGTAGTAGATAATTTTAATGAAGGTTGGCTCCGTAACCTTTACCCCGATCCCAAAGTATCTAGCCACCAAGTCTCCATTACTTACAAAGGTGGGGAACTCTTCGAAAAAATTATTCTTTTAGTAGATGGAGGCCGAGTATTTCTGCCGTTACCAAAATCACGAGAATTACTCGAAACGACAGAGTTCGATTTAGCTATATGTCAAATTTTGAATGGGCAGACAGGTTATGATACCTCATATTACTTTAAGCAATCTAAAATGAAATTAAATACAGAACAGCTAGAAACCAAGCCTAACAAACCACTGTAGCCGCTCGCGGGCTCGCTGGGACACAAACACGGTGGCTGTGTCACTTCGTTCCGATTATAGCCACCGTGTTTGAGCCCCTAAGTGGGGCGTTAGGCTACTCTTCGATCAAACTACACTTCAACAGAGTTAGAGGTATTGAAAGTGTTTAAATTAAAACTACATAGATATTTTCAGTTATTCGGTCTTTACGGGGTTCTTTTTCTAATTCCAATCTTGCAAAATCAAATTAACAACTTTTCGGGGGCTGAAGACGATTATAAAAGGAAGCAGACACAATTTATTGTCGAGCATATGTATTACGACATTAAAAGATTAACTTGTGACTTAGTTGGACAACAAGCTACGACTCACGACTGTAAAAAAGGTATATATCAAGACAAAAGGTTAAGTGGTGCAATTGATAATGAAAAACGGGTTGCTGATGATAAATCAAAGTTCTTATCATTATACTGGGTCGCCTACTACTTATTTGCAGCTTTAGGCTTTTTGGGTAACTACATCGAGTATAGAAAAGAGTATGTTCAGTCAATGAATGCTGCAGCGTAGCCTAACAATCACATTAAGTCGCTCGCGGGCTCGCTGGGACAGTAACACGTGGGCTCTGTCGCTTCGCTCGGATTTTAGCCCACGTGTTACTGCCCCTTATGTGGGTGTTAGATTGCCAGAGGGAAAATTGGCGTTGGTAGATATTTTAAAAGCAAGTTCAATACATGCGGACAGTATCCGAGTTTTGTTAGATCAGCTTGGATATCGTTGCAATATTGCAGAAGTAATATCAGCCATAGACTCTCCAGAACCTAATTCAGACTTATTTGTTGCAGTATGTCGTGGCAAAGTAGTTGGCTTTATGTCACTTATTTACTTTTTCTATTTTCCTCTTCAAAAGCAGAATTGCCGTATAACTTCGCTTGTTGTAGATGAATACGCTAGAGGTAATGGTGTCGGGAAAAGGCTAATTGACCATGCATTAGAGAAAGCTAAGGGGTGTTCTTGCGCGCAGCTGGAAATAACGACATCTTTGGCTCGCGAAGCAACTCAGGCATATTACGAGCGCAGTGGTTTTATCAAGTCATCGTTCAGGTACTATTTGGACTTAGGCATCTAACACATATGAGCCCAACTCCGGTCAATAGGTAATAGCAATTCTCTGGCTGCGTGAGCAGCCAGTTCAAATCCCTGTGCTAAACCTCTTAACTTCATCTGTCATGGTCATCGTCAGGCAACGCCTGCGGCAAACACATATAGAGGCTCTCTTAATGCGATCTCATCGCTGCCTGCTGCCGGGCAATCCGTGGCGGGAGCGGGGGCACTAGACATTCATCGGTTAACCTGATGCTGGCACTATTCAAAACGTAATGGCTGATTATTCTCGCCAGTTAGTGGAAGGCTCAGTGCAGGTGCAAGCGATTTAGCACAGGGTATTGTTGCGCAACAGGCGGATGTCTAATCAAAGCGTGGTGGCTGTGGACACCGGTATAGTTCATCACATTGCAGGTTTACTGCCTAAATAAGTGATAAACATGATACTCGCCATTCGACCAGTTAGATTTTCAGCTCATCCGCCTGCGCGACTTACCCTGCTAAAAAGCGTTCACTGTCGAACACCGTTTTATTCTTCAACATATAATACATGCATCGCCCGAGTTTATGGGCCAGGGCCGAGAGTGCTTTTGCTTTACTCATGCGCTTTTGTAACTTAGCGAGATATGCTTGTGCACGCGGGTTGCCTTTCAAGAACAACACCGCTGCTTCCGAGAATGCCCACTTAAGATGTGCATTACCGATTTTATTGCCCTGAGTACCGTATGCTTTGCCTGCTGATTCCTCTTTGCATTTGACCAGCCGTGAATAGGAGGCGAACTTCTGAACACTCTCAAAGCGTTGGATATTGCCAATCTCGTAAAGAATTGTCAGAGCCAGAACCCGTCCGACACCCGGCAATGAACGTAGCAGATGATAGTCACGGCCGTTGTCATTTTTAGTTATCTTCTCTACATAACATTCGATACTGCTAACTTCATGGTCATAAATTTCAATCAGACGCAGATTCATATCCACACTGCGTTGTACCAGTGGATCAGGAAAATAGCCGCGCATAGAATCCCGGCCGGTGGTGTAACTTAAATCTGATTTTTCGGGAAGTGGCAGGTTGTACTGGGCAAGCGCATTCTTAACAAAGGCTTTTAATTCAGCACTGTGGCGCATGGCATGGGTTCGTCTTCGTAATAAGTCCCGGATAGCCCGTTTTTCCTTCGGATAAACATAAGCCAGAGGGAAATTGCCGCCCCGCATAAGCTTGGCAATCTTATACGCGTCAATTTTATCATTTTTGGTTTTGCCGCCATGAATAGCTTTCATGTACAGGGCGTGGCCAAGAATAAAGTCGATGTTGTGCTGTTCGCAAAAATCACTGAGCCAATACCAGCAATGCATACATTCGGCACCGACTACGATATTCCCCAGATAGGGAGAAAGTAGTGTAAAAAGCTGTTCAGGTGAGTCCTTAATTTTCTTGTGAACCAGAATGTCTCCACGCTCATCAAGAATGCAAACGTAGAGCATTCGGGTATGAAGATCGATTCCGCAGTAAAAAGGATGTAAGTTAGTATAAAATTGCATTGAGTCTTCTCCGTTTTGGTTTGGTCGCCTTCCAGCTTAGCCAAGAAATTGGCTAAGCTGGGGAGAAGGCTCAATAAGTATCAAACGCATTAACTCGTTCCCTGCGGTCACTGGGACAAAAACGTGGCGCGGCTTCGCCATTTTCGCACCACGCTTTTGCCCGTTATGCGGGTGTTAGCTCTGCGAGAGTGTAATTTCAACAAATGGACTACTAAGGCTAAAATATGGCAAGAAAACCAACAATTACCCAAGTGGAGAACGCGTTCTTCCCTGCAAAAGAAATAACCGATGCCGATAGATTTGCAGGTAGAACAAAGCCAGTTGAAGATTGCTACTACGCTTTGATTTCTGAAGGAACAAATATCGCGATTATAGGAAATCGAGGAATTGGAAAGTCGTCGCTTTCACGACAAGTCATAAACATATCAACTGGTAACAATGAGCTGCTAGCTAAAGTTGGCCTTGATGTTGATGAAAAGCTAGATTTTTTGCCAATATACTTTGCGTGTGGAAAAAGTATTTCTACGCACCAAGAACTATTGGAAAAGCTTCTCACCAATAAAGACTGCCTATCAGACTGGTCTTACGATATTCCCAAGGCTAGAAAATCTCTAGAGAAGTATCAGCCGAAATTTAGTATAGGGATTACATCTTTAGGTGGGGAGAAGGCTACTGAAACAGCAGCAGAAACGTCCCAACCAGATCATGATGTAGAGACTGTTTTTACAAATGTAGTTAGTGCCATAGTTGAACAAAAAATGGCCAAGAATGGACTTCTTTTTGTGATCGATGAATTCGATCAGATACAAGACAAGACTGGGTTTGCATCGTTTTTAAAAGCTCTGGCAACAAACGTACCAGGCGTTAAATTTTGTATCGTTGGTGTGGCTCACGATATTCAGGAATTAATGAAAGAGCATGCATCGTCCGACAGGCTTTTTGCAGGCGGGATTATTCATTTGCCTGCTATGGATAACGATGAGCTGAAAGAAATTATTCGGGGAGCAGAAGCGAGTATTAATGACTTTATACGATTTGATGACAACGCTACAGATAAAGTAATTGGCCTAGCTCAGGGACACCCATATATGGTCCACCTCATTGGAAAGTACGCATTGAGAATGGCCTATAAAAAAGAAGGAACAGACCTTTCTGTGACCGATATAGATCATACACTTGCTGGAATAGCGGCATCAGGAACAGACCCTGTTTTAGAGGGGCGATATAAAAAAGCAGTTGCATCCTCAAACCAAAGGGAAATTGTATTGAAGGCTCTAGCTGAAGTACAAGCGGGTGAGCTTGAGATACATACAGCAGATGCATATAAAAAAGCTATTGACAATGGTGTCGATAACCCAAGTCAATTTGTTGGCCATCTGGTAACAGACGATTACGGTGCAGAAATTGTTAAAATAAGAGAGCGCTATTATCGATTTAAAGACTCGCTGTTTGTTGCTTATTCGAATGCCCGGCCATCAATCTTTGCGGAAACGAGCTAACAAACACATTCACAGGAAGTCAAAAGCACCGCTTCGCTCAGCTTTTGCCTCCTGTGATGTGATCGTTATACGCAATTGGTCAGAATAACTTTTTAACATCGCGATAAAAGTTTTCATGAGAGCCAGGTGCTATCAATTCAAGTATTACAGTGCCATCCTCGTAGCTGTAACCAAGTAAAGTTAACTGCTTGACCATCTTGAATTTGTACACACGAAGAAAGGCTAAGTCGCCTTTTTTCTGCTCACCTAGAAGAGGATCGGCCATTAGTTCCTTAACAGCTTTATCCAAGTCTTTTTTCTGATTCTGATGTAACTTCTTTACTGCTCTCTTAAAATTAGCTGTCTGTAAAACACTGGTAATCTTAGCCAAAGTCGTAAGGCTCCAATTTTCCAGCCTCTTTTTCAGCTTTGGAGATAATTGCCTGTTTTACGAATTCGTAAGGCAAATCTGGATTATCTTCCATCATTTCACCTATCTTAGCCCAATGCTCTATCTGTTTTGGCATAGTTCGGTTTAGTGCTTTGCCCATAATTGTAGCTTTCTCAACTAGATCTTGGTCTAGTCTTACGCTCGCGGTTGCCATAATATGTCTCCTAATGGTTCTGCATTACATTGTAGCAATGCGCTACAGATGTGGCAAATTGCGTATAATAAACGCATTAACACTCGCTTCGCTCGCAGGGGTCAAAAATACATGGGCTCTATCGCTTCGCTCGGATTTTAGCCCATGTGTTACTGCCCATTATGTGGGTGTTAGGCGTTAAGTTGTACCGCGTTGCGCAATGCGCTACGCTCTTTCCATGATTAACTCATTTAAACATAAGGGCCTGAAGCTGTTTTTCGAAAAAGGGAAAACTCCAGGCATACAGACTAAGCACGCGAAAAAACTTCGCATGCAGTTAGCTGCTATCCACACCGCACAAGATATTGATGACATTAATTTGCCCGGATTTTCTCTTCACCAGCTCAAAGGAGAAAAGTCAAATATTTGGTCGATATCAGTTAACGGCAACCGGAGAATAACTTTCGAGTTCACGGATGGTAATGCTTACATCTTAATTTACGAGGATTATCATAATGAATATGCATAACCCACCTCATCCCGGTGAATTTATTGAGTCCATCTACATGGAACCTCACGGCATAAGTTGTAGGACACTTGCGACCCATCTTAGTGTTGCCGCTTCAACACTAAACCGTGTCGTTAAGGGAAAAAGTGCAGTAACGCCAGAAATGGCATTGAGGCTGTCAAAGGTATTAGGTCGCAGCCCTGAAAGTTGGCTTAGTATGCAAGACAACTATGAACTTTGGCAGGCAAAGCAAAACATCAACTTGGATAACGTGCAGCCAATAGATCTGCATGCCCCTAACAAATAAATTAAGTCACTCGCCCCTTATTAGGGGGTTAGTTGCCTACAGGGAATTTTTGCTTCTGGTGTAAAACCCTTAGAATATGAATTACGTCTTTTCTTATGAAGTACGAAACAATCATTGACACCTCTGGAATAATTAAAAGCCGTCCAGGTATTCCTTCTCTTTCTACGCCCATCAAGGGTTGCTGTATCAAGTTTTCAACTTTAGTCTCAATAATGGTGTCAGTTTTTTCAGCAGCAAGTGGGTTAAATTCGTATAAAAATTCGAAAATCACTTCTCGATCGTCCAATGAGTCTTTTTCCCAAACGATCATTTTTTGGCTATATTCCTAATTTTCATCTTTCGCGCTTCCATGTCCAAGGAAGCTTCTTCATGAGTAACAAACTCACTTTTCCCACTATCCAATTTGCTAAACGCGGCGTTAACCTGTTCGGTAAGCCATTGGTCATGCGTCATAACTTTGCGTTGTTGCTCAGCTAGTTCTTCAGTAAGCTCTCTACAGGCATCACTTAAAGTGCGCCCCTGGCTTTCAGCCATTAATTGAGCAAGGCGTTTCGTTTCTTCGTCTACTCTGAATTGTATGCGGGTATCCATTTTCAACTCCGTCTAGGTGTACACACAAACGTTAGCACGGAATTTGGGTTTACGGCAAATAACAATCACATTAAGCCTCTCGCAAGCTCGCTGGAGCAGTAACATATGGGCTCTGTCGCTTCGCTCCTAATTTTAGTCCATATGTTTCTGTAAACTGCCCCTAAGCAGGGCGCTATACGCGTCGAAAATTCCACTGGCAACCCGTAACCCATAAGGTTACAATAACTGCATGATTAAGAGTTTTATACATAAAGGCCTTCAGAAGTTTTACGCTAAAGGAACCACATCAGGAATTCAAAAGAAGCATGAAAATAAGCTTCGTCTTATCCTGTCCAATCTCGATCAAGCTGAAACGTCTGATGACATGGATTTGCCCGGTCTTTATATGCATAAACTCAAAGGTAACAGAAATGATATTTGGTCTGTCAGAGTGAGTGGTAACTGGAGAGTTACTTATCGCTTTGTTGGACGAGATGTCGAAATAGTTAACTACGAGGATTATCACTAATGAATATGCATAACCCAGCACATCCCGGTGAGATACTCAAAGAACTTGTTATTGAAGCTCTGGAACTCACTATCACTGATGTCGCTCAGCATTTAGATGTTAGCCGCAAAACACTGTCAAAAGTTCTTAATGGCAAAGGAGCCATCACCCCAGAGATGGCACTTCGTCTGGAACTGGTCTTTGGTAAGCCTTCAGCTGACCATTGGTTACGTTTGCAGAATGCTTTTGATTTATGGCAAACGCGGCAATATCAAAGTTCTTTACATGTCTCACCCTATAATCTGGCGGCGGTATAAAGGCGCGTATAACAATCACATTAAGCCGCTCGCAGGCTCGCAGGTACAGTAACACGTGGGCTCCCTGCGTTTCGCTTGATATTGTAGCTTACGTTTTTTGCGCGTTGCGCTGGTGTTAGCTGGTTAATCCAACCGTTTATAAAGGAATATATATGCAAGATGCCACTCTAAAGTCGATTACAGCAACAATTCAAAATGGTGTTGCAAAAGCAGATGGGAAATTTTGGATTACTGAAACTGATGTTCATTTTGCCCCATATAATAAAGATTTCGGGCCCGGGCCTCTCAAAATTGAAAGGAGCTTTATTTCAAAAGTGGAAAAATGCTCTGGTAAAGGTGCGGGTATTCTTCCTATAACATCAGATGCAATCGAAGTTTCATTACATGATGGCAGTACATACCAATTTATAGTGTCAAATCCTGACGAGTTAATTGTACTCCTGAGCCAATAATCAGCTAACACGGCGCACAAAACTATAACAGCAGGGGCGGTCGCCGCGGCATAAACACGAGAGCTGAAAATGGGTATGAAAATGGAGTTTCAACACTGAAAGAGATAGTGATAGACGTATTGTTTGTGGGCTTACTGGTAATTCCTGTAGCGCTGTATTCTTCTGCGAACCTTGCTAACAGGGTTGTTACTTACTGTGAAAAATCAATTGTCAAAAGCAAAAAACAATTACTGACTTTACTTGTATCGGTGTATCTCATTTGTGAGCTTTCATCGAAGGAGAACTGGGCTGCACAAGCAGGTTTGTTAGTCGCGTTTTTTCTGTTCTTTATGATTTACGCCGCTGCAATATCTCAGTTAATTCAGCGGGCGGGCGCAGAAAACAAGTCGCTGTGACTGGCCATTCGCGCCCCTGTTTATTTAAAGAACAATCCGCTCACCAAGAATCACGGCCTCTTTGATCTCACCCGTAGCTCCATGCTGCAGAACAAAGTTTGGCACTTCCCCGGGCATGATTGCGGGGGCATTTTCATCGGTGTCTGACACCTGCACAGGCAGGGTAGTGTCGATATTAAGTAATGCCTTTTCATCGACAAAGTAACTGTAACCTTGTGACAGCAAGGCTTTATAACTCTGATCGTTAAGCGTCAGAGCCGAGTGGACTGTGAAGGCTTTAGGCGGAAGGGTTGCCAGTCCTGTTGCGTCAATGTTTTCAAAGCCGTAAACCGTGCGCAAATCACCGATAGCTTCTATGCGGCTTTTTCCGGATTTGCGGTCTGTCACTATGCTGATGTCAGCTACATAAGGCTTGTCATTACCCAGCGTCACGTCATGTATTTTTACGTCGCACAGGCCGTCCTCGCGGTTGTCCGGAATGCGGTAATAGTCTGCCAGCGAATATTGTGTGAACTGGTTGGTGAGCAGGCTTTCCAGCGCGGTTTGCAGTCCGATGACGTTCATCTTCCTTGCAATCTGCCGGTGGGGGTCGTTAATTGCTGCACCGCTTTCTATCAAAATCGTGCTGGCGCCGGAAGCAGCGATATTGTCACCGAATGAGCGGAAAGAATAAGTGTCGTCATAGCGGCCTATGCACTGAGGAATAAAGTGTGAGAGCACACCGGCCATATGGGCGATAAGCTGTTTGGCACGAAGCCTCGGCCCGTCTACATGCTTATCCTCATGGTACGCCGGGGCCAGAAAAGCAATGGTTGCAGGGTTCGTTGATACCCCTGTGGTGTAATAGGGGTTCTGATCATGCAGGTTAAAAGCAATATCCGGCGATAATGTGGCTACCTGCTGTTGCAGGATCTGACCTTCAGGGCTCTGCAGCGTTCTGGCATCCCGGTTGATATCAATGCCCTGAGCATTAACCCGGGTGCGTCGCTGCGCACCATCGGGATTAAGCATGGGAATCACGTGCAGGGTAACTTGAGATTGCCAGTTTTCCGGCAGCCCGTTTAACTGCCCGTTCAGTAAGATGTGCAGCCAGTCAAGAACAGCGGCAGTAGCGGTTGCCTCATCACCGTGCATTTGTGTCCAGGCCAGGATGACGCATTTTCCTGAGCCCAGCGTAAAGCGGGAAACCGGACGACCCTCATAAGATGTACCTATCTGCGTCAGTGCAATACCGGATTGTTCCGCTATCTGGTTGATGACCGGCGAAATATCCTCTGCTGTCAGATGGGCTTTGTTCAGAGACGGCCAGTGCATTTCATCAAATTTTGCCGCTATGTCAGCAACTGGCAGATGAGGGTGTGCGGTCATGGTACGTCCTTATTTGTCGGTGAACTGAAGCATCTTACCCGTGGTCAGATTGATTCAGAGATAGCTATTATTTAATGGTATTTTGATATTCGCTTCAACTGGTTTATATTTGAATAATTAATTCTTTGAGACGAATGGCAACGTTCCTGATGCCCGTTTGTCGCCCTGTAATTCAAAGGTCAACAGACCCTGTTAAGAAGTGAAACTCCGGATGTCTGCATTTACTAAAATTAAGGCGATTAAACACGCGCTCTCTTCCAGTGAGTCTAAGCTGGCAACGTTTACTCTGGACTCGCCCAATGCGGTGCGGGACTTATCATCACAGGAACTGGCTAACGTCGTGGGTGTCAGCCAGTCCAGCGTGGTGAAGTTCGCCCAGAAGCTGGGTTACAAGGGGTATCCTGCATTCAAGCTGGCGGTGATTGATTCGCTGAATAAAGAAACGCCGAATACGCAAATTCACGGCAAAATCACACTATCTGATGGCTTTGAGCAAATGGCGGATAAGCTGGTGGCGAGTAAAATCAGTGTGCTGAATGAAACCCGCAATCTGAATGAAATGCTGGCTTTTGAGCGTGCTGTTGAACTGCTGAAGAATGCGAGAAGGGTAATGATTTGCGGGGTAGGTGGTTCGGCGCTGGTGAGCAAAGATTTTGCCTACAAACTACAGAAGCTGGGGATCTCTGCTATTGCCGAAGCTGACGGACATGTTCAGCTTGCTCTGGCTGCCACTTTCGGTGAAAACGACGTGGTTGTGGCGATCAGTGAATCCGGCACGACCAGCGAAGTGGCCAATGTGGTCACTGAAGCAAAACGCAATCACACTCCGGTTATTTCCATCACAAAGTACGGACAGAACACCATTGCCGATCAGGCAGAAGTAAAACTGTATTCGGTAGCAGAAGAAGCCTCGTTACGACTGGCGTCGATTCTTGCCCGTACTGCGCAGGAACTGATAATCGATATGTTATTTATTGCACTTACCCAGGCTTCACGTCAGGGACGAAAGCTGCTGGAGAAAACTAACGAAGCGGTGTCTGAATTTAAAAAGCAGCAGCACTGAGCGCTTTAAATTATTCTTCAGGATACAGCAGATACGGACGTCTTTGTTGCTTAAACTCTGCTAACGCAGGTTGCCACATTGCTCTGATCTCCTGCTCAGACAGGCCACTTTCGATGGCTTTTCTTAATGCGTCAGTACCGGCCAGCTTATCGAAGAAATCCGGCCGGTCGATAAAGGTTTCGTCCTGCTGTTCAAACTGCTTTTCCGCCTCAAGGAGCAAAGCAATATCAAACCCCTCCGTAGCAGAAGAGCGTAAGTCCAGCCCCTTCAGTGTTTTGCCTTCCAGTTTCGGGTGAGGGGCGCTTTCGGGCAGGCTTTGCGGCGTGAACGTAAATGTACCCAGTGCCACCCGGTCATGTCCGGCAACCTGAAACGGAAAAGGTGTTCCGCGGCCGATACTGACAGTTGTTGCTTCAAATAAACACAGTGAGGGATACAACCGGATTGCCGTATCGTTTGGCAAATTCGGGCTGGGAGGCACAGCCAGGTGCCATGGCATGGACTTCCGGTAGTCTTTAACGGGGATGACGTGCAAATCAAGTGACTCAGCCTGCTCAATCCAGGCTTCCCCTTTGATCATCAGTGCCAGTTCGCCTGTGGTCATGCCGTGCAAAAGGGGGATAGGATCCATACCTACGAAAGAAGTAAAGGCAGCTTCCCGCACAGGGCCATCCACAAATTTGCCGTTCGGGTTAGGTCTGTCGAGTACGATGACCGTTTTGCCTGTTTCAGCAGCAGCTTCCATGACCAGGTGTAACGTACTGATATACGTATAGAAACGTGCGCCTACATCCTGAATGTCGAAAATCAGCACATCCACATTTTCGAGCATGGTGGCCGTGGGCTTTTTGGTGCTGCCGTATAAGGACAAAATGGGCAGGCCGGTTCGTGTGTCCACGCCGTCGCTGATGGTTTCGCCGGCGCCGGCATCACCACGAAATCCATGTTCCGGCGCCATAACTTTGGTGATGTTTACGCCACGGGACAGCAGGTCGTCTACCAGGTGCTGACCTTTGGTAACCGATGTCTGGTTAACGACCAGCGCAACCTGTTTGTCTTTCAGTAATCCGAGGAAAGCGGCGGGTTGCTCAGCCCCTGTAGTCACCGCCAGTGCCTTTACAGAGATGAGGCACAGCAGAAAAAGGACTGTTTTCATTGTTGCTCAACAGCGCGGCGTAAAAAGCCATTATGATCTGACAACATGGACTCAGCGCTGGCGGCATCATTGCCGGTGAGGATCATCATGATCGCCACTTTGGCTTTATGTCCGGCGGCATCGAGTGCTTCTGATGCCTCTTCTCTGGAGCAGTCTGTAGCCTGCATTACTATGCGGATAGCGCGGGCTTTTAATTTTTCATTGGTGGCGTTAACGTCGACCATCAGGTTCTGATAGGTTTTACCCAGACGAATCATGCTGGCAGTGCTCAGCATATTCAGCACCAGCTTTTGTGCCGTGCCGGATTTCATCCGCGTGGAGCCGGTGAGGCATTCTGCACCAACCACCGGGCAAATCGCAATTTGTGCGGTGGTCAGCACCGGCGCGCCCGGGCTGCAGGCGATACCTGCGGTGACCGCGCCCAGCTCATTTGCATATTCCAGTGCACTGACCACATAGGGCGTCCGTCCGCTGGCAGACAAACCTACCAGTACATCCTTTTCACAAAGATTCACGGCCTGTACGTCTTTGATACCCTGAGCGCTGTTGTCTTCTGCGCCCTCTACAGCATGCTGTATGGCTTTTTCGCCACCGGCAATAATGCCCATCACCAGTGTATCGGGCACGCTGAAGGTCGGACGGCACTCTACAGCATCAAGAATACCCAGACGGCCGCTGGTGCCGGCACCGATATAAATTAACCGTCCGCCCTGTTGCAGCTTTTCCACTATTGCATCCACAGCGCGGGCAATGTGGGGGATTTCAGTCGCCACTGCTGCGGCTACTTTGGCATCTTCCTGATTGATTTTATGCAGGATGGATTCTGTCGACAGCAAATCGATATCCATCGTGGCGGGATTTCTGCCCTCTGACACAATTTTATTTAACTGTGCCAGTAAGTCTGACGTCCCGGTGATTGTTTTTGCCTGCATAATTTGCCTTAGTTCTGTTGCTCTGCTTTATTGCTTTGGATTGTTTTGTTGTTATTTTTAACGGCAGCGTTCTGTTACTGAACCGGTTCCGGTTGCTGCGTATCTTTATTATAGCCTGCGGGCGTATTACCCATAGCACAAATAAGCGTGGATATGAGCGTACCGGCTACCAGTTGCCATGTGAACCCGAGTTCAAACTGCAGGCGGGCCGGCAAAATACTCTCAATAATATAGGGTTGCATGGACAAGGGTACCAGAAAACCGGTGATCAACGCTGCTATCACCGAGCGCCGGCTTCCACGGCGGGAAAATAGCGTGACGAAATAAACGCCAAGTAAACCACTGTACGAGAAAACCATGACGCCAAGTGCAAATTGCAGCAGCGGCATGTCGGTATGTTGTTGCCAGTAATAGCACAGACACGCCATAAATCCTAATGACAATGCCATTAATAACATAGCGAAGCGTCCTGCTTTGACAAAGTGAGCGTCGTTCTTTTGCGTGTTCCGGCGGGCCAGCCAGGGGCGGTACATGTCCTGGATCAGAACACTGGACATGGAGTTCAGGCCGGAATTTAACGTAGACAGTGCGGCAGCCAGAATGCCCACGGTAACCAGGCCGCGAACACCATCAGGAATTTCGCTGAGCACGTAGTACATGAATATGGTGACCGGTTCACCGGCAAATACCGGAACGGGGTTTTCACCACTGCCTCCGGCCATTAAATCGGGACGCTGATAGTAAACGAACAGCAATAAACCGATGATTAAAAACAGGCACATCACCGGAATCACCATCACCACCGAAAGCAGCATGGCTTTGCTGCCTTCTTTGGCACTTTTGCAGGTCAGCACCCGTTGCGTCATATCCTGGTCGAGTCCAAAAGCGGCGATGTTCAGAAGCACAAACCCGGTAAAAACAGAGAACAAACTAAAAACGCCGCTGTTAGTGAAATCAAGCCGTGTATCGAACAACCTTAATTTTGAAGGTGTATCCGGCGCAGGATGCTGAAGGGCGTTAACGATATCAGCAAGAGAAGCCGGAATTGCATTTAACAGTGCTACAATCACGGCTACCGCGGCACAGATATACACCGCAGCCTGTAACACGTCAGAATAGATAACTGTGCGGATCCCGCCATAAACCGTATACACAAGCCCGGCGACTGTAATAATGACGGTGGCAAGAATGACGCTGGATGCATCAATGTTGCCGAACAGAATCATGGCGACAGCCAGTGCTGCCATATACAGCCTTGCGCCACTGGCGAACACGCGGCCGGAAAGGTACATGGCCCCGGCCAGCTGTTTAGCCTGTTCACCAAAGCGCTGTTCCAGCAGTTCGTAAACAGTGTAGACATTGTGTTTGTAAAACCGCGGGATGAGAAATGCGGCAACAAAGAAAGCGGCGATGAATGCGCCGATGTTGGTTGAAAGGTAGGTCAGATCGCCCCGGTAACCTTGATCCGGGCCTCCCAGAAACGTGGCAGCAGACTGGGACGTTGCCAGTACAGAAATCGCTACAACCCAGACCGGCATGCTGTTGCCACCGAGGAAGTAATCTTTGGCTGAGCGGCTGGAGCGGTTAAACAGCCAGCCACTGGCGATAAGAAGCAAACCGTAAGCGGCGAAAACCAGTAAGTCTGCTAACGCGTAGTGCTCTAACATGCTGCCCTGTTACATTATTTTAATTCAATTGAAATCCCAGAATAGATTATTCCAATTAATTTGTATAGCTGGAATTATCCCGTCGTTGTAAGATAGCTTTCAGCGCAAATTTTAGATCAGGAGCCCCCGCCGTTGAGCAGACAAACCCAGGCTGTTATCCACGCCGACGCACTTTTGCATAACTTCCGTGTACTTTCCTCTCTGGCCGGTGAAGGACAGAATATGGCGGTGGTGAAAGCTGATGCCTACGGACACGGGGCAGTCAATGTGGCGCGGATATTACGTAAAGTCTCTCCTGCGTTTGCGGTTGCTATTACAGAAGAAGCGCTGGCGTTACGGGAAGGCGGCATTCAGGCTCCTGTAGTTATCCTTGAGGGCCCTCACCAGGCGGCTGAATGCGCTGTGGCTGCGCGGGAAAATTGCATTGTGGTTGTTCACAGCGAAGAGCAACTTTGCTGGTTGAAAGCGTGCCCTTCTGATCGTCGCCCGGCGATATGGTTAAAAGTGGATTCGGGCATGCACCGTCTCGGGTTTGCCTGTGATGAGGTATTACCCATGGTGGCAAAGTACCGGGATATGTTAACTGACGATACCGTGCTGGTTACGCATCTGGCATGCGGTGATGAAACGGGCAGTCAGTCGGTACAAAAGCAGCTGGATGCCTTTGAGCAGGTTCGGGCAGCTACCGGATTTGCAGTCAGTATTGCCAATTCCCCGGGGACCGTGGGCTGGCCGCAAGCGCGGGGAAACTGGAACCGTACCGGTATTGCCATGTACGGCGCCGAGCCTCTGGACACACCCTGCGGGCTGGATCTGCAGCCGGTGATGACGCTTCAGGCGAGTATTATTGCTCTGCGCACTATAGAAGCCGGTGAAACGGTGGGATACGGTGATACCTGGCAGGCGAAGCGCCGTTCTGTGATTGCCACAGCGGGTATCGGCTATGCCGACGGATATCCCAGACAATGTCCCAACGGTACACCGGTGATGGTTAACGGACACCGTGCGGCACTGGCGGGCAGAGTGTCGATGGATATGGTTACCATTGATGTGACTGATATTCCTGCTCCGGCGCCCGGTGACCGGGTGGAACTGTGGGGACATCAACTGTCAGTGGATGAAGTTGCCCGCCACGCCGGGACAATTTCTTACGATCTTGTCACCCGCTTATCCCAGCGGGTGCCCCGCATAGTTAAACACGTCTAGTGAATACCCGCCGGCGTCATTCACGCGCCGGCAATCACTGACAATACCTTGCCCACGGCCAGTCCTCCGGCGGTACCAACGATGTACCCCAGCATTGCCATTAATACGCCAACCGGGATGAGCGCTTTTGAGTATGAGGCCGCCAGTACAGGGGCAGAGGCAACACCACCAATATTCGCCAGTGACGCCAGGCCACAGGTAAACAAATCCAGCCGGAAGAGTTTCGCTGCAATAACCATAATCACCCCGTGAGTCAGTAAGATACAACCGCCGGCCAGTATATACACTGGCGCTTCCAGCAATTCTGAAAAACTGGCTCTGGATGCAATAAGCGCAATAATCAGGTTCAGCAGTACAGTAGCCACCACATCTGCACCGCCCACGCGGCGAAGGGGAGTAACAGCGCCGGCGATCCCGGCCAGGGTGACCAGTGCAACAGTCCAGGCGGTAGTAGAAAAATAAGCGGAGGCCGGCAACATCGCCGCGAGCCACTGGGACAGTGATGAGACAACGCAGGATAAGGCAAGCAGCATCAGTACATTGCCGCCTGACACCTGAGTCTGGTTCGCCTTGGATTCTGCCAGCCTTGCACTCACATCATCCAGCGCACGGCTGTCGGCCTTTACCCAGCGGTTGAAATGAGCTGCATAGGGCACCAGTGCCAGTAATGCCATTACCCAGATGGCATAATCAATGGAGTCAATCAGCAAGGTGTATCCCATAGCGGAGTCGGGCACATCCAGCGCCAGTTGTATGGCTGCGAGGTTACCTGTTCCCCCCATCCAGCTGCCGCACAACGCGGCGAAGGTTTTCCATGCGTTATCTGCCAGCCCGTGCTGAAACAGAGCAAACGTAACAATGAAGCCGGCGGCAATACTGAAACTGGCAAGCAGAAAGGCGAAAATCATCCGCCAGCCCAGCCGCTTAATCTGGCGCAGGTCGGCTTCCAGCAACATCAGGAAGATCATCGCGGGCAGCAGGTTATTCCTGAGCATTTTATAAGTATCATTGATGGCAGCGGTTTTTTCCCATAACCCGGCACTGGCACACACCATTACCACAAAGTACAGCAGCACAATGGCAGGCAGATACCTGAAAACACGCCACTTTCTGAAGGCTTCAAGATAGTAAAGCACGCCGGCGATAGCGAGCAGGGCACTGACGTATCCGAATGCACCGGTGATCATAAAGAACCGGCTTTTGTTACCCGGCGATAATTTAAGCGGGTTGAGCACATTGCGCTTGTGTTTGCTTCAGTTTGGCCGCAATATACCGTTGATATCGCAAGCAGGTAGTGATTCCACATTTTCATTTCCATCTTCCGGACTGCTTTTTTATTCTAATTATCTCCATTCTTTAGAATAAAGTATTTAAGATTCGTTGCAAGTTCTGTCTATTCTTCCTGCGGGTTGCGGTGTCAGCAAGGTTAGCCGAAAGGATTACGGCCAGGTTTGTTATCACATCCTATAGTTTATTTTTGATACATGCCGGATGCCTTGCTGGAGAAGGAGTCTGTTTCTGACCAATTAAGAGGTAAGTTATGAGAACAGGTTATAGTAGAGCGAGAGTGAACAGAGGTGCGTATTCACGTCCCGTTAATCAACAAGGATCTGCGCCAAAGGCGACGCCGCCTAAAGCGAAATGACATAAAGCCCGGCTCAGTTGCCGGGCTTTTTCGTTGTGGAATCTCTGATTATCAATTCCGGACAATAAAAAATACTGTCCGTTTCTTCAAATACCGGCTTAGCGTGTCGTTTGCTTTGTGAAATGGTGTCGATGAGCAAGCCGGCGGCCTTACGGGCTATGGCCACGGTATCCTGTTCTGCAGTTGTTATGGCCGGAGAAGTTTGCCGCGAAAAGGGACTGTTTTCAAAACCTGCTATCGCCATGTCCTGAGGGACCTGAATATTATTCAGTCTTGCTTCCAGCAAAGCACCTGCGGCGAGTTCATCATTACAGGCAAACACCGCTGTCGGCGGGTTCTCCAGCGCGAGAAACTGCTTCATAGCCGATACACCACTTTCGAAATTATACTCGCCGTCTATTCTAAGTTCTGCACTGGTATTCAGGCGATAATTTTCCAGTGCATCCAGATAACCCCGTTCCCGTTCTAGCGTAGAACGGTGATTTCTGTTGCCTGAGATAAAGCCAATGCGTTTGTGGCCCTGGTGAATCAGGTGATTCACGATATCGCAGGAAGCCTGAAAATCATCAATACACAGCCATTTGCCGTGAATACCAAAAGGTACTTCACCGGAAACTATGCCGACAAACGGTAATCCGTAACTGGCTATCTGTGTAAGCAGTTCCGGCATTTCAGATAAAGGCGGAGATAATACGAGACCTGCCAGGTTCGACCGGGTAGCCATATGAAGAATGTCCTGAACGATGTCTTCTCCGCCAGCATCGCAGGGGTGGATCAGTAATTCGTAGTCTTTCCGGTGGCATTCGGCAAGCAAGCCTTTTTGCATGTCGATAACGTAATAAGCGTTCGGATTGTCATAGACGTAGGCTATAGAATAGGACTTATCACTGGCAAGGTTTCTTGCTGCCGGATTGGGACGGTAATTCAACTGCCTGATAGCAGCCTGCACTTTTTCAACGGTTTCTTCGCTCACGTTGGGTTCTTTGTTCACAACCCGTGAAACGGTTTTAAAGGATACGCCTGCGAGTTCAGCGACATCCTTGATCGTTGTTTTCAATCAGAAAATCCTGTCAGTCCGTTGGACATGAACGCCATCATGCCATAAAAATCATTGTTGTATTGTTCTATAATGAAATTTAATCCTGAACGGGAACCTTGCAGTGACATTTATTAACGATAAATGGTAAATATCAAACCCAACCTTTTAATATTAGCCGTGGTGCCGGATTTCAGCGACCAGATGTCAGGAGAATAATAATTAAAATGAATAACCAGCAGTATATTGCCGGAGTCGATGGCGGCGGCACCAAGTGTAAGGCCGTTGTGTTTGATGAAAACGGTGAACCGGCGGGCGAGGGAATAAGCGGTCCTGCTAATGTGGCCCGGATTGGCAAAGAAGCCCTGCCGGCCATTATCCGGTCGGTTTTTTTTGCCCTGCAAAATGCAGGCGTTGCGGTTAATGAGAATGACGCTGCGGTGCTCGCAAAGTGTCATGTGAGTGCGGGTCTGGCCGGTGCAACGGTGAAAGAAGCCGCAGAACTGCTCAGTCAATGGCAGCATCCTTTTGCATCATTTCGTTTCACCAGTGATTTGCATACTGCGCTGGTGGGGGCGCACGGTGGTGAGAACGGTGCTGTTCTGGTTGCCGGTACCGGCTCCTGCGCAGCCGCACTGTGTGGCAATGATTGTATTCAGTATGGTGGCCACGGTTTTAATATTGGCGATAAAGGCAGTGGTGCCTGGTTTGGCCGCGAAGCGGTGCGGCATACGCTGGAAGCGCTGGATGGTGTGTTGCCGGTCTCACTGCTGTCTGAAACGGTCTGTGCACATTTCAGCGCAGACACCACCCGGGAATTTGTGAACAAACTTAATTATGCGCAACCGGCTGAGTTTGCCGGCGCCGCCGGACTTGTGTTTGACTGTGCGGCAAAGGGCGATGTGTATGCTTCAGATATTGTCCGCTCCGGCACGGACTATTTATCATCAATAGCGCGTATTGCCATGGAAAAAAGTCAGGGGAAACTGGTACTGGCCGGCGGACTTGCCGGTACTATAAGACCATTCCTGCCCGAAGATATCCGGGCGAAGATCATTGAAGCTATGTATGGTCCCGAGTGGGGGGCGGTGCACGTCCGCCCGGACTAACTGGCTTCGCCGGCACCCGGCAGTTTGTCATCCTGTTTGGATAACGACGGCAGAGTATATCTTTCCGGCCGGTGATTTAAGGACAGCACCATGTTCAGACAGAACGCTGCCAGCACCGACATCAGTACCAGACGCCAGTCGAGTACCAGCAGTGAAGACAGCAAAATAACGGTGTCTACTGACAACTGAAAAGTACCGGCACGGATGGAGAAACGTTGCTGAAGATAGAACGCCAGAATACCAAGACCGCCCAGACTTGAGGTATGACGGAACATGATCAGCATGCCTACGCCAATGAGGATCCCGCCGAATATTGCCGTGAAAACCGGATTAGCACTGCTGACATCCACAAAGCGGGGGATAAGATCAGTAAGTACTGAGACGGTAGAGACGGAGATAAACGTGTTTATGGTGAAGCGTTTGCTGATGTGGGTCCACGCAAGGGCATAAAACGGCACGTTGATCAGGAAAAACAGCACCCCGAAGTCTACAGGTAACGCATAAGTTCCTAACAGTGCAAGCCCTGCAGCGCCACCGACCATCAGGTCCTGCGACTGAAATAAATAAACGCCAAAGGCAACGAACAGCCCTGCACTGACTAAAGCAAAAATATCTTCAACCACACTGTGTTTTGGTTTTTGCATGTGAAAGCCCTCCGTTTTTGAAGAGCGCGTATTATACGGAGGGGGAAAAGGGAAGTAAGGGGTTGTTTGTTATTTGTACAGCCTGGTGGGGCTGGTGCTGGTGCGCAATCTTTACGACTTTTAGCATTTGTGTGAATGCGATGTTACCAGTGCGTGTTTTCCAAGGCGTATTTAGTCGTACCAGCCAGTCTTACCAGCCAGTCATAGTCAGCCCAGAAGCTGACGAAACCCGGATTTAACTTCCTCACCAAAACACACCAGATAAATAGTGTGAGGCAGTGCTGTTCCGCTGGCGTGAAAGCGGATGGAACCCAACGCAACTTCGCAGGCTGAATTCACCGGATATCCGTAAATGCCGCAACTTATCGCCGGAAAAGCAATGGTTTGAATGTTATGCTGACTCGCCAGCCGTAAGCTGTTCCGGTAGCACTTGGAAAGCAAGTCACTTTCATGGTTCATGCCGCCGCGCCATACCGGCCCCACGGTATGAATAATATACGGCGCTTTAAGATTAAAACCCGGTGTTAAAACAGCCTGACCGGTCTTACATCCGCCAACTGCTTTGCAATACTCAAAAAGCTCCGGTCCTGCAGCATGGTGGATTGCACCATCAACGCCGCCACCGCCCAGCAGCGTTGGATTAGCTGCATTTACGACGGCATCCACTTCCAGTTGCGTAATATCGCCGTCAATAACCCTGATCCTTGCCATCGTGTCCCCAAATACCGTTCGCGGTGCTGTTTCCGTTGTGACGTTGTCGGTGTTTAGCGACACATGTCAAACAAACCGGAAAAAATCTGCGCCGGTTACTGCAAAATATAAATTGTGATGCATAAGGCTAAGCCTTTGATTGGAATAAACAGTTTTCCGGAATCCGGTAAAAACGGTATTCAGAAATACTCATATTCCGGAGTAAATAGTCCACGAACCATGCCAGAGTTAAGTATAGACAGAGAACGTAAACGCAGGGGATAAGGCCGGACAGTGTCAGATACCGGCCCGACAGGATGACATCGGATTGCCGGAGACCGCTCAGCAATCCGCTGGTTAAAGGGAGTAACGATTAATCGTCGTCGCTGAACAGACAGTGTTTGGCAAAGTCGCCGGCTTCGTTTGCCGTCCAGTCGCCTTTAGGTTTTTCTTTCATATCAGCACACCAGGCTTTTGAGCCAACTTCAGGGGCGCAACCGGCCAGGGTAAAAGTTAATACAATCAATGCGAAAACAGCTTTTTTCATAATTAACGCTCGTAATTTTTCAGGTATTTCATAGTAAGTCAGTGACGGTGACAAAATCAATTATCTGAGAAAAAGGTGACCGTGCAATGAGGAGCCAGAGAAAGCATGCCAGATATGAGTTGTAATTATCGTAACTTTATGAAAATTAATAATTTATATTTCTAGGTGATAACTGAAATTGAGCGCATAATCAGCCCGTTTTTTAACCTGTCGGAAGCCAGTATGGATTTCTCAAATGATCGGGTTTCAGTGTATGTATTATCAGAATCTGACGCCACAACAATAAGCCAGTCTCAGCACGGAACACGCTACCGGGATGCTGTACATTTGCCGCTGCCGGGCGGAGAAGGATGGCTGTTTGACTACGGCGTGCTGGTATTTTGGGGCGTGGACGAAGACGAACGTCTGGCGTTCTTGCATCGCCTGCAAATCAGCAGTGATGCCCTTTCCTGTGAGCATCAGGAGCATGTGCGTTTTAACACCGGGGCTGAGTCACTCAAATTGCAGGGCGACCTGATTTCCCTTCCGGCCGGTGAGGCATTGATGCGACTGGCTGTCAGTCATGCGCTGGCGCAGTCGACCAAACTGAATCAGTATGAATATCAGGCGGAAAAGACCATTCAGCAATATGCATATTTGCCTAAGGCACTGGCTGAATCAGGTAAAATTAATCTGAGCAGACAGAAGCTGGCCAGTATTCGTGGTCATCTTTTCAGTACCAAAAGCGATATTTTTCTGCACTATGGTTTGCTGGATACGCCGGAATTTTTCTGGGAATACCCTGAGTTCGAAGACGCCTATAATGCCACAATGAAATATCTGGATATTCGTCCGAGAGTCGATTTACTGTCGAACAAACTGAATGTGATTCATGAATTGTTTGAGATGCTGGCTGATGAGCTGAAGCACAAGCACTCTTCGTTTCTGGAATGGATCATCATCATTCTGATTGCATTTGAAATTGTGATGTTCGGTGCCCAGGAGCTGACCATACTACTGGCGGGGTAAAGGTACCGGGCAGCGGTGGTGAAGGCTTAATTTTCTTTGCGCCGCTTACGGATGATCGCAACCACACGGTCGTAATTGGCTTCACTTAAGGCCCATGTGTCATCGCCGCTGTTATTGACAAACTGAACCACCACGGTATCGATATCCTGATGATACCTTGCAATGCTGCTGTAACCGGGTAGTAAACCCGTATGGCCGAATTCATAGACTGAGCCGTAAATGCGTTGCTCCTGTGATGTGAGCAGCGAACCGTTGTTCAGAGCCCTGATAAATTTGCCGGTGTCAGCCGCAGTGGCAACCATCTCGCTGCTTGCACCGGTAAACCACACGGGTTTCACGTCTACATCCAGCCCTTTAATGTAGCCGCTCATCAGTCTTGCCATATTCACTTCTTTTGACGAAAAAAAGGTATTTTCCAGTTTAAGCGGCCGGAGGATTTTATCATCAATGAGTTCACGGTAACTTTTGCCGGACACCCGGTCGATTATGGCGGCAACGATGACATAGTTACTGTTCGAATAGCTGTAGCGCGTGCCGGGTGTAAACGCTAAAGGGCGATTTTTTACTAAGCTGAGCAAATCTGCCGGTGACGTTGGCGGGGAAAACCAGTCGAAGCCGTCAGCATCAATATAATCCGGTATGCCTGAACGGTGCTGAAGTAACATGCGAACGGTAATATTTGCTGCGCCCGGGATATCTGCGGCCATTTCCGGCAGATAGTCCATCAGAGTGTTATCAAGCTTCAGGTGATGTTGAGCTGCCAGTTTTACTGCAACAACCGCCAGGTAAAGCTTGCTGATACTGGCAATCTTAAAATAGGCATCGCCACTGGCCGGCTGTCTGAGTTCTTTGTTATGCCAGCCGGCGGTAAGCGTAACCGGTGGTTGCCCCTGCTCGTCGATGTATACAATCATGCCGTCGAGGCCAAGAGCCGGAGAATTGTCGACTTGCCCTGAGATGCTGGCGGGTAACGGCGCCATTTTGGAGCCCAGGAAAGTCCAGGGAACAAACAGGACAATACTGGCCAGTGACGCTACTGCAATCAGTGCCAGCAGAAAACTCCGTGCAGAAAGCCGGTTCATTAAGTTTCTTTCTCCCCCTGAGGTATTATTTTCGACCACATAAAGTTAGCAGAGAACCGGGAAACTGCCCGGGCCATTCTTTGACGGGCTGCAAACGGCGATCAGATGATTGCCCGTTCCGGCAAGGACGGGTTCAGCTCTCTGGCAATAATCTCCAGACCTTGTTGTAAGTTCTCAGGATTGAGATTGCCCAGACAAAGACGTAAATGCGCCGAAGACGTTTCTGTTACATGGAAGAATACCGATGGCAGTGCATCAACACCCAGCTGGTTCAGACGGCTGATCACGGCGGCATTATCAAGCCGCGGAGAATGTTTCAGCCAGATGTGCAAATTCACCGGGTCGTACTGAATACGTCTTTCGCCCAGAATCCCTTTGGCCAGCGCAATACGCTCTATGCAGTCTTCCCGCCTGGCCTGCTCAATGGTAACGGCATCGCCGCTTGTATGAAGCCTGTGAGCCAGTTCGGTAGTTACCGGTGGTGTAAACCAGTTCTGTGCCTGTATCACCCGTGCCAGACTACCGGTAAATTGTGGCGGGCAAACCAGCATGCCGGCCCTTAACGCCGGTGCGACACACTTGGAAAACCCCGATACGTGAAAAGTGCGCTCAGGCGCAAGCTGTTGCAGTGACAAAACCGGTTCTGCATGCAGATAGATATCGTCTTCCACCAGATAAATGTCGTATTTGCGGGCAATTTTCACCAGCTTTTCCCTGTGACTTTGAGAGAGGGTTTTTCCGGTGGGATTGTGCGCTGTCGGCAGAATAACCAGCACCTGGCTGCTGGCCTGCTTGCACCGTGCTTTGAAGTCGTTGAGATCGAGTCCGTACTCATCCATGGCCACTGGCTGCAATTGCAATCCAAGCAGTGTTGCCACGGCACGGATCCCGGGGAAAGTGGTTTCCTGAACCATTACCGTGTCACCTTTATTGCATAACAACATCAGGGAAGACAACAAGCCTTGTTGGGCTCCGGAAAGGAGGAAGAGATTCTCCGGGTCTGCGTTATTTCCTCTCAGATTCAGCCAGTCCGCCATACTCTCCCGGTGTTCCGGCAGTCCGCGGGTATCGCCATACACCGACCACAGGCGGGGATCATTCTGACGGGCAAGGTTCTGAAGGTGGGTTGAAAGAATGGGTTCAATATTCAGGCAGGCCGGCTGATTCAATGTGAAGTCGAAAACATCTTTGCGTCCGGGCAGCATCGCTGCACTGATCGTCCGTCCTTGTTTTTGCTGTTTTACAAACGTCCCTTTTCCCTGTGTTTTTTCAATGATTCCCCGCTGTACGCCTTCATCAAAGGCGCGGTTTATGGTTCCCGGTGTAACATTCAGCAGCGCTGACAGTGCCCGTACGGTGGGAAGCTGCTCGCCCCGCTTCAGCTCTCCGCTGACAATAGCCTGTGCCACACCGTCGCAAATTTGCAGGTAAAGCTTTTTGTCGCTGGTGGCATCAATTGTCGGTTTCCACATTTTCTGCTCTCACATTGATAGGGTAACAATTTATATTTTTGTGTTTATTGATTGCTCAATCAGTATATCAATCATGTTGGTAATGTTAAGTACGTTGTTTAAGAGAAAAGAAAATGGAATTGCAGAATCTGAGTTTGCTGGTGGTGTTTGCTGTCAGTATGACGTTTACCCCGGGACCGGCTAATCTGACCTTGCTGGGCACCAGTGTGCAACTGGGCATACGCAGCACGCTGCCGCTAATGGCAGGGGTGGTAACAGGGTTTGTGATTAATGCTCTGGCGATTTGCGTCGGGTTAGGCAGTGTTTTTCAGCAGTTTCCTGTGATGGTGACGTTCATTAAAGTGGCCGGTACGTTCTACATTCTCTATCTTGCTTACAGCTTGTGGCGGGTCAGACACGCCGAAGCCCGCAGGGCCAGCGCTGTTGCCCCCGGATTCTTTAAAGGCATACTGGTACACCCGCTGAACCCCAAAGCCTGGCTGATGTTGATCACCGCCTACAGCCAGTTTGTGTCACCCGACCGTGTGGTCACAGACAGTCTGGCCCTCATCATTGTGTTTTGCTTAAGCGGACTGGCAGCAAACAGCTTGTGGACGGTACTTGGCAGCGTGATCCACGAATATCTGCAAGTCCCGAAAATGCGCTACAGCTTCTTTACTTCACTGGCAGTGATGCTTTCAGGCTTGGCAATTGCGCTGTGGTTGACATAATAGGCGAAAGCAGCGCATACGGGACGCCACAGATGAAAAAAGCAGTACTGGATAAAACCGACAAGGCCATTTTAGCGGCGTTACAGAATAACAGCGAAACACCGGTAAGCGATATTGCAGAACAGGTGGGGCTGACGACGACACCGTGCTGGCGCCGCATCCAGAGACTGCAAAACGACGGGCTGATCAGCAAGCGTGTGGCACTGCTCAGTGCTATGCATCTTGGCTTAACCATGACAGTGTTCGTGCAGGTAAAGGCATCCCGTCACGATGCGCAGTGGCTGGACAAGTTTGCCCGCCATGCTTCCTCTTTTGAAGAAGTGGTCGAATTTTACCGCATGTCCGGCGAGTATGATTATCTGCTTAAAGTGCTGGTTACTGACATGCAAAGCTTTGATCACTTCTACAAGCGGCTGGTATCCGGCATCGATTTGAGCGATGTCACCAGCAGTTTTGCCATGGAACAAATCAAATACTCCACTGAAATGCCCCTGACTCATCTGTGAGCGCAGGCTGAAAACGTGCAATACCATGTGTTGTATCAGGTTGACAGCAATCAGATCCGTCTTTCGATTCACAGGTGATCCGCTGGTGCCCCCCGTGTGATACTGTGTGCAGGTTTAAATGTACAACAGGAATTCATCGTGACAGCCTCTGCTAATCCTCACTGGAATGATATTTTTCATCTTGAAACGCAGCTAACCGGCGAAGAGCGTATGCTCCGTGACGCGGCCAGGGACTTCTGCCAGACGGCACTGATGCCGGGCATCGACAAGGCTAACCGGACAGCGACTTTCGATACGGCCATCATGCGCCAGTTCGGCGAAACGGGGCTGTTGGGCGCAACCATTGATGGCTATGGCTGCGCCGGGGTGAATTATGTCTCTTACGGATTGATTGCCAGAGAAGTGGAACGGGTCGACAGCGGATACCGCAGCGCCATGAGCGTGCAGTCTTCACTGGTCATGCACCCTATTGCGACATTTGGTACCACTGATCAGAAAGAAAAATATCTGCCCAAACTGGCCACCGGAGAATTTATTGGTTGCTTTGGTTTAACTGAACCGGATGCGGGTTCGGATCCGGCGGGAATGAAAACCCGCGCGGAAAAAGTGCAGGGTGGATACAGACTGACAGGCAATAAAATGTGGATCACCAATTCACCGGTAGCCGACATCTTTGTGGTATGGGCGAAAAATACTGATGAGGACGGTGAGATTTGCGGTTTTGTGCTGGAAAAAGGCATGGCCGGTTTGTCGGCACCGGAAATCAAGGGCAAGTTGTCGCTGAATGCCTCTGTTACCGGCGAAATCGTTATGGACAACGTATTTGTGCCGCAGGAGAACATGTTTCCCGAAGTACGGGGACTAAAAGGACCATTCAGTTGCCTGAATATGGCCAGATACGGTATTTCCTGGGGAGCTATGGGGGCGGCAGAGTTTTGCTGGCACGCTGCGCGGCAGTATGGTCTCGACAGAAAGCAGTTCGACAGGCCACTGGCACAGACTCAGCTTTTCCAGACAAAGCTGGCGGATATGCAGACGGAAATTGCGCTGGGCTTGCAGGGGAGCTTGCGGGTGGGACAACTGATTGACGCCGGCGCATTTGATCCCGTGATGATTTCACTGGTTAAACGGAATAACTGTTCAAAGGCACTGGATATTGCCCGTAAAGCCAGAGATATGCACGGAGGCAACGGGATTGCCGGTGAGTTCCACGTTATGCGGCATATGCTGAATCTGGAAACAGTGAATACTTATGAGGGCACTTACGATATTCACGGGTTAATTCTGGGCAGGGCGCAAACCGGACTGCAGGCGTTCTTTTAATTTTTTCCGGCACAAATAAAAACAGGCCTTGTGAACAAGGCCTGTTTATCGGGTGTTGACGCTAGTGATTTGAGTCAGCGAGTAGCTTGGATTTCTTCTTGATCTTGCAATCAAAAATCTTCTCAGCATTTTTCCTTCCAATATAGTATGCAACTGTATATGGATGGCTCCGCTCAAAAAACCGCGTAAATGACTTGGTTAATGCATGCATATTCATGAGCCCTCCTGTGGTTTACCCGTCACTATCATATAATTATGACAGTAATATGTCTAACGTGTTACAGAGAAATTTAGTTCACCACGATAAAATAAATTTATCGGGTGACTCCCTTTAAATATAGGCGTTCCGTTAGAATTTGCTAGTTTAATTTTTTTATAGAATAAAATGTTTCTTACTACCACTGCCGGATAATTTTTTTGTATATATCGGCATCAAGCAGGCTGAGCTGCGTCGCCGACGGTGTCAGTGCCTGTAATGCGTTTACTGCATCCTGCCAGTTATCGTAACGGTTGCCGTCAATCATATACACACTGGCTGCGGCGGGGCGGGTTGAGTCCAGTGGATACGCCGTTGCGGCAGAGGGCGGGGTGGTATTGTGGAAAACCGATTCTGACGTGATGTAATCGGCAATGCCGTCATTGTTGATGTCTTTACTCAGCCAGCTCTTTCCTAACAGGGTGTTGTAGGTGCCGTCAGATTGCATTTGCGAAATAGTGTCGTTAAATGTTGAGATCAGGCCTCTGTTAGCGGCTGTATCCTCTGCCAGCATCAGGTGGAAGCCGCTGGTAATGAGGGCGTCAGCCGAGCGGGAGACCAGTTCCTCGTTATCTGCCAGCAGTAAAAGGTTAAATTCATCAATCAGTAAAGCTGAAGTCATCAGCAGGGGCGTACGATCATCAGCAAATTGTTTAAAGGCATCGAATGTAGTGGGCGTACGGGACCATTTCACCTCGCGCACAGCGCGGATCTGCGTGGTATTGGCAAAACGGTTCTCAATAGCAATGCGGCTGTCCTGTAACTGAGGCAGCAGTTTAATTTCTTTTACCGCAGGACGTTTGCTGGCTGCATACAGATATAAAGGCAGATACGGCGTTGAATAGAGGGCATTACTCTGTTTGCCATCAAGACTGATAAACGCATATTCTCCGTTAAGCTGGCCGGTAGTCAGTGCACCGCCTAAAAAGGCCCTGCGCATCACTTGCAACGACACGTCCGTGTCCATACGCCTGAAGGCCTCAGTGACAATACTGTTCAGCCTGGCAGGCTCACCTTCGTTATCAATGTAAGTGGCGAGAGGAGAGGCGCCCAGTTTGATTTCCGCCTGCGCCGTCATACAAAACAGGGTCGTCAAAATTAAACCGCTAAATACCTTTATCATCAAATACTTCCTAAATACGTCTGCCAGTACGGAGTCATTCGGGCAGAGTCGTCTACCGTAACCGGCTTTATTAAAAAAGTGTAGCGTCCCGGGGGGATTAATACAGAAAAAGCGTGACAACCTGTCACGCTTTTAACCTGACGATAGTGTGAGGACAGCTTGCAAAGACGGGTCGCAAGCTGTACTTCAGGCTTATTCGCCGAAACTGCCGGCTGCGCCCGGGTAGACCACCGGGCTTTCAATGCCGTCCTTGCTGACACTGGCAACACCAAAGAAGTAGTTGTCGATGACAATATTTTCCAGTGTGGCTTCAGTGACGTCACCAACAAATTTGCTGTATTGCCACTGCGGTGCATCGGTATAGCGCCAGTACAATTTATAACCGGCTAACTGAGGGTTTTGTTTGCTGTCGGCGGCTTTCCATTTCAGCGTGGTGGAAGGTTGTACCGCCCCTTCAATGGATACCTCTGCCGGTGGTGACGGTGCCCAGGACATAGCAGCCAGACTTACTGCATTCAGTCCGGTCAGTTTGGCTGCATAGTCGAAGTCAACGCCGTCAAGGGTGTCGCCGTATACAATGCCGTCCTCCGTGCGTAAGTCCTGATGCTGGCGGGTGTAATTCTCGTTGGTTTCCATGATGCGGATGCCGGGATAGCCTAAATCATTGAATGGCCGGTGGTGTCCGCCGCGGCCGAATCTGTCGAGCCGGTAGATCACCATGGTGTCTAAATTTTCGATGTACTGATCAGCAATTTTATCAATATAACGGGCCAGATTGCGGCTGGGGGAATCCACTTCTCCGCCGGTGAAACGCCGGGTACGGGCTTCTGCCTCAGTTTCAGTGACTCTGGTTCCTTCAGCGAACAGGCGGGCGGTACTGTTATTGATAACGCCGTTCACCCCTTCGATATTGCCAATCATATCATTATTCAGCACGGCCTTGATGCGCCAGCCTTCCTTCTGTGCTTTTGCGGCAAGAATTTTACCGCCGAATAAACCCTGTTCCTCACCGGAAAGTGCGGCGTAGACAATGGTGCCGTTAAACTTGTACTGGCTCAGTACCCGTGCCGCTTCCAGTGTACCGGCAACGCCTGAGGCGTTGTCGTTTGCGCCGGGACTGTCAGATGTGAAATCCATCACATCTGATACCCGTGAATCAATGTCACCGGACATGATCACGTAGCGGTCCGGATCGGTGGTTCCCCGTTGAATAGCAATGACATTGACCACCTCCACCGGATCAGGAATTCGCTTTTCACCACTGATGGTGTCACTGACCGTGATAACCTCAAGGCAGCCGCCGCATTCCGCGGAGATGTGTTCGAATTCTTTTTGGATCCAGCGACGGGCGGCACCAATGCCACGGGTGTCTGATTTGGTTTCAGACAACGTGTGACGGGTACCGAAATTAACTAATGTAGTGATATCTTTTTCAATACGGTCTGCGGAAATTGCTTTAGCAATATCGTGCAGGCGCGGATCGTCATTAGCGGTGGGGGCTGCTATCGCTGAAGCGGACAGCAGCATGGTAGTAGCAACCAGTGTGCGTGGTAGCATAAACACTCCTTCAAGCCTGTTGTAAGTGCCACGCTTATGGTTGCGTGGCTTTATATGAAGGCGTAGGCGTCACCGAAGAGTTTACCGGTGGACAGGCCACATGCTGCAAAGTCATCCCGTGCCACTTTGGCCATTTCGAAACGCCCTGCAATATAAACCTGTTTGTCAGATAAATCCGGATAGTCAGTCATCACAGCTTTGTGAACCCAACCGGTTTTACCCTGCCAGCCTTCTTCAGGAAATTCTACTACCGGAGCGAAGGTGAAATTGTCATGCTTAGCCGCTAATGCTGTCAGTTCATCGAATAGATAGAGATCTGACTGATTGCGTCCGCCCCAGTAAAGGGTCACCGGCGTAGTTGCATGATCTTTCAGTGCCTGCTGCAAAATAGACCAGGTATAAGAAAAACCGGTACCACCGGCGATAAGAATCATGTCTGAACCATCACTTTGTAATGATGCTTCTCCGTGACCGCCACTTAAGGTGACTTCACCTTCATTACGCATTTTGTCGAGGACTTCGGTGGCGTAAGCGTTTTTCTCATCTGCACCAATGTGCAATTCGATTCGACCATTGTCATAAGCCGGATTAGCGATGGAAAACGGACGCTTATCTTTTCCGCCCATATGCACCATGATGTACTGACCGGCTTTAAAATCCACCGGCTGCGCAGGCGTTAACTCAACTTTATAAACGACCTCAGTTAACGGCGTGATGGCCGTAACCTTACACTGAAATTCCGACATATTTTCCTATCACTGTAGTTTAAATGTGTTGTGAGTGGGCGAAGCGGCGGAGGAGACTGAGATTCGCCCAACCGCTAATCAGTCCATAATACCAAGACTGTCCCAGATGTCATCCACGCGCTGTTTCACGTTTTCATCCATGACAATAGGCGTGCCCCACTCGCGGTCTGTTTCACCGGGCATTTTATTAGTGGCATCCATACCCATTTTAGACCCCAGACCGGAAACCGGAGAGGCAAAATCCAGGTAATCAATGGGTGTGTTCTCAATAAGAACAGTGTCTCTTGCAGGGTCCATTCTGGTGGTAATGGCCCATATCACGTCTTCCCAGTTGCGGGCATCCACATCGTCATCACACACAATCACAAATTTGGTATACATGAATTGACGCAGGAACGACCAGACGCCCATCATCACCCGTTTGGCGTGGCCGGGATACTGCTTCTTCATGGTGACGACCGCCATGCGGTAAGAACACCCTTCCGGCGGCAGATAAAAATCGACGATTTCAGGGAATTGCTTTTGCAAAATAGGCACGAACACTTCGTTCAGTGCTACACCCAGAATCGCAGGCTCATCCGGCGGACGGCCGGTATACGTAGAGTGATAAATGGGTTTTTGACGGTGGGTGATATGGGTAACAGTGAACACCGGGAAAGAATCGACTTCGTTATAGTAGCCGGTGTGGTCACCGTAGGGACCTTCCGGTGCTACTTCGTCCTGAGCGATATAACCTTCCAGCACGATTTCAGCACTGGCCGGCACCTGCAAGTCATTACTGACTGATTTAACCACTTCCGTTTTGCTGCCACGTAACAAGCCGGCAAAGGCATATTCCGACAGCGTATCCGGCACAGGGGTTACGGCACCTAAAATGGTGGCCGGATCGGCGCCAAGCGCTACAGACACCGGATAAGGTTCGCCGGGATGGGTTTGACACCATTCACGGAAATCCAGTGCACCACCACGGTGGGATAACCAGCGCATAATGACTTTGTTTTTCCCGATTACCTGCTGACGGTAAATACCCAGGTTCTGACGTTTTTTGTGCGGACCTTTGGTAACCGTTAATCCCCAGGTGATCAGTGGCGCGGCATCGCCCGGCCAGCAGCGCTGAACCGGCAGCTTAGATAAGTCGACGTCATCACCGCTGAGCACCACTTCCTGACAGGGCGCCTTCTTCACTTCTTTGGCCGGCATGTTCAGAACCTGTTTGAACACCGGTAATTTTTCCCAGAGATCCTTCAAACCCTTAGGCGGCTCGGGCTCTTTTAAGTAGGCAAGTAATTTACCTACTTCCCGGAGCGCCGATACTGATGACTGGCCCATTCCCAGCGCTACACGTTCCGGCGTACCAAAGAGGTTTGCCAGTACCGGCATGTCTGACCCTTTCGGGTTCTCAAATAACAGGGCCGGACCTTTGGCCCGCAATGTACGGTCGGCGATTTCCGTCATTTCCAGGTCGGTGTCGATTTCCTGTGTAATGCGTTTCAGCTCGCCTCTGGCTTCAAGTTGCTCAATAAAATCCCGTAGATCTTTGTATTTCATCGTTTCCGTGTTTATTGCATCCTGAGAATGGTAGCCGGAGTATATCACTTAACGGCCGGATCCGTTTCAGGGGATGCCGGTTTGTGTCATAAACTTAATTGAGCAGCAGGTTGTTGATACAAATTAATCTGGACAGCGGCTGCAAATGGTAGTGTTATAGCGGATGTACCCGCAGTATTTGCCTTACAATTAACCCTGCTGTGGTGCACTCAAACAATAACAGTGTCAGGAGAGTGTAATGGTGTTAGTAGATCAGGATATGGTCGACGAGTTAAATCTTCTTCTTAAATTTCCGGCGTCCAGTCTCATGCAGGGACTGAAAATTCATCACGACGCCAGCCAGTCAGTTGTTCACGCCGCAGAACGTCTTTACTCAAAAGGGATCATTACTCAGCCTGACGGCGGCTATCTTACCGACCTGGGCGTAGACCTGGCAGAGCATGCCCGGCACATCCAGTCAGCATTATCGATGAAACTGAACTAAGCTTGCAGCTTAAGCTTTACCGTCCCCCGCCGATAAATTAAACATAGCGGTGCGATGCCTGATACTGACGGCATCGTTCACCGGCACCGGGGTTAATGACAGTTCAGGTTTTCACATGAAAAATAGCGTAATTCTTTTGTTTACATCATTGCTGTGTGTTGCCGGGCTTAATGTGTCTTCTGCTCAGGAGATCAAAGCCGTGCAACTGTACACACAGGATGAACTTATCAACATGATCAACAAAAATGAGCACCTTACACGGGTGGTCACCGATCGTTGTCAGCTGGTACAGGATATTGAAGCCCACGCAGAAGTGCTGAAGGAGCCCGCTTATCAGTTTCTCTGGGGCGATATGCTGGCCTGGGGGGTCTGTGTGGATGCCGAACCTGAGCGCGGGATTGGATTTATCCGTGATGCATCGGAACAGGGATTGCCGGCTGCGCTTGAGCAACTGGGCCGGTACTATGCCAAAGGCACCCTGGTGCAAACAGATAAACAGCGTGCAGTCATTTATCTCCGTGAAGCCTCAGCACTGGGTAACTTAAAAGCACAAATGCAACTTGCGCAACTGTTTCTCGATGGACACGGCAGCCCTTACGATTATGAAGATACCTATCACTGGCTGTATAACGCAGTAACAGATGACAAAAAAACGCACAGCGACATCGCCGGATACTTGTCGGAACTGGAAAAGCTGATGCACCCGAAAGCGGTAAGAAACGCCAGACGGCCTGCTGATTCCTGATAGTATTTACTTTGGTTGCTCAGGGGCTTTCTCAATCAGGCCCTTGAGGGTTTCCAGCGTATCGGCCTCTGCGGCAGGTTTATCCCAGCGGATACGGTGAATGCGGGGGAAGCGTAAAGCTACCCCTGATTTATGCCGGCTTGAGGGATGTACAGCATCAAACGCGACTTCTACCACCAGCTCCTTTTTTACTTCCCTTACCGGACCAAAACGACCCGTTGCATTGCGGCGTACCCAGTTATCCAGCTTCTTGAGTTCTTCATCAGTGAAGCCGGAATAAGCTTTGCCCACCGGGAGCAGTGTATCGCCCTCCCGGGCACCGAAGGTGAAGTCTGAATAAAAGCTGGAACGTTTGCCGTGTCCGCGCTGGGCATACATAACGACTGCATCAATTAACAGGGGATCCCGTTTCCATTTATACCACAGCCCTTTTGGGCGGCCGGGTACATAGGTACTGTCTTTGCGTTTCAGCATCAGTCCTTCAATGGAGGTGTCTTCTGTGATATCCCTGTGCAGTGCCTCCAGTTCAGCCACATCACTCACACTGTAGGTGGGAGATAAATGCAGGCGCTCCACCGGATATTTTTTAATGTAATCCGCCAGGCGCTGACGACGCTTAGTTAATGACAAGGCCATCAGTGACTCGCCATTAAGTTCCAGCAGGTCATAGGCCATGATTGCTACCGGCAGTGATTGCATAAGTTTTGCGGATGGTTTCTTCTTATTTAATCGTTGCTGTAATTGATTGAAGGTATCGACCTTATCGCCGTGCATCACCAGTAATTCACCATCGAGTACCAGGTTATGATCGATGGTGTCCAGCAGATCCGGAAACGAACCACTGATATCGTCACCGGTGCGGCTGAACAGGGCTTTGCCCGCAGGAGCCGATACCAGTTGCACACGGATGCCGTCGAACTTGGGTTCAATCTGCCATTCGCCCGCGGCAAGTTTTTCCCGTGTATCATCATCGATAGGGTGGGAAAGCATCACAGGATGAAAGGTAACCCGGTCAGAAATATCCGGCTTCGGCCCTTTATTTTCCAGCCAGTTCAACAATTCAGTGTAAGGTGGCTCGACGCCATGCCAGAGGGCTTCAATTTCTTCTACAGGCACTTCACCGTAGCTGGCAAGGATTTGCTTAATGCTGCGGGCAGAAACCCCTATACGCAACCCCCGTGTACCCAGTTTTATCAGCGCCCAGCGCTGTGAGGCTGTCATATTATCGAGAAGGGCGGTGAGCAATGGTTTTACTTCTGTCCGCTTCGCCTCGCGGAATGATTCGACAATCTCATTCAGACCGGGCAGCACAACATCGCCTGAGGGCTGAGTTTCAGGTTGCCACAGGTGCGCCACCGTTTCGCTCATCTCGCCTACATAGTCGTAACTCATGGCAAAAAGATTTTCGTCGATGCGTTCAAGCATCAAGGTTTTTATTGTATTGCGCTTAAAAAAATCGAATTTGAGTTCACCGGCGATGGCCGCGATTGCCCAGCCCCTGTCCGGATCCGGAGTGGTAGCAATGTAATGGGAAATCAGCGCGGCTTTGGCGTTGGTGCCGCTGGTAAAATAAAGCTGTTCAAGTAAATCACTGAATGCTTCCATCAGCCGGTTTCCTCATCGTCATCGTAGCCGACCATAGAAAGCGCTCTGGCTTTAAAACCCATCAGATTTGCCTGATACATCAGTGCATCTTCGCGGCCATGAGTCACCCACACTTCTTTGGGAGAGACTTCTTCGATGGTTTGCAGCAATTCCGGCCAGTCACAGTGATCGGAAATAATCAGGGGCAGTTCAACCTGGCGTTGCCGGGCGCGGGCACGAATCTGCATCCAGCCTGATGCCATCACGGTGCGTACATCTGGCAGGGAACGGGACCAGCGATCAGCCAGTGCTGACGGCGGGGCCAAAACAATTTCGCCGGCAAGGGAGGCCTTATCCTCAACGTCACTGACCGGAATCAATTTTCCCAGTGCTATACCCTGTTGCTGATAGAGTTCGCATAATTTGAGCAGCGCGCCATGCAGATAGACAGGTTTGTGATAGCCAGCTTCCCGCAAACCAATAAGCACCCGCTGGCATTTTCCCAGCGCATAAGTGCCGACCAGATGGCAACGGTGAGGGAAAACGCTTAGTGATGTGAGTAGCTTCTCGATTTCATGACTGATTGGCGGATGAGTGAATACCGGCAGACCGAAGGTGGCTTCAGTAATGAACACATCGCAGGGCACCACTTCAAAGGGCGGACAGGTAGGATCGTGACGACGCTTGTAATCACCGGATATCACCAGGCGGCTTCCGCGATACTCCAGCAGTACCTGGACAGAGCCAAGAATATGACCGGCAGGATAGAGGGTCATTGTGACAGGGTCTGCACTGTCTCCCAATGACACGGGAACGCCCGGCTTAAGCGCAGTGGTGCGTTCTGCCATCTCCTCACCGTAGCGGGTTTTCATAATCGCCAGGGTTTCAGCTGAAGCGAATACATGTTGATGACCTGCCCGCGCATGATCAGCATGACCATGAGTAACCACGGCGTTTTCCGCCGGTTGCATCGGGTCGATGTAGAGCTTCGCAGGATGACAATATAATCCTGCCTCTTCTACCGATATCCAGTCTTGTGGGTGCACTCTGTACTCCGTAAACCTGTTTGGTTAAGTTGTACGTTCCGGGCGCTTAAACAGATGTGCGGTGAGCAAAGCAGAACATGACATTGATTTAATACCGGGCGACTGAAACCGCCAGGGCTGTTCATGCGTAACTAACTGGTTTATGGCAAAAAGACTTCCACCTCCTTTTTATCAGTGGCTAAGAAGTAAAGGCTGGCAACTGCGCGACTATCAACGTCGTATGCTGCCGGCTGTCGCGGACAATAACGCCACATTGCTGATTGCTCCTACCGGGGCAGGAAAAACCCTGTCCGGTTTTCTGCCTTCTCTGGCTGATTTATACCGCCATCCCGTAGCAGGATTGCACACCTTGTATATATCTCCTTTGAAAGCCCTGACAAACGACATTCAGCGCAACCTGATGGCACCGGTGGAGGCCATGGATCTGCCGGTAACCATTGAGACCCGTACCGGAGACACCCCATCCCATAAACGCCAGCGTCAGCGGCGCAAACCGCCGAATATTTTGCTTACCACACCGGAATCACTGATGCTTTTGCTGTCGTATGCTGATGCACCGGCCATATTCAAAAACTTGAAGACGGTGATCATTGATGAGGTTCACAGCCTGGTTGCCAATAAGCGTGGCGATTTCACTTCTCTTGCACTGGCAAGGTTACAAACCCTTGCGCCTGATATGCACCGTGTCGGGTTATCAGCAACGGTTGCACACCCTGAGGTTATTGCCGGCTGGCTTGGCCGGACGGGGGAACCGGCTGAAGTGATTCAGGTACCGCAGGCGGTGAAGCCTGAAATTACCCTTCTGGAATCAGAGCACCGTATGCCGTTCGGCGGCTTTATGGCACGCTACGCCATGGAAGAAGTCTACACCGCGATTAAACTGGCCGGCACCACACTGGTGTTTGTGAATACCCGTGCACAGGCTGAACTGGTATTTCAGATGCTGTGGGAAGAAAACCGTGAAGGTTTACCTATTGCGTTGTACCACGGTTCTTTATCGAAAGAGCAACGCCGCAAAACCGAAAGCCTGATGGGGCAGGGGAGTTTACGGGCTATTGTCAGTACCTCAGCGCTGGAGTTGGGGATTGACTGGGGTGATATCGACCTGGTCATACAGATTGGCGCACCCAAAGGTGTCAGCCGGCTATTGCAGCGAATTGGCAGGGCAAATCACCGGCTGGATGAACCCAGTAAGGCGTTGCTGGTGCCGGCTAACCGGTTTGAAGCGGTGGAATGCAGGGCGGCGATGAACGCCATTGCTGCAGGTGAACTGGATGGCGAGCCACTGCTCCCCGGGGCGATGGATATCCTGCCGCAATTTATACTCAATTGCGCCTGCAGTCAGCCCGCAGACCCGGAGGATATTTACCGGCAGGTACTGGACGCCGCACCGTATCAAAGTATCGATTACGCCGATTTCATGAAGTTGTGGCAGTTCACTGTTGACGGCGGGTATGCCCTGCGTGCACACGAGCGTTACCAGCGGATGGAAAAACGGGAGGCCGGCACGTACAGCCCCGCATCCAAACGGGTTATTCAGCGTCACCGGCAAAATATCGGCACCATAGTGGAAGCCGGACGGTTGAAAGTAAAGCGCATCCGCCGGGGCAATCAGGGCAAAATTATTGGTGAGGTGGAAGAGTACTTCGCCCAGCAACTGGTGCCCGGCGACACCTTTATGTTTGCCGGAGAAATCCTTAAATTCGAAGCCATCCGGGACATGCAATTGCACGTAAAGCCCGCCAAAGGCGGAGAGCCGAAAATCCCTTCCTACGCCGGCGGGCAAATGCCCATGTCGACTTTTCTGGCAGAGGGCGTAAGGCAGATTCTGGATACGCCGGCAGACTGGTCATCGTTGCCGGCACAGGTGAGAGAGTGGCTGGAATTACAGCAGGCATTCTCGGCCCTGCCAGACAAAAAGCGGGTGCTGATTGAGCAGTTTCCTTACCGCAAGACAAACTACTTATTGTTTTATACCTTCGAGGGCCGCAAGGCGAACCAGACTCTCGGCATGCTGATGACGAGGCGCATGGAAAAAATGCGTTTAAAACCGCTGAGCTTTTCTGTCACCGACTATGGTTTGTCTGTGTGTTTGCTGGAGCAGGTGACAGAAGCGCAACTGGAGCAATTGTTCCGGCCGGATATTTTGGGTGACGAACTGGAAGACTGGATGCTGCATGCACCGATGCTGAAACGGTCATTCAGGCAGGTTGCCGTGGTCAGCGGCCTGACAGAACAACGCTATCACAGCAGCAACAAAACCATGAAGCAGGTTACCTTTTCCACTGATCTGATTTACGATACCTTGCGGGAACATGAACCCGACCATATTTTACTGACTGTTACCCGTGCGGACGCAGAGAGGGAACTACTGGATTTGAAACGGCTGGCTGACATGCTGATCCGGTTTTATGACAAACTGCACTTTGTGTCGTTACCCAAAGTGTCTCCCATGGCCATTCCCATTGTGCTGGATGTTCGCAGTGAACAGGTGAAAGGCGCCGGTTCACATGCAGTGATAGAGCAGGCCAGTTTGTATCAGGAAGCAGAAGACATGATGGCAGACATCAGAGCCTTGTTAAGTGGTGACGCGCCGGGTGAAGCAGGCGGAAACGGGTAAACAGTGCAGGGAATTAAGTGGCGATAACAGAAGAACAGCTTAACCGTCTGGTAGCGCACAACAGGGCCGTGCCGGTAAGGTTTGCGCAGCAGGTGTTTATTGCCGATGGCAGGGGCGTGCTGTATTGCCCGGCCAGGGACGCGCTGGTGGTATCCGATCTGCATTTCGAAAAGGGAAGCTATCTGAGCCGGTTTGCCAACCCGTTGCCACAACTGGACAGTCTGGCGACATTGCAGCGCCTGCAGAAAATACTGTCAGACTATGCGCCGGCACAGGTTATCTGCCTGGGGGACAGTTTCCATGATGCCGGTGGCTTTGATCGCATGGGCATTGCAGAAAGAAAGCTGCTGGCTGGTTTAACGGCACAATATAAAGACTGGGTATGGATAGCCGGCAACCATGACCCTGAGATCCCGGCCGGTGCCGGTGGCCGCACAATCGATGTTTTGCACTGGGGCAATATCAGGCTGCAGCACGAACCGGATGAATCCGCAGACACGCCTTCCGGTGCAAGAACTCCGGCCGCGCAAATCATCGGCCATTTTCACCCTAAAACCCGCACCTGTGTTGGCAGAAAACGTTTCTCCGGTAAGTGTTTTGTAAGCGATGACGGCTTGTTTATTATGCCTGCCTTCGGGCAGTACACCGGTGGCCTGGATGTCAGCAGCGGGGTGCTCACCGCGTTGCTTAAGCGCGGTGATAGACAATGTTTTTTACTGTACGAAAATAAGATATATCGCTGTAAACCTGACTGAAAGTACAGTTATCCTGTTGTTTCGGGTGTACTACACTGGCACGCAGTTATCTACCGGAATGCTGCCACTATGTACACACATCGTCGCTGTCCCTGCTGCAAAAGTCGCAGTATTTGCATGAAAGCCCTCGCTAACAGCGGTAAGTTTATGTGCCGTGAATGCTGGCAACCTGTCAGAGTCAGCCGGTTATGGCGACACGGTGCAACCTTGTTCATGCTGGTAAGCACATTCCTGCTGTTTCAGTTTACATTCCGCTTCGCCGGGGCAGTATTATTTTTCCCTTCTCTGATGCTGCTTGCGGGGAATGATATTTATGCGGTGAGGTGGTTTCCGCTGACCAGATTTAAAGACAGTGATTTTGTAGGGAATGAGCTGGATAAGTGCAAAAGCCACCGTTTGCGCTGAAGGCAAGACGGCAGCCTGCGGGCTGGCGGAGGATTAATCCCGCCAGCGTTTAGTTAAATCTTCATAGGCGTCAATGCGACGGTCACGGAAATAAGGCCAGATGCGTTTTACCTTTTCAGTTCTTTCCATATCCAGTTCTACCGCCAGCGTTTCCTCTTTGTCGGCGGATGCCTGTGCTAGCACTTCACCTTGCGGGCCGGAAATAAAACTCTGTCCCCAGAACTGAATGCCCGGATCGCCTTCTACCGGGGAGGCTTCAAAACCGGTACGGTTTGCCACAATGACAGGTAGCGAGTTAGCAACAGAATGGGCGCGCTGGATCGTGTGCCAGGCACCGTGCTGACGCTGACGCTCTTCTTCCGTATCGGTCATATCCCATCCGATAGCGGTGGGGTAGAACAATAAATCTGCACCGGCCATTGCCATCAGGCGGGCTGCTTCCGGATACCACTGATCCCAGCAAACCAGCACACCGAGTTTACCCACACTGGTTTCAATTGGCTTAAAGTCCATGTCGCCCGGCGTAAAATAAAACTTCTCGTAAAAACCGGGATCGTCAGGAATATGCATTTTACGGTATTTGCCGGCAATTTCTTTGCTGCGGTCAAACACCACGGCGGTATTGTGATATAGCCCGGAGCCCCGCTTTTCGAACAAAGAGGTTACCAGCACAATATTGTGTTTTTCTGCCAGCTCGCCAAAGAAGTCTGTAGCCGGTCCGGGAATAGGCTCTGCCAAATCAAATGCATTCGTGTCTTCTTCCTGACAGAAATACAGTGTTGAATGCAGCTCCTGTAATAAAATACATTCACAACCTTCAGCGGCCAGTTTAGCAACCTGCTCTGCACTTTTGTTCCAGTTGGTGGCTTTATCGTTGCTGGCAACGGCCTGCTGAACCAGACCTACTTTAAGGGATTTCTTAGGCATAGAGGGTCACTCCTTTATTCAGTTGAGCCAGTACAGCAGGCTTCAATGTGTTAACCGGAACCTGCATGGAAATACAATGCAGACTGCCGTATTGTCTTACCAGGGTGTCACAATTCACCGGTACGATGGTGTGATCAGGGAAGGCAGCCTGCGTGACAGCAATGGCTTCTGCGTCCTGAGGCTGCTGATACACAGGCAGTAAAACCGCATCATTGCAAATCAGGAAATTCGCATAGGATGCTGGCAGGCGATCACCGTCATCGTTATACATTTCCGGTAACGGCAATCTGAATTGCTCATGGGCAGGGAACGCATCCGCGCACTCTTCACACAACGCAGCCAGACCGGCAAAATGACTGTCTTCAGGGCAGTTATCCGCGGCCTGAATAACCAGACCTTGTGACGGTGTAAAACGCACCAGTGTATCAATGTGACCGTCGGTGTCGTCGCCTTCAAGGTGTCCCTGATGAAAAATGGTCACTGCAGAGCACTCCAGCATCCGGCGGAATTCATCATCATATTGTGCCAGGGTCATTATGCCGTTGCGCTCAGGATTTTGCAGGCACTGTGCCGTTGACAGTAAGTGGCCGTTCTCATCAATTTCCAGTGCGCCGCCTTCGGCAACGATATCGCTGGCTTTCAGCGGAAGCTGACACATATCCGCCAGATAACGCTGGTTTACCCGGTTATCCAGTGATGCATCGAATTTATTGCCCCAGCCGTTAAACTGAAACTCAACGGGTTGTCCGGGGCTGGTTGTATCGCCCGCGGCTCTGCATGTTAAAAAAGCATAGTCCCGTGCCCACGTATCGTTGAATTCAGCTGACACAATTAAAACCCGCGCACTGGCAGGTAAGCGGCTTTGCACGCCGGCAATATCACTTTCACGGCACAGCAGAATGACACCGGCTTTGGCGGCATTCACCTGCTCAATCACCTGCAGATAAGTGGCTCTTGTTTCTTCAAGCCAGGGGGCCCAGTCAGTCTGGTCATGGGGCCAGGCGAGGATCACTGCATCGATGGCTTCCCACTCAGGAATAAGTGGTGAAGATGTGTTCGTCATTGCGGTTCCGTTGAATCAGTTAGTAGACGGCGCAAGTATACCCCGTCCCAAAATGGCGATAAATAAAAGACGGTGAAATCAGTTGAATTTTAGATGGCGTCCGCCGTTGACCTGCAACGTCTCTCCGGTCACGTACGATGCATTGAGCAGATAGTTCACTGCATCAACCGCAGCCTGAGCGCCGGGCTCACTCTGCATCAGCGACTTCGCCAGCGCTTTTTGCTTATAGGCTTCATCGTCGCCTTCGTTAAACACCAGCAGTGCCGGTGCTATGGTGTTCACTTTTACATCCGGCGCGAGCATTTGTGCAAATGATAAGGTCAGGTTATGCAGTGCCGCTTTGCTGGCTGCGTAAGCCAGATGTTTTTCACTGCCAATGTCCTGCACAAAATCGGTTATGTGGATGATATCTGTTTTTTCTTCTTTGGTTGTCAGTAACGATT
Organism: Alteromonas sp. NFXS44; assembly: GCF_040148705.1. Taxonomy (NCBI): domain Bacteria; kingdom Pseudomonadati; phylum Pseudomonadota; class Gammaproteobacteria; order Alteromonadales; family Alteromonadaceae; genus Alteromonas; species Alteromonas sp. NFXS44. Next base: position 209,468 of record NZ_JAGDEA010000012.1, on the reverse strand, counting down.
TCAATCCCATATTCATCAGATAAGGTGCTTTCGCGTGGATTTGCATCATGGCATCAAACAGGGCCGCATAATCTTTGCTGTGTTTTTCTGAGTCCCATGATGATGCATTGTGAATGACCGCCCGCAGGCTGGTTGTGTGACTTTTCACCGCTTCAATACATCGCAGGATGCCGTCATCGGTGCTAAAATCTGCACAAATTGCCACCGCACCGGCTTTTTCAAGGCGCTCAATGGAAGCTTTATGAGTACGGTATGTTACAATTACGGGATAGTTGTTTGTGAGCAGGTTTTCGGCGATGGCAAGGCCAACGCGCTGCGAAGCACCGGTTATCAGCACTGGACTGGGCAAAGCAAACTCCTTGGATGATCAGGTTAACGCCCCTGGTTTCGTCATTAAATTTTTATCATCTGACGAAAAAAGTGGTCTGTAAGTATAGCCTTTTTCGTTAAATGAAAATCAGGTTGTTCGGAATTTTTCTAATGTTATCAAATGAAGCAGTAGTTGTACGTGACGCAATCGAACCCGGATTGTCCCCTGCGGCAATTAAGGTAAGAAATGCACTTGAAGCGAAAGGACTGGAAACACCCCTGGTGCGGAATGGTCTGTCTGATGATGAGAAGCGCGCACGCATTCAGGCGGCGATGACAGACATCATGGATACGCTCGGGTTAGATCGTACCGATGACAGTCTGGCTGAAACGCCGGCGCGCATTGCGAAAATGTACGTCAATGAAATATTTGGCGGTCTGGACTACCGGAATTTTCCTAAGATCACTGTGATTGAGAACAAGATGCAGCTCAATCAACCCGTACAGGTTACAGATATCAGCCTGACAAGTACCTGTGAACACCACTTTGTCACCATCGACGGCACGGCAAGAGTGTCTTATATCCCGAAAGATACTGTGATTGGTTTGTCGAAACTGAACCGTCTGGTGAGCTTTTTTGCCCAGCGACCTCAGGTGCAGGAACGACTCACGCAGCAAGTGCTGGTGGCTATCCAGACGCTGGCGGGCACTGAGGATGTGGCGGTATCTATTGATGCAACACATTACTGTGTAAAAGCCCGCGGGATCAGAGATACCAATTCCTACACGAAAACCTCTGCACTCGGCGGACAATTTACTACCGACCCGTTACTTCGTCAGGAATTCTTCAGAGACTAAATAAGGTTAAGAAAACTGCCTGCGCACACAGGCAGTTTGCATGTTTAAGAAGATTATCGCAGCGCGATATCAGAAGATGCTAAAGAGACAATAAGATTGATTTTCTCGCCGATACCATCGGCGGGTACCACTTCCAGATGAGAACCGCACTTGTCACAGGTGGTGTACATTTCACGGTACATTTCACGGTGCGTATCCAGTTCAATGGCATTGATATGACTACAATGCGGGCAAAGATATTCTTGCTCCAGGGTAGCATTCATAACGTTTCCTTATTTTAAAGTGAAGTCGCGATTTCTGTTCCGTAGAAATCGATATATCAGTCGCATCTGCAACTAACAGTGTTATTAACAGCTAAATTCTCCACGTCTGTTGCCGGGACTTCTAAAACCGCAAAAGACATATAAGGAGGATCAGATGAAAGCATTTACGGGATTATAGTCCAATTACAGAATTGTAAAGAACTATTCACCACCGGTTTTCAAATAACTACGATGAATAACTTAAAAAGGTTTGAAAAAGCGCCGGCATAGGGGAAGCCGGCGCATGAGGGTCAGATAAGCCACCAGCTTAACTGATAGGGACGCAGTGAAATAGCCTGTTCGTGACCACTGAGCTTGCTGTCACTTAACAAGTCCCGGGCCGGTTTATGTTCGATAGTATTCAAAATATTGCCGCTTACCTGCTGTGGATGCTCGCTGAAATTGCACAGGCCCAGCATTTTCTGGCCCTGCTGGTTGTAGCGGACAAAACCAAAGCAATGGTGATTACCGGTATCCAGAATTTCCGTACGGGCATCACCGAAAACGGCATGCTGCCTGCGGATATTCAGCATTGTTTTCAGACCATTAAAGACTTTTCGTTGGCAGGCTTCATTAAGGCCGGCCGGCGCTTTGTCCTGGTTCATCACATTTTCAATATGCGCATCAGTAACCGCTATACGGTTTACCCAGCGGTCATCATGACGCTTCGCCGGGTTGTCGCGGTAGCTGTAGTCGTTCAGTAAACCGAGTTCATCGCTGGAATAAATAAGCGGAATACCGCCGATAGAAAAGGTAATGCCGTAAAGCAACAGCATACGTTCTATGGCTGTGTCGATGGCATTCTGATCCATGCTGACCAGTGCTTTTTCCAGTCCGCAAAGTGAAGCCAGTGAACCACATACACGGCAATCACCATTAGACGGATTTTCTGCAAAAGGAACACCTGACGAAAACGAACCTTCAAAACGACCGGTGAAATACTGGTTCAGGAAGTAACGGTGATCATAAGGGTTAACACCAATCTCATGGGCTACGCCGTCATCGAATGTCCAGCCAATATCATCGTGACAACGCACATAGTTCACCCATGTGGTGTCGTCAGGAATGACAAAGCTCTTCTTCAGAGATTGTGTCAGCAGGCGTGTTTTTCTTGTGGCGAGACTGTTCCACAATAATGCCATTAATAACGGGTTATAAGACAGCTGGCACTCTTTCTTATTGATGTACTTCACCACCTCGTCAGGATGCACAATCGCTTCTGATTTGAATACAACGGCCGGCGCAACGATTTGAAGGCAGGCGTTGAATGCCTGGATCAGGCGGTGGGCATTGGGCTGATTTTCGCAGTTGGTGCCCATGTCCTTCCAGATAAAGGCGAGGGCATCCAGACGCAGTCCTGCACAACCTATGTTTGCCAGAAACAGCATTTCTGAAGTGATGGCGTTAAACACTTCCGGATTACTGTAATTTAAATCCCACTGGAAACTGTTGAACGTCGTCCACACCCATTTTTCCATGGTGTCGTTGTAGGTGAAGCTGCCCCTGCGGACCTGAGGGAAAATTTCCCGTAAATCCCGCTCATATTGATCAGGAATGGTACGGTCATCAAACAGGTAATAATAGTTCTGACAGGTTTTATCCCCCGCCAGCGCAGCTTTTGCCCATGCGTGTTCGTCTGAGGTGTGGTTAAAAACGAAATCCAGCACCAGGTCTATGCCTTCTGCCTGCAACGCATCTGACAGAGCTTCAAGATCTTTCATATTACCCAGTGACGGGTTCACTTTGCGGTAATCGGAAACTGCGTAGCCGCCATCGCTGTCACCTTCGGGTGAATCGTACAGTGGCATTAAATGAATGTAGGTGATCCCCAGCGCTTTATAGTAGGGGATTTTATGGTGCAAATCTTTCAGTGTCGGACCCATGAGATCGACGTAACAGGCGAGTCCGGTTTGTTCCTGACCTTTATACCAGCGGGGATCCTTCAGCTTGGCAGCATCCTGCTGTTTTAACTTTGGCTTACGGGCTTTTAGTCCGTCTCGCAGCAGCTCTACCAGTTTTTGCAGATGGTAATAACAGTCATACTGATGACCATACACAAAGGTATAACGTTGGAATAACGTGGGGAAGTGGGCTTCCAGACGACTGACAAAGGTTGCACTGTCGCGCTTACTGAGCATGGACAGATCCACAGAAGCCAGAATACGGCTTAAACACTGTTCACTGTCTGCGGCATAATTCATTTTATACTCCTGCCTTTCACTGTAAACACCGGAAGATGGCGGTTTGGAATTCACATTTGATTCACAATGATGTTTACAGAGTTTGTACGTTCTGTTACTTTATCTTAAACGATTAAGTGATTTTTGCAAAACATTCTGTATGACTTATTTCTAGTGTCTCAGGAGAAATTATCTACACTTAATCGAAAAAGTCTCACACGTTTAAATGGTTAAGTTTAGACGAGGTGATGATAAAAAAATGTTAATAGTTGAAATTTAATCCTCAGGTGAGGGGCCACAGGTTGCCTTATCTGCAGTTTATGAGGCAGCCGTATGCAACAGTCGAACAGCCAGTTCATTCGATGGCTTACGTACTTAATGTTTATGATGTTCGCAATGACATCAGATTCTGTGGGCGAAATAATTAAAGAAGTGAAAGTGGCGTTTGATGTCACGAATGCTCAGGCAAGTCTGATGCATTCCCTGCCCATGCTGGGTATTGCAATGTCCGGGTTGTTACTGGGGTTTCTTGCTGACCGTCTTGGTCGTAAAACCACCATCATAATCGGCTTAAGTGTGTTCGGTCTGGCGTGCTACAGCTTCTTTATCGCCAACAACTTTGTTTTTATTGTCAGCCTGATGACCTTATCCGGCATTGCGGTGGGTATTTTTAAAACAGGTGCGCTGGCGCTTATCGGTGATATTTCCTCATCAACGAAACAGCATACCGCTACCATGAACGGTGCTGAGGCCTTCTTTGGAGTGGGGGCGATAATCGGCCCGCTGATTGTTGCCTGGCTTATCCATAAAGGTGTGCCCTGGCAATACCTGTACATCATCGCCGGCGGGATCTGTACATTTCTGATAGTGGTTGCGGTGTGGGTGAAATATCCGGTTTATACCCGCAATCAGGACGACAGTGCTGAGAAAGTCTCAGTCCGTCAAAGTTTGTCTCTGGTTAAAAATCCCTATGCGCTGGGTTTTTCCACCGGTGCCTTTTTATATGTTGCTGCGGAAAGTGCGATTTATGTGTGGATGCCAAGTTATCTGGTGTGCGACGCAGCCTCGTTAAAAGCGACTTATGATTGTTATGCCGGCGGCACGGCGCAAACTCTGGCCATTTATTCTGTTACTGCTTTTTTCATTCTCCGTGCTGCCGGACGTTTTGTCGGGATCTGGATGATGAGTCATTTTAACTGGGCACTGGTACTGATGTTATTCAGTGGCGCCATTGTTGTATGCTTTGCCGGCGGTCTGATGGGAGGCAAGCAGGTGGCACTTTATCTGTTCCCGCTTACCGGCATCTTTATGTCGGTAATTTATCCGACGTTTAATTCCAAAGGCATCAGTTGCTTTCCTAAACATCAGCACGGATCGGTGGCGGGTGTGATACTCTTTTTCACTGCAGCCGGAGCAGCGGCCGGTCCGTTCATTATGGGACTGGTCAGTGACGCAAATGGTGGCGATGCTAAATATGGCTTTATGGTTGCCACCGTGTTTGCCAGTTTGCTGTTTGCCGGTCTGTTATTTAATTATCTGAAGAACCCGACTCAACGTCAGTTAGAAAAAATTGAGGCTAGTGAATATGGCGCTGCTTGATCAGTATTATGCGGTTATTGAAGCCGGCGGAACAAAGTTTAATTGCGCTATTGTGGATGCTGCCAGGCATATCGTTGAAGAAATCCGCATACCCACTACGACGCCGGAAGAAACCTTGGCTGCCTGTGTCAGTTTCTTTGAAGCACAGCGGGCCAGAGGCTACCACTTTTCGAAGGTGGGAATTGCCAGTTTTGGTCCGTTGGATTTGGATAAAAGCTCCGATACCTGGGGCTTCATTACCAAAACGCCGAAACCTCACTGGAGCTTCGCGTCTTTGGCGCCTTACTTTGCCAGCGCACTGGATTGTGAGGTTGAAATTGATACCGACGTGAATGCTGCAGCGCTGGCGGAATATCGCTGGGGTGCAGCGCAGGAAGCCAGCGTGGCTGTGTATGTAACCGTAGGTACCGGTGTCGGCGGCGGAGTGGTGATTAACGGAAAGCCCCTGCATGGTCTGGTGCATCCTGAAATGGGCCATTTTAAAGTCATCCCGCCAAAGGGCATAGAAGGTGTGTGCCCTTTCCACGGTAATTGTGTGGAAGGTCTGGCATCAGGTACGGCACTGGGTAAAATCTGGGGTCAGCCGTCTGATACGCTGCCGGATGATCACGAAGCCTGGGATAAACTTGCCGACGTGCTGGCGCAATTGTGCCATAACCTGATGGTAGGTTTCAGCGCCAAAAAAATCGTGTTCGGTGGCGGTGTAATGCAGAAAACGGGCATGATGGAGCGTATTGTTTATAAAACGTCAGCCAGCCTGAAGGACTACATTGTCTTCCCTCAGGGCAAGAGTCTGGACGACATTATTTGTCTGCCGGGGCTGGGTACCCGCTCGGGCATTTATGGCGCGCTGGCGCTGCTGGACCATGACGCATAACGTGTCAGTTAATTTCGTACAGTTCCAGTGGTAAACCATCGGGATCCTGAAAGAACGTAAAGCGTTTTTGTGTGTAGGGATCGGTACGGATATCTTCGCAGCTGACATCATGTGCTGTCAGCTGCGCCACAGCCTTATCAATATCACTGACTTTAAAAGCCAGATGCCTTAATCCCTGCGCCTCGGGGCGTGAAGGTCTTGCCGGTGCGCCGGGAAAGGAAAATAACTCTATCTGAGAGCCATCTGGCAGGGCGAGGTCGCACTTCCATGAATCCCGTGCTTCACGGTAATTTTCGTCAATAACACTGAAACCCAGTATGTCTGTGTAAAAGGCTTTTGAAGCCTGATAGTCGTTGCAGATTATCGCAACATGATGAAAGCCGTTTAGCATGGTGTTCCTCAGCGGGACAATGTCCTTAAAAAAGGAGACACCGGCGGGTCTCTCCTTACATAGGTGGTGTCAGTTGCTCAGGGCACATCACTGCCGCGGGCTGACTCAAGCAGAGCGTACCAGTGTTCACGGCTTAAGGTGACGTTAGTTGCCTCTGTGCACTGCCTGATACGTTGCAGGTTTGTGGTACCGATCACAGGTTGAATGCCGGCAGGATGGCGCATCAGCCAGCCCAGTACAATGGCTTCCGGTGACACACCATACTCTGCTGCCAGTTTGGTAACCAGCGCCGCCGTGGCAACATCTTCTTCAAATTCAGCATTGCCGCCGGTATACCGGCCCTGTGCCAGGCTTCCCCATGCCTGCAGCTGCACCTTATTCAGCATACAATGTTCAATGGTTCCGGGCGCATAGCCCTTGTTGCGGTTGTGGACACTGTTAGTGGTAATGCCATCTTCTACCCAGTCGCGGAATGCCAGGCTCATTTCAAGCTGATTGGCGACAATGGGTGTATCCAGTGCACTTTGCAAAAATGCAATTTGATGACCGTGCATGTTAGACACACCGAGGTGTTTAATTTTGCCTGAAGCCTGCAAATCATGAATGGTTTGTGCAACTTCGCTGAGTTCAATCAGCGGGTCAGGTCTGTGCAGCAGTAAAATATCCAGTTGCTCAATGCCTAAACGGGACAAAATACCGTCTACAGATTCCGTTATCCATTTGGCAGAAAAGTCATAGCGCTTGGGACCTGCTTCATCTTCAAAGCGGATGGCGCATTTTGATTGTAGAATCATCTTCTCTTTCAGCGATGGTGCATCTTTTAGCACTTGCCCGAATACCTGTTCCGCTTTGGTCAGTGTATAAATATCGGCATGATCGAAAACGGTGATGTTATTTTCAAGCGCTGTTTCGATGACGTCTCTGGCCTGCGTGTAATGTTCACGGGTGACCGGGGAGCTGTCCCAGTCACCGCCGAGGCCCATACAGCCGTAGACCAGTTTACTCGCGTTAGGAAAGTAGTGAGATAACATGCAAAGTCCTGAATTGATTTTGTTTATTTTTGCCAGATTAACATGTTTTCAGGTATCCGGATCGGGTTTGCAATCGTATGTAAGCTAAACATGTTTAATTTGATTGTAAGAGTGCCAGCTATGCGTTTATTCACTTTTTTCATTTTCGCTTTTTTTGCGATTTCCGGTTGTACATCGAAACCGGAGGGCATACAGCCGGTAAAAGATTTCCGGCTCGACAGATATCTGGGTACCTGGTACGAGATTGCAAGATTACCCCATTCCTTTGAAGAGGGCCTTACACAAGTAACGGCGACTTATTCTCTGGCTGAAGACGGCAGTGTGAAAGTTATCAACCGTGGATTTGACGGCGAAGATAACAAATGGGACGAGGCTGAAGGTAAGGCCCTGTTCGTAGAAGATGAGCAAACCGCGCACCTTAAAGTGTCTTTCTTCGGGCCCTTCTATGCCAGCTATGTAGTGATAGCGCTGGATGAAGACTACCAGTACGCCATGGTGACCGGTCCCGACCACGATTATTTGTGGATCTTGTCCCGTAATCCGTCGATGCAGGAGGATTTGCTGCGATCTCTGGTAAGTAAAGCAGAGGGAATGGGTTACGACACCGGTAAGTTGATCTACGTTAAACAGGATGTGCACCGTGCTGAATGAGCGGCACGGAAAATAAAACCCTGCTACAATTGCGGTTTTTCCTCACCGGAGTAAATTGTGGAAAATCGTGTAATGAGCCGTGCGGGCAGCGCATGTGAGTTGTGTGGCAGTCAGGACCTGGTTGCACTGTACGAAGTGCCTTTTTCACCTGACAGTGAAGCGGATACGCATATCGCTGCGTGTCAGGTTTGCCGTGACCAGTTAAATGGCGAAAGTGAATTAAATGCAGACCACTGGCGCTGCCTGAACGAAGCCGTGTGGTCGCCTGTTGCACCGGTACAGGTGACGGCGTGGCGCATGCTGAATAAGCTGAAATCAGAGACCTGGGCTCAGGATTTGCTGGACATTGCGTATCTGGAAGACAATGTGCGTGCCTGGGGCGAGGCCGGTCTGGTGGATCTGAACCGTGAGCCGACACTGGATTGCAACGGAACCGCGCTGGCTGCCGGTGACACCGTTCATCTGGTCAAAGATCTGAACGTGAAAGGCGCCACATTCACTGCAAAGCGGGGAACGGCTGTACGTAATATTGGCTTAAGTGATAACCCGCTTCATATCGAAGGCCGTGTAAACGGTACCCGCATCGTCATTATTGCCGCCTATACAAAGAAAGCCTGAAACCCGGGTCAGACTGTCGCGCATTTTACCTGAGCAAGGTGCGCGACATTCGTGCACAGTGGCGTCTTATCAGGCATAATTAGCCAGAGAAACAGACAACACAGGCAAAATACACCCGATGCAGACGTTAACTATCCGCACCCCCGATGACTGGCACTTACATTTCCGCGACGGCGATATGCTGGGCGAGACCGTACCGGCAACAGCCCGTTGCTTCGCCAGAGCGATTGTCATGCCGAATCTGGTTCCGCCGGTCACCAATGCTGAAATGGCAACTGCGTATAAGCAGCGCATTGAAGCAGCGCGACCTGCGGGTAGTCAGTTTGAGCCGTTAATGACGCTCTATCTGACCAATCAGACGACTGCTGAAGATATTGCAGCGGCAAAAGCAGCCGGGGTGGTTGCCTGTAAATTATATCCGGCGGGTGCAACGACTAACTCTGATGCAGCCGTTTCTGCCATTGAAGCACTTTATCCAGTGTTCGAAGCCATGCAGGCACACGGTCTTTTACTGTTGATCCACGGCGAAGTCACGGAAAATCACATCGATATTTTCGACCGTGAAAAAGTGTTTATCGATACCCATCTGCGTCCTATTGTTGCAGCTTTTCCTGAACTGAAGATTGTATTTGAGCACATTACTACGGCCGATGCCGCTGAATTCGTGATGCAGGCCAGTGATAACGTGGCTGCGACCATTACGCCCCAGCACCTTCTGCTGAACCGTAATGATTTACTGGTTGGCGGTGTACGTCCCCATAACTATTGTTTACCGGTATTGAAACGCAATGCTCACCAGAAGGCGTTGCAGGAAGCGGTAGCCACCGGCTCGCCTAAATTTTTCCTGGGCACAGACTCTGCGCCTCACGCCCGACACCGTAAAGAAAATGCCTGCGGTTGTGCCGGTTGTTACAGTGCCTGGAGTGCTATTGAGCTTTATGCAGAAATTTTTGATGAGCTGAATATTCTGGATAAATTTGAGGGCTTTGCCAGTCTTCACGGTGCGAACTTCTATGGTTTGCCATTAAATGAAGGCACCATCACGCTGGTTAATTCTCCGTGGCAGGTGCCTGAAGTGGTTACATTACCGGACGGCACTGAAATGGTACCGTTTCATGCAGGGAAGACACTTAAATGGAAGCTGGAGCAGTCTCTTTCTTAAGATGGCTCACCGGCGGTCTGAGTCTTCTGGCCAGCGTTCTCGTTTCTGTTAACGCTGAGCCATTGTCGGTTATTGTCAGTCCTGTGCCTGTGTTTTCTGAGGAAATGCAGGATGGCGAATTACGCGGGTATACGGTCAGTCTTATCCGCGGAGTGTTGTCAGAAGCAGGGCTGGAAGACAGTATCAGACCGGAACCTTTTGCCCGCATGCTGGCGGATTTGAAAAAGAATCCGCATCAGTTGGGGGCCTCGGTGGTACGCACGCCACAAAGAGAATCCCAATATCACTGGATCATGCCGGTAACGGCGACGCCCAATCAACTGTACATTAAAAAAGAAAGTGTTTTTGCCCGGTCAGGGGTATCGTCGCTGAACCAGCTTTCTTCCATTGCAGTTATGCGCGATGACTACCGTCATGAGTTGCTCAGACAAGCCAATGTGTCCGGCGTACTGGCGGTGAATTCCTGGGAACAGGCAATCGGCACATTGCTGAGAGACCGGGTTGAAGGTGTGCTTTTTTCTTCGGCCGGTGTCCGTCTGGTGTGCGCGCAAGCCCTGATGGATTGCGATGAACTTATCCCGGCTTACACCACCGGCACACCTGTCAGTTACCTGGTTCTGCCGAAGACAGAGGGCAGTGAAGCGCTGGCTTTGACCCTCACGCAGGCGGCAGAACGGTTCAGGCAAACCCCGGCATTTCGCCAGCTCGTCGATGAGGTGCAGGGTGAATTAACGGCTTTCGGTCTCATCGCCCGTACCGATGATGGTGTGTTGTATTTGTCAGACTCCCGGAGTATCGACAAAGCAGAGCATATCTGGGTGTTAGGGGAGCTCTCCGGTGATTTCGCGAAACTAAATTCGCGGCAGGAACTGGTGGGATATAATGCTGATTTAGTGCGCGCACTGTTAATTGAAGCTGATGTCGATGCCCCCTTGCTGCCAGTGCCCTGGCAGCGGTTAATACGGGAATCTCTGCAAAAGCCTAATGTGCTGGCATTTACCGTGGCCAGAACCCCGGAGCGTGAAGAACTCTTCCACTGGATAACGCCGGTAACCCGCAATAGTTACGGACTATTCGGGCTGGACGACGAAACCTGGGAGAATATAGACGATATTCCGAAAGGTAAGGTCACAGGAACAATCAAACGTGACTTTCGCAGCGATATAGCCCGTAAAGCGGGACTGCCTGTGGTGGAGTTCGATTCATGGGGAGAAGTGGTTGAAGCTCTGCATCAGGGAGATATTGACCTGGCATTTGCATCGCCCGGCGCCATGGACCACGGATGCAGGCAAAGTGCAGCCGGTTGTAAGCACATACAATTAGCTACCCGTCACAGTGAAGTGACTACCTGGGTGGTATTGTCGAAATCCGGAACAGATCCGATGCTGGTAGAAAAATTCACAGAAGCTGCCAGCCGGTTAAAACAATCAGAGAAATATTTGCAGTGGGCTGAGCGCTGGGCGAGAGACATTAACCAGCGCAGCAATACCCGCTATTCGGTCAGGGATGGCATCATGTATTTATATAGTATCGATAAGACACAATGACACAATTTTCAGAATTACACGCAATTTCCACCCCGCTTCAGGACGCTCTGGGCCGGCTTGGATTCCCGTCAATGACGCCGGTTCAGGCCGGTACGCTACCGCAGGCGCTGAAAGGCCGCGATATCATGGCTCAGGGGCAAACCGGCAGCGGCAAGACCGTGGCTTTTGCGGTGGCAACACTTAACCGGGTTGAAGTCACGGAATTTACTACTCAGGTTGTGGTGCTGTGTCCCACACGGGAACTGGCTGCACAGGTGGCTGAGCAATACCGTGCAGTGGGGCAGTGTATGTCGAATCTGAAGGTGCTTACATTGTGCGGCGGTGAGCCCATGGGTCCGCAAATTCAGTCTCTGAAACATGGCGCTCATGTGATAGTGGGTACGCCGGGCCGTATCCTTGATCATTTACAGAAAAACCGGATTGATTTGAGCGGCGTGACATCGCGGGTGCTGGATGAAGCTGACCGCATGCTCGACATGGGTTTTGCAGACGATGTAGATGAAATTTTTTCCTACACCGCTGAGCAGGTGCAGACATTACTCTTTTCTGCTACCTGGACCGACGGTATCAAACGGATGGCGAATAAATATCTCGCTGATCCTCTTACCTTCACTGCTAAGGCTGATGTGGTAGCGAATCCGGATATTGAGCAACAGGCGTATTCGGTAGAAGAGCATACCCGCCTCAATGCCTTAAAAGCCGTGCTGACCACCATTCAGCCAACCAAAGCGATTTTGTTTTGTAATACCCGTAAACGCGTAACCGAAGTGGTGGATGAACTGACCGCTGCCGGATTTTCCGTAGCCGGTTTGCAGGGGGAAATGGAACAACGTGAGCGTACCGACGTACTGGCCCGTTTCGCTGCTGAGGCGTTGTCAGTGCTGGTGGGAACGGACGTCGCTGCCCGTGGTCTGGATATCAAGGAAGTCGACTGTGTGATTAACGTGGATGTCAGTGAAGATGCAGATACCCATACACACCGTGTAGGGCGAACCGGCCGGGCCGGAGCGAAAGGTCTGGCGGTCTCACTGGTCAGTGACCGCGAGAAGGATCACTTCGAAAAGATTGAAGCATTCGCGGAAATGAAAATTCCTCTGAAAGGCTCACAGAGCCTCCGTTTTCATGCAAACCGTATCACCAGCCCTGTATATGTTTGTCTGCATGTGAATGCAGGTAAAAAAGAAAAATTACGTCCCGGTGACTTCCTTGGCTCGCTGGTGAAAGACGCGGATATTGCTGCTGATGATATTGGTAAGATTCAGGTACAGAACTCTCAGAGTTTCGTATCGGTGAAAGAGCGCAGTGCGAAGCGTGCATTAAAACTGTTCAGGGAAGGGAAGATTAAAGGCAAGCGTGTGCGTGCCCGCAAACTGGGTTAAGAAGATGGTAAACTACACACTGATTCGTATATGGCGGACATTCACCGCTTTTGGCAGCGGTTATTTTTTCAGCCTGATATAGTGAGGAGAGCAACTCACCACTCAGGCTGAAAAGGAGGCTCCATGTACGATGAGTTTTTATCCGTTTCTGTGTGCGATTATGCTGATGCATTGCCGCGTAGTCAGTTTTTACACTACGATATCCATTCACTGTGGCAACCCGTGCCACGCATTGCCGGACCTGCCTTTACGGTTAAGTGTGAACCCGGCGACCATCTTATGCTTCATGCCGCAATATACCGTGCAAACCCGGGCGATATCATCGTCGCGCAGGCCGATGATATGTACGCGCTGGCTGGCGGGAACGTATGTGCCATCGCGCAGCAGCGGGGTGTTGCCGGATTTATTATCGACGGTGTAATCCGTGATGTGCAGGAAGTGCGGGAGATGGAATTTCCTGTTTTTGCCAGAGGCGTATGTCCGAAACCCGGCGCGAAGAAGGTATTATCTCCCCTTAATCAGCCGGTTGAATGCGGTGGGGTTACTGTGAACCCAGGCGACATCATTGTTGCAGACGAAGAGGGGATCGCGGTTATTCCTCTGGCTGATGCAGCAAGTGTTCTGGATATCGCCAAAAAGAGAAATGAAAAGGATTCATCAGTGTCATTAGCACAATGGCAAGATGATCATCTTGAAAAAGTGGAATCCATCCTCACTAAGCTAGGGTTTAAAGAATAACCCGGACCCTCATATGTTTTCATTTTTTGAACGGCTGACCAGGCCGTTCCCTGACGAAGCCCCGACCCAACCACCAGAGGGGCTCGTTGCTTTTTGTCGTCATTATTCACGGGGAATGTGGCGCATTATTGCTGTTGTATCCTTATTGAGTGCAATTATTGCTGCGCTGGAAGTAGCATTGTTCGGCTTTCTGGGTCAGCTGGTAGACTGGTTTACAGCCCATGACCGTGACACATTCCTGCAGGACGAAATATGGACCCTGGCGGGAATGGGGGTTGTGGTTCTGGTATTAATCCCCGGCTGTATTTTGCTGCGTTCTCTGTTTAACAGGCAATCGCTGATGGGAAACTATCCCATGCGGATCCGCTGGCAGGCACACCGTTATCTGCTGGGACAGAGTTTAAGTTTCTTTCATAATGAATTTGCCGGCCGTGTCGCCACCAAGGTGATGCAAACGTCACTGGCTGTCCGTGAAACCGTAATGAAACTGCTGGATCTGATGGTGTACATCTGTGTGTACTTCATATCAATGGTGGTACTGGTTTTCTCAACGGACTGGCGTCTGGCCATGCCTCTCATCATCTGGTTCTTCGTTTACATTGGTATTTTGCGCATTCTGGTACCGAAGCTGAAAGCGGTATCGCAAGCTCAGGCAGATGCAAGAGCCGTAATGACCGGGCGTATCGTCGATAGCTACACCAACATCACCACCGTGAAACTGTTCTCTCACAGCCGCAGAGAAGCGGATTACGCTAAAGAAAGTATGGATGGTTTCCTGCAAACGGTTTATCCGCAAATGCGACTGGTCACCATTCTGGAAAACTGTGTGGAACTGGCTAATGCCATACTCATCTTTGCTATCGGCGCACTGTCTGTGTACCTGTGGATGCATGAAATCGTGTCACCGGGAGATATCGCTGTGGCCATCAGTCTGGTACTGCGCTTAAACGGCATGTCTCACTGGGTTATGTGGGAAGTGTCATCGCTGTTTGAAAATCTCGGTACGGTACAGGACGGAATGAATACGCTGGCGAAGCCCGTTGAGGTTAAAGATGCCGGGGATGCAGACGCCCTTGCCGTGAAAGGAGGCGCTATCCGTTTTGATAACGTGAACTTCTCCTATACCGGTAGTGATAACCGCGACATTAACGTATTTAATCAATTAGATATTGCCATCAAGCCGGGTGAAAAGGTCGGTCTGGTAGGGCGTTCAGGGGCCGGAAAATCAACCCTTGTTAATCTGCTGATGCGTTTTTACGATACCAATAGTGGTGAAATTCGCATTGACGGACAACCGGTAAAGTCTGTTTCCCAGGAGACGTTAAGAGAAAAAATCAGCATGGTGACCCAGGATACATCTCTGATGCACCGTTCTGTGCGGGATAACATCATCTACGGGCGTACTGACGCCACAGAAGAAGAAATGATAGAAGCGGCGAAGCAAGCTGAAGCCCATGACTTCATTCTTTCATTATCCGACAGTGAAGGGCGAACCGGTTATGACGCCCACGTGGGTGAACGGGGCGTGAAACTTTCCGGCGGTCAAAGACAGCGTATCGCCATTGCCCGTGTACTACTAAAAGATGCGCCCATTCTGATCCTTGATGAAGCGACCTCGGCGCTGGATTCAGAAGTTGAAGCGGCGATACAGGATTGTCTTAATTCAGTGATGGACAATAAAACCGTACTGGCAATTGCCCACAGGCTGTCTACCATTGCACAAATGGACCGTCTGCTGGTGCTGGACAGGGGAGAGATTGTGGAGTCGGGTACACACAGTGAGCTTGTTGCCCGTAACGGCATTTATGCGAAACTCTGGGCACACCAAACCGGTGGCTTCATCGGTGTTGAATAGGGTAAAAAGACGGATTGAAACCGTACCGGAAAGACAGAGTAAAGCGCCCCGTTGATAGAAGAGTAAGTGGCCTTGTAATTCAAAACTGACTGCATCAGAGGGATTTTGATGACAGCCAGTGTTGTATCTGTAGCGAGGATGGGTATAATACGCGTCCCTCCCTTGCGAATCCGCGATTTTCCTTAAAGAAACGCCTCAGAATTCACAAGGGTAGTGCAACTGAAATTTGTCCGTACAGACAACAGGGGTGTAGTTCGAATTGGTAGAACAGCGGTCTCCAAAACCGATGGTTGGGGGTTCGAGTCCCTCCACCCCTGCCAGAATTAAAATGCTATAGCGAACGTTGTAGCGACTGACGACGCAGTATTGCTAGGATCGTGAAATGAGCGAAAAAACGGAAAGTACGTCCAATCCGTTGGACATGATGAAATGGTTAGTGATCTTTGCATTACTGGCCGGTTTGATTGCTGCAAACCACATGTTCGGTGAGGTTTCAGTGTTGGTACGTGCGCTTGTCGCCGTTGCAGTCGTTGCTGTAGCCGGCTTTATTGCGGCCACGACTGAAAAGGGCAGTGCGTTTCTGACATTTGCCAAAGAATCCCGCATGGAAGTGCGTAAAGTTATCTGGCCAACCCGTCAGGAAACTAACCAGACAACACTAATCGTAATGGCTGCGACGTTAATCATGGCACTGCTGCTGTGGGGCCTTGACGGCATTATCGTACGTTTAGTTGCCTTCATCACCGGAATTGGAGTGTAAGATGTCTGAAGAGAATCAAACACCAGAAGAAAATCAGGCAGCATCAGAAAGCGCTGCACCAGAAGATAAAAAGCGCTGGTATGTTGTTCAGGCTTATTCGCAGTACGAATCCCGCGTAAAGAAAACGCTGCTTGAATACATCAAAATGCACGAAATGGAAAAGTTCTTTGGTCAGGTACTGGTACCTACTGAAGAAGTGGTTGAAATGCGTGCTGGTCAGAAACGTAAGTCAGAGCGTAAGTTCTATCCTGGCTACGTGCTGGTAGAAATGGAAATGAACGAGCAGTCATGGCACTTAGTGAAGAGCGTACCTCGTGTACTGGGCTTCATCGGTGGTACCTCTGACCGTCCTATGCCTATCACCAAGCGTGAAGCAGATGCGATCCTGAACCGTCTGGAAGAAAATACAGACAAGCCAAGACCAAAAACTCTGTTCGAACCGGGCGAAGTGGTTCGCGTTACCGATGGTCCTTTCGCAGACTTCAACGGCGTTGTCGAAGAAGTGGATTACGAAAAGAGCCGCGTAAAAGTATCGGTTCTGATCTTCGGCCGTTCTACCCCTGTCGACCTGGAATTTGGTCAGGTAGAAAAAGGTTAATCGCACAAAGCGTATTTGAAAAAAACCTGCTCCGGCAGGTTTTTTTGTATCTGTTGTGTGGTTAAATATTGAACATGTTTGTCACGCCATCGCTTTCCTAAAGGTTGCACGGAAAAGGCTGGTCAGAAAATTGGAAATTCGCTTATGAATAAATTTTTCAGAATATTAGCACTTTCGGGCGTAGCTATCTCTTCTGCTTATGGCGCTGAGAATAGCGCTGGTTGGTCAGCGCTCAAGTCGGAAGTTACCGGACTTTTCACCACACAAAACGTACCGGGAATGTCAGCAGCGGTGGTGTCGCAAGGCAAAATCGTATGGAAATATGAAGCAGGATTTGTTGACGAATCACGGGCAGTACCCGTTACCATTGATACGCCCTTTTGGATAGCGTCAATTACAAAGCCTTTCGTCGGGCTGGCTTATCTTCACCTTGCCAGTGCGGGGAAGGTAAATCTTAATGAACTTGCGAGCAGCACCCCGGATTTTTCTGATACCTGTAATTGGTTAAAAGGGACGTCAATTCCCTTCGCAAAAGGCATGAAGTGCGACGCCGCTATTACCATTGACCACATTTTGCATCACCAGATTAACGGAACGCCGGGAAGCGAATTTATGTACAATCCCATCATGTACTCACGGCTATCCAGACATTTAGAATATACGTTAGCGGGCACCATAAAGGGGATGAAGGGATATCACAACCAGCTTGCTCAGGCGATAGATAAGTACGTGTTAGCTCCCGCAGGAATGAACGACACAATGGCCAGTATGTTTGACCCATCAAAAACCAGTGTGTACCAGAGAATGTCTGATGGATTTAAGGTGTCAGATGATGAAAAAAAAACAAAGTTAGCCCAACCGTCGAAGTATATTGCAGGGGGCGCCGGGATGGTGTCGACAATCCGGGATCTGGCGAAGTTTGAAAATGCGTTGTACACCAAATCAATTTTACCCGCTCCTGTCGATCAGGAATTCAATAAACAACCTGCTTTCAGTGACGGGAGCGATGCCCCTTACGGTTACGGATGGTACTTTCAAACAATAAAGGGGCATACGGTCATGTGGCATTCCGGTTGGGATCCGGAGAACGGCTTCTCAGGCGTAATTGTCAGAATTCCCGAAAAAGCGCTGGCTTTTGTCGCACTCGCTAACAGTGAAGGTATCTGGTGGCATAATAGCCTTGTGAAAGGAGAAATTGAAAAGTCACCGATAGCGAAGGCGTTTATCTCCGAAGCGTTGGCGCGGTGAGATTGATTCTTTGAACAAAAGTGGCTAATAGGGTTGCATGAGGCGGCTATTTGTTGTACATTACGCGCCCTTCGAAACCGAACGGGAAGCCGATTGAGTAAATATTCTCGAGTATTTACGAGGCGTTATACCCACTAACGAGAGCATTAAAATGGCTAAGAAAGTAACTGGCTTAATTAAGCTTCAGGTTGCAGCAGGTGCTGCTAACCCTTCTCCACCTGTTGGTCCTGCACTGGGTCAAAAAGGTGTGAACATCATGGAATTCTGTAAGGCTTTCAACGCAAAAACTGAAAGTCTTGAGAAAGGCGCTCCGGTACCAGTAGAAATTACTGTATACGAAGACCGCTCTTTCACATTCGTTACTAAGACTCCTCCTGCTTCTTACCTGCTGAAAAAGGCGGCTGGTATTAAGAGCGGTTCAGGCCGTCCTAACACTGAGAAAGTTGGTACAGTTACCCGCGCTCAACTGGAAGAAATTGCCAAGACTAAAGAGCCTGATCTGACTGCTGCTTCTCTGGACGCTGCTGTTCGCACTATCGCGGGTTCTGCCCGTGCCATGGGTCTGAAAGTAGAGGGTTAATCGAATGGCTAAATTGACTAAACGCGCTCGTGTGATCCGCGAAAAAGTAGACACGACTAAAGATTACGATTTCAACGAAGCAGTTGCACTGCTGAAAGAACTGGCAACTGCCAAATTCGCAGAAAGCGTAGACGTAGCAATCAACCTGGGTATCGATGCGAAGAAATCTGATCAGAACGTACGTGGTGCTACTGTACTGCCTAACGGAACTGGTAAAGATGTTCGCGTTGCAGTATTCACTCAGGGTGCAAACGCTGAAGCTGCTAAAGAAGCGGGTGCGGACATCGTAGGTATGGACGACCTGGCTGAGAAAGTTAAAGCCGGTGAGATGGACTTTGACGTAGTTGTTGCCAGCCCTGACGCCATGCGCGTTGTTGGCCAACTGGGTCAAATCCTGGGTCCGCGTGGCCTGATGCCTAACCCTAAAACTGGCACTGTAACGCCTGACGTTGCAACTGCAGTTAAAAATGCTAAAGCGGGTCAGGTACGTTACCGTAACGATAAGAATGGTATCATCCATGCCAGCATCGGCAAAATTGCTTTCGAAGCTAACCAGATTCAAGAGAACCTGGAAGCCCTTCTGGAAGCACTGAAGAAAGCTAAGCCTTCTTCAGCTAAAGGCCTGTACATCAAGAAGGTCAGCCTGAGCACCACTATGGGCGCTGGCGTATCTATTGATAAAGGTACTGTAGGTCTGTAAGACTTTTTACAGGTGGCATAGTCCATCTGTCTCTTGAAGGTTATGGGTTGGAGCTGTTGTATATCGCCAAAAGCGAATAACTATGGCTCCCGTCCAAGACCGCAGGCGCTAAGCGGCAAAAGAGGTAAGAGAACTTTTGCAACAACGCTTAACTTAATACAACAGCCTGCGCAGACGGTGGTTTCGACTCAGACTCTCTGGGATAACGAACACCGTAGAGCGGTATAACTTCACAAGAAGTTATATCAATCTGTGAACACTGATGGGCGTGATGGAAAACCTGAACAAACATCAGATTTTATGAGGTGAACTCAGTGGCACTAGGTTTAGCAGCAAAAAAAGAGATCGTAGCAGAAGTTTCTGAAGTTGCGACTCGCGCTCTATCCGTAGCCGTTGCTGAATACCGTGGGATGGAAGTTGCAGAACTGACTGACCTGCGTGTTAAAGCCCGTGAGCAAGGCGTATACCTGAAGGTAGTACGTAATACTCTGGCTAAGCGTGCATTGGCTGACAGTAAATTTGCAGATTTAGATAGCGCCTTAACCGGTCCGCTTATCTATGGTTTCTCTCTTGAAGCTCCGGGCGGCGCAGCGCGTTTGTTCAAAGACTTCACAAAAGAGAATAAGAAACTGCAAGTAACTGCACTTTCAATCGGTAGTGGTCTACTTGGTCCAGATAAACTGGATGCAGTAGCAGCTCTGCCTACCCGCGACGAAGCGCTTGCGAAATTGCTTGCGACCTTCAAAGCACCAGTTGGCAAGTTCGTTCAAACAATCAACGAAGTTCCTGCCAAATTTGTGCGTGTATTGGCGGCGGTCAAAGACACCAAGTAATTGGCGTTTTTGGCATATTGATTTTTTTAACTATTTAATCCCGGGAGTTTAGAGAAATGGCTCTGACTAAAGAAGATATCTTAAACGCGATCGCTGAAATGCCAGTAATGGAACTGGTTGAACTGATCGAAGCAGCTGAAGAAAAATTCGGTGTATCTGCAGCGGCTGTTGCTGTTGCTGGTCCTGCTGTAGCTGGTGAAGCAGCTGCTGCTGAAGAAAAAACTGAATTCGACGTTGTAATGACTTCATTCGGTGGCAACAAGGTTGCAGTAATCAAAGCAGTTCGCGGCGCGACTGGTTTAGGTCTGAAAGAAGCTAAAGAACTGGTAGAATCAGCTCCTAAAGCTATCAAAGAAGGCGTGAACAAAGATGAAGCTGAAGCACTGAAGAAAGAGCTTGAAGAAGCTGGTGCAGAAGTAGAAATCAAGTAATCTAATTTGCTTAGATTACCTGCCTGAAACGGCAAGGCTGGTGGTTAATATTGACCACCAGCCTTTTTGCGCTGTAGGGTGTACAGTTTTTAACCCTTTACTGTATCCACCAAAAGCACATCGGAAATTAAATAAATGAGCAGAAAACCAAAGTCTTAACTAACTATTTGGTTAAATTTTGGTGTATGCTATTTAATTACCCCGAAAAAGGGTCGTGGAAGTTTGTTGTTTGACTAGTTCAGACAGCAGGTTGGGTCAAAAATCAGCAGGCTGAGGAACCCATGGTTTACTCTTATAGCGAAAAGAAACGTATCCGTAAGGATTTTGGCAAACACCCACAGGTATTGGAAATTCCATACCTCCTTTCAATTCAGCTAGATTCATTCAAAAAATTTATTGAAATCGATGCAGATGGTCAGTACGGACTGGAAGCTGCTTTCCGTTCTGTCTTCCCAATTAAGAGCTACTCTGGCAGTTCAGAGCTGCAGTATGTGAGTTATCGTCTGGGCGAACCGGTTTTCGATGTTAAAGAATGTCAAATTCGAGGCGTCACGTATTCAGCCCCATTAAGAGTAAAACTTCGTTTAGTGTTGTTCGATAAAGATGCTGCGCCGGGTACGGTTAAAGACATCAAAGAACAAGAAGTGTACATGGGCGAAATTCCATTGATGACAGAGAACGGTACGTTCGTCATCAACGGTACTGAGCGTGTAATCGTTTCTCAGTTACACCGTTCACCCGGTGTGTTCTATGATCACGACAAAGGGAAGACTCACTCTTCCGGTAAGGTACTGTATAACGCACGTGTTATCCCTTACCGTGGTTCGTGGTTAGACTTTGAATTCGATCCTAAAGATAACCTGTTTGTTCGTATTGACCGTCGCCGTAAGTTGCCTGCAACGATTATCTTACGTGCGCTGGAAATGACGACAGAAGAAATTCTGGATCTGTTCTTCGATAAAGTACAAATCCGCATTCAGGACAATAAGCTTCTGATGGAAGTTGTGCCTGATCGTCTGCGTGGTGAAACTGCACAGTTTGATATTAAAGACAACGAAGGCGAAGTCATCGTTGAAACCGGTCGTCGTGTATCTGCACGTCACACCCGTGCGCTTGAAAAAGCGGGTATCACTGAGTTAGAAGTACCTGCAGAATACCTCATCGGTCGTGTATTCGCGCGTACTTACGTGAACGAAGAAACTGGCGAAGTACTGGTTAATGCGAACGATGAAGTAACACTGGAATTGATGGCTGAGTTAAGCCAGGCCGGTGTTAAAGAGTTTGAAACTCTGTATATCAACGAACTGGATCACGGTTCATACATCTCAGATACACTGCGTATCGACAGCTCAACAAATCGCCTCGAAGCACTGGTAGAAATCTACCGGATGATGCGTCCTGGTGAACCACCAACTAAAGATGCTGCTGAAACGCTGTTTGACAATCTGTTCTTCTCTGAAGATCGCTATGACTTGTCATCTGTTGGCCGTATGAAGTTCAACCGTCGTTTAGGTCGTGAAGAACTGGTTGGTTCAGGTACGCTGGACAAAGACGATATCGTTTCTGTAATGAAGCAACTTATCCTTATCCGTGACGGTAAGGACGAAGTTGATGATATCGACCACCTGGGTAACCGTCGTATCCGTTCTGTTGGCGAAATGGCCGAGAACCAGTTCCGTGTAGGTCTGGTACGTGTTGAACGTGCGGTTAAAGAGCGTCTGTCTCTGGGCGACCTCGACAACGTCATGCCTCAGGATCTGATCAACGCGAAGCCTATCTCTGCAGCAGTTAAAGAGTTCTTCGGTTCTTCTCAGCTGTCTCAGTTCATGGACCAGAACAACCCGCTGTCAGAAGTTACGCACAAGCGTCGTATTTCTGCATTAGGCCCGGGCGGTCTGACACGTGAACGTGCAGGCTTCGAAGTACGGGACGTACACCCGACTCACTACGGTCGTCTGTGTCCAATTGAAACGCCTGAAGGTCCGAACATCGGTCTGATCAACTCATTGGCGAGCTTTGCCCGTACGAATGACTTCGGTTTCCTTGAAACACCTTTCCGTCGCATCGTTGACGGCGTTGTGTCTGACGAGATTGATTACTTGTCAGCTATCGAAGAAGGTCAGTTCAAGATCGCACAGGCAAACGTTGCAGTTGATGAAAACGGCGCACTGATTGATGACCTGATCCCTTCACGTCACCGTGGTGAAACCACGCTGATGCCAAAAGAAGAAATCAAGTACATGGACGTGTCGCCTCAACAGATCGTTTCTGTTGCTGCCAGCATTATCCCGTTCCTGGAACACGATGACGCTAACCGTGCATTGATGGGTGCGAACATGCAACGTCAGGCAGTACCTACACTGCGTGCTGATAAGCCGCTGGTTGGTACTGGTATGGAGAAAACCGTTGCGGTTGACTCTGGTGTAACTGTTGTTGCTAAACGTGGTGGTATGGTTGATTACGTAGATGCGAGCCGCATCGTAATCAAAGTAGATGAAGACGAGATGCTTCCGGGTGAAGCGGGTATCGATATCTACAACCTGACGAAATACACCCGTTCTAACCAGAACACCTGTATCAACCAGAGACCTACCTGTAACGTTGGTGACCCGATTGTTGCCGGTGACGTATTGGCCGACGGTCCGTCTACAGACTTAGGTGAACTGGCACTTGGTCAGAACATGCGTATCGCGTTCATGCCGTGGAATGGTTACAACTTCGAAGACTCGATTCTGATCTCAGAGCGTGTTGCACAGGAAGACCGTTTTACCACTATCCACATTCAGGAGCTGAGCTGTATCGCCCGTGATACCAAGCTTGGGCCAGAAGAAATTTCTTCTGATATTCCTAACGTGGGTGAAGCTGCACTGGGCAAGCTGGATGAATCCGGCGTTGTTTATATCGGTGCGGAAGTGAAAGGCGGCGATATTCTGGTTGGTAAAGTAACGCCTAAAGGCGAAACCCAACTGACCCCTGAAGAAAAGCTGCTACGTGCCATCTTCGGTGAGAAAGCGTCTGACGTTAAAGACACGTCTCTGCGTGTACCTAACTCTGTTCACGGTACAGTTATCGACGTACAAGTCTTTACCCGTGACGGTGTTGAAAAAGATAAGCGTGCACTGGAAATTGAAGACATGCAGTTACGTCAGGTTAAGAAAGACCTGTCTGACGAATTCAATATCCTGGCCGACGGTATCTTTGCCCGTGCACGTAACTTGCTGATCAACGCTGGCGTTGATGAAGCGAAGTTAGACAGCATGCCTCGTGAAAAATGGTTAGAGATCCCTCTGACTAACGAAGATGTACAGAACGAACTGGATCAAATCGCTGAACAGCACATTGAAATCAAATCAGATTTCGATAAGAAGTTCGAGAACAAGCGTCGCAAGATCACCCAGGGTGACGACCTTGCTCCGGGCGTGCTGAAGATTGTTAAGGTTTACCTCGCGGTTAAACGTCACATCCAGCCTGGTGATAAGATGGCTGGTCGTCACGGTAACAAAGGTGTTATCTCAACAGTAATCCCTGTAGAAGATATGCCTTACGATGTTAACGGTACGCCGGTAGACATCGTACTTAACCCGCTGGGTGTACCATCGCGTATGAACATCGGTCAGATCCTTGAGACCCATTTAGGTATGGCGGCTCACGGTCTGGGTGTGAAGATTGATCGCATGATCAAAGAACAGGAAGAACTGGCTAAGCTGCGTGAGTTCCTGAAAGAAGTTTACACCTTAGGTGAGAATCACCAGGAAGTAGACATCGACAGCTTCACCGATGACGAAGTACGTCGCCTGGCAGAAAACCTGCGTAAAGGTGTTCCTGTTGCGACACCAGTATTCTCTGGTGCGAAAGAAGCAGAAATTAAAGCAATGTTGAAACTGGCTGACCTGCCAGAAAGCGGACAGATTCAATTGTTCGACGGCCGTACCGGTCGCGAATTCGAACGTCCGGTAACGGTAGGTTACATGTACATGCTGAAACTGAACCACTTAGTAGACGACAAGATGCACGCCCGTTCTACCGGTTCTTACAGCCTGGTTACACAGCAGCCTCTGGGTGGTAAAGCACAGTTCGGTGGTCAGCGCTTCGGTGAGATGGAAGTGTGGGCACTGGAAGCATACGGTGCTGCTTATACCCTGCAGGAAATGTTGACTGTTAAGTCGGATGACGTTAACGGCCGTACCAAAATGTACAAGAACATTGTTGATGGCGATCACAGAATGGAGCCTGGCATGCCAGAATCCTTCAACGTATTGCTTAAAGAAATTCGTTCACTCGGTATCAACATCGAGCTGGAAGAAAAGTAATACGGCTAACGCCATTGTATGATTTGATGGCCCGGTTCGCCGGGCTATAGAGACTGACTCCGCCGGGAGAGTAATGTGAAAGACTTATTAAAGTTTCTAAAGCAACAAAACAAGACAGAAGAATTCGATAATATTCGAATTGGTCTGTCATCACCTGACATGATTCGTTCATGGTCATTTGGTGAAGTTAAGAAGCCTGAAACCATCAACTACCGTACGTTCAAGCCTGAGCGTGACGGTCTGTTCTGTGCGCGTATTTTCGGACCTGTAAAAGACTACGAATGTCTTTGCGGTAAGTATAAGCGTCTGAAGCACCGTGGTGTTATCTGTGAGAAGTGTGGCGTAGAAGTGACACTGACCAAAGTACGTCGTGAGCGTATGGGTCACATCGAACTGGCCAGTCCGGTTGCCCACATCTGGTTCCTGAAATCACTGCCGTCACGTATCGGTCTGATGCTGGATATGACTCTGCGTGATATTGAACGTGTACTGTATTTCGAATCTTATGTTGTTACCGAACCTGGTATGACAACGTTAGAGCGCAGCCAGCTTCTGAACGAAGAAGAATATCTGGATGCACTCGAAGAGCACGGTGACGAGTTCGAAGCGAAAATGGGCGCAGAAGCCGTTTTCGATCTGTTGAAAGTCCTCGACGTAGACGCAGATGTTGCTGCAATGCGTGAAGAGCTGCCTTCAATCAACTCTGAAACCAAGCGTAAGAAAATCACTAAGCGTCTGAAGCTGCTTGAGTCATTCCAGCAATCTGGCAACAAGCCAGAGTGGATGATCATGACTGTGCTGCCAGTTCTGCCACCGGACCTGCGTCCTCTGGTACCACTGGACGGCGGTCGTTTTGCGACTTCTGACCTGAACGATCTGTATCGTCGTGTTATCAACCGTAACAACCGTCTTAAGCGTCTGTTGGATCTGGCTGCGCCGGATATCATCGTACGTAACGAAAAGCGTATGCTTCAGGAAGCGGTAGATGCGCTGCTTGATAACGGTCGTCGCGGTCGTGCAATTACCGGTTCTAACAAGCGTCCTCTGAAATCTCTTGCCGACATGATTAAAGGTAAGCAGGGCCGTTTCCGTCAGAACCTGCTCGGTAAGCGTGTTGACTACTCAGGCCGTTCTGTAATCACAGTTGGTCCTACACTGCGTCTGCACCAGTGTGGTCTGCCTAAGAAAATGGCACTTGAACTGTTCAAGCCATTCATCTACGGCAAACTGGAAGGTCGTGGTCTGGCGACTACCATCAAAGCTGCTAAGAAGCTGGTAGAGCGTGAAGCACCGGAAGTTTGGGACGTTCTGGATGAAGTCATCCGCGAACACCCGGTATTACTTAACCGTGCACCAACACTGCACAGACTGGGTATCCAGGCATTCGAACCTACCCTGATCGAAGGTAAAGCGATCCAACTGCACCCACTGGTGTGTGCGGCATATAACGCTGACTTCGACGGTGACCAGATGGCGGTTCACGTACCTCTGACTATTGAAGCACAGTTAGAAGCACGCGCCCTGATGATGTCTACCAACAACATCCTGTCTCCTGCGAACGGTGAGCCAATCATCGTACCTTCACAGGACGTTGTATTGGGTCTGTATTATCTGACCCGTGACAAAGTAAACGGCCGCGGCGAAGGCATGGTATTTACCAGCCCGCACGAAGCTGAAAAAGCGTACCGTACCGATGCTGCTGAACTGCATGCACGTGTAAAAGTACGTATTACTGAGTATGACATTGCTGAAGACGGCACAAAAACTGAGAAAGTAACACTGACTGATACCACTGTCGGCCGTGCGATCTTCTCTCTGATCCTGCCTAAGGGTTTGCCGTTTGAAATCATCAACCAGGCAATGGGTAAGAAGCAGATCTCTAAACTGCTTAACGAGTGTTACCGTACGCTGGGTCTGAAAGACACTGTTATTGCAGCTGACCAAATCATGTATACCGGTTTCCACTACGCGATGATCGCGGGTGCGTCTGTTGGTATCGACGATATGGTTATTCCTGATGCGAAGAAAGATATCATCGAAGCTGCAGAAGCTGAGGTTATCGAAATTCAGGAACAGTTCCAGAACGGTCTTGTAACAGCCGGTGAGCGTTACAACAAAGTTATCGATATCTGGTCGAACGCCAACGAAAAAGTTGCCCGTGCGATGATGGATAATCTGAAAACGGACACCGTTATTAACGCCAAAGGCGAAGAAGAAGAGCAGTCCTCATTTAACTCTGTTTACATGATGGCCGACTCCGGTGCCCGTGGTAGTGCCGCACAGATTCGTCAGCTGGCTGGTATGCGTGGTCTGATGGCGAAGCCGGATGGCTCAATCATTGAAACGCCAATCACGGCTAACTTCCGTGAAGGTCTGAACGTACTTCAGTACTTCATCTCCACGCACGGTGCCCGTAAAGGTCTTGCCGATACAGCACTTAAAACAGCGAACTCCGGTTACCTGACTCGTCGTTTGGTAGACGTGGCACAGGATTTGGTTATCACCAATGACGATTGTGGCACATTCGAAGGTGTGAAAATGACACCTCTGATCGAAGGTGGAGACGTTGTTGAGCCGCTGCGCGAGCGTGTACTGGGTCGTGTGGTAGCAGAAGACGTAATCAAGCCGGGTTCTGATGAAGTACTGGTTGAGCGTAATACGCTGCTGGACGAAGCGCTGGTAGACATGCTGGAGCAGAACTCAGTTGACCAGATGATGGTTCGCTCAGTAATCACCTGTGATAACGACTTCGGTGTTTGTGCAAACTGTTACGGTCGTGATCTTGCCCGTGGACACATGGTGGCTAAAGGTGAATCTGTTGGTGTTATCGCTGCTCAGTCAATCGGTGAGCCGGGTACACAGCTTACCATGCGTACATTCCACATCGGTGGTGCGGCATCAAGAGCGTCAGCAGAAAACAGCGTGCAGGTTAAAACTGCAGGTAGCCTGAAAATGCATAACGCTAAGTTCGTTCGTAACACCGACGACAAAGTGGTTATCGTTTCACGTTCAACCGAGTTGACTGTTATTGACAGTCATGGTCGTGAGAAAGAACGTTATAAGGTGCCTTACGGTGCAATCCTGTCTGTTGATGATGGCGCGGCGGTTGAAGCCGGCGAAATCGTTGCAAACTGGGATCCACACAGTCACCCAATCATTGTTGAGCGTCCGTCTAAGATCTCGTTTGCCGATATCGACGACTCCAACACTGAAATGCAGCAGGATGAACTGACCGGTCTGACACGTATTGTTGTTAAAGACCTGTCTAAATTTAACGCCAAAGAGCCTAAGCTGATTTTGGAAAGCGAAGAGACTGGCCTGCAGGAAATTCGTCTGCCAAGCTTCACAACTATTGAAGCCGCAGATGGAAAACTGGCTCACGCCGGTGACGTGTTAGCACGTATTCCGCAGGAGAGCTCGAAGACTCGTGATATCACCGGTGGTCTGCCACGGGTTGCTGACCTGTTCGAAGCGCGTAAGCCTAAAGAACCTGCAATCCTGGCTGAAATCTCCGGTACCATTGGTTTCGGTAAAGAAACCAAAGGTAAGAAACGTCTGGTTATCACACCAAAAGACAGTGCCGATGCTTACGAAGAGATGATTCCTAAGTGGCGTCAGCTGAACGTATTCGAAGGTGAATCTGTAGAACGCGGTGAAGTTCTGGCCGATGGTCCAGAGTCTCCACATGATATCCTGCGTCTGCGTGGTATCAGTGCGGTTTCTAACTACATCGTGAACGAAGTTCAGGAAGTTTACCGTCTGCAGGGCGTAAAAATTAACGATAAGCACATCGAGGTGGTAATCCGTCAGATGCTGCGTAAGTGTATTATTACTGCTGCCGGCGATACTCAGTTCCTGGAAGGCGAACAGGTTGAAGTGGCACATGTTAAGATCGCGAACCGTGAAATGGAAAAAGCCGGTAAACTGCCTGCTCTGTATGAAACACAGCTGCTGGGTATTACTAAGGCTTCACTGTCTACAGAGTCATTCATCTCTGCAGCATCGTTCCAGGAAACAACTCGCGTACTGACAGAAGCTGCGGTACAGGGCAAAGAAGACGATTTACGTGGTCTGAAAGAAAACGTAATTGTTGGTCGTCTGATCCCTGCCGGTACCGGTTTCGCATACCACGAGCGTCGTATGCAGAAACGTGCTGAAGCCATTGAAGAGATGTCTGTATCCGCTGCAGAAGCAGAACAGGCACTGACTGAAGCATTGAATGCTGAAGTGAGTGGTGGAGACGCATCAGACGAGTAAGGCTTGTCACTGAACGGTGGATATTTCGCCGTTCAGTGCTTTCAGGGTATGCAAACGTGAATAATCGCCTGGTTATCCTTTGTACACCTTGACACTGGCTTATGAGATCATTAGAATTCCGCGACCCAATTTCTGGTAAGTCTGCTTAATTTAGCGAAGACATACTGAAAAAGGGCCGCGGTTTTTTTGTTTTCGGGGCGGGTAAATGTAGAGCACGTTTACAACAAACTTCAGATTCAATAAGCCGTTTAACAGACCCGACCATGGATCGGGTTTTCATTTTTTACTAACAGGAGCTAGTTAATGGCAACAGTTAACCAGTTAGTGCGTAAGCCACGTCGTCAGCCAGTTGCAAAAAGCAACGTAGCTGCACTGCAAGCTTGCCCACAACGTCGTGGTGTATGTACTCGTGTATATACCACTACGCCTAAGAAACCAAACTCTGCACTGCGTAAAGTATGTCGTGTACGTTTAACTAACGGTTTCGAAGTGTCTTCATACATCGGTGGTGAAGGCCACAACCTGCAAGAGCACAGCGTTGTTCTTATCCGTGGTGGTCGTGTTAAAGACTTACCAGGTGTTCGTTATCACACTGTTCGCGGTACTCTGGACTGCGCAGGCGTTAACGATCGTCGTCAAGCCCGTTCTAAGTACGGTGCGAAGCGGCCTAAATCTTAACGGTTCTCCGTTAGTAAGGCCAAACTGAAGTAATCAGAGTTTTGGGATTTCCCTGAATTCATACGGAGAATTGTAAAATGCCAAGAAGAAGAGTCGTAGGTCAACGTAAAATCCTACCAGAACCAAAATTTGGTTCACAACTGCTTGCTAAATTCATGAATGTCGTAATGCTCGACGGCAAGAAATCAGTTGCTGAAAAGATTGTTTACGGTGCGCTTGATATTGTTGCTGAAAAAACCGGCAAAGCACACTTAGACGTGTTCGAAGATGCTCTGGACAACATCCGTCCTACAGTGGAAGTTAAATCACGCCGTGTGGGTGGTTCTACTTACCAGGTACCTGTAGAAGTTCGTCCTGTTCGTCGTAACGCGCTGGGTATGCGTTGGATGGTTGAAGCCGCACGTAAACGTGGCGAAAAGTCCATGGCACAACGCCTTGCAGCTGAAATGTTAGATGCAGCAGACAACAAAGGTTCTGCGGTTAAGAAACGTGAAGACGTTCACCGTATGGCCGAAGCGAACAAAGCGTTCGCACATTACCGTTGGTAATTAAAGTTTAAACTGAGAGAGTCGTATGCCTCGTAAGACCCCAATTGAACGTTATCGTAATATTGGTATTGTCGCACACGTAGATGCGGGTAAAACCACCACTACTGAGCGTGTCCTGTTCTATACAGGATTATCACACAAAATCGGCGAAGTGCATGATGGCGCAGCCACCATGGACTGGATGGAGCAGGAGCAGGAGCGTGGTATCACGATCACTTCTGCTGCTACCACGTGCTTCTGGTCAGGAATGCAGCAGCAGTACGATCAACACCGTATCAACATTATTGATACGCCGGGGCACGTTGACTTCACCATTGAAGTTGAACGTTCTCTGCGCGTGCTTGATGGTGCGGTGGTTGTATTTTGTGGGTCTTCCGGGGTTGAGCCTCAATCAGAAACGGTCTGGCGTCAGGCTGATAAATATCGTGTACCGCGCATGGTTTTCGTCAATAAGATGGACCGTGCCGGTGCCGATTTTGAACGTGTTGTGGGTCAAATCCGCAAACGTTTAGGCGCAACCTGTGTACCGATTCAACTGAATATAGGTGCAGAGGAAGAATTCCGTGGCGTCATCGATTTAATCAAGATGAAGGCCATCAACTGGAATGCAGAAGACATGGGTATGACTTTTACCTATGAAGACATTCCGGCTGAACTGGTTGCTAAAGCAGAAAAATACCGCACAGAGATGATCGAAGCGGCTGCTGAAGCGTCCGAAGATCTGATGGAAAAATACCTGGAAGGCGAAGAGCTGACTGAAGAGGAAATCCGTCTGGGTCTGCGTACCCGCGTACTGAACAATGAAATCGTATTGGCTACCTGTGGTAGTGCGTTCAAGAACAAAGGCGTTCAGGCCGTTCTTGATGCGGTTGTTGAGTACCTGCCGGCACCCGTTGATATTCCATCCATTAAAGGTGTGTTAGACGACGGGGAAGAAACTGAAGCAGAACGTCATGCTGACGATAGCGAACCGTTTTCTGCCCTGGCATTCAAAATTGCCACAGACCCGTTTGTGGGCACCCTCACGTTCTTCCGTTGCTATTCCGGTGTGGTCAATACAGGTGACACTGTTTATAACCCGGTGAAGCAAAAACGTGAGCGTTTTGGTCGTATCGTGCAGATGCACGCAAAAGATCGTGAAGAATTGAAAGAAGTTCGTGCCGGCGATATTGCCGCTGCCATCGGACTGAAAGACGTGACGACCGGTGATACCTTGTGTGATCCGAATCATGTTATTACACTTGAGCGTATGGAGTTCCCGGAACCGGTAATCTCCATCGCCGTAGAGCCAAAATCTCAGCCTGACCAGGAAAAAATGGGCATGGCACTGAGTAAACTGGCTGCAGAAGACCCGTCGTTTAAAGTACACACAGATGACGAGACCGGACAAACAATCATTTCCGGTATGGGTGAACTGCACCTCGATATTATTGTCGACCGTATGAAGCGTGAATTTAAAGTTGAATGTAATGTAGGTAAACCACAGGTTGCTTATCGTGAGACTATTCGCAGCAAGGTTGAAGCGGAAGGAAAGTTTGTCCGTCAGTCAGGCGGACGTGGACAATTTGGTCACGTCTGGCTACGTATCGAGCCACAGGAAGAAGGTGCAGGCTACGCATTCGTGAACGAAATCGTGGGTGGTGTTGTGCCTAAAGAATTCATTCCTGCGGTAGACAAAGGAATTCAGGAGCAGCTGCAAAATGGTGTGCTGGCAGGGTATCCTGTACTTGATGTAAAGGTTACACTGTTCGACGGTTCATATCATGATGTTGACTCTTCTGAAATGGCGTTTAAGATCGCCGGCTCTATGGGTTTCAAGAAAGGTTGTGCTGAGGCAAATCCAGTATTGCTCGAACCCACTATGAAAGTTGAAGTAACAACTCCAGAAGATTGGATGGGTGATGTTGTAGGCGATCTGAATCGTCGTCGCGGCATGATCGAAGGTATGGAAGACGGTGTAGGCGGGATCAAGATTGTTCGCGCGAAAGTACCGCTTTCAGAAATGTTCGGGTATGCGACTGACTTGCGTTCACAAACGCAGGGTCGTGCGTCATACTCTATGGAGTTCTTCAATTACTCTGAAGCGCCTAGCAATGTTGCAAAAGCGATTATCGAATCAAGAAACTAAATCTTAATGAAGGTTCGGTCCGGTCTGTATTGGGTCGGACTTTTAACTTAGGAAACGAGAAAAATGGCAAAAGAAAAGTTTGAACGTACGAAACCCCACGTAAACGTGGGTACTATCGGCCACGTTGACCACGGTAAAACCACTCTGACTGCAGCAATCACTACTGTTCTTGCAAAGACTTACGGTGGTTCAGCTCAGGCATTCGATCAAATTGATAACGCGCCTGAAGAAAAAGCGCGTGGTATCACCATCTCTACTTCACACGTAGAATATGACACGCCTACCCGTCACTATGCGCACGTAGACTGCCCGGGACACGCTGATTACGTTAAGAACATGATCACTGGTGCGGCTCAGATGGACGGCGGTATCCTGGTAGTTGCTGCGACTGATGGCCCTATGCCACAGACTCGTGAGCACATCCTGCTGGGTCGTCAGGTTGGTATCCCTTACATCATCGTATTCATGAACAAATGTGACATGGTTGATGATGAAGAGCTGCTGGAACTGGTTGAGATGGAAGTTCGTGAACTTCTGACTGAATACGAATTCCCTGGCGACGATCTGCCAGTAATCAAAGGTTCTGCACTGAAAGCCCTGGAAGGTGAAGCAGAATGGGAAGCGAAAATTGTTGAGCTTGGCGAAGCTTTAGATAGCTATATCCCGGAGCCAGAGCGTGCTATCGACAAGCCGTTCATCCTGCCAATCGAAGACGTATTCTCAATCTCAGGCCGTGGTACTGTTGTAACTGGTCGTGTTGAGCAAGGTATCGTTAAAGTTGGTGAAGAAGTAGAAATTGTTGGTATCAAAGATACGACTAAAACTACTTGTACCGGTGTTGAAATGTTCCGTAAGCTGCTTGACGAAGGTCGTGCAGGTGAGAACGTTGGTGTTCTGCTGCGTGGTACTAAGCGTGATGACGTTGAGCGTGGTCAGGTACTGGCTAAGCCTGGTTCAATCACTCCTCACACTCAGTTTGAAGCGGAAGTATACGTACTGTCTAAAGATGAAGGCGGTCGTCACACTCCATTCTTCAAAGGTTACCGTCCACAGTTCTACTTCCGTACAACTGACGTAACTGGTGCCGTTGAGCTGCCAGAAGGCGTAGAAATGGTAATGCCTGGTGACAACCTGAAATTCGTCGTTGACCTTATCGCTCCAATCGCGATGGAAGAAGGTCTGCGCTTCGCAATCCGTGAAGGTGGTCGTACAGTAGGTGCTGGTGTTGTAGCTAAAATCATCAAGTAATTGATGACTACACACTAGTCCGGAAAAAGGTCGCGCAAGCGGCCTTTTTTATATCTGTTATCCGGCTGAGTCAGTTGCAAGCCAGACTGAAATTATTAGGGGTAATCCCCTATGTCGGTAAAATAGTCAATGGGCAATACTCGTTGTGTAAACAAGTGAGGTTACCCATGAAAATATTAAATAAGAAAACACTGCTTTCCGTTGCTGTTACCTGTGCCTTGCCCTTCGGCGTAGTTAATGCAAAAACTTTCGATTCCGCTCTCGCTGCACAACTTGCCGAAGCGCCTGTTGAGTTACAGGAAGTTATCGTTACCTTTGACGGTTCCGGTCCGGTATCAGCACTGCAGCTTAATGCCCTTAAATCCCTTGGTATCACTACCGGCGTTTCAATGCAGAATTTGCCTATTGTTGGCATTCTTGCGACCAAAGCTCAGGTAGATGCACTGTATAGCCGCGATGATGTAGTATCGGTTTATCACAACGCTCCTTTGGATTTTGAAAATTACGAGTCCACGCAAATTACTGGTGTACAGACCATGCGGGCTGACCGTAGCTTGCGGAACGGTGGCGTACCGTATTCCGGTCGTGGCATTGGTGTTGTGGTTAATGATTCCGGTGTAGACGGCACCCATTCAGATATCGCTTATCCGGATCATGTTGTTCAAAACGTTCTGGCGCAGACCAACCTTGCGTCTTTCAGCAGTATCCTGCCGGTCACATATCAGGAAAATGTTGCCAACAGTGACATCGGAGGTGGTCACGGTACCCACGTAGCAGGCACTGTAGGCGGAAATGGGGCCAAAAGTGGCGGACTGCATGCCGGTGTGGCACCCGGGGCTGATATCATCGGCTACGGCTCAGGAGCAGCCTTATTTATTTTAGATACCATCGGCGGCTTCGATTACGCGCTGACCCATCAGTACGATTATAACATCCGCGTTATTTCTAACTCCTTTGGCAATACCGGTGATATCGGAACGCCCTTTAATCCGGATGATCCAACTAACGTAGCAACCAAAGCACTGGCAGACCGCGGCATTATTACCGTCTTTTCTGCCGGTAATTCCGGTGCCGGTGAATCCACCATTACCGGCAACTTTAAGAAGGCCCCCTGGGTGATAACCGTCGCTGCCGGCGACAAAGACGGTAAGCTGGCTGATTTCAGTTCCCGCGGCGTTGACGGCAAAGGAGGGGAAGTGGTTGTTGACGGTGAGGTATTTACCTGGGAAGACAGGCCCACGGTAACAGCACCCGGTGTAGACGTCATTTCTGCCCGTGCGTCAACGTCAAGCCTGGGAGGGCTGAGTGCTCAGGATGACGCAGATATGATTGAACCGCAGCATCTGCCGTTTTATACAGTGTCCAGCGGTACCTCAATGGCTGCGCCGCATGTTTCGGGAATTGTGGCATTGATGCTGGAAGCAGATCCGGATTTGCAGTGGTATGACGTCAAACATATTTTACAGGAAACAGCGACGCCCATGGCGGGCCGAAGTGCGTGGGAAGCAGGTGCCGGTTACGTCAATGCCCACGCTGCGGTCAATGCTGTTGTCAATGGCACAGAGGTTTACGGTGATACCGTCAAACTTAACCGCAGCTTCAATGCATTTGCCAATGTGACTGAAGGTGACAGTTTCACTATGCAAACGACATACATCCCGGTGGGAGAGAGCCCGACGGAAACCTTCGATGTTTCTGCGGATGTGTCAATGGTACTGGCTTCCGCGATTATTGAAACCGGTACGGCATTCGTGTTGGAAGACCCGGCCGGAAACCGTTACGGGTCTGGTATTGGTTTACCGGTATTAGGCTCAGCGGTTGGCGCAGCGGCTCCGGGTATGGCCGGTACATGGAAGCTTTACAGTCGCGGAATTGGCAGTGTAAGCGGAGTGTCTCTTGATCCGCTTGGCGTCACCAATGGTGTTGGTGTACCCGGTACGGTGGACGTCAATATCCGTTTGCTGGAAACGGCAGGTTATACGGGCATTGAAGACAGCGAAGGGCACGGCGCTCAGAGCTTTATTGAGTACGTGGTAAGCAGGCACCTGATGGACGCCACTGCTAATGGCTTTAAACCAGACAGTTTCATTACCAGGGCTGAACTGGCAGATACCCTTACGCTGGCAACCAGTCTGCGTCAGACGTTGTCAGGGAATGCGTCTTATTTTGCTGATGCCGGCAGTTATGGTGCTTCAATAAACAGCGTGTCAGCTGAAGGCACACTGCTATCAGACCGCGAACAAACTATGAAACCGGTGATGCTGAATGACTCTGCCACGGTATTTGGGGCAAGTGATCTGGTCAGCCGCGAAGAACTGGCTTACTCACTGGTACAGGGACTGGGATTGCAGGCGGAAGCCGAAGCCTTTGACCCGGACTCTCCGGTAGTGGCGATTGTATTCGGGGAAGCGGTGGAGATAGACGATGCCGGTGAGATAAGCCCGTCAATGCGGGGTTATGTTCAGCAGGCTCTGGCACTTGGTCTTATGCAGCCTGAGTTATCTGTGACACAGGGGCGGTTCGATTTGGAACCGGTCATATCTGCCTCCTTCGTACCTGCAAACGCGGTTACGCGGGCTGACACCGCCTTCAGTATCACGCTCAGAGATCAGCTTTAATTATTCCAGCAGGCCGGCTTTGCCGGCCAGACGGATTAATTCTGCAGAGCTGGTGACATTCAATTTTTTATACATATTGCTACGGTGATTCTCGGCGGTTTTGAGACTCATCGTCAGCAATTCAGCTATCTTCTTACTGGTATTTCCCGCCGCCACAAGGAAAAACACTTCCCGTTCTCTGCGGGTCAGCACACTGAGTGGATTCACAATATTGCCTGATGCGGGGGCTGCTGCACCTTCCAGGCCGGGAAATACGCTTTTTCCTGATGCAATCTGCTTAATAGCACAAAGCAGTTCGTCAGCGGAGGTTTCCTTCTGAAGGTAGCCCTTTGCACCGGCATCAAACATGGCTTCCATGTATTCACGTTCATTGTGCATGGACAACACAAGTACCCGTGTCATCGGCCGCTGGGTGAGGATTTTATCAATAGCAACCAGGCCACTCATTTCCGGCATGGAGATATCCATAATCACTACATCCGGGTTTTGTGTGATCACAAGGTTGATCAGACTCACGCCGTCACCACATTCGCCGGTGACAGTAAACTGACCGTCTGCTTCGAGCATCTGAATAAGCCCCTGACGCATAATGACATGATCATCTGCCAGCACGATTTTTATAGTCATAGAGGGATCACCACTGTGGTTGTTGTACCGCCACCGGAGGCGGATGCTATTTCCAGAGTAGCATCAAAGGCCCTGGCACGATCGGCAATACTGGTTAAGCCTACACCCTGCTTTACGCGGCCGGTCTGAAAGCCTTTCCCGTTGTCACTGATTTCAAGGCGGATGGTGTTGTAACTGTTTTGCAGCCGCACCGTTACAAGTTCAGCTTCACTGTGTTTCAGGGTATTGGTCAATGCTTCCTGAGCGATGCGAAAAATCAGGGTGCTGATATCTTTACTGATATCACAATTTATCGTTATCTCACAGCGACATTGGATAGCCTCTTCTTCAAACAGGGAGCGGCATAACCATTTCAGCGCCGGTTTGAGCCCCAGATCATCAAGAATGACGGGACTCATCATGCGTGACAGCTGCCTTACGTCTTCAAGTGCCAGGTTAGCCAGTTCAGCAAGCTCTGCCATTTTCGGATCAGCGGCACTCAATGTATGCAGACGGCGGGTGAGGGCGGTAAGCAACTGGCCCACACCATCGTGGAGTTCACGGGACAGATTGGCCTTATCCGCTTCCTGCTGTGCCCACAAACGTTTGGCCATCAGGGTTAGCTGCTGCTGTTCCTCGTCCAGACGATTTCTGAGGTATTGCTGCTGACGGAGAATATCGTCAATGAGTGTTTGCTGTTCACTGCTCAAGATACGTCATCCTGTATTGTCTGGCCTGATCTTCTGTCAGACGGGACAACCAAATCTCAAGAGACTCGCTGGCAAGCTGCTTATTGTGCTCACCTTTCAGCTCCCGGTAATAGAGGTGGCTGCGCCAGTAATCGGGGTGTGCGGCCAGCGCCTGTTCCAGCTTCCCGGTGACGTCTTCTCCGGCTTCAGCCTGCAAGTAAAGCAGTTGTAGGTAATACTGATAATAAACAGGCTTCACCAAGGCTTCTGCCCGTTGCATCAGCGGACTGTCTTTATCAAGGTTCAGGCGTTGTTGCAGATCCAGTGCAATTTTTATTTCTGTCAATACCGGAATATTGCCGGGAAACAGCGTTGTAAGCTGATCACCGGTCAGTGTCGCAGTATTGCCGGCTGGTTGTGGTGAGCTGGCCAGCTTCAGCCAGTTCAGCACCGCCATCTGTTCGGTCATCTCATGGGTGACTGAACCTGTGGCTTTGCTGATTTGTTGGTTAAGGCAGGTAAAGTCTGCAATCAGCAGGCAAACCTCACCGTGCCACAGCGTGATTTCAGCCAGCGAGCGGGCGTCTGTCGTATCTACTGCCAGCGCTTCGGCCTCTGCCAGGCGGGTAAAGCTCTGCTCAAGATCACCTTTAACAAAGTTCAGGTAGCTATAGAGCAGGTGATTGATCATCTGCTCGTGGTGCATTGTTTCAGACAAAGCGCCGTCTGTAAGGGTCAGCAACCTTCCTGCTGCTATCCAGTCACCTTTTACCAGCGACAACTGGGCCATATTTTGCTGCGTACGGATCGTATGGGCTTTATCTTTCGCTTCCATGAATTGGTTCAGCGCCTGCTGCCAGTAAATATCTGCAAGTGAAAAGTCGCCGGTGAGAAAATGCATGTAGGCCACATTACTCATACTGGCCGCTTTTTCACCCTGATTGTTACCGGACGCACGGATATCCAGGCCTCTTTTGTAATTTATCAGTGCCCTGGCGTACTGTCCCTGCTCTTCGAACAGGAACCCCAGTGTATCAAGCACGTGAGCAAGCTCTTCGTCGTCACCCAAATCGGCGAGGATATCTGATGCTTCATTCAAAGCTTCCTCTGCTGTGTCGTAGTTCCCCAGTACTGCCGATGCATTGGCGAGGTTAGCGAGTGTAGTTGCCCGTTGAGCAGGAAAAGTATCTGCTGTGCGAAGCATGAGTGCATCAATAAAATAACGGCTGGCAGCTTCGTATTCCGCCAGTCTGAGGTGTGCCACGCCAAAGGCATTTAATACCAGCCCCTCGCCTTCTTTGTCGCCCCTGATACGGAATGCAACGAGGGCTTTGGTCAGCTCGTTATTAATCGCTTCGTTAATATTTCCGTTAATGATTTTAAGGCGAGCAAGTTCAAACCAGTACTGACCATTGCCGGGGGCTTTCTCTGTTGCCTGCAGCCAGGCTTGCATTGCGCCGGCGGCATCACCGTTCCATTCCAGCACCATTCCTTTTTCTGCCAGTAACTCTGCACGACCCGGAAAACGGTCAGTCAGCAAGGTAATTGCTTCCAGTGCAAGACTGGCATCATCGTTGAGCAATGCGCGGATATACTGGCCTTTCAACTGCCAGTAAGGCTCAGAGTTTGACAGTTCTGACAATCTGTCCAGATAGGTGCGGGCTGAGGCCAGATCGTTTTCGTTCAGCGCTTCCTCTGCTGACAGTACCCAGGCTGCCGGATAGTCTGGTGCGGATTGCCGGAGACTGGCGAGTGCTTCTGCCGCGGTACCCGGGGATGATGGTGACATAGTTGCAATTACATCACTTATAAACGCCATGTCCGGTACGTCTGACGGTGTATCTGTCACTCCGGCCAGCGCTTCAGATAACTCACCGGCAAACCTGGCGGCATCGCGGGCCAGTGTGTCAGCCGAGAAGGGGGTAGCCAGATCAAACAATACGTCGTCAGAGATACCGGCATAACCGGTCGCTCTGATAAGCCAGGTGGATGATGATGCTTCTGAGGCATTCAGGGCAATAACGACTCCGGCATCCAGAGTGATGGCAAGGTCAGCACGGTCGTCCCGGTTTTGCAGCGGCTTTAACGACAAGTTCCGGCTGATCTCAGCCGTTTCTCCGGGGTCCAGCACATCAAACTGAGGTGAAGTGCTGATGGGGAGGGCAGTCATTGCACTTATCACACTCAGAACCGGTACATCCGGCGCGGAGACAATCACAACCCGTTGGGTGCCTGTGAGCATCGGGGCTGCGGAGCGGGTTCCTGCGTAGAGGCCGGCCAAAGCAATGAGCAGCACCGCAGAAGCCACAAGCAGAGTTCTGCCTGTTCTGCCCCGGTTTTTTTCTTCCGTCTGCGTTAACAGGGTATCAATGTCCGGCCTTTTCAGCGGTGGTACGGCAGTCATGGCTTTGAGCATATTCCGCTGTCGCCGTTCCCATCGTCGGTCCTGAATAGATTTCGCTGAGAAAATTACCGCATCCAGCGCCAGCGCCAGCACTTTGCCAGCTGAATAAACATCTGATGTGGCTGCCGGTATGCCGGTCTGAAGAATTTC
The DNA here is from genome assembly GCF_040148705.1 of Alteromonas sp. NFXS44. Taxonomy (NCBI): domain Bacteria; kingdom Pseudomonadati; phylum Pseudomonadota; class Gammaproteobacteria; order Alteromonadales; family Alteromonadaceae; genus Alteromonas; species Alteromonas sp. NFXS44. The sequence goes on along the minus strand of NZ_JAGDEA010000012.1, from coordinate 169,185 downwards.
CGGTGCAGTAAAGCTTTCATGACCGCTGGTCTGCTCCGCACTGTTTACCGACTGACCAATGCCAAAGTCAATCAGTACCAGATTGTCTTCCTCATCAATCAGAATGTTATCAGGCTTCAAATCACCGTGGCGGATCCCGCTGTGATGGCAGGCCGCCACAGCCCGCAATAACGACACTTTCCATTGTTCAAACTGGCGGGCAGTAACCGGCTGATTGAGACGCACGTAAAGCGGTTCACCGGCAACATAAGCCATGGTAAAAAAAGCATCAGCGTGATGGGTGTAGATGTCATGGATGCGGATAATGTTCGGGTGTTGCAATTTCCGCCCTGTGAGGACTTCATTGCGCAATACTTCCATTTTTTCAGGATGGCGGTTTGCACCCGGGATATATTTCAGTGCAATCTGTGTATCCAGAAGCATGTCAAAGGCGAAGTAAACGCTGGCCTGAGCGCCCTGACCTAAGTGTGAAATGATACGGAAACGATCAGACAGGACTGTACCTGCCTCGAGAAGAGAAGCGTTCTGCAATTGCTGAGTAGCCAGTGCGTCACCATGGGCCGCACCATTATTATTATTCTGCAAAACCAGCCTTATTATCCTGAAAAAGGATAAATTCAGGAACGACGTAACAAGGTTAGTTTATGTTCGATAGAAAGGAATAACAAACGTAATGACAAAATATCCGCGATCTGGCGGGCAAAAGCCACTTCTGTGCCGGTAAAATACTGCCTGCCGCTTGTGTTGTCTCCATACAGTACACCAGTCACACCGTGATCACTGATAAGAGGAATACATACAGCCGCGCAGATATGATTGTTCACCACACTGGCTAGCTGATTATAGTGAGGCTTTGCACTGATATTGCCGATGGCAAGCGGTTCACCTTGCGTAATGGCGTTGCGGATCACAGTGCGGCTGCCGGTAAAGCGGTTTTCGTTCATCCATTCGGGATGTCCGTCGGCAAAGCTGATATTGGCCTGACTGTCGCAAAAGATGACGGCAGCCCTTTCGCAATGCAGGGTTTGAGTAAAGCAGTTCTGCACCATCTCAATCAGTGAACGGGTGTCGTCGCAATCTGACAGATCCTGTTTCAGCTGGTTTAATCGTTGTTGCCGCCATACGGAAACGGAATCAGTGCGCAAGGTGATGTCGTCGCTCAACCGCTTCACTTCACAGGCTACCGGGCCGAAGTGCAGCACCTGGGCATCGCCGAGACGCATTGACGACACCGGTTGTCCGTTAAGGTAGCAGCCGGTACTGCTGGTATCGTCCAGCGACCAGTTGTCATCGTTCTCAGCACATAACAGTGCATGCTCCCGTGACACCTGGGGGTGGGGAATAATGATATCGGCCTGCTCGCTGCGTCCGAGAACATAGCGGCGGCCGGGCAGCAGCTTGTGTTCAGTCACAATTCCGCTTTGCCCGGCAATGGCTAACTGTAAAGGCATAGTGAAATGATTCCGGTCCTTACATTACCCGCAACGCGTAGCGCAGGCTGGTCAGCGAGGACAACAGATCGCCTTTTACATTTGTCAGGCTGTCTGATGCCTGCCACACATCCGGCATGGCACCTTTGTCACTGTTTTCAATCACGGTAATTAAGGCGTCAGTCTCGTCCAGGGCGGTATCGTAATCCTGCGAGGACACGGCCAGTGACAAAGAAGACAGTAAGCTTTCCACGGTGCTCAGCAGCGGGGCTGAAATTGAATGACTCTGCGCGTTGACGAAGGCATCCAGTGCTGCGGCTTTGTCTGCCACAATGGTTGCCGGTGTGCGGGTGTCGAGCAGGATCATGAAGTCAGAAAACTTACCAGTGTTACCACGGGCACGGATACTGCCGGCAGATACCAGCGTGGTGATATCTTCGAAAGTGCCGTCTGCGTGTGAAGTAAACAGACGCAAAGGCAAATCCGGAGTGTAATGAATTGCTTTGGTGTATAGTTCTACGGTGGCCATGCCTTCGAAGGCAAAACCACTGCCAGGATCCGGTGTCAGCGACACGATAACCGGAAATGCAGCAGCCGGTGCAATCAGAGCCGAACCCAGCCTGTCTGTGATGGCACTGTCCAGCGGCGAGAGTAACTCTGCACTGACCGATAATGTATTGGCATTCAGGCCAATGACTTTTTCGAAACTGACGGTCAGGTCAACGGCAATGGTATTACTCACCTGAACAGATGCTTTTAACTGGTTGTCTGTTACGGTAATGGTATCGGGAAGTACAGCAACGGCGTTCGCCATTGGTGCCATTGTTAAACACAGTGCAGCTGCGATGGCCAGCGTGCGAACTACTTTTGCTTTCATGTTGTCACCTCATAACTATTGATTAAAAATAAACCAGATGTGGCGTGGCAGCAAGTATAACTACCACGCTTCTGGTACTTTATTGGTAGTACTGGGTGAAGAAACGTGAAGCCAATACTGCGTAGTGCGCCCGTGTTATCATGCCATCCGGATCAAAGCTGGCTGTCAGTGACGGTGTTAAGTCGAACTGACCCTGAGTCAGACCGAATTCAACATTGACCAGCGACAACGTGATTGCCAGTTGCACATAGCCTTTCAGCTCATCAGGAATTGAATCCTGATCGGCGAGCACAATTTGCTCTCCTTTATATTCAACGATGATATCGTCAGCAGGATCAAAAGCGGTCGCCACATCCTGAAGACCAAGCATCTGAACAAAGGAATACGCAGCATCCAGTCGCTTGTAGGTCCCGTAAGTGTTGGCAACATCCATGTCAGCCAACAAAACGGGGTTTTGGGAGCCGTCGGTATCTTTAAGTGCACCACCACTCACCAGAACAGATTCCATATAAGGTTTTTTCGATTTCGGGATACCCGAATGCCCCGGAGCCGGTTCGTTTAACAAATCACGATATTGTCTTACGGCACCGCCCATAACAGCGTAAGTCGCGAAACCGTGACGTTTAAGCTGGCTGTCAGGAGAAAACTTATTCGGGCTCAGACCATCCATTAAGCGTTCGCTGACGGCAAATTCGATGGCGCCGGCGTAAGGGTGACCTTCCACATCATCCATGCCCTGAAACCCGCCTGACAGCTGGTAAGTCACATCAACAGAAAAGCTTTCCGGCAGGCCGGGTCCGTTGGTCAGGCCCAGAGGGTCAGCCTGCACACCGGATAATGACGTCAGACCGTATACATAGACGCCCCAGGTGCCGGCCATGCCGGGGGCAGAAACACGCATGTTTTCACTCAGTACCGGTGTGGTGAGATTGCCGAAATACTCCGTACCGTCAGGGGCAACCAGAACCAGTTTTGTAAGATTCGCCAGCGTGGATGCGGCTGCTTTTACCAGCGCAACATCGTCACCCACTTCAAAATACTGAATATCAGGTTCACCCACCGGTGAATAGAACACATCCAGAGTGGTCACATCATCAGACTCAGTGGTGAGGGAATTCGTATTAAAGGTTTTTTCTGCCAGGTTGTTAACGGTAACGCTGTAGTCCATATCGTAATCCAGAGCAGCAGCCACGGCGGCCTTTGCGTTCACATAGCCGGCACCTACTTCCCAGCGCTCGTAACCCGGCATATTCGTTGCTGTGTCCTGAAGCAGTTTTTTGATCGTCAGATTATCCAGTTCAGGGTTAGCTTCCAGCATGAGTGCAACAATGCCGGCAACATGGGGTGTGGCCATGGACGTACCTGAGATCATGGTGTAGAAGGGCACGTACTCGGCTTCCATTGCGCCAAGGTCGGCATCGCCGCCATTGGCAACAAGGTTGGTAGATGCCCGTGCAGAGATAATGTCCACGCCCGGAGCAACAATGGTCACATCATTGTTGTATGTCCATTCCGTACCGTCAGGCATCGTGAATGAGCCGGACTCTGAAGCCAGGCCCCGTGATGAGAAGTCCGCAAGTTTGCCTGATTTGTCGCCTGCACCCACTGACATTCCCCAGGGGATTTGGGCGTAAGGGTTGTGAGAGTCTTCACCGGGACCATCGTTACCGGCAGCAAATACACTCAGGATCCCCAGTTTATGGGCTTTATAAGTTGCCATGGAAACCGGCCCCAGCGGTTCGTACTTGCCGCTGGAACCCCATGAGTTGCTGATAACTTTAATCGGACTGTCATAGCTGTATAAATTGCTGATAGCGAAATCAAAACCGCCCAGTGAATCAAGAATCAGCACTCCGCCGCCTGAACCGTAACCCACAAGATCCGCATCCGGTGCGGCCCCTTTGTGCTTGCCGTCAGACATAACGCCGTTGCCTGCAATGGTGCCGGCGCAATGGGTACCGTGACCTGAATTCAGATCTGTATTTGGCTGACCTGTTAATGTAAATCCGTTGGTGACACCGGTGAGAGACAGCGCCTGAGCATGGGTGGCTGCCTGCACGTTTTCCACGACTTTATCGCCGAAAAACAAATCCTGATGGGTAGCATCAATACCTGAGTCGTTCACCATAATGGTGACGCCTTTACCCGTGAAGCTCATACCGTTGCGGGTAATAAAGTCGTCACTTTGTAGCTGATCAACGCCTGTGATTTGTCGGGAAACTTCATTGAAAAATTTCACCGGACGGTTGGCAAATACAGAGCGCACTCCGTCCATCGCGGCAATCTGTTCGATTTGAGATTTGGTTGCCAGTACACCGATGATGGGGAGCGTTTTAAACTGCACACCCTCTGTAATGCCTAAATCGAGCAGTTGGCGGATTTGGGTTTCTGCCAGCGGGTCCAGCTGTTCGTAGGTGACTACAGCCATCACAGGCGTATTTTCAGCCAGTGTTGTCAGTGTAGTTTGCATTTGTTCGCCAATGTACGCATCAGCAAGTGCATCTTTTGCCGGAAGTGTTATCATCGCCGCCGCTAAGGCCGAGAGGGTGAATTTTTTCATTTTGTCGCTCCGTCACTTTGTTGTTTACCAGCCAGTATTGGTTCCGGCTTTTTGCTTTTGTAAACACAGTGTCGCTGTTTGCTTTTTGCGCCGCTATAGGGGGTTACCCCCATATGCTTATGTTGAATCGCAAAATGCCGGGTAGTGACAGACGAATGCAACAATCCCTTCACATAGCTGCGTTACCCTGAGATGTTTCCACAAAAATGGTGTTCGCCATGAAATTTGATTCCATTAAGTCCCGCCTGATGTTGATGACCCTGATCTGCGTGTCAGGAATGAGTTTGCTGGTGGTAAACCAGCATTTATTCACTAAGCGCCTCTTCCATTTGCATGAGCAACACAATTTATTGCTGCATCTGGAGCAGGAATTGTTGCAATTAAGACGTCACGAAAAAGACTTCCTGCTGCGACATCAGATGGACTACTATCACCGGTTCACGGCGCGCTCTGAGCGATTTAATAATGATCTTGCCGGGTTGTCGCCGTTGCTGGCCGACTATGCGTTGCCGGTAGAGCAAACCGGCGAACTTGCGCAAAGCATGCATGATTACCAGCGCCTGTTCCGTGAAGTGGTTACCCTGCAAAGTCAGTTGGGGTTAACCCGCCAGTCCGGTTTTCAGGGCAAACTCACTGGCATTGAGGATGACATGTCGCGGGTGCCATTTTTTGCCTATGGTAGTGAGGCTTATCAGCTGAAAGTCGCCCTGCAACTGGCTACCCGTAATTATCTGCTGACCCGTGAGAGCTTTCACCGTCAGGCTGTACGTCAGGCCCTTGAAAAGTTGCAGCATGCGGCGGTGATCAGTAATGACGGGCAGGCACAAACTCTGACGGCAGATTACACACGGGTATTTAATCAACTGGCTGACGCTGTTACGACAATGGGCGTCACCCACAATGATGGCCTGCAGGGAGCCTTCAGGCGTCAGGCCCATGATGTGGAGGACAAGCTGCGAAGTGTGGAAACCGCATTGCAGCCGTTGATCACCGATCAGCAAAACAAAGTCAGGGTGTACAGTTTGTCGATTGCGGCAGTGACATCCATCGCATTGATTTTACTGCTGGTCAAAAGCTTCGCTACATTTCACCGTGCTTTTGCTAATTTCGTGATGTTCTTTTACCGTTGTAAAAGGCAATATCAGAAAATTGATACCCGGCAGCTCGGGTTTGCGGAATTTAAGTCGCTGGCTGAGCTGGCAAACGAGATGGTGGAATCCCGCAGGGATATCGAGAAAAAGCTGGCGAAAGCCGAAGCCCGGCTTCAGGAACAGAATTCTGTGGCGAAATGAGGCTAAGCGGCAGACTGCCACACCAAAATGAATAAGAAACAGGTTAACTGCAATATGAAATATACAACGTTGGGCAGCAGCGGGCTGTCAGTCTCTGAAGTGTGCCTGGGTACGATGACCTGGGGCATTCAGAATACCCAGCAGGATACTGACGGGCAAATGGCTCTGGCACTGTCCAGAGGCGTAAACTTCATTGATACCGCTGAAATGTACCCGATACCGCCGAACGAGCCGACATCCGGTGATACGGAGCGTCAAATGGGCGACTGGCTGAGTCGCAACCAGAGCCAGCGTGAAGAGCTCATCATCATGACTAAAATCGCAGGCAGCGGTATCAGCTGGATCCGTAACGGCGATATTATCAACGCTGAGAATATTGGCATAGCCATTGAAGGCTCGCTGAAGCGTTTGCAGACCAGCTACATTGATGTTTATCAGCTGCACTGGCCGAACCGTACCTCGCCGCATTTCGGTAAGCACTGGCCAGGCAAAGTGGATCCCACCACCATCGATAAAGAAAAAGAAACGGAAGGAATGCGCAATATCCTCAGCGGTCTGAAAACCGCCATCGATGCCGGTAAAATCCGTCACTGGGGACTGTCTGACGACACGCCCTGGGGCATTCATACTTTCCTGCGTTTATGTGATGAGATGGGCATACCTAAACCGGTATCCATTCAGAACGAGTTCAGCCTGCTGCACGGAAAGGATTTACCCTATCTGATTGAAATGTGTCACCTGGAAGATATTGCTTATTTGCCATGGTCACCATTAGCAACGGGAATGCTGGCCGGTAAATATCTGGACGATGCGAGACCGAAAGGATCCCGCTGGACGTATGTTCAGCGTCAGGGGCTGTTCCGTGATAAGCAGCCGGCCCACGATGCAACACGACGTTATGTGGAAATTGCTTCCCGTGCAGGGATTACACCTTCGCAACTGGCGCTGGCCTGGTGTCAGCAGGTACCGGGAGTCACTGCAACTATCATCGGAGCCACCACTGAAGCGCAACTGGCAGAGAACATTGATGCGTTTAATTTAACGCTGGATTCTGCCGTACTGCGCCAAATCGAAGACGTTTACAGAGCGTATCCTGTTCCTTTCTGAGGCATGACTGCCGCGTTCATTTCGCTGTCATAAATCCGCCATACACTTGCTTATCTGAACATAAGTGAGTGTATGCTTTATTATGACGCTATCCCATACCAACATGGAACCGACGGTTGCGGCAGGAACGCCACGTCATTCAATAAAAAACTGGTTTGTACTCCTTGCCCTGGTTTATCTGATGCTGCTGGCAGTATCGATGATTGGCAGTGGCTTTAAATTCGCCACCGCTGACCATGCGCGGGGTTTATTCGAATTTGCCTCAAATCCGGTGATGGGCCTGATCATCGGCATGGTCAGTACCGCCCTCATTCAGTCATCCAGCACGGTGACCTCCATCATAGTTGCCATGGTTGCAGGCGGGTTGCCCGTACCTATTGCTGTGCCGATGATAATGGGAGCGAATATCGGTACCAGTATTACCAACACCATAGTGAGCCTGGGGCATGTAGCCCGCAAAGATGAGTTCAGACGGGCTTTCCATGCCGCGACAATTCATGATTTCTTTAATGTTATGTCGGTGATGATTTTCCTGCCGCTGGAAATGGCGACAGGGATATTAGAAAAAAGCAGTCAGTATCTTGTTTCGCTGCTGCAGATGGACAACAGTGTGGCAATGTCCGGCGTGAATCCGGTAAAGGCGGTCACTGAACCGGTTGTACACTGGGTCACAGAGGGCCTGATGTTCCTGCCGTCTGTGTATCCCGGGGTCGTTAAAATCCTGCTGGGTGTTTTGCTGATCGTGGCATCAATCACACTGATGGGAAAAGTCATGAAAGTGCTTATGGTAGGCAGGGCGAAAGATATTCTGCACACCAGTATCGGCAAAGGGCCGGTATCAGGCATTACTTCCGGGGCTGTAATGACAGTGCTGGTCCAGTCATCGTCTACCACCACGTCATTGATGGTTCCGCTGGTGGGTAGTGGCATTCTGAAAGCCCGTGATATTTATCCGTTCACACTGGGTGCAAATATCGGAACCTGTATTACTGCGCTTATCGCTGCGCTGGCGGTGACCGGCCCGATGGGTGGTGTTGCCATGCAGATTGCGCTGGTGCATCTGTTATTTAATATATTTTCAGTGCTGCTGATATTTGGTCTGCCCTTTCTGCGTAACATTCCACTCAGTCTGTCATCATCACTGGCCGGTCTGGCAGCAGAACGTAAAATTTACGGTGCTGCTTATATTGCCGGATTGTTTTTTATTATGCCGCTGTCCGTGATTTTCATTTCACAGTGATTTACATTCCGCCGCTTCACATCAAACTGAAGCGGCCCTGTCATCCCCGCCGGAAAATGCAGATTACACCGCAAAAAACTCGCAGAATCCGGGTTCATCAACAATAATTAAGTGACTGATTTTATTAAGTCACAGCAAAAACAACAAATGAGCCGGAAAAAGTTCGTATCCTCCCTGAATCGTAAGACTTTGGTCGCAACATTCACGATTTATAGGGTAATCCGCTGTAATTTGTCTCACAATGAAATTGTTTTGTTAATGTTAATTTTTCGTTAGAAGGTTGAGGGTGACGTACCTGTTCGTCCCTTCGCTTTATCCTCAATAAGAAAAAAGAACACCATTTAAAAACCAAATCTGATTTTAAAAATGAATCGGGAGAAAACACATGTATACACGCATTGCAGCCTCGTGCGCACTTATCCTGGCGGGTAGCCCTGTCTACGCTTATGATTTCAGCTTCAAAGGCATGATCAAAACGGAAGTCGTGACATCCAGTCAGGGTGTCGGCAGTTACGGAAGTACTTACAGTCATGTTGCACCAACACATGCACTGAGAACGGATATTTTCGGCGGTGCCCCTGCAACTGCGCAAGAAACGAATTATCTGGAATCCCAGTCTACATCTTTCCAGGCTTCCCAGTCCCGTTTCTCCCTGAATATGAAGCACGATAAAATTCGCGGTGTGCTTGAGCTGGATTTCATTGACGGTGAAGACGGCTTTACTAACCAAACCGCATTGCAGGCGCAGGAGCCAAGACTTCGTCTGGCAACGCTTTATTACGATTACAGCGATAACCTGACGCTGTTTGCCGGCCAGAAATGGTCTACTGCATCAGGGATCAAATCCAGCGGCAGCTACAACTGGGTTGGTAATGGTTACCGCGCAGGTAATTCCGGCTTCCTCGCCATGGAAGCGGGTGCAACTTACAAGGTTGATAACTTAACGCTGACCGGCGCAATCACCGGTAAGGGCCGTAACCTGAGCAGCAGTGGTGTAAATAATAATGAGTTGGGTGGTATGCCGGGCTTCGCTGTTGATGCTAACTACAAAATATCCGGCCACGTCATCGGTTTTGCGGCACACGTAGCCGAACTGCAGTTTGAAGATGAGCCGGGCTATGTTGAAGGCAGTAACCAGGATGCCAACCTCTTTAAGGTGTACACAACACTGAACTTCGGAGCGGTCAGCCTGAATGGTGAATACTACACCGGTGAAGCACTGAACAACCAGAATGCGTTGGGTGTAGCGCCGGCAGTGACATTAAGTGGCGGTGTGGTCAGCGAAAGCTTCTCAGAGAGTGGCTATATGATGTACGCAAGCTGGACGCCGGCAGCAGGGCATAACGTGAAAGTAGGTTACGGTAGTGCGTCGGTAGACTCCGGTGACCGTGATCGCCTGTCTGCAACCAGCCTGAACGAAAACACGACTGCCTATATTAACTATGGCTATCAGGCTACAGAAGGCTTGACCACTTTTGCTCAGTTAACTCACTTTGATACTGAGTATGGTTCTGACTTTGAAAGCTTTACAACCGTGGTTGCACGTGCCGGTGTGATCTTTAAGTTCTGAGGCAATTTTAGCGGCATCCTGCCACCCCGTCTGCTGTCTGCGTGATATTCACTATCAGTTGCGCAAATAGCCGTTGAGGGTGGCACTGTTTATCTGAATTCTTTCAGCTTTTGTTCATCGGGTCTGTTAAGCAATTTATCCGGATTATCTTCTTTTACGCAGTCAGGTTAAAGGTAAGATAATTGTGATTTTTTCGTTATTTTTTCAAAAGAGGATGTATTCCTCTGAATTAACAAACTGGCTGTTGGTCTATGAGACTAAGGTTGTATCTTTTTGTCTTAAAAGAGCAAAATCGCTAAGACCAAAGTCTCATTTTGCTTTACCTTAGAATGGCTACCCTGTTTAACAGACAATTATTACTGGATTAACATGACATCGGAGGCATTATCCATGACTGCCAGCAAGACGTATCCTGTACCGGACAACATTCTGGAAAACACGCATTTGACGCAAGAGCAGTATGATCAGATGTATAAGCGCTCTGTAGAAGACCCGGAAGGCTTCTGGGCAGAGTACGCTTCAACGTTAGAATGGTACAAGAAACCAACTAAAACCAAGAATACGGTATTTGGCGCAGATAACGTTTCAATCAAGTGGTTCGAAGACGGCGAAATCAACGCCAGCTACAACTGCATCGACCGTCACCTGGCGAAGAATGCAAAGAAAACGGCGTTGTTCTGGGAAGGTGATTCCCCTGAAGACAGCCAGGAAATCACTTATCAGGAACTGCATTACGAAGTATGTAAACTGGCAAACGGCCTGAAAAAGCTGGGTGTCGGTAAAGGCGACCGCGTTGCGGTATACATGCCTATGGTACCGCAGGCTGCTTATGCCATGCTGGCCTGTGCCCGTATCGGTGCGGTGCATTCTGTTATCTTCGGCGGATTCTCGCCTAATGCAATCGCTGACCGTATTAACGACAGTAAAGCTAAAGTTGTTATCACTTGTGATGAAGGCCGCCGTGCAGGCCGTTCTGTCCCTCTTAAAGTGAATGTAGATAAAGCGCTGGCCAACGGTGCGTGCCCGTCTATCACTAATGTCATTGTACACAAGCTGACCGGCGGCGATGTTAACTACAACAGCGACGTTGATGTGGTGTGGGACGAGCTTACTGAAGACTGTTCAGCTCAGTGCGAACCGGAAGTCATGAATGCGGAAGACCCGCTGTTTATTCTGTATACATCCGGCTCAACCGGCACGCCTAAAGGTGTAGTGCATACAACCGGTGGTTTCCTGCTGTATTCATCCATGACTTTCAAGTACGCCTTTGATTATCGTGAAGATGACATTTACTGGTGTACAGCGGATGTGGGCTGGATCACAGGTCACAGCTACATGGTTTACGGACCAATGATCAACGGTGCTTCTCAGGTATTCTTTGAAGGTGTGCCTACTTACCCTGACGTACGCCGTATTGCTCAGGTAGTAGAAAAGTACAAGGTGAACAGCCTGTACACAGCACCTACTGCAATCCGCGCTCTGATGGCCCATGGTGAAGCGCCGGTGGAAGGTTGCGATTTGTCTTCTCTGCGTCTGTTAGGGTCTGTGGGTGAACCAATTAACCCGGAAGCATGGGAATGGTATTACCGCGTGATTGGTCAGAGCCGTTGTCCCATTATGGATACCTGGTGGCAAACAGAAACCGGCGGCATGATGATTACTCCGCTGCCGGGGGCGACGCCACTTAAGCCGGGTTCGGCTTCCCGTCCGTTCTTTGGCATCCAGCCTGCGCTGTTTGATGCAGACGGTAATGATCTGGAAGGTGCCGCTGAAGGTAACCTGGTGATTAAAGACAGCTGGCCGAGCCAGGCCCGTACTGTTTACGGTGACCATGAGCGCTTTATCCAGACTTATTTCAGTGCCTACAAAGGCGTGTACTTTACCGGTGACGGTGCCCGTCGTGATGAAGACGGATACTACTGGATCACTGGTCGCGTGGACGATGTACTGAACGTTTCCGGTCACCGCTTAGGTACTGCTGAAATTGAAAGTGCGCTGGTGGCTCACCCTAAAGTGGCTGAAGCTGCGGTGGTGGGTTATCCCCACGATATCAAAGGGCAGGGTATCTATGTGTACGTTACCCCTAACGAAGGTATTGAGCCAGACGAGGCGCTGACGAAAGAACTGCGTGCGTGGGTACGTCAGGAACTGAGCCCGATTGCCACACCGGATATGATTCAGTGGTCCCGCGGACTGCCTAAAACTCGCTCAGGTAAGATTATGCGCCGCATTCTGCGTAAGATTGCCGCTAACGAGCATGAGCAACTTGGTGATACCTCAACGTTGGCGGATCCTTCCGTTGTTGATACACTCATCGAGGAGCGCTTAAACAAATAAGGGAAAAGAATGATAACGCTGCTGATTGCTGATGACCATCCGCTGTACCGGGATGCACTGCGGGGAGCGTTATCGTTAACCCTGCCGGATCTCATTCTACGGGAAGCCGGCGATCTGACTACCACGGTCGATATCCTCGAAAAAGAAGATATCGACCTGCTTCTTCTCGATTTACATATGCCCGGCAGCCATGACATGTTTGGTCTGGTGCACATCCGTAAACTTTATCCCGAGCTTCCTGTGGCCGTTGTGTCCGGTACAGAGGACGCTGCCATTATCTCTAAAATTGTCGGCGTAGGCGCGCTGGGATTCATTCCGAAAACAGCCAGTTCCGGTGATATCGCTAATGCTGTACAGTCTATTCTTGACGGTGATATCTGGTTACCGGAATCGGTAAGTGAAAAGATTGAAGAGGTCGACGAAGCGTTTTCTGAACTGGCCGACAAAGTGGCCTCGTTAACACCTTCTCAGTACAAGGTGCTGTGTTACATGCGGGATGGTTTGCTGAATAAGCAAATTGGCTATAACCTGGATATCGCAGAAGCAACAGTAAAAGCACACGTTACCGCTATCTTTAAGAAGCTGGGCATTAACAACCGTACACAGGCGGTACTGATTGCCTCCCAGCTTGAGCTTGAGCCGCCGAAATAATTATCCGGCGGGACGTTTTTCCGTCAGTATGAATTCATGTTCCGGGTCTACAATAAAGCGCCCGTTCATGGCTTCTCTGCCAAACAACATCAGATAAGTCATTTCACGCCGGTCGGTGAGTGTTAACTGGATTCGCCAGGCTTCACCGGACATCACCACTTCCGTGTCGATAACATATCTGCGCTCCAGGGTTGCCGTGGAGCTTTTCACCTTCTTGCGGGCGACGACTTTCGCCTCACGGCGCACAATGCTGTCTACATTGTGAATGTCAGGATGAATATCGAAACTCACCCATAAATCGCCGTCACGGTCGAACTCGTCGATATTATCGACATGTAATGACGACGTTGCCGCCCCCGTATCGACCCGGATTGTCAGGTCGTTAATGGTCAGCTCGGGTAAATCACAATATTCCAGTGCACCTATCAAGCGTTTTTGTTGCTCTTGCATCAGTGATCCTCTAACAAAAGTAGTCAACCTAGGGTTGGGATTGTTCGGTTGTTACCAGGTTATCCTGTAGTAATTCTACGTGTTCAGCCACCGTGTCCGGTTGTTTGAAGTAGCCGATGTGATAAATCGCTTCGCCTTCCTGCGCCAGCGGAATATTCTGTTTACCTACAATTACACCATCCATAGGACTGTACATAATTTCCAGTACCTCACCGAAAGGATTGGAAATCGTCGCCAGCTTGTCACCTTTAACAATATGGTCACCTAACTGGGCGATATGATTCACCAGGCCACTTTCCGGTGCCCGCACCCAGCCACTTTCTCTGGCAATAAAGCGTTTAATGTCGTGACCTTTACTGCGACTCTTGTTCAGCATGCCCACGTGGCGCATGGTGTTAATAATGCCTCTTACGCCGGCGCGGATAGAAAACTCGTCATAACGCAGTGCCTGGCCAGCCTCGTACAACAGAATTTTTACGCCATCTTCGCTGGCGGCCTGACGCAGACTGCCATCTCTCAAATCTGCGTTCAGTAATACCGGTACACCAAATGCTTTCGCCATCCCCAGCACTTCCGGATCGTCCAGGTTCGCGCGGATCTGCGGCAGATTACTGCGGTGTATGGCACCGGTATGCAGGTCGATGCCGATATCACACTTACTCACCACTTCTTTAAAAAAGAGGTTCGCCAGACGGCCTGCCAGAGAGCCTTTTTTGCTGCCGGGAAAGCTGCGGTTCAGATCTCTGCGGTCAGGCAGGTAACGCGACTGGTTCAGTACACCGTACACATTCACCATAGGAACAGCGATAAGTGTTCCGCGAAGCCTTTCAATCGCTTTGGAGTGAATAAGACGGCCTACAATTTCAATGCCATTCAGTTCATCACCGTGGATAGCCGCCGACACGAACATAGTCGGGCCGGGTCGTTTACCACGTTTTACATAGACCGGAATACTCATGTTGGTAGCGGTATAAAGCGGCGGCATTTCAAGCTCAATCTTTTTGCTTTCGCCGGGCAGAATACGCTGACCACCAATTTCCAGTGCTTTTTCTGCCATTAACCTTTACCTCGTGTACGGGTGTTGCCCGGTTTTGCTGATTTGGCAATAAAGTCGATAATCATGCCCGCCACATCTTTTTTGGTGGCTGCTTCAATACCTTCCAGACCCGGTGACGAGTTTACTTCCATCACCACCGGTCCATGGTTAGAGCGGAGAATATCTACACCACAGCAATTCAGACCCATGGTCTTTGCCGCTGCAATAGCCGTTTTTCTTTCTTCCGGTGACAAGCGCACCAGACTGGCTGAGCCGCCCCGGTGCAGGTTAGAGCGGAATTCACCGGGCGCCGCCTGGCGTTTCATGGCCGCAACCACTTTATCACCGACAACGAAACAACGGATATCAGAGCCACCGGCTTCTTTGATGTATTCCTGGATCAGAATGCTGGCATTCAAACCCATAAAGGCCTCAATGATTGACTCTGCGGCTTTCTGGGTTTCCCCCAGTACCACGCCAATACCCTGAGTACCTTCCAGTAGTTTAATCACCACCGGTGCGCCACCCACGTTTTTAATCAGATCTTCAATGTTATCCGGATGATGGGCGAAGCCTGTACGTGGCAAACCAATGCCTTTACGGGATAACAGCTGCAATGAACGTAATTTGTCCCGCGAACGGCTGATAGCAACCGATTCGTTAATACTGTAAGTCCCCATCATTTCGAACTGACGGACAACAGAGGTGCCGTAGAAACTGACTGATGCACCGATACGGGGTATTACTGCGTCATAGAACGGCAACCGCTTACCTTTGTACCTTACTGAAGGCCTGGCACTGGTAATATCCATGTAGCAGTGCATGGTGTCGATAATATCGACTTCATGGCCTTTCTCTCTGCCTGCTTCCAGTAGCCGGCGGGTGGAGTAAAGTTTAGGATTGCGGGACAAAATTGCGATACGCATAATTTTTATTACACCTGTAATGGTAAAATAAGGGCTGCTGCATCCGGCGAACAGGTGCGGATGAAAACACAGACAGACCAAAGCTTTAGTTAATAATATAATACGAACCGGACATAAGAGGTGATATAATTTTGCCTCTTTGCCATTTTCATTTTTTGTCGTGTCGATAACTCAGTATAGGTTACCCGGTCAGGGGTTGTCCGGTTTACTTTTTTTCCGGTTTTTGTGCCCGCGAAAACGCGACAATTAACATCTGTTCAGGAACTTACCATGCAGTGGTTGGAACAAGTGACGCGCTGGCTGGAAACTTACCAGACCAACGTGATTTGGACAGCGGTCATGCTGTTGCTTTATTTGCTGATGACCCGTTTTGCCATCCCCCGTCTCGAAAAGAATGTAGAAAAGAGTAAACTCAAATCTTCCAGTGCGTTGAAAGGGTTGTTTACTGCCAGGATTTTAAGTGCCACCGTCACCCTGGCGTTAATACTGATTGCCTGGGGTGTGGATATTTCCGGCCTGCTGGTACTGTCTACGTCAATTCTTACCTTACTGGGTGTCGCCCTGTTCGCGAACTGGTCGCTGATCAGTAACGTTACCGCATACTTTATTCTGCTGACGAATGTGACATACCGGCGGGGGAACTATGTGCGTATTCTCGATGGCGACAACTTCATTGAAGGTTACATAGCCGACATCAATTTGTTCAACACCCGTCTGGTCACGCAAGATCGAGAAACGGTGCTGTATCCGAATAACCTTATCCTTACCCGGCCTGTTCTGGTTAATCCGAAGGGGCGCTGGGGAACATTAGGTAAGGTTACTGCCGCTAATGGTACGAACGTGCAATCAGCCGACAGCCAGACGCCGGTACAGCCTGTTCAGACCACTTCACCCGTTCAGGGCGAGGTGCAAACCCCGCCCAAAGCGTAAATTTTTTCTCCGGAGCCAGCCGGCAATCTACTGCTGCCGTGGCTCCCTGCGGCTATCTTTTATATGCCGGGTCAAACTTTGTAATAACGCTCTCAGTTTGGCAGGTTTTAAAGGCTTGGTGAGGTAGTTCACGCCCTGTTCTTTACACTGTGCAATCAGACTTTCTTCATGATTAGCCGTGACCAGGGATGCCGGCACGACGATATCCAGATGCCGGCGGATAGCCTCAATCAGATCAAGCCCGTTCTGGCCCGGCCCTAACTGATAATCCATTAACAGAATTTGTGGCGAGAATATATCTGCCTGACGTATGGCGTCGTCCCAGTTGTTCGCCAGCACGACTGTTACTCCCCATTTTTCCAGTAAGGTTTGAAGCGCATCCAGGTTCTCCTGCTGATCATCTACGCACAATACACGGACCCCTCTGAAGGTCGAAGAGCGGCTCAGCTTGGCGGGGTCAGTCTGACGGCGGGGCGACGCACGGCCCATGGTCAGGGTGAAACAACTGCCTTTGCCCGGCACAGAGGACACCTGTATCTTGCTTTGCATCTGCTGACTGAGTCTGCGGACTACCCCCAGACCCAGGCCAACACCGTGTTCTGCGGATTCGTGGGTACGGTAAAAGTCACTGAAAATCATGCCCTGTTGCTCAGACGAGATACCGATACCTGTATCCCTGACTTCAATCAACACACGATCACCCCTTGGGCGCACGGTGAGCAGTACCTTACCGGATTCTGTATACTTCACTGCATTTGACAGCAAGTTTTGCACAATACGGTACAAGAAGGTTTTGTCGCCGAGTACCCAGCAGTCCCGGATCCTGGCCCGCAACTGGAGACCTTTTTCCCTGGCCCGCATACCCATTTCGTCAGTTAACTGCGACAAGAGGGCGGGAAGGTTTACGGCTTCCACAGAAGGTTTCAGCTCCCCCTGGTCCAGACGGGATATGTCGAGCAGGGTGCCGATAAGCGCTTCACTGGAGGTGACAGAATGATTCAGCTTCGTAACGATATCTTTCACCGGTGCAGAAAGTTCAGCTTCTTCCAGCGCGGTCACATAAAGCTTCGCTGCATTAAGTGGCTGCAGAACATCATGACTGGCCAGCGCCAGAAAACGGGTTTTGCTGGCGTTAGCATCTTCTGCGGCTTTTCTTGCGCGGATAAGTTCTTTTTCTGCTTCTGAACGGCGCTCGATTTCCAGTCGCAATTCGGCATTGATGGAGTGCACTTCTTCCGTACGCTTTTTAATTCTGGCTTCCAGGTTGATGTTCGACTCTTCCAGCGCCTGCTGAATTTCGATGTGACCGGTGATGTCATTGAAACTGGTTACGAAGCCGCCGCCGGGTAACGGGTTGCCGACCATTTCAATCACACGGCCATCACTGCGCTGGCGGGTAAACCGGTGAGGCGTACCGGAGCGTAAATGTTCCAGCCGTTTTTCTATCTGGATTTCCACATCACCGGCACCGAACTCACCTTTTTCGGCGTTATACCGCACCAGCTTTTCAATCGGCGTACCCACTGCCAGCATGCCGTCAGGATAGTTATATAACGCGGTATAGCGTTTATTCCAGGCAACCAGGTTCAGGTGCTTGTCTATCACACTGATCCCCTGATCCATATTCTCCAGCGAAGTGAGCAGGGCAGTCATGTTGAACTGCATTGCCTGAGTCGTATCGTCGAAGAAGTTAATGATTTCGGTGAAATCCAGCTTCTTTCCTTTCAGGATGGAGTCGATTAACGCTTTAGCACTGGATGCACCGATTACGCCGCCCAATGCCCGTTCGGAAAATGCCATAAAGGACTCATCGGGCGTTTCGTCACGGTTAATTTTGCAGTGATTCAGTTGCTGATATTCTTCCACCAGTTGCTCACACCGGCCGCTGCCCATAAACGTGGACAACAGAGTAATGAGGTCAGCAATGGTCACATGGGTGTTGTGCCGGCGGTTCGATGCCGTTCTGTTATCTGCCGGAGAAACAAAGGCTTCAGCCTGGATCCGGTCAACTAATCTTGCAGGGGCAAAGAGCGAGAAGCCGATATAGGCAGCAAAATTTGCAGCAAGGCTGATTAGTGCTCCCTGGCTGATTTGCTCGTTTTGTTGCAACGTGGTCGCGCTGTCATTCACCAGCGGCAGCACCAGCCACAGTACCCAGGTAACCAGTCCGGCAACCAGACCGGCATACACACCGTGAGCATGAGCACGTTTCCAGTAAAGCCCGCCAACAATGGCAGGAATGAGCTGGATCACCAGTGAAAAGGCAATCAGACCGATGGAGTGCAGCGAACGGCTGTTGGTCATTTGCTGGTGGTACAGAAAAGCCAGCAACAGAATAAGGCCAATGACAATACGCCGGATCAGCCGGATACGCCGCCCATAATCTTTATTGCCCGGGTTACTGTGTTTGGTTAGCAGAACCCGCGGCAGGATCACGTCGTTTGTCAGCATGGTACTTAAGGTCAGTGTGGCGACAATGATCATGGCGGTGGCGGCCGACAGCCCGCCAATAAAGACGATGATCTGCAACAGCGCTGACTCCGAGTAAATTGCCATGCTCAGTACATAGGTATCGGGCTCCACATTCTGCCCTGCAAATATGGCATTACCGGCAATGGCGATGACGGGTATTACAGCGGCGGTGATCCCCAGATACAGGGGAAAAAGCCAGCGTGCTGTTTTCAGGTGGCCCAGGCTCAGGTTATCTATAATTGCCACGTGAAACTGTCTTGGCAGGCACACTACCGCCGCGGCGGCCATGATTGTCTGGGATATAAAGGAGTAAGAGCCGAACTGCGACAGGGCTTCGTCGCTGAAAAAGGTATTGAACTGCTCAGGATTATCAGTGGCTTGCCAGGCGCTGTAACCCACAATGGCCACCAGCACCAGCGCGGTCAGTTTGATACTGGATTCGAACGAAATGGCCAGCATCAATCCCCGGCGGTACTCTGTAACATCGGTTTGTTTTGTGCCGAAATAAATCGCAAAGATCGCGATAAACAGGGTTGCCACAATAATGATGAAGTGGCTGTTCGGTTGCTGCGTCAGTAGCTGAAATGTTGAACCGATGGCCTTAAGTTGCAGCGCGATATAAGGAATGGTCGCCAGCAGTGCAATGAGTGTCACCAGCAGCGCCACACCCTGACGTTTGCCGTAGCGCGAGGCAATAAAGTCGGCAATGGTATTGATGTGCTGCTTTTTACTGACCAGCGTCATTTTATAAATAAACTTATAGCCCAGCACGTAAACCAGTACCGGCCCTAAAAGAATAGGCAGATATATCCAGGTGTCGCGACTGGCAGATCCGACCGCACCAAAGAACGTCCAGGCGGTGCAGTAAATGGCCAGAGCAAGGGAATAGATAGCGGGATGAGACGTCAGCCAGCGTGCGGTGGGTGAGTTCTTGTCTCCCCAACTGGCAATATAAAAAAGAAAAAACAGATAAACCAGTGCAAGTGAAACCCAGGCGAATGTCATGGTTTTATATACATCCTTTTAACATGTCTGTATGTATTATACTCACTCTATAATCCTCCTACCTACGACCATGGTCTCATTCCTCGAAAGCCAAGCCGCGACTAGAGTATAGAAAAAGCGAGACCCGACAGGGTTTTTGCGTGGTTTTTGACAAAAGTAAACAGAAAAAAGATTACTGAGGCCACACAAAAATCCGGTCGTTAGATAAATGTAAAAATAAAACATCCACTTAACCTGACATGAGGACGGAAAGATGGCATTTAGAAATGAAGACGACAAGCAGGCGTACTGGAAGGAGAACCTCTCCCTCCTCGCCAAATTGTTGGTGATTTGGTTTGTTGTGTCATTTGGCGCAGGCATCATTTTTGCCGATGCACTTAACCAGATCCAATTCTTTGGATTCAAACTGGGCTTCTGGTTTGCACAACAAGGTTCCATTTATGTATTCGTAGTACTTATTTTTGTTTATATGGCAAAGATGAATGCACTGGATAAAAAATACGGCGTAGACGAGGAGTAGGCCCATGGATGTTCAATTACTGACCTTTATCATCGTCGGCGCATCTTTCGCCCTGTATATCGCCATTGCGATTTGGGCCCGTGCCGGTTCAACTACTGACTTTTACGTAGCAGGTGGTGGTGTACCCCCTGTCGTGAATGGTATGGCGACAGCTGCTGACTGGATGTCTGCTGCCTCATTCATTTCCATGGCCGGTTTGATTTCCTTTATGGGATACGACGGTGCCGTTTACCTGATGGGCTGGACCGGTGGATACGTACTGCTGGCACTTTGTTTAGCACCTTACCTGCGTAAATTCGGTAAGTTCACTGTACCGGATTTCATCGGTGACCGCTACTACTCGCAGACTGCCCGTACCGTGGCGGTATTCTGTGCCATCTTCGTTTGCTTTACTTATGTAGCAGGCCAGATGCGCGGCGTGGGTGTGGTATTCAGCCGCTTCCTCGAAGTAGATATCGTAACCGGCGTGGTTATTGGTATGGCAATCGTATTCTTCTACACCGTACTGGGTGGAATGAAAGGCATTACCTATACACAGGTTGCTCAGTACTGCGTTCTGATTTTCGCTTACCTTGTACCTTGTGTGTTCATCTCCATGATGGTTACCGGTCATATCCTGCCACAAACTGCATTCGGCGCCACACTGGCCGACGGGTCGGGGATATATATGCTGGAGAAACTCGATAGTCTCTCGGTGGAACTGGGCTTTAACGAGTATACCAGCGGCACTAAGAGTACCATTGATGTGTTCTTTATCACCTTCGCCCTGATGGTAGGTACAGCCGGTCTGCCACACGTTATCGTTCGCTTCTTTACCGTACCTAAAGTACGTGATGCCCGTAAATCCGCTGGCTGGGCGCTGCTGTTCATCGCCATCCTGTATACCACTGCGCCGGCACTGGCTTCCTTCGGTCGTGTAAACATGATTGAAACCATCAACGGCCCTGATATGGCGGGTACTGATTATGCCGAGGCTCCGGCGTGGATTAAGAACTGGGAAAAAACCGGCCTGATCACCTTTAAAGATAAAAACGGTGACGGCAAAATGTTCTATGCAGCGGGTAGCATTGATGACCCAACAAGCAAGAACGAAGTGAATGTTGACCGTGACATCATGGTACTGGCTAATCCTGAAATTGCGAATCTCCCGGCATGGGTTATCGCATTGGTTGCTGCTGGAGGGGTAGCTGCGGCGCTGTCTACCTCTGCGGGTCTGTTGCTGGTAATTTCCACTTCAGTGTCCCACGACCTGCTGAAACGTAACTTTGCACCGAATATTACCGATAAGGCTGAGCTGTTCTATGCCCGTTTGGCTGCCGGTGTGGCGATTGCAATTGCCGGTTACTTCGGTATTAATCCGCCGGGCTTCGTAGCACAGGTGGTCGCCTTTGCCTTCGGCCTTGCTGCCTCCAGTTTCTTCCCTGCTATTATCATGGGTATCTTCAGCAAGCGCATGAATGGTGCAGGGGCAATCTCTGGTATGGTGGCGGGTATTGCGTTCACTGCGGCCTATATCATTTACTTCAAGTTTGTGAATCCGGCAGCGAATACGGCTGATAACTGGTGGTTCGGTATTTCACCTGAAGGTATCGGTACGCTGGGTATGATTGTTAACTTCGTGGTTGCCTTCGTTGTCTTCAAGATGACCGGTGAAGCGCCTGAAGAAATCCAGCAAATGGTAGAGGATATCCGTTATCCGAAAGGTGCAGGTGAAGCGTCAGCGCACTAAAACCTGTTGCACTTAACTACTGACGACAGAAACTGTAAAGCTCATCCTCAGCGGTGAGCTTTATTCTTTTTGAGGATTAAACAATGAGCGTTGTGCCACAACAAGTCACAGACTTTCTGAAAACCTCTGCACCTTTTGATCAGTTAAACGAAGAGGAGATGATTAATCTGGCGAAACAAGCCAGCCTGATTTACCTCACTGCTGACAACACAGAGACGTTGCTGAAGGAAAATGAAGGGCGGTTGTTTCTGATCCAGAATGGTCAGTTTTCGGTGAAAGACGCAGAGCAGAGTGAACGTCACCTCAGCGAGGGAGACTATTTCGGTTATCCCAAATTGCAGGATAACATAGATTACCCCTTGTCGGTAAAAGTCGATAAACCAGGGCTGGTGTATTGTTTCACCGCCGCTGCGTTTCATCGTGCCCTGAGTTTCCCTGCGATTGCTGATTTCTTTCACGGTACCCGTACCGGCGCATTGCAAAATCAGGCTGTCGTGGAATCTAACTCCATGTGGCTCTACAAGGCACTGCATGAGGTCATTGAACATGAGCCTGTTCAGGCGGCAGAATCTGTCAGTATTCAGCAGGCCGCGCAAATCATGTCGGAAAACAAGGTGTCTTCTTTGCTGATCACCCGTGACGAAAAGCTGGTAGGCATCGTAACCGACAGAGATCTCCGCAACCGTGTAGTGGCAAAAGGCGCTGATATTTCTCTGTCTGTTGCTGACATTATGACGGCTACGCCGGCCATGATTCATCAGTACCGGACGATGTTTGACGCTATGGCACTGATGAGTGAACGTAATATCCATCACCTTCCGGTGGTGGACAGGAACAGCCGTAAACCACTGGGAATGATCACCGCATCAGATATTGTCCGTCACCAGCGGGGTAACGTGCTTTATATCATCGGTGAATTGTCGAAAGCCGATAATCTTTATGAACTTACCCGCCTGTCCTGGCAAATGCCACACTACTTTGCCACCCATGCAAAACGGCCCGGTGACTTTGATATTGCCGGTAAAGTATTGTCTCAGGCAACGGATATTATGACCCGCAAACTGATACATTATTACCAGCGGGAACATGGACCGGCACCGTTGCGATACAGCTGGGTGGTGTATGGTTCTCAGGCCCGTGAAGATCAAACAATGGGCTCAGACCAGGATAATGGTCTGTTACTGGAAACCACGCCCTCAGACAGTCAGGCAGACTACTTTGCAGGCATAGCGGATTATGTGTGCAATGGTCTGGCGAAGTGCGGTATTAAGTTATGTGACGGCAATATCATGGCATCGAATCCGGAATTGCGTTTGTCACTGGCACAGGCTGAGAAGGAAGCCGGTGAATGGGTCAGGCAACCTACGCCTAAAGCGATTATGCATTTTAATATTTTTCTGGATGCCCGCTGTGCTGCGGGAGACGCAGAGCTGTTCAGAAAGATGCAACTTGTCAGAGTGCCGCTTTTGAAGCAAAAGATGTTTCTGGCTGCGCTGGCGCGTCACAATAATGATATTCCCGTCCCTCTCTCGATGTTTCAAAAATTTGTTTACGAGAAAGGTTACGAAGAAAAGGATGTGATTGATTTGAAGGTTAAGGCCATCGCAATCATCAATAATCTTGCCCGCATTTATGCGCTGGCAAACGGCTTAACCATGCCCTCTACACTGGCACGGCTGGCGGCATTGCCGTCAGGTTCCGGATTGTCGACTAAAGATGCGCAAAATCTCCGGGATATCTGGCTGTTTCTGAACCGTCTGCGCTGGCGTCATCAGTTGTCCGGCAATGTCACAGACAACCGGGTATCAGTCTCTTCATTGTCATCCATAGAAAAGCATCAGCTTAAAGCCGCGTTTAAGGCTATCGACAGAGCGCAGCAGGGTGCGGTGATGAATTTCTCCGGAGGCATGAGCTGACCATGCTGAGTATGTTAAAGCGCTGGTTGGCAGGAGCCCCGCCACTGCCGGAAGGCTGGGCGGAGAAGTCGCTGGCAACACTGCCGTTGCTGGCCGTTGATCTGGAACTGACATCACTGGATGTCCGTGAAGCGCAAATTACCTCTGCCGGCTGGGTAGAAGGACGGGGAAGTCACATAGATATCAGCCGTTGCTTTTATTCAGTTGTCAGAACCCGTGCGGATCTTGCCCAAAGCCCGGTCATCCACGGTCTTACCGGTGCCGACATAGCGCAGGGGGCGCATATTAAAGAGGTACTGGAGCAACTGGTCGGTTATGCCGGAACGCATCTGTGGGTATGTCACAACGCTAATCTGGATTTAAGCGTGTTACAGGCGGCATTGTCGGCTCAGCAAATATCCTGTCCGCCGGTGGTGGTACTGGATACGTTAAAGCTGGCAGTCTATCAACTTAAAAAGCACCACGAAGTACTGCCGCCAAACAGTGCAACGTTAGCGGTTTGCCGGCAGCGCCTGGGGTTACCTGCAGCACCAGCTCACAATGCGCTGGATGATGCCATGGCAACCTTGCAACTCTGGTTTGCGCAAAATCAGGTGCTGAATGGCGGGAAAGTAGTCAATGTTGGCGATTTACTGCACACTCAGGCCATTTCTTGCAAAAAAATGGAAAAAACCTGAATTTGTTGATTGACAAAGACACCGAACATCCGTAAATTGCGCATCCACAATGAGACGGGGCAAACGCCCGATACACAAAGTCTCTTATGCCCAGGTGGTGAAATTGGTAGACACGCTAGCTTCAGGTGCTAGTGCTCTAACGGGCGTGGCGGTTCAAGTCCGCCCCTGGGCACCATTCTTTTATACTCTTCTGTAGTAAACTTCAAAGCAGTACAATCTATATTCTCAGCAAACCGCTGATAATCCGCAAAATATTCATTATTTCTCTGTTTTAGTTATTCTTTTGGCTGTTTCAGCGCAAATTGCTTATAAATTTATTATTTTGATCCTTTTGCTCTGTTAGCGGAAACGCTTGATTCCCCGCCGTATTATTAAACGAAAGTTTAGTTTTTCGTCATGTTGGTCATAACAGCTTATCGAAAACTATACTTTATAAAACTGTCATATCGGTAAAATTATTGACATTAACCAATGGGTTATTGGATTTATAAATAGTTAACAAATTTGCCGGTAATGGTCAGCAGAACTCCTTCTTCACTACATTCAGCACTCTTTTCACTGCATCTGTATAAGTATGCCTTTTCCGGCCTTGCTTTTATCAGTCTGATGCTGGTGACGTTCAGCTATTCGCCGTTTAATCTGGTGATTGAAGATGTGCTTGCAAATGGAAGCGTGGTAGATGTCGCCGGCTACCGGGAAGAAAGTCAATTTGAAAAAACGAAATCAGGTTATGTTCTCGACTGTTCTGTGTCTGAGCCAAGGTTATTTGAATTATGCGGTTTAAAATTCAAATACACCGGTGCAGATAACACGTTATCACTGCCTTCATATGCGAATCTGGATGAAGTTGAAGTCGATGCATTCATTGAGTCAGATAACCCGGGGGCACAGCACCGAGCCGGTGTGACATTTATTTCTCTGAGGGATGACGTTGAGTACGACGAAAACGATCTCAGTACCAAGCGCTTTCAGTCCGTTTATTTTTTACCTGATGACGGTGTACAGCTCATTAACCGTGAGCGCATCGTGGTGGATGCCTGGTGGGAAAAGCTTTATCAGGTTCCCTACGATATCGCGGCCAGTGATTTGTCTGCGGTGGCCAGTATTCTGGTGTCGGTTGAAACGTTGAATAAACTGGATCCCGGTCGCTATAAACTGTATCTCAATAGTTTGTTGCTGAAACACCACATTATTACACCTGCATCGGTGAATCTTTTCCTCGCATTAATATGGCCTGCGGTAATGCTGGTTTTTCTGTGTCACTTTGTCGTCGTCAAGCGGGTAGAGATGCAAAAGCTCCAACTGCTCGCAGACAGAGACCCCGACTCGGGATTTATTAACCTGAATGGTCTTAAGCGACTGTATCCGGGTAAGCTGAATAGTCCGCTGACCATAGTGAATATCAGGGTGAGAAATTACCTTGCCCTTCAACGGGAATTTTCTAAGGAAACGGTCACATCATTGATTAAAGCCACATTTGGCCCATTCACTCAGGACAAACACCGTGAAGCGTTTCTGGTCCGGAAGCAGGATGAGAATATCCTGCTGGTACTGAAAGATTTCAACGAGGCTTTTTTCGGGAATTTAATCTCGGCTTCCCAGAAAGGGGTGAATATTCCTTCACTGGGGCATTTAAGACTGGATGTAAAGCTGGGGATTGCCCGTGGTGAAAGAGGGATGACCGTTGATGAACTACTCGCTCAGACGACCATTGCCATCGACGCGATCATGGACAATGAGCCGGGCTATAAAATTTATCAGCCTGAGCTCAAGAAGGAATATCGTCAGGCGAGATTTGTTGAGCAGGAGCTGCGGATCGCACTGGCGAACAAAGCCTTTCATCTTGTATTTATGCCTGTTTACGACAGTGAGGAAAACCGGATTGCCGGTGCAGAAGTGTTGTTGCGAACGTCCCATTTGCCCCTTAAGAGCTTTTCTCCCGAAGTTTATATCAGAGTGGCAGAGAAGGCTGGTCTCATTCGTGAAATAGACTTCTGGGTGCTTGAGCAGGCTATTCTGGCATTGCAGAAGATCCAGCAGCCGGATTTTGTCTTATCGGTAAACATTTCTTCAAAAGAGCTGATGGATACCCGGTTTACGGAAGAACTCAGCAGGCTGATTGAGCAGTATCACGTCAGGCCGGGCAGTCTGTGTCTGGAAGTCACAGAAACCTTCTTTATTGATGTAAACACTATTTGTTTTGAGTCTATTCAGGCCATCCGCAATCTTGGTGTTAAGTTATCGCTGGATGACTTCGGTACTGGTCATGCTTCTCTTCAACATTTGCTGAATATGCCGGTTAATGAAATTAAAATCGACCGCAGTTTTGTGTGGACGCTGGAGAGTGAGAAAAGTGCAGTGATTGTGGATGCTATCGTGTCGATTGCCCGTATATGTCAGTATGACGTGGTCGCAGAAGGGGTGGAGACCGCAGAACAACTGGATAAACTTATTGCATTGGGTTGCCGTTATTTCCAGGGTTACCTGATTGCAAAACCGGACTCACTGGATGCACTGTTGCGCTTTTGTCATGAAGTACGGCATAGCCCTGCGATGATTCAGAAAATAAGGGCTACCGGTTAGCGGTATCCTGATGCCGGAATTCAGTCGGCGGGGTTACCGGGAGCCGTTATGTTCAGTATGCGCCGGATTTCCGCAATCACATCTTCAATTTGATCTGCAGTGACATGCTCCGGCGCTGTTTTCAGGGTCTGATCAACTTGCTGCAGGGTGTAGAACAGTCTGGTGGCACCCACTTCTCCGGCAGATCCTTTCAGTGAATGCAGTGCTAGGTGCTGATCTGCTATCTGGTCTTGCGGCAATGCTTCCAGCATGGTCAGCATCTCCCCGGCCTGCTCAGTAAACATGACCAGCACTTTGTTATACAGGCTGTGATTATTTGCCAGCCGCGATAATGCGGTTTCTTTATCTAATACCGGAAAGTCATTCATCCTGCACCTACCCGTGATTCTCCGTCCGGACCGACAAACGCATAGGAGTTACGGCCGTTTTCTTTTGCCAGATATAAACACTTATCGGCCGCAAGCATGGTTTCATCAATCATGTCTGCAGAATTCGGGTGATAAGTTGCAGCACCGGCACTGACGGTTAAAAAACCGGAAGGAGACCTGACGTGAACTATACGCTCAGTACTCACTGTCTGAAGTATGCGCTCACATACTGTTTGCGCGCCTTCTTCATGGGTGCCCGGCAGGATAATCAGAAATTCCTCACCACCAACCCGTATTAATCTGTCCATCGGTCTTAGCAGTGAGCTTTTTAAGGCTTTGGCGATTTTCCACAAGCAGGTGTCACCTTCAATGTGACCATACTTGTCGTTGTACTGCTTGAATAAATCGATATCGAAAATCGCAATCGAGAGCGGTGTGCCTGTGCGGTCGGCCTCTCTGACAATATCCGGCAACCTTTCTTCAAGATAATGCCTGTTAAAGCAACTTGTTAACCTGTCGGTATAAATAAGCTGCTCAAGCAGGTCAGTTTTTAGTTTATGGGCCAGGTGAGACTTTACGCGATTAATCAGAGTGGTGGCATTAACCGGCTTTTGCACAAAATCCACGCCACCTGCATTCCAGCACTTTTCCTGCTCCTCATCTGACACTGAAGCAGTAACGAAGACGACGGGAATATGCTGGGTTTTGGGGTTGTTAGCCAGGTGGCGGCACGCTTCGTGGCCATCCATATCTGGCATAAACACATCCATAAGGATTAAATCAGGAAGGGTTCTGCTGCAAAACTCCATGGCTTCTTCTGCACTGGCAACAGAATCACAACGGGCCACGTCCTCCAGCAACGTCGACATGACCAGACGACTTGACGCCTGATCATCAACGATAAGAACATGACAATCTGCCAGTGTGCGGGAAGTCGACCGGATTACCACCTGATTACTCCTTTAGTTGTACTCATTCGACCACTATAAATGCCACATTAACGGCAAGCCAAATTTAAGTACAACTTTTTTATTTCCTATGAACGGATTATTTAGCTAAATCCGTGTACAACTTTATATCTGTTAAGTCTGCCACTGCAGCAACATATTGAGCCAGTTCATCGGGCATCGCCAAATCTTTTACCATTGTCAGGTTTCTTAAAACCGGGAAAACAAAGATATCATTCCATCCCAACTGGTTCATTTGCTGAGCCGGCAAAGGGGGCGCGGGCATATCTGCCAGTGCCACTTCAACTGCCTTTTTATACTGCTCTGTATTATCGAAAGCCTCTTCAAATGACATACCGAGGGATTTCTCTTTCTTGTTCCTGAAATACTCGCGGGCTTCTTCTGTTGCAAACTCCGGCTGCTCAATCATGACATTACGGGGAAACAGCAGCGCGTTTATTTCAAACGAAACGGATTCCGTGTGTTTGGTATATTTTTCCGGTTCTGTCTTCGGTAACAACTTTTTCCCCGCAGGAGCCATTTCAATCAGCTTTTCGACAATATCCAGGCTTTCACCCATGGCCGTGCCGTCGTCAAATTCCAGAATAGGAACCATTTTTGCGCCGATAAGTTTGTGACAGGTCGCTTCATCATCGTTAAGCAAATACGACTTTTTATGCTCTATACCCAGATAGTTAGCGGTCATGTCTGCGCGGACACAGTAGGGGCAGTGCAGGTACTGATGTAGTGTAGGCATTGTTACTCCGTAATCCGGTAGTTAATTGTAGACTATATTGAGAATGATACTTCTTTAAGTTTGATTTTTCTGTCAATACACGGCAAACAAGCGGCTATTCGACGTGATACCGTATATTAATTAATACTACTACCGGTATTTACGGGCAGCACAGAAAAAAGTTCGCCGTCCCGGGAGGGCTGACGATAAGCAGGAACAGATCGCGTCGTCAGCCTTAAAAAGAAGAAAAGCGACGGGCAGGGGGCAACCCGGTCAGCGTTGTCCTTCCAGTTCCTGCCACAATGCAGCCAGTTGTTGACTGACTTTATGTGAAGGCGCGAGGTACGGAAGCGGAATACGTTTAGAATGGGACTCTTTCACTTTTACTGTACTGTTAATTTTGCTGTCCAGCACAGGTAAGGATTTCTCTTTGAGTGAAGCAATCAGTTCCCCCGGTAACTTTGCCTGCGGGTTAAACTGATTAATGATGATGCCCTCCAGCTCCAGTTCCGGATTATGATCGGTACGCAATTCCAGAACGTTGTCGAGCAGACGGTCGATGGCCTGAACAGAGAAGTCATCGCAGTCAAAAGGGATAATGAAGCTGTCTGCAGCAATTAATGCAGCCTTGGAATAGAAGTTGAAATTGGGCGGCGTATCAATGTACACGCGGTCAAAATCTTCCTCCAGCGTTGCCAGTGTTTCCTTCAGCTTAAACATCTTATAACGGGTTTCCAGTTCCCGCTCCAGCTCGGTAAGGCTGGGATGGGCGGGTAAAACAGACAAGTTTTCAAATGCTGTTGGTCTGACAAAAGCCGATGGCGGCTGAGGTTTGGAAAACCAGCCAACAACCTGTTTAAACATATCTGCAACAGTGAGGCTGTCATCGTTTATATCCACCCCGCAGTAATACGTACTGTTTCCCTGGGCATCTAAATCGACCAGCAGCGTTCTGAGCCCGTTTCTGGCACTTTCCGCGGCTAAATTAGCACTGATAGTCGACTTTCCCACGCCCCCTTTCTGATTGAACACGACACGTTTCATTAGATCTCCGGTGAGATTTCGACGGTAAGGTTAAAATATGTCCGATTTTGGTCACTGTTGTAAAGGGATCTGCGCTTCACATTGAAAATAATCAGGGTTACCGGTGAGATTTCCTGCTCTGCGATGAATGGTTGAATATACAGTGTGAATTAAATGTAAAGTAATTGTTATAGGTTATACTTAAGTCACGCCAATTGAGCAGGGGTGACGATATGAAGCAGATTCGACTTTTAACCGGTATGCTGTTTGTTGTCCTCATGTCCGGCTGTACATCATTACCGGAATCCTTTACCGCCAGCGAATTGCCCCTCAACGATGACGTCTTCACTCAGTACCATGAGTATACGCCGGAATCCGCAGACGAAATCTTTAAGCTTGATGCTGCTGCCAGAGAATTTGTCGATAATTCACAGTCACCTTTATCCGGCGACGGAGACAATCTTAAGAATTTGATCCGACAAATCTTCGATGGCGGAGAACTGGGGATCCGCTATATCACCAATGCGAACACTATCGCTTCTGAGACATTTGCGAACCGTGCCGCGAATTGCCTGTCGCTGACCATCATGGCGAAAGCCATGGCGGATTATGCCGGGTTTAATGCAGTATTCTACGAAGTGGATATTCCCGAGTACTGGACCCGCCGCAGCGGAGTAAATTTACTCAATGGTCATATTAATTTACGGGTATCCGTTGCGGACACGCTGAGAAAGAACCAGATTTCATCGCATTTCATCGATGTGGACTTTGATCCGCAGACCATCCGCTCCCACTTTCCCCGTAATTCTATCAGCAAAGAGAAAATCACAGCTATGTTTTATAACAACAAAGGTGCTGATGCGTTGCTCAACAAGGACGACATAAAAGCCTATGCGTATTTACGTGCAGCTGCTTTGCTTTATCCTGAGTTCGGTTCCACATGGGTGAACCTCGGGGTGTTGTACCGGCGCCACGGATTAGTGGACAGCGCCCGTGAAAGCTATGAGCTGGCACTGAAGCTCGACAGTGAAAATTTAACCGCCTGGGAAAACCTGGCGTTACTGCATGAACTCGAAGGTCGTACAGCGCAAGCCAGAGACATTGCCAGGAGTGTGCGTAATAAACGGGAAAGTAACCCTTTCTATCACTTCATACTGGGTGAAGAGGCGCTGGATTTCGGTGATGCGGAACAGGCGCTTATCCATTACAACCGGGCCCGCAGGCTGGATAACAGCCGCCATGAAATTTTCTTCGGAATGGGGAAGGCGCACTACGAGCTGGGCAATATAGACCGCGCCGCTGACTTCATGAAGCTGGCGGCTAAGCATGCGCAAAACCGCCAGGATGAATATCGTTATATGAGTAAGCTGTCTGACTTACAAAGCGCCCGTTAAATTACGCCAAGCTCTCTGAGACGTTCCTGCAAATAGGAGTGTGCAGTATGTCTTTCTGACAACACCACATCCGGGCGCGGGTGTAGGAACAGGGGTAATGAAATTCGTGACTTAGTCATGTCCGTTCCGGCAGGATTAATCACCCTGTGAGTGGTTGACGGGAAATAATGCCCTGATGCTTCCTGCAACATGTCGCCAATGTTGACGATAAGGTTACCAAAGTCACAAGGTACATCAATCCAGCTGCCATCTTTACCTTTAACCTGTAAACCCGGCTCGTTCGCGGCGGGCAAAATGGTGATAAGGTTAATGTCTTCATGGGCTGCCGCACGGATAGCATCCGGTTCTTCATCACCCTGGAACGGCGGATAGTGCAGAACCCGTAGCAGGGTCTGATCACTGTCTTTGATCATATTCGACAAAGGCTGACTGTACAGCTTACTGACTTCGGCCGGCGAATGCTTCTCAATCCAGCCCAGTAACTCTTCTGCCAGCGTGTTAGCTTTTGCGTAGTATTCCGCCAGTTGAGGACGCAACGCTTGCGGGCACTGACCCCAGGGATAGAAGTGGAAGTACTCTTTAATATCTTTTTTGGTAAATCCTTTTGCCACTTCAGATACGCTTTGCGGGAAGAATCCGTCCTGAGTCCCTTTGTTGTAGACGTAGTTATTTTTTTCTTCGCTGTCGAAGAAAGTTTGCCAGGACTGATAAATGCCGGACACCATTGCCTGGCTGATTGGGTGATTTTTCAGTACACCAAATCCTGTCTCACGGAGGGATTCTACGAATGCTTCCTGTGCACCGGGAGCCTGATAGTCAACAGCTTCTAATTGCATAACGATACCTTAATTAAATGACCGGAGAATTATAGGGAATCCTGCGTCTTCGTAAAAGTAACGGCCTTTGATATACGTCAATTACCGTTAGGTTAAGTGGTCAGTTTTCGTTACAAAGCTGACCATTTAGTCTGGTTTGTCTGGTTAAAAAAGTGAGCCGCGCTCACTTTTTTACGGTGCCGGGTGTATCCGGCTCAGCCAAGCGAGAGATAAAAGCCGGCAAGTGATGCACTCATCAGGTTCGACAGTGTTGCGGCGAAAACCGCTTTCAGACCCAGTTGTGCAATTTCTTTACGGCGTGTTGGTGCCATTGCACCGATGCCTCCCATGAGAATAGCAATAGAGGAGAAATTCGCGAATCCGCACAGGGCAAAGGTAATGATTGCCTGAGACACTTCGGATAATTCACTCTGATGCTTAAGGAAGTCGAGGTATGCCACGAATTCGTTCACCACAAACTTCTGACCGATGAAACTGCCTGCCAGACGGGCTTCTTCCCAGGGAACACCGATGATCCAGGCCAGCGGCTGTAATAAGTAGCCTAAAATGCCCTGGAAGGTCACATCTTCATAGCCAAACAATGTGCCTGTCCAGCCGATAAGACCATTCAGCATGGCGATAAGTGCCACGAATGCCAGCAACATAGCACCAACGTTCAGGGCCAGTTGCAAGCCTGATGCTGCGCCGCTGGCAGCTGCGTCGAACACGTTAGCATAGCCGGTTTCAGACGCATCGATTTCTTCCAGTCCGTCCTTCGCTTTCTCAGTTTCCGGTAACATGATTTTCGCCATCAACAGGCCGCCGGGAGCTGCCATGAAGCTGGCCGCCAACAAATATTTTAGCTCTACACCCATGCCGGCGTAACCCGCCATGACCGAGCCGGCAATAGACGCCAGGCCGCCGACCATAACAGCGAATAATTCAGATTTTGTCATGTGGGGAATAAACGGGCGTACTACCAGAGGGGCTTCGGTCTGGCCGACAAAAATGTTGGCAGCGGCGGACATGGACTCAGGACGACTGGTACCCAGTACTTTTTGTAAGAAGCCGCCAATGAGTTTGATGACCCAGCTCATCACACCGAGGTAATACAGGACGGCAATTAATGATGAGAAGAAAATGATGACCGGCAGTACGTTGAAGGCGAAAATGAAGCCGAGGGATTTATCACCGACCACGCCAAAAACAAAATTGATACCTTCCTGACTGTAGCCGATGATGTTGCCCACGAAGTCAGTCATACTGAGCAGTAATTGAATGCCCGGCTCAAAATAAAGAATAAAAGCGCCGATCAATGCCTGAATCGCGAATGCTCCGCCCACTGTGCGCCAGTTAATATTCCGGCGTGCAGAGGACAATAAGAATGCAATTCCGGGCAATAGCAGTATGCCCAGTAAACTCACCATAATGACGTTCCTTTGTTATTGTAATGCCTGTTGTATATGTGACTTGATCACATCCAGGGCGATTTGGTTTTTGCCACCTTGTGTAACGACGACATCTGCTGTGAACCTGCTTGGTTCGATAAACTGATGGTACATCGGTTTAACTGTTGATTCGTATTGTTTGGCAATGGATTCAAGGGTACGGCCACGCTCTTTAACATCACGCATCATGCGGCGCATAAGGCAAATGTCGAGAGGTGTGTCGATGAAGATTTTTACATCGTAATGAGGTAGTAGCTCTGGTCTTGCCAGCAGCATAATACCTTCAAGAATGATTACCGGAGCCGGGTTCAGACGCTCTGTTTCCGGTAAACGTGTATGGGTTTTAAAGCAATAGTGCGGGTAATCAATGGGTTCGCCATTGCGCAATGCCTGCAGGTGCGCCTTAAGCAATTCGTGTTCGAATGCATTAGGGTGATCGTAGTTGTTCTTCTCCCGCGCTTCCATTGGCAGGTGGTCCTGCGCACGGTAGTAGTGGTCTTCCCGTAATATTTGTACAGGGCGACCTTGCGCACTGAAGGCATTTAACAGATTTTTAGTAAAAAGTGATTTCCCGGAGCCCGAAGCTCCGGATATAGCGATAATTAATGGCGACTGCATAACTCTGGACGGCTGATATTCCTCCTGCAAAGATACGCATTTGGCCCTCGCGAATCAACGTATAATTCACGAACAGTCAAAAAGTGGTTCAGTCTTTGCAGACCGGACACAACTGGCTGAGCTAATACTTGCCGTACCGGATACGGCGTTTTCTCTGGGCTGGTGGAGCAATCAGGCTTATTTTCCGAGTATAACAATGTCCTCATCAGTAATCGGGGGAAGTGCGTAAGAATGCTGTTTGGATCTGGAGCCTTCACCCTGTGCTCTGGGCGGATAATATTTTTCCTTTTCCACCGGGAAAGGCTCAAAGGTTTCATCCAGCGCCGCACGGATCTCACTTAAGGTTTTATCCAGATTGGCATTAAAGTCCGGTCTTTTACGTTTGGTATGGCCCAGTTCGATCAGGCGCAGGAAAACCCGGTTAGCAATGGTTATGAGTTCCTGGGGCACATCTTTATTTTGCGGCAAGGTCGCATCAGGATTTTCAATGCAATATCTGACCAGCGCTGCGTAAAAGCAGAACGGTTTGTTTTGCATCAGGATAGCCCGGCCGTCCGCGCCGTTGCCGATACATTTCGTGTTAAGGTCGATAACCAGTCTAGGTTGGGGCGGTGGCGGTGCTTCTTCTTTCGCAGACTTACGCTTACTTCTGGCCCGCGGTTTGTAGCCAATTAACACCGGGGCAGCAATCAAAGCCGCCAGAATGGCCAGCGGATGGACTTGCACCGAAAAGTATAGCGGGGTAAGACTCAAACCAATGTCGATATTTTGCTCTGCGGTGGATAACGTGAATGTGGCGGTTTCAACCGTTTCTTCCACCGGCTCTGCAGTGGCAGTAACGTGCTGGATTTCACTGATTGTAAGAGGGTAAGACTGCTCCGCCAGAGTTGCATTAATGCGGCGCATATAATGGCGGACCGCGGCATCATTCACCGGTGTTTTCAGCGTTTCGTTGCCCACATCCAGATAGGCGAGATCAAGACTTATCCGTCGTTCAACATTATCAATAGCCTGGTGACGATCAAGCCAGGCACCGGCAAACTGACCCGCGAAAATACAGCTTTGAAACAGAGCAAACAGTCCGAGCGCGGCTGCTGCTGTTCGTCCCCACTGAGAGGCTGTCATTTCACTGAGCGTTTGCATTTACACAAGGCTCCTTCAGTTCTACCTGCTGATAGTATTTTTTATTTTGTGCGGCAGAAATGGCCTGAATTACGTTTTGCACGGCGCATTTTAAATCTGTGTTGCGGGTCTGCATTTTCAGGTACCAGCGCATGCCTTTTACGCTGTTTTCCAGCGGTGTGATATAAGTGCGCGACAGGATCTCGCCGTCATTTTTATCCCAGTAGGATGAAATAATATCGACGTCACCGGAAAGCAGGGCTCTGCGCATCTCTTTATGAGAGCTGTAATAATGCAGCTCTACATTATTCGGATTCAAATCTAGAGTTTTCAGTACCTTCTTAGGCACAATATGGCCTGAGCGGCTGCTCGGATAATCCAGTATGCCAATACGCTTACCCAGCAAATACTCTTTAGACAGCACCGGCTTTTCCTTTAAAGCGATAAAGTAGGCTGCATAGTCCTGGTGGGAGGCAACTTCTTCATAGCCATAAATTTCACTGGCACCAAAGGCACTGACAACATTGTTCTTTACGAGGGCGAGGTCACTCACGCCGTGGTTAATGTAGCGGTAGGTATCGTAGTCATTTTGTCCCACCGTAATTCTCACATTACCAAACTGACGTTTAATCACCGGGTTCTGACAGAAAGCTTTAAGCGCACTTTCTGAAAAGGTTTGCTCTGTCAGATAGATGTCGAAATCGTCTGCATTTGACGAAAAACGGTCCTCGCAGCTCAAAACCTGACCAGTTTGCGGCGCAATTAAGGGCAGATTTCTAAATTTTTGAAAAAAACCTGTGGCAAGGCAGCATGCAGCAATAAGCACGACGATGATGACCCTGTATTGTTTCAAAAATGAAAAACTGACCACTTGAATAAGTTTACGTAGGTTTATTTGTTGGCGCAATTTCACCAGTTAAGCTTATTTAATGCAATAGGTAAGTTTATTTTAATCGTGTAAATATTTGTAATTAAATAACTTTAAATCAATGAAGCTGAATTCAAATAAGCGGTGTTTATCTGAAAAAAATCTGCGTTGAATAGTCGGGCTGGCGATAAGCTGCACGTTCTGAAGTTTTTGCGTAAATTTTCCGGACCATTTGTTCCGGATAATAATAAAAAAATCAGCATGGTCAGTGTGTTAGACGTTCCTTCGTTTACATTGCTGTCATAAAGCTGACATAAAACTCGCGAAGAATTGCAGCCGTTTCCAGTTAATGCCGGTAGCGCCATTTTCTCTGTTTTGATGTTGCTACCGTTTGTCGATTATGACCAGGGGAAAAGCCAAATCTCCAAAGTGCATGGCTTTTCCCCGGTCAGAATCACAAAAACATACCTGTAAGAAGAATAAGAAGGCAGGTTGTTGCAGCCACAGTGGTCAAATTTGCGGTCACCTGGCGTCAGAAAACTTACCAGCCAACAAGCAATTGTTGGCTGGTTCCTTTCCGTTGTATCAGAGGGAAGTGGCGGTTTATCTGTGAAAAATAAGACTGGATAGTATTTCTTTAGAGTGAATGTTTCTTCCGGGTTAAGTCGCCGGATAGTTCACTCTGAATCGTGATGTGCGTGAAGTTGAAAACCTAAGTGTCATGAACTGTCATATTTCTGAGGTCATGGCCAGTCAGCATCACGGGAAAGTAGTTATCTTGATCCGTTGGACAAAAATAAAAACCCAACGTTCAGAGAGTTTTTAAAAAACGATAGGGAAACACACATGTTCACTAAAAGTAAGTTCAATCGCATTGCGATGGCTGTTGCGCTTTCAGTAGGCGTAGCATCTGCTGCAGTTGCAGCCGAAGGCCAGTCTTCTGCGATGCGTGGTGTAATTTCGGGTCCTCAGGGTAATCCTGCATCGGGCAGTGTTATTACTATTCTTCACCAGCCTTCCGGTACGGTAAAGGAAGTGACTGTAAACGCTGACGGTCAGTTTTCTGCCCGTGGTCTGCGTGTTGGCGGTCCTTACACAATTATTATCGAGTCTGATAAGTTTCAAAGTGCCGTTATTGAAGATGTCTATCTGGACATCAACGATGCGTTCGTTCTTGACCAGGCTCTGGAAGCCCAGGGCGACGTAGAACGTATCACTGTTACCGGTGCACGTGATTTCTTCGCTAATAAAGGTTCAAGCTCAGTGTTCGGTCAGGAACAACTGAACAAAATGCCTACCTTTAACCGTGATATCAAAGACGTACTGCGTGCTAACCCGCTGGCAGTCGTAGACGGTGACGAACTGTCAGTAGCCGGTTCAAACCCTAAGTACAACGGACTGACAATCGATGGTGTGGGCGTAAACGATACTTTTGGTCTGCAAGGCAATGGTTACCCGACTAACCGTCCGCCAATTTCTCTGGATGCGGTATCTCAGGTTTCTATCGATTACTCTCCGTTCAGTGCCCGTGCCGGTAAATTCGGTGGCGGTAACATCAGCGTAGTCACTAAGTCAGGTACTAATGAATTCCACGGTACAGCCTTCATTGAGAATGTTCCATGGACTGGTGATGCGAAAGACAATCGCCTGAATCCGGGCAACGAAATTGAAGTGAGCAACGACGAAGAGTCATACGGCTTTACTGTTGGTGGTCCGATCCTGAAAGACAAATTGTTCTTCTTTGGTGCCTATGAGCATTGGGAAGAAGATGTAGCCTTCGATTATAACCTCAGCAATCTTGAAGGTTCTGGTCATGATGTGACTAATGCCGAAGTGGATCAGGTTGTTAGCATTCTGCAAAATACCTATGGTCTGACTGATTCAATCGGTGGTGCACCAGCGCCAAACGAAGATGAAAAAATCCTGATCAAACTGGACTGGAACATCAACAGCGACCATCGTGCTGATTTCACCTACAGCGATCAGGACACCTCTGAACTCAATGGTTATACCCAATATTCAGACACAGTAAGTCTGTTATCTAATCAATGGACTATGGCACAGACCAACCGCTTCTACACCGGTCACCTGTATTCAGACTGGTCTGCGGATTTCCAGACTGAAGCCTCTTTGTCTTACAAAGAATACAAGCAAGCTTCTAATACCAACTCCAACTGGGGTGAAATTAACATTCAGACCGAAGGCGGTACTGTAGTTGCCGGTCAGGACGAAAACCGTCAGGCCAACGAACTGGCTAACGAAGTCTGGAACTTCGGTCTGCACGCTACCTATCTGGCTGGCGACGTAGAGTACAAGTTCGGTGTTGAAATTGAAGATACCTGGAACTACAACCTGTACGGTCGTGACTCTGCCGGTACCTGGTCCTTCGACAGTATTGAAGACTTTGAGAACAAAGCGCCTTCTTATGTTGAATACTCCAATGCCTACACCAACAACGTGCAGGATATTGCCTACGACGTAAGCAGCACTCAGTACTCATTGTACGGTGATGCGACCTTCGAACTGTTTGACGACTTTGAAGTGACTGCCGGTCTGCGTTATGAATATCTGACAATTGACGATACGCCACAGGAAAACGCTAACTTCGTAAATACTTACGGCTTCTCTAACACAGAGAACATGGACGGCTTCAACATCTTCCTGCCGCGTGTAAGCTTTAACTACGACGTCACAGAAAACCTGACAATTCGTGGTGGTATTGGGCGCTTTACCGGTGGTATGCCTCTGGTTTGGGTATCCAATGCTTACACCAACGATGGTGT
Source organism: Alteromonas sp. NFXS44 (assembly GCF_040148705.1). NCBI lineage: Bacteria > Pseudomonadati > Pseudomonadota > Gammaproteobacteria > Alteromonadales > Alteromonadaceae > Alteromonas > Alteromonas sp. NFXS44. The sequence goes on along the minus strand of NZ_JAGDEA010000012.1, from coordinate 129,755 downwards.
AACTAAAGACGGCGCGACATCTTCTTCCATCGATGCATCAGAAGTTGATTTCACTACTGTACCAGCATCTCTGCAGGCTGAGCTTGCGCAAGGCGCTGGTAGCACTAACCAGATCGATCCTGATTTCGAGCTGCCTTCAGACTGGCGTTATAACATCGCCGCTGATTACACCTTTGATATTCCGGGTGTAGGCGAAGACTTCGCGTGGACTACTGAGTTTACCTATACTGATAAGCAAAACGCAGCATACTGGGTTGACCTGTCCCGCGTAGACAACGGCAGACGTACTGCTGATGGCGGTCGTATTATCTGGGACAGCGTGTATGACGGTACTGAGTACGAAGGTAACTATGATCTGCAGCTGACTAACTCAGACGATGGCGGTCGTAATATTCTGCTGACTACCATGCTGAACAAATCATGGGATAACGGTATCAAGTGGAGCGCAGCTTACACTTACACTGATATCACTGAAGCAAACCCGGGTACCAGCTCTACCGCTGAGTCAAACTACCAGTACGAAGTGGGTGTTAACCGTAACGTTCCGATGGTTGGAACTGCTTACTACGAGATCAAGCATCGTCTGGTTATGACTTTAGGTTACGATCACGAGTTCTTCAGTGGTTACAACACTAACGTAACCATGTTCTTTGAACGTCGTTCAGGTCGTCCTTTCTCCTGGACTCTGGGCGCGTACAACGATGTTGGTCTGGGTGATCAGTACACCTTCGCTGGTTCAGACACCTATCTGCCTTATGTACCAACTGGTGCAGATGATACGGCGGTAGATTGGGCGAACAGTACTCTGACGTACGAAGAAGTGATGGAATATGCTGAAGCTGCCGGTATTGCCGGTGCGGCGGGTGGTTACCCTGATAAGTATACTTCTACTCAGCCTTGGGTAACGACAATGGACCTGTCTATTTCTCAGGAAATCCCGGGCTTTGTTGAAGGTCATAAAGGTAAGTTTTACCTGAACATCGACAACTTTGCTAACCTGCTGAACGATGAGTGGGGTCAAACATATGACCTGTCATATCCGCAGAACCTGCTGTATGACTACGACATCAACGAAAATGGTCAGTACGTTTACGATGAAGCGTTTGGCGGTACTAACCTGAGCAACTTCGACTCGTTTGATTCTATTGAGTCAACCTGGCGAATCAAGGTAGGCGTGAAGTACATCTTCTGATAAGAGATGACTAACGGATTATAAAAATAATAACCTGACGACAGTCCATTCAGAGCCAGCTTTCTTCCGGATAGCTGGCTTTTTTCTTTTTAGTTTTTTACCACCGCAATATAACACTTCGATCCAAATTCTTTCCTGTAATAAATCTGACACAAAATATTGCTTCACTAGGACCGTTTTATGTCAGTAAACCGTAAATTTCTGCTGGATAGCACAAATAATGTCCAGTAATATTAAACGGGGTCGGCGCATGAAATGCCAAAATTTTCCGGCAAACTGGCAACGTACTTTATTATTTGTACGGAACCGGTTGGAAAGAACCATAGATTTGCGTCGAAAACGACAGAAAAAGCATTTTAGTAAAAAAGGACTTTAATCGTTGTCTTGGCAGTTTCAGACCAGTTGGTCTGATTGGCCTATACGCTGTACAGGAACCAACACGGCAAGCTGTTTTTGTCATAAAAGTGTCATCCTGTGTGGTACTCAGGTCTTAACCGCTCAGCACGATATGCCTGCAGGCATCCTGAATGCGGATAAATTAAAATACTCAAGGGAAAACACACATGAACACACCCGTCAAACTCACGCGCATTGCGCTTGCAGTGGCATTGTCTGTTGGTCTTACCGCAGCAGCCGTTGCACAAGAGACGTCGTCATCCATTAAAGGTAGCATTGTTGGTCCTATGGGGAACCCTGCACCTGACACGGTTATCACCCTGAAGCACATCCCAACAGGTGCTGTGAAAACCATTTCTACCAACTCTGCAGGTCAGTTCTCACTGAGTGGTCTGCGTGTTGGTGGTCCATATGAAATTACTGTGGATTCTGACACGTTTAATGACACCAAAGTCTCTGACATCTACCTGACTCTGGGTGAACCACTTAACTTTAATTACCAGCTGGAAGAATCCAGTAACATTGAAGTTATTCAAATTACAGCTTCTCAGCTGGGTGCTGCTGCATTCGGTAAAATGGGACCGTCAGCCAGCTTCGATCTTGAGTCGATGAAAAGTGCGCCGGCTATTAACCGTAACATCACGGATATCATTCGTATTGACCCGCGGGTTTACGTTGACGAAACCCGTGGTGACTCGAACCCTGTTCAGTGTGTGGGTAAATCTAACCGCTTCAACAGCCTGACTGTTGACGGCGTAAAAATGAATGACTCCTTTGGTTTAGGCTCAAACGGTTATCCGACTATCCGTATGCCTTTCTCTTATGACGCATTAAGTCAGGTTACCGTAGAAATTGCACCTTTTGATGTAATCTACTCTGGCTTTACAGGTTGTAATATCAACGCCGTTACGAAGACCGGTACCAACGAAATCCACGGTGGTGCTTTCTATGATTACGGTTCTGATTCTCTGCAAGGTGACTCACTGGAAGGTGATTCTATTGCTTCTCCAAGCTACAGCGATAAGCGTTACGGCTTTAATGTAGGCTTCCCGCTGCTTAAAGATACTGTGTTCGGTTTCGTTTCATATGAAAAGTATGAAGGTTCAAGCATCTTTACCCGTGGCGCAATTGGTTCCGGTGCCATTAATGAAGTTGGCCTGCGTCAGGAAGATCTGGATGAAATCGTCCGTATTTCTAACGAGCTGTACCAGTATGACCCGGGCCCGGTGCCTACCAGCATTCCTGAAGAAGATGAAAAGCTGCTTGTTCGTCTTGACTGGAACATCAATGATGCACACCGTTTAAGCTATACCTACAACTATAACGACGGTAACTTCTTTGCTGAGTCCGATGGTGATCTGGATGAATTTGAACTGCAAAACCACCTGTACGAAGTAGGGACTGAATTACAATCTCACGTCCTGTCACTGTACTCTGACTGGAACGACAAATTCTCTACCGAAATCCGTTACTCTTACCTTGATGTTGATAACCGTCAGAACTCTCTGGAAAACCAGACCGGTGCTGTTGGTGGTATGAACTTCGGTGAAATGCAGATTTACGTTGAGAACCCGGATACCGGTGAAGACGTTGTTGTGTATATCGGTGGTGACGACAGCCGTCAGGCTAACGATTTGAACTACGATGTGACGGGTCTTATTCTTCGTGGTTATTACGCTCTGGATAATGGTCATGACCTTACATTCGGTTACGAGCGCGAAGCCCTCGATGTATTTAACGTGTTCGTTCAGCACACTGAAACAGAAATGCGTTTCTACGGCGGTATTGAAGCATTTGAAGCGGGTTTACCGGGTGCGATTTACTACAACAACGCACCATCCGGCGATCCTAACGATGCAGCAGCGGTTTGGAGCTATGAAATTAACGCACTGTATCTGGAAGATGAGTTTGCCTTTAACGATGACCTGACTCTGACAGTCGGTTTACGTTATGACTGGTACACCACAGATTCAGCGCCGGAAGAAAATGCAGAATTCGTAGAAAGCTACGGTTTCTCTAACAGCGAAACGCTGGATGGCGAAGGTCTGCTGCAGCCACGTATCGGCTTTAACTATTACCTGAACGACAGCACTGAACTGCGTGGTGGTTTGGGTCTGTTCTCAGGTGGTAACCCTAACGTTTGGTTATCTAACAACTTCTCAAACAACAACGTATTGCAGTTTGGTGCCCGTGGCCGGGACTACGGTTACACAGACGGCTCACGCTCACTGTTTGACGCAGACGTGGTGTATCTTGGCGTAGAAGACGGTGTACCAGCCGGTCCCGGTTACGGTATCCCATCTGAAATGTACAATGCCGTTGCTGCAGGTACCGGAGCGAATAACGAAATTAACTATCTTGACCCTGATTTCGAAATTCCGTCAGAGCTTAAAATGGCACTGGGCGTGACTCACCAGACTGAAGACAACTATATCCTTCAGGCCGACCTGTTAGTGTCCCGCACACAAAACCAGGCAATTGTTTTGCGTGGTGATCTGGACGAGGTTGGTACTACAGATGATGGTTATGCCATTTATGAAAGTAACCGTCTCGCTTCTTTTGTACTGACTAACTCTGATGTTGAGTCTACTTCTTACACGGTATCTTTCGGTGTAATGAAGCAGTACGAAAACGGCATCAACCTGGCCGGTGGTTATGCGTATAACCATGCTGAAGACGTTCAGCCTATGACCAGCTCTGTGGCGTTCTCTAACTATCAGTACCGTGCATTTACCTCGCCGAATGAGCAGGTTTCTTCGCTGTCTGACTACAACATTGAACACCGTTTCACGCTGAATGTGAGCTATGACATCGAACTGATTGACGGTTACCCCACAACTCTGGGTGCTTTCGGTCTTATCCAGTCTGGTAAGCCTTTCAGCTATACGTTGTCTCGCGGAGACTCAAATGCAACGTTCGGTTCTGTGTATCTTGACAGTAACAACGTGCTGCCAGTTGGCGGAGAGCGTAACGGTGAAGACGGTTCATGGTGGAACAAGATTGACCTGCGTCTAACTCAGCAACTGCCTGGTTTCACAGATGGTCACAGTGCCAGTGCATTTATCGTATTTGATAACTTCACTAACTTCCTGAACGACGACTGGGGTGTCGCTGAGCGTGTGCTTTTCAACACTGTTGAAGTCGGTGCCTCAGAACCTGAAGCCCGTATGGGTGATGCGTCTCTGTGGGAAGTACGTGTAGGTGTTAACTACAACTTCTAATCTGACGACAGAAAGCTCAGCTTCTTAACTCAGAAACAAAGCATATAAACCGCCGTTTTTTACGGCGGTTTTTTTATACGTGTTAAACAACCAGCCTCAGTAGTTACTCACTGGCAGTTTCTGCGCTGCCATCATCAACGTTTCCTAAACCACCACCCATCACCCGGTAAAGGGTAATGCGGTTGCTTAAATCAATTTGCTGCGTAGAAATCAGCGACTGCTGAGCACTGTAAAGAGTTCGTTGTGAGGTGAGGGCATCCTGAAAACTGTTCACGCCATTTTCATAGCGGGCCAGTGACAGGCGGTAACTGTCTGATGCGACATCGACTAAATCCTGCTGCGCGCCAAGCTGACGGGCAATGGTGCCCCGTCTTGCCAGTGCATCTGCCACGTCAGAAAATGCGGTTTGGATGCTGTATTCATAAGCGGCAACCATTTTGTCCCGATTTGCCTTCGCGTAATCAAGTTGAGCATCGTTGGCGCCACCAGTGAATATAGGCACCGACACTGAAGGTATAAGACTCCAGATTGTGGACGCGCCACCGCTAAAAATGTCTGCCAGCACATTACTGGCCAGCCCGCCGGTTGCGGTTAGCGTGACAGACGGGAAGTAGTTTGCTCTGGCGGCACCGATATCTGCATTGGCTGATTTAAGGTTATGCTCAGCGGCAAGTATATCCGGTCTGTTGAGTAAAATGTCGGACGTCAGCCCTGCCGGGATCACGCTAATGAAATCATCGTTCTCCGGCAGACCATCAGGTAACCATTGCTTATCTACGCCACTGCCTGCGAGCAGCATAAGGGCATTAATGTCCTGCGCGACCTGCGTGGTGTAGCTGGCAATATCTGCCATTGCGGTGTGGTAGGTGGTTTGCGCATCCAGCACATCCACTTTTGAGTCGACGCCCAGCTCATTACGGCGGCGGGTGATCTCCATGGCTTTCTGCGCGTTTTCTGCGGTTTCTTCTGCCAACTTCAGCAAGCTCTGATCCGACGCCAGCGTTAGCCATGCATTGGCGGTTTCGGCTATCAGCGTGATCTTCGCCGCTCTGGCGGTCTCCACAGAATAAAGCCAGCTTTGCTTATCGGCTTCTGTTGCGCTCTGGTTTTTGCCGAACAGATCAATTTCGTATCCGCTTAAGCCAGCATCCGCTTCATAACTGGTACTTACCGAACCGTCTGACGATTTCGCCCGCGTACCGGTTAAACTCGCATTCACAGTAGGAAACAATTCAGCCCGCTGAATGCGATAGTTGGCTCTTGCTGCCTCTACATCTGCAAGGGTTTGTCGCAAATCGCGGTTGTTATCCAGTGCCGTCTGAATCACTTTCTGCATTCTGTCGTCAGTAATGAACGACTGCCAGGGAAGCTGCAAAATGGCGTTATCTTCTGGGGTATTTTCATCCTGAATCGTACTTTGTTCAGTATTCGTTGTATCAGTGTAAGCCTCGCCTGTCGGCCACTCAGAGGGCACCGGTGATGCAGGGCGCTCATAGTCCGGCGCCAGAGTTGCACACCCGCTCAGCGACAGGGCGACCACGACGGCGCACAGAGATAACTTGCTAAAATGACGTGTAGGTTGCATTGATTACTCCTTATCCGCAGCAGTGTCATAAACAGGTTTTCTTGCTGGAAACGCGGTTCTTACCAGTACGAAAAACATGGGAATGAAGAATATGGCCAGCAAGGTCGCGGTAAGCGTGCCGCCCAAAATGCCTGTTCCGATGGAAATCCGGCTGTTTGCTCCCGCACCCGATGCGATAACTAGTGGGAAAATACCAAAGATAAAGGTGAGCGACGTCATGATGATCGGGCGCAGTCGTTGAGCTGCTGCGTGAATAGCGGCATCCACGGCGCTTTGCCCTTTTTCATAAGCGGCTTCGGCAAACTCAACAATCAGGATGGCGTTTTTAGCGGATAACCCGATGGTGGTCAGCAGCGCAACCTGAAAGTAAACATCGTTTTCAAGGCCACGGAAAGTGGCAGCCAGAGCTGCACCAATTAATCCCAGTGGAATAACCAGCATTACCGAGAATGGAATAGACCAGCTTTCGTAAAGTGCTGCCAGTGCCAGAAAGACTACCAGAATAGAAATGGCGTACAGGTAAACAGATTGCCCGCCGGACAGATTTTCCTGATAGGACAATCCGGACCAGGCATAGGTCACCTTGCCGTTGCCCACTTCATCAGCAAGGCGTTCCATTTCAGCCATCGCTTCGCCGGAACTGACGCCCGACGCTGCGCTGCCCTGAATTTCGTAGGAAGCCAGACCGTTAAAGCGGCTCAATGTTTGTGGCATCTGCGACCAGGAGAAACTGGAAAAAGCACTGAACGGGGTCATAGTGGTATTGCCGTCACTGTCAGTACCGCGCACGTGCCACTGGCGTAAATCTTCAGGTTTGGCGCTATAGTTACTGTCGCCCTCAATGTAGACTTTTTTCACCCGGCCACGGTCCAGGAAATCGTTAACATAGGAACCGGCCCAGGCTGTAGACAAGGTGTCGGCCACATCTGACAAACTTAACCCCATGGCAACGGCTTTTTCGTTATCAATATCGATATCCAGTTGCGGGGTTTCACTTAGCGTACCTTCACGCACTCCGCTCAGCAGCGGATTGGTACGGGCTTGTTGTAAAATAGCATTCTTTATTTCTGTCAGTTCGTCACGGGTCGTGCCCGCCGCTGCCTGTAACTCGAAGGTAAAGCCGTTACTTTGCCCTAAACCCTGAATCACCGGTGGGAGCATAGCAATAACACTGCCGTCGCGGAGCTCGCTCATCTTCATCATCAGGCGGCCAGCAATGTCTGATGCCGATTCACCGTCGCCGGTTCTTTCGTCCCAGTCTTTCAGTGATAAGAAGCCCATACCTGCGTTCTGGCCGCTGCCGGAAAAGCTGAAGCCGGAAACCGTAAAGAAGTGATCAACCAGATCAGACTCTTCTTCCTGAATATAAGTCTGAATTTCATCGGCAATGGCGGTGGTACGGGTAATCGATGCGCCGGCAGGTAAGTTAAACATCACCATCACATCACCCTGATCTTCCTCCGGCAGAAAGCTGGAGGGGAGTTTCACCATCAGCAAGCCCATCACCGCAATAATTACCACATAACCGGCCAGCCAGAATTTAGGTCGCTTAATCGCCGATACTGCACGCAGGTTGTATTTGTCGGCAAACTTATCGAACATGCGGTTAAACCAGCCGAAAAAGCCACCGGTCTGACGGCTTGCGCCAGTATCTTTAAGCAGTGATGCACACAACATGGGGGTCAGCGTTAGCGCCACAAACACCGATAACAGCATGGAGGAAATCACGGTTACCGAAAACTGGCGGTAGATAACGCCGGTTGAACCACTGAAAAAAGCCATAGGCAGGAATACGGCGCAGATCACAATGGAGGTACCGATAAGGGCAGAGGTGATCTCTTTCATTGATTTGATAGTGGCATCCCGGGGCGACATCTTTTCCTCTGACATCAACCGTTCCACGTTTTCAATTACTACGATGGAGTCATCTACCAGTAGGCCGATGGACAGCACCAGGCCAAACATAGTCAGGGTATTAATGGAGTAGCCCATTGCGGCCATGATGCCGAATGTACCCAAAAGCACCACGGGCACGGAAATGGTAGGAATAATCGTGGCCCGCCAGTTTTGCAGGAACAGCCACATGATCAATACCACCAGAACAATGGCGATGATCAGGGTTTCCACGACTTCCAGAATTGATAACTTGATAAACGGGGTAGCGTCTTTCGGAAACGCCATTTTGTAGTTGTCCGGGAAATTCTTTTCCATATCACTCAATACCGCTTTAACCCGTTCTGATGTATCTAGTGCATTGGCACCGGGAGCCAGCATAATGGCAATACCGGATGCAGGATGACCATCGAGACGGGGAACAGCCGTGTACGATTCACTGCCCATTTCAACACGGGCAACCTGAGATAATCGTACATCGGTGCCTTGACGATCTGACTTCACTATGATGTTTTTAAAATCGGAAACACTCTGCAGCATCGACTGAGCCGTTACGGTAGCATTCAGCTCCTGCGTATCCGGCGAAGGCATGTCACCGATTTTACCGGCGGGCACCTGCACGTTCTGAGCGCTCAGCGCAGAGGTAATATCTGAAGGCATCAGTTCATATGCCGCCAGCTTTGCCGGGTCGAGCCAGATGCGCATGGCATACTGGGAACCGAACACGTTGATGTCACCCACACCTTCAGTACGGGCAATGGTGTCCTGCATGTTTGAGGCGATGTAATCAGAAATATCAAATTCTGAGTCCGCGTTGGTTTCATCGTAAACGGCGGCAATAAGCAGCATGTCGCTTTGCGATTTGGTTACCGTCACGCCTTCAGACTGCACGGCAGAGGGTAGGCGGGAGTTCACCTGTTGCACTTTATTTTGCACCTGTACCTGGGCGTAATCGGCATCAGTTCCCTGCTCGAATGTGAGTGAGATACTGGCGCTACCTGCAGATGAGCTGGAGGATGAAAAATACAATAGTCCATCCAGGCCCGTGAGCTGCTGTTCCAGTACCTGCGTGACGCTGTTCTCCACGGTTTGGGCGTCGGCACCGGAGTAGTTGGCACTGATGCTCACAGTAGGTGGTGCAATGTCAGGATATTGGGCAATGGGTAAAGAGAGTATGGAAGCGGTTCCCGCCAGCATAATAATAATGGCGACAACCCGGGAGAATACGGGCTTATCTATGAAGAATCGGGCGAACATTACTCATTTCCTCCCTGATTTTTCGCTTTCGGCGTTGCCACTCTGCCATCTTCGTTCAGCGTGACTTCGGTAACGGTAATGTCTGCACCGTCTTGCAAACCGTCGATGCCTTCCACTATCACTTTCTCACCGGCCTTGATGCCGGATTCAGTCAGCCACTTATTCCCGGTGGCTTCCTGCAATGTCAGCGGCCTTTTCACTGCTTTATTCCCGGAAGCTACCCACGCAAAAGCATTGCCTTTATTGTCAAACTGCACGGCTTGCTGGGGTACAAGAATCGCGTTTTCGTCTACCGCTATGGTGACTTTGGTGCGGATAAACATGCCGGGCATCAGAATGCCGTCCGGATTGGGAAACGTCGCCCGTAAGGTAATAGAGCCGGTGGCTTCATCAACAGCCACTTCATGCATAGTGAAAGAGCCGGTTTCATCATATTCAGTATTGTTTTCCAGCATGGCGATAACATCACCCGGGCCGGATGTTACGCCCTCACGCTGCATCATCGCACGGCGTTCAAGCACGCCTTCGCTGGTTTCTGTCATATCAATATAAATCGGGTCGAGCTTGCGAATGGTGGTTAATGCAGTGTCCTGCCCCTGAGTAAGCAACGCACCTTCGGTCACATTAGAAATACCGGTACGGCCACTGATGGGGGCAGTAATGCGGGTAAAAGCAAGATTCACATTAGCAGAGTCGAGTGCTGCCTGCGCTTTAGCCAGTGAGGCCTGCGCAACCAGATGGTCTGCATGGGCGTTATCGGCATCCTGTTGGGAAATACCTTCTATCTTTAACAGGTTCTGGTAGCGCTCATCAATAAGCCGGGTTGACTCCACTGACGCTTTGGCACTCACCAAGTCTGCTTTCGCTTCGTTCACGCTGGCGCGATAGGTCGAATCGTCAATCTGATAGAGTAGTTGCCCTTTTTCTACAAAACTGCCTTCTTCAAACAAACGCTGTTCGAGCACGCCGCCCACCTGTGGCCTGACCTGAGCGGTTTGTTGTGCCACAACACGGCCTTGCAGCGTACGGGTAATCGGGAATGTTTGTGCGGCTATCGTAATTGCGCTAACGGCGGTGGCGCGGGGCGCAGAGCTTTGATTTTGTGTTGTGTCACTACAGGCTGAAAGGGAAAGCAGGCTGGTGAGAACACAGAGGGTGGTGGCGATCTTCATGGTGATTCCTTGTTTAATCCGGAGCTGACGGCGCTAAGCGCTTTCCCGTCAGTTTGCTGAAGCAGAGTGTAACGACAAGGTGGGTTAAGGTCGGGTTAACGCGGTTTTATGAGAAGGCAGATAAGCGAAAAAGCGGGACGAATTTACTCATTCACCGGCGTTTTTGACGTGAATGAACGCGCCATTTACAAAGGGGGTACAATGCTGAAGGAATAAAAAAAGCACCTGAAAAGGTGCTTTGTGCAATAGCAACTGTGTCAGACGTTTTCGAACAGGTTCTCTACGCGTTGACGAATTTCTTCAATACGGGTGACGTCAGCCGGGGCGATAAAAATCGTATCATCACCGGCAATGGTACCCAGCACGCCGTCTTTCTGACTCAGAGAGTCAAGCAATCTTGCGATAAGCTGTGCGGCACCGGGGCTGGTTCTTATGATTACCATCACATTATTGTGTACAATGTCGAGCACGAGCTGTTTAAGCGGACTTTTCGCCGTAGGCATGCCAAGTTCAGGTGGTAGACAGTAAACCATATCACCGCGGGCATTTCGCGTTCTTACCGCGCCGAATTTACTCAGCATACGGGACACTTTTGATTGGCTGATGTTATCAAAACCCTGTGATTTCAGTGCTTCAACGATTTCACCCTGAGACCCGAAGCTTTCTGCTTTCAGGATCTCTTTGAAGGCTTTGATCATCTTTTCTTGTTTTACGTTAGCCATATTTTCCTGTCGTATTTGGTGTTTAAGGGTACAAACCGCTATTATTGTGCCGTAGTCATCACATTTAAGCAATATTTATGCATATCCATTCAAATTATTGCATAATCTTGCGGCTTATACCCATTATGCATGCATAAGACCATTGGGTGATTGAGTTTTTTTACGCGTTGATTTACTGTGACGCTCCGTTTTTTTGACGAGTAACTATTCCATAGGAGAAATGGTATGAAAGTAGCCGTGTTAGGTGCTGCCGGTGGTATTGGTCAAGCGCTGTCATTGTTGTTGAAAACACAATTGCCAGCAGGTTCTGAATTAGCGTTATATGACGTTGCGCCAGTTGTTCCTGGTGTTGCTGTTGACCTGAGCCACATCCCCACCGCGGTGAAAGTTACCGGTCATGGTAAAGATGATCTGGCTGATGCGCTTACCGGTTGTGACGTTGTTCTTATTCCGGCCGGCGTTCCGCGTAAGCCTGGTATGGACCGTTCTGACCTGTTCAACATCAATGCCGGTATCGTTAAGAACCTGATTGAAGGTGTTGCTGATAGCTGTCCTTCTGCTTGTGTTGGTATTATCACTAACCCTGTAAACACTACTGTTGCTATCGCTGCTGAAACGCTGAAAGCAAAAGGCGTTTACGACAAGAACAAGCTGTTCGGTGTTACTACTCTGGATGTGATCCGTGCTGAGACTTTCGTGTCTGAACTGAAAGGTCTGGACGTATCAAGCGTACATGTTCCTGTAATCGGTGGTCACTCCGGTACGACTATCCTGCCTCTGCTGAGCCAGGTTGAAGGTGTTTCTTTCACTGACGAAGAAGTAGCAAGCCTGACTACACGCATCCAGAATGCAGGTACTGAGGTTGTTGAAGCGAAAGCTGGCGGCGGTTCTGCGACGCTTTCTATGGGTCAGGCTGCAGCACGTTTCTGTCTGTCTCTGGTTGCTGCAATGCAAGGTGAAAACGTTGTTGAGTACACTTATGTACAAACTGACGACAGCGATGACGCGGCATTCTTCGCACACCCTGTACGTTTAGGTCCTAACGGCGTTGAAGAAATTCTGCCATACGGCGAGCTGAGCGCTTTCGAACAAAAAGCGAAAGACGACATGCTGGAAGGCCTGCGTGGCGACATCAAAATTGGTGTTGAATTCGTAAACGGCTAATCCCGTTTCGATAATGTATTGAAAAACCGGCTCTCAAAAGCCGGTTTTTTTATGCCCTGATTTCAGGCACAGAATGAATTGTTTGAAAGTACAGGATGATTTAACGATGACAGCGCTCCTGAACGATATCAGAGAGACTTAATACACATCCCTGTGATAACGGTGACTGTCGGTTAACTGTTGCACCTGTTCCTCTCCGAGCATCCTGATTAATGTGTGGTGTACGCCTTCACCCATACCATCGTAGCTGCCGCAGACGTATATCTGGCCGTCATTGTTTACCACATCACGAAGCGCGTCTTCGCTTTGCTGCAGCGCTTGTTGCACATACATAGGGTGGTCCGGACAACGCGAAAATACCCGTTTCACGTTAACATTGGCTGCGTTCAGCGCCTGTGCAGGAATAACCTCTGACAGAATGTCATCAAGTTCCCGCGTGCGTTCACCAAATAACACATAGACTGGCGCAGTATGTTGCTGCTCTGCTGCCTGCATCCACTGAGCACGGATACCTGCCAGTCCACTGCCGGCAGCTATCAGAAGTAGTGGTTTGTTGTTAAGTGTAAGGTGGCAGGCGGGGTTTACATGCAACCTGGCTTTAATTGTGTCGTTCATCTTCAACTGCTGTGTCAGCCACCCTGAGGTCAGGCCCTGACGGCCGTCCTCTTTTATCGCCAGCCTTACAATCAATTTAATGATGTTACTTTCGCTGCTTACAGAGGCGATAGTGTAGCTGCGGGCGATTTCCCCTGATGTATTCAAAGGCAGTACATCAAGAATATCACCGGCTTGCCATTGCTGAGCATTGTGCCCGGCGTGCAGATCGATTTCAAAAAGCGGGTGACGGGGACCACTGTTGAGTTGTCGCCGGCGGATAAGCGTGAAATCCTCATACGCGGGTACAGCCACACTTGCAGATGAGTATTGTGCCAGTGCGGCAGTCTCCTCACCTTTACTGTGATCAAGCTTAACCAGTGGCACAACGGGGCTGGCACCCAATGCATTCAAACGCTTATCGATATGTTCACCGAAAGCACAAAAATGCGGATATTTACTGTCTCCCAGCGCAATGACTTCATACTCGAGATGAGATAATTCAGTTTCGTTCCTGCGGGTGCGGTTCAGGGCTTTGAAAAATGAACGTCCGTTATCGGGCGGCTCACCATGACCGTAAGTACTTACTACAAATAAAACCCTTTCGAATTCTTTCAGACGCTCCGGTGTGATGGCTGATAATGGCATCAGTAAACCGTGTTTAAATTCACTGTGGTTTGCAGCATATGCTTTTGCCAGTGCCTGTGCGGTACCTGTCTGGCTTGCCCAGGCAATCAGAATGTTGCTTTCCTGAGTGTGCTGCCTCAGCAAATGCTTCCCTTTGTGTTTCCAGAACAGATAGCCAACCCAGAGGGAATAGGCCGCTACCATGAAAAGCCCCGTTAGTAGTCGTTCAAACTCGGTCACAACCAGAATACCTTAATGAATAAAAACCAGCATAATGAAAACAGGGATGAGGAAACCCAGTGCCGTTACCGGCCAGGTTGAGGCTTTGTGAGGCGCCTGTTTTATCAGTAATTGCAGTCCGGTGACGGTGAAAATAATCACTACCACAGAAAAAATATCAATAAACCATTGCCACACTGTGCCGGTATTCCGGCCTTTATGTAAGTCGTTAAAATAAGCTATCCAGCCGCGATCTGAGCCTTCGTAAACTAATTCACCCATTTCGGTATCCACCGACAACCAGTGATCCTGACCGGGACCGGGCCAGGAAACATACAGCTCAACACCATCCCATTCTCCTTCCTTATCAGACGGCGGCGTGATGCGCTGAGGGTCAGCCAGCCAATTTCTTAATGAAGCGGGCAGGGCGACAGAGCCTTCAGGCAACTCACTGATATCAGACAGCACATTATCCGGTAATTCCGCCTCAACATTTCTTACCTGCGGGGCGACTTCAATATCCGCCGCGTGATTAAGCGTGATACCGGTTATGGCGAACATGAACATGCCAATCATACAGATGGCGGCTGAAATCCAGTGCCATTGCCGGGCACTGCCAAGGGAAAATCGCATAGTGTTACTCAAATTCGGGAATACAGGCTTTGTAACATAATTCAAAGCAGGATAGGGATATGATAATGGGAATTATTATTTTTTGAAGTGAAGCCGGCCCACATAGCAGGCCGGTTATCGTCATATCAGAGTAATTTGGTTATCAGAAAGTGTAAGTGATATAGGCACTTGCGCTTCGTCCCGGTTCAGAGAACCGTTGGTAACCGGTACCGCTGACACCTGAGAAGAAACCACCATTACCTGAGCGAAGATTGTCTACAACACCCCAGTTGTAGAATTCCTTATCTGTCAGGTTGTAGATAGCTGCTGTGAGTGTCAGGTTTTCTGTGATCGCATAGAAACCGGTAAGGTCAAACACGGTATAGCTTTGCGGGTAGAAGAAAGGGCCACTGCCATTGTTCAGCGAGGTAAAACTCTTCTGATCAGACTCATCCATTCCGGCTGAATAAACAATGTGGGCTTTAATACCCCAATTGCGCTCGTCTGAAAGGTAACCAAGGCTCACCGTCGCAGAGTCAGGTGCCAGAGTCTCAAGATCGTCCCCTTTATCGTAGAAGTCGAAATCACCTTCGCTGGCCGGTGTGTATTCAGACAGGTATTCACCGTCCAGGGCGGAATACGTCAGGCGACCGGTAATATTGTCTGTGAATAAATAAAAGGCACTGAATTCAATCCCTTCTACTTTTATTTCACCGGAGTTCTGTGCCTGGGTATAGACGTCTTCGGTCAGTACTTCACTTGTACAGGTACCGGTGTAGTAACTGCAGGTTTCAATATTTACTTCAGCATCATAAGGGGTAGAAAACGTTTCGCTTTGGATGCGGTTTGTATAGTTTGTTCTGAACGCGGTCAGGCTGATAAAGCCTCGTTCGAACTGAGCCAGGTAGCTGATTTCATAGTTAACAGACTTTTCCGCATCCAGGTTCGGATTCGATATTTCGTCAATGTCCTGATACACCGTGCCGGTAACTGTATCCGTAATTTCTTCGCCGGAGTTAGTACCAAAATAGAGTTCCTGCAGCGTCGGTGCTTTATAGCCCTGACTGATTTTTGCCTGAATTTCCTGACCGGGAACGAATTCATAGCTTAATCCTACTTCACCGATAAGCGCGTTAAACTGTGCATCGGAAACGCTCTGGCCCAGCGGATCGGAAAAACTGTCATTTAATTCCGGCTCATAGTCTGTTTTGTCGTAGCGTGCACCTACATACAGTTTTACTACTTCGTTCAGTGCCATGGTGTCGGCAGCATACACAGACAGTACATGTTTATCTGATGCAGGAACAAAACCCTGATCCAGAATTGGGTAACCATCGAGTACCGGGTCGCTGGTGGTTTCACCATCGTAGCGGCGGTCGTACATGATGTTTTCTACGGACACAGACTGATAATTCACACCGTAAGCAAAGTCATGGTTGATATCCCCTTCAACCGACTTTTTAAGGTCGATATTCAGACTGGTGGAATCCTGTTCAAAGCTGCGATCTTCCTGACGAAGGATCACGGCACCCTGGCTTGAGTAAAGAAAAGAGGTCAGGCCGGATGTGTACAGTTGCTGATAATCTGCTTTCACTTCAATGCTGTCGAAGAAAAGGTTACCGGCATTGTCCTGTTTATAGAAAATACCCGCGCGCTCGCGGTTATTTTCATCATTACTGCTGAAATTGTAATAGCTGGCAGTTTCACCTTCGGCCGGTTCACGGGATAACGGCGTGCCATCTGAAGAGCGGTCAGTTTTTTCGTAAACCACACCAATTTGTGCATCTTCAGATAAGTTATAGGCCAGCTTCAGCAGCACGGCATCTGAAGTGTTATCCATCGGATCGGCCTGTCCACGTGCTGGTCCGGCAATATCTGCACCGTTGCCGTGGGCTTCTGTTTCATTGCCGTCACGACGGGTGTATTGCAACAGACTTTCAAAATTGCCGGTACGGTTTGCAACAGAGCCGTTGATCAACCATTCGTTTGAACGTGAATCGAAACCGGTTTTGACTCTGCCGCCGGTTGCATCGCCGGACACAGGCAGAAAATCTGCGGCATCATTAGTGACATAGGTTACTGCCCCGGCCAGTGCGCCTGAGCCGTTTGCGACAGCACTTGGACCTTTCGAAATTGTTACGGTTTTAACGTGTTCAAGTTCTACCTGACCACGGCTCGAACCGAACATGCCGTAAGCAGCAAAGCTTGACGGGTTAAGGGTTTCACCCTGAGAGATACCGTCTACGGTTACGGCAACAGCATCGCCTTCCAGACCGCGGATATTGAATCCATCGTCACCGAAGCGGTTTCCAGAATCATTAATTTGAACGCCGGCTTCATAGCGGGCGGTATCTTCGATGTTGGTAATTGATTGTTCTGCCAGCGTTTTAGCATCCAGAGTAACCGCAGTGGATGTCATTTCTTTACTGTCTTCGCTCTGTACTTTGGTTGTGGCGAGTTGTTCTTTTTCTTGTGCGAAAACATTACCAGACAAGATCGCCGTGACTGCAAAAAACAGGGCTGACCGTTTGAAGTTCATGAGTGGCTCCGTGCAATATTAATAAAAGTGCAAATGATTAGTATTTAGATCTAAGTGGCGAAAAGGGGAGAGTTATGCGATGCGCAGAAAAGGTGTTTAACACTATCGCCGCTTAGATTTGATTGAGGATGATATTGATAACTATTCCTATTTGCAATAAGATCGGGAAACTTTTTACAACCTAAGTACTAAAAAATGAAAATAAAATCCTTAGCACTGGCAAGTACAATGATGATGCTTGCACCCATAGCGAACGCCCACACTCCTTACCTGAAACCGCTTAGTTTTGAGCCGGTTAGCCGTGACTCGATGACGCTGGATGCGTCATTCGCAGAGCAGTTTTTTGTGCCCGAAGTGGCCATCAGTAATGCACCTTTCGAGGTTGAGCAACCCGATGGCAGTATTGTACCTGTAGAAACGGTGGTGAATCTGAAAACCCGTAATGTCCTTGAACAGACACTGGAACAGGAAGGGACCTATAAGTTTTCCACCGGTAAGCGGTTGGGGGCGATTTTTCGCGTTTACGATTTGAATGGTGAGCGCGGTTCGGTGAGAGGAAATGAAGAACCTTTACCGGAAGGGGCTGTGTTGACAGAGCACTTCCAGTCGGTGACCAGCGCGGTTGCTTATGTGACGAAGAAAGGTCCTACTGAAAAAGTATTAGCCGGTACGGGCAAAGGACTGGAGATCGTGCCTGCGACCCACCCAAATGGTTTGTTTGCAGGGGACAGTTTTGAGTTCACGTTGCAATACGAAGGTAAACCGCTGGCTGAGCAGACGGTAACGGTGTATTTGGCCAATGATCAGTTCAGCGAAGAAGCAGATTTTCAAAAGCTAACGACCAACTCAAAAGGTGTTGCATCGGCCATCCTGGATAAACAGGGACTGTACTTGTTGCAGGTCCGGGTGAGAGAAGCTGCACCTGAAGGCGAAGCGGTGCCACTTTACAGCTACACAACCACGTTGACGTTAGAAGCTTTTTAAGGAAACCATCATGAAAACCCGTATGTCTCTTATTGCTACTGCTTTAACCCTGCTTACCAGCACCTGCTCACTGGCCGCCCCTCACAGTGCCAGCGGTATTATTTTAACCTACGATCTGGACGGCAACGAAAAGCTGTCTCTGGAAGAGTTTGTTGATGCCCGCAGACAGCGTTTTGCCGCAACGGATACCAACCACAACGGTACCATCGAAGAAGATGAGTATGTTTACGAGTGGGAAGGTCATATGAAAACACGCATGGCGGATGACAGAAAAGCATCGGTGAAACAAACACATATTCGTTTCAACGCCATAGACAAAGATGACGATAAACAAATCACCAAAGCAGAAATGGACGCAGTGGGCGGACGGGGCTTTGACTTCATGGATCAGAATAAAGACGGGCTGATTCTGGCGTCTGATGCTGACCCGGTGCGCGAAGGCCGCAGTGCAGACAGTGATGAAAAGCCAAAGCTTGAGCAGCGCCCCATGCTGCGTATGCCGACCACGCATAATATCAAAGGCTTTATGGATTTATATGACACCAACGGTGACGGCAAAGTCGATAAGGCTGAATTTCAGGCTGTAAGAGATGAACAATTTGCCCGTACTGACGAGAATGGCGATAAGGTGCTGACTGAGCAGGAATATGTGCTGGAGTTTGAAGATCGTCTGGACGCTCAGTATGAAAAAACCTACGAGGGGCAGGTAAAACAGACTTACGTGCGTTTTGGTGTACTGGACAAAGACGAGAGCGGACACATGACATTTAGCGAATACATGCAGTCCGGCTTCCGTTCCTTCAGCCGCTACGATACCACCGGCGATGGTTTCATCACCATCGACGATCCGGCCCCGGTATTTGAACGAGAAAGCAACGATAATGACGACAAGGCAACACAAACTGCGAGTGTCAGTAATCCATGAAACGTCGCTTCATTATCTGCCTTCTGAGTGCCTGGACAGCGACAACTGTTCAGGCCGCCGGTTCAGCTCAACCTGAGCCGGCAAAGCAATCTTTTCACATTCAGCAGCCCGGCTACGATGTCACGGTTATCATGGAAAGTGGCGATGCAAAGGTTGAGCAGGAAGCGCTGAGTGCACTGATGCACGACACCGCAGAGGCTGTCGACCCGCAAGGCAGCTTACTGACGGAACTCTCCCGCGGGGGAACACATGAATTGCCATCCTGGTTGTACGGGGGCATCGCAAAGTGTGAAGCCTGGTTTCAACTGACAGAAGGGAAAGTCAGTTGCCGTAATGGTGCGCTTTACCGCTACTGGGAGCAGTACGTTGCCGGGAACGTATCCCCGGAACGGCGGGATGCACGGAAACTGGCGAGAGCATCCAGAGTTACGGCAGTGTCATTAACTGCGCCGGCACAACTTACTATGCCGGGGGCAATGCCTGACGGACCATTCTGGAACGTGGGCATTATCGGTGATGCACTGATGGTTAACCGGATTTCCGGTTATCTCACTGAGAAAGCCGGTGCCGGGGCTGCGTTTTCCGTTCAGGTGAACGACACAGTGTCCTTTTACGGGGCGTCGCCGGAGGAGCGTATGCTATTTGGTGAACCTGTGGCTGATCATAACGAGCCGTTTTCCGGTTCGGTCATAAATACTGTCACGAGAAAAGTTGTTGCCGGTGCAAAGGAAGCCGGCGTGCTGGACAGCAGTGATGGCTGGCCTTCCTCCGGTTTAACGTCTCATGTGGTGGCGAAGAATGTGTTTGATGCGGCTCTGGCCGCTCAGCTTGCGGTGATAACCACGACAACACAGATGCAGGATTTACTCAGCGACAAACAGGATGTGCTGGTAAAAACCACCGATAAGAAAGGCAGGGTGAATACGTCAGACGGCTACTTTGCTTTCTGGCAGGGGAAGGATGATGCTGGTGTGACTGCGCTGGATATCGATGTGACGCTGCCCCGTTTTAATGTCAGTAATTATCATGGCCCCTATGCGTCGGTATGGCTTACCGGTGAAGATGCTCAGCTGGTTAAAAGCTTATTAATTCGCGGAGACAGCCAGCGCTGGCTGACAGAATTAAGAGTGTGGTGGCGTAAAATTGGACGTACACATGAAGATTTCATTGACGGTTTTGCCGGTGCGACCCGCAAGAACAAGCCTCTGCACGTACACTGGGACGGATTTGACGAACAGGGAAGGCCGGTTACGGATAAGAAACTTGTGCTGAATGTAGAAGTTGCCCGGGAAGATGGCGGCCGTAACTATCAGAAAATCCCGCTGGACCTGAATGCCCTGATTAAGCAGCCCTTCCATACAGCCGGTAAAGGGGAGATTGGTGACATAACCGTATCGTTATAAGTGTGTGTGGCGGACAAGCCGTAACAGAAGCAAAAAAGCCGTCTTAATGACGGCTTTTGCATTTGGAAACGCTGACGGCGGATTAACCGGTATTACGCATACCGATTGCGATACCGGCGATGGTTACCATCATTGCACGTTCCAGCACAGGGTTTTGCGCGTCGTCACCAGCGGCACGGATACGTTCCAGTAACTCAATTTGCAGATAGTGCAGAGGCTGTAAGTAACCGGCGCGGATGTTCATGGATTCTTTACCCATAGGATCTTTATCCATGATGCTTTCCTGGCCCGTGAGACTCAGCAGCGAGTCAATACTCTCCTGCAGCTCATCACGCAGTGCTTTACCGAAATGTTTCAGTTCCGCAGGTACCAGACGCTCATCATAAGCTTCACTGATACGCGGATCGGCTTTGTTGAATACCATGTCCAGCATAGAAAGACGGGACCGGTAGAATGGCCATTCAGCGAACATTTCCTCAACCACTTTCGGGTCGCTCTCCGCTTTAACTGCATCTATGGCACGCATTACGCCCAGCCATGACGGCAGTACCAGACGGGTTTGCGCCCAGGCGAAAATCCACGGGATCGCACGTAAACTTTCAATCCCGCCCTGCGGCTTGCGCTTGGAAGGACGACTACCTAAAGGTAACTTACCCAGTTCCTGTTCCGGTGTGGCAACACGGAAATACGGCACAAAGTCTTTGTCCTGACGAACGGTACCGCGATAGTTATCGCGACCATTTGCTGCCATTTTGGTGATCAGCTCACGCCATTCCGGTTTTGGCTCCGGTGGCGGGAACAGCATCGCTTCAATAATGGCCGATGCGTAAATGCCCAGACTTTGCTTCGCCAGTTTAGGCATACCGAACTTATAACGGATGGTTTCACCCTGTTCAGTCACGCGGAAGCCACCGTCTAATGAGCCCGGAGGCTGTGAGTGAATAGCTGCGTGTGCAGGCAGACCACCACGACCAATTGTACCGCCGCGTCCGTGGAACAGTGTCAGTGTGGTTTCAAATTCGTCCGCCACTTTTACCAGCGCTTCCTGGGATTCATACTGTGCCCAGCCCGCTGCCAGTGCACCGGCATCTTTTGCTGAGTCAGAGTAGCCAATCATGACAAACTGTTTGCCTTTGATGTAGCCACGGTACCAGTCGATGGACAGCAGCTTGCGCATGACGGCAGGAGAGTTGTTCAGATCGTCCAGCGTTTCGAACAGCGGCGCCACCGGCATTGGCCAGTCTACACCGGCTTCCTGAAGCAGCAACTGAACAGCCATAACGTCAGACGGTTCACTGGCCATGGAAATGATGTAAATGCCGAAGCCTTCTTTGCCGTGCTGGGAAATAACCTTACAGGTATCCAGCACTTCTTTCACGTCGGCAGAGGCATCCCACTCGGCAGGGAACAGCGGACGCTTCGAGCTCAGTTCACGTAACAGGAATGCCTGTTTGTCAGCTTCACTCCACTGCGCGTAGTCACCCAGACCCAAATAGCGGGTAATCTCACTGAATACATCAGCATGACGCTCAGAATCCTGGCGCACATCCAGTTGCAGCAGGTGAATACCGAAACATTTCACCCGGCGGATGGTATCAAGCAGTAAACCGTTGGCGGTTACACTCATGCCACACTCAACCAGTGAGTCGTAGCACAGTAACAGAGGCTTCAGCAGTTCATCGTTATGTTGTACCCAGTCAGACTGGTCGACTTTTTTGCCGGACAGATAATCTGCAATACCGTCGCGGGTAGCACCACAGCGGCGAACCAGCGGACGCAACAGAGCGCGGTATGGTTCGTTAGCTTCTTCGCCCACTTCTTCACGAAGGGCAGCGCTGCAATCGAACATGGACAGTTCGACCTGTAAGCGGTCTAGGTCAGAGGCAAACAGTTTTGCGGCGCGTTTACGGGCCAGTAGCAGAACCTGCTCAGTCACTTTTGCGGTAACAAATGGGTTACCGTCACGGTCACCACCCATCCAGGAACTGAAGTGCACAGGTGCTGCATCCAGTGGCAGACTAACGTTGTAATCGGCTTTTAAGCGCTCATTCAGGTCACGGAGGAAATCCGGTACGGCTTCCCACAAAGAGTTTTCGATGACGGAGAAACCCCAGCGTGCTTCATCAACAGGCGTCGGACGAACTGAACGGATTTCTTCGGTATGCCATGCCTGACTAATCAGATCAGCGATACGGGTTTCAATACGCGTACGCTCGTGATCATCCAGAGATTCCTGGTGAATGCTTTGCAGGCATTGGGCGAGTTCTTTCTGCTTATGGATTAACGTACGGCGGGTCACTTCTGTAGGGTGAGCCGTGAGTACCAGGTCGATGTTCAGCTTCGACACTGCTTTTTGTACGTTTTCAACTGACAGATCAGCTTTATCGAGGTGTTTGAACAATGCATCCATAGATGCATCAACACTCATTGCACTGTTGTATTCCTGCTCGGCAATATTGCCCAGTGTCAGGAACTGTGCGAAAGCTCGTCCGACCGTCAAAAGATCAGAATCCGTCAGATTTTTGAAAATTTCTTTCAGATTTTCGCTACGGGTTGCATCGCCCTGAAATGAAGAACGACCATCTTTTCTGATGGTCTCAATGCGGTCTAACCATTCCTGACCTAATTCAGCTTTAATGGTTTCGCCAAGGACTTTTCCCAAGTACCGGACTGTGTCTTTCAGTTCGGCATCATAGTGTGATTGCATAGCATCCTCCTACTGTATATGCCCATAACCTTACTTCAAAATTGTTAAACTTGTCTAACCACTTTGAGTTATAAATTAAACCTTAATGAAAAGTTCATTTAACAAATCCCAAGCCCCAAGCATGTTGCAGCCCGATATGGTAAACTTGCCGGCAGGTTATTTCTTGGCCTTCAATGTAGTCATAATTAGCCCAAAAAATAAACAAATCTTGTAATTTAATTTCAGGAGTCAATGTGACCGATAAATATACCAGCGTAGAAACGCAAGCAAGTTACGGTGTTGGTTTCCAAATGGGAGAGCAACTTAAATCTAACCCATTCGAAGGCCTTGCGCTAGAAGCAGTTGTAGAAGGGTTAAGCGATGCGTTTAACGGCCAGGCTGCACAGGTTGACACCGATACCCTGCGTAATGCGTTCGGTGAAATCCATCAGCGTATGCAGGCTGCTAAAGCTGAGCAGAGCAAAGCGGTAATCGAAGAAGGTGAAGCATATCTGGCAAAGAACGCCGAGCGTGAAGAAGTCACTGTGACTGAAAGCGGCCTGCAGTATGAAATCATCGAAGCCGGTGAAGGCGACAAGCCTGCTGCTGACAGCAACGTGCGTGTTCACTACCACGGTACACTGATTGACGGTTCTGTTTTCGACAGTTCTTACAAACGCGGTCAGCCTGCTGAGTTCCCTGTTAACGGTGTTATCCGTGGCTGGACTGAAGCACTGCAGCTGATGCCTGTTGGCTCTAAGTGGAAACTGTTTATCCCTTACGAGCTGGCCTACGGCGAACAAGGTGCGGGTGGCGCAATTGCACCGTACTCTACATTAGTATTTGATGTAGAACTGCTGGATATTCTGGGCTAACTGCCTGCTGCGGCAGTCATCTGACTGCCGCTCTTTGCATCTTTGACGACTTTTCTCTTTAATAATTCAGAGCTGGATCTGCTCAGAGTTGTTATCCCGACAGACGCTATTACAATACGCGCACAATTAATAAAGGAAAAACTACTATGGTTATCAAGCCTAAAGTCAGAGGCTTCATCTGTACAAATGCGCACCCGGCAGGCTGTGCAGCTTCCGTAGCTGAGCAAATTGAATACGTTCGCCAGCAGGGCGTTCAGGGTGAAGGCCCGAAAAATGTTTTAGTGATCGGTTGTTCAACAGGGTACGGTCTGGCATCGCGGATCACTTCCGCCTTTGGCTATGGTGCTAAAACCTTAGGTGTTTGTTTCGAAAAAGAGCCGTCTGAGCGTAAAACAGCTACTGCTGGCTGGTATAACACTGCTGCATTTCATCAGCAGGCAGAGAGTAACGGACTGTACGCAAAAACCTTAAATGGCGATGCGTTCTCTGACGAGATGAAGGCGCAGGTGATTGAGCAAATTAAGGCAGACCTGGGTTCTGTGGATCTGGTCATTTATTCACTGGCATCTCCCCGCCGTACCGATCCTGTTTCAGGCGAAACCTATAAGTCTACGCTCAAGCCTGTTGGTCAGGCGTATACCACTAAAACCTACGACACAGATAAAGACAAAGTTCATGATGTGACGTTAGAGCCTGCCAACGATGAAGAAATTCACAACACCATCAAAGTGATGGGTGGCGAAGACTGGGAACGCTGGATGGATTTCCTCGGCGAAGCCGGTGTTCTGGCTGAAGGCTGTAAAACCACTGCCTATACGTATATCGGTAAAGAGCTTACCTGGCCTATTTATGGTCAGGCGACTATCGGTAAAGCGAAAGAAGACCTCGATCGCGCAGCTGCTGCGATTATTGGCAAGCACACAGAAAAACTGGTTGAAGCGAATGTATCTTCACTGAAAGCGCTGGTCACTCAGGCCAGTTCTGCTATTCCCGTGATGCCTCTGTATATCTCTTTGATCTACAAAGTGATGAAAGAAGAAGGTACCCACGAAGGCTGTATCGAACAAATCGCCGGCTTGTTCAGTGAGTGCTTGTACAGCGACAGCCCGACACTGGACGAAGCGAACCGTTACCGCATGGACGGTAAAGAAACCAATGATGCAACACAGGCGAAAATTAAAGCCCTGTGGGATCAGGTAACGCAGGAAAACTTCCACGAGTTAAGCGATTATGCCGGTTATCATCATGAGTTCCTGAAACTGTTCGGTTTTGACATTACCGGTGTTGACTACGACGCCGATGTAGATCCGCTGGTGAAGTGGTAATTCATTAATATTTTGCAGAAGCCGTCGTGACAGACGGCTTTTTTATACATTTTTTAATGTATCTGCAAAGTGTGTTTTGACAATGTGGATGAAATTTATGCAATAAGGGTTAACACGCAGTAATTAGGCGTTAAGTCTTAGTCAGTTTCGAAAAACTTTGTGGTAGACTTTCGCCGCCAATCCCAACCAGTGACTTATGTCATGGCATTACAATGTGTGACCCCGTTAAGCGTCAGACCAAAGATAGACTACAATAGAAGAGTTTTGGCTTAGGCGGATGTAACGATTACATAGCGAAAAACACACAGTGGTTATATTAAAAATTAACAAAAATTGTGGATAATCCATTATTTGCATAGCCTAAAGTGCTGCGATAATGCTAAAATCCCGTAGTTAAGTAGAGGGTATTTATATCCCTGCTTCCGGCTCACGCTTCAGTACTGCACCGGCAATAGCATGTGTGCAGGTTTCAGCTGATGTCCGGCCCTATAAAAATATAACGATAATATCCCGGCACGTATCGAGGTTTGCAACGCCGCAAGGTGAGTGCATGAACGCTGCAACGGAAAATCAATAAATAGTTTAGGTGACGGATACCTAATTTAGTAAGTGCGCTTCTGCATGCAGGCAGCGGATGCTGCAGTCATGCATAAGGGTTCTTCTATTAGAGTAGTGCGATTACGTATGATAAAAATCAAGAAAGGTCTCGACCTCCCTATTAAGGGAGCGCCGCAACAGCAAATCTCCGATGGATCTGCTGTCACGCGCGTTGCCGTTCTGGGAGAAGAATATGTTGGCATGCGTCCTACCATGCATGTCCAGGTTGGTGACAAAGTGGCTAAAGGCCAGATTCTTTTTGAAGACAAAAAGAATCCGGGCGTTAAGTTTACTGCACCAGCTGCGGGCGAAGTGGTAGAGGTAAACCGTGGTGCTAAACGTGTTCTTCAATCTGTAGTAGTAAAAATCGAAGGTAACGAAGCTGTTACTTTTGAGAAAATTGCTGCAGACCAGATCGCAAACGCTTCTCAGGAACAACTGCAAACCTTACTGGTAGACTCCGGTCTGTGGACTGCGTTACGCACGCGTCCGTTCAGTAAAGTACCTGCTTTAGGTTCTGTACCAGCTTCCATTTTTGTGAATGCAATGGATACCAACCCCCTTGCTGCAGATCCTGCGGCAATCATCGCTGAGCGCAGTGATGACTTTGTTGCCGGCCTGAAAGTGCTGAAGCAACTGAGTGGTGGCAAGGTTTACGTTTGTAAAGCCGCAGGCGCGTCAGTGTCTACCGGTGATGCGACTGTAGACGTTGCTGAGTTTGGTGGGCCGCACCCTGCAGGTCTTGCGGGTACGCACATTCATAACCTTGATCCGGTTGGCGCTAAGAAAACAGTCTGGTCTGTTAATTACCAGGATGTTCTTGCGTTTGGTGCTACCGTGACTACCGGTGAACTGGATAACCGTCGCGTTGTCTCGCTGGCAGGTCCTGCTGCGAAAAATCCTCGCCTGGTCAGAACACTTCTGGGTGCTGACATTGCAGAGCTGACAGCCGGTGAACTGGTTGAAGGTGAAGTACGTACAGTGTCAGGTTCTGTCCTGAACGGTACTACAGCGCAAGGTGTTCACGGTTTCTTAGGCCGTTATCACTTACAGGTTTCTGCGTTAAAAGAAGGTCGTGAGAAGAAATTCCTCGGCTGGATCACGCCGGGTTCTGATAAGCACTCTGTAACCCGTGCTTATTTAGGTCACCTGTCGTCGAAAGATTACGACATGACAACCACCACTAATGGTTCAGAGCGTTCAATGGTACCAATCGGTAACTATGAGCGTGTTATGCCATTAGACATTCTTCCTACACTGTTGTTACGTGATTTGATTGCGGGCGATACGGACAGTGCTCAGGCAATGGGTTGCCTTGAATTGGACGAAGAAGATTTAGCTCTGTGTACTTACGTATGCCCGGGCAAATACAGCTACGGTCCAATCCTGCGCAGTTGTTTAAGCACCATTGAGAAAGAGGGTTAAGTCATGGGTTTGAAAGCGTATCTGGAAAAAATCGAGCCGGATTTTGAACCGGGTGGTAAGTATGAAAAGTGGTATGCACTGTATGAAGCAGCGGCAACGGTTTTCTATACTCCCGGTAAAGTAAACAAAGCCGGTACTCATGTTCGTGACAGCATCGACCTGAAACGTATTATGATTATGGTATGGATGGCAACATTCCCGGCCATGTTCTTCGGTATGTACAACATCGGTTTGCAAGCGCAAGACGCGCTGGGTGCCGGTGCAACTGTACCAGACAGCTGGCAGGCAGCTATTTTCACTGCATTAGGTGGTGATTTGGCCAGTGCCGGCGGATTAGGCCTGTTCTTCTACGGTGCCTGCTTCTGGTTACCAATCTACGCAGTAACATTCGCAGTAGGTGGTTTCTGGGAAGTCCTTTTTGCATCAGTTCGTAAGCACGAAGTTAACGAAGGTTTCTTTGTTACTTCTGTTCTGTTCGCACTGACACTGCCCGCAACGATTCCATTATGGCAGGTTGCTCTGGGTATTACTTTTGGTGTTGTTATCGCTAAAGAAGTATTTGGTGGTACTGGCCGTAACTTCCTTAACCCAGCACTGTCTGGCCGTGCTTTCTTATACTTTGCGTACCCTGCTCAAATTTCAGGTGACCAGGTATGGGTAGCAGCCGATGGTTTCTCAGGTGCTACATCTTTAAGCCAGGCGGCTTCCGGTAACTTAGATTACAGCAACATGGATCAGTGGATGAACAGTTTCATCGGAACCATTTCAGGTTCTGCGGGTGAAGTCTCTGCACTGGCTATCATGATTGGTGGTCTGTTCATCATGTATATGCGAATTGCTAGCTGGCGTATTGTTGCCGGTGTTGCAGTAGGTGTAGCCTTCTTTGCTACTCTGCTTAACATGATTGGCAGCGACACTAACCCGATGTTTGCAATGCCTGCTCACTGGCACTTCGTTGTAGGTGGTCTTGCCTTTGGTATGTTCTTCATGGCAACTGACCCTGTATCAGCGTCGTTTACCAATAAAGGTAAGTGGGCATACGGTATCTTCATTGGTTTCATGACGGTACTGATCCGCGTCCTCAACCCTGCCTTCCCTGAAGGTGTAATGTTGGCCATTCTGTTTGCCAACCTGTGGGCGCCACTGTTCGACTATTTCGTCGCGCAAAGCAATATCAAGCGGAGGGTAGCTCGTGTCGGCTAAGAAAGAATCTTTAGGAAAAACAGTTGGCGTAGTAGTTGCCGTCTGTCTGGTTTGTTCAATTGTGGTGTCGGGTGCGGCTGTTGGTCTGCGCTCACTGCAACAAACAAACGCCCAATTGGATAAGCAAACAAACATTCTTACTGCTGCAGGTCTGTACGAGACTGGCATGAACAACGACACTATCAATGCAAAATTTGATGAGTTTGTTGAGCGCCGTTTTGTCGACTTAGACTCTGGTGAATTCACTGAAATGCCTTCACCTGATTTCGACATGTACAAAGCTGCAAAAGTAACTGAGACAAGCACGAAAGTGGTAAACAGCAATGTTGGCTTCCAACGTCGTCCTAATGTTGCCAGTGTCTATCTGGTACACAATGACGCCGGCGATGTTACCCGCGTGATCCTGCCGGTACACGGTAGCGGTCTGTGGGATCTGATGTACGGTTTCCTGGCAGTTGATGCCGACGGTGAAACTGTGAAAGAACTGATTTACTACCAGCAGAAAGAAACGCCGGGACTTGGCGGTGAAGTGCAAAACCCTGCATGGCAGGCAAAGTGGGATGGCAAGAAGCTGTATGATAACGGCGATGTTGCTATCGAGGTTAAGAAAAATGCTAACCCTGATAATCCTTACTCTGTAGATGCACTTTCCGGCGCAACCCTGACCAGTAATGGTGTTGAAAACACGATTCAGTACTGGGTAGGCGAGCAGGGCTTCGGTCCGTTCCTTAAGAAACAAGCATGGCGTTCATAAAGGGGTCTTATCGTGGCTGACACTAAAGAAATGAAAAAGGTCCTCTTTGGACCGATTTTAGACAACAACCCGATCGCCCTGCAGGTACTGGGTATCTGTTCTGCACTGGCGATTACGACAAAACTGGAAACGGCTCTGGTTATGGCACTGGCACTGACCAGCGTAACTGCGTTTTCTAACTTGTTTATCTCGGCAATCCGTAACCAGATTCCGTCAAGCGTACGTATCATCATTCAGATGACCATCATCGCTTCACTGGTAATCGTGGTAGACCAAATCCTGAAGGCTTACTCGTATGAGATCTCTAAGCAACTTTCGGTATTCGTAGGTCTGATTATTACCAACTGTATCGTAATGGGTCGTGCAGAAGCGTATGCGATGAAGAGTCCTCCGCTGATGAGCTTCCTGGACGGTATTGGTAACGGTCTGGGTTACTCTCTTATTCTGGTTTGTATTGGCACAGTCAAAGAACTGTTTGGCTTCGGTACCATTCTTGGTTTCGAAATTCTGCCGCTGGTACAAAACGGTGGCTGGTATCAGGGCAATGGCCTGTTGATCCTGCCATTCAGCTCATTCTTCCTGATCGGTGGCATGGTGTGGATTATCCGTACTTTCCGTCCGGAACAAGTCGAGCCTAAGGAGTAATTCGTGGAACATTATCTGTCTTTATTCGTTCGCTCGATCTTTATCGAGAACATGGCGCTGTCTTTATTCCTGGGTATGTGTACGTTTCTGGCCGTATCTAAGAAAGTAAAAACAGCGATGGGTCTGGGTGTAGCCGTTATTGTGGTACTGGGTATCTCTGTACCGGTAAACCAGATCATCTATGTAAACATTCTTGCTCCTGGTGCGCTGGCGTGGGCCGGTTTCCCGGATGCAGACTTAAGCTTCCTGAACTTCCTGACGTTCATCGGCGTTATCGCTGCGTTAGTACAGATTCTGGAAATGGCGTTAGATAAATTCTTCCCTGCGTTATACAACGCACTGGGAATCTTCCTGCCACTTATCACAGTTAACTGTGCAATCTTCGGTGGTGTGGCATTCGCGGTTCAACGTGAATATAACTTCACTGAAAGTATTGTCTACGGTGTAGGTAGTGGTATGGGCTGGGCGTTAGCTATCGTTTTGCTGGCCGCTGTTCGTGAAAAACTGAAATATGCTGATATGCCAGATGGTGTACGTGGTCTGGGCTCTGTGTTCATGATCGCAGGTCTGATGGCGTTAGGCTTCCAGTCTTTCACTGGTATCGCACTGTAATAACGCAAAGGAGCATATAAATGAGTATAGAAATGTTACTTGGCGTTGGCATGTTCATTGTCATCGTTCTGGCATTGGTTTTCATCATCATGTTTGCCAAGTCTAAGCTTGTGCCAAGCGGCGATGTAACCATCATGATCAACGGTGACCCTGAAAAGGCCATCACAACTCAGCCCGGCGGAAAGTTACTTGGCGCCCTGGCTGATGCTGGTATCTTCGTATCATCCGCGTGTGGTGGTGGTGGTTCATGTGGTCAGTGCCGGGTGGAAATCCACTCTGGTGGTGGTGAGATCCTGCCGACTGAACTGGACCACATCAGCAAGCGTGAAGCCCGTGAAGGTTGCCGTTTATCATGTCAGGTTGCTATTAAGCAGGACATGGAAATCGAACTGGAAGAAGAGATCTTTGGTGTTAAGAAGTGGGATTGTGAAGTTATTTCTAACGACAACAAAGCCACGTTCATCAAAGAGCTTAAGCTTAAAATTCCTAACGGTGAAAGCGTACCTTTCCGTGCTGGTGGTTACATTCAGATTGAAGCACCTGCTCACCACGTGAAGTACAAAGATTACGACATTCCTGAGAAGTTCCGTGGTGACTGGGAGCGTTTTGGTTTCTTCGACATCGAGTCTAAAGTCGACGAAGAAACTATCCGTGCTTACTCCATGGCGAACTACCCGGAAGAAGAAGGTATTATTATGCTGAACGTGCGTATTGCTACGCCGCCGCCTAATAACCTGACTCTGCCTGCCGGTAAAATGTCTTCGTACATCTGGAGCCTGAAAGAAGGTGATAAAGCCACGATTTCTGGTCCGTTCGGTGAATTCTTCGCGAAAGAAACTGACGCAGAAATGGTGTTTGTTGGCGGTGGTGCAGGTATGGCACCTATGCGTTCACACATCTTCGACCAGCTTCGTCGTCTGAAAACCGATCGTAAGATCACATTCTGGTACGGTGCCCGTTCACTGCGCGAAATGTTCTACGTAGAAGATTTCGATGAGCTGGCTGCCGAGAATGAAAACTTCGAATGGCATGTTGCTCTTTCTGACCCTCAACCTGAAGACAACTGGGATGGCTACACTGGCTTCATCCACAATGTCTTGCTTGAGAACTATCTGAAAGATCACCCTGCTCCGGAAGATTGTGAGTTCTACATGTGTGGTCCTCCCATGATGAACGCAGCTGTTATCAACATGCTGAAAGATCTTGGGGTAGAAGACGAAAATATCCTGCTTGATGACTTTGGTGGTTAATCAGCAAGCGGTATAATTAAAAAAGGGGGCATCGCCCCCTTTTTTAATAGATAAGGATAAGAAGTGATTAATCAGTATCTGCGTTTTAGTGTACTTGCTTTCGTTGTACTCTTTCTTAGTGCCTGTGGTGAGGAAGCCAAACAGGTTGTGCATTTACACGGAAATACCATGGGCACCACATACAATGTTAAGTATGTAGTGGATGATCGTGGTCAGGTTGATGGTCTGCAAGAGGCTATTGATGCCCGGTTAGTGGAAATTAATAAACTGATGTCGACCTATGACCCCACATCAGAATTATCCCGTTTTAACCAGAATCGTTACACCACGCCATTTCCGTTAAGTGATGAAACTTCACTGGTGGTGACTGAAGCTATCAGGCTCGGCAAGCTGAGTCATAACGTGCTGGACGTAACTGTGGGGCCGCTGGTGAATTTGTGGGGATTTGGTCCGAACAAACGTCCTGAAAAGGTGCCATCTGAAGAGCAAATTTCCGAGGTCCGTGAGTATGTCGGGCTGGATAAAATCAGTATTTCAGAACAGGGCCTGAAGAAGACGCATCCAATGGTTTATGTCGACCTGTCGACTATTGCCAAAGGCTACGGTGTAGATCAGGTTGCTGCGATTATGGAAGAAAATGATCTGCACAACTATCTGGTGGAAATAGGCGGTGAGATGCGTGTTAAAGGCGAGCGGGGGAATGGTGAGGAATGGTTAATAGCCATTGAGAAGCCGGTCTCAACGGAACGCTCGGTGCAGAAAATTGTCTCTATTGGTACGAATGCCATTGCCACATCAGGGGATTACCGCAATTACTATGAAATGGACGGTAAGCGTTATTCTCATCTGATTGATCCCCGAACCGGTAAACCCATTACTCATAATCTGGTATCGGTAACGGTGGTGGACCCGTCATCTATGACTGCTGATGGCCTTGCCACTGCGTTCAATGTGATGGGGTGGGATGAAGCTAAAGCGCTGGCGGAGAAAGAACATCTTGCCGTTTTCTTAATTCGTCGCACAGCAGATGGCTTTGAGGAGTATGCATCTCCTGAGTTTGATACTATGGTTGAAGTTAAGAATTAGGAGACGATGATGTCTACATTTATCCTCGCGTTTGTGTTTTTTCTTGCCATGGTACTGGCAATGGCTGTGGGTTATCTGATCCAGAAGAAGTCCATTTCCGGTAGTTGCGGCGGTTTAGGCGCACTGGGTATTGAGAAAGCCTGTGATTGTCCTGAGCCGTGTGATCGTAAGAAGATGCGCCTGGAACGTGAAGAAGCCAGACAGAAAAAAATTGCTGAGTGGAAGGATAACCAGATCCTGTAAATACTCAGGTTTATCAGCATACACTCTGTGATGATGAAAATGGCCGGACGAATGTCCGGCCATTTTTGTTTCTACTCGTAGCTGTAACTTAACGTTACGTTACTGTAAGTGCTGTAAGCTCTGAGGCCGATATGCCAGGTGCCGTCAGCCGGTGCAGTAAACGTGCATACCTCACTGTTGCCGTTCTTGTAAGGACGACAATCATAGGCCGATGTGGAAGGCTGGCTGCCGTATCTCACATACAGATCGGCATCACCACTGCCGCCGGAGATTTGAATTGTCATCGTGGAAACGCCAGCCGGGATATCCCAGGTGTAGCGATCCCAGGATGACCGTGAACCTGATAATCCTGTTAATTGTCCTGATACCGGTTCCACACCCGGATCGGTCGGGTCTCCACCGCCGTTACCGCTGCCATCACAACCGTTGTTATTCAGGTAGCTGTTCGCCTCCGCTACACGGACAATACCGTAACCGTACTGATTATCTCTGCCTGAACTGCCACGATCTTCTGCTGTGGCATTTAACGCGTTTCTAATCTGCGTGGCGCTGCACTGGGGATGGAAGCTCCACACCAGGGCCGCCGCACCGGCGACGTGTGGCGTGGCCATAGATGTGCCGCTCAGGGTGGCGTAGGTGCTGTCCGGATAGGTGGAGTAGACTGAACTGCCGGGGCCGGCAATTTCCACCTTCGAGTTGTACTGTGAATAGCTGGCGCGGTTTTTACCGGAATCAACTGCTGCAACAGATACTACGGCATCGTAGGAGGCAGGGTAAGACAATGAACTGTTGCCGGCGTTACCGGCTGCGGCGACCAGCAGCATGTTATCGTCTGTGAAACCCTGCATGGCAGACGCTTCTGCCGAAGACGAGCCTGAACCCCCTAAACTCATGTTAACCACATCAGCGCCGGCATCCTGACACTGGTCGATAGCAGTGATGATGTCAGAGGCGTAAGTCCAGTCACCGTTGTCGTTGAATATTTTCACAATATGCAGGCTGGCACCGGGATAGACACCGATCACACCCTCTGAATTGTCATAGGCGGCAATCGTACCGGCAACATGCGTTCCGTGGCCGTTACCATCGTTATACCAGTTGCCCACTGCACTGTTATTGCCAATTCCGGTTACCCCGTCATTGGTACCCGGTAAATCCGGATGACCCAGATTATAGCCGGTATCAATAATACAGACTTTGCGGGCGCTGGTATCAGACTGGATCAGCTGATTCGCCTGTACCATGGTGTAGCCATATGGCGTGGACTGGGCCATTAACTCCCGCACCGGATCAGGGGCGATATCAACGTCCTTATTCTTGCGCAGGTCGTTGAGTGCTTTCTTATTTAATGTGACGACAGCCATGCCATGGCGTTCCATCACTTTAAGTGTCTTGCCACCTGCCTGTTGTATGGCAGATTTCACTGATGCTACATCCATCGCCTTATCACTGGCATTAATGCTGCCTTTGCCCGCCACTGCGCCTTTACCATTTTTAAAGGTGACAATGTAGCGTTCATTGCTTTCCTGTAAACGCAGATCCTGGCGCAGGTTCTTTAACTGCTCAAAGGTAAGTGGTTCAGGGGTAACACTGACCGGCCCGTTGCCGGCAGACGCTGCAGTAGCGGTTAATGTGATTAAACTTAACGATGTAGCGAGTAACGATTTGGATGGTAATGTGCGTAATATGGACATTATTTTTTTCCTGTCTTGTTGTTATCCCCTCCCGCTCTGTGGCGTGTTACTACGGGGGATTTTTACCGGGTCTGTACACATCGGTTTATCTGCTTTAGTGATGACAAAAACTGTTCCGTCAGTTTGTCATTCAGGAGAAATAAACCGGCTATGCACAAACGTTGTAAACGCTGCTTTTTTCTGCAGCTCGAAATCCATACTACTTAAGTCTATTGTGAGTTACGCATATAGCCGCATAACTATGAATAGTAATTAATACGTATAAAAAATGAGGGTATTGGTGTGCCAGCCAGGCATGACGGGCAGCGGAGAAACAAAAACTGACTAAAATTTAAGTTAAGAAAAAGATAAATAAAAACAAATTTATCCCCAAATCCAACTTAAATTTTGTGTAAAGATGTAATCAGGAAAAAGGGACGATAGCGTGTCTGGGGGCGGAGCCGGAAAGGTTTGCTATGCAATACCTTTCAGCGTCCGGTTTATCCAGCCAAGAAGGAACCTGGCTTGCGAGGGATTATGATTAACAATTTCCGCATAACGGGCGACTTTCTTGAGTGCATAGCCATGCAGAAATACTTCCGGTGGCATGTTGTTGATGGCCTTTAAGGATTTTGTACCGATGATCCCGTCAACATACACATCAGCAACTTCCTGGGCCAGTTTCGATGCTGCAGACAGGCCGGCATTAACGGCAAAATCAAAGAGGGTTTCAGCTACACGTTGAGAATCAATAAAGTCGCCGCGGATCCGTTCCCAAAAGTGCTGTTGGTAGAACGCTGCGACATGAGGCATCAGTTGACTGTCGGGTACGCCGGCATCAAGTAGTGGCCAGCCTTCCCAGTCAGGATGAAAATTGCGGGCTATACCGGCGTAGGTAGCACCACCGCGATCACCCTCCACACGATGAAGTGTATAGCCCCCTTCGTTATCAATCATTTTTTCAAAGGCGGGTAAAAAAGCAGCCATAACATCCTCCCTGATGAATGGTTAAATTTTACGCTTATTACCAGTTTATCTTTTCAATAAGGTTTTACAATCCTGTTGTATTAACTTTTTGCAATATTTTGACCTTTTATTCAGTGTTGAACTTTGCACTGGCATAGTTGACATAATCCGCTAAAATGCTGTTCATATATACAGTGTGGTGGCAGAGTGCGAAAGATTATTCACGTTGATATGGATTGCTTTTACGCTGCAGTTGAAATGCGCGACAATCCGTCATTGATCAATAAGCCCATAGCGATTGGCGGCAGCGCCGATCGCCGTGGCGTGATATCAACGTGTAACTATCCGGCAAGAAAATTTGGTGTGCGCTCTGCCATGGCAACAGCATACGCAAAGCGTTTATGCCCTGAGCTTATTCTTGTACCCGGCAGAATGGATATGTACGTCCGCGAGAGTCAGCGTATCCGTGAAATTTTCAATGACTATACCGATCTCATCGAGCCTTTATCACTGGATGAGGCCTATCTGGATGTCACTCACACCACTTTGTTTAACGGCAGTGCCACACTCATTGCACAGGATATCCGCCGGCGAATTAAAGAAGAACTGAATCTGACTGCCTCGGCTGGTGTGGCATCATGCAAATTCGTGGCTAAGGTAGCCAGTGACGAAAATAAACCGGACGGGTTATGTGTGATCACACCGGATAAGCTGGATGCGTTTGTCAGAAATATGTCGCTGGCAAAAATTCCCGGCGTGGGCAAAGTCACTCAGCAGAAGTTGCAGCGTCTGGGCCTGAATACCTGTAATGATGTCCGGCAATATCCCTTTGAACGTCTGCAGAAGGAGTTGGGAAAATTCGGTTCAGTGCTGTGGAACCGTGCTCACGGTGTGGATGAGCGGGATGTTAATGTCAGCCGGGTAAGAAAATCAATCGGAGTGGAACGTACCTTCAGCAGCGATCTGCATACTATTGGTGAATGCAAGGCGGTGTTGCCTGTACTGTGGGAGAAGATGCAGCAACGCATTGAAGGGCATATAAAAAAGACCGGTGAGCGGAAATGTCTGATAAAATCTCAGGGCGTGAAGCTCAAGTTTCA
Organism: Alteromonas sp. NFXS44; assembly: GCF_040148705.1. Taxonomy (NCBI): domain Bacteria; kingdom Pseudomonadati; phylum Pseudomonadota; class Gammaproteobacteria; order Alteromonadales; family Alteromonadaceae; genus Alteromonas; species Alteromonas sp. NFXS44. The sequence goes on along the minus strand of NZ_JAGDEA010000012.1, from coordinate 92,810 downwards.
GGACTTCCAGCAAACCACCGTTGAGCACCGTCATCACGATATCGAAGAAGCATTTTTTTATGAATTGCTGGATGAAGCGTGGCAGCGGGCCAGAGGCCGGGGTGTCAGGCTGGTGGGCATTCACATTGGATTAGCCGGCGGTTTGCCGGCAGAGCAGCTGCTATTGCCACTGGAGGATGAATAATATGTCAAAGTCGGTTGTGCCAGGAACGTATCAACATTACAAAGGCAACTTTTATACTGTCATCGGTGTGGCTAAACACTCGGAAGATGAATCGGAACTGGTGGTGTACCGGCCGGATTATGGTGAAAAAAGGCTTTGGGTCCGTCCGCTGACTATGTTCACTGAGCAGGTGGAAGTGAACGGAGAAACGGTTCCCCGCTTCAGACATATTGAAGAGCAGGACCGGGATTAATCATCCGGTAGAATAAAATCACAAAAGGGGCGCAAAGCGCCCCTTTCAAATTACTTGTATCCGCTGTTTTCCGTTACTGGTTGCGCTCAGCATCAAATACCTTAATTCCCGCTGTCCAGGTCTGCAGCACCCGGGTGCGCCAGATATCTTTCGGATCCACATCGAAGATGTCCTGATCCACAAGAATAAAGTCAGCCCATTTCCCCGGGGTCAGCGTACCCAGACTGTCTTCCATATGTGCTGCGTAGGCAGCATCCAGCGTAAAGCCTCTGAAAGCCTGCTGAACGGTCATCGCTTCATGGGCATACCAGCCCTTTACCGGGTGGTTGTTTCTGTCCTGACGGGTAACGGCAGCATGAATACCGTAAAACGGATTGGCCAGCTCTACAGGAAAGTCTGAACCCAGCGGAATGGGGATCCCTGAATCCAGCAAAGTCTTCCACGCATATGCTCCGGCCATGCGCTCCTTTCCGAGGCGGTCTTCTGCCATGTTCTTATCGCTGGTAGCGTGGGTGGGCTGCATGGAAGGCAGTACACCCAGCTTCGCAAACCGCGGCAGATCGTCGGGATGAATCACCTGAGCATGTTCAATACGGTTTCTGAAGTCAGCATCAGGATGTTTTTTCATTTCCTTTTCAAATTGATCCAGCGCCATACGGTTTGCGCGGTCGCCAATGGCGTGAAAGTTAAGTTGAAATCCGGCGTTCATGACTTTACTGAACAGGGGAGCCATTTCTTCAGGCTGGGTAAGCAGTAAACCTGTCTGATGCGGATCGTCGGTATAGGGAGCCAGCAAAGCCGCACCACGGCTTCCAAGTGCGCCGTCACCATAAGCTTTTACGCTGCGGATAAACAGAAAATCGTCACTGCTGCGAACCGGTCCGTTATCCAGCATGACGTCCAGGTCTTTGTCTGTAGCACTGACCATGGCGTAAATACGTACCGGCAACGATTGTTCTGCTGCACGGGCCAGATAAAAATCGTAAACCTGATGAGGTACACCGGCATCATGCATGGCGGTAACACCCACGGACAGCAAATGCTGACCGGCGGCGTTTAACTGCTGATGGTAAAGTTCTGCGCCCGGGGCTGGCATCACTTTTTCCATCAGTCCCATGGCATTATCAATCAGCACGCCAGAGGGATTACCACCGGCATCACGCATAATTTTTCCGCCCACCGGGTCTGGCGTATCACGGGTAATACCGGCCAGTTTTAATGCGGCTGAATTGGCCCAGCCTGCATGGGCATCAACTCTGGTCAGCCACACCGGGCGACGCGGGATCGCTTTATCCAGAATGCCTGCGTCCGGGAAGCTGCGATCCGGCCACATTTCCTGATTCCAGCCACTGCCAGTGATCCAGTGCTGTTCCGGATTGGCAAATGCGTAGGCAGCAGCCAGCTTTGCCGCATCCTGCGCACTTTTACTCTCACGGACATCCACTTCCAGTAAACTGCTGCCAAGGCCAAGCAGATGACCGTGGGCATCAATAAGACCGGGCAGTAAGACATTGTTATGGCCATCTACAACTGCATCGGCGCGGGGAGACTCCGGATCAAGCTTTTTCACTTTGCCGTTTTCTATCAGCACAGAAGAAAAGGCGATCAGCTCGCCTTTCTTATTCAGGGTGTAGCCGCTGATATTATTGATTAATGTCGTACCGGCGAGGGAGTTAAATGAGGCAGTAAGCAATACGGCGGCACTCCACCGTAATGAACGTTTAAACAATGACATGGCTTAGTTCTGCTCCTGTTCAGTTAAGTTAGGTGGCTGAAGTAAATAGTCTGTCGCCCAGATTTTTTGCATGCTCTGCTGGCTGATATTACCGCCGGTAAGTATTACCAGGGCGGTCTGGCCTTTTGGCGCTTCCAGTGCCCATGAAGTTACCGCTGCCATGCTCATGGCACTGGTGGGTTCTACATGCAGTTTCAGCAAATGTTGTAACCATTGGGTCCAGTAGGCAATCTGGATTTCATCAACTTCGTAAAAGTCATCCAGTTGCTGTAAAAGCGGGAAGGTATGCAAGCCAACTGAAGGTGTGGCCGCACCGTCTGCCAGCGTGTTTGCCGGCCCCGGAAGTGATTCAATAATACCGCTTTGCAGAGAACGTGATGCATCGTTGGCTGCCTGAGGTTCCGCGCCGATGACTTTAGCATCCGGTTGCAGGGCTCTGGCAGCAAGCAAAGTGCCGCTGATAAGGCCACCGCCGCCGCAAGGCGCAAATACGGCATCCACTTTACCGGCATCTTCCAGCGCTTCCATACATGCTGTGCCCTGACCGGCGATAATATCCGGATGATCAAAGGGCGGGATCCATACTGTTCCTTCTTCTTTTGCTGCTTCGGCCACCGCTGCATCGGCTTCAGGCCGGGTGGGGTACAAAGCCAGCGTCGCGCCATAGCTTTTAGTCGCAGCGGCTTTTACCGCAGAGATATTTTCAGTGGAGTAAATCGTTGCCGGAATATTTTGTTGTGCAGCAGCATAAGCCACAGCCTGGGCATGGTTACCTGAACTGTTTGCCACAATGCGTGAAGGGAGAGCATTTTGCTCTGCCAGTTTGCTGATAAAGTTTGTTGCACCGCGCATTTTAAATGCGCCGGTAGTTTGCAGGCATTCTGCCTTAAACAAAATACGCTGACCCAGCCAGCGGTTTAATAATGAGGATTCCAGCAGAGGCGTGCGGCTTACTTTTCCCTTAAGTCGTAATGACGCCGCATGCACGTCATCAAAGGTGGGAAGGCGGATATCTGTCACTTTTGTTCCTTGATAGTCTTCGCTATTTTAACCTTCTACACTATCACTGTTTCTGTGATGCTGCGACTTAATAAAAACTTCATACTTTTGTAGTATTTTTCCCGGTTTCAACATAGCCGGGTAGTGATGTGATGCCAGAAAGAAAGAAAAGCAGGGTTTACCTGCTCCCGTTCATGCTCTTTTTGTTATTGAGTCTCCTGTTCGTGGCGGCAGGCTTTTACCTCATAAACGATGAACGCCAGTCACGTATATCCAAGGCCACCTCACTGGCCAGTCAGCTGAAAAACAGCCTGGAGCTGTTTTCTGCAGAACGTCGTCAGGCAATGATTAGCCTGATGCAAACCTGGCCTGCTTTCTCTCCCAATGAAATTGACTGGTTCAACGTTCAGGCTGTGTCGCTGATGAATATTCAGCACGGCTATACATCATTGTCGGTGACAGACAGAAGCGGAAAGATCCGCTGGATGACTATTCCGGAAGGGCAGGGGGCAGAAGCTACCGGCTTTGCAAAGCCTGAAAGGAAAGAATCGCCGCTAAGGCTTCCTTCACTGCACCTGTCTGATGATTTTCAGAGTATGCTGGTGCGGTCGCAGACAAGTGGCCATTATTTCTTAGTATACGCCCGCGCCATCAGTACGCAGGAGCCTGAACTGGGCTACCTGGTAGCCACCTTCGATGTCAGTGAAATTCTCGACGCCATGGTCGGGGAGCTGGTGGGGCCTCAGTTTAATTTCATGATCCGCGATATCGATGCACACTTACTGGAAGCCGGTGACTTTGCTGATGACGGTTCAATTGTCGAAACCGGCAATATTGCTTTTCTGGGCCGCAACTGGTCACTGCAGATACAGAGCCGGCCCGCCAGGTTCGACGCCGGATGGTTGCTGGGCGCGGCGGGTGTGCTGATGTCCTTGCTGGTCAGCTGGATTTTCCATAAACAGTTAAAAGGTGCAGTCAGGTTATCTGTCAGCCAGAAACGCTATCAGATAGCCAGCGAAGCCGGTCTGGATGCACTTATGATTTACCAGCCCGCGTCCGGTGGCTTTGTACTGCTTGAAGCCAATACCGTTAGCTATGAACTGTTTCCCTCTTTGAAAAACCGGCAATTGCCACACACACTGCACTACCTGATGGCATTTCTTGGTCATCCGGAACTGACAACCGCAGCAAAGGAAGTGTCAGACTCGGGAGTGCCTTACGAGACCTACGTAAAAGTCGATACAGATGCAACGGCGGCAGGATGGCTGAAAATTCAGATGGTGAAGGCGGGAGAAACCCTGGCGTTGACCATGCGGGATGTATCAGAGCGGTTCCGTGCACAAATTGATTTAAAGAAAAGCGAGGAGCGTTACCGGCGTTTATTGGACAACATGCAGCGTCACTTCGTGTACACCAGAACACCTGATCACCGGTTTGTTTTTGTCAGTGCCGGACTCAGCGTCATCACCGGATTGAGTGCAGACGAGTTTTGTGAACAGTCTGCCAGTCTGACTTACCGCGTACCGGATAATATTCACGCTGTTACAGATGCTATCGCAAAGGGGGTTAAGCCTGAACCGTATCTTGTTCATTATCAGGGAAAAGACGGAGAGATTTTTGTCATTGAATTCACCGACACACCGGTGTGTGACGACAACGGCAAACTCATTGCCGTGGAAGGGATTGCCAGGGACGTGACAAAAGAGCAGGCTCTGCAGGAAGAGGTGGTGTTTCAGGCCAGTCATGATCAGCTCACAGGACTGGTGAACCGGTATGCTTTTGACAACGAACTGCACGTGTTGCTTGAAAGCGTTAAACGGGGAGAGCAAACCGGTGTGATGTGTTTTATCGACATGGACAGATTTAAACTGGTGAACGACAGCTGCGGTCATCCCGCCGGCGACCGTTTACTGAAAGAAGTCGCCGGTATTTTTGCCCGCCATCTTACTGAAAATGAATTGCTGGCACGCATTGGCGGTGATGAGTTCTGCATTATTTTTTCCAATCAAACGCTGAAAGCAGTTACGGCAAAGCTTGATGAAATTATCAGAGCCGTGTCTGAATACCGTTTCATCTATGAAGACCGGCTTTTCTATGTAGGCGCCAGTATCGGCGTTATTTCTATAGATCAAAACAGCGGTTCAGCAGCAGAACTGATCCAGGCGGCTGACAACGCCTGCTATCAGGCAAAATATCAGGGCCGCAACCGCTATGTGGTGCATCAGCCTGATGGCTGCGGAAGCGGGCTGAATAAAGAAAGCAGTGTGTTACATGCACTGCAACGGGCAATCCAGCACGGGCTGTTTGAATTGCACAGTCAGTCCATAGTGCCAATGCACAAAGCAGAGCAGGCGCTGGAACACTACGAAATATTGCTCAGGCTGCCGGATGGCAATGGCGGGCTGATTAGTCCCGCATTGTTCATTCCGCTGGCTGAAAGACATGGCCTGATGAATCAGGTTGACGGCTGGGTGGTTGACCGCACCTTGTCGGTACTGGAAGCACATCCTGCTCATCTGGAAAGACTGGGTAAAGTGGCAATTAATTTGTCCGGCCTGACATTGGGCGACCCGTCGAGGCTCGCGGGTATCGTCGACAGGGTAATGCGCTCAACAGTGCCTGCACACAAAATCTGCTTTGAAATAACGGAAACTGCCGCAGTAACCAATATTAATGCAGCCAGACATTTCATTGAGACTTTACGCAGTAAAGGTTGCCTGTTTGCACTGGATGATTTCGGTGCAGGGATGTCATCGTTTACCTATCTGAAAAATCTGGAAGTCGATTTTGTGAAAATTGACGGCTCTTTCGTGAAAAATATGGCCAGAGACAGTATCGATCATGAAACGGTGAAAGCGATCAGTGCTATCGCGCAAAGTATGGGCAAGAAAACCATCGCTGAGTTCGTCACTGATCAGGCTACCTGTGATGCATTACGGGAACTGAACGTCGATTACGGTCAGGGTTTTGCTCTGGGTAAACCACTACCATTGATGAATCGTCTGCATACCCGTGATAATGTTAATCTGCTTCGGGCATAAACGTCATTTTAAGGAGAACCCATGGGATTGTTTGATGCGTTGTTAGGTAATGCCAGTGAAACTGATGCGCAGGCTGTGGCTGAAGAATTAGCACCGGTACTGGGCGCAGGTGAATCTGTTGTAAGTGCTTACAAACTTGTCAGAGATTTAATCGTCTTCACTTCAGGGCGTATGATCCTCATTGATAAGCAAGGACTGACAGGCCGCAAAGTGAATTACCATTCAATTCCCTACAAATCCATTACCCAGTTTGTAGTGGAAACGGCGGGACACTTCGATACGGATTCTGAACTGAAAATCTGGGTGTCGGGTCAGGATGCGCCAGTTGAAATTGAGCTGGGCAAAAATGCCGCACAGGGCGTACAGAACGCACTGTCTAATCAGATGTTCGGTTAAATCCGGACTGCATGGAAATCAAAACGGGCTGCAATTGCAGCCCGTTTTTTGTTTAATCCGCTTTCGATGGTTGCAGATTACGGTTAAAGAAGTTGGTGATGGTCTTGTACAGGTGAATACCGGTTTCTTTGCCGCGGATACTGTGTTTCTTACCCGGGTAATCCATGGTTTCAAATGGGATCGCCATATCCTGAAGATGCTTGTACAGTTTAGTGCTGTGGGTAAACAGTACGTTGTCGTCTGCCATACCGTGGTAAATCAGCAAATCGCCTTTTAAGTCTTTCGCGTAAGGAAAGACGCTGGAGGCTGTGTAAGCATCATCATCAGTTTTCGGATTGCCCATGTAGCGTTCAGTGTAATGCGTGTCGTACAAACGCCAGTCGGTGACAGGCGCACCGGAGACACCGGCAGCAAAGTAGTCACCGGCTTTGAACATCGACATCAGTGTCATGTAGCCGCCATAGCTGTGACCATGAACACCAATGCGGTCAGCATCCACATACGGCAGTGTGCGCAGGAATTTCACACCCGCCACCTGGTCGTCCACTTCTACCGTTCCCATTTTCTTGAAAATAGGATCTTCAAACGCTTTGCCGCGATAGTTTGAACCACGGTTGTCGATGCTGAACACCACATAACCCTGATCTACCCAATATTGCATCAGCAGGCCGCGGTTTCCGCCCCAGCTGTTAGTCACAACCTGTGCATGAGGGCCGCCGTAAAGATAAACAATTACGGGGTGTTTCTTTTCCGGGTTTTCCGGCTTGTACAGACGATAGTAAAGCTCTGCGCCATCGTCAGTGGTAATGGTGCCGAATTCAGGTTTTGTCCAGCTGTCCATGTAGGCACTGAGAGGATGATTTTCGTCTACAGCATTCTCTTCAAGCCAGGTAATTTGTTCGCCACGGGCTTTGTGCAGACTCACCTGAGCAGGGTGATTCACCGTTGACATGCTGTCTACATAAATCGAGGCGTCGGAAGAGAAAGTGATGCTGTGGTAGCCGTCTTTCTCTGAGATACGCTGAATGTCACCATCATCAATTGAAACACTGTATAAGTGACGCTCAAGAGGCGTGTCTTTCCTGCCGGTAAAGTAAATGTTGCCCGTTTCAGGATCGATGGCTTCAAGCTCATCCACGACCCATTTGCCTTTAGTTAGCTGCTTTACCAGAGAACCATCATTGTTATACAGGTAAAGATGTTTGTAGCCGTCGCGCTCTGATGCCCAGATGAACTGATTGCGCTTTGGCAGGAAGGTCAAATCATCGTTCAGATTAACCCAGGTATTACTGTTTTCTTTAATCAGTACAGTCTGTTTTTTACTGTTCAGATCATAAGCGCGTAACTCCAGCGCCTGCTGGGTACGGTTTTGCCATTGATAGGTGAAAACGCCGGAGGATGGCATCCAGGCTCCGCGGGCCAGATAAACATTTTTATCTTTGCCCAAATCCACCCATTGACGGGCACCGCTGCCAATTTCCTGAATTGCCAGCGTCACTTCCACATTCGGGGTGCCGGCGGCGGGATACTTCTGCTCAATCATTTTTATGCTGTCCGCATAAATTTCAGAGCGGGTAATAATGTCTACCGGCTTTTCATCTACACGGGTAAAAGCAATGTATTTTTCATCGGGTGACCACCAGTAACCGGTCATACGACCCATCTCTTCCTGTGCAACAAACTCGGCCATACCATATTTGATGTTGCCGCCACCGCCCCGGGTAATCGCCGTTTCTTTGCCACTGGCAATGTTTTTCACATAAAGGTTCTGATCACGGATGTAAGCAATGAAATTGCCTTTCGGAGACAAAGTGATATCTGTTTCAAATGCGTCCGTATCAAGCAGTTGTCTGGCGCCTGCTTTTCCCAGTTCGTGATAAAACACGTCACCACCTAAAGGAAACAGTAAGGCTTTGCCGTCGGCTGACCACTGGTAGCTGACAATACCGCTGCCGGATAAGCGCATACGTTCACGGCGGGCCTTTTCTTCGTCAGACAGTTCACCGTCGCCTTGTGCAAGGGTGGCTGAGTCGAATAACATGCGGGTTTCGCCGGACTGGATGTGGTATTCCCACAAATCCAGCTGATCATAATCTTCCTGCTTTCCGCGCAGGAAGGTTACCCGTTGTCCGTCAGGGGAGACCTGCAAATTCCGCGGGGCGTTTCCGTCCAGTGACGGTGATTCAAATATACGTTCGATGGATAGATCTTTGGCGTGAACGAGTGAACTGAGCATAAGGGCTCCGAGTAGTAACGTTTTTTTCATTATTATCTTTGGCAATCGTTAGTTATATAAGTCTGTCGGATATTTAAAGGATGACACAAGGTGAATAGCAATAAAACCGCTTTAGTGCTGGGTGCGACAGGATTGGTGGGAAAGGCGTTAGTTCGCCAGCTATTGCTCGATCCCAGATATGATTCTATTACTATCCTGGTCCGGCGACCTGTGCCTGCTAGCTTGTTCAGCGATCCTCTGGGTAAGCTGACACCGCTGGTTATCGATTTTGAGCAGTTACAGGATTATCAGGGCTATTTCAGTGTTAACCATGTTTATTGTTGTTTAGGCACAACCCTTAAACAGGCCGGTTCAAAGGCGGCTTTCCGTAAAGTCGATTTCGAGTATATCCACGTTGCCGCGCAGCTCACCAGGGCGCAGCGCGCCGACAGTTTTGTGTGGATATCCTCAGTGGGAGCAGACGCGAAAAGCAGTAACTTTTACCTGCGCGTAAAAGGAGAACTGGAAGATGCGTTAATGCGGATGCCCCAACTACCAAACGCATCCGCGGTCAGACCTTCATTACTGCTGGGAGAGCGAAATGAAAGCCGTCCGCTGGAAGCTTTCGGGCAAATGATAGCACCTGCTCTGGGTGTGTTTATGGCCGGGCCACTGAAGAAATACCGCCCTGTGTCTGCCACGGAAGTTGCCCATAAAATGATTACTCTGCAGGAGTTTGACAGCCAGTAATGGGAAGGGGATTTCGCTGTAAGCAGTTCGAGGTGGTCCAGGATAACTGCGCCATGAAAGTAAATACTGACAGTATGTTGCTGGGAAGCTGGGCGCAGCCCGGCAATGCAAAGCGGGTGCTGGATATTGGCACGGGCAGCGGCATACTTGCTCTGATGATGGCGCAAAAGGCCAGTTCTGCTGCACAAATAACGGCGGTGGATATTGACGGGCCGGCAGCCGCACAGGCTGCACAGAATTTTGCCGCATCCCCCTGGTCAACTCAGTTAAAGGCGTTAACCGGTGACATCACTTCCCTTGCATTCTCTGGCCGTTTTGATGTGATTATAACGAACCCGCCTTACTTTGAATCAGTGTCCGGGGGCTCCCGGGCATACACAACGCTGACCACAGAACGGGCAACCGCCAGAATTGACGACAGCTTGTCGCCCGCTACACTTTTTGATGTTGTTTCCCGTCAATTGACTGACGACGGCATCTTCTACTGCGTATATCCTGCCTCCCGGGAAACATTGATTACTGAAACTGCAGAAAAGGCCGGACTGTACGCCAGTCAAAGGCTGTACGTCAGTGCAGAGGTTGATAAGCAGCCTTATCTGATCGCCTGGCGTTTTAAACGGCAAAGAAATTGCTTAGATAGTAAGCAACTGGCGATTCGGGACGGTAACGGAGAGTACACGTCAGAATTTCGCCGCTTATGTCGTGAATTCTACTTAAAATTTTAGCGCATCATTGAATCCATTTTTCTGGTGTTATAACTTCATATAAGTATCAGCCATAAGTTGAATTTATCCTGCCAGGGCACGGCTTTAAACTATGATCTAAGAAATCAGCAGGTTTTCCGGTTATCCGGGAAGGCGCTACATTTCCGGGAGCCTTGTGTAATGTCGTTTGATAATTTTCCGCTGCAGGTCAGTGAAGGCGAAGCTTTTAGCAGTGAGTCTGAGAGTTTTTCCGGCACTGAACACTTCGGTGATAACACGGTTTATCAACTGGAGAACTTATGGCAGAACCGTTTACGGCAGTTCTGTGCGGCAGAGAAAGCCCTGCAACGGGCTAAACGTATGATGTCAATCTGGCTGGTGGTGGTGGTGATCAGCCTTTGTATGCTGTGTTTTTCACTGTTTGTCTCGCCCGTATCACCGGTATGGTTGTTTACGCTGGAGTTTATTGCTTTCTTCAGCGGTTGTGTGGTGCAGCCGGTATGCTATCTGCTGGTTAAAGAGCAACGTCGTCACAGAGATGCTTTGTCAAAACGTTTTTACCAGAGTAATCATGAAGTTGAAGTCACTGACAGTCACCTTGTACTGATTAACCGCGGGAATTATTCAGCAGTTACCCGCGTTCCCATTTTGGAGCGCTGATTTGTTTTCAAATTCTGTTTCCGGTCCCCGTTCCGGGGGGCTGGTGATTGTTTTTATTGCCGGTTTAAGCCTGCTGGGTTTGCTGTTACTGGTGCCTATGGATGCCTGGTCTCAGTTACTGGTTTCCGCCGTACTCCTTATTGCCGTGCACCTCTGTTCCCAGGAGTCACGGGCCTATCACAAGTATCAGCAGTTTTTTCGCATGGTGGCTATTTTCCTCGGCCTGGCGCTTACTGTCCGGTACCTGATCTGGCGCGGGCTGTATACCCTTACGGCAACAGACGTTTTGTCGCTGGTGGCTGTATGGTTGCTCTATCTGGCTGAAATTTACGCCGGCATTACCCATGTAATGGGATGTATTGTGAATTCGTTGCCATTGAGCCGTCCTCTCAAAACCATCCGCAATATTCCTGAAGAAAAGTTACCCACCGTTGATGTGCTTATCCCCACTTACAATGAGCCTGCGGAACTGTTGGAAGTGACCCTGCGCGCGGCGCTGATGTTGAAGTATCCGCAGGAAAAACTGGCTGTGCATCTGCTTGACGATGGCAGTACAGAGCAGAAAATCACGCAGCAGGATGTCGCAGCGGCAAACCGCGCCGGGGCACGCAAAGCTGAACTGTCGGCCATGTGTGAACGGCTTGGCGTACATTATCATGCCCGCAAACTGAATCATCATGCTAAAGCCGGGAACATCAACGATGCTCTGCTGGAAACCAATGGTGAACTCATCGTTGTGCTGGATGCTGATCATGTGCCGACCATGGATTTTCTTGATCATACCGTGCCCTGGTTGGTGGAAAACGAAAAAGTTTTTCTGGTACAAACGCCACACTTTATGGCGAACCCCGACCCGGTGGAGCGGAACTATTTCTCTGCATTCAGCAGAATGCCTTCAGAAAACGACATGTTTTACGGCACCATTCAGCGGGGGCTGGATTTCTGGTCAGCCTCCTTCTTCTGCGGCTCTGCGGCGGTACTCCGGCGTAGTCATCTTGAAATGGTCGGAGGGCTGTCCGGAGAGTCGATCACAGAGGATGCTGAGACCGCCTTCGATTTGCACGCTATGGGTTACGAGTCCGTTTATGTAGACCGCCCGATGGTCAGCGGTCTGGCGCCGGAGACTTTCGACGCTTTTGTGACGCAGCGTATGCGCTGGGCGCAGGGCATGACACAGATCCTGTTGCTGAAAAAGCCGTTTATGGAAAAGAAGCTGAGCTGGCATCAGCGTATGGGCTATATGAGTTCAATTCTGTTCTGGCTGTTTCCCTTCGCACGTATTATTTTTCTTTTAATGCCGCTGGCCTATCTGGTTTTCGGCATGCAGGTTTACCACGCCTCTATGACTGAGATCATGGCTTACACCATGCCCCACGTTATTGCGACTTACATGCTTTCCACCATGTTATTCGGTAAAACCCGATGGCCGCTGGTATCAGAGCTTTATGAGATCCTGCAGTGTATCTTCACTCTCAGGGCGCTTACTAAAGTGTTCAGGAATCCCCGAGCGCCATCGTTTGTAGTGACCCCGAAAGGGGAGAACCTGACTCAAACCTTTATTTCGCCTCTTTCCGGTGTATTTTATGCATTGCTGTTGCTGGTGGGCGTTGCCATGGTAGCCGGTGTGGTGAAAATGGTGAATGAACCCCTTACCCGTGAACTCACCGCCGTGGTGTTGGGTTGGAACGCATTTAATCTGTTGTTGCTTGTCAGTGTAATGGGTGTGCTGGTAGAGCGTAAGCAAGTGCGGGAACAGGCCCGCTTGCCGGCCAATGATTACATCAGCCTTATCGGCTCTGATGGGAATGCCTGGACCGGTCACCTGATTGATTTGTCTATGGGGGGCGCAAAGCTCAGGCTGAGCGGCGACACTGCCGGATTGCCGGAGAAAGTGACGCTGATCACAGACAGAGAAGGTGACTTAGGCAAGGTCCGCCTGCCGTGTCAGGTGCTGTCTGTATCTCCTGACAATAAATTTGTACGATTTCAGTTTGTTCAGGACGAAGGTAATATTGACCAGATCGTCCGTTTTGTTCTGGGTGACAGCCGGCGCTGGCAGAGTTTCCAGCGTCGCAGAACCCGCCCGGTGTCCTACTGGTTCGGCGTTAAACATGTACTGAGGGTAAGTGTCAGACCGGCATTTCAGCATTTGTATCTGAACAGCCGCCGCTACTGGCAAAAGATGCGCACAGCTAAAGGAAGCACATAATGAAAAAAATGGTTTTCGTCCTGTTATTTGGCCTGAGTCTGCTAAGTCAGGCAATAGCAGCAGAAACCCACAAAGTGCGACTGTCTGATTTGTATGCAGGTGACAGTACATTGAGAATGGAAGGGGCAGTGGCAGAATTTGAATTATCTGTGCCATTGTCCGGTGGTTTGAAGGTGGAGAAAGCCACACTGGACATGCGGGCGGTGAATTCTATCGCTCTCATCCGGCAGCGTTCGGTTCTGGCAGTCCGGTTTAACAATGCCACCATCAGTCAGATTGCGCTGGATCCTAATGCGCCGAATTTCCGTCCGGAAATTGATATTCCTGCTGAACTCTGGCGTGAAGGATTCAATACCCTGACGTTTGCTGTGAGTCAGCATTATGCCAATCAGTGTGTTGATAACGCCGCGCCGGAATTGTGGAGTGAAATCGATTTATACCGTTCGGTGCTGTCTGTAGAAACATCGGCAGTTAATGGCCCGGCCGTGCTGGCTGATTTAAAGAACCGGTTTAATCCCGGTATCGGCCGGCAACAGGGCGTCACATTGTTTACTGCGTCCGGAGCTGAACAATCTACTCTCACCACTGCATTGCCACTGGTCGCTCAGGCGCTGGCGCTACGTGCAGATTACCAAAATCTGGCAATCCGCCATGGCGAGCTGGACAATACCCGTGCGCTGCCGGCCAGAGATGATCTGACCCCGTGGAGTGATGAACAGGCGGAACGCTATCGCATCAGCAGTTTTTATCTTGATAACAGGTTGATGGAAGCCTTACATGTGGTAGTGGGAACGGCGTCTTCTTTGCGTCCGTTTTTATCTGAGCAAACCTTCAATCAAATCGGAGATGCATATTTAGGTATCGAGTCCACACCAGCCATTGTGGTGGATGACAAGGTGCTGGTGCCGGCGCGGCAGCGCCTGATTGTGTCCGGTACAAATGAGGGGCAGGTGCAGCGTGCTGCAACCACACTGGCTCTGATGGATGATGCACTGAATCCGGATCCCTTTATTCTTATTGACGGCTTCCAGACTGCCAGCAATCAGGTACCGCTGGAGGCCGACACCCTGACACCCGGGGAAAGTTACTCTTTTCAGGATATGGGCGACGGTGGTGCGGAATACCGCGGAGAAACTGCTACTACCAAGCGAGTTGAATTCAATTTACCGGCGGATTTCTATGTGCCTGAAAATGCCACGGTAACCTTGTTGCTGGATTTTGCCTACGGTGCTGAGTTTGGTCAGGGTTCAATGATGAATGTACTGATAAACGGCAAACTGGTGCATGGATTGCCGTTATCAAATCCCAATGGTGATTCCTTCCGCAAGTATCAGTTAAATGTGCCTGCAAGGCACCTGAAAGGAGGCCGCAACCGTCTCGATTTCGACGTGGCGATGCGTGCACCTATTACGGATGTGGTGTGTGATGATGTGGCAGGGCGTCATCTTTACTTCCAGTTGTTACCTGACAGCCGAATAGAGCTGCCGGAAGCGGGACATGTGGCGAGGCAGCCTGATCTGCGATTGTTTGGGGAAACCGCTTACCCCATGGCATCTGTTGTGCGCAAGTCTGCTGATATTTACGTGACCCGGCCGGACATGACCGGTGGTGCACTGACACTGGCCGGTAAACTGGCGCAGACAGCAGGTACGCTGCTTCCCGATATTCACGTTATTGAAGGCGTGCCCGGCACGACAACCGATACCGCATTTTTGATGACCACACCGGACTCTGTACCGCAGGGGTATGCCACTGCGTTCGGCGCGTCGCTGGAGAGTGCCAAAAAGTGGCCCTACCGCCTGCAAAACATGCTGCACAACCGTCTGCGGGAAGCGGCAGAAGACAAACAGCATAAGAATCTGATTATGCACGGTGTGACGGTGCAGCAAAGCGGGCTGGGCGATCTGGCAGTCCTGATTGCTCAAAAGAATCCGCAGAGTGACGGTACCGGCACAATATTTATGATGGCCGCTGATACCCCCTTACAACTCAATGACCGTGTGCAGGATCTGATTTCACCTTCCATCTGGGGGCAACTGGGGGGAGACTTCTTTGCCTGGGAAAACCCTGAGCAGCCGGCGCTGGTGATGCAGGTTGCCGATGTTTACGTGGTCGGAAAATTTGAAGATAGCTGGCTGCAAACCCGCATGTGGCTGTCGAACCATCCCTGGTACTGGCTAATTGCGTTTATTGTGCTGGTCCTGTTCTGTTCATTCATTGCTTACTGGTTGTTACGCCGCCGGAATAACAAGATGCAGGACCAATGGTGATGAGACGGTTTGGCTTTGTTTTTATTTCTGTGGCGGTGCTGATGACTGCTTGCTCTCCTGCACGCAAAAGTGAGTTCGCCCTCGCCTGGGACACCTACGCGGCCAGATTTTACGACCAGGGTCGTATTGTCGACACCGGTAACAATAATGTGTCCCACAGTGAAGGGCAGGGGTACGGTATGTTGTTCGCTGTGGCGGCTGACGACAAGGCACGGTTTGACGAATTATGGCAGTGGACAGCCACTACCTTACAGCGGGCCGATAAGCTGTTCAGCTGGCGGTACACGCCGTGTCCTCAACAGGACAGAACCTGTGTGGATGATCCCAATAACGCCTCGGACGGGGATATACTTATCGCCTGGGCGTTAATTAAAGCGGCAGATAAATGGCAGGAACCTGTGTACCGCAAATCAGCCATGGCGATTCTGGAGGCTGTAAGGGCCACTATGGTCGTGGCTAAGCATCCTTACGTGCTGTTGCTGCCGGGGGAAAATGGTTTTGTTTACCCCAACGGCGATGTGCAGGTGAATTTATCCTACTGGGTATTTCCTGCGCTGAATGCTGCCGCTGATGCTACCGGCGATGAAACCTGGGACGATCTGGCCGTATCGGGCATTTCACTTATACAGCAGAGTAATAACCAATGGTCATTAACCCCGGACTGGTTAAGAGTGACAGACGATGGCATCAGTCTTGAAGGTGTAGTAAACCCTGAGTTCGGGTTCAATGCCTGTCGTATTCCTTTGCAACTTGGCTGGCAAAATATTGATAAGCAGGTAGCGAAGCCTTTTCTGGATTACTGGGCAGATACCGCTGCACCGGCAACTAAAAACTTACTTACCGGTGCGGTGGCTGAATATCCCCTGACGCCGGGCATGAAAGCGGCAAGTGCCGCGACGGCACAGCTTTATGGTGAGCCGGTGAAGGGGGATAACGCCGCCGGTGTATTTACCCTTAACGGTGAGCTTGATTACTATTCAGCAAGTCTCATTATGCTTAGCCGTCTGGCAATACAAGAAGGAAACCGGCATGGCCGTTAAGCAGTTGTCACTTTTAACCGTAGCAGTACTGACGACTCTGGGCCTGAATGCGCCTCTTCAAGCGGCTGAAGCGCCGGATCTCACCGGCGTGTGGTATCACATTAAACATAAGCAAGTGACGCTGGCGAACGCTGAATATCAGCGTTTACAAAACCGTTATCCTGACTGGCAGCCGGAAGAGTCTCTTAAGCAGGCTATCAGCTTGCTGAATAAACCGGTAAAGCCGGTGGTCCCCGTTGAAAGAAAAAAAGAGACCGTTAAAGAAGACCCCGATGCGGCATTTATGGGCCGGCTGGCAGCGATGAAAGAAAAGCAGTGGCAGAGGCTTTCTGTCGTTGCAGTATCCCGTGCTGCAACCATAGCTAGCAGCAAACACAATGACGCGGACTTGTTACTGACCGGTTGGATTTATATGGCCAGGCAGCAATATAACGAAGCCATGTCCCTGTTCTCTCTGGTCAATGAAGGCAGTGCCGGACAGAAAAAAGATGCCATTGGTGCGGCTGTGGATGCACTCAGCTTTCAGGCTATGGCCGCAGACGATTTTAACGGGTTGCAAGCGCTTTATGATGCATGGCCACAGCAAGTTCCCGCACTGATAAACGGTGCTGCCTGGCAGGCTTTTGATGCCGGTGAGTTTATCCGCTCGGGATCTTTATTCAGGATAACCGGTAACCGTTACGGTGAGGTATTGAGCCTCGACGGGCAGGGACACAGTGAAGATGCACTTGCACTGGCTTGCACGACGCCTGCCACGACTGAATTAACAACCTGGTGCCGTGACGGACTGTCTTCACAGCAAACTGCTGCATGGGAAGCGAAAGATTATGCAGCCAGCATCCGTGCTGCAGAATCCCTCAAAGATCGTAACCTTCTCAGCCGTGACCAGGCAATGCTGTACGGCTGGGCACTGGATGAAAGTGGTAATAAAGCGGCTGCTTCGAAGGTGTTTCTGTCTGTGCTGGGAGATTCCCCGGCTGATGAAGAGGTTCAGTCTGCCGTTATTCACAGTTTTGATTACGATGCTGAAGCGCTGATGCCGCTGTCAGCAAAGTACCCCTTTATTGCCACGTTTATCAGCCGTCAGGAAGGCGGACAGGCATTCGGGAGAAAACAGTTCGACCTGGCTGACCGTTACAATGCTAATCCGGCAAAGGAATCAACCGCCGGCGATTTGCAGGTTTATGCCGGCTTATCAGCCCGTCACCGTAGCGGTGAAAGGGGGCTTGGTCATCTTGATGAGCATGCCGGTTATACCGGCTTCACTGATGTCTTTAAAGATACCCGTGTCGATGTCAGCGTGCGTCACGAGCAGGTGTTCAGCGGGACACCGGATGCCGGCAGCTGGTTTGGGACTGGCTTATCTGATGCTGACTTTGCCGGTGAGGCAAAGCAGGCCGGGCAGGGCATCAATGTTTCCTTAAGCCGTCAGGAACAGGACTGGACCTGGTATGGTCAGGCCGGGTACTTGCAGCTTGATCAGCCTGTCTCCACCCGTCTGACCGGTGCCTTAGGGACTACCTGGTATCAGGCTGATTTCTTAGTATCAGGTCTGGCTTACAGAGAACGCAGAAAAGACAGTGTTCTCAGTCAAACCGGCACCTGGTTTGATACCTTATTACGTGACAGTAGCGCAGCGTGGGGCGGTGTTATGCAAACAGGTCTGCGAGGACTGGGGGTTATGGCGCTGAACGATGTGTGGTCAGCATCTTTGTCAGCAGAAACCGCTATGCTTGACGGGGAGCAGGTGAAGGATAACACCATGCACAGCCTGCGTTTTGAAGTAAGCAGGGAGTTATCCGGTGATAAGAAACACTGGCTGGACTATTTCCGTGTGGCACCGTATCTCGGCTGGCAGCAGTATGATCACGATTTAAGTGGTTTTACGGCCGGACATGGCGGCTATTTCAGTCCGCAGGGATTCCTCAGTACCGGGGTCAGCACTGACCTTCTGACCGCTGAAGGTAAATTGTGGCAGTTAAGAGGGCGTTTCAGTCTTGGCTGGTCTTCTATCAACCAGAATGGCGGGCCGCGCTTTCCGTTAACTGAAGATTCAGTCACGGTGTTACCGTCAACCAATGTGTCAGGCGTCAACGGAGAGTTGTTGCTTGAAGGTCAGTATCTGTTTGGTAATCACTGGTCGCTGGCGGGTTATGTCAGCCGCTCACATGCTGTGGCGTATCAGGCAACGTATGCTGGTATTGAGCTTCGCTGGTATGCCGCCCCGCGAAAGGGCGTAACCAGCGAAACATTGATAGGGTCGTCTGTGGAATTAAAAGGCTTTGCTTTTTAATAAATACTGGCGGAGACCAAATGCCATCAGGATGACGAAAAACAACGCGCCACCAGGCTCGCTGACTGTAAAGTTACCGAACTGGTAGTTATTAATCTGGCCTGTCAGCGTGCCCACAGGCGATGTCAGGCTTTTCACAATAAAATTGCCATCAATATGCCCGTCATAGAACACGGTGTCTGCCAGCGGAGCCAGAATACTGCCTTTAAAGCCGATGGCGTTCAGGGTCAGTGATGTGGCATCAACAAAGTTAAATAACACATTATTCGCGTACGTACCGTCGTGACGGTAAACCCCGGGCTGATTATCTGCAATCTTATTACCGTCTGCGCCATAAAAACCGGTATTAAACAAAGATACATCTGTACCGGTCACATTGATGATGTTGTAGCTGTCTGTATCAACGTTCAGATAAATGCTTTTGTTTGCTGCAGACAGGGTCGGGGCATCAATAGAGAACACGTTAAAATCGCTGTTGCCATCAAAGCTGATACTCCACACGTCTGAGCCGTTTCCGGTTACCGTGGTGGTAGCATTGTCTGATAAAGCGCCCCACAACGAAGACGTGGTCAGCAGATCCTGATTGATACTGGTGAAATCAAAGGAGCTGTCATTATAAAAACTGTGCGTATTATTCGTTGCATTAACGCCATACAGGCCAACAGAACTGTCGATATCAATGGTGCCACCGGCAACGGCGTCACCATTGTAAATACGGGCATCCCGCATGGTGACGTTGCCGCCCACTGTAAGGGTGTTTTGTTGACCATTTTCCGGCAGTTCGAGACCAATACCATAATGCTGCAGGTTTAAGTCGCCACCTACAGCCAGCGTACCCTCTACATCAGACTGAGTGCCTGTCATGTTTTCCATGATGTACGCGTTGAAATCAAAAGCTTCATTCAGATACACAGGCGCGGCACTGGCCAGCTGGCTGCCGAATAACAATCCGATGAAAAGATGTTTTAAACGTAAATGACGCATAAACGCTCCGCTAAGCTTGCCCGAATGCTTCCCTTTTATGATTTCAGGCATGAATAAAGATAACGTAAAGATTGTATGTTAATTGGCCGGTCAACACCAGCAAAGGAAAGTATGTTGAACAATACTGACGCAAAAAACGCGGCAAAAGCCGCGTTTTTAATTTGATAGAAAAGAAATACTGATGATCAGGATTCTTTCACCAGAACAGATACCTTTTCAATACCTGCAATTTTAACCTGGTTCATTACTTCAACAACGATACCGTGTTCAGTATTTTCTTCTGCCTGAATCGCTGCAGAGTCAGTGTTGTTTTCTGCGAGGAACGTTTGCGCGTTCGCAACAACACGACGGATATCAACTTCACGGCCACCCATTGTAATCACGCCATTCGCGTCGATACGGATAGACAGTGATTTAGAAGGCTTGTTGTTGTTTGCCTGGCTGTCATCAGGACGGTTTACGTCCAGACCTTTCTCTTTCACGAAAGAGGTGGTAACAATGAAGAAGATCAACATGATGAACACGATGTCCAACATGGGGGTCATGTCAATCTGAGCCTCGTCATCGGCACTGGTATGCTTTTTTCTTTTCATCTCGTAGTCATTCTTCTCTTTAAGTTCGAGCACCCTAGTATACTGTTTGTTATCAAAACTGGTAGCATTTTGTAATAAACAGACACCATTCTTAACACTTGTTGCTGGCTTTTTAGCCAAAATCACCGGTGAGTTATATTATTACGATGATTTTTTAGTCAGGGCCTTACCCAACTGGTAAAAATACAACATTAATGCATCATTAAGCTGTTTACGCAAATTACCATGAGGATAAATACCAAGTCTAGCCTCAGCAGACTTTTTTGTTCCCTGCACAAGAAACGCATTCTTCACGGGATGATCCTGAATACAAGCTTCGAATGCCCGCGCCGCCATCTCTTGTGGCATAGCATAGTAATACATTTTTAACGCGCGATCAGCCTCTATTGATCGCAAAAGATAATCATTCGGTGCTTTTTGATCGTTCAGGAACATAGCCTGAAAACACTCGCAGAGCTTATCATTTAAGGGATGGGCACGCATTGGCGCACTGTCCAGCCAGGCTTTAGAGGCAAATGATCCCGGCGGCAGATCACTAAAAACACGGGATGCAATGTAGTGATCGAAGGCATGAAACCATTCGTGCGCAAGTGCGCCGCCACCGGCATTCTTTGCCAGAGCCAGTTGACGCTTAGCACTGTTATAGTGGGCGCTGGCGTGTTTCTGGCCGCCACTGCCAAACGCCAGCGATAATGAGCCGTTCAGTGAGATCACCTGTTCGTTTATTTGTAATATTTCGATCAGATCGTACAGTGCATCGAAGAACAAATTGGCGGCAAGCTGCTGTTCTTCAGCCGTGACCCATTTACCAATGGTAATCGCAGAGAAATTAAATAACTTGCGGATGTCATTAAAGCTGACGTCCGCACCGTCGCGGTGGGATGGACCGTTGCGGTAGAACTCGCGGTGGAGTCTGCCTGAAGAGGCGTTAGCCGGCGAGTTCATCTAACAGCTGAAGGCACCAGGTGTTGATGCGCTCATCGGTTTGATCAAATTGATTTTCATCGTCGAGGCTAAGGCCGACGAATTGAGACTTATCTTCCGTCAGTCCCTTTGATTCGGCAAACTCATAGCCCTGATTGGGCCAGAAACCGATAAAGCGGCAACCTGACGGCTCAAGGGCTTCGTGCAGCATGCCCAGCGCATCCTGGAACCAGTCGGCATAGCCGAACTGATCACCCAGTCCGAACAGGGCAACAGTTTTACCGGCAAGGTTCAGCTTGTGCACGTCTTCCCAACTGGACTCCCAGTCTTCCTGCAGCTCACCAAAGTCCCAGGTGGAGATGCCGAATATAAGAATGTCGAAAGCTTCTGCCTGTTGCAGCGCAGTATCTTTGATATTAAAAACGCTGACGACCTGCGCATCAAAAATACTGTTCAGCTGAGCCTGAATTTTTTCGGCTGCCATCTCGGTATAACAGGTGGTGGAACCATAAAACAAACCGATGGACAGGGCTTCATCGCTCATTCTTTTACCTCTATTCTTCTTTCCTGGGCGGGAATTCTACCGTATCCCCGTTACTGCACAACGCTTTGCAAATTACAGTGGTGTCATTCTTGTTTAAAACAAGCTGGCCGATTGCAGAGCGGTTCAACAAGGTTTTACCGTCGATGCCATCGGGAGAGCGTGATCTTACCGACATATTCCGGCGCCGTGTAAACACGTTCAGCGGCGATTTATGACCATAAAACCACCGGTTTAATCTTTCCAGCCAGCGCAATAGTCCTTCAGGAAACGCATTTTTAATACCGCTGCAGGTAAACTGAGTGATATGGGGGCTGTTCCGGCGGAACCGCAGGCGCACATCATACACGAAAGAGTAGTGCACATCGCCGGACAAAATAATAAATTCCGGCGGCGTTTTATAATGGCGGAAAATATTCAGAATGACGTTGGCCGTGCCACGGTGGGCCATCCAGTTTTCTGCATCTACGGTGAGTGCTTTGCCAAAAAACGTAAATACTTTCTGGATGGCTTCAATCATCTTTACGCCGTAAATGGGGGCGGCAGACACCACAATCACCGCTTCCTTTCCAATTAATGCCTGCTGGAATTCACAAAGTGCTTCCCAGTCCATCAAACCGGATGGCTTATTCAGACTGGATTCTGAACGCCACCGGCGGGTTCGGGTATCCATCACATACACCGGCGGTGACGTCTCCAGGGTGTAGTGCCATTCTTCAAAATCCAGCAGTGTATCAATGAAGGCATCATGTTCCTTCAGGCCGGCGGGAGTGAAAACGCCGGCAGCAGTTTCCATAATGTCTGTGAATTTATCCGGCTGGTTACCCCAGCCCTGGCAAAGCCAGTAACCCATCAGTGCGTTACCCACCATACGTTTTGACAGGGGATGACCATACACTTCCTGCTCCCATCCACGGGTCAGATTCCAGTCATCGGTCACGTCGTGATCATCGAATATCATATAGACAGGCAGATGTGCCAGGGAACGGCGTACTTCCGGCAAGGTGGCTGCGAAAGCCTGAATCACTGTCAGTTCCTGATTAAACTGAGCTTTGTAGGGCTCAGGGATGTCACTGTCTGAAAATTTGATGTCGCGCCACATCGCCGGTGACCACACCAGGATGTACATGGCCATGATTTCTGAAAATGAAATCAAATGGTTTTTTGCATTTACTGAAGTAAACACCGGCTTTTTCTTGGCGCCGAAAAAGAGCTTCGACAGTGCCGTGTTCATGGCGATCTTAGGCAGTATTTCGTCCCGTTGATAGTAATTCAGTGAGTGAGAGGTCAGTGCATCACTGTGGTCCACCACTGCGCCTTCAAGGGGCTCACCGAAAAGTCCCAGCGCAGTACTGACTTGTTGTATCGCCTGAAGCATTGGACCGGCGACATCGTCGCTGTATACCTGATCACCGGTCAACAGCAGCATGTCAGGCCGGCAGGCTCCGCCACTGAATTCCTCTTCAATTAATCCGTGAACACGGGTAAGCGCATCTTTTTCATCATGATGAGGTTTCCGGCAGGAGCCGTGTAACACGTTTGTCAGTGCCGGTTGCCAGTAAAAAGACAGGGCTGATTGCCCTTCAAACAACACGGTCTGCTTTTCATTATCCCACTGACTTTGCTGACACTGAGACGCAAAACGCAGTTCGTATTCGTTTAAACTGCCGGCGGTGAGTGGTGAAGCCAGGTTGGCTTCCAGCAAAGTAACGAATGCCCGTTCACCGGCCTGTACGGTATGCTGAGCGCATTCTGTCTGCTGCTGATTACATATCAGTTGTGCATCAACCCGTTCACTGGTAACAAGCCAAAGTGTGAAGCCCTGCGAGTGGGTGTGCCTGAGAACCGGCCCCGCCACTACCAGTGGTAAAGATGACATGACGATGTAAAGCTCCTGTGTTTTGATGAGATTCGCGGGTGAGTTTCTTACAGTGATATACTCATAAACGTTTTAAATTATTTCGCAATTCTTCAACGGGTTAAAGGAAAAGAATGAAACAAATTATTGGCCTGGCCGGTGTGGCGGTATTTGCACTTGGTGCATGCAGCGAAGCGCCGGAGCAAGTTGAAGTAATCACGGCTACCAAAGTCACGTCGCCGGAGGCTAAGGGCACGTGGATAAAAGATGAAAGCGGGAATGTAATGGCCGATCCGCAAACATCTGCCCTTACCGCGTGGGAAGGGAAACTGGTGTCCTTGTCTGATGCCAGTGCCGGCGCAGACATGCAGCGCAGGTTGCATTTTATTGACCCTCAAACTGCAACGGTAACCAGTGATGAAGAAAAAATGCGTATTGGCACCACTGTCAGACGCAGTTGTTTTTCAGGTTATCTGGCAGATGCGCCTGATCTTGAGGCGCTGGTCGCTGACCCCGCTCAGCCAGGCGTTTTCTATACCGTAACCGAAGATGCCACCCGCACCGGCGCATTGTCGGTAAGATGCCAGCAGCGTTATCAGAATACCGGTTCGACAGATTATCCGTCATTGCTGGTGCGGCTTGAGCGCCATGAGTTCGGCACCACAATGACAGGTGTCAGGCCGCTGCAATTCCCGCTGTCTCTGAAAGTGGGGGACTACCCCAACGACGGCATTGAGGGACTGGCGATGAGCGCAGATAACACCCTGTATCTCGGACTGGAAAAGGACGCAGCGGGACAGCCCCGTATCTTTTCATTAACCCTGAATGACGACTTCTGGGATACCACAGATTTTGTTCCGGTGGAGGATCCCGGACTCGCTGTACCTGTTTTTGACAGCGGAAATCATCCTCTGAATGGTCTGGCATGGTATGCCGGGGAAGGTGAACAGGGTTACTTGCTGGCTTCTGCGCGTAATGATAATGAATTGTGGGTGCTCAGTACTGATCCTGAAAAAGAAACAAAACGCATCCCGTTACATTTCACCGCTCCGGCATCAGGTGATAACTGCAGTACGGAAGAGCGGATGGACAATGCATCCATAGAAGGTTTAACGGTTCTGGGTAACACACTTTATCTGGTAAACGATCCCTGGAAGGAAAACTATCTGAAGAACATTCAGTGTGACAGTAACAGAGCCAGTTATGAAGCAATGGCAC
This sequence comes from Alteromonas sp. NFXS44, assembly GCF_040148705.1. Classification (NCBI taxonomy): domain Bacteria; kingdom Pseudomonadati; phylum Pseudomonadota; class Gammaproteobacteria; order Alteromonadales; family Alteromonadaceae; genus Alteromonas; species Alteromonas sp. NFXS44. The sequence goes on along the minus strand of NZ_JAGDEA010000012.1, from coordinate 67,964 downwards.
CTTTGCTGTTTTCGTTGCCGTTAGATCCGGCATGGTTTAACTGAGTAACAAATAAAAAAGCAGTGCCGCGTCCTGCGGCACTGCCCTGACTAATAAGTCCAACGGGTTAAAAGCTGATTAACTTTTCAGTTCACCACTGGCAGATTCAATGTGCGCTCTTACGAACCACTGGAACTGTTCCAGATCAGCCAACTGGCCGGTGATCATATCTTCAGATACAGGATCCAGCTCTCCCAGTTCTTCAATAGCGTTACGGTGGTCGCCATTCACACCGTTGTACACGGCATCCAGCGCTACCAGGTGATCAGTGACCAGTGCCTTGCCAATCTTGTAGTCTTCCCATGAACGACCTTCAACAATCGCTTTAGGCGTACCGTGAGGTACTCCGCCAAGGGTAGCAATCCGTTCTGCAATGGTATCTGTCATACCGCGCACGGCATCGACCTGCGGGTCCAGCATTTCATGCACACCGATAAAATTCGGGCCAACCACGTTCCAGTGAATATGCTTCAGCGTAAGCTGTAAATCCAGCAGTGCCACCAGACGTTGTTCAAGCACAGCAACAGCTTTTTTCGCAGCGTCTTTTTTCATACCCGGTGCAGTAAATGCAGCAACATTACTCTTACTCATGATTTCTCCTGCTTTAGTCGTTTACGGCTGCAGACTCTCTGAGCGGGCAGCCTCTAAGTTAGTGAATTAATAGCTGCAAACCACGTACCGGCTGTAACGTTTTTCTCTTTTCGCCTTTTAGAAAGCGGGCTGCAGAGGATTTTTAACGGATTGCGACAGAGGCAAAATGGCTGGCGGGTAAGAAAAACATGCAGACATCTGTAAATTGTGCAAAAAAAAGCAGCCCTGAAGGCTGCCTGATAAATGAATGTGCCGGGATGCAGAGTTAACGCAATCTGGCAGCAAACGTCTTTTTAAACTTAGCCAGCTTAGGTGCCACTACCATTGCGCAGTATTGATTCTGCGGATTATTTTTGAAGTAATTCTGGTGGTAGTCTTCTGCCGGATAGTAATTATTAACTTCCGTTACCTCAGTAACGACGGGGTCCGGCCAAATCTGATCGTCATTAATTTCCTGAATAATTTTCTGTGCCTCATCCCGCTGGCTTTCGGAATGATAAAAGATTGCGCTGCGATACTGCGGGCCAGTGTCGTTCCCCTGGCGGCCAACCTGCGTGGGATTATGCAAAGCAAAGAAAATTTCGAGGATTTCACGGTAAGAAATGCTGGCCGGATCAAATTCAACCCGCACGACTTCAGCATGCCCGGTATCTTTTTTACAGACGGCCTCATAGGAAGGATTTTCAACGTGTCCGCCGGCATATCCGGAAATAGCGCTTATTACGCCTTCCACACTGTTGAATGCCGATTCAATACACCAGAAGCATCCTCCGCCGAGTGTCGCAGTTTCTGTCGTTGCCATTATTAAAGCTCCTGTTATCAGATTTCCTGTAATGTGGTTACGTTAGTCGTTGACTTCAACCTCAAGTTACGCTTTTTTAATCTCTGAATGATGTGCAACCGCGTACTATTATACAGGTAAAGTGGTACATCGGGCCGGCGGTGATTCAGGCCCCGGTAAACGGAGAAATCATGAAAATCTTTTATGACAGTTACTGCCCATTATGTTGTGCTGAAATGTCTCATATCAAAAAGCGTGATCAGCATGACAGGATCCAACTGGTAGATATTCAGGATCCTGCCTTTAGTGAGCATTATCCCGGGCTGGACAGAGCACAACTGGATGCCAGAATTCACGTAGAGCTGGATAACGGTGAAATGGTTACCGGACTGGACGCTACCCACGCAGCCTGGCAGGCTGTAGGGCTGGGCTGGCTTTACGCGCCTCTTCGCTGGCCGGTGATCCGCATTGTTGCCGACATGGCCTACAACCTTTTCGCCAGAAACCGTTATACCATTTCCTATTTGCTCACCGGCCGCCGCCGGACCTGTGATGATGGCCAGTGCGGTTACAGGACGGACAAATAATATGGCACATACCCACCTGATTATTGGCGCCGGTGGTGCTATCGGGCGGGCAGTGACAGAAGCACTGGCCGCCAGAGAGCCTCAAAGCCGTGTCTTTGCCGTCGCAAGGCAACACCAGCAGAGTTTTGAAGCCGACAATGTGACAGCAATCACGCTGGAATCTGCAAATGAAGAAGCAGTAAACCAATGGACGGCTGAACAGAAAGCACGTGGCATCGTATTTTCGACAGTCATTTGTACCGCCGGGGTCCTGCATGGCGACGCATGCGGCACGGCGGTAAGTCCTGAAAAGAAAATCGAAGACATCAGTGCAGATAAACTGCTGGCATACTTTTCGGTGAATACTGTGGTACCGGCAATCTGGCTGAAAGCACTGGTGAATGTGCTGGATAAAGAGAGAAGTACCATTGCATGCTTAAGTGCCCGGGTGGGCAGTATCAGTGATAACAGGCTGGGCGGCTGGTATGGCTACCGGGCCTCAAAGGCGGCACTGAATATGATGCTGAAAACCGCGGCTGCAGAATTTTCCCGCCGGAGTAAAAATACGGTGCTTATCAGCTACCATCCGGGCACAGTGGACAGTGCGTTGTCAGAACCATTTCAGGGCAACGTACCTGAGGGAAAACTCTTTACGCCTGCCTTTACTGCTTCACAGTTACTTGATTTCATTGACAAAGCGACGCCGGAAAATAATCCGCATTTCATCGACTGGGCGCACAAACCTGTTCCCTGGTAAGAGATCACTACACTGAACCGGGCCGGAACAGGCCATTCCAGCGCTCAAATACGGGACATTCGGCAGGGACGCTGATACTATTCGCCCTTATATCCGCGTGAAAATGACAACGATATAACTGCCCAGGCACAGCTAAAAGTGCAGGTAGTGTGGGGAAGGTGACAGCCGGAATGACTCAGGGTAATCCGGTTGTCGCACGTGTGAACGACAATAATCTTCGTTGGAAGAATATAAAATCATCACCACCCGATTATAACAATAAGTGAAGAGGAAAGATGATATGAGCGGGGCGAGAGAACAGTTCGGATCGCGCATCGGATTCATTCTAGCCGCAGCCGGGTCTGCGGTAGGTATCGGTAACCTGGTCGGGTTCCCGGTGGGCGCTGCAAAAAATGGCGGTGGCGCTTTCTTGCTGATGTACGCCATTTTCGTTGTGGCTATCTGTTTGCCGGTAATGCTGGCAGAAATGTCAGTGGGCCGTCATGCCAGAAAAGACCCCTTAGGTGCATACCGGGATTTGAGTAATAACGCCACGCACTGGAAGCTGGCCGGCTGGTTATCGATTATTACGCCGTTTATGATTGCCGTGTTTTATCTGGTGATCACGGTGTGGATATTCGGCTATCTGTATGAAATCATCACCGGTGATTTAGATATTCTGGCTAACCCGGATACCTTCGGCACCTTTATAAACAGCGAAAAAATCTTTGTTTACATGGCCGGTGTTGTGGCTGTGGTCTATCTGATCTTGCAGGGTGGTGTCAAAGAAGGTATCGAGAAAGCGGCCAAGCTGCTGATGCCAACATTGTTTATCATGCTGCTGTTGCTGGTGGGCTTCGTACTTATGCAGGACAACGCCATGAAAGGCGTAGAGTTCTACCTGGTGCCAGATTTTTCTAAAATCAATGCATCGGTGATTAACGGGGCCCTGTCTCAGGCATTCTTCTCCCTGTCACTGGGTATGGGGATCATGATCACCTACGGCAGCTATATCGATAAGCGTGCTGATGTGCCCGGGTCTGCCAAGCTGGTGGCCCTGACTGATACGGCTGTGGCGTTTACGGCGGGCCTGATGATTTTGCCGGCAATTTTCTCATTCGATCCGAATACCAATCCGGACGAACTCAGCGAATCGTCAATCGGTATGATTTTCACATTCTTGCCTAAGATATTCCTCGCTTTGCAGGACTCCATTGGCTATACCGGCGCAAGTATTGTGGCTGCGATTTTCTTCCTGCAGGTGTTTTTTGCTGCTATCACCTCACTGGTTTCGATTTTCGAAGTGCCTGTGGCAGCGCTGATGGACGAGAAAGACATGGGGCGGAAGCCTGCACTGTTTGTACTGGGTGTTTTGATGGTTGTGCTTGCGGTGCTGTGTGCACTGTCGTTCGGTTACAACGCGTTTCTGACTGAGTTCGTCAGCTATGCCGGTGCGAAGAAATCGTTCTTTGATGTGGTGTATGACGTGTTTTACGACACCATTCTACCGCTGAACGGCTTCTTAATTTGTATCTTCGTTATCTATCGCTGGAAGAAACATAACTTCAACAAAGCGTTGGATGAAGGTGCAGAGAATTACAAAGGCAGCTTCTTCGAGAAGTATGTTGATGTGTCAGTGGGGACTTTCATTCCCGTTATCCTGTTGCTGGTATTTATCAATACCGTGGCTGTGAAGTATTTCGGTCACAGCCTGTTCGGCTAACGATTCAAAGCATGTCAAAGGGGCTGGCGTATTCCGGCGTCAGTCCCAGTGCTTCCCAGCAGTCTTTGCTGAGGATTTTCTTCCCGTCAGCAGCATTATTATGTTCAGCACTGAATTGCGGTGCAGGCAACGTCAGAGCCTCTGCTGCCCAACGGTAGTAGTCATCCCTGCGGGGATGCACCAGACTGCAGAGCTGCATCAACGGGGGAAACGTTGAGGTACTGTCATCTTCCTTCAGAATACAAGTCAGGGCTTTAACCACATCAGACACGTGCACCAGGTTTACCGCCTGCTCGCCTTTATCCAGCGTTTTACCGGCCAGGAATTTTGCCGGATGACGGGAACCTCCCACCAGTCCGGCCAGACGAACCACATGAACGCGGGGATCCTGCCCGGCCAGTAAGAACCTTTCGATGTCGCAATGCACTTTGCCTGAATCTGTAGCCGGCGCTACAGGGGCGTTGACTGTCAGCTCTCCTTCAGCATTCCCGAACACAGAAGTGGTGCTGATGAAAATAAGCTTCTTTGCCCCTGCGTTCAGGAAGTCAGTCGCCAGAGCCGTCATTGCGCGGGTAAAGTCATCACCCACCGCTTTTTTTCGTCCCGGCGGAATATTCAGTATTACTGCGTTGTCAGCACTCTGTTTTATCAGTGATGTGGCATCATCACCCAGCGCGAACAACACCGGGGTCACGCCTTTTTCGAGCAGCGCGTCTGCCTTTTCCTGTGAACGGGTTGTACCGGTAATGGTTGCTTCAGGCAATGCATCAACCAGGAACTGACCCAGCCACCCACAGCCACACAGTGTGAGGTTAAGGGAGTGAATTGAGTTTGCAGATATGTCAGACATAAAAAAGCCGGAAAACAAGTTTCCGGCAGTGTAGCACGATACGTTTTTTTACATCTTTAAATCAGAGTCACTGTTGATGGTCAGCACATTCAGGTTTTCGAGGCCCGGAATATGTTTTTGCATTTTAAGCTCGGCGTAATCGGCTTTTTTCAGTACTTCACACAGGGCGTCAGCGCGTTTTTCGATAGCCGCAGATTTTGCCTCAACACGCTGTTCGAAATCTTCTTCCCAGTTTTCCATGTGTTGTTCAAAGTTATCAAAGTCTTCGTCACCGCTTAGCATGGCCTTGCCGATAGCAATCAGCAGGCGGCCGGTGGAATTGGCAATGATGTTTTCTACCTGGTCTTCAAATTTGTTTTCCCAGCGTTCTGAAATCCAGCCATCTTCTTCGAAATCCTCACTGTTCATACGGACTTCACCGTCAGCATCATAAAAATGGCCGTCCATTTCAGTACGCAAACCGGCAAACATTCCATTTAAATCCGTCACGATGCCGTTGTCCTCTCCCAGCAGTTCACCGAAGGCTTCATTGATGGAGTTGCCGGCAAGTTCCAGTGCGTCGTAGGTAATTTCCAGTGTCATTGGAATTGCCGTTTCAATGTTGTGGTAATAGTCATTCACCCATTGTTGCTGCTCGCTGCTCAGTGACACTGAGCGGTTGTTTACAGTCATCTGGCCTGAACCATTAATCACCACATGCTCGTCGTTGGCCGTAAAGAGCGTCAGTACGCCTTTTTGCCAGTTAACATCGCCCTGCAGGTTCATATCGCAGTGCTCAGAGTCCATGCCTGCGAAGGCGGGTGAAGCACAGAGGGCAGCGGTCATTGTCAGGACAGCTAAAGTTTTCATGTCTCTTCCTTTTTAAAATCTGTCGGTTGCGGCAGCTTGTCCGGCGGGTGATGTTCCGGTAAACAGCCTGAATGATTCAGTAACGTTTGTGCTGATATAGCAACCCTGAGGCCAACTTTAAAAATCATTATTTATCAATGGTTTGCTTATGTTTTAAATAGAGTGAGATCGCATTTTTACTCTGTGGATTAGTGTAAAATCCGATAAAGTGGCGTAATTGACCAGGATCAAACAGACCTTGCACTGAGTGATGATTAATTACGCATTTTCAGGATTTTGTTGCATAATACAAGCAGACTGAAAACCTGATCTTTGTCCTCTGTACGACAGGCAGGTTTAAAAATGAAAAGAACAGTGAAGGGTAATGTGATGAGTGAGTGGATAAGTGCTGTTGGTTTTGGCGCCGGCCTGATTGCTTTTGTACTGGGTATGTCCAGTATTATCATGGGATTCATGAGTGCTAAAGCCGGGGCGGAAGGTATGCAGGAGAAAATTGAATATGGTTTCTTCGGCGTGTCAGGCCTGGTAGTTTGCGTACTGATGGCATACGCCCTTTCCTGATGTTTCCGGCAGATTTACTCTGTGCCGGAAAATCCTTTCAGATACTCCCATTGATTAAGGCTTGCCGGTGACGGCAAGCCTTAACTGTCTCTGCTATTGCGGACGGTCTCCCGCTGAGCTTTCTTCTCCGTCAGCGTTATCCTTTGATTCCCTTTTGCCTTCATAAATGGCTTCCGGGGCATCGTCATAGTGACTGGCCAGCATTAAATGGCTGTCCCGCTGGTAAGCCCGTAAATCGAACATGGGCAGCATTGCCATAATATGATCGAAGATATCTGCCTGTACTTTCTCATAGGCAACCCACTCTTTCTTCGCACTGAAGCAGTAAACTTCCAGTGGTAACCCCAACTCGTTAGGGGGCATTTGTCTTACCATCAGAGTCAGTGACTGATTAATATTGGGGTGTTTCTGTAAATAGGCTTCCAGATATGCGCGGAAAGTGCCAATGTTGGTAAGTCGGCGGCTGTTCAGCAGGTCCGACTCATCAATGGAATAGTCTTTGTGATACGCCTGCAGTTCTTTTACTTTCTTATCGATATACTCTGAGATGTAGCGGATCTTACTAAAGCGGGCCATCATCTTGCTGTCGCAAAGTTTGATGGAATGAATATCGATGTAAACCGAGCGCTTGATCCTGCGACCTCCTGACTCCTGCATACCCCGCCAGTTCTTGACCGCTTCTGTTGTCAGTGAATAGCTGGGCAGCGTAGAAATGGTCTTGTCCCAGTTCTGCACTTTCACATTTGTCAGACCGATTTCCAGTATTTCTCCGTCCACCTCAAATTTGGTGATTTGGATCCAGTCTCCGGTGTTAAACATCCGGTTCGCTGCAATCTGAATACCTGCCACAAAGCCTAAAATGGTGTCACGGAAAATGAGTAACAGTACCGCGGCCAGTGCAGTCAGGCCTGACATGATCAGGAGCGGGTTCTTGTCGACAATCAGTGAAACACACAGCAACAATACGATGACTGAGAAGAATAGTTTGGCGACCTGAATGAAGCCGGTTATTGATGCCCGTTTGGCCAGATAAGATGCGTTATACACATCCTGAACCGTGTTCAGCAGGGCAAATAAGCCGATAAGCGCTGTAATCATCATGTACAGCATGGAGGTTTTTATCATGAACCCGTGTAACAGGTTTTCTTCATTGATAAGTACCGGCGTCAGCAGAAAAATCACAATGGCCGGAACAAGGTGCGTTAATCGCCGGAAGAAACCGTGATTCAGTAATGCGTCGTCCCAGCTGTTTTTACTGCGTTTCACCAGCATGGCGATCTGCACTTTCAGCAGTATACGACTGACAATATAAAACACCGCTGCAACCAGCAGAATGCCGGAGATCGCAAGGGTGTTGTATAAAAGGGTATCTGTGGTGAGGTCCGGAAATATGTCTTTTATAGTGTGTACAAAGGTGTCTCTGATTGAAGATGCAATCTGCACGTTCAGGGCTCCAGTAACTGATTAATCCTGCTGTCTTTATTTATCCACAACTCATTCAGCCAGTGCTGAAACCGGCTCCGGAATGAATCGTCGGCAAAGTAATCTCCCTGCGCTTCCACCGGTACAGTCAGTACGTTGACGTCTATAATGATGCGGGTCATCTGGCCGCTCAGCATGGACATCATCGGATGGGCTTCGTTATCAGGGTACAATAACGATATATCCAGCAGATTGGTAAAAAGATCGCCCATGGTAGCAAGTGTAAAGGCAATTCCCCCAGCTTTTGGTGGCAGCAAATGGGCAAACTGGCTTTTTCTGAGCTGGTGTTTCGCGCGGGTGAAGCGTGTGCCCTCGACGAAATTGATGACCGTTGTGGGCGAGGTTTTATACTTCTCACAGGAGCGGCGGGTGGTATCAATATCCTGCCCTTTTTTGTGAGGATATTTCTCCAGATAAGACCGCGAATACCGTTTCATAAACGGCATATCCAGCGCCCATGCGCCCAGACCGACGAAAGGAAGCCAAATCAGTTCCTGTTTAAGAAAGAACTTGGGCGGCGGAATACGTTTACGGGAAAAGTCGATAAGCAGAATGATATCGAGGTAACTTAAGTGATTAGCAATCAGCAGATACCAGTTCTCCACTGATAATGTGCCGTCGATGCGGTAAATCACTTTTACCGGATTAAACAATTTGATCAGCAACACACTGATGAAACCAAAACACTGCATAGCAAAATGCATAAAGCCCATCAGCAAATGACGTATGGCCGGTACCGGAAGCACCAGCTTGAGCAATCCGCAACTGATAATGATCGACGCCCAGAACCCCAGATTGATAATTTGCAACGGCGTGTGAATAACAAATATCAGGGGCGCCAGTAACTTTCTCATAACGGAGCCTGTGTTGAGTTTAATGCAGCCAGGTGCTGGTCTTTCTGTTGCCAGCGTTCATTCAGCCATTGCTGAAAACGGGCTTTTTGCGCGGGATCAGTGAAGTAGGTGTCGTTGAAAAATCCGCCCTGCACAATATCTTTGATAGGCATTACCGACACATTTACGCGAATTTCTTTTACTTTACCGCACACGAAATCCCAGTAACTTGGTACGCCTGCAGGGTAGTCGATAGTGACATCGATCAGCTTGTGCAGTTGTTCGCCCATGGCGCTGAGTACGAAGGCAACACCGCCGGCTTTCGGCTTGAGCAGGTGGATAAAAGGCGAGGCTTGTCTGTCATGCTTACTTTTTGTAAAACGGGTGCCTTCTACAAAATTCATGATGCTTACCGGCTTCGACTTAAACTTCTCGCAGGCTTTACGGGTGGTTTCCATATCTTTGCCTTTAAGGTGCGGGTTTTTCGCCAGAAACGATTTGCTGTAGCGGCGCATAAACGGAAAATCCAGCGCCCACCAGGCCAGACCCAGTACCGGAACCCAGATAAGTTCCTGTTTCAGAAAGAATTTGAGAAACGGTATTTTACGGTTAAAAATACGCTGTAATACCAGAATGTCGACCCAGGACTGATGATTGGCGAGCACCAGATACCAGTCGTCAGGGGCCAGGCTGCTGATCCCGTTAACAGACCAGCGGGTGCGGCTGAGCAGACGCTGGTTGAGATTGTTAACGGTTATCCATGCTGTCGCACAGGCATCCAGAGGATAAGACACTATTCGCCGCCACCACTGCACCGGTGGCAGTTTTAACAGGGATAGTATAAAAATAGGGATAAACCAGAAAACCGTATTGAAAAAATAGCCCAGCACTGACACAGTGCCACGCAAATGATAGCCAACAGCTTTAAGCATCGTCATTCACCTCTGAATTTTGGTGCTTAGTGTAAACGATGTTGATCTAAAATCCGATACACCCTATACCGGGAAATAAGGATTTACACGTAATTTGGCAGCACAATAGAGAAAAATATGGAATTAATCAGTGAAAATCGTGCATTTGGTGGACGTCATTGCCGCTACCGCCATGCAGCAAAAACAACAAATTGTGAAATGACCTTTGCGGTTTATCTGCCGCCTTTTGCCAGCGCAGAAAATCCCGTTCCGGTTTTATACTGGCTGTCAGGATTAACCTGTACTGATGAAAACTTCATGCAGAAAGCCGGCGCAATGAAGATGGCTGCTGAGCTGGGTATGGCGATTGTGGCGCCGGACACAAGCCCCAGGGGAGATGATGTGCCTGACGATGCAGACAAAGCCTATGACATGGGTAAAGGGGCCGGCTTTTATGTTAATGCGACACAGGCACCCTGGAATGAACATTATCAGATGTATGACTATGTCACGAAGGAGTTACCTGCTCTGATTGAAGCAAACCTGCCGGTGACACGTGAGAAGGCCATCAGCGGGCATTCCATGGGCGGACATGGCGCGCTGGTTATCGGCTTGCGTAATCCGCAGCAGTATGTGTCTGTATCAGCGTTCAGTCCGATTGCGAATCCGTCAGATTGCCCATGGGGTGAAAAGGCGCTGGGCGGCTATCTGGGTGACGATAAATCAGCTTGGCAAGCTTATGATGCAGCCATTCTGCTTGCTGAGAAGCAACACTACATTCCGTTACTGGTGGAGCAGGGACGTGCCGATCAGTTTCTTGAAGAACAATTAAAGCCTCAGGCTCTGATTAATGCAGCTCAGAAGAGTGATACGCAACTGACGCTGAATATGCATGAAGGCTATGACCACAGCTATTTCTTCATCGCGTCTTTTATCGAAGAACACCTGCAATTTCATGCCAGCCATTTGGGCATAGGCGGGTTATAAAGAGGTATAGTCAGTTCTTCGCAGCAGGCAGATCAGCCGGCTGCGAAGCGCTTTTCAATCTCTTCTACCGGTAAGGGATGGTCGAATAAATAGCCCTGACCGGACACGCACTGTTCATCAAGCAGGAAGTGTTGTTGTTCGCCGGTTTCCACACCTTCAGCCACCACCTGCAAATTCAGATTACCGGCAAGCCCTAAAATGGCTTTGATTATCGCCCGGTCGCCTTCACTGGTCATGGCATCCCGGATAAATGAGCGGTCAATTTTCAGCTCATCCAGAGGCAACTGTTTTAAGTAAACTAGCGAACTGAATCCTGTACCAAAATCGTCAATCGATATGGTAACACCCATATTCCGCAAGGTTTTCAGCACCGCTGCAACAGTATTTAAATTGTTGATGAACGAGGTTTCAGTAATCTCGATGGCCAGGTTAGATGCTGAAATACCGTGTCTTTTAATCGCTGCCTGAATGTTGCCGGTGAAATCCTGCGATATGATCTGGCGGCCGGAAATATTCATGGCAATACGTACATCAGGCACATAGCGAATCATTCGTCTGGCCGTGCTGCACACTTTATCCAGCAACCATTCACCAAAGGGGAAAATAAGCTCAGAACGTTCCGCCAGCGAAATGAATACATCCGGCGGCACATATTCATCGTTTCTCTTCCAGCGGGCGAGAGCTTCATACTTGAGCAGCTTGCCGGAAGATAAGTCGACAATAGGCTGAAGGTAAATATCCAGCGTATCTTCTACAATCGCTCTGGCAAACGCGGCTTCCATTTCGGCCAGTTCAACCTGTTTTTGCTTGTGCATGGGGTGGAAGAGTGTGACTTTATTCTTACCTGCGTATTTGGCAAATTGCAGAGCGTAGCCGGCGTTCTGCATCAAACCCTCGGGCGATTTGGCATGTTCAGGGAACGTCGCCATGCCAATGTTGGTGGATAAGGTGGTTTGAATACTGCCTAAAGACAGGTAGGTGTGTTCGAGAACACCGGTTATGCCTCTGGCGATATCGTACAACGCAGTCTCATTACCTGCGCTCACCGGTGTCATCACCGCAAATTCGTTGCCGCCAATTCTGGCCAGACGGCCCTCTTCACCAACAAAGCCGTGTAAACGCTTTGCCACACTCTTTAAAATATCGTCGCCGGAGCGGTAGCCCAGGCTTTCATTGACCTTTCTGAATTCACAGATATCAATGACAAACAGGCCAAAGTTTTCGTCCTTTTCGACCCAGGCTGTCATTTCTTTTTTCAATGCCTGACGGGAAAGGGTTTGAGTGAGTGAATCTTTGTCCAGCTGCACAGGACTGTACTGACTGGTGTGCTGGATATGTGACATGTCGGTCAGCAAAAATACCCAGTGAGAAACATGAATATGCTGCATCACCGGGGCGATGGTAAGTTGCAGCCACCGGCCACCATCAGGAGAGTTCATCCAGAATACTTCGCCGCGCCAGGCGGTTTGTCTTTCTTCCAGCGTCGATAAAAACATCTCATCCAGCTGAACATCTTTTATCAGTTGCAACAAACGGTGAACGCAGACATCTGCATTCTGTGCACGGAAAAACTGTCGTGCCACGCCATTATCCAGAAACAGTTGTTTGTTGGCGTCCAGTATCACCACGCCTGTACTGAGATGGTGAATTGTCTGGCGTATGGCCTGCTGCTGGCCCTTACATTCCCGCGCTTCTTTCAGCGCTTTCTGTAATTTTTCAGTAAGGTAATCCTGCTGGCTGATCACCGCATGGTGGGTTAGCAGTAATTCTCTGGCAGATTGCAGGGATTGCTGGCGGTAGGCAAATTCTTTATTGACGTTCTTGATGGCCAGGAATCGTCCGCCTTTTCCATCGTTGATAGCGATAGCCTCAAGGCGCAGGGATTCATGTTCTGTGGTTTCGGTCCAGAAGCCTGAAGTCAGATTTGCAGGAAGGGAAGTTGCCCAGCAATCGCAGGCATCAATAAGAAAATCTTCGAGAAACAGACTGCGCACGGATTCAATATCCAGTGACAGTTCGTTGACCTTCACAAGGTCGGTTACCCAATGCACCGTTGGTGTGAGGCAATTCAGCTCATCACGCTCATTCAGCTCAAATAATGCACAGTCCGTGATGCCAAGTGCATTGAGGTGGAAAATGTCCATATCTACACCGTAAGTTCCGCTAACTCCTGAAAGAGTCGCTCAACATTTTCGCCTGTTTTGGCGCTGGTTTTAATGGCGGCACTGAACAAATTCTCCCGTTCAGCGACTTCGTCTTCACTCCAGTACCATTCACTGGGAAGGTCTGCTTTATTGACGACAAAAAAGGCCGGCGTATCAGGAAATTCTGCCCGCGCCGACTCATAAATATCCATACCTTCAAGCAACGACTGGGAGCGGGTCTGGTCAACCACAATGACAAAGGCTGCGGCACCACGCAGGTAGCGTGGATTAAAACCACAATAGCGGTCAACGCCTTCAATATCCCATATAAGCAGCTGGGCCGTTTTATCGCGCGCGGTGACTTCTTTTTTGTCGATTTTTACGCCGATAGTAGTGAGATATTTCTCTGAAAAAATGCCATCGACGAACTGTCTTACCAGGCTGGTTTTACCCACTCCGGTCGGGCCTAGCAGACAGATCTTTTTTTGTATCACTGACGGTTACCTTCTTCTGATCCTGTTTTCTTCCCTTTACCAGCCTCTGCAGGTGTTAACAGAGCATGAAAGAATACCATCCGGCTATTACTGCCGCGGGCTAAATCCAGTTGTCCCAAACCTTTGGTGTGCAGCACAGCGTGTTCCACGCCCGCTTCAGTCAGAGCTTGCTTCACTGACTGGGCACGTGATTCACTCAATAGCATATTTTTGACTGATGTACCCGAATTATCGCTGCCACCGAGAATAAATACACTGAGGGTTTGCCCTGATTGTTCAGCGATATTTTGCAGGTTAATGATAGTTTGGGCAATATCGCCAATAGTCGCATCATTCGCTTTCGACCACCGGGACTGGTTCATATCAAAGAACAACGTGTAACCTGACAGTGTGGTTGCCAGAGACCCGGCCAGAGCATTAAGTGCTAATGCATCGTTAACGGGAGTGCTTTCTTCCAGAACTACTTTGGTGGTATCCGGGAATACGGTTTCAATGCCCGCAATGCTGTGCAGAGCGCGGAGGAATCGTTGCCATTCACCAGTGCTGATTGTGCCGGACAGTGCCAGCTGTTCATCGTTGGTGAACGTCAGTGCAGGAAAACGCGAGGCCAGCTGTTGTACTTTCGCCGGGATAAGACGATCATCTTTTGACTCAAACGACGTTTCTTTGATGTCGACAACGGAAGAGTCAATGTCGAGCCCTGTAAGCCATTGCGCGACCCCGGTGGCCGCCGGATCTCTTAATACTGAGAGAATAATCTGATTGCCGTCTGTTTGTGTGTTCAGCATCACAATGCCGGCCGGAGGCTCACTCTTAGCGATGGTGGATGACGTGATGGCAAGGTCGATGCGTAAAAATGCCAGATAGCCGGCAACAACCAATAGTCCGGCGAGAATAAATGCACCGGCACCGGCCCGTTTTTTCTTTTCCTGCGTCGTTTTTTGCTCACTGATCAGGCATTCCTGCAGCATGGCATCGCTGGTGGCGAACGGACCGTTGTCGCCCTGGTATTTTTGCAGTGGTGACTGATAAAAGCGATGAAACTCTTCCAGAGTGTCCTGCAGTTTATGTCGCATGCGTGGCGACACATGGCCGCTGACAGCAGCGACAAGAATCACTTGGGGACCGACCTTAATAAGCAGGGTAAAATCGTCGGTTTTAATTTCTCCCAGTTCGGTTTCTTCTGCCTGATTATCCTGACTGAATGCATCAGCGACAAAATCGCTTATAGCAACCAGCATGGAAGAAATCAGGTCACCGTCTTTCGCATTTCCCGGATGACTGGTGACACTATTTAACAGGGTGCCGGTTTCACGGTGAATAGCCAGCACCTGATGCACCTGATATTGATAAATTTGCGAAGCAACATAATCAGAATAGGGGACACCTGAGCGCCAGGCTTTAAAGCGCCACCTCACACTTTTAGCTGAAAAGCTGTGTTCTATAAGGGTGTTTGTACGCTCAATGAATTCGATGAGAAACGCTGATACGGCTTTTCTGATCAGCGAGCCGACAAGAGGGTAGAGTGCCCCGACAATTTTATCACTGTTGGCTTCCACTGAGCGGTGCAGTGATTTTTCGACCAGGGGGACCAGCACTTTGTTCACTGAGCCATCCTGACTCTCACGCTCATTCAGTGCTTCAGATACCACATCAGACACCATGCCTTTTGCATTGCGTCTGACAATATTTTCTACGAATTTTTCATCCCCACCAATGATTAACGACCTGACGTCGTCCATTGTGTGCGCATCCTCATCCGTTGGCGGCACAAAATTGCTCATGGGCGTCAGGGTTGATCAGTGGCAAGATTCGAGGCCATGGTAGACAGCAGGCTTGCCAGGGTTTTGCGGTCGGTTTTGCTGGAAGACAATTCTTCGGTCACTTGCTGCAAACGCTCTAACAGCGCTTCGTGACGTTTGTTGAACAAGGTTTCCATGGCATCCATTTCTTTGGATAGCTTGCTTTCCAGTTTACTGGTGTCGTCCTGCGCGGCGGCTTCAGCCATCTCAAGCTCAGATTTCAGCGTATCGTGAAGGCCTTTCAGGTTTTCCTGGGCTTGCTGGTGTTGCGTATTGTCGGCTGAGAGTTGTTCAGACAGTGCAGCAAACTGTGTTTCAATGGTTTTATTCAGCGAAGCCACATGATTTTCCAGTTTTTTATTCAATGCTGAAAAACTACTTTCCAGTTTTTCATCCAGAGATGCGAGTTGCTGCTGAAAATCCCGGCTGGACTGGCCGAACAAAATTTCACGGAGCTGACCTAATTCTGATTTGTCAGCTGTTGATGCCTGAGGTGCATCATTATTCTTATCTTTTGCCATTTGTCCGCTCCTCCTGACAGTGCGGCGTCCTTACCTGGTACAAATGTACCCTGAAAGAAAAACCTGATCCAGCAGCATCGCCCACCGGTAGCAATATATTAGTCTAATGGATAAGTTTGAGACGGTCAGACGACGTCAATATTGGCGGCTGAGTGCAATCCAGGCGGCTTTGTGTTCGCTGACCGCTTTATTGATAGCGCCGGACATCGTCATAAAATGCCGCATTTTCATTTTCTTAAGCAGAACAAATGAATAGTCTGCAGGAAGTCCTGCAGCGGCAAGAAAAGCATTCAGCCAGTCGGGATGAGACGATTGTTGCTGTTCAACCATTTTATTAAGTAAAACATAAGCGCTGATCGCCAGTTGCTCACGGGCATGACGGATTTGATAGACAGCAAATCCGTTTACCGCAACCAGCAGAGTAATTACCACCATGTTAAGAGGTGAAAAAAGCGTGCTGAGATTAGGGTAGGCGCTGCGGTAAGGCACATACAAATCATCAAAATTCAGCCAGGTGTAACCGAACACTACCGCCAGAGTCAGTAACGTGAATAGCTGAATCCATATCAGCCGGTACTGACAGCGGGACTTGCGGCTTAATGCATTTTCCAGTTCCGAAGGTTGTTGTCTGATTGTGCTTACTCCAGCAACGGACCGGTTGAGTTACGGACGACCAGTTCAGAAGGTGAAAGGGGTAATTCACGTTTCGCCTGGTGACGGATGATTTGTTCTATCAGTATAGTCGCCGCATTGTAGCCAAGTTCGGCAACAGGTTGCTTAATAGTGGTAAGCGGTGGCCACAGGTTAAGGGCCGCAGGGTCGTCATCGAAACCTACTACACTCAGATCATACGGGATACGCAATTTCAGTTGGGAGGCAATCCGGTATACCACGGCCGCAGAGGCATCGTTGGCAGTAAAAATAGCGGTGGGGCGGTTTTCCTGACACAGCAATTTCCGGCAGGCCTGTTCCAACGTATTCTCACCGTATACAAACTGTGCAACCCAGTCCGGATTTTCTTTGATGCCGTATTTTGTCAGCGCCTGCTGATAGCCCTCGTAACGCCATTTACCGGCTGCGTGACCTACCAGGTAGTTGAGAAAGCCGATTTTGCTGTGACCCAGATTAATCAGGTGTTCCACAGCAAGTTGTGCGCCCTCTACCTCATCACTGTGCAGGCAATACGAGGATGTATCATCCAGAGATGCAATTTTGACAATAGGCGTGCCCGTTTCTTCCAATGCTGCGATAACAGCCTGATCTTCGCACAAAGGCGGTACGACAATGAATCCGTCAACGTTGGAACGTTCAACCATGTGCCGCAAGGTAGTGGCAATTTCACCTGCGGGATTTTCTGATGCAAAGGGACGAATCAATAAATCGTAGCCCAGCTTATCGCAGGCTTTTATCGCGCCGTTCAGGATAAGGCTGCCGTAAAAGTTGGTAGGATAATCGATATACAGTACACCAATCAGATAAGATTGATTGGTTCTTAACCTTCGGGCATTCAGGTTAGGAATATAATCTAATTTTTTGATCGCGGTGGTAACGGCATCACGGGTTTCTTTGCGCACTCCGGGTTCGTTATTTAACACCCGGGAGACCGTTTTCTTTGAAACACCGGCGGCTTTTGCCACATCACCAATTGTTGCTTTACTCATCTTTTGCACTTCCGCGTGTAGGGTACGGGATGCCCGGGTAAACAATGCGCCCGACCACTTTTCTTATTGTTCTGAGCAATTGTAAGCGCATTCAGGGCAAAATTTAACGCTTTTCTTCGATTATCACAACTCCCCAGGGGGGCAGGGTAACGGGGCTTTGGCCTGACAATGAAGAGCCGGTCAGCAGATCCATACCTTTCAGGTTATCAATCTTCACTTCACTTTCGTTTTCAGAATAATTAAAAACAAAGTGGAGCGTGTTGCCTGCCTGATTTACTGCTTTTTTCTCAATTACCGGGAACTGGTTGTCTGACAAAATGACGCCGGCGTCGTTTGCCGCCTGGCGTAACAGAGCATCAATCTGGTTGTCTGACGGCATCGTTGCTATGTAAGTTGCCGTTCCTTTTCCCGCCTGATTACGTGTGACAGCCGCATAGTCGCCCCAAACAGGGTGTTCATAAGTTGCCAGTACGTCAGCTGTGTCAGCGGTAATCAGCTCCATCCACCATTTCAGTGGTTCAACGGCGATGCTTTCCGGTATGATGGCGGTGTTCAGTGAGGCGCGCTCAGGGTGAACAAACTGCGAGTAACGGATGCCGAAAATATCAGTCATGTTGCCAGGCTGGACTGAAGCACGCACTTTCACATTTTCATCGGTGAAGCCATGTTTAAACGTCGCCACAATATGACCGCCATTTTTAACGTAGTCCGAAATGGCTTCCAGCAGCGTATCGCTGGCAGAATACAGGGCGGGGATCACAATCATTTTGTAGTTCGCGGCTTTGTCTGCGAAGTTTGACGGATCAATAAAATCTGTTTCGATATTGGCCCGGTAAAGGCTGTCATAGAAAGGGCGCAGTACGTCATTGTATTTTTGCGGTGCGCCCCAGCCGAAGGAAAACTCATTGAATGCGGTGAGGGCTTCGTTGCTGAACAAGATGGCAACTTCGTTTTGCTTATTCAGTGAGGTTATTTTGTCGCCCAGTTTTGCCAGTGTGTTGCCTACGGTGCGGGCTTCGTTGTAAGTGGCATTTTCTGCATAGTCCTGACTTAGCAGGCCTTTCCAGTAGGTTTCAATGGCATTGTGGGTCGAAGCCCAGTGCCAGTAAGCCACCATGTTGGCACCGCTGGCAATGTGACTGAAAGCCTGCAATGTCAACTGCCCCGGATAGGGCGTCCACTGCGGGAAGCCCTGCGCCTGGGTTTCGATGACAAAGTAGTTTTGTCCGTCTTTCATGCTGCGGGCAAGATCACCCCCGAGAGCAATTTCGTTGCCCGTAAGCTGATGCTGGCCGGGGTGGTAAATATCCACACCGGCAATGTCCATCGCTGCTGCTGCCTCAAAATGATCGACAGAAGACTGAATACCATAAGAGTAGCCACGCCAGTCGAGATCGAAGTTTTGTGTGACGAATTGGCCCGGCTTCTTAAACTCATTTACGATACCGGCCTGCCAGGCCAGATATTCTGTTACCAGAGAGCGTTGGAAAGCAGCAAAGGCGGCAGTCACACTGCCGTTGATTGATGTTACCGGTGCGGTGTATACCGATTCGTGAACCTCAGGGAATTCATCCCAGCTGTTTACGCGGTTGCTCCAGTAGTTCAGGCCAAAGGCGTCATTCATTGCTTCAAGAGTGCCGAACTCTTGTTTCAGGTGCTCAACGAATACCGCCTGAACATGTTTTCCGCTGGTTTTATAATGCTTGGTCTCATTATCGACCTGATAGCCAATAATCGCCGGATGATCGCTGACATGGGTCAGCATGGCCCTTATCATTCTCTCAGCCAGCCGGCGAAAATCAGAATGGGTAATATCCATATTCTGCCGTGCGCCATACTTATTCTTACCGGCTGCGGTGGTTGCAAGCACATCAGGGTATTGCTTTGCCATCCATGCCGGAATGGCATAAGTCGGTGTACCGATAATCACGCTGATGCCAGCTTTGTGCATGGCATCGAGCACTCTGTCGAGATGGCTGAAATCAAACTCACCCTCACGGGGCTCCATGGTGCCCCAGGTCGACTCGCCTATGCGCACCATATTTATCCCGGCCGCTTTCATCATGGCAATGTCTTTATCGAGACGATCGTAGGGCATGTACTCATCGTAATATGCTACCCCGTACCAGATAGCATCCTGCTTAAGGGTTTCAGGTACATCAGCCTGTGCGGCAGGAATGACCAGCAAACATGCCAGCAGTAAGATGCGGTTTAACATGAACTCTCCCTACTTCTTGCTTCCGGTATTAGCCGGAAGTTGAATGTCTATCGATGTCATAATTCTTTAAGAAAATTTACAATCGTATTTTTTAAAGAATGAATGTGAATGTAAAATACTGCATAATCTGCGATGTATAAGCGTTTGTACGCGATATTTTGCTATTTATTGCACATAAATAATGTTTAATTCAATCGTTTTTGGTTAAAAAAATGTTATTTTTAATATTGACATCGATGTCTCTTTTGGTGGTATTTTATTCAGGGCAACGACTCGGGAAATGTTCACTGTCTGCGGATATCGGGTGCAAAACAGCAGTGATTTCAACCGGCAAAGTGTTATGGGTAGTCAAACTGCCGGTTAGCGTTCCTGCCGTTGCTCAATCAAACAACCGTTACAGGATTGAGGGACACACAATGAAACCACAACAATTAAACAAAATAACACTTGGCTTAGTTATCGCCGGCGGCTTATTCCATTCCCAGGTGTTTGCACAGCAAGCGCCGGTAACCGCTGAGGAAGAGCCTGAATACGAACAAATTATGGTTACTGCGAACCGTACCGCCACTGCCGCAGAGAAAACGCCGGTGGCGTTGTCGGTATTAGGCACGCAACAACTGCGTGACCAGGGGATAACCAACCCTACACAGCTCGCAGAAACGGTTCCGAACGTTTCTATTGACCGGACCAACGGACTTCAAATTACTATCCGTGGTGTTACCAGTACGGATAACACCGAGAAGGGAGATCCTTCTGCAGCATTTATGCTTGACGGCATTTACATTGCCAGACCTCAGGCGCAGGAAGTGTCGTTCTTCGATATAGATCGCGTAGAAGTACTGCGTGGTCCGCAGGGCACGCTTTACGGACGGAACACCACTGCTGGTCTGGTAAATGTTATTTCGGCCAAACCCCATGAGTTTTTTGAGGCCTCTGCTGACATGACGCTGGGTAATTACAATACCCGCCAGTTCACCGGCATTGTGAATATGCCGGTAAACGACAGCGTGTCTTTCCGTGCTGCAGTGAATATCGATCAACGCGACAACTATGTCGAATACGAAGCATTTGATGGTACTGAGGCTGTCGATATCTCCGATTTCAAAGATAACCGGTCAATCCGTCTGTCAGGGTTGTTCAACTTCACCGAAGATATGACCTTGCTGATTCGCGGTGATTACTCGCAGATGAAAGGCAACAATATGGCATCTGTACCGGTACACAATTTTTTTGAAACACCCTTCACCGATCCGTCGACGACAGAAACCGGCGAGGGCGTATCGCCTGTCTATGTAAACCGCGGCACAGATAATCAGCAAACACTGGCTGCCGGATACTTCCCTGATGTGTATGCAGATAACTCTACCTGGGGTGTGATGGGGGATTTCACCTGGCTGTTAAACGATGCGCTGACCTTCAACTACCTTGGCAGCTACCGCGAGTTTGACCGTGACGAAATGTTACCTCTATTGCTGGGTGGCGATGCGGCAAGCAAAACCGATTACTGGGTTGACGGGCCTTTCTCAGGTACTTATGAGCAGCAGTCTCACGAATTCCGTATAGCGTATAACAGCGACAAGTGGCTGGCCCAGGCGGGTTTGTACTATTTTGAAGAACAGTCCGGGATCCGCCTCGACATTATCGGTCTGATCAACCCGACGCCGGGTGAAGACGGCTATATTTTCGGCTTTCCGCAAAACCCTACCAAAGCTGATTCGCTGGGCTTTTTCAGTCAGGCGACTTACAACGTGTCTGATGACTTACGCCTGACTGCCGGTATCCGCACAACGAAGGATCAAAAGTCCCGTGCCGGTGCCACGATTTTTCACAAAAACCTTGGCGAAGAGCTGAACTTCGAGGCCAGCGACGACAATCCGCTACCTGATTCGCTTAATTACGCAGACCGTGAGTATTCAAAAACTACGTGGAAGCTTGGCGTAGATTACGATATCAGTGATGCCACCATGCTCTACGGGAGTATTGCCACAGGCTACAAAGCCGGCGGATTTAATGACGGCTGTGTGGAAGGCGCAACAGGTTGTAACAGTCCGCTGCCTGAAGCCGCAGTCTACTATGACCCGGAAACGCTGACGTCTACAGAGCTGGGTATCAAAACCCGCGTATTGAACAACAAGATGACTATTAACGCCAACGTGTTCAGTTACGACTATCAGGATCTGCAGCTTTCGCAGTTAAGTTATGTATGTGGCGGCCCTTGTCAGGTAACCACTAACGCGGCAGAAGCCACCATCAACGGTGCAGAACTGGATACTTTCTATCGCCCGGATGTAAATCACCGTTTTAATGCAGCAGTGACATTACTGGATGCTTCTTATGATGAGTGGATTTTAGATGAGGAAGCAGGTGTGAGCTTCGCCGGCGAACGGTTGTCGCGTTCTCCTGAATGGACCGTTACTGCCGGTTATCAGTACACCATGGAAATGCAAAGCGGTGGTGAGCTGAGTTTCGCTCTGAACACCCGCTGGAGTGCAGAGTATGAAATCTTAAGCAGTGCACTGCGTGCAAATTTCCGACAGCCCGGCTTTACCAAAACAGACCTGACCATGACGTACAACAGTCCTGACAGAGACTGGTACGCACAGGCTTTTGTTAAGAATCTTGAAAACAACATTACTTTGTCAAACGTTGGCCCGAGCGGCGATTTCAACACAGGAACAGCAACCTTTGCTGATCCCCGTCTTGTTGGTGTCCGCTTCGGGTACAAGTTTCAGTAATGGCTAACCGGGGGCTGTTCCGCAGCTCCCTTTTTTAACCATGAGTGAGTGAAATGAAAATAAATCTGAAGAAAACTGTGCTGGCATGTGCGATTGCAGCTTTAGCAGGTTGTGCAAATGAGCAACCTGCAGACTCTGCATCAACAACAGCAGCATTCCGTGATTTAAATGGTAACGGTCAGAAGGACGTCTATGAAAATGCCAGTCTGCCCGTTGAACAGCGTGTGGCTGATTTGATCAGCAGGCTGACGCTGGATCAGAAAATCAAGCTGGTTACCGGCACGGGCTTCAGAGTGGACAATATTGGCGGATCGGAAAAAGTGCCGGGCGCTGCCGGTTCAACGTTCGCCATCGATGAATTAGGTATTCCCGCACTGGTACTGGCCGACGGACCTGCCGGTGTGCGTATTTCTCCTGAGCGTGATGGGGATGAAAATAAGTACTACGCCACTGCCTTTCCTATTGCAACTCTGCTGGCTTCCAGCTGGGACAAAGAGCTGCTGAACGCCGTTGGCACGGCCATGGGGGAAGAAGTTAAAGAATATGGTATCGACCTGTTTCTCGCACCGGGAATGAACATTCACTATAACCCGCTGGGTGGCCGGAACTTTGAATATTATTCTGAAGACCCGTTTCTGAGCGGCAATATGGCCGCGTCTATTGTTAACGGTATTGAGTCTAATGGTGTGGGTGCAACCATCAAGCACTTTGTGGCGAACAGCGGTGAAACCAGCCGGATGTGGATGGACTCCCACGTCAATGAACGTGCATTACGCGAAATTTATCTGCGTGGATTTGAGATCGCCGTTGAACAGGCACAGCCGTGGGCGATCATGACGTCCTACAACAAGTTGAATGGCGTCTACACCTCTCAGGACGAAAAGCTGCTGACAGATATTCTGCGCGGAGAGTGGGGCTTCGAAGGCCTGGTTATGACAGACTGGTTCGCCGGTGACAATGCTGCAGCGCAAATGCAGGCGGGCAATGATTTGATTATGCCCGGCATGCCGGATCAGCGTGAAAACATTAAACAGGCGGTGGAAAGCGGTCAGCTTGAAGAAGCCGTGCTTGATCGCAACCTCAGCAAAATTTTTACTGTAATGCTGTCGTCTCCCACCTTTAATGAATATGAGTACAGCAATAAGCCTGATCTGAAAGCGCATGCTGAAGTGGCCCGCCGTGCTGCTGCAGAAGGGGTTATTCTGCTTAAAAATGAGCAGGCAACCTTACCGCTTACCGGTGCTCAGAATGTAGCCGCATTCGGTAACACGTCTTATGCCTTTATCGCCGGCGGCACGGGCAGCGGCGACGTGAACGAAGCGTATACCGTATCGCTGGTGGAAGGGCTGGCAAACAGCTCCCTGAAAGTAGATGCAGCATTACAGGCAGACTACGAAGCATTCATGAAAGCGGAAGACGCCAAACGTCCGCCGAAGAAAAATTTCTTCGAGCTGCAACCTCCTTTACCGGAATACACGCCGTCTGATGCACAGATTGCCAGCATGGCAGAGTCAAACGACGTGGCGCTTATCACCATTGGCCGGAATTCCGGTGAGTTCCAGGATCGTATCGTTGATAACGATTTTGACCTGAATGCGACTGAACAGGATTTGATAAACCGTGTTTCCGCTGCGTTTCATGCTAATGGCAAGAAAGTGGTTGTCGCGCTGAATATCGGAAACGTTATTGAAACGGCCAGCTGGCGTGACAAGGCCGACGCGATTGTGTTGCCCTGGCAGGGCGGTCAGGAAGCCGGTAATGCACTGGCTGATGTGCTCACCGGTAAAGTCAATCCGTCAGGCAAACTGGCAACGACCTTTCCGGTTAAATATGCCGACCTGGCATCAGCCAGCACATTTCCGGGCTTCCCCACATCTGAAGAGGACGTGAAAGACCCTTACATTGGTCTGTTCGTGGGTAAAGAGTCACAACTCGACTATAACGACGGCATTTATGTTGGCTACCGCTATTACGACGCATTCAATGTGAAACCGGCTTATGCCTTCGGTTACGGCTTATCTTACACCGGTTTTGATTATGGCGATGCGATTGTGAAGGCCGGAAAGAACGCTGGTGAGTTCACCGTTTCGGTGACCATCACTAATTCAGGAAAAGCAGCAGGGAAGGAAGCGGTTCAGCTTTATATCTCTGCGCCGGGCAGTGAAAAACCGGTCAAAGAGCTCAAGGGATTTGAGAAAACAAACGAGCTTGCACCGGGACAGTCGCAAACCCTTGAGTTTGCGATAACACCTAAGCTGTTGGCTTCATTTAATGAAGCACAACGGGCATGGGTGGCCGATGCGGGTGAATACAATATCCACGTTGGCGCTGCCTCTGACAATATTCAGTCTGGTGCCAGTTATTCCCTTGACTCGCCTGTAGTGGCTGAAAAAGTGAGTGTAGCGATGAATCCTGCACCACGGTTGAGGGAGCTGTCTGTACAGTAACCTCTTGCAGGAAGTGATGCCCTTCTTCCTGCAACTTCAAAGCCACCCTGCGGGGTGGCTTTTCTTTTTTACAGCGAGGTATCAGGCGTTTGGGCGAGCAAACCGGTCTGATAGTATATTCCCAGTACAATCCGCTTAATTTCTATTTCTGCTTTCACTGCATTGAGACGTGCTGATATTGCCTGTGATTCACGGCTGTTTAGCAAGAACAGGTCACTGTCACCCATTTCAAACCGTTTTTGTTCCTGACTGAACAGCTTTTCCGTTAATACCGCCTGCTGCTGTTGCAGTTCAGCCATGGTTTTGCCGTATTGCAGTGCCTGTAAACCCACTGCCATATCCCGTTCAAGTGCATCCTGTGTGGTCTGCACCACGGCTTCAATTTCACGTAACTTTAACGATGCCTTTGCCTCATCAGCCTTTGCCTGGCGACGGCCCAGCGGCATGGAAAATTGCAGGCCGACTTTTGTTTCTGTACCGGTCAGGTTCTCCGGTCCGCTGCCGATATCCCGCGCCAGCTTTGCTTCAACATCCAGCGTGGGTAAGAGCGCGTTCTTTGCCAGTCGCAGCTTGTTTTTCGCCAGTTGCATTTCTGCCTGCAAACTGGTGAGAGCAGGATGCTGTGCAATCAGGCTTTGCAGCAACGCGGGCTTAACCGCAGCACTCATCCAGGGCCACTGAATATCACCGGGGACAGTATTCAGGGTTGCTGTGCTGACCGGACGGAATTGCGCATCGCGGTAATAGTAAGCCAGCTTCTCTCTCGCCTGTGCGGCCTTCCTTCTGGCATCCTGTAAAGCCAGATTACGCTGCATCACCGTGACCTCAAATTCTGTCTGGGTGATGCGCGCAAGATCCCCTTCTTCAACCCTGGTATTAATGGCGTTTCCACGGGTCTCGGTGGTCTTCACCAGGGCTGCGTATATCTGTTCATTCAGATGACTTTCGTACCAGTCCAGATAAGCCGATAAGCCGTTGTAAACCAGTTCGTTCAGGGCCAGGGCGGCTTCTGCATCCCATTGAGACATACTCACTCTGGCATCTTCGATGGCCATCCGTTTTTTATCAGTCTCCCGGTTTTGCAGCAACGACATGGCAAAACCGATACTGGCTTCACCACCGGTCAGCGTTTCATAATAACGCTCGTAATAGGGGAAAGTACCGTTACCGATACGGTATTCTGCTTTCACCTTAGCATTGGCGGTTCCCAGCGGATTGACAACCCGCTGAGACAGATAATCACCGCTGTAGTAACCGCTGGTGCGGAGGGCTGTATCCTGCTCAAGTTGCACATCAAATGCCGCTTCAGCGTAAGCCAGTTCCTGCCGGCGCTGACCACCTTTGGCTTCAAGCTCGAGCAACTTAGGATGATTGTGCAGAATAGACTGCAGTACTGTTTCTGCAGTCGTTGGTTGTTGCTGTGCCTGAGCGTTCAGACACAGCAGCAGAAAACTGGCAGTAAAAAAAGAAAAATACCTCAACATGCATACTTACCGTGGTGTTTGTTCTGTATCTGACCTGACATTTTCAGGCGGGAAGTTATTCAGCTGTCGCCAGAGTTCGTAGCCAATACTGACTTCTTCCAGCAAGATCCAGGCATTGACCCGGCTGTCCAGACGGGCAAAGGTTTCTTCCGGCCAGGGCTTTTCCTGCGGATCCTGTCCAATCCATACATTAAACAGTCCGTTGCGGTCTGCCACCGGTTCAACAATCGCCACCCGGCCACCGAATGTACCTATAGATGTGCCCGGCCAGCCGCTGAACTGGAAGATTGGCCAGCCTTCAAATTGCAGCCGCACCTTCCGGCCCGTTGTGACCAGCGGCGCATTCAGTCCGTTTACTTTTACCCTCACCATACGCTCGACACCTTCGGGAATGAAATATCCGAGCACCGCGCCCGCACTAACCAGCGTGGATAAGCCACCGGAGTGCAACTGGGTTACTGTACCGTCCTGAGGAGCGTACTTGGTCTGAGTGGATTGCCTTGCCAGCGACGAGTTCAGTGAGTTCCGGCTTTGCTCAGACTGAGCGGCTGTCGCCAGTCTTTCCTGTAACGTGTTTTCCGCCACTTCAATGTCGCGGACCGAGACCAGACCTTCTTTATTTAACCGTTTCTGACGATCCAGGTTTATGCGGGCATTTTCCACGGCCATCAGGTCAGCATCCAGTTTAAGCTCTGCGGCTTTTACCTGGGCCTGAAGGCGTTCAACCAGCGCTTTATCTGTATCGACAAGGGTTACAATGGGATCGCCTTCTTTTACTTTTTGTCCTTCCCGTACATGCCAGGTTTTTATTTGCCCGGGGACCAGTGCGGATATGGGCTGAGCGCGGTCTGCCGGATTAAGCGTGCTTACAGTTCCCGTACCGTAAGCCGTTTGTTGCCAGGGCGCGAAGTACAATATTGCGGCGGTGACTGCGATAAGAAGAAAGAGCATATACGCCACTTTTCTGTACCAGGTCGGCACAGTCTGTTGCGAAAGCGTCTTCATTTTGCTCATGAATTCCTGCTGATCAGAGTAATTCATCACAATTCCTCCTTGTCAGCGAGCACATCATGGGAAAGCAACTGTGAATCACCATTTAACACAATGGTGGCATCAAAGACTTCCTGAATCGGACTGCTGGTGAAGTACATCACCGTGACCGGCTGGGTATCGAGGTATTTCAGAATTTTATATCTGTATGCTTCAGGAATGGCATCAAAGTGCTGGTTCAGCACAATTACCCCCGGTTTTGACAACAGGGCGGCAGCCAGTTTCAATAACAAAAACTCCATGGGCTGAAGGGGATGGCCCAACTGTGACAGGCTGGTTTGCAAGCCGTCTTCCAGCCTCGCCAGTGTCGGTTCCAGTTGCAGTTCGCGAAAGATTTCCCGAATCGCTTTTTCGGAAGCATCCGGGGCATCCATGCGCAAATATTCAAGAATTGAACATTCAATAATGAGAGAGCGGTCAACAATGGCAATGGCCTGACGCAGCTCGCTGGTCTGGTAATCCGTTAATGCAAGGCCTCCCAGTTCTACCCAGCCAGACTCCGGCGTTTCATAACGTTTAAGTACCGTCATCAGTTTTCGTTGTTGCCATGCCTGCCCGGTGACGACGTAGTATTTTCCGTTTTCCCGCAAGGCCATATCAATTTCCACAGACTCGTTTTGCTGAACCAGCACAGTCTGACGGAAGTGGAGATCGTTACGGGTAAAGGTTTCGTTATCGGAAGACTGTACATCTTCCTGAGGAATATTCAGTGCGGCACTAAGCTTCTCTGCCGCACCATACAATTCATAATACAGGTTCAAATATACACTGAACCGTGAAATACCAAGAAACACCGCTGACATGATCAGTTCGGCTGCAACAAGCTGACCGACAGATAATTGCTCCTGCACAACCAGTACACCACCCAGTCCCAGAAGGGCGGAGCTGGCAAGCGCATAGACGATCAGGAAGAGTACGGCCTGGGAAAAGGTAAAAGTGAAATGTCCGGCGTGACAATTCACATAACGACTGATGATAGCCTCCGTTTTCTCAGCAGCATGGTCAAGATGCCGGCTGGATTTGAAAAATACGTGAGCAGAGGAAATGTCACTGAGCCATTTTGCGGTGGCATATTTAGAATCAGACAAGTCGATAGCTGTATTTTTCGCAGGTGTACTTAACATCCGCCAGATAAAATACATAGAAATGATGATCACTACGTTAAAGACAAACAGGAACGGGTGATAGAAAGAAACCAGTGTGATACCTACCAGCATCTGAAGCAGAAGTGCGAAACCGTCTACCATCAGTGATGGCATATTTTTCTGAAAGGTCATTACTTCAAAAAAACGATGGGTAATCGTGCTGTTTTTCCGGCCTTCAAAAAACTGATGAGGAGCCTGAATGGTTTTCAGTACAAGATCGGCAGTCAGCCGGCTGTAGATCCGGCGCTCATAATATTCCATAACCCGTGTTCTCAGGGCACTGAATAATCCGTACAGCAGCAGGGTACAGAACAGGATTGTACTGATCACCAGAACCGCGCTGACTGAAGCGGTATAAACCACGGTGTTGATAAGGGTTTGTACCGCAAACGGTACGGCGAGGGTCAGTAAACCAATCATCAGGCCATAAGCGATAGCCAGGTAAAAAAAGCTTGCTTCCGGCTTTAAAATATCAAACAGAAGCGTTTTGGTGCGGCGTAAGTCTTTTGTTGCTGCCATGGTGCTCTCAGAGGCTAAAAAGGAAAACGTCGGGTATCACAGAATTTAACTAAATCTATGTTTCATATCAATGTAATAAGTCTTTATAAATCATTAGTATGACTATCAGAAGTTACAATACGTGATTTCCCGTTAAATTGTTCTTTAAAAGCGGCTAAAAAAGACAAAAAAGCCCGGCGAGCCGGGCGTGATTGACAGGAAACCGCAGGCGTTTATTCCTGAGGTTTGCCGCTACGGTATTTGTCGAACCAGGCCAGAATGTTACCCACTTTCTGGATCAGGCGCGAAGGACGGGAAGCGATACCGTGAGACGCCCCCGGTAACCTGACCATCGCCGAGTCTACACCTTGCAGGCGCAGTGCCTGATAGAACTGCTCTGATTCACTGATTGGCGTACGGTAGTCTGATTCGCCGGTAAGTAGCATAGTGGGGGTTTTCACGTTGCCCACCAGAGAAAGCGGTGAATGTGCCCATAAATGGTCAAAGGCTTCCCAGGGTTTACCCGGCATCCAGTACTGAGTGAAATACGGATACGCGTCAGCAGTCAGGCCGAAACTGATCCAGTTGATCACCGGCTTGGCTACCACGGCTGCAGCAAAGCGATCGGTTTTTCCTACTGACCACGCCGTGAGTACACCGCCGCCGGAGCCACCGGTGATGAACAGGTTCTTTTCATCAATAAAGCCTTTTGCGATTGCAGCATCAGTGACATCCATCAGATCAGTAAAGTCGTCAGACGGGTAGTCGTGATGAATCAGGTTGCCGAACTCTGCACCGTAAGACGAACTTCCACGGGGATTCGACCATACAACAACGTAACCCTGCGCTGCCATGAGCTGGATTTCCATTGAGAAGTGCGGGCCGTAAGCGGCGTGGGGGCCACCGTGAATTTCGAGGATCAGCGGATAAGATTGGGTTGCATCGAAACCCGGAGGTAATGCAATCCAGGCATCAATATCACGGCCATCGGCAGATGACTTCACCGGCAATGTCTCTACCTGCGCCAGCTTCAGATGTCCCAGCGCATCATCGTTCAGATTAGTCAGGGTAGTGATTTTTTTCTTCTTAAGCAGTGCCAGATCCGCCGGTTTTAACGGGTCATCCTGAGTAAACGCCAGCTCTCCGTTGGCAGAAACAGCAAATTCTCCTGACGTGTAGGGTCTGCCAAGAGACTGACCGCCGGTGGTGGCATCGAAACGGGTAACATCACCTTTCAGACTGACACTGGCCAGGCGGGTTTCGCCGTGATCAAGGTAAGAGAAATACAGTGACCTGCTGTTATCTGCCCATTCGACCTGTTGTACTGAACGGTCAAGAGAGCCCGTCAGACGGCTCAGTTTTCCGCTTTCCAGATTCAAAACTACAATGTCGCTGAACTGGTAAGCTTTTTTATTATCATTAATTTGTTTGAAGGCCAGATACTTGCCGTCGGGGCTCAGCATGGGTGACTCTTCCGGCCCGGCCATATCAGTAACCGCTGTGACGTCAGCAGACTGAATATCAACACGGTATATGTCGCTGTCAAAAGGAGACAATTCATAGTCTTCTGAACGGTTGGCAGAAAAATAGATCCCCGAGTCGTCAGGGGTGAATGCCAGGCGACCGTCATTAGGGTAATTACCCGTAGTCAGCTGGCGGGGCGTACCGCCGGATACCGGCAGAATATAAATCTGACTGAATCCGTCAGGTAAATACCCCTTGCCGTCAGCACGGTATCCTGTTTTCTGTATGATACTGGCGGCAGGCGCCCAGTCTGCACCTTTGGGTTTTTCCGGCATAGCTGTAAACAGCGGTTTGGCTTTTACCGGTGTGAACATAGTAAACGCCAGATGTTTGCTGTCATGGGACCAGGTAAGGTTACCGGGGGCCTTTGATACTTCTGTGAGTCTGGCCTGCTGGCCGGAGTCGGGATAGCGCACATAAAGCTGATTGCTGCCATCTTCATCTGAAAGATAAGCCAGCATGGTGCCGTCAGGGGACAATGTAACCTGACGTACATTCGCGCTGCCGGCAATCACCGGACGATGCTTTTTACCGTCAGTGCTGACCTCCCACAGTGTGCTGTGTGTGCGGTCCTTCATAATATCCATAGCACGGCGTTCGTAGTAAACTGATTTTCCGTCTTTACTGAAAAACGGAGACGCGGCGTATTCAAGATTGAAGGTGTCTTTATATTGCAGTGTGTCGGGCAGTTGCGCTGCATGTGCAGTAAAGGTCAACGCCGAAACCAGACCGCCTGCAAGGGCGAGTGGACGAATGAGCATAGTGAGTTCCTTGTCGTTCTTATGATTATACCGGCAACGGTACAAGCCTTAAGCTCGTTGTCTGCCGGGCTAATGAAAACATACAGCATCACGCCGGTCAGCGAATACCGTTCGTCTTGTTTCTGTTTGATTTCGTCTGGCGGTGTTAAGTCAACTGCCGCCGGGCAGGGTCTTAAAAGCGATCGGTTTTTACACCGCACACGTTAAAATTTAAAATGGTTAACTGGCAGATTCCATATGGATAAATCCTTAATGAGTCGTTATCCGGCACTTCGTTTACTACTTTGTGCCGTTTTTGTATTTCTGGTGTCGGGTTGTGCATCCAATAAACCGCAAATCAACATGGACGAAGCACAGAACTTTTCTGCTATCCGCACTTTTTCTGTTGAACCGCCGCTGAACGCTATGAATCCCACCATAGAGAATTATCTGCGTACCACTATTACTGATGTGATGACCGCAAAAGGACTGACAGCGGCAAGCCCGGATAACGCTGACGTCAAAGTCGCATTTCTGCCTTCCACAGCCAGAAAGGAGGACGGTAAGTCTGTGAGTTTCGGATTGGGAACCGGTTCGTTTGGCCGTTCAGGGGGAATATCCCTGGGCAGTATTTTTACTGTGCCTGTAGGTGAACAGGTGTCTGTTTATCAGAATTTGCAGATTGATGTGATTAAAGACGGGCAGTTTATTTACAGCGCCACCGGCAGCGCCGAACTGGAGAAAAGTGACAGTATTTCTATTCAGCAATCCCTGACCGAACTCGTAGGTGAACTGTTGGCCAGTTATCCCGTAAATCAGTAAGTGGTGGTGATGCTGAATGCACTTGAAATTGCGGTGACTGCCCCTTGGTAAACCGTGTCGCAGCCCCACTTTTGAATACTTCAATTACCGGTAAATTAAGGATACTGCTATGAGCCGACATTTCGAACAGGCAGACGGATTGTGTGAACGTAAAGATCCCGCAACTGACGGATTTGTATTTAATCAGACCATGTTGCGCATCGCGGATCCGGCCCGTTCGCTGGACTTTTATACCCGTGTTATGGGTATGACTTTACTCAAAAAGCTCGATTTTCCCGACATGGAGTTCAGTCTGTACTTCCTGACCCACGGAGAAGACTTCTCTGATATCAGTGAGGATGACACCAGACGCACAGCACAAACTTTCGGTCGTCCGGCCATGCTCGAACTGACACACAACTGGGGCGACACCGCCACAGAAACCACCTATCACAATGGTAATAGCGATCCCCGCGGTTTTGGTCATATAGGCTTTCACGTACCGGATCTGGAGGCTGCCTGCGAGCGTTTTGAGTCACTGGGTGTTGCGTTTCAGAAGCGGTTGTCTGACGGAAAGATGAACAATATCGCGTTCATTAAAGATCCGGACGGATACTGGATTGAAATTTTCGACGCTGAGCGGGTCGCTAAAGGCTGATGTAAAGCACTTCACCGCATTTCAGGCGCGCCGTGCAGCAATGCACCGGCGCGTTTTTTGTTTCTAAACCCCGGTTTTTAAAATTCAGGCAGCTTCAGATTGTTTCGCTGCAGGGGCGGACAGAATCCCCTTTTTTGTAAACCAGACTTCCAGCGGCAAAGTTGCCAGTGGCGGAACAGCAGCAAGAATGGCCAGGATACTGTGCCGCGCGCTCCAGCGAAGGCGGACCGCTGCAACAATGGCAACCACAAAATAAATCAGAAAGGCGATACCGTGGAGACGGCCGAATAACCAGACACCCAGGTCAGTGACTTCAAGATTGTATTTGAAGTACATACCGGTGATCAGACCGAACCAGGTAAATGCTTCAATGCGCGCTGCGATAATAAAGATTTTTTCCATGTCAGTGGCGAGACTCTGTAAATGAAGAACGTGCAGTTTACCTGCACCGGGCATTAAGTGAAAGGTTGAGAATAATTCTTATTTAAGAAGTTGAAATGAAAGAGGTCGCAACCGCGACCTCTCGATACATGATAAAAGGGGGATTTATTGCGGCTCTGCCGGTGCTTCAACCTCTTTACCTTCGCCACGTTTTTTACGGTCGCCTCTGTCAAACTTGTCACTACCACGTTTGTCGCCACGGGGTCCGCGCATGTCTTTATGTGGTCTGTGCATCATATCCTGCAGCATCTGTGTTTTCTGTTCTTCTGTGAATACAGCCCAGAATTCATCACGCAATGCTTTCTGCTTTTCTTTCAGCGTTTCAAGTTTTGCTTCCTGATCAGCCGTTAACTCAACATCTTTCATCATTCTGTGCATTTGCGGCGGTACCAGCGGGGGATCCATTTTCTCCATTCGCTCAGTTTTTGCTGCTGCGTCGGTTGCTGCTAACGCGAAGCCTGTTACACCCGCACCAATGAAAAGAGCGGCAACGCCTACAATGCTTAATTTTTTAATCGAACGTTTCATAAAGTTCTCCTGAAAATCTGCTACCTCACAATGAGGACGAATACATACTATCGCGCTGAATGTCACGTAACGTTAAGAAGTGCAAATCTCGTGTGAACATATGAAAAGTCAGGCATTATTGACCCTGTATTAAGCAAGTTGACATAGCATTGACAGACGACGTATTGACATGAGCATTCTATTAATCGAAGACGATAAAGGGCTGGCAGAGTTACTCACTGAGTTTCTCGGAATGTCCGGCTACGACGTGACTCACTGTGCCGATGGCGAGTCTGGCCTTGCGGAAGCTCTGGCCCGCAGCGATATCGAGCTGGTATTGCTGGATGTAATGCTGCCCGGCCTCAACGGGCTGGACGTGCTTAAAGCCATCCGCCAGAAAAGTGAATTACCGGTGCTCATGCTGACAGCCCGGGGGGACGACCTTGATAAAGTGCTCGGGCTGGAACTGGGTGCTGACGATTATCTGGCGAAACCGTTTAACGACCGCGAATTACTGGCGCGTATCCGGGCAATTATCCGTCGTACCGGCGATAAAGCCGCAACAGACGAACCGGCCAGTTTGTCGAAAAAGTCTGTTATCCCGATTGGCGATATCAGCATTGATGTGCAGAAAATGGTGGTGACCTGTCAGTCGCAAGTGTTGGATCTCACCGGCAGCGAATATGCATTACTGAAGCATCTGTGCTTGCAGCCCGGAGAACTTATCACCAAAGAAGAGCTATCCGAGGCGTGTCTCGGACGACGCCTGCAGGCTTTCGACCGCAGTATCGACACCCACATCAGTAACCTGCGTAAAAAGCTCACTGCCGCAAATTCACAGGTAGACATTAAAAGTCAGCGCGGGCGCGGTTACGGAATTTTTGCCTGATGACCGGTGCTGTCCGCAATTTTAATCTGAAAGTACTGGGCTGGTTCTGGCTTACCCTACTGGTGTGTATTCTGTCCATCGCCATTCCGGCGTTTATCCTGCAGGAAATCAATGAAAACGAGCCGCTGTCAGGCCGGGACAGTCGTTTGCTGAATAATGTGGCACAGAGAATTGATAACATTCTTCTCAGCCGCCCGGCAGATCCTCATGGTATCCCCCGGCAACTGGAACAACTGGAAACCCGCACATCTTATCAATGGCTCATTGTTGATAAACAGCTTAACGTGGTGCAAAGCAGTATGCCTTTGCGGCGCTCCCTCACCGAAGAATTCAACAGCAAGCGCTTCTGGTATTTCATTCAAAAAGAACAGCAAAGGGAAATTAATCTGGAGTGGACTCGGCTAGTAGGTCCGGTCTCTCTGACCGCCAGGCCAGATTGGAAACTGGTGTTATGGCGTCCGGAACGACCACGGCCTCTGGATGTTTTCAGAGCCGTACCGTGGTGGCTGATGCTGGGTATTTTTATGGTAGTGACCAGCTTGATGAGCTGGTTACTGGTACGTTCTATTGCCCGACCGCTGAACCGGCTGGGTGACGCATTCACTGCGGTGGGGCAGGGGCAGTTGAATCACCGCATCGAATACAGTCAGTCTGTGGACAAAGGCGGCCGTCGAAGCGGGGAATCACCTTTTACCCGCTTGTTTGCCCAGTTCAATGATATGACCGGCAAAATAGCTGCACTCATTCAGAATCAGAAACGCCAGAGCGCCGACATTTCTCATGAATTGCGCACGCCGCTTACCCGGCTGCAAATGACACTGGCACTGGTTCGCAGAAAATGCGCGGACCCCTCGTTGATCCCGCTGCTGGAACGGGCAGAAAAAGAAAATGAACTGCTCAACCTGCATATTCAGCGTTTATCCGATCTCACCACCATGGAATCCCGGGCTATCTCGCAGGGCAAAGCAGACATTACGGTAAAAGCATTACTGGATGATTTGTGTGAAGATGCTGCATTCGAGGCGCAACAACTTGGGATCACGTGGCAGCATGCTCTTGCTGACGGCACGCTCAGTATTTACGAAGAGCCCTTTCTCACTGCCATCGAGAATGTGGTGCGAAACGCATTTAAATACGCAAACTCTTCCGTTTCTCTGGCTTGTACTGTCGCCGGTAGTCAACTGACTATTGTAATTGAAGATGACGGGCCGGGTGTGGAACCGGCAGATTTATCAAAGCTGACCAATGCATTCTACCGCACTGACAGCGCCCGTAACAGCGACACCGGCGGCCTTGGCCTTGGCCTCGCTATTGCTGCAGAAGCTGTTCGTCTGAACGACGGCGATATGTCATTCAGCTTGTCAGATAAAGGTGGTTTGCAGGTGAATATGCAGTTCCGGTTGACACAGAAACCGTAACTGGTTACTGCTAATATTTGCGGTCCGGTTAGAGGTTTTATCTTCGTCCTCTGTTAAACTTGCCGCTGTTTTTACCGGACCGTTTCTCTATGCTTCCTTTTATTCTGCTGCTCATTGCTACCATGTTGTGGGGTAGCTCTTTCATTGCGCTGAAAATCGCGTTTGCCGAATACTCGCCTATGTGGGTAATTTTTCTGCGTATGGTGGTGGCAAGCATTTGTTTTCTGCTGATGTGGAAGGGCCTGAGCCGATTTACTTATCAGAAAGGCGACTGGAAGTTACTGCTGCTGATGTCTGCCGCAGAGCCTTGTTTGTACTTCGTTTTTGAAGCCATGGCATTACAGTACACCTCGGCTGCACAGGCCGGGATGGTCACAGCGGTTTTACCGCCTATGGCGGCAGCACTGGCGTTTATCTTTTTAAAAGAGCGTATGACTATCACGGCTCAGGCAGGTTTTGTTGTCGCTTTTGCCGGTTTAGTCTGGCTAAGCTGGGCGGCTGAAGAAAATGCTCACGCCAGTAATCCTGTGCTGGGCAATACCCTTGAGCTGGCTGCTATGGCATGTTCTGCGGTGTACTGTGTTTGTGTGAAGAAACTGTCTACCCGCTACTCTCCGCTGGTACTAACGTCCTTACAGGCGTTTTCCGGTGCGATATTCTTCATGCCGCTGGCATTCAGTCAGGATGTGCCGCCATTACACGCCGGCCCTGCGCTTTACGCTATCGTCTTCCTCGGCGTATGCGTGACCTTAGGCGCCTATCTGCTTTACAACATCGCCATTACCAAAATGGATTTAAGCAAAGCCACCATTTTCAGTAACCTCATTCCCGTTTATACAATTGGCTTTGCGTACTGGTTGCTGGACGAAACCCTCACACAAACCCAACTAATGGCCTGCGGCCTTATTCTCAGTGGTGTGGTGCTGGGGCAATCTAAACGTAGAAAGAAAACAGTTATGCCGGCTGAACGGGCGTTTGAATCGTAGGTGTGGCCGGCAGGATTCAGTTAAGGCTGGCAGTAATCTCTGTTACCAGCTCGTCGTATATTAACCTTACCCGTTTAGGCACAGGACCTCTCTGGGGGCGGTAAATAAACAGCGTCCAGGGTTCAGGGTCAAATTCGTTCAATACCCGCATCAGTTTGCCACTCCGGATTTCTTTATTTGCCAGAAAACCGGGAACCTGAGCAAAGACCAGTCCATCCAGTGCTGCTTTGAATTCCGCTTCTGCATCGTCAAAAACAATACGTGAGTTGAAAGAATACTGTTCACTGGCCAAATTAAAATACCAGGGCCATGTGCGACCTGTGCCGGGGTCTGATACTGATGAAGTGGGAAGGTGTTGTAAATCGCCCGGCGTTTGCGGTCTCCCTTGTTGTTGAATGAGTTCCGGCGCTGCCACAACAAAGAATTCTATTTGCCCCAGAGTCTTGACGATGAAGCGATTGTCACGGATAAAACCAATCCGCAAGCCAATGTCGATTCGTTCTTCTACAACATCAGCACGCTTGTCACTGAGCATAAGTTCTATATTGATGTCTGGGTATTTTTTCAGTAATTGCACCACAATCGGGGTAACAACCGAGCGCCCGAAACCAAGAGGAGCAGCAATTCTGACTTTTCCTGCAAGTCCTTCATTTGCCTCTTTGGCGTTGTGCGCAAATAAAGCATCAAATTCTCTGATAAGCGGTTTTGCTTTATCGAACAGGCGGTGGCCAAAGTGAGTCAGCTGCATGTGGCGTGTATTCCTGTGAAACAGTAATTCGCCCTGCAAGTTTTCGAGCTCCTTTATGGCGCGGGTTACAGCCTGAGGCGAAATACTTAATTTTACCGCTGTCTCTTTGAAGCTCTGATTTTCTGCCGCAACACTAAAAATTCGCAACATTTCCAGTTTGTTATTCATTCTTATTATTCCTGTTTTTGGAATTCTGAAAGCGTATCAAATTCATATGCTGGAATACAGCCATACCAGATAATTTGTCTGCATCGTGCATTTAACAATTTATCCGGAGATAAATATGAGTGATTCAATTCAAGGTAAAGTCGTTGTTATTACTGGTGCCAGCAGTGGTTTGGGTGAAGCGACCGCCCGTCTTCTGGCGAGCCGGGGTGCAAAGGTGGTGCTGGGTGCCAGACGAACCGAAAAGCTGCAGGCGATCTGTGCGGATATTCAGCGTGCAGGCGGTGAAGCAACTTTCAACACAATGGACGTTACGTTGTTAGAAAGCGTGAAGGACTTGGTGGATTTGGCTGTGCAAACCTATGGCAAGCTGGACGTTATTATTAATAACGCCGGTTTGATGTCTATTGCACCTTTGCAAGAGCTGAAAGTGGATGAATGGAATCGCATGATCGACATTAATATCAAAGGTGTACTCAACGGGATCGCCGCTGCGTTACCAGTATTTGAAGATCAGCAATCAGGCCACTTTATCAATATTTCGTCAGTTGCCGGTTTAAAAGTATTCAGCCCTGGCGGAACCGTGTACAGCGGAACTAAATTTGCGGTGCGTGCTATATCCGAAGGGCTTCGCCATGAGGTTGGCGGTAACATTCGTACCACGTCAATTGAACCGGGCGCTGTAGATTCTGAGTTAAAATACGGCTCTTCACACCAGGCAAGTTCTGATTTTGTGGTGGATTTTTACAAACAGGCTATCCCGGCAGATTCAGTTGCCAGAGCGATTGCGTATGCTATTGAGCAGCCACTCGATGTGGATATCAACGAAATTGTGTTACGCCCTGCAGTACAAGAGTTTTAATTTGAAATCATCAGGGGCCGGAAAAGGCCCCTTGTTTTGCTTTATTACTCTATTTTTTTGTTAAGGTTACATCTGTTCGCAGGCTGACTATCTTGCCTTTGTTTTTCTGCTTTACAGAAGTAGAATACACGGCTCGATCTCCGCGAAGCCGTTTGTTTTTTGAGTAAAACGCCATGTTTTTGTATTCCTGTTGTTTACTTGAAGGGGAAAAATCATCGGAATACGACGGAAATGTCATACATTTTGAAACTGGTAAAAATGCGATGAGATTTACTTTTTCACATATAAATCAAGGTTGTAAGTTCCATGTCTGACATTTCAAACAACAGAAAATTCTCAGTCGCTCCAATGCTCGACTGGACTGATCAACATTGCCGCTATTTCCTGCGTCAGATCTCAAAACACAGCTTGCTGTACACCGAGATGGTCACTACCGGCGCATTGATTTACGGTAAAGGCGATTATCTGGCTTTCAACGAAGATGAGCATCCGGTGGCGCTGCAACTGGGCGGCTGTGATCCCTCCGATATGGCGCGGTGTTCTGAAATGACGCAGGCACGTGGCTATGATGAGGTCAATATTAACGTAGGGTGTCCTTCCGACCGGGTCAAGAACGGTGCGTTCGGTGCGTGCCTGATGGCACAACCTGAAGTGGTGGCTGACTGTGTGAAAGCTATGCAGGCGGCAGTGGATATTCCGGTAACGGTTAAATGCCGTATTGGCATTGACGATATGGACGAATACGAAGGTTTTGCCAGGTTTGTTGATATTGTGGCAGATGCAGGCTGCGATACCTTTATTGTGCACGCCCGTAAAGCTTGGCTAAAGGGCTTGAGCCCCAAGGAAAACCGTGAAATTCCACCGCTGAATTACCCCCGTGTTTACCAGCTTAAGGAAACCCACCCCAATCTTAATATCAGTATTAACGGTGGTGTGAGAACCCTGGGCGATACCCTGGAACACTTAAATAAAGTTGATGGCGTGATGATGGGGCGGGAAGCCTATTCTAATCCCTATTTGCTTTCTTCCGTTGATAAACAGGTTTTTGGAGACGATGCACAGGTGAAATCCCGCAGCGAAATTGTTCACATTATGCAGCAGTACATTGAACGCCAAACCGATGAGTGGTTTAAGCCCTGGCACGTTGCCCGTCATATGCTGGGTTTGTACCAGGGACAGGCCGGCGGGCGCATCTGGCGCCGTTATTTAAGCCAGAATGGCACGGGCAAAAAGCGTGATCCAAACCTTCTGATGAATGCGCTGGAGCAGGTAGAGCAGGCGCAGGCAAAAGCCTTCGATTCCCGTGTAACGGAATAGCAGTACTAAATTGTTTTAAAAAACGGCGCGTAAATGGTCGCGAAGGTATCCTTCGGTCGGGGCCTGAAATGACCTTTTACAATGCAGGCCCGTTTTATCCGGTCGATGCGGAATACACGGGTGGCATCCCTTAAATGATCCCAGGCAATGACATACCAGATTGGCCAGTTCAGCAGAACGTAGTGGATTTCAATAACCCGTCTGGTCATGTCGCTGCTTTCTGCCTGATAGTCGATTTCCAGTAAGTGACGACCCAGAAACGCTTCTGCTATTTCTTCCGACATATCAGGCGCCGGTGCGCCATAGTGCGATGCAATGTTGGCCGCTGCGTTATTTCCCACCATAATTCTTTTGCGGATATCACTGACCACATGACGCTGCTTTTGCGGAAACGCCTGAAACAACTTTTGTTTGATGTGTTTTAAATTTCCCGTAAGCAGCGGCGACTGAAGGTTCTCCATAATGGCCAGCGCGAGGATAAGTTCAATGACTTCACGGTGAGTCAGATTCAGCCTGTCTATGCCCCAGCGACCAGACAGCCGTATGCCGCCGCCCCTTCCGCGGTCGGATTCCACCGGGTAACCGGCCTCCCTGAGTTCTGACAGTTCCCGCATAAGTGTGCGCTGACTGACCCCCAACTGTTCACGTAAGTCCGCGGTTTTCCAGTATTCCTCAGACTGCAATAAGCCAATCAGGCGGCTCCGCCTGTCAGTCCGGTTAGTGAAGCTTTTATTCGCCATATTTTTAATATGCCATTTAACGGCATAATTATCTATACACTTTCCGGTATGGCGAGTGCGGGGCCTTCAGGCCGCGTAATGAGACCTGAGTTTGGTAGCAGTTAAATTACATTATAGGGAAGGAAAATCATGAAACATTTTTATAATCCAAGAAGCAGAAGTGCCATGACCGACTGGATGCTTGCAGAACTGGGCGTTGAGCACGAACGGGTTTGTATTGATTTTGGCATACAGAATCCGCAACTGGATGAGCTGCACCGTATCAATCCGATGAAGAAACTGCCTGTATTGGTTGATGGCGATACTGTTGTTACAGAAACCGCTGCTATTTGCGCTTACCTGGCGGATAAATATCCGCAGAAGGATATGGCGCCGGCTGCCGGGTCTGCTGAGCGCGGATTGTATTACCGGATCCTGTTTATTTCAGGCAGCGCTATTGAACCCGCGTTTACGCTGGCCGCTGCAAATATTGAGTATCCCGATGCTTCCATGGCCGGCTGGGGGGATATGCCGAGGATCATCGATACTATTGAAGCATTAACGCCAGATTCTGACTGGGCAACCGGTAAGCAATTTACTGCGGCTGATGTGATCTTTGGCGGTTTGCTGAACTTTGCATCTAAAGTGGGGTGGTTTACTCCGTCTCTTAAGATGCAGGATTATATCTCCCGTCTTCGCCAGCGCCCGGCATATTTAAAAAGCCATCCTGACATGCTTCAGAATATGGCCGGTAAGCGAATCGCATAAACCGGTTTCCAGCAATAAGCGGGATGACTGAGATATTGAATCTCAGTCAGAACGGGTAGCGGAATAGACCAACGTGGGTGGTTTATTTCGCTAACTTGTAGTGTTGTTCGTTTTTTGAACTGATCGGATTTTTCCAAGGGCTAGTTTAAATGTTAAATAAATCAATGGTATAAAATTTTTTTGGAGGTTGGCACGTCTCTCGCTATCTCTCAGGTAACTTGTCGTCGCAGTGGGTACGGCTTTATTTAAAACATTACCAGAGGGAAACACCATGAAAGCGAAAACACTATTAACCAGCCTTGTATTAACTGCTGCGATGTTAAGCTCACAGGCGATGGCAAAGGAAAGTGCTGTTGAATCGTTCCTTGGTCGCATGATTGATCAGGCCGTGTCTATGGCGGGCGAAGAAATCAGTAATGGCGTACGCCAGTCTGTTGCTAACGCAACGTATAACTTCAGTTTGTCGGATGAAACAAAGACGGGGTCAGTGAGTGTGACTGATCTTGCTGCAAGCGGGACACAATCAAAACCTGAACACGCTGAATCTGAAGAAGAGTAAGCTTATGGCTTGCTGTAAGATGCGAATTCAGCATCAAAAATTATCAGAACGAAGTTGCAGGCAATCTTAAACGGTTGCCTGTTTTTTTGTAAAAATTTATCTTCCGGATTAAAACAGAACAATCAGTGTTTTATAGCTGACCTTTCAGTCTGGTTCTAATAATATTCCATCAAATCAGTACCCTGGTTGATTGCTATCAGTGTTTTAATGATATATAGATATATCTTAATTCATTGAAAAGGAAGATAAATGAAGTCAGCCAAACAGTATCCCCGGCCATCAATTTTTGCTAAGTCACTTCTCTCTTTATCTGTCGGACTTTGCCTTCAAAACGCATATGCTCAGGAACTTGAGAAAATTACGGTTACGGCACAACACCGTGAAGAAAATTTGCAGGAAGTTCCTATCGCTATTACGGCATTATCTGAACAGGATATTGCACTGCGAAACATGACAGACACATTATCGATAAACGAGACTGTTCCGAATATTAATGTTGCCAAAAATCCCGGTTCCACCGGAGGGATGAAAGTATTCATCAGGGGGATCGGAGAGGATGAGTCGAGAGTGGGGGCCGATCCTGCTGTCGGCATTTATATCGACGATATCTATATTGGCCGCCAGACAGCAGCATTAACTGATCTTGCGGATATACAGGGAATTGAAATTCTGCGCGGTCCTCAGGGCACCCTTTACGGCCGGAATTCAAACGGGGGAGCCATCAGAATTACGACCCGCCAGCCTTCTCTTGATGATCATACTACAATTAACCTCACTGCCGGCTCAGACAGTATCGTTAACGGATATTTGCTGGTGAACAAGGCTTTGTCTGCTAATCTGGCAGGACAAGTTTCGGTGTTTTCTAAAAACCGCGATGGCTTTATTACCAATCTGGATAATGGCGAAAGGCTGGGGGATGTGGATAAATCCGGGGCCAGGGTTGCTTTGAAGTACTATGGCGATATCTGGGATTTAGCCTGGCAGGCTGATTTTCTCCGTGACTTGTCTGAGCCGGGCTATCCGGTGTTAAGAGACGATGAAGACGGAAACTGGTTTACAACATCGCAGTCGGAGTTTCCGGTCAGTGCTTTGATTAATGGCGATACTCAGCTGGGCGAGTTTTATAACAGGCTGCATCAAAGAGGAAGCAGTTTCAAAGCGCACCGGCAATTTGGTGATGTGACGTTTGATTCAATCACCGCATACCGTGCTTTTGAGCATGAAATGCTGACTATCGTGATCGCGCCGTTTCTGCAGGAAATTAATCAGGACCAGATCAGCCAGGAGTTCCGCTTTGCTAAACAAGGTGACAATTATGACTGGCTCACAGGACTCTATTTGTACAGAGAGGATGCTTCTCAGTATTCAGAGTTCTTTTTCGGAAGCAGTGATGTTGATTTGATAACCGAATCAGCGGCTGTCTTTGGTCAGTATACGCACTACGTATCATCAGCCTTAAAGCTCACTGGTGGATTACGATATACATTTGAAGACAAGCATTATACAGCAGAGGCGAGTGAGGATTACTGGAGTGCGCAGGGAAGAGCGAACACCGGAGAACAGTCAGAAGACTGGGGTAATCTGTCGTGGAAACTGGTGGCAGCCTATGATTTAAATGAGGCCACTATGCTCTATGCTTCCATAACAACCGGGTTCAAATCCGGAGGCTGGTCTACCGATGGCTTTCAGCCGGTGAATGAGGAAACCGTAGAAACTTACGAAGCAGGGTTTAAAAGTGATCTGACAAAGTCATTTAGATTAAACGCCAACTTTTACTATAACGACTACACCGACCTCCAGATAAATGGTACTACTGAGAATGGCGTCACGCGGGTGAATGCCGGAGATGTGGAAACCTACGGTATTGAAGTTGCAGCGACCTGGCTTGCGACTGAAGATCTGACCTTTGATGCCTATCTTGGTACCACAGAAGGTAAGTACAAACGCGTTTCTCCCGCTGCAGCCATGTTGATTAACAGCTCAATGGAATTAAAACAGGCACCGCCGTTAAGCTACGGAGTCAATGCTAAGTATTTCAAAGCATTGAGAACAGGTGAGCTGATTGTGAACGTGCAGTATGCTTACACGGACAAACAATATAATGATCTTGCCAAT
The DNA here is from genome assembly GCF_040148705.1 of Alteromonas sp. NFXS44. NCBI lineage: Bacteria > Pseudomonadati > Pseudomonadota > Gammaproteobacteria > Alteromonadales > Alteromonadaceae > Alteromonas > Alteromonas sp. NFXS44. The sequence continues at coordinate 23,639 of NZ_JAGDEA010000012.1, read as the reverse complement.
ACTGAGGCGCTTGTGAGAGACGAAACAGATATCGTTAATCTGCGCGTGGGATATAACTGGGGTAGTGAAACAGAGTGCAGCATTGCGCTGTGGTCGAAAAACTTGCTGGATGAAGAGTATGCAGCGGTAGCGACAACCAGTAATGGTGCCGTGTATCCCGGCGACCCTGTCACATATGGTGTCAATTTTAGTCTTAAATTCTGATCAAACCTGCGAACATCCGGCTAAGAAGCGTTCTTTAACAGAGCGTTTCTTTGCCTGGTCAAATTAACCACTCCCTATAGTCATATTCGCCATTCTGTGTTCATGGTTTCAAATAATTTCCCCGAATAATGATCCTTTAATATATAAATTTTAATTAAAACAATGTCTTAAATATCTGGCACGGGCATTGTAATAACTATTGTGTAACCGAACAAACAAGACAGTTAAAGGAGAAACACAATGGGTATGTTTTCAAGAATGTCAGATATCGTACAGGCGAACATCAATGCCATGTTAGATAAGGCGGAAGATCCTGAGAAGGTCATTCGCCTGATCATTCAGGAAATGGAAGAAACGCTGGTGGAAATGCGCTCCGTGGCTGCGAAGTATCTGGCTGAAGAAAAGTATCTCGATCGTCAGGCTGAAAAGCTTCAGAAGGATGTTGACAGCTGGATGGCAAAAGCTGAGCTGGCGATGGATAAAGGCAAGGATGATCTGGCGCGGGCAGCGTTGGTACAGAAAAACGCTTTCAACGACAAGCTGGCAGCCATTGAATCTCAAAAAGTGCAGTTAACTGAAATGTTAAGCGGTATTCAGGAAGACACCGGTCGTCTGCACGCAAAGCTGGCTGAAGCCCGTCAGAAGCAAAAGAGTCTGGTGGCAAGAAAACAGAATGCCGGCGTGCGTCTGAAAGCCCGCAGTGTTACTCACAGCGAGCAAATTGAATCGGCAATGGCGCGTTTCGACAGCTACGAACAGCGTATTGAGCACCTGGAAGCGCAGGTTGATGCCTATGATGTCACCGATGGCAGCGGGCAGTCTCTGGAAGCTCAGTTTAAAGCGCTGGAAACCAGCGATGCCATAGATGCTGAACTGGCGGCCATGAAGAAAAAACGCGCAGCCTGAACGATAACTGAAATTGATACGGCTATGCGCCGGGTGGCGCGTACCGGCCATACAGGAGAATATGATGAAATTTCCGCAAACTGATAAACGAATCTACCGCGATACCGGCAACGGCGTGATAAGTGGCGTCTGTGCAGGCCTGGCAAAATACCTTGATGTGGATGCGACCTGGGTAAGAGTTGCCGCTGTTGCCGGATTGATCCTGTTTCATGTGCCGGTATTAATAGCTTATATCGCAGCAACATTTCTGTTACCAAGGTGGGCGTAATGAAAAATGCATTTATGGCTGTCATCATTGCACTGATCCTTGTTTACGCCTTTGGCAATCTGTTTAATGACTGGTGGGGTATTCATTTGATGATGGGTGACGATATGTTGTCGCCGTTAGAAAATTTTGCCGCAGCATCGGCGGTGGGTCTGGTGTTTGTTGCAATCGGGTTCATTGTCGCACTGAGTGTGTTCGGGACGCTCGCTCTGGCTGTCTTTGCCTGTGTGGCAGCACTGCTGGTGATGGGGCTGAGTGCACTATGGCCAGTGTTACTGGTGGCAGCCGTCATCTGGCTGTTCCGCCGTCCCCGTCAATCCCGAACGGTGTATCCGAATCATTAAGTGATGGAAAAGCGAAGTAAATTAAGGCGAAAATTCGCCGTCATGATGCTAAAGTGCAGGTACATGGTAATAAATGGGCGTTTACAACGCCCATTTTGTCATTAGAAAAGGATATTAACGTTGAGCATTAAACAATACTTAAACACCAAAACGATCTCAGCAACTGTGCTGATCCTGTTTTTACTCTTTGGGTTAATTGGCGTGTATTGGAGTGTCGAGCCTGACACATTTGATGTAAGACAGTCTGTCGCTGCAACAGCAGAAAACCCCACTCAAACTGAAGTGCCCGGATACACTGTAACGACCACGTTGATTCTGGTTACTGAACGTATGCTGGATAAGCCTGGCGGGTATCTGTCAAATGATGTCATGCCTCCCGGTCTCTTTTTAGACAATATGCCTGCCTGGGAATATGGTGCACTGGAAATGATCCGTGATTTGTCGTTGTCCATGCGCAAAGATTTCAGCCGTTCTCAGTCCCAGTCTATTGAAAGCCCGAATCTGACAAAAGCACAGCCGGAATTTAACGTAAACAGCCGGAGCTGGGCGTTACCGTCTGCAGAGTCATCTTACCGCAACGGTATTAAGGCATTAAAAGCCTACAGAGCAGAACTGGTAGACCCGACCCGCGGCGACGGTCAGTTCTATACCCGCGCCGATAACCTGCGGGACTGGTTGAAACAGGTTGAAAAACGTCTGGGGTCTTACTCTCAACGTCTGAGCGCCAGTGTAGGTTCATCGCGGATGAATACAGATCTTGCCGGTGATAAAAATGCCAGACAATCTACACCGACTGTGAATGAAAAAGTGGTGAAAACCAGCTGGTGGAAGCTGGACGATAATTTTTATGAGGCCCGCGGTGCTACCTGGGCAATGCTACACTTCTTAAAAGCGGTGGAAATTGAGTTTGCGGATGTACTGGAAGACAAAAACGCGCTGGTCAGTTTGCGTCAAATTATCCGTGAACTGGAAGCTACACAACAAACAGTGTGGAGTCCGATGATTTTAAACGGGGATGGTTTCGGTATGATGGCGAACCATTCACTGGTAATGGCGAATTATATTTCCCGTGCTAATGCAGCACTAATCGAACTGACTGAACTTCTCAATCAAGGATAATTCATGAAAAAATGCATTATGGCAGTAGCTACCGCTGCAGCTTTATCTGCATCGCCTGTAATGGCAGACACACTGGCCGGTCTTTATCTCGGTGGTCAGGGATGGCGCACAAGTACGTCAGGCGGCTTTGCTGATGACGGCACATTTTCCAATGACAGCACAATGGCTGACTTCAACTTTGACAGTCAGGCAAACTCTTCCTTATATATCGCTGTTGAACATCCGGTGCCGTTTTTGCCAAACGTGAAGGTGAACTACACTACGCTGGACTCAGATGGCACCACTGCGCTACAAACCAGTTTCACCTTTGATGGCGACTTGTACACCACCGGCAGTGATATTTATACACAGGTAGAAATGTCCACCACCGATCTGACACTGTATTACGAGCTGTTTGACAACGACCTGGTCAGTTTTGATTTGGGTCTGACAGGCAAATACATCGACGGTACATTGTTTGTCAATGATGCTGATACACAGACCAGCGGCGAGCTGCCTTTTTCCGGTGTTATCCCCATGGCTTATTCACGGGTTGCTGTAGGCCTGCCGTTTACCGGTCTGGGCGCTTATGCCGAAGGGAATTATCTGTCGGTTGGCGATCATACCTTCAGTGACTATCAGATTGCGCTGACATATTCCTTTATTGAAAGCCTGGCAGTAGACATGACGATTCAGGCTGGTTACCGGAATGTGGAAGTGGATCTGGATGATCTTGACGGTGCCTATGCTGATATGAGCTGGGATGGTCCGTTTGCGGGTATTGAAATCCACTTCTGATCCCGCTGACCGGCTGGTCAGATAAAACCGCCGGACTAATCTGCGATTGTAAAACTGCCGTAAGCATTGCTTGCGGCAGTTGTCTTTTAGAGGGTGATCACATTTCAAGAGTGCTTTTTAGAAACTTTAGAGCATAAAAAAGTGTGATTTATTCTTTTCTCTTCTCAAAAAAAGTCGATACCTTTACGCTATCTCAATAAGGCTTATGAGTTATGTCAGCGAATTCGAATCAAAATCAAGCACCCGGTGCGGTGCTCAATGAGCAACAATGGAATGCGATTACGCAGGCCATTGCAGGCTTAAACCGTGATCAGCTTACCTGGGTAAGTGGTTACGCAGCAGGAATGGCTGCCGCGCAGGGTGGTGCTGTTGCACCTCAGTTAGCAGCGCCGGCGGCGGCAGCGGGCAATGCCCCGGTGCTCACCATTCTCTATGGCTCGCAAACGGGTAATGCAAAAGGTGTTGCCCGGCAGTTTCAGGCGCAGGCCGAAGCGGCAGGGTATACCAGTAAACTGATTAGCATGGCTGATTACAAGCCCCGCCAGATCAAAGCTGAAACCCACGTGGCTGTTTTTGTCAGCACACACGGTGAAGGTGATGCTCCTGATGATGCAGTGGAATTCCACGAATTTTTAGGTGGCAAAAAGGCGTCTAAGCTGGATGGTCTGAAATATGCGGTACTGGGTCTGGGTGACAGTAGCTACGAGTTCTTCTGTCAGACAGGCAAAGACTTTGACGAGCGTTTAGGCAAACTTGGCGGTTCGGCTGTTGTTGCACGTCAGGACTGTGATGTTGATTACGAAGAGTCAGCGAAGAGCTGGGGTGAGCAGCTAATTGCTGCGTTGAAGGACGACTTCGCCGGTGCCCCGGCAGGCGCTGCGGTTGCTGTGCAGTCAGGTTCGGCAGTCGCCGGCAGTGCAGAGCAGACCTACACGAAAAAGGCGCCTTTTGCAGCTACGCTTATCGGGTCGCAAAAAATTACCGGCCGCGATTCTGTTAAAGACATCCGTCATGTTGAAATCAGCCTGGTAGATTCCGGTATTCAGTACCGTGCTGGTGATGCACTGGGCGTGTGGTTTAAAAACGCTCCGGCACTGGTTGAAGAGATGTTATCTCTCACCGGCTTAAGCGGCAGTGAAGAAGTGAAAGTGGCAGATGCTACAACGACTATCGCAGATGCCCTCGCCGGGAAGCTGGAACTGACGCTGAGTTATCCGACTTTCGTCAAGGCTTATCAGCAGGCTACCGGCTCTGATGCTCTGGCTGCGCTGATCGAAGATCCTGCTCAGTTACGGACTTATCTGGCTGAGCGTCAGATCATCGATATCGTACGGGAACATCCTGCAAAGGTTGATGCGCAGGTACTGACTGATGCATTGCGTCCGCTGACGCCCCGTTTATATTCCATTGCTTCCAGTCAGGATGAAGTGGAAGACGAAGTGCATCTGACCATCGCTCATGTTGATTATGAAGCCTTTGGCAAACGCCATCAGGGCGGCGCATCCGGCTTCCTCTGTGAACGTCTGGAAGAAGGCGCAGAAGTGGAAGTGTACATTGAGAAAAATGACAACTTCCGTTTGCCAGAAAACCCGGATACGCCAGTTATTATGGTTGGGCCGGGCACCGGTATTGCGCCGTTCCGTGCCTTTATGCAAGAGCGTGACGCACAAGGTGCAGACGGTAAGAACTGGTTGTTCTTCGGTAATCCTAATTTTACTCAGGATTTCCTCTATCAGGTTGAGTGGCAGGGCTACGTGAAATCGGGTCTGGTTGACAAGATCACACTGGCATTCTCCCGTGACCAGAAAGAAAAGATTTATGTGCAACACCGTCTGATCGAAAACGGTAAAGACGTATTCGAATGGTTAGAAGCCGGCGCACATTTCTATGTGTGTGGTGATGCAACCCACATGGCAAAAGATGTTGAAGCTGTATTGTTATCAATTATTCAGCAGCACGGCGGCAAGTCTGAAGACGACGCCAAAGAGTATTTAGTTGCCATGCGCAAAGCGAAACGTTATCAGAAGGATGTTTATTAATGAGTAACGAAAAGTCTCCTTTTATTGTTGAAGGCAAACTGGCCGACAACGAACGTTTGAAGCGTGAAAGTAATAATTTACGTGGCACCATTGAGCAGGATCTGAAAGACGATCTCACCGGTGGCTTCACGGCTGATAACTTTCAGCTGATCCGCTTCCACGGTATGTACCAGCAGGATGACCGCGATATTCGTCCTGAGCGCGCAAAACAGAAGCTTGAGCCGCTGCATAACGTGATGCTGCGTGCCCGTTTACCCGGCGGTATTATTTCTCCTGAGCAGTGGCTGGTTATCGACAAGTTTGCTGAAGAGCACACCATGTACGGCAGTATTCGCCTTACTACCCGTCAGACGTTCCAGTTTCACGGTGTACTGAAGCCGCATATCAAGCTGATGCACCAGACGCTGAACAGTACCGGTATCGACTCTATTGCTACTGCCGGTGATGTGAACCGTAACGTACTGTGTACTTCCAATCCGGTAGAGTCTCAGCTTCACGTAGAAGCTTATGAGTGGGCGAAGAAGATTTCCGAGCACCTGTTGCCGAAAACCCGTGCTTATGCCGAGATCTGGCTGGATGGCGAGAAAGTTGAATCTACTGAGAAGCCGGTTGAGCCGATTTTAGGTGATAACTATCTGCCACGTAAGTTCAAAACTACCGTTGTGATCCCACCGCAAAACGATGTGGATGTTCACGCTAACGATCTGAACTTTGTCGCTATTGCTGAAAACGGCAAGCTGGTGGGCTTTAATGTACTGGTTGGCGGTGGTCTGGCTATGACCCACGGTGATAAGTCAACGTATCCCCGTAAAGCAACTGATTTTGGTTTCATCCCGCTGGAAAATACGCTGGATGTAGCGGCAGCAGTGGTAACGACTCAGCGTGACTGGGGTAACCGTGTTAACCGTAAGAACGCGAAAACCAAATACACCCTTGAGCGTGTGGGCGTTGAAAACTTTAAAGCGGAAGTGGAAAAACGTGCAGGTGTGAGCTTTGCTGACAGCCGCCCGTATGAATTTACTACCCGTGGTGACAGCTTTGGCTGGGTTGAAGGTATCGATGGTAAGTACCACCTGACTCTGTTCATCGAGAATGGCCGTATTCTTGACTTCCCGGGCCGTCCGCTGAAAACCGGTTGTAAGGAAATCGCGAAGATCCACAAAGGTGACTTCCGGATGACCGCAAATCAGAACCTGATTGTTGCAGGTGTACCGGCGGATCAGAAAGCTGTGATTGAAAAAATCGCCCGCGATCACAAGCTGATTGAAGACGATACATCTAACCAGAAGCTCGACTCCATGGCTTGTGTGTCGTTGCCAACCTGTCCGCTGGCGATGGCTGAAGCTGAGCGTTATCTGCCGGAAGCGGTTGACCGCATGGAAGGACTGTTATCACAACATGGCGTTGCAGATGACAGCATTATCTTCCGTATTACCGGATGTCCTAACGGGTGTGGCCGCGCCATGCTGGCCGAAATTGGGCTGGTGGGTAAAGGTCCGGGTAAATACAACCTGCACCTGGGCGGTAACCGTGAAGGTACGCGTATTCCGAAAATGTATCAGGAGAACATCAGTGAAGATGAGATCTTCTCGGAACTTGATACATTGATTGGTCGCTGGGCGAAAGAACGTGAAAGCGGTGAAGCGTTCGGTGACTACGTCGTCAGAGCAGGCATCATTGCGCCTGTTGTTGACTCAGCAAGAGATTTCTATGACTGATACCTTAATCGACACCACATCACCGCTGTCACTGGATACCAGTGCGGCGGAGATTGCAGCAATTAATGCAGAGCTGGAAGGCATGGATGCGGCTGACCGTATTGCCCGGGCACTGAAAATGCTGCCCGGCAACGCGATTTTGTCTTCCAGTTTTGGCGCACAGTCTGCGGTGATGCTGCATTTGCTGACTAAAGCAATGCCGGATATTCCCGTGGTTCTGACGGATACCGGTTATCTTTTTCCGGAAACCTATAAGTTTATTGATGAGCTCACCGAAAAGCTTAATCTGAACCTTAAGGTATATCGTTCTGACATGACCTCCGCCTGGCAGGAAGCCCGATTTGGCCGTTTGTGGGAACAGGGTGTCGAAGGCATTGAGAAATACAACCGGATGAACAAAGTTGAACCGATGCAACGGGCGCTGAAAGAGCTCGGTGCGGGTACATGGTTTGCCGGTTTACGCAGAAGTCAGTCTGATACCCGGGAAAAGTTACCCGTACTGCAGAAAGTTGGCAATCAGTTCAAGGTTTATCCGATCATCGACTGGTCGAATAAAGATTTGCACTACTATCTGAAAGATAACGATTTGCCGTATCACCCGTTATGGGAAGAAGGCTATGTGTCCATTGGTGACTGGCATACTACTCAGTCTCTGCAAGAGGGCATGAGTGAGCAGGATACACGCTTCTTCGGATTGAAGCGGGAATGTGGCCTGCACGAATTCGGTGACGGTATCTGATTGTTTACAGAGGATCAGGAAGGGCGGCTGCCAGCTGGTATGCCGCCCTTTTTTATTTACCCGGTTATTCAATAATGAAAGCCTGGCTGAGGCGTTGCTTAAGTGCATCCACATATGCCGATGCATTATGTCTGGTTATGAGTCTGGCAAGCTCTGCACCGGTACTGGTAAATTTATAGTATACAAAGGCAAGTCCCTGACCGGATGGGGTTACAGTAAACGTGTCGTTACCGCAACGCCATTTAATACTTTCAGACACCGGTAATTCACCACTTTCAATTTCGCTGGCGAATATCAGTTTCATGTCGATAAGGGCAAGCAGATCCGGATAACTCAGACCATAGGCAGCCAGGTTTACAGCCTCGGGTTGACGGTGACCAAATAAACGCCAGAAACCGGGCTTACGGTGATAGCCGGTGATCAGGCGGGGCACGGTATCTCCCTGACGCAAGCAGGACAAAGAGGCTGCTCTGGTAAACATTGCTGCATCCCGTTGGGTCAGCACTTTTAGTGTTTCCAGTGTACGCAGGGAAAAAGCGCCTGGCTTACTGACTTCAACAGCAAAAATTTTTCCCCATAGTCCCTGCATCGCGGGGGAGTGAATATTCTCTGCCAGACGGGAAAATGCATAAAACCAGTCGGGATCAACCGGTTCATTGCTGGTCTCCGTTAAGCTGACACTCAATGCAACATCCATGATGGCCTGCAGGTTTTTTATGCGCGACAACGCCAGAATATCATTTCTGCGTTTTATCGCCTGCTGACGGGCAGCTTCATCCGGCAGAATCATGTTGTGACCTATGCCTGCACGGGCAAACAACGACTGTATACGTTGCGCATTGTCACTGGCAGAGCGTGAAGCCGTGCTGCTTTTACGGGGTTCTGCCTGCGTCCCGGAGGACTTTTCAGTTTTCACCGTGACAGCCGGCTGAAGAGGAGGGGATTGACCGGAATCCGTTACTTTCATAGAGATAGCGTTCTTGTAAAGTCTGCTGGTACTGTACGCCCGCCGCAAAGGTTAAGCAACTTGTCGAATAACTTGCAAAAAGACAGCCAGCGAGTACGATTAAATGAGGCGGTATATAAGGATAGATATTCGATGTCATCGGCTGGTTATGAAAATGATGAGCTTATTTTCTTAGATGAAGAAGCACATCCGGAGTTAGAGCCTCAGATCCACAAGGTGTGGAATGTACTTATTGTCGATGACGATGAGGAAATTCATACAGTTACAAGACTGGCGCTGGCAGATTTAATCGTCAGTGACAGAAAGCTGAATTTTATGCACGCCTATTCCGGTGAGCAGGCTAAAGCGTTACTTGAAGAACATGGCAGGGACGTGGCTATTATCCTGCTGGATGTAGTGATGGAAACCGATGATGCCGGTTTGCAGGTTGTGCAATATCTCCGTGAAAATCTTGACCTTCCGGAGCCCCGCATAATACTGCGTACCGGACAGCCCGGGTACGCCCCGGAAGAGCACGTGATCCGCACCTATGACATCAACGATTATAAAACGAAAACAGAGCTGACCCGCAGTAAGCTGCTGACTACCGTTTTGTCGTCAGTGCGCTCGTACCAGCAAATTCTGACCATCAACCAAAGCCGTCTGGGCCTGCAGAAAATCATCGCCTCTGCTTCCAACTTGCTTGAAGAACACTCGGTGAAGGGATTCTGTGAGGGAATCGTGACCCAAATCAGTTCCTTGCTCGGACTGGAAGCTGAAGGTGTGGTGTGCGCGCGGGCGGGCTCAGTCCTCGACAGAGACGACAATGGTGTCTACATACTCGGTGCAGCGGGTAACTTTGCCAGCTTTATCAATGAGCCTGTAGAAACCATTGAAGACCCTGCCATTGTTGAGAATATCAATCGCAGTTTACGCCTTAAAAAACACATTCTTGAAAATCACAGCTCTATTTTGTATCTGAACAGTTCCGGTTTTGAAGCGGCTGTTTATATGAATATGAATAAAGAGCTGACTCAGGTCGACCGGCAACTGCTCGAGGTATTTCTTTCCAGTATCTCGGTGGGCTACGAGAACGTTAACCTTTTCCACGAATTAAGAAATGCAGCCTTCCGTGACTGGCTGACCCGGTTGCCCAACCGGAATGAATTTATCAATATGCTGGACCGGCCCTCTGTATCCGGTGCCGCCGATCTGTGTGTGGCACTGGTGGATGTGAATCACTTTTCAGATATCAACGACGGGTTGGGTCAGGAAGCGGGCAACATGCTGCTGAAGGCCATTGGTGAAAGACTGGAAGCGGGCTTTGACGAGCGGGTGATTAAAAGCCGGATCGGGGGAGATGTTTTCGGTTTAATTGGTTCTGAGTTGCAGGTCACACCGCAGGCGATAAACGCTGTGTTCTCTGAAAGCTTCACCGCCGGCGACCATACTTTACCTGTCAATGTGACCATCGGTCTCTACCGGATTGGCTCTGACAAGAGCATTGGTATCGATACGCTGAAGAGAACCAATATTGCCCTCAACCGGGCGAAGAAAAAGCTGGCTGATAACTTTGAGTATTATCAGCCTGAGTTTGAACAGCGAACAACCCGCCAGTTAAATATGATCAGGCAATTACGCACCGATTTTCAGGATCGGGTGTTGCAATTGTGGTTTCAGCCTCAGGTGGACCTTGTCAGTGAAAAGGTTATCGGTGTTGAAGGCCTGCTACGCTGGCCTGACGGTAAGGGCGGATATATTTCGCCAGCCGAGTTCGTGCCCATGGCTGAGTATTCCGGTTTAATTGTCGATATCGGTCACTGGGTGGTAGAAGAGTCATGCCGGCGCATAAAAGAGCTGACAGACAGTGGCTTTGATGATATCCGCGTAGCGGTCAATGTATCTATTCCGCAGTTCAGAGATCGTTTGTTTGTGGATAAGGTGAAAAGTGCACTGACACGCTATGGCTGTTCACCTAAACGACTGGAACTGGAGATCACTGAAAGCGTGGTGATGGATGAACCGCAAATTGTCATAGACGCACTGACCCTGCTTAAAGAGTTTGGCGTTGCCATTGCAATTGACGATTTTGGTACCGGTTTCTCCTCCATGAGTTATCTGCAGAAACTGCCGCTGGACCGGCTCAAAGTCGACCGCTCATTCGTGAAGGACATAAAGCCCGGCGAAAATGCAGTCATTGCAGAAACTATAGTGACACTGGGCAACAAGCTTGGTCTGGTGACTATTGCTGAGGGCGTGGAGAAGCGTGAGCAGGCCAGCTTTATGATTAAGCTCGGTTGCGACGAAGCTCAGGGCTTTTTGTTTGCCAAACCCATGCCCTTTGATGATCTGAAAGCATTTCTGATTGCTAAAAATAATGAGAGTGACGATGAATAGCATCGTCCCTGCCTGACCCTGTAAATTACGTATATTTTCGCTATTTTTGGTATTCAGATTAATACTAAATAATGACGGGAAATGGCTGGTTGTCACTTCTGAAAAGATTGGGAACGGCTAATCTTCGTATACGCGGGTTTATCACATTGTGACTATAATGTTATCAGATGCCTGATTTTGCTGCTCTTCAGGCTTCTCAGGCGATAGCTGAACTCAGTACCACCGAGGGATTCCTCTGCTACTTCCAATTAAATCCGGAAATATTTCACTGTGTCACATTATTGTCATATTGATGTGATCTGAATTTGACTGACCACCGTTTATACAGTATGCTTTACCATAACAGTATCCACTGTATCACAGGAGTAATCACATGCGTAAAACAATTATTGGCCTCGCGCTCTTAACGTCGTTTGGTGTTGCGCATGCGGAGTCTGGTGAAAGCCAGCTTTTCGATTGTATGGATGCGAAAACATTCGAAATGAATAACCAATGTATGACTGATCAAATCAGCAACAACATTCGTTACCGCGATGCACAACAACAAGTAACAGAGCAGGCGAGCGAAAACTTTGGCGACTATGCCATTGCTACAATGACTTTCGATGCTGAAAAAATGCAAATCGATATCGTAGCTCACAGAGACGTGCTTCAGGCTAAAAATAGCTTAGCAATGAACCGCTAATTTGTTCTGGACTGAGAAACCGGCTTTTTACGCCGGTTTTTTTGTGCCCGCAAAAGCGGGCAGATGTGTAAAGAAACCGGATTCAGAAGATCCGGTTGAGCCCGTTTAATGCTGCCACCCGGTATGCTTCTGCCATGGTAGGGTAATTGAAGGTGGTATTTACAAAGTAATCAATCGTATTCCCGCCATCTTTTTGCTGCATGATTGCCTGGCCGATGTGCACGATTTCAGATGCCCGCTCTCCGAAGCAGTGAATACCCAATACTTCTTTGGTTTCACGGTGGAAGAGTATTTTAAGGCTGCCCACGGTGGTGGATGCAATTTGCGCGCGGGCAAGGTGCTTAAACTGGGCGCGGCCTACTTCATAAGGCACTTTTAAAGCAGTCAGTTCCTGCTCATTTTTACCCACAGAGCTGATTTCAGGAATTGTATAAATACCGGTGGGTATGTCTTCAACCAGGCCAGAGTTTGCTTTACCGGAAATCATTGCTTCTGCGGCAGAGCGGCCTTGATTGTAGGCTGCTGAAGCCAGACTCGGGTAACCAATCACATCACCGACCGCGAAGATATTATCGATTTCGGTACGGTAATTCTCATCTACCCGCAGTTGTCCCCGGGAGTCGGCTTTGAGCCCAACCGCATCGAGATTGAGCATGTCAGTATTACCGGTACGGCCGTTAGCAAACAGCAGACAGTCTGCTTTCATGCGTTTACCAGACTCCAGTTCCATGATCACACAGTCGTCATGGCCTTGTACGCTCTTATAGGTTTCAGTGTGACGGATAACCACACCGTTGTTCCACAAGTGATAGCTCAGGGCGTCAGAGATCTCTGCATCAAGGAATGACAGCAGACGATCCCGCATATTCACCAGATCTACTTTCACACCCATACCCCGGAAAATGCTGGCGTATTCAGAACCGATTACACCGGCACCGTAAATAATGATGTTTTGCGGCTCATGCTTAAGCGACAAAATGGTGTCTGAGTTATAAATACGGGGGTGATTAAAATCTATATCCTTAGGTGAGTAAGGGCGTGAACCGGTTGCAAGGGCAACCTGACGTGCAGTGATGAGATCCTTTGAGCCGTCGGGACGCACAATTTGTATTGTATTTTTATCAACAAAGCTGGCTTCACCGTGGATCAGGCTTACCCGGTTTCTGTCATAAAACGATGTACGCAAACGGGATTGCTTTTTAATCACGCCGCTTGCATGACTCATGATGTCCTGAAAAGTAACGTGGCGGGCAACCTGATTTTCCGAGAACAGTGAAGTGGTATTGTATTCAATCAAACGACTGACAGAGTGACGTAGAGCTTTTGATGGAATTGTGCCCCAGTGAGTACAACCACCGCCGACGGCTTCGTAGCGCTCAATAACGGCGACTTTCTGACCGGCTTTGGCCAGCTGCATGGCCACACCTTCACCACCGGGTCCGGTGCCGATCACAATGGCGTCAAACTGATAAGAAGGTTCTGCGACTTTCGCTGTTTTCTTTGTCATGGTCGAAAATACTCAATGGTTGCTGTACCGGCGGGAACCGGTAGATACGTTGCTGGACTGGAATAGTGTCATGCAAAGTCTAGCAACATTCTGATAAGAAAGACAAAGTTTCCGTTGCCCATTTCCGGTTTCATCATGCATTTTTAGCGTCAGGCAACGCCAGCGGAAAGGTCATGATAAATTCTGTGCCGTTGCCTTCTTTAGACGTAAACACAATCCTGCCGCCGAGCAAATTAGTGACCCACTGGTGGACGAGGTGCATACCAAGACCGGTATTGCCTTTGTTGCGGGCTGAAGTCACAAAAGGCTCGAAAATAGTGTGCTGAATTTCATCCAGAATGCCGCAGCCATCGTCTCTGACTTTGACTTCGAAACTGTTCCCCTTCTCACGGGCGGTGATGCATACTTCCCCAAGACGTTTATTCGCAAAAGCATGCTCAAAGGCATTGGTGATAAGGTTCTGTAATATTTGAGAGTAAAGGCCGGGGAAGCTCACAATTTCCAGCGTTTCCGGTATGTCTGCTGTTAGTTTTACCCGTTTGGCGCTTGCCTGAGCTTCCAGTGTGCGGACCAGATCACCCACTACTCTGTGCAGAGAAAACTTCACCGGCGTTTCGCTTCCGCGGTCCACCGCCAGCCGTTTAAACCGCTTAATGAGCTCGGTTACACGTTCAAGGTTATGCTTAGACAGGGCCACACTTTCCCTGGTATATGCCACGAAAGCATCGAGATCTGAGCGGGTCAGTCCGGTACTGATTTTCTTTTCCAGCGCGTCGAGTTGGTTATCAATGGCCGATACGCACATGGTTGTGCCGCCAATGGGGGTGCTCAGCTCATGGGCGACACCGGCTACCAGCATGCCCAGAGACGCCATTTTCTCTGACTCGACCAGTTCGTCACGGAGACGGGTTTGCTTATCCAGAGCGGATTTCAAATCCTGTTTCTCCGTTAACAGCTGATCTGTCAGATGGGTAACATGGGATAATTGTTTCAGGTCCCGGGTAATCAGTAAGCCGGCAATAAAAAAGCAGCAAACGAAAGAAATTAATCCCGGTAACAGCGCATCTTTTACCAGCAAACCGTGGTAATTGGCGGGTGTGCGGGTGAGAATGAAGTACGGGTCAACCGTGTGCGTATGCTTCATTCTTAATTGCAAGGCTGCACCGCTGAACAACGCATCTTCTTCTCCGGAGACCAGGGAAACAGCTTTGTTGTTTTTTAGTTTCTCGAGAATATCAGGTTGAGCCAGCTTAATGTTCGCAGGCGTGATCCCGCGGCTGGCGGTCCATTCTTTTTCTGCATCAGGGTGCAGCATCCATTGAATGGCACCTTCGGAAATCAAAAGCTGCGTTTGTGTTTCTTCAAAGGTTTTCAGGTGATCGAATAAAGACGTCAGGTCAAAATTAAAAACCAGAAAACCTTCTCCCAAAGGATGAGAAGGAAATGTATGCAGGATTGCCCGCACAGTTGGCTGAAAGGGCGTGACCAGCACACCATTTTCCATATTCAGATCGATGGAAGAAAGCGTCATGCTCCCTGCCGGCTTTTGCTGTGCCTGCTTAAAGTAATATCGTGTGGATTTATCCTGGAGCTGTTCCGGCGGGACAATCTGAATACCTTCGTCAAGAAAATTTACCCGCACGGTCTCAATCCCTTCGGGGCTTAGCCATCGCATTTGCGATACATTGTTAAGCACCCGGCCGATGCGCAGAAACAATTGAGCTTCCGTTTCTTCTTGCTGACCGTTTGATAAAACATCTACAAGGTGTTCATTAGCGAGGCGTGCGACGTTAGTTAAATCGCCAAGTTCCTGACTTAAAGCCGTATTGACTGAAGATATGACGGTTGCATGCTCCAATCTTAGTGTTTGCATGGACTTTTCATAAAACCACTGATACACCAGTGAGCCAGTCAGTACAGACAAAATAAAGTTGCACAGATATAACCAGCAGGCCCTTTGCCAGTGTTTTTTCTCACTCATCGCCGCTGTCCGTTAAGCCAGTCGATAAGGTCGGGTAATGCCATGGGACGGGCAAACAGAAAACCTTGTCCGGTTTCATAACCTTTACTCAACAACGCTTCCCGTTGTCCTTCAGTTTCAATGCCCTCAGCAACAACCTGAAAATGACATTGTTCTGATAGCCTGTGTACCATGTCCAGAATATGATCAGGAGAGTTCGGGGTCGCGGTATTTAGTGTATCAACAAAGCTCTTATCCACTTTCAGTGCTGAGGCCGACAATGTACTGAGGTGAGCCAGCGAAGAATAGCCTGTACCAAAGTCATCAATACTGACTTTGATCCCCATTTTCATCAACGTATTAAGTATCGGGTTAATATCCTCATAATCTTCCATGGCCTGAGTTTCAGTGATTTCTATCTCTACCTGCTCCGGCAGCACATTATGGGTAGCCAGTGCGTTTTCCAGTGCAGGAATGAAGTTTGGTGCTATCACATCGGCATGGGTCACATTAAACGCCACAGAGAAGTTATGCCCTGACTCTTTAAGCACTTTTGCAGCGTAGACAGCAAGCTCCATCACCAGGCTGTCCAGACGGGTGATTAATCCGGATGCTTCAGCAAGAGGGATGAATACATTCGGCGGAATTATTTCGTTACTTCCGGTGCGCCAGCGGATAAGCGCTTCCAGTCCGGTTGTCACACCGGTTTTCAGATCCACTTTCGGCTGGAAAACCAGAAAGAACGGGTGAGAGTCGGCAATGGCATCAGACAAAGATTTCAGCAGCTTGTGGCGGGTGCCCATTTCGTCAAGCAACTGTCGTGTGATGGTCTGTACGGAATGGTCCCGCCGTTTCCGTGAGTTATGCACCAGTTGCGCCGTTTTCAATGACTTACGTAAATCGTCCAGCTCTAAATCTTTCACTGCCAGATGGCTGATTCGGTTCGTGACCCGTTGCTCAACATTATCGACATACACCGACAGTTCGGCTAACTGGCTTAATGATGGTTCCTGAGACACTTTTTCCGTTTTATAAAGCAGCGCAAAAAAGCCATCACCCAGATAACAAATCGTCATCGCTTTCTGACAGCGCTTTTTCATTTCGTTCAGGCAACCGGCAAGCAGGGCATGGCTGAAATCTGTGCCCAGAGTGATTTCACTGGTTGAGAAATCTGTCATATTCACCAAAACCAGCGAGGTTGAATGCAAATCAGACAGTGACATATTCACTATTTCGCGGTGCAGCCAGTTTTTGTTCGGAATTTGCAGAGTTTCGTCAAAATAAGCCAGCATGGACAGTTTATTGAGCAATGCCAGGTTAACGAAACCATTGCCGATGTTTTCGCTGTACACCATCAGCAGTGTAATGTGGCTTTGCTCCAGAGGTTTGGGAGACTGGACGATGACAAGATAGTGATTGTTGTCTACATCTGCCGTATTGAAGTAGAGAATTGACCAGCTTTCATAAAACTGATGCTCATGGGTGTGCAGAGCAGTGTCGATGGCCTTCAGCAATCCGGAACTCGCGTGAGCCTGATATTCACCTAATAGGTCTGACAGCATACTGGCGTCAGACCGGCTGAAGTCACCACTTGATGCTACCACTTCGCATTGTTCCATAGACGCCATGGTCGGACGGTAGGCGCACACCACACCACCAGTTTCAGGAATGCCAATGACCCGGGATACTTCATTAAGCACGGTGTACGTAAACTCTCCGACATCCTGCTTTGACGTCAGGGCCCTGGAGGCATCCACAATCATTTGCAGTCCGCGTTTGGCCACGTACAATTCATTCAGATTGGACCAGGTTTTAATGTTACTGGAAACAATGCCTCTCAGCTTTTCTTCTGTCAGTTCAACTTTGTTCCAGTACTCATCAATATCGTATTCTTTAAATGTGTCCTGACGGGGAGCCATACCGGGCTGACCGGTGAGCAGGATAATCCGCACACGGGAATTACCTAACACGGTTCTAATGGTGTTTACCAGGAACAAGCCTGCGTTATCCTGCTCCATCACAACATCCAGCAGGATCACCGCAATATCGTCGGTTTCTGCCAGAATGGTGGAGGCCCGGGCCGCAGAGTTTGCGGTCAGAAACTTAAGCGGTTTGCCCCGCACTTTAAGGCCGCTTAAGCCCAGTTTAAGGGATTGTTGATAGCCCAAATCGTCTTCAACACTAAGAACTAACCATTCTCCTGACTGAATATTACTGTCGTCCGGTTCAGGCTCCGGGGAAAAGGTAAAAAGCTGTTCATCACTCATGCATCCGTCCGTACTGATAAAGGAAAAGCGAGGACTCTTATTTCAAAAAATGCAGAGAAAACAGCAAGAGCAATCCATCACCTAAGTGTTGCCTATATTATTGATTTTGCAAGAAGGAGAAACAGAAACGCCGCTAAATAGCGGCGTTTCGGGCTGAGTTCAGACCAGATGTGGTGAAAGTGTCTGTAACTGGAGCCACTTTTCTTTCTGAAGGGCCAGTGCGTGTTTGAGTTCCTTATAATGGAAGTCAATTTCCAGTCGCTCAACCGAGCGCTTCAGGCACCGTTTACGTACATTCATAAGACGTTTTTTCGCGGCATAATAGGCAGACATCTTCTGTACTAATAACTCATACTCAGCCTGCACTTTTTGTAATAACTCATCGGCATCCGGCAGGGCGGCAAGTCTGGCATTGGCTTGCTGAAGTTGCATGGCTGCTCGGGCTTTTTCAATACGCTCTTCCGGAACCCGGCGCAGATTTGTAGTCAATCCGGCATAAGACAGGCCGCGGATAAGCCACTTGGTAGGATCGAATTGCCACCAGTAAATACCGTTACGGTAATCATATTCAAAAATATGATGGTAGTTATGATACCCCTCGCCGAAAGTGAAAAATGCCAGGATACCGTTATCACGGGCTGTGTTTTTATCGGTATAAGGCTGACTGCCCCAGAAATGAGCCAGCGAGTTAATAAAGAAAGTGACATGGTGGACCATGAATAAACGGAATACACCGGCAAAAAGAATCATACTCAGTACATCGCCGTTCAACCAGCCAAGCAAACCTGTGATCCCGAAGTTTGCGACAAGCACGATAGGCAGGTAATACTTGTGTTGCCACACAACCACCGGATCTTTTTGTAAATCCCGGCAGTTGCTGTAATCGTCATAGCGATGAGACTGATATTCTCTCAGCATCCAGCCAATATGGGCGAACCAGAGGCCCTTTTTAGCTGAGTACGGGTCTTTGTCGTTTTGATCCACATGACGGTGATGGATACGGTGATCGGAAGACCAGTGCAGGATACTGTTTTGCAATGCCATTGCACCGCCGATGGCGAGAATGACCCGTACAACAATATTGGCGTCATAGGTTTTATGAGACCACAGACGGTGATAGCCGGCAGTAATAGACATACCGGTGAAATAAAATAATACGACAGCCGTCACCACTTCCGTGGTGTCGAATCCCATGGTGACCGCCCAAAGGGGCACTGCCAGTAACGCAATTGCACCGGTAATAATAAATACCAGAACATTGGTCAGGATAATTGGTGGTTTTTTCATGATAACAACTCGGCTTACAACTGTACGCTAATTTATCGTTTTCACCGGGCGCAGGCAAGGGAAAAGCGACATTTTCAGCTTTAAGTATAGTGAAGATTTTGTGAAACTGATGTGCCGTCATCGCCGGGGTAAGGTACAATCGTTACCGTTTACAGGTATCCGGAATGAAAAGAAGGAGTTGGCGGTGAGTCGTCAGGAGCAAAAATTAAAAACCCGCCAGAATATTATCAATGCTGCTTTTGGTTTGCTCGATGAGCAGCGCAGTTTGTCTGCTATCAGTTTGCGTGAAGTTTCCCGTGCAGCCGGTATTGCGCCGACTTCTTTCTACCGTCACTTTAAAGATATGGACGAACTCGGTCTGACGCTGGTGGACGAGGCGGGTCTTGCACTCCGTCAACTGATGCGTCAGGCAAGACGCCGTATCGCCAGTGGCGGCGGGGTTATCGATACGTCGGTCGATACCTTCATGGAATTTATTACCGCCAATACAAACGTGTTCAGATTACTGCTCCGTGAACACACCGGCACTTCAACTGCGTACCGGATGGCAGTACTGAGGGAAATTCAGCATTTTATTGAAGAACTGGCTGATTATATTGTGGAAAGTCAGGGCGCAGAGCATCAACTGGCAAGTCTTCAGGCAGAAGCCATGGTCCGGCTTGTATTCAGTGCCGGAGCTGAAGCATTAGAAGTGGATGTGCCGTTGAGGCAGGAAATTGGCCACAGGGTAAAAGCGCAATTGCGTTTTGTACAGTTGGGGGCAAAAGTCTATCGCCCCCGGAAAGTCAGAAGTGAGTAATTAACGGTTTTTCTTCACCAGTTTTACGCCGGCCTCAATGTGGTGCGTAAAAGGGAATTGATCGAACAAGGCAGACGCCACCAGATCGTGGGTTTGCGACAATGTCGCCAGATTCGCTGCCAGCGTGTCGGGGTTACAGGAAATATAAATAATTTCCGGATAGTCCTGAATCATCTTCAGTGATTCTTCATCAAGACCGGCTCTTGGCGGGTCAACCAGCACCGTCGTAAAGTTGTAACCTGATAAATCAATGCCGTTAAGGCGGGAAAACTGACGTCCGGTTCTTAATGCTTCCGTAAATTCTTCAGCAGACAGACGAACAATCTCCACATTGTCTATGTTGTTCACTTCAATGTTAAATTGCGCAGCGTTCACTGAAGGTTTGGCGATTTCAGTGCCGATGACTTTGCGAAACTGGCTGGCCATAGGCAGTGAGAAATTACCGGCTCCGCAGTACATTTCAAGCAGATCGCCGCTGGTGTTTTCACACACAGACAATGCCCATTCGATCATGCGGCAGTTCACTTTTGCATTCGGCTGGGTAAAGCTGTTTTCGATATGCCTGAATTGATAGTGTCGTCCGTTTACCGGCAGCGATTCGATGATAAAGTCATTGCCCAGAATTTTCTTCTGCTTACGTGCACGGCCGATAACATTCACTGTACCGAAGGTGTCAGACATCGTATCTTGCATCGCCCGCGCAGCCGTTTCCCATTCATCATCCAGCTGACGGTGATACAAAAGGCTTATCACCAGCTCACCTGACAACCCGCTCAGATAATCAATCTGAAATAACTTCTTTCTCAGTACCCGGCTGGGACGAAGTGCTGTCATTAAAGTTTGCATAGCAGCATTGATGGTATCGCTTGCCGGCGGGAAGGTGTCAACGCGATACTTTTCTTTCGTCTCGCTGTTGAACATGATGTGATACAAGTCATCGCCATCATGCCATACCCGAAATTCTGCCCGCATGCGGTAGCCGGTTTCTTCAGAGGCAAACACAGACATCTCAGTTTGACCATATTGATCAAGTAGTTGTGACAGTCGCGAGATCTTCTCGTCTAACTGCGCGGTATATTGCTGACTGTGTGTCTGAGTTGTCATGGTTATAGCTTCATCTTGTTTGCCGGGCTGCGCATTGTAGTGTCTTAAATTATTTGTGCAAACACTGTTCTGAGATTGCATTAAAATTAAACAATTCGTTAAGTCTGCCGATAACTAATGTGAGGTTAGTGAGGACAACATTATGAACGTGGGTGAAATTAAGGCATTTGTTAGTGAGCAGAAGCCGGCTGTTGCAGAACAGAAGGCACCTGAAGACCCTAATAAAGCAATCAAAAAGCAGTTACAGCAGGATGGACTTCGTCAGGCTGCTGAATTTCAGCAGCGGCAAATCGCAATGGTAAGCGTCAGTAGTTCGCAGACGACCATTGGCCTGAAAGTCTACAGTTCGTCAATGGAGCAACAGGTTACCGTTGACGGACAGCGTGGTAAGTTTGCAAAAGATGATACGTCAGATAAAGAGAAGGAAACCTCTTTATTTGATTTTGAGGAAGTGGCAAAAAACGTTTTGCGTTTTGTCGGTGGTGTCATTCAGGGCGCTGCAAGAGGTGGTGCGGATGAAGAGAAACTCGGTAATCTTTTTTCGCAGGCGAGAGAAGGGGTTTCCCGGGGAATTGCCATGGCAGAAAAAGATCTGGGAGGCCTGATGAATGATGATATCTCAACAGGCATCGACAGGAGCCGCAGTCTCATCGAATACCGCATTAATGCACTGGAGTCTGATCTGCTCGGTATTCAGAATGAAGATCAACTTGCTGCAGGTGGTGTTGCATCAGCTCTGAACGTTAACAGCAGCAACTCAGAATCTGCCAGTCTGACAATTCGTACCAGAGATGGTGATGAAGTGCAGTTGAGCTTTGAGAGTCTGAGGGCTTATCAATATGCCAGCGAGCAAACCGTCGCTTATACGACTGAGCAGGGGCAGGGTGGTGACGGTAATGGTTATCAGAATGTCGTCGCTACAGATAGCACTTCTTACTCGTACTTTGATCGTCAGGGGATCAGTTTCTCTCTGAAAGGCGAGCTGGATGAAGGTGAATTAACGGCCATTGCAGATTTAGTGGAATCCGTTAACGATCTGGCTGATACGTTCTTTGGTGGCGATCTGGATAAGGCGTTTGAGAAAGCGCTGGAACTGGGTTTTGATGATCAGGAACTTACGGGTTACGCATTGCAACTGAACAGAACGCAGCAAACGGAAGTTGTGAAAACTTACGGTGCTATTCAGCATTATCGAGACGGCAGCGAGTCCGGTTCCCACGGCGATGAAGCGAAGCCTGTTGCACAATATCTGAATAAGATGCTTAACGTCTTTGATTCGGCGAGACAACAACTGGCTTCAGGTGAAGACTTCAACACTCTGATAAATGGCCTGATCAACGAAATGAAGGATGTGCAGGTGCCTGATTTAGTATCTGCTATAAATCGTTTCCATAGCTTTAATCAGCGTTTACTTGACGCAATGCCGGGCGAGCAGCAGAAAACTCAGCCAGTAGAGCCTCCGGCAAGCGAAAGCTGAAAGATACGGGCGGACTATTAAAGTAGTGATGCCCAATTCAATATTCAGATAAAAAAGAACCCCGGCATGCCGGGGTTCTTTAATGCTTGTGTAGTACGACTACTCGGTTTCTCCTTTCTCCCTTGCAGCACGTACTTTCAACGTTCTTTCCAGAAATACTTTATCGTTCAGTTCCGTAATAGCTGAATCTACGTCGCGGGTAATGACTTCGATAAATCCATACCCTTTACGTTTTCCAGTACGACGGTCCTTCATAAGACGAACACTCTGAACTTCGATGTAATCCTTGAAATATTCTTTCACTGCATCTTCGTTCGCTTTATATGGAAGATTACCTACATATAAAGTGGCTGTTTCTCCGGAAGTCTCAGAAGTCTCAGAAGTCACATCAGCATTCACTGTAGAGGACGTTGAAGACGAACTCAGCAGAGATGCAAGCCAGGGTGTAACGATACCGCTAATAAGCAAAGACACTGCAACGGTGACAGGAAGACTCGCTTCCAGACTAGCGGAAGAAACGATGAGATAACCTGCGATTGCGAATACCGCGCTAATTACTGCGCATTGAATAAAGCCTACTTTCATAAACCTACCTTTAATTATTTTAGTGAAACGTTGGAGGCTGCTCATAGTTTACTCATTTGTAACAAATTGAACAATGGTCTGATGAAATAGTAGACGAAAGACCAATAAAAAATAGACTTTTGTTGGAAAACCAGGCGTTTGACTTTGAATTCGAATAAAAAGGTCAAAAAGGATAAAAAAGGGGTTGACGAAAAATCTCTGATGCGTAGAATGCGCACCACTTCGACGGGGAACGTCAAACGGTTCACGAAGAAGTCGTTATAAGGACTTAGTAATGGTTGTTTATGACGGTTTTCACTGAAAATACTTGAGAAATTAAATTTCAAAAAAGATGTTGACACTGAAAACGAAACGCGTAGAATGCGCGTCCCGCTTCAGGGAGAAACGCTGAAGCAGCTAGCCGAGGTTAGCAATTGTTCTTTAAAAATTTATAACAAGACAATCTGTGTGGGCACTCGTTAAGAGTGTCAACCGACGATTCATAAAAGTTTTTCGATATATTTAATTGAAGAGT